>CADCHQ010000005.1 GCA_902801325.1 uncultured Bacteroidales bacterium | reverse complement strand
ATATAAAGGTAAGACCGACGATGACTCGAGGTCGTTCGACGCCTCATCGCTTACCGACAACGGATATACCATTGAGGTACGCGCGAAGACAGACGATGCCTCCAAGCAGATCCTGCCCTACGCCGTAACAGCCGGAGGTCTCGGTTTCAAGGGATATGTCAAAGACACATCGATGGGACTGAAGAATTCGAAGGATGTGTTCGTTTCAGAGAAGGGCATTTTCAATCCCGCAAACGGAGGCACGTTCTACAACACCGACGGGCAGTACCACACTTACCGATATGCCGTTACGGGTGACCGCAGAGTCTTCGTATATCGCGACGGAATGCCTGTCGACACCTTCCGTGTTGCCGACCTTGCCCTGCAGCCCGAATGGAGCGAAACCAACGGTGAAATCGAGAAGAATCTCATCAAGAACGGAGACTTCGAGGGTGAATGGGATTTCTCCAAAAGTCAGAATATCACCAAGTACATCGAAGGATGGGACGTCTATCCCTACGACCAATATAACTCGTACCAGGACATCAACTCCGAGGAACGCAGCAACGAGGTGGACCAGAACAACCACGTGCTCAGCGTGCACCGCTACAAGTGGAACGACGGATGGGCGGCTGCCGAGAGGCACTGGCCAAAGGCGGCATACGCTCCAACGGCGACCAGCTGGGATTCATCAAGATTGAGGACCTGCAGAACGACGACAACAAGGTGAGCCTGAACGTCACCAGCGACAACTACCAGACCTACGCCACCGACTTCGAGACAAAGGCCAACACCAAGCAGATACGCGTCTTCTTCTACCTGGAACGCGCAGCATGGGGCGCAAGCGTCAGCGCATTCAACATCGACGATGCCAGACTGACCGGCGTAAAGCGCATACCCACAGCACAGATGGGATTCGAGAACGTCGGGGCAGACGTGGAATACTTCAACTTCGATGCTACGGGAGCATACGCACCATTGTTCGCAACACTGGAAACATCTGCTGACGAGCTCACCATCAATGGTACGGACGCCGTTCAATCATTCACTGTCAACGCAGAGAATCTGACTGGCGACATTACCGTCACTCCTTCCTATGGCTTTGCAGTTAGTCCCACGGTTATCAAGGCAGGCACAAAGACAGCAACAGTGAAGGTTACCAACCTCACAACACGTAATAATAGTAAAGGTAAGGTAGTATTACGAAGTGGCGACATGCGCAAGAATGTGAGAATCATAGCCCATGGTACGCCTCTGCCCGTCAAAGACCTTTCACAAGATCCTATCTATAAAGGAAAGGATGACGACGATAGTCAAAGCTTCGACGCAAGCAGTCTGACGGAGAACGGTTATTCAGTGGAAATCAAAGCCAAGACCGATAACGGCGGCAAGCAAGTTCTGCCTTATGCCGTTACTCGCAAGGGCTTAGGTTTCAAGAGTTACATCAAGGACACCTCGATGGGTTTGAAGAACTCGAAGGATGTATTTGTCAGCGAAAAGGGAATATCCAACCCAGCTAACGGAGGCACGTTCTACAACACCGACGGACAGTATCACACCTATCGTTACGCTGTTACCAAGGACCGCCGCGTCTTTGTTTACCGCGATGGCTTACCCGTCGACACCTTCCGCGTAGCTGATCTCGCCCTGCAACCCGAATGGAGCACAGAGAGCGACTACGTATCGAAGAACCTGCTGAAGAACGGAAACTTCGAAGGCGAATGGGATTTCTCCGAGAGCCAGAATATCACGAAGTTCATCGAGGGATGGGATGTTTATCCTTACGATCAATATAACTCGTACCAAGACATCGTTTCGGAGGAACGTTCGAACGAGATAGACCAGAACAACCACGTACTGAGCATTCATCGCTATATGTGGGAAGGTGGATGGGCTGACGGCGAGATTTCGCAGATTGTGGACGTTGCACCGAACGACATCTATACCTTCTCGGCACTGGCCAAAGGCGGTATCCGCTCGAATGGCGACCAGTTGGGTAGCATCCGCATCCAAGACCTGCAGAACGATGACAACAAGGTGACGATGACTGTCAATAGCGATTCGTACAAGACCTATTCCGTTGACTTTGAGACGAAAGCAAACACGAAGCAGATTCGCGTTTGGTTCAACCTCGGTCGTGCGGCTTGGGGAGCAAGCGTCAGCGCCTTTAAGATTGACGATGCCCGCCTGATTGGAACACATCGTTCAGCTACTCCTCAAGTTGGTTTCGAGTGCATTGGTGCCGATGTGGAATACTTCAACTTCGATGCTACGGGTGCATACGCTCCTGCCCTTCCCGGACTGACTGTAGAGGACATCAACGATGCGATAAAGACTGCAACTGACAAGGAAGGCAAACTTCGCGGACACATTGACGGCGGAGTACTCACCTTAACGGGAGCAGAGGAGCATTCGCGTGTGGTTGTTTACCAAACCAATGGCGCACAAGTAACCGCCCTGAACAACTATACCGAGGGAACAGGCATCGGTCTGCCTCGACGCGGCATTTATATCGTGGCCGTGCTGAAGAACGGTCGCAAGCAAGTGCTGAAGATTGCATACTAAAAAAACTACCCCCACCCTCCCGAAGGGGTGGGAGTAGTCACTGGCTATACATTAATAAGATATGAGACGACAAACTCTTTTGCTCACAGCCCTCTGCATTGCATTGCTCGCCTTCCCCGCACTTCGAGGATGGGCGCAAAGCATCAAGCCGGGAAACACATGGAACGACACAAGCGGTTCGTCCATCAACGCCCACGGCGGATGTGTGGTCTATCATGATGGTTATTACTACTGGTTTGGGGAGCAACGCAGCACGAACAAGAGCGATGGCATCAGTTGCTATCGTTCCAAGGACTTCTACTCATGGACAAAGATGAGTCGGGCGGTGTCGCCAACAGGCAGTAAGACTGATGAGAACCGCGACATAGCAAGCGGACGAACCCTGGAACGCCCAAAGGTTATCTATAACGAGAAGACGGGCAAGTGGGTGATGTGGATTCATTGGGAGAACGGAGACGATTACGGACAAGCCAAGGTTGCAGTATGCACCGCCGACAAGGTGGAAGGCCCCTATAAACTTAGTGATGTCTTCCGTCCAAATGGCTGTGACTCGCGCGACCAGACACTCTTTCTCGACACCGATGGGAAAGCCTATCACATCTATTCGACCAATATGAACTCGAACACCAATTGCGAGTGTTTGAGTGAAGACTTCTTGACGCCGTTGGAAGGTTATTCCGTGCAATTGAAAGGACGCCGTTATGAGGCTGCAGCCATATTTAAAGCTGGTGAGACTTACTACGGACTCTTCTCGGGTTGCACAGGTTGGAATCCCAACCCAGGCCGTTTCATGTGGACCTACGACCTTATGGATGAAACGTGGCAAGCCCCTGCCGACTTCAAGGCAAGCGATGGTTCGACGGGCATCAACTTCTGCGTTGACAACAACAAGAACACCAGTTATCAGAGCCAAAGCAATTTCGTCTTCGCTGTTCCAGGTAAGGACAAATGCTTTGTGTACATGGGCGACCGATGGAGTTCGTCGAACATACAGAGCTCGAAACACATATGGCTTCCCCTGAGCGTTCGCTCGGGCTATCCCACCGTGCGCTGGTACGACGAATGGAATCTCTCGGTCTTCGACGAGATGTACCGAATGAAGCGCATGAAGGAACTTACGGACGGGGCAGAGTTCTATCTTCTTGAGAAGTTCTCGAACCGCCTTGTGTCACGCCCCAAAGCCTCACTCTCCCTCGAGAACGACGGCAATGCAAACCTCTGCTTCATCCTGCAAAAGACCTCGAAACCTTATGTCTACAAGATAGAGGAAAAGGCCACAGGCAAGTTCATGGAATCGGTCTATGGCACCACACGTTGGCAGGACGAGGCCGACCGCCTGGGGCAGGAATGGATGCTCTGGTTGGAGGAAGACGGATACTATCGGATTGAGAACGTGGACGATAAGACGTGTCTCTCTGTGTCTGGAAACACGACGGAGGCCGGCACTACGCTTTACTTGTCGGAGGCCAGCGCCAACGTGCATCAGAGCTTTGGTTTCTATTTCGACTCGCAAGTGCACCCCGACTACCAAGAGGCCGACATGTATGGAAAGAACTACCGTCCGACCAATCGTGTCGCTATGCAAGAGCAGTCGCAAACGGTGGGTCTCGAAGAGATAAGACAGGAAGAAACGAAGACCATCTATAGCCTCGACGGCCACAAGGTGGATAGCCAACGTCTGAAGCCCGGTATTTACATCGAAAGAAAAGGGCAGAAGACGCGCAAGATATTAGTTAGATAGACAAGATGAAGAAGCGGTTGCCATACACCCTGCTGTTTGTCATCATCGCGATGGGAGTGATGATGGGACTGTTGCGCCCTTACCTTCTGGAAACGGCCCAGCTCACCCCATTCTTCACAACTAAGGTCTTTGCCCAAGAGATGATGGCACAGCACACATGGGGATTCATTTTCTACGCCGCTTCATTCTTGCAAAGTTGCTTTGCCAAGCCTTGGCTTGGAGCCTCGCTTCTGGTGGCAGTGCTCATCGCTATTGCATACGCCACACGATGGGCCTTCCGGCTGTCCAACGACTTATTTGGGCTATGCTGGATAGTACCTTTCCTGTTACTCGCCAGATACACGCACATGGGCTATATGATATATGTAAGCAAGGACGTAGCCATTGCCTTCACATGGCCCCTTGCCATATTGCTCATCCTATTGGGCCTAGGCCTTATTGTCGAAGGCCTTAGGGCTTCCGTCAGAAGGCCTAAGGGTTTCCGCCAGAAGGCAAAGGGCTTATCGCAGAAGCCCAAGGGCTTAAGTCGCACGTTCCTGTGCCTCTCGTTCATCGTATTCTTGGGTTCGGCCTACTGGCTTTGGCAACAGACCTACAAGGACAAGAACTTTCTGTGTAGTCTGCAAATGAAACAAGCAACGGAACAAAGCGACTGGGAACAAGTGATTCGGCTTGCTCGCGAGAATCGCCAAGAGCCTACCCGCTTGCAAGTTTGCCTTACCCGACTGGCCTTATTCAAGACGGGACAGATGGGCAATCAGTTGTTTGCCTTCACAGACGGGTCTGCCCCCTACAACGCCCCTGAACAGCAGCAATGGTTGCGTTTGATGGGAGCACAACTCCTTTATTACCACTACGGGAAGCCTGGGTTTGCCTATCGATGGGCTATGGAGGATTTGGTGGAATACGGCGAACGGCCAATGTATCTGCGCATGCTTCATCGTGTTGCACAATTGAACGGAGAGACAGCCCTGACCGAGAAATATGCCGAAGCATTACGCCACACCCTATTCTATAAGGATGATACTGAAGTCATTCGCAAAGAGGCAGAAGCCATAAAGCCCTTGCTCAACTATACCGACCAACTGGACGGCGACAATGGACTCATCGAGTTCTACATCCTGCAAAGTTTTGCTTCTACGGAAGGCGGAAGTCGGGAAATGGTGGAACTCTCGCTCATGTGCAGCCTCATCACCAAGCAACTCGATGGGTTCTGGCCACGTTTTCTCGCCTTGATGCCTGTCTGGCAGGGAAACATCCCCGTTCACTATCAGGAAGCCGCCCTCATGGTGGCGCAGTTGCAAGGGGGCATCGATATCACTGACTTGCCCATCGATCCTCAAGTGCGCCAGCGCTTCGAACGACTAGTAGAGGCTTCGGCACAAATGGGCGATTCCGCAAGCAATGCCTATAGCCTGCGACCCGAGTTTGGCGATACTTACTGGTACTATTACTTCTTTGTCGAAGGACTGAAGACAACATAAGGGAACCACCCTAACCCCTCCCTTTATGGAGGGGAACAAGATTGAAAAATATATAAAATGATTATAAAGAAGAATAAATTGCAAGAACGAAAGGCGATTACTCCCCTCACTCGCAGGGAGGGGCTGGGGGTGGGTCTTGTTTGCCTGCTTCTATTCTTCTCTAGTTGCTCTACTTCGCTTCCAAACGAAGCGGAAGAGGTTGGACGTGCGGCACAGACTATGCCCGACAACGCTGGAGCAACCCTGCCGCCAAACATTGCCCCACTCAGCTTCGAGATTTTGGAAGCGGGCGATGCCGTCGTCTCGTGCCTAAGTACGAAGAGCGGCGAACAAGTGTTCGTTGACGGTCGAACAAGCGTTCCCGACCAAGAGGACTGGCAACGACTGCTGACAGCGGCTATGGGCGACACGCTGTGGACCGATATCTATGTAAAACAGGACGGGCAATGGAAGCACTTCGACCGCATTGCCAACCCTGTGGCAAAGGACAGGATCGACCCATTCATCACCTATCGCCTCATCCGTCCTTCCTATGTGATGTACGAAGAACTTGCACTCGTGGAGCGCAATACCACGAATTTCGACGAACGCGTCATCTATGACAATATGCCGATGAGCAAGGGCGATAAGGGACAATGCATCAATTGCCACGTGCCTCAGCAACAAGGGCAAAGCGGACGTTCGCAATTCCATGTGCGACAAGCCTTTGGTGGCACAATACTCATCGACGGGAACAACCTTAGCAAGGTGAACCTGAAGACCGACTCCACCCTTTCTGCAGGTGTCTATCCTGCTTGGCATCCCACGCAGAACCTCATCGTCTATTCCGTTAACGAAACGGGGCAGGCGTTCCACACCCTCGATCCGCAGAAGATTGAAGTTATCGACTACGCCAGCGACCTCATACTCTATGACCCAGAGAAGAATGAAGTCATGAGCATCGAACGCACGGCAAACGACTATGAGAGTTTCCCAACATGGAGTCCTGACGGGCGAACCATCTACTACATATCGGCACATCATGACCCCGTAGGCGACAATATCGATGCCGACCTCGAACAGAACTATCAGTCACTACATTATAATATATACGCGCGAGACTTTAATCCTGAAACCCGCAAGTTCGGCGAGCGACGCCTCATCTTCGATGCCGAATCGCTGGGCAAGAGTGCAAGCACGCCTCGCATCTCGCCCGATGGTCGGTGGTTGCTCTTCTCTTTGGCCGACTACGGACAATTCCACATCTGGCACAAGAGTGCTGACCTTTGCGCCATTAATCTAGAATCTCTAGAAATTCTAGAAAATCTAGAAGAACTCAACTCCCCTGAAAGCGAAAGCTACCACAGTTGGTCCTCGAACGGCAGGTGGATTCTCTTCTCATCCCGTCGTATGGACGGAAACTACACACGCCTCTACATGGCCTATTTCGACAAAGATGGCAAGGCACACCGACCCTTGTTGCTTCCCCAACGCCATCCTCGTCATTACACACAACTCTTCCGCAGTTTCAATGCTGCAGAATGGATGACAAGACCTGTAGCAAGCAACCAAAAGGCTTTGGAAAGTTGCATTCGGAAAGACGCTAAACCAGCTCGCTATGCGGGTTCGGCACTTCTGCACTCCGAAAATGACAGCACACTACAACAGACGCGAATATCAAAACAAAATTATCATAACATCTATGAAAACGATTAATCAATTCCTTTCGCTGGGCCTCATGCTCATGAGCATGCTCATGCCCAATCGCCTTGCAGCACAGAATGTAGTGCCACAATTGGGTGACAAGGTTGAAACAGCCGATGGTATCTTTGTCGTGGCTGGTGAGAATCTGATTCCCAACTCCTCGTTCGACGATGGGTTTGCCAACTGGGCAACGGGTGGCAACCAAGAGCTCTCGGAAGACAACTTCGAGATAGTTCCTGAAGGTGGTGCAGACGGAGGTGCCTATCTGTTGGCCAAAGGTAGTGGAGGCAGTAGCAGTGCGTCTGCCATCAAGAAAGGCTGGGCAGTAGAAGAAGGAAAGACTTACTTGTTCTCCATCTGGGCTAAGCGTGGGGCTTCGGCTATGAACTCCAACACGCAGTACAGCCGTCTCTATGCCTCTGATTCTGAGACAGGTACCAACACGCAGTTGGGTACACTTAACTATACGGCCGATACTTGGGTGCAGACCAAGTTCGTGTTCAAAGCCGAACGTCCTTATGTTGTGCTGAACATCGGATGGGTAAACAACAACACCAGCATCGATGCTTGCTTCCTGGGCATATTGGAGGCTAGCGAGGAACTGGCAACGGGCATTCTGGAACAGACAATTGCAGAGGCACAAACGCTATTGTCTACAACGGAGGAAGGCACGGAGCGTGGTCAATACAGCGCAGAGGTTCGAGCCACTTTGCAAGCAGCCATCGATGCTGCCGAACAAGTATTGGCGACAGCTACCACGCAGGACCAAATCAACTCGGCAGTAGATACGTTGAAGGCAGCAATCTCAAAGTATAAACTCAGTGCCAACGCCCCCTTCCAGATAGGAAAGAAGTATAACATCGTCCACTCCTCGGGCTACTACATGACAACCACAGGTGGCACCATCAAGGTGGTTACGGCCGACGTTGACGATATGGGACAGGTGTTCCAGTTTATGCCTGTTCCTGAGGGTGCTGTGGCCGAGGGCTACAACCTGCGAGCAGAGGACGGCACCTACGTGTATCGTAGTGGTTCGTGGGACACGAAAGCTAGCGCCGACCAAGACCTGACCGTTGCCAATGCCATCTTCCAGGTAGTGGACCAGAACACCTATATCCAACTCAAGAACATGGGTAGTGGTTCAGTGCTGGGAACAGATAACAACAACGATGGTTCTACCGTTTATAGCAATAAGAACGGAACTGATAACCGCTATCGCTGGACATTAAAGGAATTCATACCTAAGGAAGACCGCGATGCAGAATACAACTTCCGCGAACTGCTTGGCAAGGCACAGAACACCCTCAGTGGCGTAAGTGAGAGCAGCTTTGGAACAGGTTTGTTCATGTACTCGCGTGAGGCTTACGAAACCTTTGCCGCCGCTGTCGCTGCAGCAGAGGCTGTTACCTCAGGATGGGAAAGCGCAATGGCTACCTTACAGGCCGCTATGGACACATATGCAGAAACAAAGCAGAACAAGCCCAATCCCGAGAAGATTTACATCGTCACTCAGGTGGCAGGCGGTAATCGTATCTCATACGATGCTGAACAGGAACTGGTTACCATACACACGCCCTCGGCTGAAACCACCCAACAGTTTAATTTCACTCAGCCTCAGGGTTCATCGTACTACGGCTTGAAGAATGTGGGCAGTGGCAAGTTTATGGCCAAGAGCAGCAGTAGCAACTGGAATACAACATGGGCTGATGACGACACAGACGCCCTTGCTCAATGGGGCATTGCCGTGCTTTCCGATGGAACATACACCTTGCAGAATGCTTCGGGTAAGGGTTATCTGGGTAGTGATGCCATTGAAGATGGTTCTCTGCTGTATTGCGACAAGAGCAACTCGGCCACAAACTCGAAATGGCTCATCGAAGAATACTCTGCCACAGCAGCTCTTGAACGCATGATAGCCGATGCAAAAGCCTTGGCCGAAAGCGTAAGCGTCGGTTCTGCTTACTACGAAGTTCCTCAGTCGGCAATGGATGCTTTGCTTGCAGCCATCAGTGCAGCTGAGACAGCTCTGCCCAACGTTTCCACGTTTGAAGAGGGTGCAGCTGAGACAGCTAAGTTGCAAGCCGCCATCCAAGCCTTCAGCACCTCGTTCAATCCCCTGAATGAGTTTGATGAAGGGCAGACCTACCTCGTTACTCACTATGGTGGCAATGTACTCACAGCCACCGAAACTGGAAATGCCACCATCACCAAGGTTAGCGAAGAAGGTGCAACGGAACAGCAACTCGTCATGCTGGAGAAGGTCAGCGGATTGTCTATGACCTATAATTTCCGCTCAGTAGGATTAGGCACTTACCTGGCCAAAACAGGTGACTATGACACCAAATGGCAGGAGAATGCCGACGAGCAGACGGCCATCAACGTCGTGCAACTCGAAGGACGCTGGTTGGGTCTTGCTTTCACTGCCACAGGTATGCACGCTGGCACTGACGATTCGGGCGACGGACAGAAAGTTTATAGCGACAAGGCAGGCAGAGGAAATAGTCTCGCCTACTGGACCATTGAACCCTATGTCACGGTTATCCTCGACCGCGAAGCCTTTAATGCAGCTTTGAACAGCGCCAACGAATTGCTGAACGCCATGCAACCGGGATACCTGATAGGGCAGTACTATCAAGAGGACATCAATGCCTTCCGTCAACTGATTGCCAATACCCGTTCTGCCGCCAATAAGGCAAAGGACCAGGAGACATTGGACGGAATTACGGCACAACTGCTTCTTGATATCGAGACAGCCCGTGCGAAGGCACATGACCACGACTACATGAACCACAGCGAACTGACCTCTGCCATCTCTGCTGCAGAGAAGAGTCTCGCCTCAGCCGTTGCCGGAGACCTCAATGGACAATATCCTGCAGAAGCCATCCAAGCCTATCAAACTGCTTTGGCCAGTGCCAAGACTGTGAACGAAACATCCGACGACCAGTTGACTCAAGCCCTTATTGACCAAGCTGCTGCAGCCTTGAAGCAAGCCGCTCAAACCTTTGCCGCTGCTGTCGTAAAGATAAACTATACAGATCTGAACATTCAAATCACAGCCGCACAGCAAGCACTGAAGGAAGCAGAAGGCGACAAGGGTGATGGACCAGGCAAGATACCCGAATCGGCCTTCACAGCCCTGCAAAACGAGCTTTCCAAGGCACAAGCTATGGTTAAGGGGAACACACACAACCAGAGTGGTGTGGACGAAGAAACAGAAACCTTGGCTGAAGCCATCGAGACCTTTAAGGCCAGTCGTGCAGAGAACGATTACTCCGAGTTGGAGCATTATGTAGCACGAGCCGAAGAACTGCTGTTGGCCTACGAGAATGGTGAGATAACCTGTGACGAGGAGGATGTAGAATACCTGCGTGCCTCACTGGCCAAGAACTCGGTTTATCTTTACTCTACGAACCAGGACGACATAGATCGTGCAGCCAAACTGATGCGTCGCGATGTGATGCTCTTCGTGAGCATCGTCACAGCCATCAATGACTTGGCTATCGATAACGTAAATGCCGAATGGTACGACCTCAATGGCCGTCGTCTCTCTCGTCCAAGCAAGGGCATCTACATCCTTCGTCTGACCGACGGAAAAGAGACCATCACCCGCCGTGTCATGATAAAGTAAGGACGTGATAACCGGCATCCGACAAAGATACATGCTATTGCAAGTGTTGTTTCTCTTCGCTACGGCGATGCAGGCGCAGCACTTGCCACAGCGTATCATGTTGGAACGGGCAAGGGCCAACGATCTCCTGCCTGCCGAAGAAATCAACTGCCTCTATCAGGGTGATAAAGGATTCATCTGGGTAGGAACGAAGAACGGACTCTATCGGTACGACGGCTATCGAGTGAAGCAATACCGCAACACGCCCTCACAACCCCACTTGCTGGTTTCCAATGACGTACGCATCCTCAACCAAGATAACGAAGGTTGTTTGTGGGTGGGTACACGTAAGGGAATCAGTATACTGAACCTGCAAAATGGACAAAGCAAGGAGATACACTTCCCCGACTTCAGCAATTCGGATGTTATCAACCGCATTCTTTTCACCCGTTCGGGCGATACTTGGATAGGAACTGAGGGAGGTCTGTACGGCCAGTGCAAGGGACGAGACGACAGCCTTACCCTTTACTGCGACAAGCGCCAGAATGCCAAAGTGCCTCACTGCTCAGTGACAGCCCTGCTCGAAGACAGCAAAGGCTACGTGTGGATAGGTACCTGGGACAAAGGACTCTTCCGTTACAATCCTCGTGACGGAAGTTTTTACGAAATGCCCCATTTCAACAAGCAAAATTCGGCTCATACCCTGTTCGAGGATGCCAAGAGTCGCCTATGGGTAGGCACTTGGGGTGAGGGACTCTATTGCATTGCCAACCCCCATGATACCCAAACCGTATTGCAGTTTATGCACTATGGCATGCACTCGTCCAACTTCCCTTTGCCGTCCAACATTATCTGGAACATCAGTAAAGACCCCAACAACAATCTCTTGTGGATAGGAACTGACAAGGGTCTGTGCTTTGCACCATTGGACGACGAAACGCCTCAAGCCCTGCCTGAAATCGTAGAGCCACAGCCCGACTATCTATCACGCGGAGTCAACTCCATCTTTAGCGACAGGCAAGGACGCATGTGGATGTATGCCTATGATCGTGGCATAGTATCCGCAAGCACACGTCCGTCGTACTTCAACATCCGACAGTTGGCGGCCGAGCAAAAGGCATCGGACCACATCACTTGCGTCAGTTACGACATGCAGGACAGGCTGCTCATCGGCACCAGTCATTCGGGTCTGCTCATGCCAGACGCAGGAAACACAAATATCCCCATTCCATCGAGGATTAATACCATTCTTCCCCTATCGTCTGACACCATTCTTCTAGGTACACTCAGGGACGGAATCATCGTTCTTCACAAAGGCAAGATTATAAGTCAATACAACCAAAGTAACACACCATGGTTGGCCGACAATTGCATTTATTGCATCAACCGCGACTCACAAGGTCGACTTCTCATAGGCACTTGGAAAGGCCTGAGCATGTTGCGGCCCGACGGAAGAGGCATACACCTCGAAGGCAAGAACATCCGTCCGTTGGAGACAGCACAGGTTTCCTCCATTGTCTGCGACGGCAATCAATCGATGTGGTTGGGCACTAATGAGCAAGGCATCATACACCTGACAGGCGACATGAACCGACCTGCCTCGCTCAGGATGAAACAATACACCAAACTCCTTGACACGGACTTTCAGACCCTGAATATCTATCGTCTGATTGCCGACCAACGAGGACACCTGTGGGCCTGTTCACAGGAAGCAGGACTAATGCTTTATGACCCCGACCGCGATGGATTTCTGGACGTAGCCACCGACTATGGCATCCCCAACGACGACATGTACAGCATCGAAGAGACAGGTGACGGACGCCTGTGGATATCCTCACGCCACAATCTCATAAGTCTTACTATCGATGAGGAAGGAAAAGCCTCAGGTCTTCGTTTCTTCGACCGAAAAGATGTCATCGACGGCGACCACTTTGGAGCAGGTTTCTCGGCAGTATCGTCCAAAGGACAGATATGCTTTGCCGGGCAGTATGCCTATTCAGTGTTCAACGACACGGGTATCCCTGAACCTGCCACCAACCAACGAGCCATCATCACCAACATCAAACAGCACAACACGGACAATACTCCTCTTCCTAACGACAAAATCACCCTGCAACCTTCAGAGCACGACCTTACCATCGAGTTCTCGTCGCTCGACTTCGACAACATCGACGGCGTGCGCTATGCTTATATGCTCGACGGGCTCGATCGCGAATGGCACTTCACCGATGTCGGCGTTAGTCAGGTTAGTTACAGCCAACTGCCGCCAGGCACTTACACCTTCCGCGTGCGCTGTACGAACGAGGGTGGGAGTTGGAGTCGCGAGGAACAAACCCTCGTCATCAGGGTCTTAGCACCCATATGGCAGCGGTGGTATGCCTGGCTGTTCTACATCTTGGTAGGACTGGCCATCATCGCTTTCATCATTCGCTACCTGAGTGAGCGCGAACTGCACCGGCAAGAGTTGCAACTGGCACGTATGGAACGCCAGAATGCACTGAACCTGTTAGAGGAATACAAGCAGAAGACCTACGAGAAGGTGCGTGAGGACCTCTTTGCCGACATTTGCAACATCAGTTCATCGCCCAGCGACGAAGATTTCGTACGCCGATGCCTTGTTTGTGTCCAACGCCACATTGCCGACAGCGAGTTCGGACTTCCCCAGTTTGCTGATTCCATGTGCATGTCCAAGTCCACCCTTTATAAGAAGTTGCATGCAGCAACAGGGCTCACGACCTCAAACTTCATCCGAACCGTGCGCATGAAGTCGGCCTGCGAATTGCTTCGCCAAAACCCGCAAGCCCGCATTGCCGACGTGGCTTATGCCGTGGGCTATGCCGACCCAAAGTATTTCTCTTCCTGCTTTAAGAAAGACTTTGGCATGTTACCTTCAGATTACGCCCACACAGACAACACAAAAAAGTAACACCTATGCTGAATAACAGACAAGCCCTTCTGCTATGCTTCTTTTTCTTTGCTTTTAGAGGGCAAGGACAGAACATCGAAACGCGCAATAGCCAGACAGAATCCATCGTATTGTCCGAACCCATTGACCTTCACTTGACAGCCACAGACGATCCCATCATGACGGGAGTGACCATCAACTTGTGCTCATCTTCGGCCTGGTTATTCCTCGACAATGTGAAGCCCAACAACGTCGTTCGCCAATACTCTAATCAGATTCTTATCAGCGGACAGCCACTCCAAGCCAAGCAGAATGCCCGAGTAGTAGTCTATCGCCATGGGGCCGTCGTCATTCCCCATCCGCGCGAATTCGAAGCACTGACACTCTATGCCCAGACTGACTTCCAGGGCGAACAAGAGCACATGCAAGCTCACAACTTCTATAGCAACTTCCCTCCTGACAATGCACCAGCTAACTTGTGTCAACCCCTTACGCTCGACAATCAGATTCACAGTCTCATCTTACGGCGCGGTTATATGGCTACACTGGCCTGTGAACCAAACGGCATGGGATACAGCCGCGTCTTCATCGCCGACGATGAAGACCTTTGCCTTGCGAGTCTACCTGCCGAACTAGACGGGAAAATCAGTTACGTTCGCATTATGCGTTGGCAATACCCTTCGAAAAAAGGATGGGCCGGTTCGTCATGGTCAGCCATGCCCAGTAACTTGAAATATGCCCCGCAGCAAGCCGACTTTACCAACAGCACATGGTATTATAATTGGGGCACGAGTCCCTCGGGAGACACCGATGAAGTGCGCAACAGCCTCAATCAGGAATTCGTGCCCGAGAAATGGGGAGCAGGCGGTTCATGGAATAATATTTATTCACTGGATGACGTGTCTCACCTACTGGGTTACAACGAGCCTGACCACAGCGAGCAGTCGAACGTGTCAGTGGCACGTGCCATCGAGGAATGGCCTCTGATGATGCAGACAGGCCTACGACTGGGCTCACCCGCCACAACTGATTTTACCTGGCTCTACAATTTCATGAACTATGCCCGCCAACTGAACTATCGGGTCGATTACGTTGTCATCCATGCCTATTGGGGCGGGCTGAGCGGTCCCGAATGGTACGAACGGCTGCGGGAAGTGCATGAGCGAACAGGCCGTCCGTTGTGGATAAAAGAATGGAACAACGGTGCCAACTGGACCAAGGAAGGTTGGCCTTCAGGCACTGCAGAGCAGCAAGCCAAACAGCTACGAGACCTGCAGAGCATACTGACCGTCATGGACACCTGTTCCTTCGTCGAGCGCTATTCCATCTACAATTGGGTGGAGGACAAACGCATGATAATCTCATCCTCAGCCAAGCTGACTCCTGCCGGCGAATACTATGCCAGCACTACACCACCCTACTTTTTCCTGCATCAAGAGGAAGTGGTACCCGTATGGCGTATCTTCGACAGTCCCGTCCTTCGCTACGAAGGCATGACCGCACCAGATAGTCTGGTACTCACTTGGAGCGATAACAACGGAGAGCAAATCAATCGCTTCTTCATCGAGTACAGCACCGACGGTACCTTCCAACCCATTGCCATGACTACGGTGCCCACTCTGTCAGCACGGATTTCCATCGCATCAATCGGCACTGACGACACCCAATTGCGCATTACTTCCGAGGGCACCAATGGAACACAACGCTCATCGAATGCCATCGCTGTCCGATGGGCTGATGCTGAAGGAGAAATCTTAAAGGGAGAATACCTTATCAGTAACCAATGGCAGCCCCTCTTACTGCGCCAGCCCTTCGAACAGCGACCAGCCACCCTGCTCGGCATCGCCACTTATCGCAACAAGATGCCACTCACACCACGCATAAAAAACGTCAGTCCGCAATCCTTAGATTTACTCCTCGGGGCATGGGATTATCAAGAGAATCCTACAATGCTCTATCCAGACACCATAGCCTATCTCGCCTTGCCCATCGGACACTACA
This sequence comes from uncultured Bacteroidales bacterium, assembly GCA_902801325.1. Lineage (GTDB taxonomy): Bacteria > Bacteroidota > Bacteroidia > Bacteroidales > Bacteroidaceae > Physcousia. The sequence continues at coordinate 124,372 of CADCHQ010000005.1, read as the reverse complement.
ACTGGGAAGGGGTGGAAGCCCAGGTCGATACCCTCAGTAACGTATCACCGACATGGCAAACCGTACGCTTCCTCACACCATTCCCTTCAAAGCCCATTGTCCTTGCCTCCCCTTATAGTCAGCAAGGAGTCTACCCCTATGCCGTGAGCATAAAAAACGTCAGCACCGAAGGTTTTGACGTTCGCTTGCAACTTGAAGGGCAGCATAGCCAGCATGCCGCAAGTGAGACCATCACATATATCGCCGTGATGCCTGGGAAAGGACGTATCGACGGACGCACCCTTTTGGTCGGCCTCACCCCCGAGAATGCTGTCGGTGATGCCCTGAGCGGAGGTTTTACACTGACATACGACGATACTTTTCAAGCGACACCTCTCCTCTTTAGCCAAATGCAGACTACCAACGACACCATTACTTCAACCTTGCGCATCCAGAAGCGCGACCTTAGCAGTGTTACCCTCATTCGCGACCGTGAGAAATCCACCTCTTTCACTCGCCCCACTGCCGAGCAGGCCGGATACATGCTCATTGAACCCAGCAAGACAGATGAAATCGTTTCCATGCCAGCTCATGATGATGGTCCCGTTCGCTTTTACAACTTAGCAGGGCAAAGAGTACCCTCCAGTCGTTTATCCCGAGGCATCTATCTTATCGTCCACTCGGACGGTTCCGCACATAAGCAGTACATTGGGAAATAATTCCACATGAATTCTTCACCGATTAAATTGGGTCAAAACAGACCGAATTAAATTTTAAGTTAATGCGTGTAAAACGCTGTCTTACAATTAACTCCGCTTAACTAACCTTATTCTTCGCCTATTGCGCGTTTGCCCTTTTTAGAGTAATTTTGTACCGCCATTGTACCTCGGGTGGATGAGCAGAGGGTTCATAGGGTGTTCCCTTAAATCACCTTATTTCCTCTTAAATCCGCTTAATTGGTTTCCGTCAGGAACCGTCCCCCGAGAAAGGGCAGTATTTTACAAAATTACTCGATATGGGCAAGAAACAGACTTCTCAAATCCCCAACATCCTTCTGTCCGTGAAGGATGCCTCCGTCGCCATCAGTGTCAGCACTAAGATGGTGCGATTGCTTATTGCCTCCGGCAGACTGAAAGCCGTCAACCTCGGCAAGCGGATGACACGCATAAGCCTACAGGAACTTACAGACTTTGCCCAAGGGCAAGGCTGTAATGTCGTGCTACCTTCTTCTTCCCTTCCTTTTAATAATAACAAAAGGGAAAAGAATAAAAAGAGCCATAAAAATGAGTAAAGAACATTATGGCTCTTTCAATATGGTATGGGACCGCATGTGCGAATGCCCCGACATCTTCAAGATGGGTGACTGGTGGTATTTTGTTTACAGCGAAGGCAATCGTGCTCCTTGGAGCCGCAAGGTGAAGTATATGATGGCTAGTAGTTTCGATGGTCTGAAGGCTTGCTTTGGCGACCCAAAGTACTTCTCCACTTGCTTCAAGAAGGACTTCGGCCTTCTCCCCACCGACTTTGTGGCACAACAGAAGAAGGTCTGAGGTCGAATAAAGGTTTGATTTGTATCACTTCGAGGCATATTGTGTGGCGAAATCGTAGGCACTCGGCATAAAAAACAAATCACTTTGTTTTGTTCTGCCCTCGTTTTTTCGTAATTTTGTCCCAACGATTCTGAAAAACAACACAATGCGAAACGCCATTGTCATATTACTCTCCCTACTGCTCACGGCCTGCAACGTTGGCAGTCAAAGTCATGTTCACCACCGCATAGGCATTTCACAATGCTCGGAAGACATCTGGCGCGACTGGCAGAATGCGGAACTAAAGATAGAGGCCAATTTCCACAAAGGGGTGGAACTACACTTTGCTTCGGCACTCGACGACAGCCAACGACAGATACAGCAAATAGACAGTCTGGTAGCAAGCGGTATCGACCTGCTCATCGTGGCACCCAATCAGTTGAAGAGTGTGTCCCCTGCCATCGACCGAGCCTATGACCGAGGCATTCCCGTCATCGTTTTCGAACGCAAGACCGATTCACAGAAATACACAGCCTTCGTCTCCGCCGACAACTACGAGATGGGCAGGCAGATGGGGCAATACGTTGCAACGCGACTAGGGGGCAAGGGAAACGTAATGGAAATACTGGGACTGCGCGGTTCATCGCCAGCCGCAGACCGCCACAAGGGGTTTCACGACGCCATTGCCCAGCATCCCAACATTCACGTCACCATAAGCCTGCAAGGCGACTGGACTGAGGAGACCGCCTACCAAGCCGTGCGCAACTACAAAGGAGACCTCAGTGACATTGACTTCGTATTTGGTCACAACGACCGTACTGCTATCGGTGCCCGACGGGCTTTCTTAGACCGAAACGTCCCACTGCCCATGTTCTGCGGCATCGACGGACTTCCCGGTCCTGACGGAGGCATCCGGCAGGTGCGCGATTCATTGCTCACTGCCAGTTACATTTATCCCACCCGTGGCGACCAACTTTTGCAACTGGCCCTCGACATACTGGAGGGGCGACCTTACAATAAGGAAACGCACTTGACCTCGGCTCTCGTAACCAGCGACAATGCCAACGTTCTGCTCCTGGAAAGTGACGAGGTGATGCGACAGGCACAAAAGCTAGAGCAACTGGACCTAATTACTAATACCTACCTTCGTCAGCTAACGGTTCAGCGAACCATAACCGTGCTGGCTTGCAGTCTGATCGGACTGCTGTTGCTGGCCATCCTACTGCTTTATCTCTACCATCGTGGAAAAGTCACACTACGCCGTGAACGTGTGGTCAACAACCTTTGGAACATAGACACGACAGCCATTCCCGAGAGCAACTCCAACAGCGAGCAGGCATCAGACCCCAACAAGTCGCTCTTCATAGCCCGGTTCCGCGAAGCCGTAGAGGCACAACTTGGCGACAGCAATGCCGGAGTCGATGAACTGGCCGCCTACATGAACCTAAGTCGTGTGCAACTCTACCGCCGTGTGAAGAACATCACAGGCCAGTCTCCCGTGGAAATGTTGCGCACAGCCCGCCTGAACCGCGGCTATCAATTGCTTCTAACAACCGACCGTTCCGTCAGTGAAATTGCCTATCAGGTAGGCTTCACATCGCCTTCCTATTTCACCAAATGCTTTAAGGACGAATACGGGCAAGTACCAGGAGATATCCGAAAAACATAAGTTTTTCTCGTTTTTATTAACTTTTTTCACTATTAATTATTATCTTTGTCCCAAGCCTTCTGGCGAGAGGGCCTTGCTTTGTGATTAACGACTCTTTGCTGAACTCATTTTGAACCAAACTGCGACCTTGGTCTTTAGAATAGAGAGCTCAGAATACAGCCAACAACGTGTGCCCGCATAATGTGCACACAAAAGAAATGGTGTGGACTGATGTTTCGTTCTATTCTATGGTTGTCGCAGACCAGGTTCGAATATGAAACATTTCGCCCACACCTTTTGTGTTTTCGCTACAAAGGTACTGCAATGGGGAGAATGACGCCTCGCAAAAATCGTTCATTCACTCGTAAAATTGTTTCATCGAAACATTTTTTTCAGCAGAAGAAAGATTATTTACATTCCAAACTATGCCTTAAATCTAATTTTGTAACGGAAACATATCCACCAATACTAACCTTAAAAACAAAACGATGCAAAAGCTTAGACGATTGCTAATGAGCCTCGCGCTCATTCTTGCTGGCACCATGCTATGGGCACAGCAAGTAACCATCCAAGGCACCGTGCTCGACGACCTGGGTGAAGGTCTGCCCGGTGCTATGGTGAAAGAGAAGGACGCCACCCCCGTGAATGGTACGATTACGAACATTGACGGACAGTTCTCTCTCAAGGTAAAACCCGGCGCCACGCTGGTCATCTCCTTCATGGGTTTCGACACCCAGGAACTTCCGGCCAAAGATGGCATGACTGTGAACATGACGGAAAGTCAGTCTGAAATGAACGAACTGGTGGTAACGGGTTATCAAGTGCAACGCAAAGCCGACCTGACTGGAGCCGTTTCGGTAGTGAATGTCGATGATCTGGCCAAGCAAAACGAGAACAACCCCATCAAAGCCATGCAGGGACGTGTACCAGGCATGAACATCTCGGCTGACGGTAATCCTTCCGGATCTGCCACCGTACGCATTCGTGGTATCGGTACACTGAACAACAACGACCCCCTCTACATCATCGACGGAGTGCCTACCAAGGCAGGTATGCACGAGTTGAATGGTAATGACATCGAGAGCATTCAGGTTCTGAAGGATGCCGCCTCAGCCAGCATCTATGGTAGCCGTGCTGCCAATGGCGTGGTCATCATTACCACCAAGCGCGGCAAGGAAGGCAAGGTACGTGTCGACTTCGATGCAAGTGTAGCAGCACAGACCTATGCCCACAAGATGAAAGTGCTTAATGCAAAGGAGTTTGGTCAGGTAATGTGGCAGGGATACGTGAACGATGGTCTCGACCCCAACATGAACGGACTGGGCTACCACTATGACTGGAGCTATGATGGCATGGGCAATCCCGTACTCAATGGCATCAGCATGAGCAAATACCTGGATGCTGCAGGCACCACACCTGCCTCCGACACCGACTGGTTCGACCAAACCACACGCACGGGTATCGTGCAGAAATATGATGTAGCACTGAGTAACGGCAACGAGAAAGGTTCATCATATTTCTCTCTGGGTTACTACAAGAACAAGGGCATCATCAAGGAATCCGACTTCAGTCGTCTTTCTGCCCGTATGAACAGCGACTACAAACTGCTGCGCATCAAGGAGCGTGACATCATCACCGTGGGAGAACACTTCACCGTGAACCGTACGAATGAGCTGCAGGCTCCTGGCGGTTTCCTGGAAAACGTTCTGCAGTTCAACCCCTCACTGCCCGTACGCACTACATCTGGTGAGTATGCTGGTCCCGTAGGCGGCTATCCCGACCGCGAGAACCCGTTGGCACGTTTGGATCGCAACTCCGACAACCGCTACACCTATTGGCGTATGTTTGGCGATGCTTTTGTCAACATCAATCCCTTCAAGAACTTCAACATAAAGACCACCTTCGGACTTGACTATGCCCAGAAGCAACAGCGCATCTTCACCTATCCCATCACTGAAGGTACTGTTGCCAACCCCATCAATGCCGTAGAAGGCAAGCAGGAACACTGGACCAAGTGGATGTGGAACGCCGTTGCCACCTATAACTTTGAGAAGGGTAAGCATCGTGGCGATGCCATGTTAGGTACGGAGTTGAACCGCGAGGACGACTCATGGTTCAGCGGCAAGATGTATGATTTTGCCATTCTTAATCCCGACTACATGTGGCCTAACGCAGGCGTTGGAGAGGCCGAGGCTTACGGTATGGGAGAAGGTTACTCGCTCGTCTCCTTCTTCGGCAAGTTTAACTATAACTACGATGACCGTTATCTGGCTAGTCTGACTATGCGTTACGATGGTAGCAGCCGTTTCGGTCGCAACAATCGTTTCGGTCTCTTCCCCTCAGTAAGTGCTGGTTGGCGCATGAGCGAAGAGAAATTCATGAAGGACATTTCATGGCTCGACAACTTGAAGCTGCGTGCTTCTTGGGGACAGACTGGTAACCAGGAAATATCCAACATTGCCCGCTACACCCTTTTTGAGAGCAATTATGGCGAAGCTGGTTTCGGTGGACAAAGCTATGGAACGAGTTACGACATTACCGGTTCCAACGGCGGACAGACACTGCCCAGCGGTTTCAAACGCAACCAATTGGGTAACGATGACCTGAAGTGGGAAACCACCACGCAGACCAACCTCGGTCTGGACTTCGGTTTCTTCCGCAATGCACTCTATGGATCATTTGAGTGGTACCTCAAGAAGACAAAAGACATTCTGGTTTACATGCCTGGCATCGCCGTTATGGGTGAGGGAAGCAGCCAGTGGATTAACGCTGGAGAAATGGAGAACAAGGGTGTCGAGCTGACTGTTGGCTATCGTGGCGAAGCAGGAGATTTCCATTACGACTTCACAGGCAACATCGGTACATATCGCAATAAAATCACTAAAATACCCGAAACCTTAGCCGCCAACGGTACATTCGGTGGTAATGGTGTTGAGAGTGTTGTAGGTCATCCCATGGGAGCCCAGGTTGGCTACGTTTACGACGGCATCTTCAAGAGTCAGGAGGAAATCGACAATCACGCTTCACAGAATGGTGCAGGTCTGGGGCGTATCCGCTGGAAGGACCTGAACAACGATGGTGTCATCAACGAGAAAGACCAGAAATGGATCTATAGTCCCGTGCCCGACTTCACTTGGGGCCTGAATATCTATCTCCAGTATAAGAACTGGGATCTGAGCATGTTCTGGCAGGGTGTTCAAGGAGTGGATGTCATCAGCGACCTGAAGAAGGAAACAGACCTCTGGAGTGGACTGAATATTTCTAACCTGAACAAGGGACATCGTCTGTTGGACGCATGGAGCCCACTGAATCAAGGCTCTAACATCCCCGCAATCAGCGTGATGGATAACAACAACGAGAAGCGTGTCTCGAGCTACTTCGTAGAGAATGGTTCGTTTGCCAAGCTGCGCACTATCCAAGTGGGTTACAACTTCCCAACAACCCTGTGCGAGAAGATTCACATGTCGCGTCTGCGCATGTACCTGTCGGCACAAAACCTCTTTACCATCAAGAGCAAGAGTTTCACTGGCGTGGATCCCGAGAATGCAAACTTCGGATACCCCATCCCTCTTAATGTGACATTCGGAATTAATGTTTCATTCTAAAAACGCATCGTAATCATGAAAAAATATATAAACGTCATCTGTGCCCTTTTAACAGTCTTCACCTTCTCGGCGTGTGACGATTTTCTGGATGAGCACACACCGCAGGGCACACTTAGTGACGAACAAGTGAAGGATCCCCAGAATGCAGAGAACATGGTGATAAGCGCCTATGCCATCTTCACCTCGTCTGAAGACATCAATTCGTCATTCTCTATGTGGAACTTTGACGTACGCAGCGACGATGCCTACAAAGGCGGAAACGGTACAAGCGACGGCGACGTGTTCCATCAGTTGGAGATACAACAAGGCGTACTTACCACAAACTGGAATATTAACGACATGTGGGTGCGTCTCTACAATAGCATCTCACGTGTTAATTCGGCCATTGCTCTCTTGAACGAGTGCAACGATGGCTTTGCCATGAAGCAACAACGTCTGGCCGAGATGAAGTTCTTACGCGCCTATGCTCATTTCCTGCTGAAGCGTCTTTATAAACACATCCCCTTCGTCGTGAACGAAAAAATGACCTATGACGAGTACAACGAACTCTCGAACACGGCTTACACCAATGACGAAGGTTGGCAACTTATCATTGACGACCTGATGCAAGCCTACAACACGTTGCCTGAGACACAGCAAGACAAGGGCCGTCCCACAAAGGCTGCTGCAGCTGCTGCCTTGGCTAAGGTATATCTTTACAAAGCCTATCGTCAGGATGATGATAAGAGCAACCAAGTAACCTCTATCAATAAGGAAGACCTGCAGAAAGTTATAGAGTTTACCAACCCCTCACTCTATGGCAACTACGGACTTGAGGACGACATGCACAACAACTTCCGTCCCGAAGAACAATATGAAAACGGCAAGGAAAGCCTGTGGGCCATCCAGTACTCACGTAACGACGGTAGCACCTATGGCAACCTGAACTGGAGCTACGGACTGATTCCACCTAACATTCCCGGTGCTACTGACGGAGGCTGCGACTTCTACAAACCTAGTCAGAATCTGGTGAATGCCTACCGCACGGGAAGCGACGGCCTGCCTTTGCTCGACAATTTCAACGAGCGTGATTATGACAAAGCCGCAGACAATGCTGACCCACGTCTTTTCCTGACCGTAGGTATGCCTGGCTTGCCTTACATGTTCAACCGCAACTTCATGATGGAGGAAACGAGCATTTGGAGTCGCTCTAACGGGTTGTATGGCTACAATGTAAGCCTGAAACATAATGTTGACCCTGCCCTCATCGGTGAATACCTCATCAAGGGAAGTTATTGGGCAAGTTCTATGAATCGCATCGTGCTTCGTTATGCCGACGTACTACTCATGCGTGCTGAAGCTCAGGCTCAATTGGGTGAGACGTCGCAAGCCATCGAACTGGTGAACCGTCTTCGCGCACGTGCTGCTGGTAGCACTCAGATGACTGCCAACTATCAGAACCTGTACGGGGTGAAGATGTATGTTGCCCAGTACCGTGGCAGTTACACGAAGGAGGATGCTCTGAAGATTGTGAAGATGGAACGCCGACTGGAGAAAGGCATGGAGAGCGAACGATTCTTCGACCTGGTTCGTTGGGGCGAAGCCGCTCAAGTGCTCAACAAGTACTATGCTGAGGAGATACCTCACTGCGCCATCTACAGCGGAGCCCATTTCACTGCCAACAAGGATGAGTATCTGCCCATCCCCTTCGCTCAGATTTCGGCTTCCAATGGACACTACACTCAGAACATTGGCAATTGGTAACAAAGTCATAAACATTGAAAAAAGGAACTTATATGAAAACAATATATAGAACACTTCACGCACTCTGCGGTCTATGCCTGTTATGTGTGCTTTTTGCAGCTTGCAGCGACGACAATACGAGTGACCTGAAGCTGAATGGAGACTGCCTGATAGAGTCCATTGAATTGGATGGTTTTAAGGGCAACATCGACTTGACTAGTCGTAGCATTATTGTACGCCTGCCTGAGACTTACGAAACCTCTGCCATGAAGGTTACCTCTCTTAAGATTTCCGAAGGTGCTGTTTGTAACGTTCGAGAGGGTGAGACACTGAACATGGACGCCGCCAAGGTTCTGCATGTACAGAATGGCGATGTATATCTGGATTGGACACTGAGTGTATTGCACGATGAAGCCCGCATTACTCAGTTTGTCATCAATGACATCTACACTGGCACCATCGATCAGGAGGCTAAAACCATAACGGTATATGTACCCGCATCGGTAGGTGTTACAAACCTGGTACCCACCATTACCTTCAGTGCAAATGCAACTATTTCACCGCAGTCGGGTGTGGCACAAGACTTCTCACAGCCTGTGACCTATACTGTGACGAACAACTCTGCTAAGAGCACATACACGGTAACAGTTATTGCCATTGACAAACCTCACGCTCTGTTCGTTGGAGCAGTTCAGGATATGAATGAACTCGATCCTGAAGCAAAGGCTGCCTGCCAGTGGATGCTCGGAAATGTGGCCAACTCACTTTACGCTTCATTTGCCGACCTCGAAGGCAACGCTGTTGATCTCTCCGAATGTAAGGTCATCTGGTGGCACTTCCACGTAGACGGTGGCGTTGACGGACATGATGTATTCGTAGCAAAAGCTCCCGAGGCTTTGGCTGCCAAGAACCAGATACGCTTGTTCTACGAAGGTGGCGGTGCCTTGTTCCTTACCCGCTATGCTACCAACCTGCCTTCATTCATCGGAGCTACAGGCGACGACGAATGGACAACCCCCAACAACTGCTGGGGTCAGAACGAAGACGGTGCTGAACTTTGTGGAGGACCTTGGACATTCCGCATCTTCGACGGACAGGCTGACCACGCTCTCTATCAGGGACTTGTAACTGGTGACAATGCCAATGAAGTATATTGTACCGATGCTGGTTACCACATCACCAACTCAACGGCTCAGTATCACATCGGTACTGACTGGGGTGACTATTCCGACTACAATGCATGGACAGGTCGCACTGGAGCCCGTGTACTGGGCGTAGGTGGTGACGGTGCAATCGTGGCTTGGGAATATCCTGCACACGACGGTAAGGGCGGCATCATCTGTATCGGTTCGGGATGCTATGACTGGTATTCCTACATGTTTGAACCTGGGTACACAGAGAACTTCCACCGCAACATTGGTATCATGACTCAAAATGCAATCAACTACTTAATGAAATAATGATTATGAAAACCACTATGATATCCGCTATCACACTCATGCTGTCAGCCCTTGCGCTGACGGCATGCAGCGACGAGAACTATGGTGACAAGCCTAAAGACTGGGCTGCAACGACAACCTTCTTCAATTCTACCGATGATGCAGGTTTCAACACTTACTACAACCCTGCCATCGGCCGTTGCGGCGATCCCATGCCCTTCTACGACCAACGTGCACAGGAATTCAAAGTGCTGTATCTGCAAGAGTACGACAACAATGGTGCTTGCTATCATCCCTTCTGGGGTGTTACAACCAAAGACGGCGCAACATACCAGTCATTGGGAGAGGTGTTACCAACTGGTACCTCAACACAACAGCAAGACGGAGTACTTGGCACAGGATGCTGTGTGTATAATGAGAAGGATGGACTCTACTATATCTATTATACTGGTTACAACATCTTGTTACCCAACAGAGAGGTCGTGATGCGTGCAACTTCACCCGACTTCAAGACCTGGAAAAAAGACAACCTCTGGAGTCTAAAAGGTGTAGACTATGGTTATTCCGCCAACGACTTCCGTGACCCACAGATATTCAAGGCTGAAGATGGACTCTGGCACATGGTCATCTCATCGAACCTAAAGTTTGCCGAATTCAAGTCTGCAGACCTTAAGACGTGGGAACATGTGGGCTCTTTCAATATGGTATGGGACCGCATGTGCGAATGCCCCGACATCTTCAAGATGGGTGACTGGTGGTATTTCGTTTACAGCGAAGGCTATCGTGCTCCTTGGAGCCGCAAGGTGAAGTATATGATGGCTAGTAGTTTCGATGGTCTGAAGGCATGCTTTGGCGACCCAGGTGCCAATTGGCCTAAAGATGGTCATGAAGGCGTGCTGGACAGCCGTGCTTTCTATGCTGCCAAAACAGCCTCCAACGGTACAGACCGCTTTATCTGGGGTTGGTGTCCTTATCGCACAGGCGCCACCATTCATGATAAGAACATTAATGTAGGGGCTGCAAGCGAACCCAACTGGTCGGGTGCATTGGTTTGCCACAAGATCATCCAGCACTCTGATGGTACACTGACTCTTGGCAAGGTGCCTGCAATGGCCGCAAAATACAGCAAAGAGCAGGACGTAAAGGTTATGGCAAGCAACGGCTATACCAATGGTGTACTCAAGGGCGATGATGCCTATGTACTCTACAACCGTCTGGGTACCTGTAACCACATATCACTGACAGTTACCACTTCCAACAATTGGGATAAGTTCGGTATCAGTCTGGTTCGTGGTACTGACTCTGATAAGTACTACACCATGGTGGTAAATCCCGAAGGTGAAGACTGGCGTAAGGTAAACTTCGAACAGGAAGGCACTTCCGGCAAGGGATTTATTGAAGGTATTGACGGCTACAATTTCCAACGTCCAGCTGACAATGTCTATCACATCGACATCTACACCGACAATTCGGTCGTAGTGATGTACATCAATGATGTTTGTGCCTACACCCAACGTATCTACGGAATCCAAAAGAACTGCTGGAGTGTAAACAACTACGGCGGATCGGTTACCGTTAGCAAAGTCAAGGTAAGCCAACAGTAATGTTCTTAGAAATTCGTATCTCATAACCTGTATTTGATATGAAGAAAAGTCTTATGACTATAGTCCTCACAGCACTCTCCTTGGGGAGTGTCTGTGAGGCACAAACGGTCATCCCACAAGCATGCGAACAAAGCATTGTGCTGCCCAGCACTACGGGACGCTACCTTTGGTTACCCATAGAGGAGAGTGCACCTGAGGGTAAAGTGCAGGTCATTGTCTCTAGCATATTGCAAGCTGAGCACAACGTGCGCATGGCTCGAGAAAAAGTTGACTATTACATACCTCTCGACTTACAACCCTTCCGTCAGAAAGGCGTGCTGAAGGTATGTGTGCAAAATGTACCTACGGGCAGTATTTGTTTCTCGAAACTTAGCCAGAACGATGATACTCAGTTTGCTCTGAAGGATGAACCTTACCGTCCGCTTTATCACCATGCTCCCTTACGAGGATGGATGAATGATCCTAATGGAATGTTCTATATGCCAAGTACAGACGGAAAGGGTACATGGAATCTATGCTACCAGTACAACCCTTATGGTTCCATGTGGGGCAACATGCACTGGGGAGCCTCCACCACGTCCGACCTGGTCCATTGGCAGTCACAACCTATTGCTCTAGCACCCGATGTATGGGGAACCATATTCAGTGGTTCATCGGTGATTGACCATGAAGGCACAGCTGGTTTTGGACGCAACGCAGTGGTGGCCATATACACCACAAGTCGTCCCACGCCCTTTGGTGCCGACGTACAAGCCCAATGCATTGCATACAGTACCGATGGCGGACGCTCATTTACTAAGTATGAACAGAACCCCGTCATAACAAGCGACAAGCGTGACTTCCGTGATCCTAAGGTATTCTGGAATGCTGACATCAAACGCTGGAACCTGATCTTGGCCGCAGGACAGGAGATGCAAATCTATTCTTCAGCAAATCTGCGGGATTGGACCTACGAAAGTAGTTTTGGCAGCAAATACGGAGCTCATGGTGGCGTTTGGGAGTGCCCTGACCTGATGCGCCTGCCCGTTCATGGGACAAGCGAACAGAAGTGGATGCTTATCTGCAACATCAATCCTGGCGGTCCCTTCGGCGGTTCGGCAACACAATACTTTGTCGGGCAGTTCGATGGCCACAAGTTTACATGTGAGAGCCGACCCGAAGTGACAAAGTGGATGGACTACGGCAAGGACCACTATGCAACCGTAACCTTTGACAATGCCCCTCGTGGCAGGCGTGTGGCGCTAGCATGGATGTCGAACTGGCAGTATGCCAATGAAGTGCCGACAAAGCAATTCCGCTCAGCCAACTCTATTGCCCGCGACCTTTTCCTGTTCTGCGATGGGACGGAGACTTACTGCGGTGTAGTGCCTGCAGAAGAGATGCTGGCCCTGCGTGGTAAGCCCACAAAGCAACTCTCCGAAGCCTGTGAAGTTGTGGTTGCCCTGAAGGGAACAAGCGAAATTACATTGACCAATGCGAAGGGTGAAGAGGTGGTGATGAAGTACGATGACAAGGCACGTACCTTCAGCATGGACCGACGCAAGAGCGGTGAAACTGCGTTCAGCGAGGCTTTCCCCTGCGTGACCACTGCTCCGACTCATGGTAAAATGCGTGAGTTGCGTATCTTCATCGACCGATGCTCCGTGGAGGCCTTTGATGGCGAAGGACGCATGGTCATGACTAACCTCGTGTTCCCCACCGAACCCTACAAGACCATCCGCGTCACCGGCAAGGCAAAAGCAACGGTTTACCCCCTGAGCCTTTAACCAGGACGAAGCCCGATTAAACGTTAAACATTAACCTGTTAACCATTTATGAATAACAAAACCAACCGACTGGCATTGCTTTCCGTAATGCTTTGCTTCTTTGCCATGGGGTTCGTTGACCTCGTTGGCATCGCATCGAACTATGTGAAGGAGGACCTGGGCCTCAGCGACTCGGTGGCCAACATCTTCCCCTCACTGGTTTTCTTCTGGTTCCTCATATTCTCCGTACCCACGGGCATGCTCATGAACAAGATTGGCCGCAAGCGCACCGTACTGCTCTCGCTGCTGGTCACCCTGTTCTCCCTGTTCATCCCCATTCTGGGCAACTCGTTTGCCGTAATGCTGATTGCCTTCTCCCTGCTGGGCATCGGCAATGCATTGATGCAGACCTCGCTCAACCCACTGGTAAGCACCGTACTCGAAGGGGGAAATCTGGCTTCGACGCTCACCTTCGGACAGTTCATCAAGGCCATTGCCTCGTTCCTGGCACCCTATCTGGCCATGTGGGGCGCCACGCAGGTGATTCCCGACCTGGGGCTCAACTGGCGCGTGCTCTTTGCCATCTACTTCATCGTGGGTATTCTGGCCACCCTGCTGTTGGCCTCGGTACACATCGAGGAGAAACCCATCGAGGGTAAGCCTTCGACATTTGTTGAGTGCTTCAAGTTGCTGGGAACCCCCATCGTCCTGCTCTCGTTCCTCGGCATCATGTGCCATGTGGGCATCGACGTGGGCACCAACACCACAGCACCGAAAATCCTGATGGAACGACTGGGCATGACGCTCAACGAGGCGGCTTTTGCCACCTCACTTTATTTCATCTTCCGTACTATTGGTTGCCTCACAGGTTCATTCTTTCTTCGCGTGATGAACAATCGTACATTCTTCATCATCTCTGTGCTGATGATGGCCTTATCGATGTGCGGTCTATTCTTCGGAACGGAGAAATGGGTGCTTTACGCAGCCATTGCACTAGTAGGTTATGGCAACTCCAATATCTTCAGCATCTGCTTTGCCCAAGCACTGACTTCAATGCCTCAGAAGCAGAACGAAGTAAGCGGACTGATGATTATGGGCCTCTTTGGCGGTACCGTATTCCCCTTGCTTATGGGTTTCATGAGCGACGCTATGGGACAGGCCGGTGCCGTGCTGGTGATGGCCGTCGGCGTACTCTATCTGATTACTTACATCAAAAACGTTAAATAACCATGGAAGACAAGAGATTTGTAGTAGGACTGGGAGAAGTTCTGTGGGACGTACTCCCCGAGGGTAAAAAACTGGGCGGTGCACCCGCCAACTTTGCCTATCATGCTGGCCAGTTCCTAGGTCAGGACAACACAATGGCCATCAGTGCGCTGGGCGAAGATGCACTGGGCGACGAGACGATTGAAGCTCTGCGCGAACACGGACTTAACGACCTGATGCCGCGAGTTCCCTATCCCACAGGCACAGTGCAGGTAACATTAGCTGAAGGGGGCATACCCACGTACGACATCCGCGAGAATGTGGCTTGGGATAATATCCCATTCGACCATGACATTCAGCACATTGCCCGCAACTGCCGTGCCGTATGCTTCGGTTCACTGGCCCAGCGCAATGTGGTGAGTCGCGAAACCATTCATCGTTTCCTCGATGCCACACCTGCAGACTGTCTGAAGATATTCGACATTAACCTGCGTCAACAATTCTATACGAAAGATATCATTCAGGAGAGTATTCGTCGTTGCAACGTGCTGAAGATTAATGACGAGGAACTGGTGCTGATTGGACGCATGTTCGGTTATCCCGGTTTGGACATCGAGAACAAATGCTGGCTTATCCTTGGTAAGTACAATCTCGACATGCTCGTACTGACCTGCGGTACTAATGGCTCGTATGTGTTCACTCCTGGCCAAATGTCATTCCAAGAGACACCGAAGGTTAAGGTTGCCGATACGGTAGGTGCCGGTGACTCGTTTACGGGTTCCTTCGTGGCCGCCATACTCAATGGCAAGTTGGTGCCTGATGCTCACAAATTGGCCGTTGAGGTGAGTGCTTTCGTCTGCACCCAAAACGGAGCCATGCCCACCCTGCCTGCCGAGTTGTTGGCAAGAGGTTAAGCAAGCAACCCCAACTGCATTATATAACCATCGCCCCACGCATTACTATAGCATGGGGCGATGATTGTATATAACTTTGGCAATGAAAGTATATATCTTTGATCGAAGGTTTTAAGGCCTCTTAATGGAGATTAAGTGTAAAAGACGTAATCCCTATACATTCAGCGACCAAGAGAAACCATCGGCCGTGTCCTTGACCTCGAAGCCGAGTTCGGTGAGGTCGTTGCGAATCTTATCGCTCAAGGCCCAGTTCTTTTCAGCCTTGGCCTGACGACGTTGCTCGAGAAGCATATCGACGACGTGACCGAAAGCCTCCTCACGAGCTTTGTTACTGGCACCACTGTCTGCTGTCAGTCCTAAGATGTCGAAGGCAAAAGTACGGAACACTTCGGCCATAGCCTGAGCCACCTCAGCAGTGATGCTGGCCTTGTGGTCGTTGACGGTGTTGATGACGCGACATGCATCGAAGAGGGCAGAGATAACCATGGGCGAGTTGAGGTCGTCGTTCATGGCGTCATAGCACTTCTCGCGCAATTCGTCGACATATTTCATCTCCACCTGCGGTTGGCCCTTCGTCTTCTGTCCTTCTTGCAGACGCTGTAATAGTTTCCAACCATCCATCAAACGTGCCAATCCCTTCTCTGCTGCCTGCAAAGCCTCGTTGCCGAAGTCGACAGTCGAACGATAATGGGCCTGAAGGATGAAGAAACGAATAGTCATAGGCGCATAAGCCTGTGTGAGCTTCTCGTGAGTACCGGCAAAGAACTCGGGCAGGGTGATAAAGTTGTTGTATGACTTACCCATCTTTTGTCCGCCGATGGTTATCATGTTGTTGTGCATCCAATAGTGCACCATCTGATGGCCTTGACTGGCCACAGCCTGTGCTATCTCGCACTCATGATGAGGGAAGACGAGGTCCATACCGCCTCCATGAATGTCGAATTCTTCACCTAAATACTTGCGACCCATAGCCGTACATTCGCAATGCCAGCCAGGGAAACCGTCGCTCCAAGGCGAAGGCCAACGCATGATGTGTTCCGGTTGTGCTTTCTTCCAGAGGGCGAAGTCTGCCTGATTATGCTTCTCTCCGACTCCGGCCAGTTCACGACTTGCATCCTTGATATTCTCCAACGAACGACCCGAGAGAATGCCATACCTATGGTCGTGGTCATACTTTTCAACATCAAAGTATATGCTTCCGTTTGACTCATAGGCATAACCATTGTCAAGGATTTGTTGCACCAACTGTTGTTGCTCTATGATGTGGCCAGTAGCATGTGGTTCGATGCTGGGAGGCAAACAGTTGAGGGCATCCATTGCCTCATGGAAACGATTGGTATAGTACTGTGCTACCTCCATGGGTTCCAGTTCCTCCAAACGAGCTTTCTTGGCAATCTTGTCCTCGCCCTCGTCGGCATCGTGTTCCAGATGGCCTACATCGGTGATATTGCGGACATAGCGTACTTTATATCCCAGGTGCTGCAGATAACGGAACAGCAAGTCGAAAGTGATGGCTGGACGGGCATGACCCAAATGAGCGTCGCCATAGACAGTGGGACCGCAGACATACATGCCTACGCGCCCCTCATGCAAGGGACGAAATAGTTCTTTCTGACGAGAAAGGGTGTTGTAAATAAGCAAAGCCCCTCTCTCCGCTCCCCCCGTGGGGGGGAGAACTTGCGTTGAATCTTGTAACATATCTATTTCAAATATTCTTTTATTCTACTTAATACCATATCAATGTCACCAATGATTTGCTCATTAGTAAAACGAACCACTTGATAACCTTGATCCTGCAACCACTTGGTACGTTCTTCGTCACTCACTTGCTGCTCAGGCAATTGATGATAAAGACCATCAATCTCTATGATTAATCTCTTAGGCAAGCAGGCAAAATCAGCAATGTAATTGCCTATGATATGTTGTCTCCTAAAGGGGTAACCTAAAGTATAACCCTTCAGATGTCGCCACAACATGGTCTCCGCTTCAGTAGGATGATACCTGTTCTCCCTTGCAAAATCTTTCAGCAGCTTATAGTTAATGGGGTCTGCACTCTTATACAAAGGGGAAGCGGTAATGCCAGAGGAAGGCAAGCCCTCCCCCCCACGGGGGGAGCGGGGAGAGGGGCCGATAATCTCCAGAAGTCTCTCCACAGCCTGGTCCTCGGGGATGTTCATCTCCACGCATTGCTTGCCCTTATACAAGGAGACCTTGCCACGAGCCGCACCTACATAGCCATAGTCGGCATCAGCCATCTCACCCGGACCATTCACGATGCATCCCATGACGGCTATCTTTAGACCAGTCAAGTGACTCGTGGCTTTCTTTACTCGGGCTATGGTTCCTTGCAGATCGAAAAGTGTACGGCCGCAACCTGGACAAGAGATGTATTCCGTCTTCGTAAAACGCAAACGAGCGGCCTGCAGCAGGGTGTAGGCAACAGGGATTTCGTTCTCTGGGGCCTCACTAAGCGAGACACGTATGGTGTCGCCAATACCATCAACAAGTAAGGCTCCAATGCCTACTGCCGACTTGATGCGGCCATCCTCGCCCTCACCAGCTTCCGTAACACCAAGGTGCAAGGGAAAAGTCATCCCTTCCTTGTCCATTGCCTTTACTAACAAACGTACACTCTCGACCATAACAACGGTATTCGAGGCCTTGATGCTGACCACAACATCGAGAAAGTTTTCTTTCATGCAAATGCGAAGGAACTCCATGCACGATTCAACAATGCCCTCAGGAGTATCGCCATAGCGCGACATAATGCGGTCACTGAGACTGCCATGATTAACGCCAATGCGCACAGCAGTATGATGTTCCTTACAAATGTTCAGGAAAGGAATGAGACGGTCTTCTATCTTTTGGAGTTCTGCTTGATACTCGTCATCGGTATATTCAAGATGCTTAAACTGACGCGCAGCATCGACATAGTTACCTGGGTTGATGCGTACTTTCTCGCAATACAGGGCAGCCACCTCTGCAACATGGGGGTTGAAGTGAACGTCGGCAACAAGAGGAACGTCACATCCCTCCTCACGAACGCGTCGGCGTATCTCTTTGAGGTTTTCTGCCTCACGCACACCTTGGGTGGTAAGCCTAACCAGTTCACCTCCAGCCTTTGCTATCGCCAATATCTGACGTACGCAACCTTCCGTGTCCATCGTGGAGGTGGTGCACATCGACTGCACTCGGACGGGATTGTCTCCGCCGATGCCGATATTACCAACCTTCACCTCATGGGTTTTTCTTCTTTGCATTAGTTTACCTTAAACTTATATTTCACCTCTGCCAGTTCAGCATTGGCCTTCACAATCTTCTCTTTCAATCCCTGTTTGTAAGCCTTCAGCTTTTCTGCCAAGTCCTTATCGCTAAGGGCCAGCATTTCAACAGCCAGTAAGGCGGCATTCTGAGCTCCATTGACACCAACCGTAGCAACAGGAATGCCAGGAGGCATCTGCACAATGCTGAGCAAGGCATCCAACCCGTCGAGCATACCCTTAATGGGAACGCCAATGACAGGCAACGTAGTGTTGGCAGCAATTACACCTGGCAAAGCGGCAGCCATGCCTGCTCCAGCTATGATGACACGCAAGCCACGACCTTCGGCATCACAGGCAAACTCCTCTACCTCTTGTGGTGTACGATGAGCCGACAAAGCATTCATCTCAAAAGGAATCTCCATTTCATCAAGCACACGAGCAGCCTTCTCCATCACAGGCAGGTCGCTGGTGCTACCCATAATAATACTTACCTTTGGAACCATATTAAAATCAAATTATTTATATTCTGATATTACACAAACAACCCTACAAGTCCACATACAAATCCCACAAGGGTTCCTCCCAACACCTGCCATAGTGTATGCTGACGCAAGAGCATGCGACTGCTGTTGACCAAACCACTGAACAACAAAGCCAGACAAAGCCACCACACGGGATTGAAGTGGAAAATATAAGAATAGCTAACCAAAGCGCCAATGATGGCTCCCATACCTGCCGAATGAATGCTGATTTTCCACCAAAAGTTGATGATGGTGCAAGCACACTGTACCAACAGGCTGATAACAATGATACCGCTCACAAACGAGGGGGCATGAATGTTATTGAGAAAATAAAGGAGCAAGCAGTAACATACGATATGCAGAACGTACGGCACAAGACGATTGTGGCGCAACTGCAAGTCCTGAGGTGTGTACTTATGGATGTAGCGATAGACGTAGATGCCCACTGCCGGAAGGAAAAGGGTCATCACATAGACCAAAGCCAACAAAAGCATCTTCAACTGCCAGGAAAGGAGGGAAAGATAGGTAAACAGGAACAACAGCACAAAGCCCAACAATGGGAAATAAGAAGGACGGAAGACATCAGACAATGCCTTCGCTATCACGTTAATGGTAGCACGCTCCCGGGCTTTCAACTGTTTGTCCATCTTTACGTCCCTTTTCTCATCCTGCTTTCTGGAATACCCAGTTGTGTACGGTATTTTGCCACCGTACGACGAGCCACATCATAGCCTCGTTCACGCAATATCTTCACCAACTGTTCATCACTCAACGGATGACGCTTGTCCTCTGCCTCCACTATTTCTCGAAGGGTTTGCAATATCTTACGCACCGTAACCTCGTCACCGTTATGTGTCGTTCCCGACGTAAAGAACCAACGTAGGGGATAGATGCCATGGGCCGTCTCGACATACTTGCTGTTCGAGACCCTGCTGACAGTACTTATATCCTGCCCTGTCTTCTTAGCCACATCCTCTAACTTCATGGGACGCAACAATGTTTCATCGCCTTCAAGGAAGAAGGGGCGTTGCAGCTGGGCAATAGCTTTCATGGTACGCTCCATCGTGTCACGACGCTGTTTAATAGCATCAACAAACATCCGTGCTCCTCCCACTTGGCGACGAAGATAACTCAATGCCTCCCGTTCGTTCTTGGTCGTAGCTGGCATATTTAACTCCTCCTCAGCATCAGGACTAACAGTAAGACTAGGCAGTTCACCTTCATTTAGGGTCACACGAATCTCGCCATTTTCATCGGTTTCAACGATAAAATCTGGTGTTATGGTGTGGTTATCACTATGGTCTCCACCAATGCTTCCACCTGGACGAGGGTTCAGGCGCTTAATACGGTGTTTTAGGTGGTCGAGTTCCACGTCATCAAGTTTCAAGGCTCGCTGTATTCTTTGCCAACGCAAGTGAATGAAGTCATCCCAGTACTGCTGGAAAAGAGTTATCAGTTGCTCGCGCGTCTTTCCGCGATAGTTTTTCTGAGCCTGTAAAGTAAGACATTCCTTAAGGTTACGCCCTCCCACGCCCACAGGTTCCATTTGCTGCAGAACATTGGTAAGCAAATGCTCCAGTTCTGCCTCGCTGGTCTGTATGTTTTGATAAATGTCGAGTTCGTCAGCAATTTGTTGCAAGGGTACACGAAGAAGTCCGTCATCGGCTAGTGAACCGATAAGATACGTCATCACCTCTCGTTCATGGTCGGTAAGGTCATACTCACCCAACTGTCCCACAAGATGATCATAAAAGGATTCTGAGTTGTCGCCAAGTTCATAACTCCGGCGTTCCTCGTTACTGTCGCGGGGCTCACGAGGAATTCCGTCATCTTCATCATCGAAAGAGTCGGATGCCTCGTGAGTATTTGGATTCTCTAAAGCGTCTGAATCTTGTGAATAATCAGAACTATCAGAGTTGCCAGAGTCATCGGATTGTCCTGAATGCTCGCCTTGCAAATAAGGATTATCCTCCAGTTCTTTTTCTATACGATCACGCAAGTCATTAAGAGGCAATTCTGTCAAGCGCACCAACAGCACCTGTTGGGGTGTAAGGTGCTGTTCTTGCGTCTGTACTTGATATTCACCTTGTCTCTGACCGTTGTGCGCCATATCACTTTAATCTTATTGCAATAATATTAACCGAGAATGGAGCTACGGGGAACTTGATTTGCTTTCCGCTCCGCTCGGTAAATACGCCAACATGACGTGGATGAATGGCCATGGGATCGAGTCGAGTATTTTCGTCCTGACCGCTTTCACTGCTCAAGCGTACCATTTCGGCACCCACGGCTTCACCACCAGCCAAATTGATGCACCCTTGCGTCGCGCCCTCACCCACATTAACTACTTTCACATATAGCGTATTAGTTTGCTCATCCAGTGTGGAATTGCTATAAACGCCACGCATGTTGGGATTCCTATGGCGGGCAGTTAGTTCAAGTTTCCCATCAATATAGGTAGCCATACTATCACCCATAACCTCAACACGCAGGTCATACCAACGGCCTTCATCGACAGTGAAACGTGAAGAACTACCAATATTTATGCGACCACCATCTACACTCTGCTCAATGGCGTTTTGCGTGTTACCCCATCCGCCGACGTTGAACCAGTCGAAGTCACGATCGTTTTGATAATTATACACCAAGAGGAAACCTTCCCTTCCACCTTCCTTCTTTGCCTTCACAGAATAGGTGTACTTTTTCCCTTCGAATTCAACAGGACATATCTCCATGTGAGGCTCTCGCCCACGATTATTCTTCCAGGTGTCGATGGAGGGCAAGTTGTAAGTTTTTCCGTCAACGATTAGTTTAGGTTCCTTATAGGTCGCCCTCGTATCCCATGTACCTACACCTACATGCAAAGGATGCTTAACCTCCACAGGTTTAGGTTCGGGTAGTTTCCAAGTAAGTGTTTGTGGAACAATTCGCGTCCCCACATGATTGGCAAACAAGTTCTGTACCCAATACGAGGGTGTACCAAAGGCCTTGCTGGCATCGAAATGGATGAGGTCGGTGGGCCAGTTCGATGCGTTGTCATTAACGAACAGCGGTGCATAGCTGGCCATGGTAACAATGTCGCCATTATTCTCCATACCTATCATATATACAGCCTCACCCAAGGCGGCGTTTTGATTGCCCACCTTGCCAAACATACTTGTCACGGCATACTCGCCGACATAAATTTTCGGTCCTTTACGGTCATAATTATCATACTTGTGATAGGCATCAGCAAACCATACAGGATTGCGATAGTAATGTTCGTCTAGGATATCCACAGGTTCCTGACTGCGCCACGACGGGGTGTCGGTTCCCCACGATTCCACATTGCCGATACACTGCACTTGAGGATACTTGGCCTTGATGGCATCATAGAACTTGCGATAGCGCTCGAAATAGTGATGGCTCTGATCCTGGTTGGTATCAAAATAGAAATTGGCATTTTCATTACCGATCTCTATCAAATCCAGATTAAAGGGTTCGGGATGGCCATTCTCGGCACGCATACGTCCGAACTTCGTTGTCTTTGCATCGCCATTGGCATACTCCAGTGCATCAAGGCACTCCTGAATCCATGGGTCAAGTTCCTCTACGGGTGTAAAGCCACCATGCCAGATGCCCACATTCACCACATACAAGGGTTTAGCACCCAAGTCCTCAGCCAGTTGCAGATACTCATGGAAACCTAAACCATCGGTAACCCAGAACCCCCAGTTGGCATTCATGTGACCAGGACGTTTCTCAATAGGTCCTACCGTACGTTGCCAATGATATGCATTTTCTGGTGCATGCTGTCCCTCAACAAAGCAACCACCAGGGAAGCGCAAGAACTTCGGATGTAAGTCAACCAACATCTGGGCCAACTGAGGCCGCATGCCATTTTCACGATTCTTGAAAGTGGGAGGGAATAGGCTCACCATATCAAGTACCAACTCGCAGGGATTCTCTGTTGTCAGGCGGAATCGAGCCTGCGGATCGTTGTCTGTTGACACGAACTTGGCCTCAACCTTCTGCCATTTCTTTCCTATCTTATCGTCAATTAAGGTTTCGCCCAAAGGCTGCCCATCCTTGCCTACCAATGAAGCATGAATGAGTCCAGGATTCCCCTTAACGGCACGTACCCAGAACTTCAACTTGTATTGCATGCCATTGACAGCATTGATGCCCCAGAAACCTTCGTTCTCAACGCCACCTCCCGCCTCACGAACTTCAAGTCGTAAGGCGTGAGCCTGTGCTTCGTTGAGTAAGTCATCCTTAACCAGTGAGATACTGCTTCCTGACAGAGCTTTCCATGCAACGATGTTCTCGGGACGTTCCTCGAACGAACGGTTACGGATTAGCTCTGCATAAAGTCCTCCGTCGGCCGCATGGTTAATATCCTCAAAGAATATACCATAAAGCATGGGACTAACTTCGTGACCTCGAGCTGTAAGGTCAACGTTTATGGTCACCTGGGCACTGGCACAACAAGCCACCAGCCCCAAAAGAAACGTGAAAAACTTTCTCATATTTTATAGCTGACTTTCGGCAACGCCAAAGGTGGTTGTATTCATGTCACCAGTATCGAGGCCTCTCTTCAACCAACGCATGCGCTGAGCACTGGTACCATGGGTGAAGCTTTCGGGCATTACACGTCCGGTGGCCTTCTTTTGCAGGTAGTTGTCACCAATCTTTTCGGCACAATCAATAGCTTCCTCTATATCACCAGCCTCGAGCGAACGCCAAGATTGATTCTCATAATGTCCCCATACACCGGCATAGTAGTCGGCAAGGAGTTCCAGTCGAACGCTTATCTTGTTGGCTTCGGTCTTCGAAACACCATTCATCTTCGAGTGGGCTGCACCGAGTATTCCCAACAGGTTCTCCACATGATGTCCCACTTCATGAGCAATGACATAGGCATAGGAGAAGTCGCCGTCAGCACCCAACTGGCGTTTCATATCCATGAAGAAAGACAAGTCGATATACAGTTTTTGGTCACCTGAGCAATAGAATGGGCCTACGCTGGCACTAGCCTGTCCGCAAGCCGAATTTACGCTACCGGTAAAGAGTACAAGCGTTGGAGGAGTATATTCTTTACCCATCTGCTTGAATACTTTTGTCCACACATCCTCAGTCGAAGCAAGAACTTGGCGCGAGAACTTGGCCAGTTCTTGTTCTTCAGGAGTAAATTCACGCTGTCCTTCCACAGTCTCTTCCTGCATCGAGAGACCTCCGTTTTGGATAACATTACTAATCACGTCACCCAGGTTACCTCCACTCATGAAGGTCATCAGGGCTACAATGATAATACCTGCCAAGCCACCGATACCAGCCTTGGCGCCTGTGCTCATACCGCGGCGATCTTCCACGTTAGAGCTTTCTCTGCGTCCGTCTAATTTCATAGTATTACTTGTTATTAATTAATAATTAACGCACAAAGGTAATGATTTTATTCGGTTCAAAGTATACGATATGGCCATTTTTTTGTAACTTTGCACTTGCTTAGGCGATGAGAAAAGGGAAAAATATCGATGAAATGGTTCTTTTTTGTCACATTTATGCTTCTAAACCTTGGGGCTACAGCCAATGAGGTGAAGCGAGACAAGTTTCAGGAGTTCTGGCACAAGGTGGACAGCAACCTTAGCCGTCGCTACTATAACTTGTCAGTGGACACGAACTACATCGTGCGCCCAATGGGTCGATGGCGTTTCATGGCTCGATACAATTTCTCTGGTTCGCACGTTGACGCTATCGGAGAGATTTCAGGGCAAGAGTTTCATACCCATGCCACGGCCAAATGCAAGAGCACTATCAGTTTTGTTGGTTCCTACACGGGCATCACGTTGGCCATGACATTCAACCCAGGAGCGTTGGTGGGATGGTATAAAGACTATGAGTTCAACACCAACGAATATTACAATCGTATGGGTGTGGACATTATTTACCAACGTGCAAAGAACTTCCGCGGATGGACGAAGGACGAGACTGGCATACGTAACCAGATACCCAAGGACATGGTGAGTATGCGCTATTTCAACTTCAATTATTATTACGCCTTCAACCACCGTCGTTTCTCCTACCCTGCAGCATTCTGCCATTCGTACATCCAAAAGAAATCCGCCGGAAGTTTCATGCTCGGAGCTTCATTCCAATGGGAAAAGCTCCACATTACTGCCGCCCCAGAATCGGGCGACATGATGCACCGTCTAAAGATGGCCAATTTAGGTATCGGAGCAGGATATGGATACAACTTTGCCATGAAGAACAATTGGTTGCTCCACATGTCCGCCCTCCCCACTCTCGTCATCTATAGCCACACAAAGGCTTGGAGCAACAACGACGAGAATAGTATGAAATATCAGTTCCCCGAATTCATTTTGACAGGTCGTTTAGCCCTTGTACACAACTTTGGACGCTACTATGCAGGAGGTACCATGATCTTCAACTATACGGCCATAGGTCACCGAACACAGCTGCGCATTCACAACAACAAATGGCGCATGCGACTCTTTGTGGGTTTCCGCTTTTAAACGCAACTTCTTCCAAAAAATTTGGAAGAGTCAACATAATGTGTTATATTTGCAGTCCAACTAACACATTATTATCAGATGAGATTTTTTGACAAGATATTCAATTGGTATTTTAAGCGCAATTCCTTGCCCTATTGGGCCATATTAATTCTCGACTGTGTAATCATCTATTGTTCAGCCTTTTTCGTCTATTGGCTTCACAATCGCGGGGCGCACACCCAGCAACATTTCTACACACTTTCCTACGTCATGATGCTCTACCTCTTGGTGTGCATCGTCAACTTCCGTCTGTTCCGCACCTATTCAGGCATCATCCGATATTCTTCGTTTGTCGACCTTCAACGCGTTGCATATGCCAATGCACTTTCGATGGTTGTGTGCTGGGGGTTGCATTATGGCATAAAAGCTCTGCATATCAAACGGCTCGAAGACTTAAGTTCAATGCAGATATTGCTCATCTTCATCATTGCCACTATGCTCATGTGGGCATTGCGTGTGCTGGTGAAGATTATCTACGATGTTACAACCAGCGACCATCGTGCATTAAAGACCCTCGTCTATGGCATCGGTGATGCAGGTGTGGCTCTAGCCAAGAACATCCGCAGCCAACGTCCCACGAAATATATCTTGCGAGGATTCATATCCCACGAACCCAGGAAAGCCAACCACATGCTACTGGGTGTACCAGTATACAACGCCAGCGACATGCTTAGTGTACTGCAGAAACATGATTTCGATGCCGTACTCGTTTCTCCTGCTCAAAAAGTCCGTTTCCGTAATAACACTGAGTTGCAGGACATCTTGATTACCGCCGGACTAAAGATTTTCATGACAGAGGAACATGTATGGGAATCACATGACGGCACCACCGAGGAGAAAATCCCCAATGCTATGGTGCTGAAGGAAGTAGATGTAGAAGACTTGCTTCCGCGCGACGAAATCGAAGTGGATATGGAAAGCGTGGGAGAAGAATTAACTGGCAAGCGCATTCTCATCACAGGTGCAGCAGGCAGTATTGGTAGCGAGATTGTACGACAAGTGGCCAAATTCCATCCCGCCTCTATGTTGCTCATCGACCAAGCCGAGACTCCGGAACACGACATTAGGTTGATGATGCAACGCCAATACCCCGAGATCGAAGCCGAAACAGTAGTCACCAGCATCTGCAATCCCATACGCATGGACCGTCTGTTCCAGCAGTTCCGTCCTGATTATGTATTCCATGCTGCCGCCTACAAACATGTGCCGATGATGGAGGACAATCCTGGTGAAGCTGTCCACAACAACATTTACGGTACCCGTATTATTGCCGACCTTAGCGTAAAGTATGGTGTACACAAGTTTGTCATGATTAGTACCGACAAGGCTGTCAATCCCACCAATGTAATGGGATGTTCGAAACGCATTTGTGAAATTTATGTCCAAAGTCTCGACCGCCACCTGAAAATACAAAAATGGCAAGAGAAATCGGACAAGGAAATTACCCAATTTGTTACCACACGCTTTGGCAATGTCTTGGGTTCCAACGGAAGCGTGATCCCCTTGTTCCGCGAACAAATTAAGCGTGGCGGACCTGTTACCGTTACCGACCCCAACATCATCCGCTTCTTCATGCTCATACCTGAAGCCTGCAAACTTGTATTGGAAGCAGGCACCAAAGGCAACGGAGGTGAAATATTCGTCTTCGACATGGGCAAACCTGTTCGTATTGCCGATCTTGCCAAACGTATGATACGTCTTAGTGGTGCCAAGAACGTGGAAATCAAATACACAGGGCTGCGCCCAGGCGAAAAACTCTACGAGGAGGTGCTCAATGAACTGGAAGGGACGAAACCCACCTTCCACCAAAAGATTCGCATTGCCAGCGTGCGCGAATACGATTATGATGAGGTATGTCGTAATATTGATGAACTCATCCATCTGGGTCACGAGTATGACGATATGGCCATCGTAGCAAAGATGAAGAAAATCGTACCTGAATTCAAGTCGAACAACTCGAAGTATGAGGTGTTGGACAAAAAGGATTAAGGGTAAACTTTTGGAACAGCGAGAGCAGAGTGATGCTTGCATCGACTATGCCGAGTCGTGACAAAAGTCATGGAACGAAGTTGCATAAGGATTAGGGCCTTGGTGTGAGGAGATATAGACTTAGGGTTTGTTTGATGAAGGCCTAAGTACAATTATATTATTAGATTTAGGGATTAAATGAAACGATTACTGACTCTTCTTTCTGCCCTTTGGTTTGTGGCCTCAGTGCACTCCCAGAACATGATCGACCTCAGTGGTGCATGGCAGTTCGAGATTGACCGCAATAACGTGGGTACGCAGGAGCAATGGTACAGCCGTGACCTTACCGACATTATCTTCCTGCCAGGTTCAATGCCAGAGAACGACAAAGGCGACCGCCCCACCACTTCCACCCAGTGGGTTGGGTCGCTTTACGATTCTTCTTTCTATTTTAACCCCGTCATGGAACCCTACCGACGGGCAGAAAACATCGGGTTCCCTTTCTTCCTCACGCCAAAGCGTCACTATGTTGGAGCCGCATGGTACCGTCGCAGCATCTATGTCCCCCAGACATGGCGAGGCCAACGTGTCCTGCTTTACCTCGAACGTCCTCATATAGAGACAACGGTTTACGTCAACAACCACGCTGTTGGACACCAGATGAGCCTCTCCACTCCCCATGAGTTCGACATCACACGTTTTATCGTCCCAGGCATGAGCAACCATATTGCCATCCGCGTCTATAATGGCATTGACGGTGTGGGAGTAGGACAAGACTCTCATTCGGTAACTGACCAAACGCAAGGCGATTGGAACGGCATCGTTGGACGCATGGAACTTCAAGCCACCCCCCAAGATATTTGGATTGAGGGTGTACGAGTCTTCCCCAATGTTGCCGAGCGGAAAGTTCTCGTCGAAGCCCGTTTCGCAGACCGTTTAGACGAATACGACCCCATCCCGCTCATCCAACTTTCCATAGAAGGACCCGATGGAAAGTTTGTGACTGACGATGCATATGAATACACGGGCTACAAGATGTATTTCATGGTGCCCATGGGCAAAGACGTGAAACTGTGGGACGAATTCCACCCAAACCTCTACCATCTCACGCTTTCTGTCTATGAAGACACCTATGAAACAGACTTCGGTATGCGCAATATTGCGGTCAAAGGACGCCAGATGTACATCAACAGCCGTCCTTTGTTCCTACGCGGTACCGTTGAGAATTGTACTTTCCCCCTCACGGGTTATCCCCCCATGGAAGAAGACGAATGGGAACGTATATTTAAACAATGCAAGGAGTATGGCATCAATCACATCCGCTTCCATTCCTATTGTCCTCCCGAAGCAGCCTTTGCCGTAGCCGACCGCCTTGGACTATACTTGCAACCCGAAGGCCCCACATGGCCAAACCACGGGGTGAAACTGAATGCCGGGATGGTTATCGACAAGTATCTGATGGACGAGACTGAGCGCATCCTCACCACTTACGGCAACCATCCATCCTTCACCATGATGGCATCCGGCAATGAACCTGCAGGCGACTGGGTCAACTATACGAACAAATGGGTAAAGCATTGGCAAGAGAAAGATCCTCGCCGTCTCTATTGTGGAGCTTCCGTTGGCGGTGGATGGGCTTGGGATACAGAAAGCGAGTACCACGTGAAAGGTGGTGGTCGAGGACTTAATTGGGGACGTCATGCACCATCCAGTGACGATGACTACACCAACGACATCCTACACCCACGTAATTTCAAGGGAACAGAGAACACCTCTCCCATCATTGCACACGAGCAAGGTCAGTGGTGCGCTTTTCCCGATCTCAAAGAACGACGGCTATACACGGGTGTCAATAGTGCTCGCAACTTTGACATCTTTGCCGATTTACTCAAACAAAATGGAATGGAAGGTCAGGCCGAAAAGTTCCTCATGGCAAGTGGAAAGTTACAAACCCTCTGTTATAAATATGAGATAGAACGCAATCTGCGCACCCCCGATTACGCTGGCTTCCAACTGTTGGCCCTCAATGACTACAGTGGACAAGGCACAGCACTCGAGGGCGTACTCAACGTATTCTGGAAGGAAAAAGGGTATTGTACGGCCGAGGAATGGCGCCAGTTCTGTTCTCCGATAGTACCTTTAGCTCGTTTTCCAAAGTTCATTTATAACAATGCCGACACCTTACGAGTACCCGTGGAACTCTATAATGCCTATTATGGTCGCCTCTTGAACTTTGAGCCAAGTTTCTTTATCTCTGACGAAAAGGGAAATGTCATACATCAAGGAACGCTAACGAAACAAGACGTCCCCTTGGGTAAAAACACCGAACTGGGCACCGTCGTCATGCCACTTGAACGGATTAGTAATCCCACCAAACTCACACTTACCATTGCTGCAGCTCAAGGCTCGGTGCGAAACTCGTGGGAGTTTTGGGTCTATCCTAAAGACCTGGCAGAGATTGACAAGGGAGACATTTATATGGCCGATTCTCTCGATGAAACGGCAAAAAAAACGTTACAACAAGGTGGAAAAGTACTCCTAACTGCTGCCGGCAAAGTCAAACTCGGAAGCGACATCCGTCAAAGTTATCTCCCCGTATTCTGGAACACCAGTTGGTTTAAGATGCGTCCACCACACACCACAGGCGCTTATATTGAGACTACCCATCCTCTCTTCAAGGACTTCCCCACCGACTCTTGGAGCAACCTCAACTGGTGGGAACTGCTTAACAACGCACAGGTGATGAACCTCGGTCAATTGCCCAAAGACTATCAGTCACCCATCCAACCCATCGACACCTGGCACCTATCCCGTAAACTGGGCATGCTCATCGAGGCACGCGTTGGTAAAGGTCGCCTTCTGATGACCACCATGGACATCACACGCAACCTGGAGAATCGTCTCGTTGCTCGTCAGATGCGCAATGCCATACTGCAGTATATGAAAGGTTCCGATTTCAAACCATCACTCACACTTTCTATCGATGAAATCGGCGATTTCTTCACTCGCGAGGCACCAAAGGTGGACATGCACACCAATGATTCGCCCGATGAACTGAAACCAAAACTACAATAACACAACAAGCCCCGAAGCAGACACTTCGGGGCTTATTTATTTTCCATAGAGATTTATTATCTCATTCTCTGCGTTTTCTATCTACTCCGAGAGTTCCGTGAAAGATTCAATCATGAAGTCAAACGCTGACGGTATCCCATGCGGGCCTCCACAACGTTCACCACATAGTCACCCAACTTCTCGCATTCGTTGATGAGGTCCATATATATGGTACCCACGGCGTAGGTGTATTCGTGGTTGTTGATGTCCACGATATTTTGTGCCTTCAACTGGTTGCGATAGTTGTTGATTTCGTTCTCCAGATTACGAGTGCTATTAATGTTGTAGGCTTCTTTTCTACCACCCATCAAACGGTTCATCTGCGTCAGAGCCTGATCTGTCAGGGCCATCATCTGGTGCAGGTGATCATACTGGTTCTCAACGAAGTGATCCTCCTTAGTTGCATATTTACGATTGATAGTACGTGCCATATTGTAGCATGAGTCACCTATCGACTCCAGTTCTGAAACCTCACGCAGCATAGCACGTATCTTTGCCTTTGTGTCATCTGAGAGATGGGCATCCGAAACGCTCTCCAGATACTGGGCTATTTCCAGTTCCATATTGTCACTGATGCTCTCATACTTCTCGATACGCGAATACAGCTTGGTAAAATCGGCTTCGGAATTCTTTGTCCTGTTCTGTGACGATGACATGTTCAGTAACTCCTGCACCATGGCAAACATACGTTGCATACGGTCGGAGAAGGACTGAATCTCCTTTTGTGCCTCCAAAACCGAGAGCTCGGGAGTTTTCATGAAACCGGCAGTAATGAAATGCAACTTGAAGTCTTCTTCCTCATCCACCGACTTGGGTTTGATAACCCAGCATACGAAGCGCTCTATCTGCGGGATGAACCAAATGAGTATGAACGTGTTGACCACATTAAATGACGTATGGAATGCAGCCAGAACAAAATTCAACTTGGCAGCGTTTGCAAGGAATGCCCCTGTGCCCACTTCATCCTTTACGATATTCACGTCATAACCTACCCATCCACAAACCATGTCCACGAACGGACGGAAGATGAAGAGAATCCAGATGACACCGAAGACATTGAAGAACATGTGGGCAAATGCCGCACGCCGTGCCTGAGTGTTGGCCGAGAGGGCAGCTAGGTTTGATGTAATGGTGGTTCCGATATTCTCACCCATCACCAGGGCAATACCCTGATAAATGGGCAGCGCACCACTGGAACAGAGTATCATGGTGATGGCCATCACGGCAGCCGACGACTGCACGCAGAAGGTCATGACACCTCCCAACAGGAGGAAGATGATGGTGGTAAGGAAAGAATTGGGGTTAAACGAAGCAAAGAAATCAAGCAAGGCCTGATTCTCGCCCAGATGCATCTCCGCTCCCGTTGCACGCAGGGTACCCAAACCAAGCAACAAGAAAGAGAGGCCAAAGAGGAAGTCGCCGATATAGCGGTATTTCTTCTGATATATTAGGATGATACCAATGAAAAAGGTCGGATACACAGCATTCGTGACATCAAACGACATACCAGCCGACATAATCCATGCCGTCAATGTGGTTCCAATGTTGGCACCCATGATGATGGAGATGGCCTGTGCCAACGTCAACAAACCGGCATTAACGAACGAGACAGTCATCACGGTAGTTGCTGTTGAGGACTGAACGGAGGCGGTCACTAAAGTACCGGTCAACATACCCGTAAAACGGTTGGTGGTCATGGCACCCAGCACGTGTCGCAACTGCGGACCAGCCATTTTCTGCAACGCCTCACTCATCGACTTCATACCGAACATCAACAGCGCCAGCGAACCCAGAAGCTTAAAAATAACAAGATAAGACATAAAATTGAATAATTGTTCAGTTTCGGTGCGAAGATAATAAAAACTTGCCAAAACACAAAACGCTTGTTTCATTTTTTGATTTCCATTGCAACATTTTAAATAATTATGGGGATTCGCCTACTTTTTCGTAATTCGCTAATCGTATCTCGTAATTATTTTGTACCTTTGCGCGATGATTCTAAAGAATCACCCTCTCGGGTTAGCAACCCGCGTCGCGAGACGAAAACTATTCCATTCTTCCTTAATCCTTTGGCTGTCTGCATTTTAATGGATGGTCAAAGCGCCAGAGATGTGCAATAATCACAAAATTTCATACATAAATGAGCATTTTTAAAGACAAGACCCTCATGATAACTGGGGGCACAGGATCCTTCGGCAATGCAGTGCTAAATCGTTTCCTTCGCACTGACATCGGCGAAATTCGTATATTCTCACGTGACGAGAAGAAACAAGATGACATGCGCCACGAGTATCAAGCCAAATACCCCGATGTTGCCCATAAGATAAAGTTCTATATTGGCGATGTACGTAACAAATCTACCCTGAAGTCTGCCATGCGTGGCGTCGATTACATATTCCATGCAGCAGCCCTCAAGCAAGTTCCCTCTTGCGAGTTCTTCCCTATGGAAGCAGTAAAGACTAACGTCATCGGCACTGACAACGTCCTCGACGTAGCTATCGACTCCGGTGTCAAGAGTGTCATCTGCCTCTCCACCGACAAGGCGGCTTACCCCATTAATGCCATGGGCATATCCAAGGCCCTCGAGGAGAAAATTGCCGTAGCCAAAAGTCGCAGTTCTCTCGGAACAAAGATATGCTGCACTCGTTATGGCAATGTCATGTGTTCTCGCGGCAGTGTAATCCCCCTTTGGATTGATCAGATCCGCCAAGGCAACCCCATTACCCTTACCGAACCTAACATGACACGTTTCATTATGTCTCTCGACGAGGCTGTCGATCTTGTCCTCTTTGCTTTTGAGCATGGCGAAAATGGTGATATTCTTGTACAAAAAGCTCCTGCTTGCACCATCCAGACACAAGCCGAAGCTGTCTGCGAGTTATTTGGAGGAAAGAAAGAAGACATTAAGGTCATTGGCATCCGTCATGGTGAAAAGATGTACGAGACCCTGCTCACCAATGAGGAGTGCGCCAAGGCTATCGACATGGGTAATTTCTACCGTGTACCTGCCGACAACCGCACCCTCAACTATGACAAATACTTCACCGAGGGGGATGAGAAGCGTGTTACCCTCACCGAGTTCAACAGCGACAACACTCGCCGCTTGAATCTTGAAGAAACAAAGGCAAAAATTGCTTCTCTTCAATATATTCAAGACGAACTTTCAAATAAATAAAAGCAGATTTAGGTTCGCTTTAATTAACTCAACGGCATTCTTAAATCACAAATAAAGAACACAGATTTCACGGATAAAACGAATATGTTGCTATATGGTGATTTAACATATGCTATCAATGGGGCTGCCTTTCAAGTGTACAATGCACTTGGTCATGGTTTCCTTGAGGCTGTCTATCAAGAAGCGTTGGAGATAGAGTTCCGACGTCGCGACATACCATATGAGCGAGAGAAAGATTTGAAGATAAACTACGATGGTGTAGAGTTAAAACAAACTTACAAAGCAGACTTCGTTTGCTATGGAAAAATAATCGTAGAACTGAAGGCTGTAAGCGCACTTGATGACGCTCACAGATCTCAGGTTTACAATTATCTTCACGCCACAGGCTTAAAGCTTGGTTTACTCTACAACTTCGGATGTTCAAATAAATTAGAAAAAGAAAGAATAGTTATATAATCGAACACAGATTTACCAAAGATAATCCGTTTAATCCGCGCAATCCGTGGTCAAAAAATTAAAAATATGAGAGGATTTAAAAACAACGGCAAATTAAAGTTATTGATTATCGTCGGCACACGACCCGAGATCATCCGTCTTGCTGCAGTAATCAACAAATGTCGTGAGTATTTCGACACCCTTCTGGCTCACACTGGTCAGAATTATGACTATAACCTCAACGGGGTATTCTTCCGTGACCTCAAACTTGCCGATCCTGACATCTATATGGAAGCAGTGGGTGCAGACCTGGGCGAAACTATGGGCAATATCATCGCAAAGAGCTACCAACTGATGGTTGAGGTGCAACCCGATGCCGTACTTGTTCTGGGCGACACCAATTCTTGCCTCTCCGTCATCGGCGCTAAGCGTCTCCACATTCCCATCTTCCACATGGAGGCCGGCAACCGTTGTAAGGACGAGTGCCTGCCCGAGGAAACAAATCGCCGCATTGTCGATATCATCTCTGATGTTAACATGGCCTACAGCGAACATGCCCGTCGCTATCTGGCCGACTGTGGACTTCCCAAGGAGCGTACCTATGTCACAGGGAGTCCCATGGCCGAAGTTCTGCACAATAACCTCGCCGAGATAGAAGCATCGGACATTCATAGTAAACTTGGCTTAGAGAAAGGTAAGTATATTCTTTTGAGCGCGCATCGCGAGGAAAATATCGACACAGAGAAGAACTTCCTCTCCCTCTTCAATGCCATCAACCGCATGGCCGAGAAGTACGACATGCCCATCCTCTATAGCTGTCATCCCCGTAGCCGCAAACGTTTGGAGCAGTCTGGCTTCAAACTTGACAAGCGCGTGATTCAGCACGAACCTCTTGGTTTCCATGACTACAACTGTCTGCAGATGAATGCTTTTGCAGTGGTAAGCGACAGCGGCACTCTGCCCGAGGAAAGTTCCTTCTTCACCTCCGTTGGCCATCCTTTCCCTGCAATATGCATCCGTACCAGCACAGAAAGACCGGAGGCTCTGGATAAGGCCTGCTTCTTCATAGCAGGTATTGATGAAAAGTCATTATTACAGGCCGTGGATACTGCTGTGACCATGAACCAGAATGGTGACTACGGCATTCCTGTGCCCGATTATGTGGAGGAGAATGTCAGCACCAAAGTAGTGAAGATCATCCAGAGCTACGTTGGCATCGTTAACAAGATGGTTTGGAGGAAGTTTTAGTTTAGTAGGTTAGTAGCTTAATAGCTTACTTGGTTAATAGTATGACGGGAATTGTTTATTCTTTTGAGAAACTGATAGTTTGGCAAGAAGCCAAAAAACTAGTTGCAGATGTATACCACTTACTTGACAGTTTCCCCAAATTTGAAAAATATGCCCTTTGTGATCAAATACGTAGGGCAATAGTATCAGTTCCGTCAAACATTGCTGAAGGCAGTGGTCGTAAGTCCTTAAAGGAACAGATTCATTTCCTCGAAATATCGTATGGTTCACTAATGGAAAGCTATAACCAACTGCTAATTGCTATAGACTTGAATTATATAACAGAAGAAAGTGTAGAGGCTATAAAGCCTTCGATTGACGCAGTTGCCAAAATGATAAATGGTCTCTGCAATTCCTATGAAGATAAACTTGAAGCACAAGTATCTATTAAGCAATTAAACAATTAAGCTAATAAGCTGACACATGAAAATTCTAATTACCGGAGCTAAAGGGTTTGTGGGTCGCAACCTATGCGCCGCTTTGAGAAATATTAAAGAGGGTAAGGACAGGAGGTTCCCTGAGTTAACTATCGATGCCATCTACGAATACGACATCGACAGCACACCCGAGGAACTCGACAATTACTGTCGCGACTGCGACTTCGTATTCAACCTTGCAGGCGTCAACCGTCCAAAGGACCAGTCCGAATTTATGCAAGGTAATTTTGGTTTCGCCTCCACCCTCCTCAACACCCTGAAGAAGTACGGCAACCACTGTCCCGTAATGCTATCCAGTTCCCAACAAGCTTCCCTCACAGGTCGATTTGGAAACTCCGAGTATGGGCGCAGCAAAAAGGCTGGCGAAGATCTCTTCCTCCAATATGAACAAGAGTTCTTGCAGGCAGACAATCTGCGAGATCTAAAAGAATCTGCGAAATCTGCGGGATTAAGTCCTCGCGTCTTAATCTACCGTTTCCCCAACCTCTTCGGCAAATGGTGCCGTCCAAATTATAACAGTGCTGTCGCGACTTTCTGTAATGCATTTGCTAATGACCTTCCTTATACTGTTAACGACCCCAGTGTAGAATTGGAATTGCTGTATATTGATGACCTTGTCGATGAAATGATTGCTTGCCTAGAAGGTGAGGAGAATCATTGTGAGTTCGACGGCCTTGATGTTTTACCACAGGAAAATGGCAAATATTGTTATGTGCAAACCACCCACAAAGCAACTTTGGGCGAAATTGTCGAACTCTTAAAGAGTTTTGCCCAACAACCCAAGACCCTGATGATACCTGAGATTCCTGCAAATAGTTTTGCAAAGAAACTATATAGCACCTATCTCAGTTACTTGCCCAAGGAAAAAGTTGCCTTCCCTCTGAAGATGAATATTGATGAGCGCGGATCATTTACTGAACTTGTTCATACGCTCAATGCAGGACAGGTGAGCATCAACATCAGCAAACCTGGCATCACCAAGGGACAACACTGGCACAATACCAAATTTGAGCAGTTCATTGTTGTCCATGGGCATGGTCTAATTCAGCAGCGCAAGATAAGCAGCCCAGATGAACCAGTTCTTGAATGGGAGGTCTCAGGAGACCATATACAAGCCGTCCACATGCTCCCAGGCTATACCCACAACATCATCAACCTCAGTGATACCGAAGACCTCGTCACCGTCATGTACTGCAACGAGATCTTCGATCCCAATCACCCCGACACTTTCTACGAACCTGTCTAAGGATCAAGATAATGGACAAAAGAGCAAAAAACCACTATCTGTTAACCTATTAAGCAAGTAAGCTATTAACCTATTTAAGCTACTAAGCAAGTAAGCTATTCGCTCGGCCCAACGGGACGCTTGCGTAGCGAAGAGGAGCAAGAACCTACTTAAGCTACTAAACTATTCAACTACTAAGCCTCACTCCATCATGAAAAAAGTTATAACCTACGGCACATACGACCTGTTGCATCAGGGACATATCAACCTCTTGCGCAGAGCTAAGGAATTGGGCGACTATCTCATCGTGGGAGTCACCAGTGACAGTTTCGACCGCGGACGTGGTAAACTGAATGTACGTAATAATGTATTAGAACGCGTTGAGGCAGTAAAGGCCACAGGTTATGCCGACGAAATAGTTATCGAGGATTATGTGGGTCAGAAGATCGATGACATCCAGAAATACGATGTGGATATTTTCGCCATCGGCAGTGACTGGGAAGGCAAGTTCGACTACCTAAAGGAGTACTGCCAGGTGGTTTATCTGCCTCGGACAGAGGGCATATCATCGACACAACTTCGCGAGGAATCAGAGACCGTATTCCGTGTAGGCATTATCGGTTCAGGCCGCATCGCCAAGAGGTTTGTACCCGAAAGTAAGGTGGTGAATGGCATTAAAGTCGTTTCCGTCCTGAATCCCGACGAAGAAGAGGCAAAGTCTTTCTGCGAGCAATTCCAGTTAGAGAGTTATCATACAGACTTTGATGCGTTCATCCGAGGCGTAGATGCCGTATATGTGGCTTCGCCCCATCTAACACACTATAACTACACCAAACGAGCACTCTTGGCAGGCAAGCACGTATTGTGCGAGATACCCTTTGTCCTATCCGAAGCCGAAGCACAGGAACTCTATTCGCTGGCCGCAGAGAAACGTCTAGTGCTGTTGGAAGCCAGCAAGACTGCCCATTGTCCAGGCTTTATGCATCTGGTAACGTTGGTAAAGAGCGGTATTATTGGCGAAGTGGTCGACGTGAAAGCATCGCTGTCGAAGATGGTGGAAGCCCCCACGCGTGAATTGGATGCCAGTCAAGCAGGCGGTTCTATGACGGAACATGCCCCCCTTACACTGATGGCCATCATCAAGCTGCTGGGACGCGACATTGCCGATGCCAACTTCCACTCGAAGATGCAGGATGGGGTGGACATCTTCACAAAAGGAGTCATCAACTTCCCGCATGCCACAGCCTCCATCACGTTAGGAATCGGAGTGAAGACCGAGGGCAACCTCGTGGTGTCAGGCACAAAGGGTTATGTCTATGTGCCCGCACCTTGGTGGCTCACCGACTACTTCGAGGTACGTTATGAGGATCAGACCAAGAACCGAAAGTACTTTTACAGCTATGACGGTGATGGACTTCGCTACGAAATACAAGAATTTATCTCCATGATTGTGAATGGTCGTCTGAGTTCCTATCGTCTGCGTCGCCGAGAAAGTATTGCCATTGCACGCATCATCGAACAATATCGTAATCACACGGACGTCACCGAAATATGAACTATGGTGCAATCCGAACGCAGAGTTTTTGATCTATGTTGAAGAGTAGCCTATAGCACAGAATAATACTATTTTTATGAAATACGCAATCGTAACTGGTGGAACCTCGGGCATTGGGTTAGGAGTAGCAAAGATGCTCCTAAACAAAGGTTACTATGTTTTCGCCACTTATGTTGGTCCCGACTTTACTGATAGTATCGAAAATTACGAAGCCATCAAAATTGATCAGACCAAACGGGAAGAAACCTATCAGTTCATCAATTATGTCCGTTCCCACGCCACTCATATCGACTGCATTATCTGTAATGCGGGCATGAGCATTCGCAAGTCATTCACCGAGACCACCGACAGTGATTGGGATAGTCAGATGGAGGTTGCTGTCAATTCCCATTATATTATAGTACGCGAACTCTTTTCCCTCATTCCTCAAGGATCCCGCATCATTTTCACAGGCTCTCAGATGGCCGTTCATCCTCATGCCACAGTTCTCAGTTATGGCGTCACCAAGTCTGCAGTTTGTGCTTTGGCCAAGAATCTTGTCAAAGAATTCGAGGGAACAGGCACCACTGTCAATGCCATCATACCTGGCTTTGTAGAGACTCCTTGGCAGAAGGATAAACCCGAGCAGATCAAACAAAACATATACAAAAAAACCGCCATCCACCGTTTCGCCAGCATTGATGAGGTCGTCGACGCTTTCCGTTTCTGCATCGATAATGCCTTCATTAATGGCAGTCAAATAGAAGTCAACGGTGGATATTGTTATAAATAAGAGAATCACTACCCCTGCATTTTTTCTGTTAAGATATCGTTCAAGAGCTATATCATAAAAAGAACGGAGACCATCACAAGGTTTTTTACCTCAAGTCGCATCACGAAGCACTGTTAACCTATTAAGCAAGTAACCAACTAAGCTTTTAAGCTATTAAGCTAATAACCTATCAACTAAATAAAGATGTTATCCTGCGAACAGAAATTTCAAGAACTTTATCATAAAGAGGCGGAAGGCATATCCTTTTGCCCCTACCGCATCTGCCCCATCGGAGCACACTCCGACCACAATCTGGGAAAGATAACAGGACTGGCCATCGACAAAGGCATCCACATTGCCTATCGGCCGAAGGAAAACGGTGTCGTAGAACTCTGCTCCCTGCAGTTCGACAAACGCGCCCAGTGGCACATTGCACAAGTCCCAGCCCAGCGACAAAGCGATTGGGCCGACTACCTTCGCGGGGCAACCCTTGAACTCGCTCGCCGCTATCCGCTTCGCCGTGGCATGAGTGGCGTCATCGAAGGTACGCTTCCCATTGGAGGACTATCCTCTTCAGCCGCTGTCACGCTCGCATTCCTTGGAGCCCTCTGTCGAGTCAACAATCTCACACCACCTGCCCTCGAACTCATCCAAATGGCGGTTTCCGTTGAGAACAACTATGTAGGCGTTAGCAGTGGCAAGCTCGACCAAAGTTGCGAGATATATTCCAAACGAGACCATCTGCTCTACCTCGACACCCGTACCGACGAGTACGAGCTCATCCCCACCCATCCTCAGATGCCAGCCTACGACATCCTCATTCTCTTCAGCGGTGTGGAGCGCACCCTGGCAGGCAGTGCTTTCAACATGCGTGTCGATGAATGCCGCTCTGCGGCCTACGCCCTCAAAGCCTATGCAGGACTCCCCTACGGCAAATTTGCCGAAACCAATCTACGAGAAGTTCCCCGAGAAGTCTATGAGCAATACAAAGACCGTTTGCCCGACACTTGGCGTCGCCGTGCCGAACACTGGTTCACTGAATATGCCCGTGTCGAAGCAGGAGCAGAAGCCTGGCGCCGAGGTGACCTCGAGACCTATGGTCGCCTCAGTTTCGAAAGTGGATGGTCAAGCATCAACAACTGGGAAACCGGTTCGCCAGAACTGAAAACCCTCTATGACATCATGCTTCATACCGATGGCATCTACGGAGGCCGCTTCAGCGGTGCCGGCTTCAAAGGATGTTGCATGGCACTCAGCCAACCCAGTGAACGTGAGCGCATCATTGCCCGCATCACCCACGACTATCTCCGCGCCTTCCCCAACCTCGCAGACAAATTCTCCATCCACGTCTGCCACAGTGCCGACGGCATAAGCCTCTCCCCATCCATGCCCTCCGTCGGCTGAGCCTCCCCAATGCTGACGCCTCGCTCGGCCCTTGTGACGCTTGATTCATTCAAGAACTTGCATTGCCCCTCAAGGGAAGGGAGCTATCATCCATAACTCAAAAACTTTAAGCGGTAAACATTAACCTGTTAAACTTTTAAGCTACTAAGCAATTAAGCTACTAAACTTTTAAACTGTCAAAATGAAAGTCCTCATTCTCGCCGCAGGCTATGCCACCCGTCTATATCCCCTCACCGAGAACTTCCCAAAACCACTCTTGAAGGTTGGGGAAAAGACCATCCTCGACTGGCTCATCGATGACATCGCCACCTGCGGTCTTGTCGACGAATACATCGTCATCTCCAACCACCGCTTCGCCCCACATTTCCAGGAATGGGCGGAGATAAAAAATAATTCTTCATTCTTAACTCTTAATTCTTCATTAAGACCAATTACGGTCTTAGACGACGGCACATCCACCAACGAAACCCGTCTCGGTGCTGTTCGCGACATCGAGCTTGCCATTCAACATGTCAATGCCCAAGGTAATGCCCCTTCCGATGGCTACCTCGTCATTGCAGGCGACAATGTTCTCGACTTCAGTCTCACCCACTTCATCCGCTACGCCCATCAGAAAGGCACGTCCTGTATCATGCGTTTCTATGAGCCATCCGAGCAGCGCCTCCTTAAGTGCGGTGTCGTCACTGTCAACGACGACGACCTCGTAGTTAACATGACAGAGAAGTCACCCACACCCGCCACCCACTGGGCATGTCCTCCCTTTTATTACTACACCTCTCAGGATGCCCAACTCGTCAGTGAAGGCATTCGTCAGGGCTGCGGCACCGACGCCCCCGGCAGTTACATCGCCTGGCTCTGCACCCAAGTCCCCGTCCATGCCATGGAAATGCCCGGCCACCGTTACGACATCGGCAACCTCCAAAGCTACGAAGAAGTGCAACGCACTTACAAAGGCATAACAAGTCTCTCCCTTGAGGGGGAGGAAGGGAGGAGGCATTAAGTAATTAATGCTACTAAACCATTAAACTACTAAACAACTAAGCTACTAAGCTATTCAACTACCGCAATGAACATCCTCGTTACCGGCTCTGCCGGTTTTATAGGCGCGAATCTTGTCTTGAGACTCTTAGATGAGGGGCTCCAAGGAGAAAGCGTACGTATCGTAGGACTGGACAATCTCAACGACTACTACGATCCAAGTCTCAAGGAATACCGTCTGAATCTCATTGAGAAAAAGATTGCTGAACATCCCGAGCATCAATATCGCTTTATTAAAGCCGATTTAGCAGATAAATCGTTAATTGACAATCTCTTTGCCGAGGAGCAGTTCGACATCGTCGTCAACCTCGCAGCACAGGCCGGTGTCCGCTACAGCATCACCAACCCCGATGCCTACATCCAGTCCAACATCATCGGCTTCTACAACATCCTCGAGGCCTGCCGTCATTCCTATGACCAAACTGAAAATGGTCAATGGTCAATGGTCCGCTCGGCGACGACAGGAGACGCTTGCGTAGCAGAGCGGAGCAAGAATGCTCAACAGTCAAAGGACAACTTACGACCTCCGACCTCCGACCTTAGACCCTCGACTTACAAAGGCGTTCGCCATCTCGTCTACGCCAGCAGCAGCAGTGTCTATGGCGGCAACAAGAAAGTACCGTTCAGCACCGACGACCGCGTGGATAACCCCGTTTCTCTATATGCCGCAACGAAGAAGAGCAACGAACTCCTGGCCCATGCCTATAGTAAACTCTACAACATACCCTCCACAGGTCTCCGTTTCTTCACTGTCTATGGTCCTGCCGGTCGTCCCGACATGGCCTACTTCGGCTTTACAAACAAACTGGTAAAAGGCGATACCATCCAGATATTCAACTACGGCAACTGCCGTCGTGACTTCACCTATGTCGACGACATCGTCGAAGGCATCATCCGTGTGATGCAACATGCCCCAGAGAAGGCGGTTGGTGAGGATGGCCTCCCCATCCCCCCATATAAGATATATAATATAGGTGGCGGTCAGCCTGAGAACCTCCTCGATTTCGTTACTATCCTTCAGGAAGAACTCATCCGTGCTGGTGTTCTCCCTGCCGATTACGACTTCGAGGCGCACAAAGAATTGGTTCCCATGCAACCAGGTGACGTTCCAGTTACTTACGCAGACTCTACCGCACTAGAAAGGGACTTCGGATTCGTACCACGAATCACTTTAAGAGAGGGGCTCCGTCACTTTGCAGAGTGGTATGCCGCGTATCACAATCTTTAACTCAGCTATCACTTCTCACCTATCATCTATCAACTATTATAAGGTTCGCAGAATGGTATAAAGAATATGCTTTTAAATCTGTGAGGCATAAATCACAGCACTAATGATTAAACGGTTAATACTCTTTTTTACCACCAATTTACTGGTAATGTTTAACATACCAGCACAAACCGTTCCAACTTCTTATGAAGCAGCGAAGGAAATTGGCGATGCAAAGTATAAAGCCTTGCTGAAAGCGAATACGCCAGCGGAGGTGCGTTATATCGTATTGAACAAGGAACAAGATCTAAATAAGCTCTTGGCGTACGAGAATACAATATATGTGGTTGACAGGACGTATGACTTAAAGGGTAAGAATCTTAATGTTCCTAAAAATTCAGTATTTGTTTTACGTAATGGGAACATTGAAAATGGAACACTGCAGGGCGAAGATGCAAAATACAGTTCTGCAAGAAATAAAAAGCTAGGGTGTCGATTGGCTGGTCAGTGGGAAAAGATTGCTCCG
The DNA here is from genome assembly GCA_902801325.1 of uncultured Bacteroidales bacterium. Lineage (GTDB taxonomy): Bacteria > Bacteroidota > Bacteroidia > Bacteroidales > Bacteroidaceae > Physcousia. The sequence continues at coordinate 80,524 of CADCHQ010000005.1, read as the reverse complement.
ATATATACTGCTTCTGAGCTAGGATTAAAAGCCAACTCACAAAGCGCCAAAGACTTCAATTATTCAAAATTGCAAGTTATAGTAAAGAATAGATTAAATGTATATTTTGATGGAACATACTATGTGTCTTTTCCTAAGCCATTATTATTGGACTATCAAATCCATTTATACGGAGGGAAATTACTATTTTCCAAATATGCCTTTGATGTAACCAATGGTGGTGGCATATATGCTAACGGAGTACATTTCAGAAGCACTAAAGAGGGTTTTTCTGACGATATTATATGTGGCACTCGTGATAAGCATCCTGCAATTACTACATCTCCACTAGCTTTTCTTAATTGTCATTTTTCCTGTAATCGAGTCGTCAGCATTGAATTTCAGAACATAAACCCTCAAAAAACGTCATATGGCATACCATCTGTTCACGTATCTAACTGCTATGCGGACAACACTGGAAAATTTATCATTCTTAATGCTGTTATAAAAGACGGTTGTCACATCGCAAATAATATTTGGGAAGGATTCAATTCTGCTCCTATTTATTTGACATGTAGCCATTCAAAGCGCGTCGACCCTGATGAAGACAATGCGAATCCATGGGCTGAAGAGATTCTTATAGCATCTGGGGATGTTGTAATTGATTCAAATGTGTTCAAGGGAAAGGAGGGCACGGACAATTCATATTATTGTGCAGCATTGGTTAAAAGTAAACGATGTGTCTTTACCAACAATTATCTTAAGGATATTATAAATATCTCTGATAAAAAGAATGCAGGCTATACCGCTTACGATGCATACCTGTCTTGCGCCGAAGTTATATACAGGAATAACTACATTGAGGATATGATGTCCTATTCTAAAAATGGCGCAAAAAAGCCACAATGCGAAATCGGCAAGAGCAAGTCAAATCCACTTGAAAAATTTGGAGAAAAAGCACGTCGTGTTTATACTGACAACATTTTCATTTCAGACGGCAAGAGATTTTTAAATGAGGGAGCAGACTCAGAGTCTATATATACAAACATATTCAACAACGTGTCACCAATTGATGAGTATATTTGGGAGCGAAATGCACTCATCTATCGCAACATCACAATCAAAGGACGAAGTTCTTCTTCAAGATACCGTTCATTCTCACTGAGAGACAATTATTTCGAGTGCAAGTCTCTTTCTGGAAATCTTGTTTTTCCAAACTCTGCTTATGACCTTGACAATGTTACTATAACTGGAAATTCTTTCAAGATAAAAGGGAGCACGTGTTTTACACTTTTTAATCAATTATATAACGAAGAATATTCCAAGTACCGGCATGGTGTGATCAATATCTCTGATAATACTTTTTCAGAATCAGCACCCATGTATTTTTTCTTTACCGCTGATACCGTCCGTATTAAAGGGAATAAGATTAGCAAAGCATCGTTGAACGGTATGGCATACTTAAACAATTATTCAGGGAGCAAAACCACCGCTCCTGTCTCCGTACGCGACATGGATACAGAACTTATTTTGGATACTCATGGTGAATCTAAAGGTGGCATTCGTCAAATGTTTTCTTCATCCTCGGTGGGGAAGTATTCCGCGAAAATGAAAAAAATCCCTGATAAAGGAGTAAACTATACTTATATTGTTGACGGCAATCACTCTTTTCAAATAGTTCTGACGCAAGGCAATAAGACAAATGTCATAGACTTCACGGTAAAAAAGGATAAGGTTTCCTATTCACATAAAGGTCAAGTCGGCTCGGTTAGTTTTGGTAGGTCTAAGCCCATTACATGGTACTCAAAAGATGGTATTGTGTTGAAGAGTTCCTTTCAGAAGGGTTCACCTAACAATATCGTGACAAGTTTGTCTGGTCAAAGAGTGGCTGATATGGTATTAGAATTTAGAGGGAAATAATTTAACAGAGAGTAAAAAGTGACATTGTAATTAAAATGGTACATTGTAAAATTAGTTTGAGTTCTTAACAGATAGATTTGTACAAAAACAAATATTAATAACAAAACAATAGAGAAATAGAAATTGAAGGATTGGGGGCATAATCTTAATTTATTACCCAGTTGTGATGTAGTTAATGGGAAAATAAACAAAATGGTCGTTTGGTAATCTCCAAATAAATAAAGTAAAATGTCAGATAATATAAATACAAAGCGCATTGCTAAGAACACTATGATGCTATACATTAGGATGATACTCATCATGGTGGTAACAATATATATGTCAAGAATTGTACTTAAAGTTCTTGGCATAGAAGATTATGGGACATATAATGTCGTTGCAGGCGCCGTCGCCTTTTTGGGATTTTTCAATAGTGCGATGTCAATGGCAACTCAAAGATTTTTCAATGTTGAGTTGGGGAAAAAGGAAGGGGGCGATCTAAACAGCGTTTTTAATATGTCTATGAATATCCATGTAATTATAGGCATTATGGTTATCCTGCTCGCAGAGACAATAGGCTTATGGCTCATTAATTGTAAACTTAACATTCCTGAGGGGCGAATGTTTGCTGCTAATTGCGCATATCAATGTGTTGTCTTAAGTACTTTCTTTAGTATTATACAGGTTCCTTATAATTCAGCTATCTTTGCCTATGAAAGAATGGATGTATTCGCATATTTAAGCATATTTGATGTATTCCTGAAACTTGGACTAACTTATGTGTTGTTATGGATAAACTCAGATAAACTTATTTTATATTCAGTCCTCATGCTTGGGGTACACATATTGGTGTTTTTGTTGTATTCTGCATTTGTTTCCAAAAATCTAAACGGTTGTAAAATACATTTGATGTGGAATCAACATATTTTTAAAGCACTTTCGGGCTTTATGGGGTGGAATATTTGTGGTCAAATTGCCCAAATACTAACGACTCAAGGAGTTAATATGGTTGCAAACGTATTTTTTGGTGTTGTTCTTAATGCTTCTATTGCAATTACAAATCAAGTAAACGGAGCTATAACCATGTTTGTTCATAATTTCCAGACGTCATTTCGTCCACAGATTATGAAAAGCTATGCTGCAGAACAATATGATAATATGAGGAACTTAGTATATAAATCATCTAAGTCTTCATTTTTCCTTCTGTATTTTATTTCTATGCCTATTTTACTAAATATTAATTTTATATTAGATGTATGGTTAGAAACAGTACCTGATTACTCTGCGATTTTCTGCAAGTTGGTTATTTGGTCATCATATTTGGAAGCCATAAGTATGCCACTAGTTATGGCTATCTTAGCTACTGGACAAAACAAATATTATCAGATTTTTGTAAGTTTATTTATTTCTCTAAATATCATATTAACTTGGTTGTTTCTTAGTCGGGGCTTATCTCCCATGTTTATTTTCTATACAAAGATTGGAGTCTCTTTTCTTGTGATTGGGGTTCGTCTGTTTTTTGCAAACAGACAGGCATCAATTGCTGTGCCAAAATTCTTTACTCAAACTATAATACCAGCAACAAAAGTTATTGTAATTACGCTGCCATTTTATTTATTTTTTAATAATTATGTTGAAACCAGTGGTCTCCTGATAAAGACTCTGGGAACAATAGCGTTCACAGTAATTATTTTATTCTCAATCTATTTGTTAGGATTAACATCTGGAGAACGCAAATTTATACTCGCAACAATTCAAACTAAAATATTCAAAAGGAAATGAATCAATCAGTTTTAGGTTTATATTTCGAAGAATTTGTAGAAGGCGAAGAAATTAAGCACGCCCTTTCTAAGACTATCTTTGAGAGTGACAACAACTTTTTCTCTCTCTTAACGATGAATCATCACCCCGTACACACCAATGTGGACTATGCTAGTCACAACCAACACGGACGACCACTTGTGGTGGGTACGTTGGTGTTCTCGCTTGTAGTGGGAATGACAGTACCAGACATAAGTGGTAAAGCTATTGCCAATCTTGGCTACGAAGACATAAAGCATTTAGCACCGACCTTCATCGGTGACACGATTTATGCTCGTACTCGTATCATTAGCAAGCGAGAGTCGAAATCAAAACCCGACCGTGGTATCATCTATGTGGAAACCATCGGTTATAACCAGCATGGTGAGGATGTTATCTCTTTCCGTCGTAATGTACTTGTGAAAAAAAGAGTTATTTAACTATAAAAATTATGAATGAGAATTATTTAATGCGTAGTTTGATGTTTGTGCCTGCGCACAACCAAAAGCTACTAGATAGCTCACTTCGTCGAAATGCTGACGTGCTGTTACTTGATATAGAAGATTCTGTCCCTATAGTTGACAAACAACAGGCGCGTGATAATATCAAGGTTTTTGTCAAACGCCCAGAGGCACAAGACAAGGTCATATTCCCACGAGTCAATGATCGTGAGAGTGGTGAACTTTTAAAAGACCTCTATCAGTTGACTATACCTGGCATTGCAGGTTTTATGTATCCGAAATCAACGAAAGAGGAGGATGTCTATTTCGTCGGCAAACTACTTGAAACTATCGAATACGAAAAAAATATTCCGGTCGGAACTTTTAAATTGATTCCTTTGATTGAAACAGCTGGAGCAATTGTCAATATCAAGGAAATATGTCAAGCTTGTACTCGTGTCATAGCAGTTGCTTTCGGTTGTGAAGACTATGTGACAGACTTAAGAGGCAAGCATGATGACAAAGGAGAGAGTATTTTTTATGCACGGAATGCCATCGTAAATGCAGCAAGGGCTACAGGAGTTATCCCAATTGATACTGTTCACATCAAAGTACATGACTTGGAGGATTTGGAGAGGAATCTTATTCTTTCCAAGAATCTTGGTTTTGATGGTATGCTAGTTCTTAACCCCAAAGAACTACCTTTGGTAAACCACTATTTTTCACCCTCCGAAGAAGAAATCGCATGGGCAGAAGAAATGGTACGGCTCACAGATGAAGCGAAGGCTGAAGGAAAGGGTGTTGCCGTTAAAGATAACAAGTTTATTGGCCCGCCAATGCTTAAAATGGCACAAGATATTCTGCACAAAAACAGTTTATTAAAAAACAAATAACAGAATGAAGCAAATGGAACAAGAAAAACATACACAGAGAAAAATTGAAGAAGACCTAGAAAAACTTGGCGTATCAAAAGGAGATACATTATTCTTAAGAGTGTCATATAAGGCGATAGGTTCTATTGAAAATGGGCCCATAAGTTTCATAAAAGCATTGGAAAGGGTTGTTGGAAATGATGGCACTATCATTATGACAGCATTTCCACATAAACATATTAGACAATTACGGTGGTTCCATAGAAATGAAGTTTATTCATCAACCAACGTACCCAAACCTACAACCGGTGCCATACCAACTTTGGCCTTGACTTTACCCGAAGCGAGGATTTCCCAAAAACTTGAATTCCCTTTTATCGTAATTGGAAAATATTCCGAATATCTCACTAAGAACCATACACACAACAAGTCTGGTTATTGGTTGTTGCAAGAGGCAATAGAGGATTTAGGGTGTAAGTGCCTCAGAATTGGTGGAGAACCATTTGTGGGTAGTACTCATATCGCCTTTGATGATATCTTAAAGGAAAAAGGGTATTATCAAACAAAGTTGAAATACGGCTTGTTTCTTTATGAAGATGGTAAAAAGAAATGGTATGATACACCAAATACCGTCTTTTGTAGAACAGGGTTTAAACAATATGTAGATGATATTGTTAGTGCATCTAAACTTTCTGAAGGGTTTGTTGGTAATGGTTATGCCATTATTACAGACATGAAAAAGTCTTTGAGTAAAGAGAGAGACATGTTTAGGAAGGATATAAAGATTACACTTTGTAATAATCCCAATTGTTTAGATTGTCGAACCTCATTCTCTTTTTCTGACGAGACTAACTGGATATTTTTTAAGAGACAATTTTTCAACTTATTTTCTAATAAGAGAAAAACAGCCATACATTCCCTTGGATTTCTATTTAATAAATTAATGTTTGGTATACCTGTTCAAGGATAATTAGAGTTTTTTTAATTATTGAAAGGATGAAAGTCTTAATAGCAGGCGATTTTTGCCCACGTGATCGTGTAGCGCAAACTCTTGAACTGGAGGATTATGCCTCGGTATTATCTGAAATACATGAAGAGACAGCGCATGCAGATTTTTCCATAGTAAATTTTGAGTGTCCCGTTACAAAGGGTACTGAAGAGGCTATTACAAAATGTGGTCCTCGCCTAAGATGTACTACAAAGGGCGTAAAGGCAATAAAATGGGCTGGATTTGACTGTGTCACTTTGGCTAACAATCATTTTCTTGACTATGGCAAAGAAGGCGTTGAGAACACTTTGCAGGCATGCAGAAAATACGGTTTAGACATTGTTGGTGGAGGTTTGGATTTTCAAGAAGCCTCAAAAGTCTTATATAAAAAAATCAATGGAGAAACGCTTGCTATAATAAATTGCTGCGAACATGAATTCAGCATTGCCACAGAAACAACTGCTGGCAGTAATCCTTTAAATCCAATTCAACAATATTATTCCATAAAAGAAGCCCGAGACAAAGCAGACTATGTTCTAGTTATAATTCATGGTGGACATGAGATGTGGCAGTTGCCAAGTCCTCGCATGCAAGAGACCTACCGTTTCTTTATAGATGCTGGAGCTGATGCAGTAGTAAATCATCATCAACACTGCTATAGTGGGTATGAATATTATAATGGCAAGCCCATCGTTTATGGTTTAGGAAATTTCTGCTTTGACAAACAAGGATATCTTCCTGAACTGTGGTGTTATGGATATATGGTAAATATCAACTTTTCTGATGAGATTAAGATAGAACTCTACCCTTATGAACAATGCAGAAAAGAGCCAAAGGTCATGTTATTATCTGACCGGAAAGGTTTTGAAGAACGGATAAAGGAACTTAATAGCATCATTTCCTCTCCCCAAAAGCTTCAGGAAGAAACTTATGCCTATTATTCCAGAAACAAAAAAAACATACACATGGCCTTTGAGCCATATCGAGGTCGCATCCTAAATAAGTTATATTTATTAGGTTTGCTTCCTTCATTTTTGAGCAATAACAAAAAGAAGAAACTGCTTAATCTACTGCAGTGTGAATCACATCGAGATAAGGTATTACACAATCTAAATACTGATTAATTGATATGTCACATAACAATCATTCATTGGAGCATTATAAGACTCCAACTAAGTACTTAATATTAAGGAATTTTGCTTTCTTTTGCATGCTTGGTTTCCTTGTATATCACTGGTTTCCATTTCCACCTATCGTTTGGAGGTTAGGATTGGTCTGCTTGAGTTTTATTGGTATTCTCATACATCTGACTAAATTCAAATTAACGGCCGTTGAACGAAGTATGCTTCTTTTTGTTGCTCTAAATGTCATTTATTTCTTGTTCTCTTTTACGTGGCAAACCCCAGAATCAACAAACTTTGGAAATGTTCTGTGTTCTATGCTGCCAATACCCCTCTTCTTTGTAATAACCGCTAATGGAGCTATAACTCGCCGCTCATTGACAATTTTCCTTATATTAAGTTGCATCGCCGGATATTTTTACTTTACCCATGCGGAGAGCGTTCTTATAGAGAAAACCTTGTCTGGTGAACCTGGATACTTTACCATTAATAACTCTACCATTTTTCTTGTAATCATTCCTCTTCTTTTTTTTGTTCGTAACAAATGGATTACAATAGGTGTATCCGTTATCATTATTTTCTTTATTATATATGGAGCCAAACGTGGCAACATTATCTCTGCAGCACTACCTTTTTATCTGCTTGCTCGCATGAGCATAAAATCAAAACAGTCTTTTTTCAGTGAGGTGTTTATTGTGATGACGGTATTAGCCATCTCGTATTTTGCTTATTATACAATGATGAATAGTGATTATTTGGTGAGTCGTATTGCTAAGACGATTGAAGGAGATACGTCTGGTAGGGATGCAATATACGCCGCAGCAATGAATACATGGTTTAATGCAGAATCTATAAATGTATTTTTCGGATTTGGTACAGATGGAACTACCAATTTAATTGGAATCCGTGCACACAATGACTGGTTAGAGATATTAATCGATTTTGGAGTCTTGGGTATTATTTCATATCTTATATTCTTTATTTGTATGGTGAGAGCTGTTCGGAGAAACAGACAAAATCCTCAATTGTTCTACGCCCTTCTTGCAGTGTTTTTTATTTGGTTTTCAAAGTCTTTGTACTCAATGGGATTCACTAACAATATTTTTTCATTTCTTTCAATGGAAATAGGAATTGTCCTTGGCCTCGAGTACCGAGATAAGCAGGGGTTATCTATTCTATCTGACTAATTATTCTATGCAACCAATACTTAACTTTATAAAGCATCCCAGTCGTTTATTTTTAGGAATAGTCAAGAAGACACACTTCCTTTATTCAGATAGTGTGTATCTACGATTATACTATTTCTTTAAATTAGGCAAAGTTTTACATCTTCATCATCCCTTAACATTTAATGAGAAACTACAGTGGTTGAAATTATATGACCGGCGACCAGAATACACCATGATGGTAGATAAGTATTCAGTTAAGAATTATGTGGCAGAGATTATTGGAAGGGAACATACTATTCCTACGCTGGGTGTATGGGACAGCCCTGATGATATAGAATGGGATTTGCTGCCGCAACAATTTGTGCTAAAGACCACCCATGGAGGAGGAGGCTGTGGTGTTATCATATGTAAGAATAAAGCAACATTCAATAAAGACGATGCAATACACAAACTTTCCGTTTCCTTAAAAAGCGATATTTATAAAGAATTTCGTGAATGGCCCTACAAAAATGTCAAGAAACGTATTATTGCAGAGCAATATATGACAAACGATGGCCAGGAGTTGGAAGATTATAAAATACATTGTTTCAATGGCACCCCCAAATTCATACTACTTTGCAGAGATCGATTCTCAAAAAAAGGATTGTCTGAGGATTTTTATTCAACAGAATGGGAACATCTAAATATGAAGCGACCAAATCGAGACAATCCCGGAGGACATAATCGTCCAAAAGAGTTAGATGAAATGATACGTTTTGCAAAATTACTATCCAAAGACATACCATTTATTCGGACTGATTTTTATATAATTAATGGCCAAGTGTATTTTGGAGAACTAACTTTTTTCCCTGCTGGAGGTATGAGTAGCTTTGAACCCGAAGAGTATGACCGAACTCTTGGATCATGGCTCGTCCTTCCGCATGAAATGTCGTAATTGGATTATGAAACACATACTATGTCTCATAGACTCACTCGGTCCAGGCGGAGCACAGCGGCAATTGGTTGGGCTCGCTGTGTTTTTAAAAGAAAAAGGATACAAAGTATCAGTGGCGTATTATCATGATTATTGTTTCTATGCAGATTATCTATTAGCCAATGACATACCATATGTATACCTAAATAAGGCTAAAAAATCGGTTTCCAGAATATGGCATATAGCACGCTATATCCGTAAAACGGAACCTGATGTGGTAATTTCCTATTTGGAAACGCCTTCGATATGTGCCTGTATGGCTCACATATTTAATCGCAAATTCAAACTGATAGTATCCGAAAGAAATACTACCCAACATACTGGGAAAAATGAGATAATAAGATTTAATCTTTTTAGAATAGCAGACTATGTGGTCCCTAATTCCTATTCACAAGAAGAATATATATGTTCGTTTTTCCCAAAGTTAAAAGACAAAGTATATACCATCCCCAATTTTGTAGACCTAACATATTTTGTTCCTACGTTAAAAAAGAATCGACGGAAAGTGCCAGAAATTATGATTGCGGCATCTATTTGGCCCTCTAAAAATACTCTAGGATTTATAGATGCTGTAGCAGCGTTGAAGTCTAAAGGATTTTGCTTCCATATTAGTTGGTATGGACTAAACACAGCACATATGGATTATATCAATAAATGTAAGCAAAAAATCGAGTATCTTGGCCTTATCGATTATATAGAACTAAAGGAGAAAACAAACAAAATATTAGAGAAGTATCAAAAGGCAGACTATTTCTGCTTGCCCTCATTTTATGAAGGAACACCCAATGTGATTTGTGAGGCAATGGCATGTGGACTCCCTATTGCATGCAGTAAGGTGTGTGACAATAGTCGCTATGTAGAAGAAGGAATAAATGGCTTCCTCTTCAACCCACATGACACAAACAGTATAGCCATGGCACTTGAGCGAATGATGTCCCTCAAAGATGCAGAATATCAAGCATTCTCCATTAATAACCGTAAGCACGCAGAGTATTTGTTTTCGAAAGACAAATTTGTACAATCATATATAAAACTATTGGCACTATGAGATTATTTTTGCTTATTAAAAGAGTATGGAATCGGGTTATGTCAAAACTTAATCACCATCAATTTAAGAACATTCATAAAACGGCATTCGTATCATATAAAGCGACTATTGATAATCCTGAAAATTTATATATGGAAGAATATACTAATATTTATAGTGGGTCTGTGATTATGAATAGTAAAGCCAATTTTATTATGAAGAAATATTCGGGGGCCGCTATTGGGTTAACTGTCATTACTGGCAATCATCTATCACCTATAGGTATGTGGCGAAAATTTGTAACGGAGAATATAAAAGAGCAACTAGATAAAAACCATAATGCGGACAAAGATATTATTGTAGGGGAGGATGTGTGGATTGGCGCTAATGTAACATTGTTGTCTGGTGTCATTATTGGTCGTGGTGCGATAATTGGTGCTGGTTCTGTTGTGCGTTCCAAAGTTCCGCCATATGCTATTGTTACAGGAAATCCTGCAAAAATTATGGGCTTTGTCTTTGATCCTGAACAAGTAATAGAACATGAGTCCAAATTATATCCTGAAGATGAAAGGCTACCAAGAGAAATTCTTGAAAAGAATTACCAAAAGTATTTTAAAAAGAGACTAAAAAACATAGCCGAATACCAGAAGTTATAGTATTAGGAGAATAATTATAAAATAGTTCGCAACTAATTTATGCAATTGTTTTTAAATGACGTTAAGAGGATGAATGTTTTATTAATTTCCCCCTATGGCAATCATCTTAATGGGGGAATAGCAAAATGGACAGAGCACATTATATCCTATTATAATGTTATAGACGGGGATGTTAGTTTAGAATTATTGTACAATCCCAAATCAAAAGCAGGTTTTGCAACAGACTCCCATTTCCTTAGAATTTGCAATGGAGTCCAAAACTACTATCCACTAACCAAAAAGTTTAGAAAAATTATTAAAAATGAAACTTTTGATGTTGTCCACGTATGTTCGAGTGCATCATTTGGTTTGCTGAAAGATTTATATATTGTAAAAAAAGCACATAAAAGTGGAGCTAAAACTATCGTCCATTGCCATTTTGGACGTATTCCAGAGATATTAAAATCTACGAATTGGGAAAACAAATTGTTTATAAGGCTTCTACGAATCGTAGATAGAATTATAGTGATGGATCTTCGCTCGTTCTATGCACTTAAAAATTTTGGTTATGAAAAAGTAAGGTATCTTCCAAATCCTCTTGCGGTTTCTGTTCAACAACTAATAGAAGAAAACAAAAACATAAAACGCGATCTGAAAAAAATAGTGTATGCAGGACATGTCGTTTCTACAAAAGGAGTTTTTGAATTGGTAGAGGCATGTAAACAAATAAATGATATTGAATTAGAGATATTTGGACATATACCAAATGATAGTATAAAGAAACAGCTTGAAGAACTATCTGGTAACTCATCCAATTCATGGCTCAATATCAAAGGGGCAAAAACTCTTGAGGAAGTTATCAAAGCGATGATAAATTGCTCTGTATTTGTTCTCCCTTCATATTCAGAGGGTTTTCCCAATGTAATACTGGAGGCAATGGCTTGTAGTTGTCCTATCGTAGCAACACCTGTAGGTGCTATTCCAGAAATGCTTGATATTGATGGGAAAAGTCCATGTGGAATATGTGTACCAATAAAAAATGTAGAAGCATTACGTCAAGCCATTGTATATATGCTAGAACATACTTCCGAAGCCATAAAACTAGGCGAAAATGCTCGCAGCAGAGTGAATGATATGTACGCAATTCCAAAAGTATGGGAGCAACTTGTTGGAATATGGAAGGAAGTTGCTACCGAAATGCACCAATAATAAAAACGAATTTACAATATAATTTATTATAAATGAACATCATATTCACAACACTTTCAAATATTAATAACATTGAATCAAGGGGAATATATGCCGACCTGTTGAGGAAGTTCAGGGACGAAGGGCATAAGGTGTGCATTGTATCTCCTTCAGAAAGGCGGAACGGGGAAAAGACACATGTAATTGAAGAAAACGGCGTTACGATACTGAAGGTGCGGACACTGAACATCCAGAAGACGAATGTGGTGGAGAAGGGCATTGGAACATTGATGATTGAAGGACAGTTCCAACGAGCTATTAAGAAACATTTGGGTGATGTAAAGTTTGACCTTATCCTTTATTCTACCCCACCCATAACATTCACGAATGTAGTGCGTTACCTAAAAAAACAAAATCCACAGGCCATCAGTTACCTGCTGCTGAAAGACATTTTCCCACAGAATGCTGTGGATATGGGGATGTTTTCGAAACGCTCACCATTCTGGTGGTATTTCCGCAAAAAGGAAATCGCCTTATATAACGTCTCGGACTACATAGGATGTATGTCTCCCGCAAATGTAAACTTTGTGCGTCGGCACAATCCCTATTACCCCGCTGAACGGGTGGAGGTGGCACCGAACAGCATTGAGTTGAGAGTTGAAAGTTTAGAGTTGAGAGAGAGTATGAATGTGGAAGATGCTTCAAAGAGGGAGATTCGGGAGAAGTATGGGTTGCCGACGGATAAGCCGATATTCATCTATGGAGGGAATTTAGGAAAACCACAGGGAATACCATTCTTGATTAGGTGTTTGGAAGCGAATAAGGACCGAAAGGATTGTCATTTCCTGATTGTGGGCAATGGGACGGAATATAACAAACTTCATACATGGCATGAAAGTTTGAATGAAAAATTAAAAGAGAAAAATGAAAAATGTAACATTACCCTTATGCAACGACTGCCGAAGGAGGATTATGACCAGTTGGTGAGGGCATGCGATGTGGGGCTGATATTCCTCGACCACCGGTTTACCATTCCGAACTATCCTAGTCGGCTGTTATCGTATCTGGAGTATAGTATGCCTGTGCTATGCGCTACCGACCGAAACACGGACATTGGGCGCATTGCCAAGATGAATGGATACGGCCTATGGTGCGAGAGCCTAAACGAACTTGACTTCACAGTTCTTGTCGATTGGTTCGTCTCCCATCCCGAAAGCATAAAGGAGATGGGAGAACGGGGGTATGAATATCTCAAACAAAACTACTTAGTGGAGAATACATACAATATAATAATGCAACATTTCGAATAGATATATGTACAAACATTTCTTTAAAAGGTTTTTAGATTTCTGGATTGCGCTGATTGCACTCATCTGCATATCACCAATACTGCTCATTATTTCTATCTTACTCTTTATTGCAAATGGTAAAGGAAGCCCTTCCCTTGAGGGAGGGGGTTGGGGTAGGCTACTCTTCCTGCAAGAAAGACCTGGTAAGGATGCCAAGATTTTCAAAATCATCAAATTCAAAACGATGACGGACGAGCGAGACGCTGAGGGTAATCTGTTGCCCGATGCTGAACGACTGACGAAAGTCGGAAAGTTTGTACGTTCGACGAGCATTGACGAACTGCCTCAACTCATCAATGTGCTGAAAGGCGATATGGCACTGATTGGGCCTCGCCCATTGCTCGTAAAATATCTTCCCCTATATTCTCCAGAACAAGCAAGACGCCACGATGTGCGTCCTGGAATATCGGGTTGGGCACAATGTCATGGGCGCAATGCCCTTTCATGGACTGAGAAGTTGAAACTAGATGTGTGGTATGTGGACCATGTATCGTTGATGACGGACTTGAAAGTAATATGGATAACTATTATGAAGGTCCTCAAACGAGCTGACATCAACAAGACCGGTTCTGCCACGATGGAAGCATTTAATGGCTCTAATTAACCTTAAAGATAAACACAACTAAAAAATTATGAAAGATATTGCTATATATGGATTCGGAGGATTTGGGCGCGAGGTTGCATGTATCCTCCGAAAAATCAATGAAGTCACTCCCACATGGAATATTATAGGTTTTTTTGATGATGGAGTGGAAGTTGGAACTGAATGCCCATACGGGAAAATTCTTGGAAATATGGACACCCTAAATGCATGGGATAAGCCTCTGGCAATTGCAATTGCTATTGGCAATGTTAAGTATATAAAATCTGTTTCGGAGAGAATTGCTAATCCTAACATCTCATTCCCAAATATCATAGCTCACAACGTATTCTTTTTCGACGAGAACTCGGTGAAAATGGGAAAGGGGAACATCATTACTTTCTCTTGCCGACTAAGTTGCAACATACATTTGGGAGACTTCAATGTAATGAATGGAGGCATAGCATTGGGACACGATGTTGTAATAGGCAGCTATAACGTGATGTTCCCTGAGACCCGGCTATCAGGAGCAGTACATGTTGGTGATGAGAATTTCTTTGGTGCACGAACGTTTGTTGCTCAAGGTTTAAAAGTTGGCAACCAAACAAGAGTGGGTGCTGGCGCCATTGTTTTAAGAAATACAAAAGACGGATTACTATACATGGGCAATCCGGCAAAAAAGATTGAATTATAAACATTTTTAAACTTAATTATTATGGACACACAAAAATTTATTGATTTGTTTGCAGAAGCATTGGACATTGAGGCTTCTGACTTAACCGTTGAAACTGAATTCCGCACTCTGCCCGAATGGGATTCGATGGCTTATCTCTCTATCATTGCCATGCTGGATGAGGAATATGAAATCCAGATTGAAAATGCTGAGTTCAAGACGCTGAAAACATTAAATGACATCATCAACTACATAGAGGAGCATCAGTAATGGCATATCTTGAGTTTAAAGGTGTCGGTATAACGGCTATGGCCGCAGCTGTACCCAAAAGAGTAATCAAGAATCGTGAATACACAGAGTTCTGGAGTGCTGAAGAAGCTAACGCAATCGTAGAAAAGACAGGCATTGAAGAACGTAGGTTTGCCGACGAGGCTACATGCTCGTCGGACTTGTGTCTGGCAGCTGCAGAGCAGTTGTTTGCCGACAATGATATCAACAAGGAGGAAATAGAACTATTGGTGTTCATCTCTCAGACTCCTGACTATCGTATGCCTGCGACCTCTGTGACCTTGCAACACAGACTCGGTTTGCCCAACAACACCATTGCTTTTGACATCAACTTGGGTTGTTCAGCTTTCCTGTATGGAATGTCGGTAGTATTCAGCATGATGGAGAAGAGCAATCTGAAGAAAGCTCTCATACTGGATGGCGAGACACGTTCAAAAGTTTATTCTCCGAGAGACCGTCGCAGTGCTTTCCTCTTTGGTGATGGTGGAGTAGCCGCCTTGGTTGAACGGGATGAGAAGTTTGGAAAGAGTACATTCTCACTAAACAGCGATGGTTCGCGTGCCAATCTTATTATGATTCCCGCTGGCGGTTACCGCCACATGAGTTCTGCTGAAACTGTGGTGGAGAAGGTTGTAGACGAATTCGGCAACATGCGTAGTGACGAACAGGGCTATATGATGGGCGGCGATGTGTTTAACTTCGTCATCCGTGAGATTCCTCGTGACATAAAGAAGACATTGGCTTTTGCTGAGAAAACGGCTGATGACTTCGACTATGTTGTGTTCCATCAAGCCAACAACTTCATCAACTCGTACATTGCTAAGAAAATGAAGTTGGACACTTCGAAGATACCTTCGACCATTGCCAAATATGGTAACACATCGTCTGTGTCTGTTCCCCTGACCATAGTCAGCGAGTTGAAAAACAAATTGGATGGAAAGAAAGATTTGTTGCTGAGCGCCTTTGGTGTAGGCATGACCTGGGCCACAGCAATCGTTCCTTTCTGTGATTGCAAAATCAGTAATGTAGTTGAAGTTGAAAATGGGGTGCGCATTTAATCCTTTCTCCCTTGAAGGGAAGAATATCGTCATCTCTGGAGCAGCATCTGGTATCGCACGACAGTGCGCTATCAGTTGCTCCCAGATGGGCGCTCGATTGATTCTCCTCGATATGAATGAGGAAGGCCTGCAAGAAACACTCTCTATGGTGGAGCGACCTGATGAACATTTCATAGGTGTGCTTGACTTAACGGAGAAAGATAAGGTAAAAGAAATAGTAGCACTGGGAGTAGAGAAGGTGGGAAAGGTTAACGGCTTGCTGAATTGCGCAGGTATCTCCACTACCCTGCCCCTAAACTCTGCGAAAGAGGATACACTGGACAAGTTCTTCAAAGTTAATGTATACACAGGCTATTATCTAACCCAAGAAATCTGCCGACGTGCCAATCTGTCCGAGGAAGGGGCCAGTATCGTATTCTTTTCATCTGTAGCAGGGAGCTATGGCGAAGCGGGCAAATCAATCTATGGAATGACGAAGGGAGCCCTGAAAGCTGTTGCAAAATCGCTTGCCGTAGAACTGGCCCGGAAGAATGTACGCGTCAACTCCATTTCTCCAGGCGTCATCATAACCCCCATTAACCAGAACCTACCCCACATCGCCGACCCTGAGAAGAGAGCAGCGCTGGAAGCACAACATCTATTGGGATTGGGAAAGACTACAGACATTGCCAATGCCTGCATATACTTGTTGTCTGATGCCGCTCGTTGGGTAACTGGTATTAACTTGTTTGTCGACGGAGGATTTACTGCAAGGTAAAAAGGGGAAATGCAATGAATAAGATAATTATCAATAAAGTATATCGCGACAATAATAAATTATGCTGCGATATAGAAGCGGGAGGAGTTACCAAAACCCTTTATGCTGAAGTTCAAGAAGAATTCGCACCCTATCTAACTGATGATCGTGCCGATGGATTCTTCGTTATATGTGTTTTTAAGTGTATCAAAGAGCATTGGGAACTTGAATCAAAGGTACCTGTTAGCACACGGCTTTACTATCAAGTGCAAAACTACATGATGAATGTATATTGCGAAGCATACAACATTGAACCATTCAATATCAAGGCCCCCACAATTGATACCGAACTGAAGTCTGCTGGAGGAGTCGGAACTGGTATCACATGTGGGGTAGATTCCTTATACACTATTGCCTGTCATTGCAATATTGGAGGTTCAGAATGTCTTCCTCAATATTCGCTGACCCATTTAGTATTAATGAATATTGGTTCCCATGATATTGGAGCAGAAGAAACCAATACGCTATTTGCTAATAGAGTAAAATTAGCACAAGATTTCTGCGATGAATTTGGATTTAAGTTTGTAAAGATAGATACGAATTTTAAGGCTTTCTTGCCTTATGATTATACAGAATATCATGGTATTGCTAATGGCAGTACCATACTACTACTAGAAAAATTATTTAGGGTCTATTATTCATCGTCTTCATATAAAATAAGTGAATTCAAACTGAATAGATATGATGTTTCACAGTTTGAGTTGTTTAATCTTGCAGTTCTTTCAACCAACAACACAACTTTCTACACAACAGGAGGGGATGTATCACGTTATAACAAAGTTAAAAAACTTGTTGAATGGACACCTTCGTACAACTACTTAAATGTATGCAACTCTTATTCACATAATTGTAGTGAAAGGGAGTGTGTAAAATGTTGTCGCACGATTATCGAATTGGACGCTTTAAATGCCTTGGACAAATACAAGAGCGTTTTTGACATTGAAAAGTATGAGGCTCACAAAAATGAATATCTTGCTGAATTCTATGCAAGAAAGGTGTTACGTAACGACCATTATGCAATAGAAATGTGGGATGATCTAATGAAGAAGTACACAATCCCTTTCAATTATAAAATTAAGGCACTTGTGCATTTTATACTTTCAAGATTACGGATTTACGATTTTAAACAAATCAGAACCTTATTAAAACTCTCACACTAAAAAATCAATTTGCAAAAGTGCTACGAATAAAGGAGTGATACGTCCTCAAGGGGGGTGAACTCAAAAGCCATTGTGATCCCGGAGGGATTCGAACTTTTGACCCAGAGGGGGAAGAACTAAGAAGTAAGAGCTGAGAACTAAGAACTGAGAACTGAGAAGCAAGAACTGAGAGCTGAGAACTAAGAACTGAGAACTAAGAAGTAAGAAGTAAGAGCTGAGAACTAAGAAGTAAGAAGTAAGAGCTGAGAACTAAGAGGGATGGCGGAATTTACAGAGATAGTACAAGAAAAGTGTTTAGCATTTGGTGATCGTATTGTAAAACTTAATGATTTCTTGTTGAAAAAGGCCGCAAATAAGAAGCCGTCATACAAGATAGTCAATAACAAACGGGTGTATGAAAAAGCCATTCCAGTTTATTTACAATCGATAGCAAATATCTGTAATCAGCTATTAAGGTCAGGAACTAGCATTGGGGCAAATAATGCAGAGGCTATAAATGCTATTAGCAAAAATGACTACCGAAGTAAAAGTTTTATTGCTTTAAAAGAAGCAAGGGAAAGCCTATATTGGATAGATCTTTTGCATCGAAATGGTTTTCTTGATGAGAAACAGTATACATCAATTTACGACGACTGTGAAGAGTTGGTCAGAATCCTCGTAACTCGTTGTAAGAAACTGAATGAAGATTGAAGGGAAGAGCTGAGAACTAAGAACTAAGAACTGAGAGGGAAGAGGGAATATATTATTTCCGACAATTCAGAGCATATCCAAGCTATTAAGCCAAAGAAGTGGCAAAGATTTATGACCAACTTTAAGATGACCGATAAAATAAAACTATGGCTTCTGATATTGACTATTCTAACTATTGGAGGTTTGACTTTTGCAGGTGTATATTGGGCCGTGATGCGCTTAAAACACTGGACACTTCTACTTTTGGTCATTTATGGTGGTTGTTATGGATTTACAGAATGGGGTGCAAGACGCTGGCCTAGAAAAGTGATGAAAATAGTAAAAAGCATTGTATCAGTCCCCATTGCAATAGTGTATGTCCTTGCGAAGTTGATGCAACCTTTTATGGCAATTTTCGGAACGTACTTCTTCGTGGCTTTGTTTGCTTTTGGTGTTCCTGCCCTTATTTTAAAGGGAGGGACAAGACTGGAATGGTGGACGCCAAAACCTGAAACGGTCTTGTTTATAATGCTTGCTTGGGGGTCTGTGCTATGCTCGACGTACCCAGTTACCAAATGGATAATAAAGCACTCGCCACTGAAGGACACAGGCAACCACGAGTATGAGAAGCATAGGGAACAGCTGGCATACTACCTGATTCATCCAAGTAATATAATCTTCTTTATTTATTTGCTATACTTTGTTTTCCTTGTCATATCGGGGTACAGACATATCCAATGCAATGCTTATCTGCTGTCAGAAAGTTTTGATATAGCAATACTCAAAGCCTTTCTTGTTTTCATTGCATATACCAACATGTGGGTGAAGGCAAAAAACACGGAAATAGATGCCAAAGAACTCTTGCAAAAAATATCAAGGTTGTTTGTGCATGACAGGTAGGATGAGAGGTTAAGAGAGAATCTTTTTCCTAAAAAGATGCTGGTATTAAGAAAATAATCGCTACTTTTGTAAATAATATAAAGTATGTTTAATATGAATAGCTTAAAGATCCATCATTTCGGTCCAATACGAAAAGCCCATCTAATGTTTGGTGATCTCACAGTCCTGATTGGTGCACAAGCCAGCGGAAAGAGCCTTTGCCTGCAATTGTTAAAGCTGTTGCTAGACAAAAAATTTGTCGCCGCTACTATGGATAAGTATAACTATGTTATTGCCAAAAATCCGGATAACATCCTCAATTTCTTTTTTGGAGAAGGGTTGTCCAAGATCTGGACAGAGAGCACTTACATCAGTGACGGGATTAACTCATACAAAAAGAATAGCTTGCTGGGCAAGGGAAACATTAATGCGAAAGAACAATTGTTTTACATTCCTGCACAGCGCATTATAAGCATTGCCGACGGGCGCCCAAAGAATTTCATGGAATACGACTCCTCCACTCCCTTTGTACTTCGGCAATTTAGTGAGACGTTACGAATGTTTTTTCAATATGGTCTGAACGGAAGTAAGGTCGTTTTCCCATTGGACTATAGATTGAAGAGTGGGGTAAAAACATCATTGCAAGGAAGCATCTTCCATAATGGTAAAGTGACGATAGATGATAGTTCTGGCCAGAAAAAGATGCAGTTATCTGTGGGCGATTTGAATATTCCGTTTATGGCATGGAGTGCTGGGCAGAAAGAATTTATGCCTTTACTAATGGCTTTTTATTGTCTTTCAGGGCCTCCTCAGAATGTAATTGATAGAAGCCAGTATAGATATGTGGTTTTGGAGGAACCGGAAATGGGTCTGCACCCAAGGGCAATCCAGTCTGTTTTGCTTCAAACGATTGAACTTGTCCAAAATGGTTATAAAGTAATTCTTTCAACACACTCTCAAGTGTTGCTTGAGTTCGCTTGGGCGTTCAATATTATTAAAAACTGTGATGCGACTCCTGTACAGAAAGAGAAGATGCTTCTGAGAATTTTTGGTGTAGAACGCTATGAGAGTATCAGCAATATGATAACTGGAATATTCAACAAAAGTATCAACACCTACTACTTTACAGACAAAGGCGACGGGGTGACGGCAATGGATATATCATCACTTGATGTGTCAAGTGATGATACAGATGTGTCTGATTGGGGGGGATTATCTCAGTTTTCAGGTCGCACTTCCGAAATTGTATCACAGGTAATCAATGGCGAATATGAATAGCTTTGAGAAGGTCATAGTTGCTGTACCAGATATCGCAAATGGGTATTGCCAAGGATTGGCTGCTTTGAAGTCGGATTCTAAATATGTGTTGGTAAGGGATACCCGAAAGTTGGATGGTAGTGTTGACATTGATACATGCACGAAATCTATTTATCACGATGCAAACCGATGGGACTATGTCGTTTCTTATGATAGGAAGGCCTTTTTTTTGGAAATTCATCCTGCTACAGGTGGGATGGTAAAGGAAATGGAGGCAAAACTCGCATGGTTGAAGCAATGGCTTAAGCAGAAAGCTGGCGCATTGGATGATTATCCGTCCGGAATGCCGCGCTTTAACTGGGTACACTCTGGAAAGTGCGGATTGTCTAAGACTTCAACAGAATACCGTCGGGCTGCAATAATGGGCCTTATTCCAAAGAAGAATCTTCAATTGGGCATGTAATTATATATCAATATTTTGCCGTACTCTCGGAATAAAATAATATCTCACATTATTAATAGTACTTAAGCTTTAAATATGCCTCAAAAGTTTACCACCGCCTCGATTGCGACCTTGAGCATATATATTTTCTATTACTAATGAAATTTCTATTTATATCCCAATATTTCTATCCTGAAGCGTTCCGAGGGAACGACATTGCGTTCCACTGGTCGGAAAAAGGGCACGACGTGCATGTGGTGTGCGGAACACCGAACTATCCGGCAGGGAAATTCTTTGATGGGTACGGGTGGTTCAAAAGACGGCATGAAATAGTGAATGGGGTGCGGGTAACACGACTACCCATTATCCCGCGAGGGAACAACAAGATTATGTTGTTGTTGAACTATTTCAGTTATTTCATAGTGGCATGGATGTATGTTCTCATCCATGCCATTTCGCATAAGTATGACTGTGTGTTTGTACAACAGCTTTCGCCCGTAATGATGTCGGCCCCAGGGGTGTTGTATAAAAGACTTCGAGGGGTGCCTCTCTATACATGGGTGCTGGACCTTTGGCCAGAGAGTCTGACTGCAGCAGGGGGAATCAACAACAAGTATGTATTGGGCTTTTTCCGTCACTTCGTGAAGTGTGAATACAAACATTCCGACAAGATTCTGATGAGTTCGCGTAGTTTTGAGAAGAGCATCCTGGAATACGGGGACTATAAGGACAAACTCATCTATTATCCCCAATGGGGAGACGGGCTTTCACCCAATGGAAATTTAAAAATGAAAAATGAACAGTTGCCTCAGATTCCAGAGGGCTTCAAACTGATGTTTGCAGGGGCTGTGGGAGAAGCACATGGGTTCGACTGTACGATGCACGCAGCATTGCTCACAAAAGAACAGAAGGAGATAAAGTGGGTGATTGTTGGTGATGGCAGGCGTCTAGAATGGGTGCAGAATTTTGTGAAGGAGAACGGATTGGAGGAAACGGTCTTTACCCTGGGGCGCTTCCCTGCTGAAACGATGCCTTGGTTCTTCAAACAGGCCGACGTGATGCTGGTGACACTGAATGACGACCCGTTGTTCCGACTTTATGCACCTGCAAAGATTTCATCGTACATGGCAGCTAGGAAACCCATTCTGGCCATACTGAATGGTGAAGGGGCTGAGGTAATACGTGAGGCTAACTGCGGATGGTCACTGAATGCCGGGGACGCAGAAGGGTTGGCGAAGTTGGCTATTAAATTGTCTCATACAGACAGGACTGTTCTGGAGGAAAAAGGCAAGAATGCGTTACAATATTACAATGAGCATTTTGTGAAGGAGAAATGCTTGGCTAGGTTAGATGCGTTGATGGAATTAGCTTAGTTGGTTAATAGCTTAGTTGCTTAGTTGGTTAATAGCTTAATAGCTTAATTGCTTAATTGCTTAGTAGCTTAATAGTCTACTGTTTACGGTTTAAGAGTGGAGAGTTTAGAGTTTAGAGTGGAGAGTGAAGAGTGGAGAGTTGAGAAGAACTTTCGGTTCAGGGTTCAAGGTTCATGATTCACGATTAAGGATTAATGGTTAAGGGGGAATAAACTAGTAGCATCATATGCGTGAGTTTTATTTCAAGGATAAAAAAAACAAATCGGGTCTATCGTGGGTTTCAACCGACAGAAGATATTAATTGTCCTCCATTTGATTATTTTCGTTTGGGACATGCATTTCACTCTGCTAAATTATTCCAAGACATTCTTAAGGTTAAATGTCCAATACCTATTCCTGATGATTTGGTGAAAAAGTTTATTTTACAGCAGACAGATGAAATGATTGCCGAAAAACTTGCCAACAGCAAACCTCATCCAGCCATCCACCAATTGCTATCCAATGAATCACTTTCGCATAAGGAGCAGGATAAGCTATTGAAAGGCGCAACTTTGACTCCTATAGATATTTTATGGTTAAATAAAGAATCGCAAGACGCAGGTTACCTTATGGATATTTACCACGAGGAAAAATACCCAAAGAAATTTAATGAAAAGAAGCATCCTGTACTTTTCCATCAACAAAAAGATGGGACAATCGAGAAGATGGGCACTACAGATATGACAGAAGGTGAAATGCGTGCATTGCTTGAGCAGAGAAAGGTTGTTCAAGCACGTGTATTTCATAAGGGACTTTTATGGCATTGTTTTTATTTTACCTACAAGGGATTAGCTGGGGATGAAAGTGGTGTGATGGGTTCCAGGCCTCATTATCACTACCTTTCCGATAAATCAGGTCTTACATGGGATGATTTGATTAGAAGGATTAAGGAATGCAATATGCCTTCATCAAATGTACACGTAGTTATTGTACGATGAAAATGAATTATGACACAGAAGAACTTTTGGTTCAGGGTTCATGATTCACGATTAATGGGAACTTTTGGTTAATGATTAATGGTTCAGGGTTCACGATTATGGAAGAGAAAAAATATAATAAGAAATGGAGCGGTAAGTGGAAAACAAACATGAACCGAGAACAATTAACCGTGAACCGGAAGCGTGGTCCACTATCAAAACTCATGAATGAGGAGGAGAAACATAAGGGGGGGATTCATGAACTGAGCTATGATTTTGGATGTAGGATTACAAGATTGTTCCAATACTTGACAGAGGATGCGGAGTATAAGGAATACGTTATTTCGAAGCAGATATATAGGAGTGGAACATCGGTGGGAGCGAATGTACGCGAAAGTAAACATGCTCAAAGTGATGCGGATTTTCTGAGCAAAATGAGTATTGCGTATAAAGAAGCAGATGAAACGGATTATTGGCTTAACCTATTACACGACAACGGATACCTTGATGAAACTCAATTTAATTCCTTAAACACAGATTCGACAAGAATCTTGAAAATTCTTACATCGATTGTTAAGACATTGCGACAGAAAGTAGGAAAGGAATGAATTGTGGTTCAGGGGAACTTATGGTTAAGGGTTCAGGGTTCAAGGTTCATGGTGACGTATGAGGAGTTGTTGAGTGATCTGCAAGAGATCGAACGACAAATTAATGGATTAATTTCTTCATTAAGAGGTTAGAGTTAGCGTTAAGGTTAGCGTTATAAGGGAGTGCTTAATAATATGGCAGAGCATAAAGTAATAAGGAATAGTACGGCGGAGTTCTTGATATTTCAGATTGAAGGGAAGGAACAAGGGGTAGAGGTGTACTACAAGGACAAGACAGTATGGTGCACGCAAAAAGCTATGGGTATGTTGTTCGACTGCTCAACGGATAACATCGGGCTACATTTGAAAAACATTTTCGCAAGTGGAGAACTTGTGAAGGAGTCAGTTACCGAGAAAATCTCGGCAACTGCATCTGATGGAAAAAAATATATGACCCAGTTCTACAATCTTGATGCTGTCATCAGTGTGGGATACCGTGTGAATAGCATACGGGCCACTCAGTTCCGGCAATGGGCAACGAGCGTGCTGCGGGAATATGCCATACGAGGGTATGTCCTGGACAAGAAACGGATGGAGAATGGTACTTTCCTTGGCGAAGACTATTTCGAACACCTGTTAGCCGAAATCCGGGAGATCCGTCTCTCTGAACGCCGTTTCTATCAAAAACTGACGGATATCTATGCTACGGCTATAGATTACAACCGTGATGCTCCGACCACCCGAATGTTCTTCAAAATGATGCAGAATAAAATGCATTATGCCGTACACGGACATACAGCCGCAGAACTGATTGTAGAACGAGCAAATGCCGAGCAAGAACACATGGGGTTGACATCATGGGAGAATGCTCCTGATGGTAAAATCGTTAAGACGGATGTATCTGTAGCCAAAAATTATCTCAAAGAGATGGAACTGGCCGATATGGGACAATTAGTAAATGGTGTGCTCGAATTGGCCGAGCGTATGGCAAAGCGCCATATTCCCATGACAATGGAGGATTGGGCCAAACAGATAGACACCATCCTCGCTGCTGGCGGTAATGAGGTGTTGCAGACACCTGGCCGCATAACAGCGGAGGAAGCTAAAGAGCATGCGGAAACTGAGTTTGAGAAATATCGCGTCATTCAAGACCGATTATTCCAAAGTGATTTCGACAGATATCTTGACAAACTGCCTTTTGACGATGACGAAGGAGAAGAAGAACTGAGAGGTAAGAGGAAAGAACTAAGAGCTGAGAACTGAGACGTTAGAACTGAGAACTAAGAACTGAGAAGGAAGAAGGAAGAACTGAGAGATTGAAGATTTATATGGTATTCTTTTGTTAGATGAAGAGGAAAATATATCTTTGTGCCGGAGAAGGACATGAGATTTCTGCAAAAGTCTGTTGTGGATGGGAATAATTAAAGAACTAAAATTTATGAATAAAGATATTCAAAATCGGGTAACATACATGATTTATTGCGTCAGCGCTTTTGCCTCCCGCTTTGGATTAAGTATGAAACAGGCATATGCATATTTGAATAGATTCAAGGGGATATCTTTCCTCGATGAATGCTATGAGGCCGAACACCAACTTTCAATCGCAGATGCTGTCTCTGATCTTTCCATCGTATGTCATCGCAATGGAGGGGCGCTTGTATGATGATTACACTTTATCACGGCTCGAATGTAAACATTGAGCAAATCGATTTGTCCAAAGGACTTATTGATAAGGACTTTGGAAAAGGTTTTTATCTTACTGACATTCGTTCACAAGCCGAGGAAATGGCAAAACGAAGGACACGCATTACAGGCACTGGCATTCCAACCGTGACATCTTTTTCTTTTGATGAAGATACTTTGAATTATCCTGAGATGAACACTAAGGTTTTTCCTGATATACCTTGCGAGGAATGGGCTGAATTTGTTTATGCCAATCGTCATTCTTCAGAAACAGGATTTCAACATAATTATGATATAGTAGTTGGTCCTGTTGCAGATGATGGTGTTGCTTTTCAACTAGAACGATACCATGAGGGCCTCATTGATCTTCAAACTCTTACTCAGGAACTAACCTATAAGAAATTAAACCGTCAGTACTTTTTCGGAACAGAAAAGGCTATTAGTAAATTAACGAAACTATGAGCCAAGAGACAAAATTTCTACTGGATACCCTCACCAAGAATCTCGTTCTTAAAGTGATGGAGGAGTTCGGATATAATATACCCGACGCTATGAGCACAGTTTACAATTCCCAACTCTATGAGAAGATTCTTGACCTGGAAACTGGCCTTTATTTTCAAAGTGCTGGATATAACTATCAACTCCTTCGGCAAGAACTTCTAACAGGAAAAATTTCATGATGTTGGAATTAGCTTAGTAGATTAATAGCTTAATTGCTTAGTAGCTTAATTGCTTAGTAGCTTAATTGCTTAGTAGGTTAGTAGTTTACTGTTTACCACCTAACATTCCGCCCCGCTGGTCATAAGACTGGCGGGGCGGAATCGTATTACCCCCTTCCCTTGAGGGGAGAGATTAGAAGAATAAAGGTTTAACGTTTAACAGGTTAACAGTTTAACGGTTATGAGCGCTTTACGCTGGTGAAGTGTCTTCATTGGGGGTGATGACGATTTCTTGATGGCGGCAGTGGCCGTGGCGGTAGCTGACGTGTATCCACGTGGACTCCATGATGAGTTGATCGTAGGGGAGATGGTCGCGGATGTACATGTAGGCCTGGGGCATGAGGTGGCGAGGGACACGGATGTCGGCGGCTTCGCCTCGCTGGTGCTGACTGCCAGGGACTCCACCGACGAGGGCATTGACACGGGGCTGACGGTAACCACTGGTGACGGTGACGGGACATCCGAGATGCTGACGGAGGGGTTCGAGGACATGCTGACAGAGGAGGCGCAGACGGTCGATGACCTCCTGAGGGGGTTGGTTCGGCAGACCATGCTTGGTTGCCGTGGCAGAGCGAGTGAACTCTGAGAGGGAAAAGTGAGAAGTAAGAGTTATGCTGTGCATAAAATTAAGAGTTAAGAGTTAACGGGGGATAAAGGGGTAACAGGTTCTTTCAGTCGCTTCGCTGGGTGAAAGCGTCTCCTTCGTAGCCGAGCGAAAAGGTTAACAGGTTAACAGGTTAATAGGTTATGAGGTTGTGAGGTTAATCCATAATTAAAAGGGTAAAAGTTTAATCGGTTCTGCGAACCTGTTTAACGGTTAACGGGGGATAAAGGGGTAACGTTTAAAGGTTAACGCGATTGGCCGTAAGGGGACTCACCCCCTGCCCCTCTCTTGTAGAGAGGGGAGCTTAATGGGGTATGGCTGTTAGTTGCAACAGGCACTGACGCCGGCGGCGGTGGTCAGGGCAGCAACAAGGGCCGTAATGAGTTTCCAAAGGAAGCGACAGAGTTCTTTTTTTCTTTCTTGTTTCATAAATTCATTTACTATTGGACGATTTTCTAATTATTTCTAACAAAAACCGAAAAAACAACTTCTACGTGGCCACCCTCGTCTCTTCGATACTTGCATCCGAAACCGAAAGTGTCATTGTGAGCAAGCTCCCATGCCCCTCTCGCTCCAGTTGCAGCACTCCGTGCTAGTGTTCACTTCGAAGTAAAACATTAAAAACCTTTTTCAACGGGAAATGTCAAGTGTCATGTGTCAAATGGAAAATATTCGGTTTTTCTGTTGAAGACAGGTGGTTTTTCTTTGTTGCTTGGTGGGGGCACGAAATGCGGCGATGATGGCTGAGTGCGACGCGTAAGCTAGCGTAACAGTGGCGTAATCGGGCAATATTGCCAACCGTCGCAGGACGCTTCCAACCAGGCATACAAAAGGTTTTTTCCGGTTTCCGTTAAATCACATTCTCTTTGTTCCCCTACCCCCTCGCCTTTCGGAGAGGGGTTAGGGGGTGAGGTTTTCCTCCCCCCAAAAAGTCCCTCCCATTCGGGGGAGGGATTTAGGGAGAGGGGCTTTCCTCCCCCCTTACGGGGGAGTCAGAGGGGGCTTTCGCTTAAGGCGTTACATCGCCGCTGTCGCCGCTGCCAGAGCCAGAGCCACTACCACCTGACGAGGGGGTGACACCGAGATCTGAGTTGATGTCGGCCTGTTCAGTCTTCCGAGCCTCGGCCTGAGACTTGCGAGTGCCTACGTACTCGAACTCCATGTTGGTGTTCAGGGCATGCTTCACTTCTTCGGCAGGGGTGAAAGTGAGGTTCACGCCAGTGATGTTGGCGGCAGTGAACTCCTCGGCCGACTCTGCACCAGAGCAGCGTAGGCTGGTTCCGAACTTGCCAAGGCCGTCGAGCAGGATACCATAACCGCCACGCAGCTGTTCGATGATACACTCGACCATGTCCGTCAGGACTCCAAAGATGGTACCCTTAGAGTAACTGGAACCATGATCCTTAATGTGTTCTGCCAACAGGGCCAGGTCGATGGTCTCCAGTTCCTGGTTGTAGGCCACTACTTGCTTCTCGGAGTCTTTCTCACTAGGGTTCTTCAGGCGCAGACCCTTGGAGTAATTGATGTGTCCGATGATTCTGTTTTTTGCCATAGGAAAATACTAATTAAGAGTTAAGAATTAAGAGTTAAGAATTAAGAAGGCTGCGATTGAGCGAGAGCAGAGCGATGCTTGCATCAGCTTTGCCAAGTGTGAGCAGGCTCGAGGCACAGCCTCAATTAAGAGTTATTTAGGAGTTATCAGCCTTTAGGTTTAGGGAGTTATGTGAGCTTTGCTCACAGACGATAGAACTCAAAAGTATGCATCCAGTTAAGTTCATTCGACTTGTTTCTTCCTTGATCTCCTTATTTACTCCTTTATAATCTCTAGGGCTTCGGGCAGAAGGCCTAGGGGTTATGCGATAAGCCCTAGGGGTTCCGTGCTCCATTCCCTTGATGCAAGTGTCGGACATCTCCAGAACAGAGATAGGGCCCTTTTCTTTGTAGAGGTGAAGCCGATGACTCGCATGGGTTTTAAAACCTGATACAAATATACGACATGGGAGGACTCATTTTCTGAGCTCTGCGGAGATAGGATGAAATAAAGGGAAATAAAAAGACCCTCTCTAACTCTCCCTTAAGGGCGAGAATTAATACACTTCTCTAGAGGAGGTAATGATGTGATGAAAGGGTAACTTAATCAGGTAATAAGTTGTGAGGTTCATGGTCAATGTTGAGACTGCGCCTCGAGCCTGCTCACACTCGGCAAAATCGAAGTAAACTTCATTCTGCCCTCGCTTACTCGCAGCCTTCAATGGTCAATTCTCAATGGTCAATCTTCAATGGTCAACGTGCCCTAAGGTTGTCCGAGGTAACGGAAGATGATTTCGACCTGGCGGATGGTGAGGAGGCGTTGTTGAGGACGATAGTCGGCATCGGCAAGGTCGCGCATGAGTTGGGGACTGCGACGCATCCAGTGAGAAAGACGATTGAGGGCCGACCCCATCTTGAGATCGGGGGCGTAAAGCATGGCCAACTCACCCTTGCCCATAGCTCGCGGACGGATGTATGATAGGTCTTGTTCCATAGTGTAAAGATACGAAAAATCAGCGAGATATGCAAGTATTTCAGTGTGTAAATGAGGAGTTTTTAAAGGTTTTTACAGGCTCTGGCTTTACTCCCCAATCAGTGACAACAGTGACATCAGTGACATTGGTTTTATAACATTTTATATTTTTTATAAAAAAACCTGTACAATTATCGTACAGGATTTAATTGTGTTTTTTATATAATCTATATAGAAGTGACGTCACTGATGGCACTGATGGCACTGATTCGTCTTTCGGCGTTGATGGCATCGGTCGCTTTTTCTTGCACGATGTACCCCCTCCGACCATTACTTCTCAACTGTTCGTATCCCAGACTCTTGAGCAGAACACCAAGGCGACGGACGTCGAGGGGACGGCGGATGTTGCCATAGCAGGTGAGTTTCGACGAGATCTCGGCAGCGGTAAGTAGCATGGCGCCAGGTGTGCCTTTCGGTACGGGAGAGAAATAGATGGGCAGGAGTTGTTCCTCGGGTGTCTCAACGGAGAAACGGCGCGTCTGGGGATGCATACGCATGATGTCGTCATGGTCGAACCAATGCTGGAACCCGTTTTGTACCAGATACCACGCCTGGGCATACATGCCTTCGTAGGGCATGGCATGGGTACGGGGCGAGAGGATGCTGACGACATGGAAGGGCAGCCAACGGCGGTTGCCTGTCTGGTCGGACAGGAACTCCATCTTGTTGCCTGAGGCAGCATAGGAGGCCACACGCTGGCGACGTTCTTTGTTGCGACCATAGAAGGCACGCACGTTGATGTCGGTGGCAGAGACGAGTGACTTCAGGGCATTGAGGTCTTGTTCGCTCATCTGATCGATCTCATCGAGGTTGACCAGTCCAAACTCGGTGGCACGCAACTGTTCGTCTTTGTCGAGGAAGCGCACGGTGGACTGTTTAGAGCAGTAGCCACGCAACTGGGGAGGCATGAGACATTCGATCCACGAGGTCTTAAAGATGCCTTGTTCGCCGATGAGCACCAAAACCTCGTGATTGGTGGACTCGTCCTGCATCCATCCTGCCACCATAGCCACGAACCACTTGCGCGCAGCCCATTGCCATAGTTCCTGCTGACCCTCCTCGACGGTGACCATGTCGAGCATCTCACCGATGTAGTCGGGTTGGTCGGGTGTCCATGGGGCGAGACCGTTGATATAATCGCGCAAAGGATGAGCCATGGGGACCACGCTGGAGCAGAGCACCTCGCGGAAGTGAGCGCTCTGGATGTCCTTGCCCAATGCCTTGTTGCACTCGGCAAGGAGGTCGTTCTGCAGACGGTCGGTAAGGTCAACCCACTGCCCTTTGCTCTCATTCCATTGCTGAGTCTTCTGCGACAACTGGTCGTAGCGCAGTCGTTTACCACGCAGGAAGTCGGCTATGAGTTCGGAACGGGTACGTCGGGGAGTACGGGCAGTGGACTTTGTCTTTTGACCGATTTGTACCGACTTGCCCTTGTGACGAGGTAGGCGCAGCATGCCATGACTCAACCGCCCGCGTTTGTAACAGTCGGCCACAAGGCGGTCGAGCGGTTCATCTTTATAACTCGCGTACTCGCGCGCGAGAAAAGATAAGGCATCCGTCTCCGCCACACCATAGTCAGAGAGTAGAAACGAGAGTCCCACAAGATAGTTGTGGCGATTGCCTTTGCCGTACAGGTCACGCTCGTTACGTAATTCTTGAGCATGGCGACAAACTTCATCGGACGTCCACCCTTCCGGCCACTCCCCTTCCTTCATGGGCGAGGTATTGCATACGGGATTCCTCATCCCACGCTTCGGCAACGTCAGTTCCGGGTTGACCGTAAAAGGTCGCGCATCAGGGTTGTAATAAGCATCGGCGTCGTGACATAGACTGGACAGATGAACCACGGGTTCCACCGATGGGTCATAGTCGGCACATGCCACACTTGCCAGATATTCGTTGCCCTGACGGAAGGCTTGAAGGAAATAAGAGTTTAAAAGTTTAATCGGGCTATCGCCCTGGTTAACGGTTAACAGATTGTCTTGCTGAATATGGGCTGATTCCGTGAGTTCCCAAAGATAGAAGACATGAAGACCGTGGCCCGACATGGAGGTGTAGAGCATCATGACATGCGGGTCGGCCATAAGGCGCTCACGTGCCAACTGCATACGGGCGTCGTCGAGATGGTCGAAGTCTGCCTGGCACACACCGGTGAGCGAAGTCACGGCGACCTGAGACCGTTCACCCTCACGGCAATGACACGAGGGCATCAGAGCTGGAAACTGCATACGTTTCAGACGTCCTACTTCGCGAAAGTTGTTCATGGCAGCTGCCTCACGCAACTGCCGAGTTTGAGGTTTGAGGGCGTCGCCCTTCACGAGGTCATAAATCTCCTGCCAAGTCAGCTCCTTCGACTCCAGATTCTGACAGTTGGCAAATAAGGTAATAGTTTTAGATTCCATTTGGTTTTAAAAGCTTAATTGTTTGAATAATAATAAGTTAGCAATCATCACACTCCCCTTTAAAGCCGATAATGGCCTAGAAGCAATCACAATTATCACTCCTTTTTAGCGGTTCTGCAGACCCCTCTCAGAGTCCCGTCCGTTATGTCGTGGGAAGATGTTACAAAGTTACGAATAAGTGAGCAGAAATACAAACAAATCCCTATATATTTGTTGAAGATTATGCATAGAAAATCTCGTTTTCAATATGCCATAATCAAAACAAATGCAAGCCCTGAAGGGGCTATTTGTTTGTTTTCCCGAGTGCAAGTAACTAAGACCGACAGGTCAGAGTTACGAAAAAAGAAGAAAGAAGAAAAAATTTACACTATTTCTTCTGTATTTTTCCGAGCGTATGTAAGTTCGACACAAAGTGTCAGAGTTACGACATTTCGAGTGAATAATTAAAGAAATCCAAAAATATTATAAGATTTTCGGAATCGAATCCAAAATTATCATAAGATTTTCGAAATCTGAGGAAATTTTCACTACTTTTGTATACTGAATGCACACACTAAAGAGATAGGGGACATGATAATAGACCGAAAAATATTGGAGGAGTTGTTGGCGGCAGCAAAGGAGTCGCCAAGGTTGCGGATGGTAATGGATCTGAGGGACTCAGAAAAGGACCAGTCGCAACGTATGCTCAATGCTATGCTACCAGGGACTGAAGTCCCCATTCATCGACATGAAACGACATCGGAAATGGTAGCCATCCTATACGGGAGACTTACAGAGGTGTATTATGATGAGAATGGACAGGTCACAGAGAAAATAACTCTTGATGCCAACGGGGAGTGCAGAGCGATGAGTATCCCACAAGGACAATGGCATACGGTGGAGGTGACTGAACCATGTGTTATCATAGAGGCGAAAGACGGTCCATATAAGCCACGGACTGCAGGGGAAGTGATGACCGACGGTCAAGTTAAGAATTAAGAGTTAAGAGTTTATAGATAAAAGTGTAGAGTTTTCAATAACGACATGGGAAAAAGGATTTATTTGTGTCTGGCTCACATGAGCGAGGCCGGACTTGAACAAAAGTACATAAAAGAAGCATTTGATACAAACTGGGTAGTGCCCCTAGGGCCCAATGTGAATGGATTTGAGGCTGACCTTGAGGAGTTTGTCAACGCTAACGATAACGATAACCTTAACAAACGGGTGGTGGCATTGTCGAGTGGTACGGCAGCGGTCCATCTAGGTCTGCTGGCAGCAGGTGTGAAGGCTGGTGATGAAGTAATTGTGCAATCGTTTACGTTCTGCGCTTCATCACACCCAATTACTTATCTCGGTGCCACACCTGTGTTCGTGGATTCTGAAAGGGATTCATGGAACATTGATCCAGACTTGATGGAAGAAGCCATAAAGGACCGTATTGCCAAAACAGGAAAGAAGCCTGCAGCTATTGTGCCAGTAGCCCTTTATGGTATGCCGTATCAGATTGACCGCATCATGGAGATTGCCAACAAATACGAGATTCCTGTCATAGAGGATGCTGCCGAGGGATTTGGAAGTCGCTGGAACGGGCAGGTGCTGGGTACGTTTGGAAAATCAGGAGTGCTCTCGTTTAATGGAAACAAGATGATTACTACCTCTGGAGGCGGTGCCTTGATAACCGCTAACGAGGATGAGTGGAGAGAGATCATGATGTATGCCACACAGTATCGCGAGAGTTATCCGTATTATCAGCACGAGAAGATTGGCTATAACTATCGTATGTCGAATATTTGTGCTGGCATTGGACGTGGCCAAATGACTGTTGCGAATGACCATATCGCCCATCACAAGCATGTGCAAGAACTGTATGAGGAATTGCTGAAGGATGTACGCGGAATCAAAGTACACGGGAATCCCGACAGTCGTTATGACTCTAACTTCTGGCTCTGCACCATAACGATTGACCCCGATATAAAGATAAAAGGTCAAGAGAATGCATATAAGACCATCGTGAAGGGTGCCGTGGGTGGTGCAGCAGGTGTTATCCATGCTGCAACGAGTGCACATACGGACTGCGAACCTAATGATAATGTGGAGGCCCTACGTGTTGCGATGGATGAAGCCGGGATTGAAGCACGTCCGCTGTGGAAACCTATGCACTGTCAGCCAGTGTATCGCCAAGGCGAAGTTAAGAGTTTAGAGTTAAGAGTTAAGAGTTATAATTCACCTATTATTTGTCAAACTTCGGCATCGAGTGTAGCATATATCAATGGGGTGAGTGAAGAACTGTTTAAAGTGGGTATGTGTCTGCCATCAGGCCCTTATGTTTCAGATGAGGACGTACATTTTATCGTCGACACCATAAAGGCAAGCATCATCCAATAAACTCATGACCCGCGAAGAGACCTTTCTCCGATTCCTGCGCTCGGCAATATGGGGCAAACCTGAACAACTGACGGGGCGCGAGATGACCCTGAACCAGTACCAGAGTCTGATGAAACTGGCACAACAACAAGCTGTGGCGGCTTTGTTGGCTCAGGCACTGATAGACTCAGGACTGCGCTTGCCACGACAGGCTGCTGCGGAGGTCTTTGCACTGACAGAAGCCACACGACAACGGAACAAGGAGATGGATGAAGCGGTAGTGGCGCTGTGTCGGGAGATGGAGGAACGGAACATCCGAATTGTGGTGTTCAAAGGACAGACGTTGGCTCCACTATACCCCGATCCTGGACTCAGACAGAGTGGTGACATAGACTTCGCTTGTCATCCTGATGACTGGGACAAAGCTGAACACTATTTTCGTGAGGAACTGAAACTGGAGATTGAGGATAATGTCACGAAGAAGCATCTGAGTTTTGAGAGGAATGGCATAGAATATGAACTGCACCGTTCGATGACAGAATTCTGTCGTCCGAAGAATCAGCACTATTGGGACCGTGTGGTGATGCCCGAAATCTGGGAAACCATCGATTTCATCGAGATAAATGGTACTCGAGTGCCCACGCTATCGGCAGAGATTAATGCAATATATGTGTTCGTACACATTTTCCATCACTTGATGTCGGAAGGCATTGGACTAAGACAGTTTTGCGACTGGGCGATGGCGATTGCATCGCAATCGCAGTTCAAAGTTCAAAGTTCAGAGTTCAGAGTTGACTCCCCCTCAAGGGGAGGAATCTTGGAGAAGCATTTGAAGGGGTTGGGATTGTTAAAAGCATACACTGGATTGGGAGCGATACTGACCGACTATCTGGGACTCCCTGAGGAAGAGTTTCCTTTACCTATTTCGCAGGATGACCATCGCAGGGCACCCAAACTCTTGGAAGACATCTGGAAGAAGGGAAACTTTGGAAAGAATAAAAAATATGGTCAAGCACGGGGCGTGATTCACGGCATCGAACATCTGGGACGTATCTTCCAACAAGCATGGAAGTTCGGACATTACGCTCCAGCAGAGGCATGGTGGCGAGTGCCGTACATGTTCCAATGGTGGGGGAAGAAGATTTTGCGCGTTTGCACTGCGCTAATGAAGAATGAAGAATGAATAATGAAAAAAGCTCCCACTATGTCTCCCCCCCTCAAGGGGATCTATAGTTAATAGTTTAGAGATAATAGATAATAGTTTATAGATAAGAGATAATCGTTTAGATTGTGCCGGTGTGAAGGAGGGGCTGCAATATGCTTCGGTCTTTTTGCGAACACGAATCTCACGAATAACACGGATGCTGCATGTTATGATAGTTTACGGGGAAGAGAGTTATAACGAACACGAACAATAATTATTAATTAGAGTGATTCGTGTAATTCGTGTTCATAAACAGTGGAGGAAAAGAAAGTTATAAAGATAAGAGATAATAGATAATAGTTGACAGTTGAGAGTTGAGAGTTGAAAGTTGAGAGATAATAGTTGGGAAGGAGGGGCTGCAATATGCTTCGGTCTTTTAGCAAACACGAATCTCACGAATAACACAGATTCTGCATGTTATGATAGTTTACGGGGAAGAGAGTTATAACGAACACGAACAATAATTATTAATTAGAGTAATTCGTGTAATTCGTGTTCATAAACAGTGGAAAAAAGAAAGTAATAAAGATAAGAGATAAGAGATAAGAGATAATAGTTGACAGTTGAGAGTTGAGAGTTAATAGTTGGGAAGGAAGGCTGCATTATGCTTCGGTTTTTAGCGAACACGAATCTCACGAATAACACGGATGCTGCATGTTATGATAGTTTACGGGGAAGAAAGTTATAAGATTGTTGGAGCTGCCTTTGAGGTTTACAATAAACTTGGGCATGGGTTCTTGGAAGCTGTATACCAAGAGTGTTTTGAAATAGAGTTGAGGAAGGCAGGTATACCTTATGAGCGCGAAAAAGATATCAAAATCTTTTACGACGGCATTGAGTTACAACAATCTTACAGAGCAGACTTTGTTTGCTATGATAAGATTATCGTAGAACTCAAGGCGGTGTCGGCATTAAATGATGCACACCATGCTCAAGTGTATAACTATCTTCATGCAACAGGTTACAAATTGGGTATCCTACTGAATTTCGGTTGTTCTGACGGTTTGGAAAAAGACAGAATCGTTTTATAACGAACACGAACAATATCTTTTAATTAGAGTGATTCGTGTAATTCGTGTTCATAAACAGTGGAGGAAAAAGTTATAAAGATAAGAGATAAGAGATAATAGTTGGGAAGGAAGGGAGCAAATATGATTAACATAGCTATTTTTGTATCGGGCAGTGGCAGTAACTGCGAGAACTTGATACGGTATTTTGATGGGCACCAGAGCATAAGGCCCGTGGTAGTGGTAAGCAACCGCAGTGATGCATACGCCTTGGTGAGAGCAGAACGCTTGGGCGTTCCTACGGAGATCATTAACAAGGCACAACTGAATGACCCAGAGGTTATGTTGCCTATGATGGAACGTTACCAAGTGGACTGGATAGTATTGGCGGGATTCTTGCCCTTAATACCAGAATACCTGATTGACCAATTCCCACGCCGCATCGTGAACCTGCACCCCGCCCTACTTCCTAAGTTCGGTGGAAAGGGTATGTGGGGACACCATGTACACGAGGCAGTGAAGGCTGCTGGAGAGACAGAGACGGGAATGACGGTACACTATGTGAGTCCTATATGCGACGGAGGTGATATCATCGCTCAGTTCCGCGTGGATCTGTCACCCGAAGATACTGTAGACGATATCGCAGAAAAGGAGCATCAGCTGGAGATGAAATATCTGCCGGGAGTGATAGAGGAGTTGATAGTTAAAGCCCCTCTCTGACTCCCCCCGTGGGGAGGAGAATAGCCATTGGGGCGAGAGCTTACATTTCTTTTGATAAAGGTTTCGATTGCGTATTAAGGCTTATTATCTGCGTAATCTGTATTATCCGCGCAATCTGCGGTGCGAAGCACAATTCTGCATTTCCGTTCGAGAACACAAATACATCCTTTGTAGGTCTGCTTTGTCTTGGTATGTACATGATGGAAAACGTGTTTTCCACCTATGTCCAAGCATAGACAAAAATCTATGATTTTATTTGTGTTTCTGCTCACTTAATCGTATCTTTGTCGCTGATATGGAAAAATTGCTCGGAAAGACGCTGGAGGAACTGCGGCTGGTGGTTGAGGAGTGTGGACTGCCACGCTTCGCCGCTGGACAGATGGCACAGTGGCTGTATGTACATGGCGTGAGCAGCATCGATGAGATGACGAACCTGTCGAAACAGGGGAGACAGCAGTTGAGCGAGCGCTATGAAGTGGGACGGATGCCCCACAGTCTGTGCCAGACGTCGGTGGACGGGACGAAGAAATATCTATTCCCAACCAGTGAAGGAAAGCATGTGGAGAGCGTGTTCATCCCTGATAAAGACCGTGCTACGCTGTGTGTTTCCTGTCAGGTGGGATGTAAGATGGGATGCCAGTTCTGTATGACAGGACGACAGGGCTTCGAAGGTCAACTTACTGTCGGTGACATCCTAAACCAGATTTACAGTCTGCCCGAGCGGGACCAACTGACGAACGTGGTGTTCATGGGACAGGGAGAGCCCTTCGACAACCTGGACAACGTGTTACGAGCCACCGAACTGCTGACAGCCCCGTATGGTATGGCTTGGAGTCCCAGACGTATCACCGTGAGCACCGTGGGACTGAAGAAAGGCATGGAACGTTTCCTCAAAGAGAGTCAGTGTCACCTGGCAGTATCACTGCACTCACCCTTCCCCGAGGAACGTGCGCGTATGATGCCAGCCGAAAAGGCTTGGTCGCTGACGGAGTTCCTGCCCCTGCTGAAAGAACAAGACTGGACGGGGCAACGTCGGCTGTCATTCGAGTACATCGTTTTCGAAGGAATGAATGACTCCATGATACATGCTCGCGAATTGGTGAAACTGCTCAGTCCGCTGAAATGTCGTGTCAATCTGATTCGATTCCACACCATACCTGACACGCCTTTCCGAGGTGCCAATGAAGGTACCATGACACGTCTACGCGATTATCTCTCGCATCA
The DNA here is from genome assembly GCA_902801325.1 of uncultured Bacteroidales bacterium. Lineage (GTDB taxonomy): Bacteria > Bacteroidota > Bacteroidia > Bacteroidales > Bacteroidaceae > Physcousia. The sequence goes on along the minus strand of CADCHQ010000005.1, from coordinate 41,897 downwards.
TGGTGTGACGTGTACCATCAGGCAGAGTCGGGGTGAGGACATCATGGCGGCATGTGGATTGCTGAATACAAAAAAGACTCTCCCCCAAACCCCTCCCTGTTAGGGAGGGGAGTAAAAAAAAGGCCCCTTTATTAAACTCCAATTTATAATATAATTTGACTATGAATATATTACACAAACTTCAAATGTATATACGCCCCTCCTTTATAGGGAGGGGATTGGGGGTGAGTCTTATGCTCCTGCTTTTTGTCTCTTGTAGGAACGGACATTTGGCTACGCCGACGGCGAGTGGGAGACCCTATGAGGTGCTGGTGGTCATGGACAAGGAGCAATGGGAGGCTCCAGTGGGTCGGGCTTTGTTCGACGTGCTGGACACCGACATACCCGGACTTCCCCAGCCCGAGCGTTCGTTTCACATCTCGCAGGTGAGTCCGAAAGACATGAACCGCACCCTGTCGATATTCCGTAACATCATCGAGGTGGAAATCAACCCATCGCTATACACGCAAACTCGTATGAAGTTCACACGAAACGTGTATGCCCAAGACCAAATCATACTGCGAATCAGGAGCAACTCGAATGAATCGTTCATCGAATATGTCAAAGAACACCGGCAGGACATCATTGACTTCCTGACACGCATGGAGATGAACCGTCTGTGTCGCGACCTGACTCGTAAATACTCGAAGCTTACTTTTGATCTAGCCAAGGAAATCTTCGGATGCGAACTGCGTGCTCCAGAGGAGTTGAAGAACTATAAAAAGGGAAAGGATTTCCTGTGGACCACTAACAACACGGCAACGGGCATGGTGAGCATCATGATGTACTCCTATCCTTACGAAGGACCTGAAACATTTAACAAGAAATATATTCTGCACAAGCGCGACTCGGTCCTGCGCATCAATATGCCAGGAAGCGACCCCGACATGTTCATGCAGACCGACACCGCATTCACGGATGTGAAGCCCATTGTCGTACACCACAAATATGCCATGGAGGCACGAGGGCTGTGGTTCATGCGCAATGACTGCATGGGAGGGCCCTTTGTCAGTCACTCACGTGTGGATACGGAAAACAACCGTGTAGTGGTGGTAGAGGGATTCGTCTTTGCCCCGGAAAAGATGAAGCGCGGACTGATGCGCCGCATGGAGGGTTCGCTCTACATGCTCCTACTGCCCGAAGAACAACAGAGTGAGATTGAAACAAACCTTGAAGAAGAAAAGGCCGAAAGCGGAGTGAAGAGTGAAGAGTGAAAAGTGAATAGGCCCCCTTCCGCCCTCCCCCTTAATGGGGAGGAGTATACTTAAATTGGAGGCAATCACTCTTAAACGTTAAACATTAAACGTTAAACATTAAACGTTAGATTTTATAATATGGAAGACAAGAGAATACGCGTGGGTATCACGCAAGGCGACACTAACGGCATCGGTTACGAAATCATACTGAAGACCTTTGCCGAACCCACTATACTGGAATTGTGTACACCCATCGTCTATGGCAATCCACGCATTGCCACATACTATAGAAAAGGACTGAACCTCAACACCAACTTCATGTCGGTGACGGATGCCAACGACGCACAACCCGACAGGATGAATATGGTGGTGGTTGACGACCAAGAAGTGAAGATAGAAATGGGACAGTCCTCAGCCGAGGCTGGTCAACAGGCTCTGAAATCACTAGAGCGCGCCCTGAAAGACTACCGAGACGGCAAAATAGACGTACTGGTGACGGCACCTATTAACAAACATAACATACAGAACGAGCACTTCCGGTTCCCGGGCCATACCGAATACATCCAAAGTAAGGTGGGAGATGGGAAGGAAGCACTGATGATTCTGATGAATGAGAATATGCGTGTGGCACTTGCCACCACACATGTACCCATCAGTAAAGTTGCTGAGAACATCACCGAGGAGCGCCTGCTAGCAAAACTACGCATCCTGCATCAGTCACTCCTACGTGACTTCGCCATCGACAATCCACGCATCGCCGTACTGGCACTGAACCCGCATGCCAGTGACAACGGGCTTATTGGCAACGAGGAGGAAACCATTATTATACCGGCATTGGAGAAAGCCGTTGCCGAGGGCATCAATGCCTTCGGACCTTATGCTGCCGACGGATTCTTTGGGGCACATACCTACGACCATTTCGATGCCATACTAGCCATGTATCACGACCAAGGGCTCACAGCTTTCAAGGCCATGGCGATGAACGATGGCGTAAACTTTACGGCTGGACTGCCCATCATACGCACCAGTCCGGACCACGGCACTGCCTATGACATTGTTGGACAAGGTATTGCCAGCGAGAATTCGTTGCGTCAGGCAATATTTACGGCCACCGACATTTGGAGAAACCGCCAGCGATGGGATGAAGCACGAAGCAATCCCCTACCCAAACTGTATCAGGAGCGTCGCGAAGATGAACGTTTTCATACAGCCGAGAGGAGAGGCCAAATGGATTTGGACTCTGCCGAGGCAAAAAAAAGGTCGGATGAAGTCCAACGTTTTCATACAGCCGAGAGGAGAGGCCAAATGGATTTGGACTCTACCGAGGCCAAAAAAAGGTCGGATGAAGTCCAACGTTTTCATACAGCCGAGCGGAGAGGCCAAATGGATTTGGACTCTACCGAGGCAAAAAACGGACGGAGCAGCGAGCGCCATCGAACTAGTTCGTTTGGTCGAGTCGCGTCGGACGAAGACGCAGTCAAAAGGTCGGATGAAATCCAGCGTCGCCCTCCTCGTAAACCTTTTGAAAACAACGCTGAATAATGCCCGCGAAATACCGCAACATATTCTTGTTCATCGGCGTGACGGCTATTGTCATCATGCTGTTGTCTTTCGACATGTCGTGGGCCGACCTCTGCAAGAATATCCGGCGAGCAGGCATTTGGTTCCCTGCCGTGGTAGCGCTGTGGCTACCCATATACATGATGAATGCTTGGGCATGGCGCATCATCATCTGCGACGGTAGTTCCGTTCCCATCAGTTTTTGGAGGGTACTCAAATACACCATCTCGGGGTACGCCCTAAACTATGTCACCCCCGTGGGATTGTTGGGAGGCGAACCCTACCGCATCATGGAACTCACCCCTTATGTGGGAAAGGCAAAGGCAGCTAGTAGCGTCATTCTGTATGCCATGATGCACATCTTTTCGCACTTCTGGTTCTGGCTCTTCGGCGTCGTTGTCTTCTTCATACGTTACTGGCATGAGATGTCGTGGGCATTGGCTCTACTCTTTGCCATAGTCTGCCTGTTCTGTCTGGCGGGCATCTACTTCTTCCTGATGGGATACAAGAAGGGACTGGCCATGCGTACTCTGCGCATGTTCGGGCACCTGCCCTGGGTGGGAAAGAAATTCCGTTCGCTGGCCGAACAACATGCCGAGGGACTGGAAAAGGTGGACCAGCAGATTGCTGACTTACACCGTCAGCGCCGTAGCACTTTCTACCTAAGTCTAGGTCTGGAGTTCCTGGCTCGTCTGATGGGTTGCCTCGAGATTCAGTTCATCCTTTTTATCTTCACTCCCGATGTATCGTTCTGGGACTGTGTGCTGATGCAGGCATTCATCTCCCTGTTTGCCAACCTCTTCTTCTTCATTCCCATGCAAATGGGAACCCGTGAGGGCGGATTGGCCATCGTCACCGACGGAATGCACATGCACGGTGCCTACGGAGTGCTTACGGGACTTATCACCCGTCTGCGCGAACTCATCTGGACCTCCGTCGGTCTGTTACTGATAAGAGTGGGGAACAAGAAGTGAAAAATAAAAGTTTAATTGTTTAATAGGTTAATAGTTTAATAGGACTGACGACCTACGATTTGCGTAGCGAAGAGGAGTAAGAAATGATTAAGCGAGAGCAGAGTGATGCTTGCATCAGCTATGCCAAGCTGGAGCAGGTTCAAACGAAGGTCAAGCGAGAATGATTGCTAATTGCAACTAAAGCAATAAACGATGTGATGCAGATATTCCTGTCCGGGCGACAGGAGACATCCCTGAGGGAAATGGGGGTGGTGAGGAGTATCTGGATAGTACTGGGCCTCGAGGCATAATCCAGTAGTAGGATTAGGAAGGAAACCAGCAGAATAAAAGAGTACAGAGGGAAGATCGGTATATACCTTCAGCGTGCGAGTGGTTGAAGGTTCGTAAACTGTTGCTGCATGTTTCAGTTTACTCTCGCCATTTTCCGATAAGAGATAACAATGATTATACCCGCGATTCCAACGAAGTTGCTCATTGTCGGTCTGCAGGAACTGTCCGATAGGACGCATGCTTTGAAAGTCGAAGGGTGAGTCTTGCACAGGGACTCTCTGTCCGGTTGGGACAAAGTCGGCGGTTGTCTCTAAAATTGTATCTGATGGGATGTGGAGTTGATGGTTATCGATCCTAGTATTGCTATCACCAGTCAAGTTGAAATAGGCGTGATTGGTAAGATTGATCCAAGTCTTTTGGTCTGTCGTAGCTCTATGGCAAACCGACAATTGCATGTCGTCGGACCAATGGTACTCCACTCGAAACTCAACATTTCCAGGCCATCCACCTTCGCCGTTATTACTTGTGGTATAGAAAGCAACTCCATCGGGAAGAAGCTCTGTTTGCCAGACCTTTTGGTGTAAACCGCACAACCCTCCGTGATTGCAATTAGCACCATCATTCCTGTCAACGTGGTACGTTACTCCATCGATTTCGAACTGGGCATGGGCAATGCGGTTGGCGAATCGTCCTATCGTGGCACCCAAATAGAACGAATCGTCAAGATAATCACTGATATGGGAATAGCCTAAAAGAACATTTGAAAGATGCCCTTTAGCATCGGGAACCCATGCCGCAATCCAACGAGCTCCGTAGTTTGTCAGTTCAATGTAAGAACCATTGTCTGACAACAGCGTTATGCGCTGTAAAGGTTCGCCTTGCGGGGTGTATGCTTCTGTCCGACAACTTACTTGCATATCTTGTAGACACGAGCATCTTTGCCGGGAACACTATAAGGAAGTCCCTCTGATGTAATCGTTACAGGTGCATTATACCAAAGTTCAGTGGTTTCACCTATCCCACTTAAGCCCATACGCTCGGCAGTGATGGTTCCCTCAAGTGGCTCTTCCTTATAATTAATTATGGCGACATAGGTATATTCTTCCGTGTCGAGTTGGAAGAAACTTTCAGAGGTCCAAGGCCAATAAGCATGTTCGCGGTCGCCATATATAGGACGGAAAGCTCTTCCCAAACGGCCTATGGCATTAATCTCAGCATTGAAAAGAATCTGCGGGGCACGTTCGCGTGACAGTTTTGGATCGCCCTTTCCTGTCTCATCCTTCAGGTCGAAGTTGTCAGAGATGAGTACCATACCTGCCGCACAAAGGTTGGTAATACGAGCCCTGTTTTCACCAGGCGTTGTTTCGCGGTCGTTATCTACACCTATCAATGGACAGTGGTCTGGGTCATTGTATTGGTAAAGAATGCCATGCCACCAACCACCTCCAATGGCATTCATGCTGTATTCTGCATGATTAATTCTTCCCCATGTGTCACAAGCAATTCGACGACTGTTGCCATATTGATAAGGGAAGATGGGAGCAATGCTAAGTGCAATAAATAGAGGTTCGCCTTTGTCGGCTTCTTTCAAGAAATATGTAAATCCTTCGTTATAGGCCTCCACTCCAGTGTGAACAGCAGGGTTAAAATAACTGTCGGCCTGTATGATGCCATTGTCTGTGAAGTCTATTTTCAGATAACGGAACCCATAGCCCTTAATCTTAGCCAATTCCGCTGCAATCCATGCCTTTACACCTGGATGTGTGGGGTCTAAGCAATAGGCTCCATCATATTTTATATATTCACCATTAGCCTTCAGGACGCATTCGTCAGCCATGTAAATGTCCTGTCCGGGTAACAATTGTTGATGGAGCCGTGCCTCATCCCACCAAAGACAGAAGGGTGTCCAATAGGTTCCCGGGATTTGGTTGTTTTTCTCGCAGTGCTCACACAACTCCTTCTTTTGGCGTGGGTTGAGGTTATCCCACGCATCGATGCTCATTACAATCTGTCCTTGTTCGTTACAGAAACCATTGGGTTGAAGGACATCGTGAAAATAATCACTGACTGCAATGTCGCACTGGAAATTGTTTTTCGTTGACATAACTCCCCAACTCTGCCAACCAAAGGGTGTTCCGCCTTTCCAAGTTTCGCGACGAGGAACGACTCGGGTATTGGCATGAGCAAAGGTTTCCATACCATCACGCCAATCGGGGAAATAACCCAAGAAGTAACGGGCTGAAGCAATCTCTTTACCTACAAGAGCCCCATGAGGGAGAATGTCGCGAGTCTCTTTATGAGAAATACCGCTAAAGACCAAAAGGGTATCAACGGAACCATCGTCCTTGGTGGTAGCAATCACGCCACTTTTCCAATGGTTGTGATCAACGCTGCCGACTACCAATCCCTCACGACTTTGTGCATCGTAGAGAGCACCAACCTCAAAAGATGTCATGGAAGAACCGAAACGATTCTTATGATAACGCACGAAATCGTCATTATCGAAAGGAACTTTCAGCATGCGGTTGCTCTCAGCAGCAGGAAAGAGCGGGAAGTTTTCACGAATGGCAATGGGGGCCAGATAGCGACTTTTTATCTCGTTGCCTGATTTAAGTTTCAGTTGAACCAACAGGTAATTGTCCTGTAGCTCAAATGTCTCCACCATTGCCACATTGCCTACCATGAATTCGTAGTAGACCTTGTCTTCTCTTTTTTTACAGCTTACCGATGAGCTGTTTTTAGAAGAGACCAACGTGGCAATTCCACTTTCATCCTCCCAAGTGGCTTCAGGGATTACATGTTGCAAGACAGGTTTTTGACGAAGGAAGACATCAAAGGATTTGCTTGCCTGATTATAGACGATGCGCCATTCCCCCAACTTCGCATCATACTTTGATGCATTCACGAAAAGGACTGTACAGCAAGCGGCAAGGAAAAGGAGGAGTTTCTTCATAATTTCAGTTTTTTGTTGTAAGTCTTGCCATTTGCAAGTGTGACACTAACAATAACAACACCTTTCTTTGTGGGTATTGGCAGTGTTGTTTGGTAGCTATCCTCATTTTTGAGACTCATTCTGCGACCGGCAAGGTCATAGCAAGAAACCCTGCGAATGGGCAATTGGGAGTGGACGATGAACTGATTGCCCTGAGACTCAATCGTAATCTGTTCCGACTCGACCTTCTCAACCTGGCCTATCGCATCGGGCTTTGTGCGAGTGAAACGATAAACCCGACAATCGCGGGATGGAATATTATAGGACAATCCGTCCTTTATTTCCTCCGTCGTTCCAAACCAAAGTTCCTTGACACTGCTGAAATCTTCTTTTGTAAAGCCGAGAATGTCAAGAGGAATGGTTCCTGTAATATTGGCGGCATTGACGGAACTATTGTAGTTGAAGACGACAACATAGAAATATTCGTCAGTGGTCATCATCACCGTAGCCTCTGCTCCAGATGAGGAACCGTTGTACTCATTATAACCATACACCGGACGGAAATTGGGGTCAAGGGCAAGCATCGCATTAATGTCGGCATTTGTAAAAAGGCTTTTAGCACGGGTGCGACTAAGTTCTGGATTGCCTCTGCCCGAACTATTCGTTACACTAAAGTTGTCGGCAAGCAGGACATGCCCCGAAACGATACCATTGGTCAGTCGTGAACGGTTTTCAGCCAGCGTTGTACTTCCTTGGTCTCCATGACCGACCATCGGTAAACCGTCGGGATCATTATATTGGTACAAACCATTGGTCCACCAACCTGCTGTGATAGCGTTCATGCTATATTCCGTCCATCCGATAGTGCCCCATGTGTCGCAAGCCTGTCGCCGACCATTGGCATAGTGATAAGGGAATAAAGGAGCAATGCTAAGGTCGATGAAAACAGGAACCTCGAATTTGTCCACCTGCTTAACAAAATAGGCAAAGCCCTCATTATAAGCTTCAACGCCGGTATGCACTTCGGGATTGTAATACCTATCGGCTTCCATGATGCCATTGGTCACGAAGTCGAGCTTAAAATAGCGATAGCCCTTGTTTATCTGTGATCTAATCCACGATGCCGACTGGGCCTTTACTGCAGGGTGAGTCGGGTCGAGACAATAGGCCCCATCGTAAACGATAGGTTTGCCATTGGCACGCAGGACAACTTCCTTTGCTTTATACGAACTTAGCGAACTGCTATAATAGGTCTGATTAAGGCAAGTGGTGTCTTTGGTGTCCCACCACAGGCAGAAAGGATTGCCATAGCAACCCACCATCAATTCACTCGTATCGGCTTGTGCGATAAGATATTTTTCATCATTCGAACTCAATCCACTCCACGCGTCGATACTCATGATTTGCTTTCCCTTACCGTTGGTAAAACCAGCCGGTTGAAGGGTTTCATGGAAATATTGGAACACCTCTTTGTCATCGGTGTAATTGTTATGGGCTTCCATCACACCCCACGTTTGCCAACCGACAGGTCGTCCGGCCGTCCAATTGTTGCGTTTGGGGTGAACCACATTGCACGCCTCGGCAAAAGTTTCCATTCCATCACGCCAATCGTCGAACATGCCTACGAAGAAACGAGCGCTGGAGATGTTCTTGCCAACGAGTTTGCCGTGAGGCAGGACATCTCGTGTTTCACTTCCTGCAGCACCACTGTAAAGGCTCAGTGCCTTGATTTTACCATTGCTTTCAGTGTCCGCTCTCACCGCACTCTTCCAATGATCGTGGTCCACACTGCCAACTACCAATCCTTGACGACTTTCTCCTTCGTAAAAAGCTGCTGCTTCATAAGAGGTCATACTTGTGCGCATAGGGTAACGGTAATACCTTAAGAATCCGTCGTTGTCGAATGGCACTTTAAGCATTCGATTGTTGTTGTTGGACGAAAACAAGATATAAGTTGTGGCACAATTTACCGGGGACAAGTAATTACTACGAATTTCTTCGCTACCAATAAGTTCGAGGGACATCAAGATGAAGTCGAGACCATCATACGTCCAAATGTGTTCTGCAAGCTGCACGTCGTCGCCATTCGCTGGGGTAGAGAATACGAAGTCGTATCGAGTACCCGTTCCAAAGTCGTCGGTCACTTCAGCCGTGCTGAAGGTGTGTTGGGCAAAATCCGTAACCTTGACGGCACGCGACGTCCTCCCATCCTTCTTGTCATAGTGGGCTTCAGGGACAGAGCGCACGAAGACAGGGCGGTAGGTTCCGTCCTCCCTTTGATAGTTGATTTTGAACGAGCCCTCGCCCTCGGTATAGGTGATCTTCCACCGACCGAACGAATAAACATCATCGGCCTGCAGGCTGCCTCCAAGGACAAAAGCTAAAAGAAAAAGTAAGGGAAAACGGAATTTTGCCATAGGTCTTCTTATTCAAAGAAAAAAAAGCCATCCCAGAACAGGAAAAGCATTAGTTTCCTTGCGCAGGGATGGCTTGTATTAGTTTATACTATTATTTTACAATCTTGGCAACCTTCTTGCCAACCTTCACGGCATAAACACCACGGCCGTTGATGGCGATGGGGTTGTTAGTAACGCCAGAACCCACCAACTTACCATCGAGGGCATAAACTTGAACGGGAGTGCCTACTACACCAGTCACAGTAATGGCACGCTCACCAATGGCGATGTTCATCTTTTCGTTGGCAATCGAGCGAACTGCTGTGCCGTCGTCCACACTAGCCGTTGTGGTTGTCCAAGCACTGGCCTGATAGCTGTAACTAACAGCCTGAACGCCAACAGTGTATTCGCCTGTGGGCAGACCAGGAACTACATAAGAGGGTTCGCCCTCACCACCAGAGTATACATATGTGCCGAAGCGGCTGTAACCCAGTTGCTTACCCGTTTCCAAATTGGCAGGTGCAACCATGCGCAGCTGACCAGTGGCATTGTTGACAACGTAAACGTTGTACATAGCCTCGCCACCAGAGAGCAGGCTCACACCATCCCAGGTAATCTTCATCGTGCCGTCTTCCTCAGTGCTCACATTCACGTTCTGCGGAGCCTCGGGAGCTTCTACAGTGTACTCAGTCTTGTTATAGCTGGGAATCAAATCATCGTTCTTCTCAGTCCAAGTCGTGCACAAGAAATCGAGTTTACCATCGTTGTCAAGATCGCCGAAACCAGTCATACCTTCTTGGAAATATGCACCGCGAACATCACTAGAACCATTGTTCAAGAACTCAGCGTTATAAGCATCTATCGAACCTGTGCTCTCGCAGGAAACGATGGCCCAATCGTTATGTTCGTTATAGTCGCTCCAGCCCTGTGCGAGCATGTCGCAGATGTCGTCGCCATTAAAGTCGGCGAAGAAGAAGCAACGATCCGAAATTCCACTCGTAGGAATCAATGACGTAGGCAATTCCTGAACACTGATAGCTTCAGGTGTGGAAGCATTCAGCAAGACGAAGGCTTGCTTACCATTATGACCTACACAAGAACCTACCAGCAAAAGATCCTCACGTCCGTCCTGGTTCCAGTCGGTAGCCAGCAGCACGTGGTCCTCACCGCCCCATGTGTTCCAAAGATCAGCAAGGCTGGTAACACCTGCGCTCTCAAACAACTTGTCAGTGGCATCCTGGAACCAACCATCCTGCAGGTTCTCGTAGTAACGGATTTCATAGCCACCGGGCTCTGTGTTGTCACCATCCGACCAACCATCGATTACAATGTCTTTCCAACCGTCGTTGTTCAAGTCAACAAATACCACGTTACCACCGCCGATAGGTTTGATGGCGAAGGTGGGTTCATTAATGTACTCACCGGGAATGGTCTGCTCTACACCATCCTCATCAACAATCAGTTGATCGTCAGTCTTTACGTAAATGTAGCGACGATTGAGTTCCTTGTCGAAAGGCAGAGGCTTGCACACGTTGGCCACCTCGAAGCCCTCACCTTTCAGGTTGTGCAGCAGACGAGTGCCACGACCCCATTGGTCGGTGAGAGGATCCCACGACCAGTTCTCATCGTACAGGATATCGGGATATCCGTCTTTGTCATAATCGGCAATAGCTACGCCACCCCAGGGGTCATTACCATTAGGCTTGTTGCCCGCACCTGCAGTAGGCAGACTAGCAAAGAAGTCGTCAAACACAACCTCGAAGGTGTAGTCACCATTGTTCTTTACCAACACGATGCCCTGTCGCTGGCCAGTGTCATTACCACCGTCGCTCTGTAACAGCATGTCAACAAAACCATCCTGGTTGTAGTCGATGGGCTGTGAGGCATAACCACGGATGGAGAAGGGAAGACCGTTCTCCATGCCTACGATGCGCTGACGCTCCACTTGCTCGTAGACGATGTCACCATTTTCATCGGTCTCATACACTACGTTGCCTTCGTCGTCCGTAATGGGATTGCCTTCACCGTCACGCTTCACCACGGGCTCGTTACTCATGTAGGTTTCATACTTGGGGGTGAACTCCCCCTGATACTGACCATTGCCAAGTCCCTTGATGAGGACGCCACGGGCTGTCCAACCATTAACGCACGATGTACCACCATAGTAGGCATCCATGATACCGTCATTGTTAAAGTCCATAATCTGAGGCAGGGCACGATGGGCAGGCCAACCGATGAGGTCGCGGAAGTCCCTGTCCTGACTGAACGTCAGTGTCTGTGCCTTTGCACCCATGCCGACTGCCATGCAGGCAACCAGCAAAAGAGATTTCAGAGTAAAACTTTTCATCATTGCATAAATTTTTAGGTTAATAAAATGTAATATCAGTTTCTCAATTTAACAATTTAATTAGTTTGTCTTCGCAAATTTACTGCTTTATATGTTATAGTAGGTAAAACAAATGTGTCAACTATTGATACAAATGGTGCAAATATCGTTTTTCGTGCATCATTTAACAAACCACGCGGCAGGTTGCTTAAGTTTTTCCTTCAGTTCGGGAGTGTTGGGGAAACGGGCAGCAACCTTGTCAGCCATGAAGCCTGGGAAGTCATCACGGTGTCGTGCGACACGCAGGAGGTCAAAGAAGCGGTTGCCCTCGAAAGCGGTCTCTGCAGCCATTTCATCGAGGATGAGGTCCTCGACAAACTCGATGGTGTCGACTAACGTCTCACGTTCAGGAATAATGAAACTCTCCTGGTCGTAAGAAGCGCCAAGTCCGCGGCCACGGGTGGCGGTACCGACATTGCCAGCATACCGGGCCAATGTAAACTCAGAGAAGGGATAGGTAACCTCTGTCGAATCGACCCGTGTCGTATCATTGAGCGTTGTGCTGTTAAGTCCATACTTTACTACAGCGAAAGCCATGGTAGGACGCCCAGAACGGTTAAGGGCCTCTGCCAACCGGAGATATACATGAGGGGTGCGATAGAGGGGCAGGATGCGAGTGTAGGCAAGGCGGTCGGTGAAAGCATCGTTGTAGGGATCGCGTCCTGACGCTGTGGAGGTGGCAGCGCGCACGAACTTGTATATGTAGTCTCCCTCACGAGAATTGAGGGTGAGGTGGGCGTAGTCACCGCTTGCATACTGTCCCTTTGAGTCACGAGCAAGACCACGAAGATCACCAGTAAAATAGCCCATGACGCTTGTGCTACTGGGCTCGCCGTAGTAGTGAATGCTATGCTCCATCTGGCTGATGTACTTCGTAGAGGGCACTATGGCGGGAACATCATTGTAGCTGTAGCGTACAAGCAGAGGATGGTACTGAACTGGGTTACTGCTGAATACCAGCGTGGTAAGGAGTTCGCTAGTGTACGAGTTGTTGTGGTTCATGTATGCCGACTCACGGGTAATACGTGCCCAACGGCTCATGTAGTCACCGGAGAGCAGAAGGCCGTGGCGGTCGATAACATCATAATATGCCAATGCTGCCTCTTCATAACGGTTGAGGAATAGGTATAGATCGCCCAAAAGCATATTGACGGGGATGAACATCTGTGAGGAATAGAATCCATCGATTGTACCATAGTTGAGCTCACGCTCCTCAGTATAAGGTTTTAGGTCAGCAATGAGACGAGTGGCCAATTCATCGAGTGAAATCTCGGGATATTCGGCACTGGCCTCGCTGACGGAGAGAAGCGGGGTAGTGAACCAACGCACACGACCAGCCAGAAGACCTATCTGCCAGTAAGTCCAAGCACGCAAGGTCTTGAGTTGCACCCACTCGGGTAGCATGACCTTGGTCTGATAGGAAAGGAGACTGGTGTCCATGCGGGCAATGGCATAGTTGCAATTGTTAATGATGGCGTAGTAGTCGGAAAGATCGCGATAGCGATTCGAAGCGGATAGATTAAAGTTGGCCAGTTCCTGCATGTCGGAAGGTGCATCGTCAGTGGCCGACATGAGGTCGCCCCTGAGTTCACCCGTCAATACGTAGCGTTCACCTATCTTGCCAATCTGGGACAGGATGCCCAAAACGGAATAGACGGAGTCGGAAGTGGAATGTAACTGGTTGTCTTCCTCAAACACCAAAGAACGGCTGTCGGTCTCGAAAACATCTTGGCAAGACGTAGTCAGCATGGCGAGCACCAAAATAGCAGATGCCCATATAATAAAACTCTTCTTCATGACAGTTACAGATTAAATTTAACGCCAATCATGTAATTACGGCTTTGGGGAGTAAGTCCAACATCGACACCCTGCAGCAGGTTGCTGGTGTTGACAGAGAATTCGGGGTCGGCTCCCAAATAAGGAGTGAGGGTGAAGAGATTATTGACAGCAGCCCAGATGCACACGCCCTGCATAATCTTATGACGCAAGGGAACATCGTAGGTGAGCTGCAATCGCTTGAACTTTAGGTAGGAGGCATCCTCTATCCAACGATCGCTAAAACGGCTGTTGCCCATGGGATCAGCATAAACAGCACGGGGAATGTTGGTGATTTGACCGTCAGCCATCCAACGGGACTCCATGGCTGTGCTTTGATTCATCAGGTCACTACCCGACTCCAGCGTAGCACGCAGGGCATTGTATGCCTCGTTGCCATATGAATAGGTGAAGAGACCATGCAAGGTGAGACGTTTCCAAGACAAATTGAAATGGAGTTTGCCAAAGAAGTCGGGATTAGGATTGCCGAGAATGATGCGGTCAGCATCATTGATGAGTCCGTCGCGGTTTTGATCGACAAAACGCATATCACCGGCACTAAAAGGCATACGCTGACCACTCTCAGACAAGATGGCCAGTCCGTCGGCCTTTGCCTCCGCCGCAGTGCTATAAACCCCGTTTGTGCGATAACCGTAAAAGACACCGACGGGATTACCCTCGGCTGTAAGGATTTGCCCATTGGCAAAGTCCGTAGTGAAGGAACCATGGTTCAACTTGGTAATCTTATTACAATTGTGAGCAATGGTGAAACCCAGATCGAGACGCCAATCACGATGCTCCACTAAACGAGCACGAACGCTAGTTTCAAATCCACAGTTTGTCAGTTCTCCATCGTTGTCCCAATAATGTGTGAGCCCACTAATCTCGGCTAATGACTTTTGCACCACAAGGTCGGTAGTACGGTTACGATAATAATCAGCCGAAACATTCAAGCGATTATGCAGCACACTTAGATCGGCACCGATGTCGAATCGTCCCGTTGTCTCCCACTTGAGTTTGGGGTTGCCGATGTTTGCCAGCAAAAGGCCTTGAGCATCACGAGCAACTGGAGCACTTTTGAAATAATTGCGTGTAGCGAAGAGTGGAAGATCATCGTTGGCAGCCCTCGTATAGGCAATTCTTAGCTGAAGGTTGTCAAGGTTGCTCCCTTTCATCCACTTTTCATTGCTGATGACCCATCGTCCTTCGATGGAGGGAGAGAAGGCCCATGCCGAACCACCGATGTTCAGATTGGCTTCACTGCCAAAACGGCTACTGCTCTCCAAAGAGGCCTCGAAGCGCAGGAAATAGCGGTGCTGGTAATTGTAGTCGGCCTGGAAATACCAAGCGGCATTACGGTCCTTGTATTCAAAAGCTGTAGGGAAGCGAAGGTCACTGCTCGTACTACCCAGAACGCGTATATAGTCACTTCCAGTGTTATAACCAAAGCCGTAATTATATCGATTGTAAGTTTGATAGAAACGACCACCCAGCGTCAGTGAAAGATAGTGACGCCAGTCGTCAAACACTTGGTAACGCAAATGTGAATCCAAAGAAATGGAACTTTGGCGAGCCATGAAATTGCGAACCTGGTTTCGCCCAATGGCATAGATTTCTCCCTGGGCATTAATCAGATTTTCTTCTGCCAATCCAGTATCAGGCAGGAAAAGGTCTTCATTGGTCTTGTCCCAAGAATACCCCAAGAGGGCAGTCAATGACAACTTGTCTGTAAACTTAAATGAAGGGCGAAGGTTGGCGTTAAAACGATACTTCTCCAACCCAGGAACATTGTCGTTCAACAGTGCCAAAGGATTACCCACATTTAGTTCATCGGTATCGCTCAGGCGGTCGTTAAGTGTACCATCCAAATTATAGGTATAAGGACTGTAGAGGGGAGACTTCTGGTGAGCCAATAAATAAGGAGAGCGCACGGCATCCAAGCCTTCAAACACAACCTTATGCATGGTTTGGGCATAAGCTATGTCAGTTTGGATGGTGAAATAGTTCGTTAGATTGATATTGGAATTAAAACGAACATTGAGTCTATTGAAGCGGGTACCTTCGATGTTTCCATCGTTCTGAGCAAAGCCCAAAGAGAAACGATACAATGCCTTGTCATCACCACCAGAGACTGAGATGCCGTAATTCTGGATGAAAGAAGTCTTCGTAATCTGATCTATCCAGTTGGTGTTGTTATGATTTGCTCTGTAAAAAGACTTTGAAGGGTCGTCGCTGATGAACTGGAACTTGGAGATGTCTTTCTTGTCCAACTGACTCATAACATCAGTTGCATAACGACGATAAGCATCAGACTCCATCACAGGAATGACAGAGAAAGGAGTCTGAACGCCCATGGAAATATTAGCCTCAATGCGAGTGGCAATATTCTTAGCCCGTTTGGTGCGAATAAGGACAACGCCATTGGCGCCTTTTACGCCCCAAATGGAAGAACCATTTCTCAGAACTTGAATATCTTCGATATCGTCTGGTGAAATGAGTGTCAGGGGATTGTTGACATACCCATCGACAGAACTCTCAAGTCCTTCCTGCATCTGCCAAATGACGCCATCCACTACAAACAGCGGTTGGGACGATCGATTGATGCTATTCATTCCACGAATGAAATAGGTTGCACTATGACCCGGTTCTCCAGAACGGCTAATGGACTGAAGACTGACATCCGATGACGTAGCAAGTCCATCGATTATGGTAATGGTGCCTCCTTGCAACGATTCGCCAGTTATCTTCTCCTCAAACAGGACTATTTCGAGGTAATCGTTGCCTTGAACCGGTACAATTCTGGGCTCGAACCCTGGCGCGGAAACCTCGATAGGAAGATTGAGACTGGGCAGCGTGATGACAAAAGTGCCATCGTCCCCTGTCATTGCACTCGTTTTTGCTGAAGGCGATGTAATGCTGGCACCAGCAAAGCCCTTTCCTGTTGTGGCATTGGTAACAAGTCCGCGCACTTCATACTGTGCCTGAGCTTTCACATTGCCAGTGCCTAGCAAAAGTATAATACCTAATAAATATAGTACTCTCATAACCTATGGTATTTCAACGTAATTACTGTACTGGAACAAACCTTATCTTATCTAAGCGGAAACGACGGACCAAAGTCTTACCCAGTTCCGATGTGCTGACATTCGTCTTTACCTGAAGAGTCGTATTCGCCTTGATGGAGGAAATCGTGTTACTGGGGTCGGCAAACCACATAGAGTCATAATAGTTTGAGGTAGGAAACTCCTGCCCCTCATAAGCAAGAACTGAAATGATTCCATGAGCGTCTTCTCCACCCACTAACAGGCCCTCGTCGCTTTTACTGTTCACATTGATAGTTTTTGTACTACCCGTTGCTGATTGGTATCTCAATTGGAACTGAACACGCGTCTGCTCAGTTGCCAACTTCTCTCCATCAATCTCTGGAGCCAAAAAGTCACAATAGATATCATACTTGCCGGCCAGCACACCAACGATATTAAACGTAACACCTCCATCCAAAGAGGAACTGCTGACTTCGAGGTAGCTGTTCCCAGAAACGCCTTGAATGGGACTATTGGCATCGGTGTTGCGAATGAAGGCATTTGAACCGGAAACCGTGGTTCGGGAATCAACGTCTTCTGCTTCCACTACAATCGTGGGATTCCAAACACAAGTATCGTCGAGAACAAGATTCCCGTTTGCCAAGTACATAATGCCATTGCTGGCATCTTGCTGACTATAACTTCCAAGATAGCGATCTGTTTCCTTAATGACCGAACCGCCCACTGTCTTTATGGAATCCAAACTAGCAGCATCAGTAATTCGTCCACGGAAAGTAAGACCATTCACTATCGCCAAACTTGTCTGGACGCGCTGAACAGAATCGGCATAAGCCTCATCTCTGCTAAAGACTGTATAGTAAGGCGAGATGTAATCGAATGCCTTTTTCCATGCAGCATTGTCGGGAAGAATCATTGTATAAACCGAATCTTCATCACCAATGCTTCCAATGCCATAATTGATGTTTTCCAACAATCGGTTATAGGTGACAAACACAGAATCATATACTGTACTTTGTTCTGCGTCGTAAACACTTTCGTCAAAACTTGAAATAAAGTTGTAAAGCTCGGAATAATCCTCATGAGTGCTCAGAAACTCTAAAAAGTTATACTGATAGGGTATCTGGCCAGACATAACATGAAGAATACCATTCAATGCTCGATTATCAGCTTGTCGGATTTGCGTTGAGCCAAAAACTGAATTGCTTGTGTAAAACTTACTTTTACCATTTAGCAACACTATGGCCTGCTCTGTATTTGTGCTCGAGGGATACGTGTATCTTGCCATGTGGTTTCTTACAATTCGAGTGCAAAGCTCTTTATCTGAAACATCCACATCTTTAAGAGCATCATTTACTGGAGCCCAAACGGTATAAGTTTGATTGCTGTTTAGCAAGGAGTCGGCTCCGGCCAAATGCACCATTTGGGAAAAGAGAGATAAATCAGAATACCCATCAATCAGTTCCATCAATGTTGCCGATGGCAATTGGCTATTGCTATCATAGTGCTCATCCCATTTGTCATTGCAAGAAGAGAGTGCAACGATACCGGCAATAAGGATTATAGAGAAAAATAACTTCTTCATGACTTTAGCTACTTAAAATTATTCACGATCTTCATCACGAATCATATCTACAGGAATGTACTCCAAGAAGTCGGCTGTGAACTCACGGTCTTCGCGGTGTACGTTTTTAGCACGGAAATAGTGTGGGGCATAGCTGTCAAAACTATATTGACCAATGATTATTCGCAAGCAATAGAACAAGTCACGTGAGATTCCCTTTCCACTTGTATAAATGCTATTGGGAGCTTTCATGTAACCGTGGTTCCTCATCAGTTTGTCATTTTCAACACCATCATCGGCAGTATCCTCATCTTTTATATATCCAACACGAGGATCTGGCCCATCCGACGGATTGTTGATACGCAGGTCTTTAGGGATTCCTGCAATTTGTCCATCGATGAAGAGCTGAGCAATGCCACGCCAATTTTCGGCATTATAGCCTAAACGGATTTCCCAATTGCCAGGAGGAACAGGCAACATGCGCCATGTGACATCATACCAACCTTTAAACACCATCTCATCTCCGTGGTGACAAGTCCAACCATCGCTGGCCCAAAGTTTAACATTGGTCACATCATTAAACTTAAGGTAGTCACCACAGAAGTCAGGTGTCATGGAATATCCATTATAACCCTGAATGGTTGTCAATTGCCAACGGATGTTGTTGTTTGTCAACTGAGGAGGAATCGCATAAACATCAAAACGAATTCTTTTGTGAAGCACATCGTTTCGCATGACATTTTCATCATAAACCATAAGATTCTTCAGCGTATGAACGAATCCGTTAACGGCATCGATGTTGCTGTTGTCAGCATCGATAGCCACGTACTTTCCATTCTTTTGGGTATTAATCTGATTTCCTGCCTTGATTTCAATCAAACGATTCTTCAATTCCGTTTCATAATACTCATAGCGCTTCGTTTGATAAGTACTAGAGGTCTTGCTTCCTGTATAAAGGAAATTACTCGTACTCATCTGACGATTTAATATATGATAGGCAACAAACTTATTTAATGGGTTGTTCTCACTTTTGTAGTTTCCAAGTTCGGATGATCCATAATAGGTGCTGGCCAACTTCTCTAAAGAAGCAAGATCCGTAGCTCCATATTCAGCTAACACCTCATCGGGTTCGCAAAACATGGTCCATCCCAACTTGCACTTCTCATTAACCTTGAAATACCAACCGTCAATCCAAATTCCATCTGTGGTATAGGGAGTTGAATAATTCGGGTCATACAACTCATTCATTCCCTTATCTATTCCACTAGCTTCATAAGCCAACGACCATAGTTGAAATTCATCTCTTCCTTTCAAGACATTGAGCAATGTCTCTTCACTTGGTTCTACAATTCGATTAACGACATGAACCACGCCATTATGCACCTCGTTGTCAGCACTGATAATTGTGGCACTCTTGTTGACATAGATCTCGCGTTGACCAAACTTGTCTGTTCCAAAAGAAATAACCACCCACCTATCACTTAGGCTTACAGAAGAAAGAGCTCCCTCCTCAAAGTCTTCACTAAGAATCGCCTCATCGTCGCTCTTGATGGTACTGTTATATACAATCTTTAGGATTTGCTCTTCAGTAAGCGAATTAAAGTCCAACTTCTTTTCTGCCATATATGCGTCTATGGCATCGTTCGTGGGAGCAAAAGTAGTATAATGTCCATAAAGGCCAAAGAATTTCTTTTGACCGCCACGTTCGATTAATTCGGCAAACTTGGTTAGCTGAGGCGTATTTTTACAGAAAGAATAGACTGTCTCACCTGTAAAAGTATACATGGCCTCATCGCTGATATTGTCACTATTGCAACCAGCAAGCATCAGTAAGGCAACAATGCCAAATAATAAATATTTATTCATGGCCATTAGTTTTTCACAATATCTGAAGATGTTTCGTAGAATCTATTCTGATGCAAAAGCGTATTGAGCTTAAGTTCTTCTTGATTGATGGGGAAATATATTGCATCAGGGTCATTAAGTTTACTGAAAACAGTCGTTTGGTCCAAAGACATGGATACATATTTTGCCAACAAATAGTTGCTAACGATATCAGTTGGACTCCCTTCGCGTCGAATACGACGAACAATGTCAAAATATCGTTTGCCCTCGAAAAGGAATTCGCGCTGGCGCTCGTCGAACACCAAATCACGAGCCATTGCCTGATTGTAAGAACTTATAAGACTTCCTGGATCCAAATCGGGGTTCGAACGATCATAGATTTGTGAAACCAAAGCAACCGCATCAGTAATGTCATTGCCTGTATTTCGTTCAACCAATGCTTCGGCTTTCATCAAATAAGCATCTGCCAAACGATAAAAGATCCAATTTGACGTACTGTTGCCCCAAACGAAATCACTTGCCTTGATGGTTGTCAAATCATTGCTTGTACGGTTGGCCACGTATTTCTTTATCATATACGAACCATTGTTCAAGACAAAGGCGTTGCATCTGCGATAATCCTTCTCGCGGAAGAAACTGGAACCGCGCAAATCAGACAGTGAAGAAGCACAAAGCAGAGGATTGGTGTTTGTTCCACCATACATTGATGTAACAGCACCATTGTTCGTATTATAATCAAATTGCAACTCCCAGATGCTTTCATCACTATTGCCATCAAAGAACACCTTGGAAAAATACTGAGAGGCGGGAACCAGAGTCAGAGGATTATAGGCATTCGTATTTATAATCTTATCGCAATAAGTTATGCATTGATTATAATCCTGACGCCACAGGCACATGTCTGCTATTAATGCCCAAATTGCTTTCTGCGTTACACGTCCCTTATTATATGCGGTATTAACAGCATATTCTTTGGCAACATCTCCCTCTACACTCTTAAGGTCTTCAATTAAAACGTTTAAGATACTATCCGCACTGCTTTGAGCAACTTTATATTCACGAGTGTCGTCCAAATAAGGTTCACTGATGTATGGAATATCATTAAATGTGCGCACCAACGTGAAGTAGCAAAATGCACGAATGGCCTTAACCTCGGCTAAATACTGATTCAACTCCGCCTGACTAAAGTTAGGATCGTTGTCACGTACTGAAGGAGCCTTGGCAAGAACTGTATTACAATTATTGATTACCGTATAGAAATCTCCCCATTGCGTATAAGAGTTTGAGGGGGATATACTTGCATTCAAAACATATGTAAGGTCTGTTTCATTGCTTTGCCCATATATCACATTGTCAGAGCGGACCTCGCCCCAAACAATTAAACGTCTAACGAAGTTGCCTTCACACATACCTCGGTAACACGAGCTTACAGCACTTGCCACATCGGTCTTGTCTTTCCAAAAATCTTCTGCCACCATCTCGCTTTGAGGCGTGATGGAGAACCAGTCACTGCATCCGCTCAGCGTAATGATGACTGCTAGACAAGTAATAGTTTGAAATATACTTTTTTTCATGACAGAAACATTTTATAAACCAATGGTAACGTTAAACGTAAAGTATCGAGAGCGAGGTGTGCGGTTGTAATCCGAAGCGACTCCTATATTGTTTACGGAAACCTCTGGATCGGCACCGGTATATTTTGTAAAGGTAAGCATGTTGTTCAATGTTACCGACAGGTTCAATGTATTCAGACTGGCCTTCTTAATCAAGTTGGGATCAAAGCTGTACATGAATGTCATTTGCTTCATTCGCAAGAATGAACCACTTTCTACAAATCGGTCACTGGCCAACCAGTTGTAGCCATACTGATACAGTGCGCGAGGCATGTCTGTGACATCTCCATCTTTACGCCAACGCCAGTTAACGGCAATGCTCTGGTTGTTGGTGCTATACATGTTCTCTTCATACATGCGACCATAGTTTATAACCTTACTACCCAGACGGAAATTAAAGAACAGATTCAGACTGAATCTTTTATACTTTACCGTTGCACCAAAACCGCCATCTAACTTGGGGTTGGAATTACCAAGATATACGATATCTAGTTCATCGATGGTTCCATCACCATTAACATCCTCATAGATAGCGTCACCACCACGGAACCTGTAAGCAGAAGTCGTGCCATAAGCAAAGTACATGGGGACTGTGTTTCCAAAACTGTCGAATACAGCCTTTTTGTTATCGTCACGAACGATAGGACATGATGCCATAGGATTATTAGGTTGGTAAGTATCGTATTGATATACTCCCTTGTAACGGAATCCATAGATGGAACCGAATGAATTCTCAATTTGCAATCGAGTCAGATACGCACCATTATTGAAACTGAAGTCCGCATTATAGCTATTCAACACATTCTCATCAAGTTCCTTAATTGTATTTCGATAGTTCGAAAGGTTCAGGCTTACATCCAGTTTCCAGTCGTTGCGTTGCACCATATTCTGCGTACTGAATTCCAATTCCCATCCGTTATTGTCCATCGTACCAGCGTTTATATATCTGAGACTACTGAATCCGGTACTTGAAGGAATGCGCTGATTGCTGAAAAGCAAGTTCTCTGTGCGTCTGTGATAGATGTTAGCAACTAACCTATACTTATAGTTTGCCAGACTAACATCAACACCCAAGTTATAACTGGAAGAACGTTCCCATTTCAAGTCACTTAATTGGAGACTACTTGGTTTGATAGCGGGCAAATCAATGTAGCCTGTACCAAAGTTATTGTAGCGACTAAAATGCAGATATTCATAATCGGGACGGTTTCCTGTCACACCCCAACCCAATCGCAGAGCCAGTTCCGACAACCAACTCTTGGTCGCACTCATCCATTTCTCACTTGTGATGAGCCACTTACCACTTACTGCCGGGAAGAAACCCCACCGATTGTTTGAACCAAAGCGACTGCTTCCATCCCAGCGTGCCGTTACATCAAAGACATAACGATCCATGAGGAAATAGTGTCCGCGTAACAGAAATGCCATATTTCGGCCTTCATTTTTCGAACTGTAGAAGGCATTGATATGACCATCCATATTTATGTCTGTCCCAGAAGTCGAGGGGATACCATACTTTTCGAACTCCTGATATTTACTATGCGACATATCCATTTGCCACGAACCATACAACAGCAAAGAATGGTCTTCTCCCAGTTTGGGTTGCCAAGTAATGTTGTGGTCTGTGTATATGGTCATGGCCTCTGACTCTTTGTTGTAACTCTTATTGACGTTACTACTATTCCATGCAGCACTCGTCAACTCTGTAGGCAAGAACTTGTTGTCCTTCACATTTTCCGAGTCAAACTTCACATAACCCTGATAGCGAAGCTTCTGTTCACTTGTAGGTTCAATGAGATCATATTGAAGGCGCAGGATTGGCATTATGCGCATACTCGACTGATCATAACTTGCCAACTTAGCCAATGCAATGGGATTACGCAGATTCTTTTGATCGCTATTGAGCTGAGAAGCCTGACTGATATTAAAGAATTCTTTCGTATCACGTCCATTTACATCCTGGCGGTAAATACTTACATTAGGCATTTTCTTGTATGCAATAGACAACAAGCCATCGTCAGATCCATCATAATAGGTCTTATCATTATCCGTATAAGTCAGGGCAAATTCTGCATCAAACTTCAGTCGACTTGAAACAAAATACTCCAAGTTCATGCGCGTGTTGAAACGCGACAAATGCTGACCAATAATGGTTCCCGTTTGGTCGTAATATCCCAAAGAAGCACGGAATTTCGCTTTATCACCACCGCCGCTTACACTGAAGTTATGGTCATGCGTCCAACCATACTTTGTGACCTCCTTGACCCAGTCTGTGTTATCATTGAAGTTCTCATAATCGGTTGCTGTGCCGTAGGCATTAACGAAAGGACTTCTGTCATAACTGTATTCAGGAATGTTACAATCTTCTTGGTTGCGATTGAAATATGCCTGTTTCATCAGCATGGTATAATCATCACCATTCAGCAACTTTGTTCCTCGAGGTTGATACGAACCGCTTAAACGGTAAGAATAGCTGATACGCGTTGGACCTGTAACACCTTTCTTTGTTGTAATGTTGATAACACCATTTGCACCACGAGCTCCCCAAATAGCCGCTGCAGCGCCATCTTTCAGAACCGTGATTTCTTCAATATCATCGGGACTAATACAAAGCAAAGAAGCAAATTGTTCCGTATCGGCTGTTGCAAAATCAAAATTCGAGTCGATATTGCTTTCAAAGGGAACATCATTCAACAGAATCAAGGGCTCATTGTTGCTATTGATACTAGTTACACCGCGAACACGCATCTTTGTGCCACTTCCCAAGTCTCCGCTATTAGCCACGATGTCAAGACCTGCAATGCGTCCCTGAAGTGCGTCATCAATGCTTGCAACAGAAACGCCCTCCAACTCTTTTGTATTGAACCTTTGCATAGCTCCGGAGAACTCCCGTTCGGGAACATTCAAGCCACCGCCCGAAGTCATTCGTGAACCCCTTACGACAAGTTCTTGCAACTGGCCCTTTTCCTTCATTTGAATATCAAACCGGCGCCTATTGCCAATGCTTAATATCTGTTTTTCACAGGAGATGTAGCTAATTGAGAGCTTATGCTGAGTGTTTTTTA
Organism: uncultured Bacteroidales bacterium; assembly: GCA_902801325.1. Lineage (GTDB taxonomy): Bacteria > Bacteroidota > Bacteroidia > Bacteroidales > Bacteroidaceae > Physcousia. The sequence goes on along the minus strand of CADCHQ010000005.1, from coordinate 17,201 downwards.
CCAGCAGAGAAAAGTTTCCATTAAAGTCCGTCACAGCCGCCGAATAGATACGCCCCGTTCCGTCGATTTCTGTAATAGAAGCTTTAATCAGGCCTTCCGGTTCGTCCTCCGACCAGACTCTACCTGTAATGATTACATTGCTTTGTGCATATGCCGTCATGGCAAAACACAAAAGAACTATTGTCCAAATCGCTTTTAGTTTGTTTCCCATGACTTTCTTTATTTTTTCTGATAATTAAGGGCATTATCTACAACATGCAAAACAGCTCGGGATGAGGCAGAAATCTGGGTGGCTTTAGCGTAATCACTATTGTTCACGATAAAGTCACGCGTCATTACATTATATAAGGAAGCATCCGATGTAATGGCATGAGTTTCCTGTTTGCCATCCTCCGTTGTAACGGTTAAATCACTGCCCGTAGTAGTAAGTTTAACACGAACAAAATGATTGTTCTCGTCACGAGCCGCTGTCTCATATTCGCGATTATTTATATTCGTCCCTGCGATGGGTACTATTCCATCGATGAAATGGCAGCGAATGAAGTTGAGAAGATATTTAGTCTTAGCCTTTTTGACGGCATAATCAGGCTCTGCATCTATTCTTTCCCATGTCCAAAGGTTGGGATCTTGTTTGAAAGCCCTATCAATAGCCTCAGCCGTAGGAACAAGAACTGTGTATCGGAAATTATTGAATGAAGTTACAATAGGACCAACACCTGTTGTATTCGTTCCTTGTTGCTGGTCGAATATGGGTTCTATGTCTTTTTCTTCTTGCAAAGCACTGAACACGGAGGACTCACCAACACAAAGGTTAAAGAAAGCTTCGTATTCTTCCTTCTCCTGTAAAACGGTATAGACGCTCTTGTATGGATCGTTTATAATATGATTTACGAAGAAGGTGTGACCGTTGTCGGTTTCGTAGATGCCTTTGTCTCCATTCGGCAGGCTTATTATCTCAGCAGGATCAAAACCTTGTTCAAGGTCACCACCACCAGCAAGCTTTATTGATGCACCTTCGCCATCGACATGAACAATGGTGCCTCCTTTGCTCAATCCGTATTGCATATTACCACTGTCCATAAAGCCGGAAAGCACTTCCGATTCGTTGTCAGCAACGATAATATGTATGTCGAGCAGGTCATTCAGTCTGTTCCGAATCTTTGTGAGAGCATCTGAACTGGAACTTCCGTCCAAAGTATTCTTTCGTACGCCAGGAGTGCCATCTTCCTTGACTGCATAGACATCTACAACCGGACGACCGTTATTGATGCGGAACGACCATATTTCACGATTGTCAACACCTGTGTTTGCCCAAATTGCCCACGAAATGGGTTCGCGATAGCACTTCATTGCAGCATCGGTGGGAACAATCAAGTTATACTGGTTTTCCATTGACCTAAGATACAGGTAGAACAGCAGATTGTCGTCCTGAATGGCATTGCGCATCACAGTTGTGCTGTCGGATACCAAAGTCGGTGCATAAACACATTGGTAATCAATGGGAGGAGAAACCTCTTTCGTCACAAATACCAGTCCGTTACAAGTGGTGTAAACTTTGTGAATGTTCTCTTCCTTCATTTTCATGTCAAAGCTGCTCTCGTCGGTCATGATATCCCACGAATGGGGAAGAGAACTCAACATCGAACGGCGCTGATGGTTCTTGATGAACAGAGCCAGAACATCGGTGGGCACATCATCCCATGATGCATATTGGTCACGCAAGAATTTGCCTCGTCTTCCTTCCCAGTAATTATTCAAAGCCTCATCCGTAGGAACAAACATTGCACCCATATCGGTTTCACTTTGCCAATGGTTATCAGAGGGGTCATAATAAAGACTTCCATAGTTGTTCACCACATCCAAGGTTCCCGTGGGGTCGACCCTGCAATCCGTATCATTGAAGAAACGGCGAACGAACACCGTGTCATTGAACTTTCCATCCTCATAATAAGCCTTCACAGCCTGATCTGTTGAAGCAATGTAATAAGGCGCACAGAACTTATCCATCAGATACGCAAAAGTGGCGGTTTCACCGTTGTTTTCTATACATTCCGCCATATTCTGCAAGGGTACAACCACATCTTCAGCAAAGTGGATGTAACCATTCTTACAGGTGGTGTTCATATTCTCGCGAAGCAGCAAAGAGTTGTTCACGTATGCATCTTTTACCGGATAAGGCGTCTTGTTATTGCCATTCGACAGGATGCTCCAGTCTTTCTCCGTCAAAGCGGCAGTTGCAAAGAATTCGGGAGTGTAGTAAATGGAATAACGAGCATTGTTGTCTGCCAGATAGATTCCACGATCATCCTCACGGAAACGATCCCAGAAACGGTTACCCGGAACAGAAGCTACAGGCACATATACCACACTATCCATAAAAGAATATGCCGACTGGCGACGAACGGCCTGCCCTTCACCCGTCTGGTTGTCCGTTGCCGAAACATTGCTAAGCATATTGTCGAGATATGCCATGTTCAGCATCGACGCATTGAAAAGGTAATGCTTCATCGAAGGCGTCATCTGGGCAACAGCCTCCTGCCCCTTTCCGCTAATGCCTCGTGGGGAGAGGAACGCAGCAAATGCCTCGTCGTTGGCAGGGAAAAGGGTCTTGCTTCCAGTTCGCTTCAGGACCTCTTTCTGGTCAAGTGCATCAACCAGAGCCAGATAAGTGGTATAGTTCCCCTTAATACTGAGATAGTCATAAACATTGTCGCCCAACCAGTCTGGTTCTTCGTCGTTATAGACATAACCATCGTTGCAAGACGCCAACAGGAGGCACGTGAAAGTCACCCCCAATTTCAACAAGGTGAATTTTCTTATGCTTTTCATTTAGCTGATATTTAGATTTTTAATTTTTGCAAAATTAAGATATATATACATATATTCAAGTTTCATTTCATTCAAAAAATGAAAGTTTTACGTCACATGCCATAATAACTTACTTAAACTCAACGATATCACCTTTCTCAAGATGTGTTTCGAGGATATCCCCCGCGTATCCCTTCACTGTTTTGCCGTTGACTTTTATCTTTTTCACGCCATCGGGAACCTTAATTTTGAATTCACCGTTATTCATAGCTTTCAAACTGGCACTTATGACTTTGCCCGACGACCACTTAGCGGAAACTTCAGCACCTCCCCTCACGCAAAGGCCTGAGAACTGACCTTCGTTCCATTCAGTCGGCAGAGAAGGAAGGAATTCTATGTAACCCGCATGGGATTGAACGAGCATTTCTGCAATACCGGCAGCACCTGCCATATTCCCGTCAATTGCGAAGATATCCCATGGTGCTCCTGCAATTCCCTTAGGGGATATTGTAAATAGATTTTCGCGTGAAAGTGTACCTATCAGTTGATTTACACTCTGATAAGCCTCCTCGCTACAACGAAGTCTTGCAAAATTACATACGGCCCAAGCACGACTCCATTCCGTATCTTCCCATCCATCGGCCGTAAGCCGGCGTTCCATCGTGTTATAAGCCGCCTTCGCCAATTCAGGCGTGTATTGCGTAGTTATCTGATTATAAGGGTACAAGGCAAGCAAGTGACTGGTGTGTCGATGGTTGACATTCACGTCATCGTAATCATCCATCCACTCACGAAGGCCTCCATACTTGTTAACGCGCAAAGGAGGCAGAATGGCTAAAGCATTACGCAGGGTATCGGCAAATGCAGCATCAACATGCAACAATTCCGTACTGCTGAGGCAATCTTGGAAGATTTCACGAGCAAGAACCAAATCAACCGTCGGCATCATGCATGCGCTATGCGTTTGACCCTGATAGCCAAAGGAGTTCTCTGGTGAAATGCTTGGTCCCGTTACCAAATATCCAGTGTTGGGATCTACGCACATATAGTCAAGCAGGAACCGTGCATTTCCCTTCAGCAAAGGATACGCCGTCTGTCGCAGGAAATCTAAGTCGTGAGTATACTCCCATTCTGTCCACAAATGAGTTGCCATCCAACTTCCTGCGGTCGGGAACAAGCCCCATGCTATGCAACCGCTGGGTGCAGTGAACCCCCATATGTTTGCCGTTGTGTGTGCAGTCCATCCTTGACACCCATAAACAACTTTTGCTGTTTCCTGGCCAGCTTTTGCAAGGAAATCTATGTATTTAAACAACGGTTTGTTGCATTCCGCCAAGTTTCCAACATTTGATAGCCAGTAATTCTGCTGGGTGTTGATGTCTAGGTGATAATCGTTGTTCCAACCCATGTTGCAAGCCAGATTGTCGTTGAAGAATCCTTGCAGGGCTATGGGCAAGGGAGAATCTTCTCGTGAAGAGATAATCGTAAGATACCTGCCATATTGGAAGAAGAGGGATTGCAGGTCGGGGTCATCGCCACCATGCTTAACTGCCATCCATCGTTTGTCGGTGGGTTGCTTCGTTTTTTCCGAGGCCTTACCGAGTGAGAGCGATACTCTGTCGAACAGAGGAGCATAATCTGCCTCATGGGCTTTCCGGATGTCCGTGAAAGAAGATAGGGAAGCCTTTTCTACAGTTTCCTCACACAGTTTCTGGTAATCAGCATTATTGTAATCCGTTCTCACATCTGCATAAATGGTCACGTCGTTAGCATCTCGGACAGTAAGTTTATTGTTCTCAACCGCTACTTTGCCACCTTGTGCCATCACTTTCAGGTGAGCCACAAACCGAACGCCTTTGTCCGTGCGTCCGGCTTGTGATGCCTTCCCTGAAAAAAACAAACTATTAACCCTAAAACTAACTGTCGATTCCTCACGCAAGGATTTCACGCCAAGGTCGAAACTTATAGCATGATCCTTGCTTGCGCTATAGTGTGCCACCATCACCTGTTGAGGATGACTGCAAACATACTCGCGCGTGTACCTTATATTATTTATAGAATAATCCACCCGAACTTGCCCGTTTCGAAGGTCGAGTTCGCGTCTGTAATCGTCATATCCCTGAATAGATGGGTACAGAAACTTGATTTCCACATCGCCAAGAGGAACATGAGAGCCGAAATCCTGTTCATCTCCAATCAGATTATGCCAAGCGATGCTATTTCCTTCGGCTATCTTTCCGTCGAAGAACATTTGTCGCAACGAATCCAGACGCTCATGTCCAAAGGGTCTGTTGCACTTCGCGTTCGTTCCACCACTCCACACGGAACTCTCATTCAAGGCAACCGTTTCTGCGAACACACCTCCATAGACCATTGCGCCCAATCGACCGTTTCCAATGGGGAGAGCCTTCATCCATTCGTCAGCGGGCCTATCATACCACATACTTTGAGAGAACGAACAGAGGGATGCTGTTAAAGCCAATGTCAAGAGAAGTAGTTTGTTTTTCATTGCGTGTCACGTAGTTTGTTGATGCAAAATTATAGATTATATGTATAGGTATGGGCAAGCATACCCACCTAAAAATAGAAGAAATGCGTCAAATAGGCTAAAACGAACGTTTTCAAGGGAGCGTGAAGAGAGAACCTTAGGTCTTCTGGATTTGAACCTATAGTTCGAGGCGCCTCGAACAAGGGTTCGCGATGCATCGAACCTAATATCCTTTTCATTCATGCATTATTAGAGGGATATAGCATCATTCTATAAAAAACTCACACCGACTTTTCCGTTCTTTTTCATCTGCACGATCGAGGGGCTTTGGCATTTCGTTTATACTCTTCCTCACTCTTTTTATTGAATCTTTGCCCAGTAATTCGCGTTTTGACGCAAATGTTACATTTATTGGAGCGACAGAAGAGGATGGTGTCTTGTGCGCATGACGTAAAATTACTATTTTTGCAGAAACATTTGGAAACAATCATACTATGAAACGAATATTCCGCATCCTGTCCGTCCTTTCATCCTTACTCTTCATTGCAAGCATTCAGGTTGTCGCGCGAGACAATTTATCTTTCTTACACATCGGAGACCAGATTGGGCTATCGCAGAGCAATGTCAAGAGCATAGCCCAAGACAACTACGGTTTCATGTGGTTCGGAACCAAGAATGGCCTGAACCGCTTTGACGGCCATAGCATGATTCAAAAGAAATGCTATGACAACAAACTAAAACGCGGAAACCAAAACATATCCGCCTTGTATGAAAACCAAGACAAGATACTGTGGATTGGCACCGACGCAGGTGTGTATCGCTATGACCATGTGACCGAGAGGATATCCTACTTTGGAGAAAAGACGGATGACGGACGGTCTATTAACAATTGGGTAGCATGCATAACGGAAGACCAGTTGGGAGAGACCTGGATGTTGGCACCGGAAAACGGCATTTTCAGGTATCACAAGGGGAAATTATACCACTACGACTGGGCACCTTACGAAGACAAACATAACATCTCCTGGATAACCGTCACCGAGAACGGAGAAGTGTGGGCTTGCTCGTGGTACAAAGGCATAGCACGATATAATCGACAACAAGATAAGTTCATTCCCATTAAAGAGGACGTTCATGGGAACAAACTCGAAGGACTGGAGATAAACATGCTTTGCCAAATAGGCGACAACCTGCTTCTTGCGATACAGACGGGCGGTGTGTTGCGGTATAACCTGAGGACGCACGAGTTGTTGGATGTAAGTAATGAAGAACTCCGGCATACAATCGTACGCACAATCCATAATCATGAAGGAAAGATCTGGATTGGCACCTACGATGGATTATTCGTAATGAATGACAAGTTCAATGTTGTCAACCATCTCACGGCAAACGAACTTGACCCGACCTCGCTTAATGACAACATCATCTATTGCAGCTATCAGGATCGCGAAGGAGGCCTTTGGGTGGGAACGATGTACGGAGGCGTAAACTATCTGCCGAAAAGAAGCATCGACTTTCACGTTCTGACATCTTCCCTTACTCCCGAAATGCCAAGCAAGCGAATTCGTGAGATTGCCACCAATGGTGTGGGAAACATGTGGGTGGGAACTGAAACGGCTGGCTTCTTCAATCTGGAAGAGGCGACACACCACATCACGGTGCACCATAATCCCTCGGCAGAAAGCACGGACGTGACGCTGGCAGTGGCATCTGACGGAGGGCAGACCTATCTCTCTTACTTCAAGAAAGGAGTTGAGCACATCAGCGCAACGGGAGTGAGGAAATTCTATAAATACAGCGACCTGCACCTAAAGGGGAGTAGCGTCTACGCTATATTTGTTTCCCGTGAAGGCGAGCTTTGGGTGGGGACAGACGGCGGTGTGTACAAGTCGAAAGGAGGACTGACCGAGCTGAAGAAGGTGGTGGAAGACATCTGGTGCTTCGATATTATGGAAAGCATGGACGGCACCTTCTGGATTACGACAATGGGAAGTGGAGTGCTTCATTACAATCCGAAGGGGAATAGCATCAAAAGATACGAAAAGCACTCGGATGCCACCAATGAACTGAGCAGCAACTCGGTAAGCAGCATCATGCAGGACAGCAAAGGAAGAATATGGTTGAGCACGGACCGTGGTGGACTTTGCCGGTATAATGCAGAGAACGACGACTTCACTCGTTTCTCCATAGAAGAAGGGCTGCCCGATAATGTGGTTTACAAAATTCTTGAGGACAAAACGGGTAATCTGTGGTTTGGAACCAATCATGGTCTCGTTAGATTTAATCCTGAAAACAAGAACATACGGGTATTCACCACAACGGATGGAATATCCGGCAACGAGTTCAACTATAAGTCGGCAGTAATAGGCAGTGACGGGAACTTCTATTTCGGAACGACCGAAGGCATTACTTATTTCAATCCGTCGCAGGAGCAGATTATTTCGCGTGAGTTCCCAATCTATCTTACGCGACTGAGCATCTTCAACCATGAGGTGACGATTGACAGTCCGAACTCATCACTAAAGAAGAGCCTGCTCGAGACCAATTCCATTTCCCTGCCCTACGACCGCTCGAATATTAGTTTTGATGTAGCCTTGCTGAACTATTCTAACTTTGAAAACTGTAAATACGAGTATCGCCTGGAACCCGTTGACAAAGAATGGTTGGCCAGTGGAAACAGGAACTTTACCATATCCTATGCCAATCTGGCACCCGGCACCTACAAACTCCACTTAAGAGCAAAGACAGGGCTGGAGAATGACGGCTATTCCACACGAGATCTCATCATCAACATCAAATCTCCTTGGTGGCAAACGATATGGGCTTACCTCATATATGCCCTATTGCTCATTGCAGCAATTTGGACTTGGTTCATTTGGTATCGTAATCATAAGAACGAGCAATTGCAAGAGCAAAAGCACCTGTTCGAGGTGGAAAAAGAGAAAGAACTTTATGAAAACAAGGTGGCATTCTTCACGGAAATAGCACACGAGATACGCACGCCGCTAACACTCATCTCCGGGCCTCTGGAAATCATCAATCGCATTAACATAAAAGATTCCGCGCTTGCCCACAACCTACAGATTATCAGCAGCAACGTGCACCGCCTAATGACATTGGCAACACAACTATTGGACTTCCATCGTCTGGGTAATCAGGCCATGACCCTGAAACTGGGAATCGTAGATGTCGGAAAGTTGTTGCAAGACACCATCGAACGCTTTGAACCAACTTTCGGTGTAAGGGGTAAAATCATTACATCAAGGATTGAGGAAGGAGTCTTTGCCAATATCGATAAAGAAGCTATTACAAAGATTCTCTCGAATCTCTTAAATAATGCACTCAAGTATAGCAACAAAGAAACAGAGATAAAACTGCAAAAGCAAGCAGACTCGTTCATCATTAGCGTCACCAGTGACGGAACAAGAATTCCAGAGGAGAGAAGTGAAGACATCTTCCAGCCCTTCACTCAATTGGAAACCAAGGAAAAGGTGTTCGGAGGCATAGGCATCGGACTGCCCATGTCCAGGTCTTTGGCTTCCTTGCATAAGGGGACACTTCTTCTGGACCAAGAACAAGAGAAAAACTGCTTTGTCCTCACAATTCCCTTGAATCTCCCTGAAGAAAAGATAGAGGATGCCGTGGAGACGCCTGCTTCAGCAATAATCACTCAAGACACCGAAGCTGCCGAAGCTCATAACGGCAATAACATCCTAATTGTTGAGGATGATGAAGAGATTCTTTCGTTTATAAAAGACCAGTTGCAAGAAGGTTTCAATGTACTGATTGCCCGCAATGGCGAGGAAGGCTTGCAGATGGTTAGGAACAATGAGATAGACCTTGTCATTAGTGACATCATGATGCCTGTAATGGACGGATTTGCCATGTGTAAAGAGATAAAGGCTGATCCCGAACACTCTAATGTTCCAGTGGTTTTCCTGACGGCTAAGGATGACATCGAAAGCAAGGTGCAGGGATTGCGGTGTGGAGCGGAATCCTATATCGAGAAGCCTTTCTCAATGAGGTATCTGCAAGGACAGATCGAGTCGATTCTGGAAAACAGATACCGCGAACGCGTAGCCTTCTCCAAACGGCCCTATATACCTGAGAAAAACAGACAGGTAAACCAAGAAGACAAGGAACTTATCGACAAGATTATTACAATCATGAACGAGAACTTGAAGGATGAGAACTTCAATGTCGAAACCCTTGCCTCTATGCTTTATATGAGCCGAAGCAGTTTGTTGAGAAAGATAAGAGCGCTGTTCAATGTTTCACCTATCTACTTTATTAGAATGTTCCGACTCAAACGAGCCGCAGAACTCATTCAAGACGGAAGATACAGGTTGGGGGAGATTTGTCGAATGGTAGGCTTCAACTCGCCTTCGTATTTCAGCAAGCTGTTTGCCCTGCAATTCGGAATGACGCCAAAGGACTTTGAAAAAGAAGTCAACTCCAAACGAGACAAAGCAGAGGTTCCTTTCTCGCTCAATTTGAACGAAATGTTCCAAAATATATCCACAAATGAAGAAGATGACAAGGATTGACGCAAATATATTATTAAATGATGTATGGATGAAAAAATAGGATGACGTAAATGAAGTAATTTTGCATGAGTAAAAATACTGAATCCCATGAAGAAAAGAATTATCCTTGCTTGTGTAAGTTTGCTTATTGCCTTGACAACCGTTAAGGGTCAGGTTTATTATCTCCATTCTGACAACCCCAACGTGAAGTGGACCATAAGTCCTGAGCAACCCGTTGAAGGAGTTAAACCAGTCGAAGGAGTGGTTCCTGGAACAGTTTTCACCTCTTATGTAGCTGCTGGTCGTGAAGAAGACCCCAATTTCGGTGATAACATACAACGAGTAGACCGCAATAAATATGACCGCTCCTTCTGGTATCGCACTGAGTTTACGCTTCCTAAGGACTTCACAAAAGAACGCGTTTGGCTGAATATGAACGGGGTTAATCGTAGTGCCGAGGTTATTCTCAATGGGAAGATGCTTGGGCGCCTCGATGGTTTCATGCAACGTGGCAGATTTGATATTACATCTGTTGTTAATCGACAAGGAGAAAACAAGCTGGATATCTTGGTAAGCATTCCTCGTAAACCTTTGGCCAATCAGGGAAGCCCCAACTATTTGTCAAGCGGTGGTTGGGATTGGATGCCTTATGTGCCTGGCCTGAATAGTGGTATTACTGATAAGATATGGTTAAGCAACACTGGTGCTTTCACGATAATTGATCCATGGGTTCGCAGTCAATTGCCCAACAACAGCAAGGCAAACCTGAGCATAACACTGGATGTAGCCAACAACAGCGATGCCGAACGACTGACAAAGGTAAAAGGAGTTATCAAACCTGGAGATATTACATTTGAGAAAGAAATGTGGATAAATGCAGGGGAAATGCGCACCGTTTCTTTCGATACAGACCTCTATCCGCAACTAACCATTAACCAACCCAAGCTATGGTGGCCTAATGGTTATGGTGAGCCCAATCTCTATACCTGCACGCTAACCACCGAGGAGAATGGATTGGTCAGCCAGGAAAAGGAAGTGACTTTTGGTATTAAGAAATATACCTACGACACCGATGGCGGAATCTTCCATATTAAGATTAATGGCGTTCCCATCTTCGTAAAAGGAGCCAACTGGGGAATGTCGGAATATATGTTACGCTGTCGCGGCGAGGAATATGCAACGAAAATAGGTCTTCATCGTGACATGAACTATAACATGATTCGCAATTGGCTGGGTTCTACCACAGACGAAGAGTTCTATGAGCAATGCGACCGAGCTGGCATCATGGTTTGGGATGACTTCTGGATAAACTCCAACAAGAATCTGCCTTACGACCTAAATGTATTCAACAACAACATGATGGAAAAGATCAAGCGCTTGCGCAACCATCCGTGCATCGCAGTATGGTGTGGTGATAATGAAGCCACGCCCGAACCTCCACTTGTTGGCTGGATGCAAGAGAACATCAAGACCTTTGATGGTGGAGACCGTTGGTTTCAGGCACGCAGTAATGCCCACAACCTGAGCGGAAGTGGCTATTGGGGCGCATATGACGAACGCTATTACTTCCTTCCCTACCCTTGCCAGCAGAGTGAACCAGCCATGACATTGGGATGGGGTTTCCGCACGGAAATAGGAACAGCTGTAGTTCCTACGTTGGAGAGTCTGCGAAAGTTCATCCCCGAGGATCATTTGTGGCCCATCGATGACATGTGGAACCTGCATTACTTTGGTGGGAATGCTGGAAATGCACAACCCGAGAAATATGTAAAGATGTGTGAAGCTTACGGGAAGATTACAGGCGTAGAGGACTTCTGCAGGAAGGCGCAACTCGTCAACCTTCAATCAAATCGAGCAATGTATGAGGGTTGGGTTGATCATATCTGGGACGACGCCAGCGGCATCATGAACTGGATGGGGCAGAGCGCATATCCCAGCATGGTGTGGCAAACCTACGACTATTATTATGATATGACAGGAGCATACTGGGGCAACAAGTACGGGTGCGAACCCTTGCACATATTCTGGAATCCCGCTACCGACGAGATAAAAGTTGGAAACACCTCAAACAAAAGCTACGAGGGACTAGTGGCAGAAGCAACGGTCTATAATATAGATGGTTCTGTCGTTAAGGAACTGTGCAACCGGGCCATTGTAACCTCTCCCTCCAACTCAACTGCCCAATGCTTCACCCTAAACTTCAACCACGAGCGGAAATGCCTATCGCTGGGACGTCCCGCTACAGCCTCATCGACGAGCAATGGCGAGCCAGGATTTGTTTGTGATGGCAAGGACGACACCCGCTGGAGTGCGAAGAAAGCAGACAATGAGTGGATATACATCGACCTCGGAAGCAAGCAGGACATTGGTCAGATTCGCATTAACTTTGAGGCAGCATACGGACGCGCATACCGCATTCAAGTATCAGATGATGCCCAACACTGGGATGAGATTATCAAAGAAGACAATGGCCACGAAGGAATTAAGGTTTATACCTTTCCTGAGGTTAAAGCACGCTACGTCCGTTTCTTAGGCATCGAACTAGGTTGGTGGTTTGGTTATTCTCTTTGGGATTTCAGCGTATGGGGTAGCGTGCAACCGACCGAAGGTCTCAGCGATGTCCATTTCATCCAATTGGTCTTGAAAGACAAGATGGGAAATGTGGTTAGTCAAAACCAATATTGGCGCGGACAGGACCGTACCGACTACACAGCAATGAGTAAGATGACTCCTGCCAAGTTGAATTGCAATTCTAAGCTTACTCGCAAGGATGGACGTGCAACAATTACCGCTAAAGTCAGCTTACCCAAAAATGCAAAAACAGTTGCTGTTGCCACTCATGTTTATGCCCGCAGTAAGGTCACCGGAGAAAGGCTTTTGCCCGCCATCCAGAATGAAGATTATATGTGTATCTTCCCTGGCGAGACACATACCGTTACCATCGAGTTCGATGAGTCTCTGCTTCAAGGAGGAGACTATCAATTAGAGGTTGAACCGTTTAACAAATAAATAATATTGTTGCTATGAAATTGTACAGAAGTTTATTCGCATTGGCATTGATTGCTACGATTGGAGTAAGCGCAGAAGCCAAGATTGTTTTGCCCAGTGTCTTCACGAGCAACATGGTTGTTCAGCAACGCAGTACATTGAGAATAAAAGGAACTGCCAGTCCCAATGCTACCGTTACATTCCAAGTCGGTTGGGAAAAAGGTATTCAAACCATACAAACCGATGCGAAAGGACATTTTGTAGTTACAACGAAAACACCCAAAGCAGGTGGCCCTTATACTATGGTTTTCAATGATGGCGAAAAGCTGTCTATAGAAAACATACTGGTTGGAGAGGTTTGGTTAGGTTCAGGCCAGTCCAATATGGAAATGCCCGTAGCAGGCTGGGGAAAGGTTAAGAACTATGAGGAAGAGATTCGCAATGCAAACTATCCAAAGATTCGCCTATTCCAAGTTAAGAAAACAACAGCCATCAGTCCACAAGACTTCCTGCAAGTAGAAATGGGAGGATGGCAGGAATGTTCACCAGAGTATGTTCCTGAATTCTCAAGCCTCGGTTATTTCTTTGCAAGAGAATTGTGGCAGAAACTGAACATCCCCATTGGCATCATTAACACCAGTTGGGGAGGTACACCTGCCGAAGCATGGACGAGTGCAGAGGCGTTGGGAACCGTAATGGGATATCAAGACCAGATTGCCCGTCTTAAGGAATTAGGCTTTACGAATGAGGGTGCAAACCAATTATATCGCGAGGACGAAGAAGCGTGGCAGAAAGCACTAAATGACAAAGACCAAGGGAATGTTGGTTTTGAGAAAGTTGGTTTTAATGATTCCAATTGGAAGACACAGACTCTTCCCGGGCACTTCGATGCCCAGTTACTACCTGGCTTTGACGGCATTGTATGGTATCGTCGGACTATTGACATTCCTGCAGAATGGAAAGGAAAGGATATCGCGCTCAACTTCTGCGCTATTGACGATGAGGATATAACCTATTGGAATGGTGAATACATTCACCACGGATATGGCTATAATTCACCTAGACACTATACCATTCCTGGAAAGTTTGTTAAGGCTGGCAAGAATGAAATCTGTGTTCGCGTTATTGATGGTGGAGGAGAAGGAGGTTTCAATGGCAATGCCAACGACATGAACCTCAGCTATGGCGGTAAAAGCATTTCACTTGCAGGCGAATGGAAGTGGCATATAGGATGTGACAAGAACGGACTTCCTCCCACACCCATATCCCCCAATAGCAGCAGTTATCCTACTGTGCTGTATAATGCCATGATACATCCGTTTATTGATTTTCCTATTGCAGGTGTAATCTGGTACCAAGGATGCGCCAATGTCGGACGAGGAGTGCAATACGAGAGTTTGTTCCAAACGCTTATTCAAGACTGGCGTCGCCAATTCAATCGTCCGGACTTACCTTTCTATTTTGTGCAATTGGCAAATTACTTAACTCCCAAGGATGTGCAGCCCGATTCCGAATGGGCCACATTACGAGAGTCTCAGGCTCGTGCACTTTGCTTAGACAAGACTGGTATGGTCACAAACATCGACTTAGGAGAGGCCTATGATATCCATCCCAAGAACAAACAAGAAGTGGGGCGTCGTCTCTCACTTATCGCCTTGCACCATAATTATGGTAAAAAGATTGCCTTTGACGCGCCACAATACAAATCATATCGCATCAATGGGAACAAAGTAATCATAAACCTTACCACACCTGACTGTTGCCAGAAGATAGAAGATGGAAACAACCTACCCGGATTCATTGTTGCTGGTCCCGATCATGTGTTCCATAAAGCACAAGCCAGCATTAAGGACGGCGTAATTACGGTTAGCAGCCCTGTAGTTCCTACTCCTATAGCTGTCCGTTACGGTTGGGCGGACAATCCTACATGCACACTGCAGACTCCAAATGGACTGCATGTGGCACCATTCCGAACAGATAGTTGGGAAGTCAAATAATTAAAACATAAACATATGAAGTTAAGAAGTTTATTGGCAGTATGCCTGTCAGCATTTACTCTCCTCGTAAATGCAGAGAACATCATTCGCGTTAGCACCGAGCAAACGGACTTGGTCTTCCGTGTGGCAGACAATGGGCGTCTTTATCAGAGTTATTTGGGTCGCCACTTAAATCATGCAAGTGACCTGAATCATCTTTCTGCTGGTACGGAGGCTTATCTTACGCATGGAATGGAAGACTATTTTGAACCTGCACTAGACGTTCGTCATGCCGACTTCAACCCCAGCACGTTGTTGAAATATGAACGTCATGAAGAAGGCAAAGCAAGCGATGGAGGGACGGAGACGACAATTTATCTGCAAGATCCTGTTTACAAGACTCAAGTCGTGTTGCACTTCGTGGCCTATGTTAAGGAAAACATTATTAAGGCATGGACAGAGATTACGAACACAGAGAGCAAGCCTGTGTCCTTAGTCAAGTATGCCAGTTCTATGCTTCACCTTACTGGCGGCAAGTATTTCCTTAGCGAGTTCTCCGGCAATTGGGCGGATGAAGCTCATATTACCACTACTCCACTCAGTTTTGGAAAGAAAGTCGTAGACACTAAATTGGGAACCCGTGCCAACCTGTTCACGCCTCCCATGTTCGTTCTCTCCATAGGAACTCCTGCAACTGAAGACGCAGGACAAGTTCTCTTAGGACAATTGGGATGGACGGGTAACTTCCGTTTCACCTTTGAGATGGATGAGAAAGACAATTTGCGTGTTATCTCTGGCATCAATCCTTATTTCTCGGAATATGAGTTAAAGGCAAAAGACACCTTCCGCACACCAGACTTCTATTTCACTTTGAGTCAAGAAGGATTGGGCAAAGCGAGTCGCGACTTCCACGATTGGGCACGAAAGTACCAATTGAAGGATGGAAACGATAATCGTTTAACCTTGCTCAACAACTGGGAGGCAACCTATTTCGACTTCAATCAAGACAAGTTGATAGGCTTGATGGACGATGCCGTAAAACTAGGCGTGGACATGTTCTTGCTCGACGATGGTTGGTTTGGAAACAAATATCCCCGACACAGCGATACACAAGGTCTGGGTGATTGGGAGGAAACCAAAGATAAACTGCCTGGCAAGGTAAAAGCTCTTGTTGATGCCGCTCAACAAAAAGGCATTAAGTTTGGCATCTGGATAGAGCCCGAGATGGTTAATCCCAAGAGCGAGTTGTATGAGAAACACAAGGATTGGGTTATCACATTGCCCAATCGCGATGAGTATTACTTCCGCAATCAGTTAGTGCTTGATTTGAGCAATCCCAAAGTGCAGGATTTCGTGTATGGCGTCGTCGACAATCTGATGACCCAGTATCCAGGCATCGCTTTCTTCAAATGGGACTGCAACTCCCCCATCACCAACATTTATTCTCCTTATTTAAAGGAAAAACAACAGCATCTTTATGTGGATTATGTGCGTGGTCTGTATAAAGTCCTCGACCGAATCAAGGCTAAGTATCCTAAACTTCCTATGATGCTCTGCTCTGGAGGTTCTGGGCGTATCGATTATCAGGCACTATCCTACTTTACCGAATTTTGGGCAAGCGACAACACCGATCCACTGGAACGCCTTTTCATCCAATACGCCTACTCGTATTTCTATCCGGCAAAAGCCACCTGCTGTCATGTTACAACTTGGAACAGCAACACTAGCATCAAGTTCCGTGTGGAGGTTGCTATGATGGGTAAGCTTGGGTTTGACATCAAACTCACCGATATGAATAAAGAGGACATAGAGTATTGCCAACAGGCCGTCAAGAATTATAAACGCCTGCGTCCCTGCATCATGGAGGGTGACATGTATCGCCTCTATTCCCCTTATGATGGTCCTCACGCTGTCACTCAGTTCGTTAGCAAAGACCAGAATCAGAGCGTGATGTTTACATTCAACACCTATCCACGTTATGCCGAGCGCAATGCACCAGTAACCCTGCGTGGACTTGATCCCAATCGCAGTTATCGTGTACGGGAAATCAACATGATGCCTGGCAAACAAAGTTGGTTAGAGTGTAACGACAAACTTTATAGTGGTCAGTACCTGATGACTGTGGGTCTCGATGTCCTAACGACCCATAAACTACTAAGCCACGTGTTAGAGATTACTGCTGAATAGCAAAGCCCTAAAGCAAATTTCCTTACACAAAAAGGACTGATTGATTTCTCAACCAGTCCTTTTTGTTTAGCGGAGAGAGAGGCTCTCAAACTTATGGTTTCTTAGAATATCATAAAATACGCAAATGGATGTATGTCAGCCGTTTATAAAATTCTCCCAAAATCAGGATATCACAAAATATCTTTCCGTATCGCAATTTTTGGGTGTAAAATTGGGTGTAGATTTTGA
>CADCHQ010000004.1 GCA_902801325.1 uncultured Bacteroidales bacterium | reverse complement strand
AAAACTAAGGGCAAGTACCTGTTTCCCAGATACTTGCCCTGTATGTAGCTAATTTTCAGCACTTTCCGTTTATTCTTCTACAGCGGCCTGCGCGGCGGCAAGGCGAGCGATGGGCACGCGGAAGGGAGAGCAAGAAGCGTAGTTCAGACCAATCTTGGCGCAGAACTTAACGCTGGTGGGCTCACCACCATGCTCACCGCAGATACCGCAACGGAGGCTGGGACGAACGCTGCGGCCCTTCTCGACGGCGTACTTCACGAGCTTGCCAACACCGTTCTGGTCGAGAACCTGGAAGGGGTCAACCTTCAGAATCTTCTTCTCCAGGTATGCGGGCAGGAAGCTGGCAATGTCGTCGCGGCTGTAACCGAAGGTCATCTGTGTCAGGTCGTTAGTACCGAAGGAGAAGTACTCGGCTTCAGTAGCGATGCGGTCGGCAGTGAGGGCAGCACGAGGAATCTCAATCATCGTACCGATCTCGAACTCAACCTCTACACCGTACTCCTCGAAGACTTCCTTGGCAACCTTCTGGATGATGGCCTTCTGCTGCTTCAGCTCGTAGAGGATACCTATCAGGGGCACCATGATTTCGGGCTTGGGATCGAAGCCTTCCTTCTTCAGCTCGCAGGCAGCACCCAGGATGGCGCGAGTCTGCATAGCGGTGATTTCGGGGAAGGTAATACCCAGACGGCAACCGCGATGACCCAGCATAGGATTGTTCTCTGCCAAGCTTTCTACGCGACGCTGGATGGTAGCCAGGTCTACACCCATTTCCTTAGCCATAGTCTCCTGACCGGCGATATCGTGGGGAACGAACTCGTGCAAAGGAGGATCGAGCAGACGGATGTTCACGGGCAGCCCGTCCATAGCCTTCAGGATTCCCTTGAAGTCAGCCTTCTGGTAGGGAAGCAACTTAGCCAAAGCCTTCTCGCGACCTTCAGCTGTGTCGGCCAGAATCATCTGACGCATAGCGATAATCTTCTGGTCGTCGAAGAACATGTGCTCGGTACGAGTCAAACCGATACCCTTGGCACCGAATGCGCGAGCCACCTCTGCATCGTGAGGAGTATCAGCGTTGGTGCGAACCTGTAGCTTGGTGTACTTGTCGCAGAGATCCATCAGTTCCTTGAAGTCGCCACTCAGTTCAGCAGCCTTGGTGGGCACTTCGCCAGCGTAAACCTGACCAGTGGTACCATTGATGCTGATGTAGTCGCCTTCCTTATAAACAGTACCGTCGATTTCAATGGTCTTAGCCTTGTAGTCAACGTTCAGTGAGCCTACGCCTGATACGCAGCACTTACCCATACCGCGGGCGACAACGGCTGCGTGAGAGGTCATACCACCACGAGCAGTGAGGATACCCTCGGCAGCAGACATACCTGCGAGGTCTTCGGGGCTGGTCTCGATGCGGACGAGGACAACCTTGTGACCGTCGGCGTGCCAAGCCTGAGCATCGTCGGCGTGGAACACAATCTGACCACAACCTGCACCGGGGCTTGCGGGCAGACCCTGAGCGATGACCTTGGCCTGGGTCAGAGCCTTCTTGTCGAATACAGGGTGCAGCAGTTCGTCGAGCTTCTGGGGCTCGCAACGCATGATGGCGGTCTTCTCGTCGATCATGCCCTCGTGGAGCAGGTCGATGGCAATCTTCACCATAGCGGCACCTGTGCGCTTACCGTTACGGGTCTGCAGGAACCACAGCTTGCCTTCCTGTACGGTGAACTCCATATCCTGCATGTCGCGATAGTGCTTCTCCAGCTTATCCTGCAGAGCGTCGAGCTGCTTGTAGATTTCGGGCATAGCCTCCTCCATAGAGGGGTACTTTGCTACGCGCTCTTCCTCGCTGATGCCGGCACGCTCAGCCCAGCGCTGAGAACCGATCTTCGTGATCTGCTGAGGAGTGCGGATACCAGCCACAACGTCCTCACCCTGTGCGTTCACCAGATACTCACCATTGAACAGGTTTTCACCGTTGGCAGCATCGCGGCTGAAGCAAACGCCGGTAGCAGAGGTGTCGCCCATGTTACCGAATACCATAGCCATAACGCTTACGGCCGTACCCCACTCGTCGGGAATTCCCTCCATCTTACGATAGAGGATAGCACGCTCGTTCATCCAGCTGCGGAATACAGCGCAGATGGCGCCCCACAGTTGCTCAACGGGATCGTTGGGGAAGTCCTTGCCGGTGCGCTCCTTGATGGCGGTCTTGAAACGCTTAACCAGCTCCTTCAGTTCCTCTACGCTGAGGTCCTTGTCCAGCTTCACGCCACGGATGGCCTTCACCTGCTCGATGATTTCCTCAAACGGGTCGATGTCGGTCTTGTTGACGGGCTTCATCTCCAGCACTACGTCACCGTACATCTGCACGAAGCGGCGATAGCTGTCATATACGAAATGGGGATTCTTGGTCTTCTGCACCATGCCCTCGGCCACCTCGTCGTTCAGACCCAGGTTGAGGATGGTGTCCATCATGCCGGGCATAGAGGCACGTGCACCCGAACGAACGCTGACGAGCAGAGGATTCTGGGCATCGCCAAACTTGCAGTTCATCAGTGTCTCGATGTGCTTCACGGCTGCCATAACGTCGTCGTTCAGCAACTCCATGATCTTCTCCTGCCCTACCTCGTAGTACTCGTTGCACACGTCGGTAGTGATGGTGAAACCAGGAGGAACAGGCACACCAATGTGGTTCATCTCGGCCAGATTGGCACCCTTACCGCCCAGTTGTTCACGCATCTGGGCATTACCTTCGGCTTGTCCGTTACCGAAGGTGTAAACTCTCTTTTGACTCATGTTTAATACGTATTAAATAATATATATTAGTTATCTGTCCGCAAAAGTACAAAAAATTGCGCGAAAAACCAAATAAAGGATGAAAAAAAACTGAGTGAATCCGAGGAAGCGCTCCGATCGGTTAATTCTTCATTCTTGGACGAGCCAAGTGCAGGACTTCTTGCACAGCAAGCGTAACTTCGCGTCCGATTACGTCCGTCCGATTACTTCATTCTTCATTATTCAATAGCGAAGCCTGCTTCGCGCTTATGTTCGGCGCGCTTCGAATAATTGTTCGCATTGCATCGAACCTAATCTCGCCAGATCTCTTACACAATGCAAAGATACGACATTACCATTGCGGTTCTCGAATGTTTTAGTAACTTTTTTCAAAAAAAATGAGTTTGTTACACTTGTTACAGTGTTACAGTTCTCGAGAGGCTTTTTCATACCTTAAAATAACTTCTATATTTATATAAATATAAATATAGGTTTAATTTTTGACTTTATATAATCCTTTTTGGAACTGTAACAACTGTAACACTGTAACGCGTTTTTGTCTTTTCCTGATGTCTTTTCCTGATTTCGGTTGACAGTCGTTTTCCTGAATTAGTTGACAACCTTCCTGACATTGTTGACATGATTCCTAAATAGGTTGACATTGTGTGATGCAGATTTCTTTGTATCTTTATCCCTCGTTCCTCGGTTGAAAATACTTCCGCTTGGGAATTGCAACAGACCTGTCGGTCTTCATTTGTCGCATTCAGGTCAACTTAAAAACGAGTTCTTATTTGTCCTTCATACGACAAAAATCTTTGATTTGTTTGCAATTCCTCTCGCTTAATCGTATCTTTGCTGTCACGAACATGAAAGACAAAACAAACTTATGGCATCATTTAAATCGTACAAATGCAAGGAGTGTGGTTATGAAGTTTGGGCAGAACCACAAGGATTCCACGCTCTTATGACTGGCCAGTACTACCAGTTCCGTTGCAACGCCTGCAAGCGGATAGTAAGCATATCGGCTCAGGACCTTGCCGAAATGCAGTATGACCCTCGTTGTCCTGAGTGCCATGCCGGCCACGAGCACCTCTTCACCTGGAACCCCATCGAGGGCCACTGCCCTAAGTGCAACGGCGAAATGGAGTGCGATAGCGGCGTCGTGATTATGGCTGACTGAAGCGACATTGTGCAAAGCAAACCATATTATGTCCTCGTAAACCACTTCGGAGAAGAAGGGGGTAAAAAAAGGACTACCTTACGAAATATGCCCGTCTTCACAGGCGGGCATATCTCATAAACTACAAGTAATGAAAAATACATTCTAACGAATGATTTCAGTGCATAGTTACAATTTGTTATCTATAAACTAGCAATTTTGCCTATTATTTTTCAAAATATCACACCTTTCACATCTGTTGTATGTTACTCTATCACAAGCAGAAAACCACCGCGGGGCTGCAGTTTGAGCTGCTGTGGGAGGGCGGTGATTTCACGGATATCCCAAGGCTGGTCCTTCTGACCGGAGTCGTAGAAGGCTAAGGCGCGGGGAGAGCGGAGGTGGAGACGGGAGAACGAGAGCGCGAGGGTCTGCTCAGAATCGGTGCCGTTGATACCAGCTACGTACCAGGTGTGTCCGCTCCTGCGGGCAATGACTGCCGACTCGCCGGGATAGCCTGCAATGAGACGGGTCTCGTCCCAAACGGCGGGAAGACGGGAGAGGAACTGCTGAACGGCCTGCGGCTGGGCAAAGAAGCTCTCGGGACGGTCGGCAAGATGCTGAAGTCCAGACTCGTAGAGCACCGTTAGAGCCAGTTCATGGGCGTGAGAGGTAATGTGTGGATGCTGCGAATCGGAGAAGGCGCAGGGGGTGTAGTCCATGGGACCAATGACGTTGCGCGTGAAGGGCAGCGTGGCGTTGTGACGGGCTGCGCGATCGGTAAAGGTGGGAACGTTATTGTACCACTCGGCTCCATAGACGCCTTCAGTGCTGAGCAGATGGGGATAGGTGCGCTGCCAGCCGCGGGGAATGGTGGAACCGTGGAAGTTGATGAGCAGATGGTGGCGCGCAGCCGACTCAAGGAGGTCCATCTGATAGTCCATATTGGCCTGCGTGTCGCCTGCAAAGAAATCGACCTTCACGCCTGCTACTCCCAACTTATGACACCAGGCAAACTCACGTTCGCGGTCCTCAGGCTTGTTCAGGCGGAACTTTGGACCTGGAGCGCCGTTAACCCACCCTACCGACGAATTGTACCAGATCATGGGCTTCACACCCTTCTTGTGGGCATAGGCCAAGGCGTCGGCCACGCAGTTACCGTCCTTCATCTCGTCCCATTCGGCATCGATGAGCATATAGGGAAGGTGCAGGGTGGCGGCCATGTCGATGTACTGACGAATGATATTGAGGTCGTTGGAGCCGTGATTGTGAGCCCAATATATCCATGACACCACACCGGGTTGAATCCAGTCGGTATCCAGCATCTGGGTGGGTTCGGAAACGTCAGTGATAAGTGTCGATTCCACCACGTCGGCAAGCGAGCCGATGATGACCACTCGCCAAGGGGTGTGCCACTCGCCAGAGAGCAATGCTTTGTTTTCGTCATTGAAGACGCGATAGAGCGAGGGTTCCCCGTCGTTGACTAGCGACGAAGCGCTCTGGCGGCGTTCGATGTTTGCCTCGGCTATAAGAGCAAAAATGCCTGCCTGCGGTTCCATCAGGGCGGGATAGCCCCAACGGTGCCTCCTACCCTCGCCCGTGGTGGTCATGGGGAAGAAGCCTTCGTAACCGTCGGACCACTGTTGGAACCAGCGACGCGTGCCCTCGGGGATGCTGTAGGTGGTGTGTTCCTGAAGCAACTGTTCGCCGCCGAGTCCCTCCAGTTCGTAGCGGAAGGCAATGCCGTCGTTATAGAGGCGGATGACCAAGCGAAGCGGTTTGCCATTGGCGTCGCGATAGGTGCAGACGTATTCGTTGGCCTTATTGGTGCAATGGAGGCGTTTGCCCTGTAGCATGTGGTAGTCGGCCTTCACCTTTGCAGTGCGCTTCATCTTCTCGAAGCGAAGGCCCTGACCCGTGTTTGTGGTCTCAATGCCCACCTTTGAAAGGTGCACCACGGGTTGTTTCTGATAGGTTACGACAAAGCCGTCGTCGACTTGCTTCATCGTGATTTTGCCATTCGGCGAAGTCTGGGCTTGAAGACTAATGGTGCCTAGCAAGAGACTGAGGGAAAAGGAGAGGAGTTTTAGCATAGTTGAGAGTTGATAGTTGAAAATTGATAGTTCAAAATTAAAAATTTAGAGTGAAGAAGGCCCTCTCAAACTCTCCCTTCGCTCGGCCATTAGGACGCTTGCGGACTCGGCCTTGGACGCTTGCGTAAGGAACTGGAGCAAGAACTTGCCAGAGCAAGAAAGGGCGAGGACAATAATCTCCCCTCATTTTAAGGGAGGGGATGGGGCCTTTCAATAACTTAGAATTTATATCTCAGACCTGCAACGAAGACACCCTGCTCGCCTATGCCCAGCTCGGCAAAACCACGAACATGGAGATTGCCCGCCTCGAAACCGATGGCAGAAACCTGGAAGTTGAACATGACGTCGGTGCTGCTGTACAACTTATCGCCGTCGTCCTCCTTCTGGCGCTCTATCATGAACGAAGCACCCAGTCCGACCTTGGAGTATAGACCTATGTGCTCGCGACGCAACCAGTCGAACTTGACAGCTGGCAGGAGGGTGAGATTGTACTGTCTGAGGCGGCCGTCCTTCTCTGTCGTCTGAGTTCCATCCTTGTAAGTGGTGTTGAGGTAAATGTCCTGCTTCATGCAGTTGAAGGCTCCAATGGCTCCCACGCCCAAGAAGCGGTTGACACGATAGAAATACTCGGCAGTAACGGGTATGCTCCAACTCTTATCCTCATAAGTGTAATAAGCCGATGCCGCTCCTCCACTCACTATGCTAGTGATGGTGGCAGAAGTCATGACCTGAGTGATTTCGCCCAAGACGGTGATAAAACGCGTGTTGGTGATGCCGCCAATGCCTACGGCAACATCGTGCCTGCTCTCGTAATCAATCTGCTTCTGAGCCGATGCATTAGTCACGCATAGGGAAAAGATCCCACACAAGAATAACAGCTTAAAATTGAGCATAATGCAATATTTTATGGCAAATTTGTACAAATTTAAGCAAAATTCCCAATATTATTGTACCTTTGCAGCATAAATATCAAAAAAATGAGCAGGAAAAGGAAAGAATTGCCCGTGCTGGAGCAGGTGGAGATAACCGATGTGGCTGCCGAAGGGAAGGCGTTGGTGAGAGTTGATGATTTGGTGGTGTTCGTGCCTTGGGTGGTGCCTGGCGATGTGGTGGACTTGAAGCTTACGAAGAAGAAACACAGCTATGCCGAGGCCGAAGCGATAAAGTTCCACAAGCTGAGCGAACGGCGAACCGAACCATTCTGTCCTCACTTTGGCGTATGTGGCGGTTGCAAGTGGCAGATGCTCCCCTACGAGGAACAGCTCCGCTGGAAGCAGAAACAGGTGATGGACGCGCTGACGCGCATCGGGAAGGTTGAACTTCCTGAGTGCCAACCCATTCTGGGCAGCAGGAAGACACGCGAATACCGTAACAAACTGGATTTTGCTTGCAGCAATAAGCAATGGTTAACGACAGAGCAATTACGACAGGGAGTTCCATTCGAACCAGGAATCGGTTTTCACATCAGTGGTGCCTTCGACAAAGTTTTGCCCATACACTGCTGTGGTTTGATGGACAACCTAAACAATGAAATCCGCAACTGGCTTTACGAATATGCCATCACCAACCATCTCACTTTCTACGATTTGAAAGCCCAAGAAGGTTTTCTGCGTGGCATTGTGATGCGAAACTCGCTCTCCGGCGAATGGATGGTGACGATGCAGTTCGGACCAAAGGCTCATGTGGAAGCAAGCAAAGAGGCCGCCGAAGAGGAAACTAGAACGGAAAGCCTTTTTGACAAGGAAGAAGCCATGCAACTACTTGAGTCAATGCACATTCAGTTTCCACAAATAACAAGTCTGATGTATGTGTACAACCCTAAGTGCAACGACACATTTGGAGACTTGGAGGTGAAGTGTTATTATGGTACTCCCTACATTTACGAGCTGATGGAGGATCTGCGCTTCAAGGTGGGACCGAAATCGTTCTACCAAACCAATACCGAGCAGGCCTACGAACTATATAAGGTGGCAAGGGAATTTGCTTTCAGTCCCCTCCCAATTCAAAACTCAGAGCTCAGTACGAAGAACTCAGAACCGGCCATACCAGAGACGAGGCCTCTGGTCTACGACCTCTACACCGGTACGGGTACCATAGCCAACTTCGTGGCGCGACACGCTAGGGAGGTCATCGGCATTGAGTATGTGCCGGAGGCCATCGAGGACGCGAAAGTGAACTCCGAAGTGAACGGCATCACGAACACGCGGTTCTTTGCCGGCGACATGAAGGACATTCTCACGGACGACTTCATCGAGGAACACGGGCGACCCGACATCATCATTACCGACCCTCCGCGAGCAGGAATGCACACCGATGTGGTGAAGACCATTCTTCAGGCATCACCCAAGCGCATCGTCTATGTAAGCTGTAATCCCGCCACTCAGGCTCGCGACCTGCAGTTGCTGGACGAGGCCTACAAGGTGATAAGGATTCAACCCGTGGACATGTTCCCTCACACGCAGCATGTGGAGAATGTGGTGCTGTTGGAAAGAAAATGAGAAAATGATATAAGGTAAAAAGATGCAAAATACGGCTATATTATTGCTTCACTGCCCCGATAAGCAGGGCATTATCTCGGAAGTGACCAAGTTTATTACCGATAACAAGGGAAATATCGTCTATCTAGACCAGTATGTCGACAAGGTGGATGGGATGTTTTTTATGCGCATTGAGTGGGAATTAGAGGGATTCTTGATTCCTCGCGACAAAATCTACGACTACATCACCACCCTCTATGCACAGCGCTACCAAATGAAGTTTAGTCTGTATTACAGCGACAAACGTCCACGTATGGCAATATTCGTGTCCAAGATGAGCCACTGCCTCTACGACCTGTTGGCTCGATGGAAGGCAGGCGAGTTTAACTGCGACATTCCGTGCATCATCTCGAACCACGAGGACCTGCGCTACGTGGCCGACCAGTTCGACATTCCCTTTTACGTGTGGAGCATCAACAAAGACCACTCGAATAAGGAAGAGGTGGAGAAGGCCGAGATGGAACTGCTGAAGAAGGAGGACGTTTCCTTTATCGTGCTGGCTCGCTACATGCAAATCATCAGCGATGAGATGATTGCGGAGTATCCCCATCACATCATCAACATCCACCACTCATTCCTACCCGCCTTCGTGGGTGCGAAGCCTTATCATCAGGCCTATGAGCGCGGGGTAAAAATCATCGGTGCCACCAGCCACTATGTAACGGCCGAACTCGACGCAGGACCAATCATCGAACAGGATGTGGCTCGCATCTCTCATAAGGACACACCCGAAAGCCTGGTGCTGAAAGGCAAGGACTTGGAGAAGATTGTGCTCTCGCACGCCGTTTCGAAGCACATCGACCGCAAGATACTGACATACAAGAATAAGACGATTATTTTTAGTTGATAGGTGAAAGTTGAGAGTTGAGAGTTAAGAGTTGGGAACTATAATCTTACAGAAATGAATAAAGAAACAAGACAAGTCTGGGTAGACTGGATGCGCGTCATAGCCTGTCTGATGGTGATGATCGTCCACAGTACGGAACCATTTTACTTGGGTGGCGAGGGTTCGCGAATACTAACACTTACAGATGCCCGTTGGGTGTCGTTCTTCGACACTTTCGTGCGTGCGTGCGTTCCTTTATTCGTAATTGCCAGCAGTTATCTGCAGTTCCCCATTCACTATTCCACGGGCGAGTTCCTGCGCCGTCGCGTGGTGAGGGTTGTAATTCCCTTTGTCATCTGGACATTGGTCTATGCGCTCTACTGGGGCGAACCTGTGGAGAACCTGCAAAACCTCCTGCTCAACTTCAACTATGCCGCTGGCCACTTGTGGTTTGTCTACATGCTTGTCGGCCTCTACCTGCTCATGCCCATGCTTTCGGCTTGGGCGGAACGAGTAAGTAAGCGTGAGTTGCAATTCTACCTTGCGCTGTGCTTCCTCACTACCCTACTCCCCTTTGTACGTGCTTTGGCTGGCGATACGCCACCCGTCATCTACGGACCTTCGGGAATTCCCAATCCTGCCCTCTATCCCCTGTGGGGCGAAGCATCGTGGAATGCTTATGGACTCTTCTATTACTTTAGCGGTTTCCTAGGCTATATGCTGCTAGGACTCTACCTGCGTAGGTTCGTGGGCGAACTCTCGTGGCGACGCACTCTTGCCATCGGACTACCGGCTTGGATCGTTGGTTTCTGCATCTGCTTCTTCTGCTTCCTGCTTGCCGTAGAGGCTGATGCCAAGGGAGTGTTCCCCATCGAGGGACCAACAGGATTGGCTGCCGTTTGGGAAACCACATGGATTAACGATACTGCCAGCGTCTGCCTGATGGCGATTGGCTGGGTGCTCCTGTTCCGGAAGATAAACTGCAGCGGACGGTTCTTCGAGCGCATTCTTCTGCCCATATCCAAAGCCAGTTACGGAATGTATCTGTGCCACATGATTGTGCTTGCCGCCGCCAGCGGTTGGCTTCGCGACTCTCTGGGAACGGGGACTGAAGGTCAGTTGGGCATATGGACTACTCCCTTGCAAATCATCGCCACAGCCCTCATTACCTTCCTTGTGACAGCTCTGTTCAGCGTTCTTGTTCAGCGCATTCCACGACTGGGCAAGTGGATTATCGGGTAAAAGTTATTGCAAAGCGAAGAGGAACTGCTGCGTGGTGTATTCCCACCTGACGGTTCCAAAGCGAATGAGGCAAGCCAATACGGCAATGACCTTGCGACGAGGAAGTTTGGAAAGGCGAACAATCTGATTCAGCGTATGTTGCCCTTGCATGACATCAAGTAAACGACGGATGTCATCGTCGTAGGAGATTACCCCGCCCTGAGGCTTCTGGGAGGCTCGCCAGAGAGCAAGATGGACGGGTGAGGCAACGATATTCTCATCTTTAATCCGAATATAGGCTCGCATGCGCCCTTCCTCATTCTGAGCACAGACGGGTCGCTTAACGGAAGGGGGTACTGTTGCAATGACAATAGTATGTCCCTCAGCATGATAAGTATCGAACTTGATGCTTGGCTCTGGCCGACAATATTTATAGGCAGCCTGGTGCATCATGTATATCTCTTCCTCTGAACGGACGCCAGACAGATGTCCGTCGTCACGAACGCCTATCAGCAAGCGGCCGCCATCGGTATTGGCAAATGCCGAAACCGTCTTGGCCAACTTACAAGCATCGGAGACTCGGTATTTGAAGTCCTGCTGCTGGTGTTCGCCTTCACGAATGAGGCTGAGGAGATAGCGTTTGTCATCCATATACGGATGCAAAGGTAACGGAATAATTGCTTATCAGGAAACTTTTACGCCATTTCCTTTGACATTCGAGGAATAACCATTACTTTTGAGCCAAAGAATCACATGATTATGAAAATTAACAAGAACGTAACTGGAACGCTGAAGGCTATCATGATAGCTGCGTGTGGCACGATAATGACGACATCATGCCAAGACAAACTCTCGACTCCCAACTCTCAACTCATGACTCAAGGCAATCCCTATCTCCCGCTTTGGGAACACATTCCCGACGGAGAACCCTATGTATTTGAAGACCCCGACCAACCGGGCAAGTATCGTGTCTACGTCTATGGTTCGCACGACGACTTGATAACGGAATACTGCGGTCGCAATCAGGTTGTATGGTCTGCATCGGTGGACAGCCTGAACAACTGGCGTTATGATGGTGTTATCCTTGTGGTTGACAAGAACGGCAAGGGTGAAAAGTTTGACGAAGCCGGTACTGCCGACGTACTTTATGCCCCTGATGTGACACTGGTGACGGATGCCGATGGGAAGAAGACCTATTATTTGTTCCCCAATGACCAAACGGGCTATCGCAACGGACTTATTGCCAAGAGCGACCGTCCGGACGGGCCTTTCGAGGTGTGCAACTGGAATGCGGAGAATCCCAATCAAGTGGATGGGATCTACGGCTTCGACCCTGCCGTCTTTGTCGATGACGACGGACGGGTGTACGGCTATTGGGGGTTCAAACATTCCTATGCTGCAGAGATTGACCCCACCACGATGTGCACCGTGAAGCCTGGCACAGAGATTGTCGACGGAATGATTTCCGGATACGAAGAGCCAGGTGTCTTCCGCTTTTTCGAGGCTTCAAGCATCCGCAAGATTAAGGACAAGTATGTCTTCATCTACAGCCGTTGGACAGAGAACGGCGAATTCGGTCTGCCCGACACCAACTACACTTTAGCTTACGCCTATAGCGACAATCCCCTTGGTCCCTGGACCTATGGCGGAACCATTATTGACGCACGCGGCCGAGAAATCAACGAACAGGGCGACACCATCGCCTCGGGAGTGGTAAGTGGCAACACGCACGGCAGCATATGTGAGATAAACGGCCAATGGTACGTCTTTTATCATCGTCAGACAGGAACCAACGAATATGCCCGACAGGCTATGGTGGCTCCCATCGACGTGAAGATTGAGGAAGGCGCAGGCGGAAAGGTGGAGATAAGCGAAGGCGAATACAACTCCGAAGGTTTTGCCTTGAACGGTCTCGATCCCTTTGAGCGTCATTCGGCAGGTATTGCCTGCTGGCTCACAGGTCCGAAAGTGGCTGAGCATGAGTGGCCCAACAACATCTTTTATGGTTCCTACGTGGAGGCTTCTTACGGCACAGAGACGAACTTCGACGAACCTTATGCCTTGCAGAACAACACCAATCGCGTAGTGAACAACACCGATGGTTCGATTGTGGGTTTTAAGTATTTCAACTTCGACGCAAAGTGCCTGGATAATCCGAACAACCTGATGCTTGTCCTGCGCCTTATACCCGAGGGAATTGATGGAACCATCGACATCATGATGGACCGTCCTTGGACCTCACAGGGAGGCAAGAAGATAGGCCAGATAGAACTAAAGGCCGATATGTCGAAGACTGTTATGGATGTGGCGGCAGGCATCCACAACGAAGCCAAGGAGCAATATCTCGCCGGCAAGCACGCCATCTTCTTCGTCTTCAAGTCCGACACCAAGGAGAAGTCACTCTGCACACTTGAGGACTTCGTCTTTACATTTGACGAATGACAACAAAGCATAAAGAATTAGGGGACCTACCAAACGGTAAGTCCCCTTTTTCTTTTATTGTATCTTACAAGATTATTCCTTGGGAAGGTCAATCTGCAAGTGCAACTCGTCGAGCTGGCTCTGGTCGATGAAGCCTGGAGCATCAAGCATGACGTCGCGACCTGAGTTATTCTTCGGGAAGGCAATGCAGTCACGAATCGAGTCAAGCTGTGCAAAGAGGCTAACAAAGCGGTCGAGACCATAAGCCAAACCTCCGTGAGGGGGCGCTCCGTACTTGAAGGCGTTCATGAGGAAGCCAAACTTCTGCTGGGCCTGTTCGGGTGTGAAGCCGAGAATCTCGAATATCTTCTGCTGGAGCTTTGCATCGTGGATACGGATGCTACCGCCACCAACCTCAACACCATTGATGACCATATCGTAGGCATTAGCGCGAACGCTTGCAGGATCGGTATCGAGCAAGGGTATGTCCTCGGGCTTTGGCGAGGTGAAGGGATGGTGCATAGCCATCAAGCGCTGCTCCTCGTCGCTCCACTCGTACATGGGGAAGTCGATGACCCATAGGCAAGAGAACTTGTCCTTCGGACGGAGACCCATGCGGCTACCCATTTCCAGACGCAGTTCGCACAGTTGCTTGCGAGCCTTCAAGGTATCGGGACCACTAATAATAAGGATGAGGTCGCCGGGCTTAGCATTCATGGCCTGCTTCAAGTTCTCGAGCACCTCAGGCGAATAGAACTTGTCGACGCTGGACTTTACGCTTCCGTCCTCACCCACACGAGCATAGACAAGACCCTTGGCACCTATCTGTGGACGACGAACAAAGTCGGTCAGTTGGTCGAGTTGCTTACGGGTGTAAACAGCCTGACCCTCGCAGCAAATACCACCAATATACTCAGCCTCGTTGAAGACTCCGAATTCGCCTGTGCCCTTCAGTACATCCATCAACTCCACAAACTTCATGTCGAAGCGTGTGTCAGGCTTATCGCTTCCGTAATACTTCATGGCGTCAGCCCAAGTCATACGGGGAAGCGTGGGGATGTCAATACCGAGGATGGACTTGAACAAATGGCGGCTCATGCCCTCGAACATCTGCAGGATGTCCTCTTGCTCTACGAACGACATTTCGCAGTCAATCTGTGTAAACTCGGGTTGACGGTCAGCACGGAGGTCTTCATCACGGAAACACTTCACAATCTGGAAGTAGCGGTCCATTCCAGCTACCATAAGCAGTTGCTTCAACGTCTGAGGACTCTGAGGCAAAGCATAGAACTGACCGGGGTTCATACGGCTGGGCACCACGAAATCGCGTGCTCCTTCGGGGGTTGAATTAACAAGAACAGGAGTCTCTATCTCCATGAATCCCTGCTGGTCGAGATAGCGACGCACCTCGAAGGCAAACTTATGGCGCAGTTCCAAATTCTTTCTCACACAAGGGCGACGAAGGTCCAAGTAACGATACTTCATACGAAGATCGTCGCCTCCATCCGATTGTTCCTCAATGGTAAACGGGGGAACAGCACTCTCGTTCAGAACGACGAGTTTGCGAACAATAATCTCAATGTCGCCTGTTGGCAGATTCTTGTTCTTCGACTGGCGTTCACTCACCTCACCTACAACCTGAATCACCCATTCACGTCCCAGACGATTAGCCTCGGCACAAAGGGCGCTGTCAGTTGATTCATCAAATACAAGTTGGGTGATGCCGTAACGATCGCGTAGGTCGGCAAAAGTCATACCACCCATCTTCCTAGTACGCTGTACCCATCCGCAAAGGGTTACGCTCTCTCCAACATTGGCCAGCCGTAGCTCGCCACAAGTCTTTGTCCTATACATTTTATAAGTGTTTTTTACGAATAACGGATGCAAAGTTAGAGAAAAAAAATGTGACTACCAATAGAAATGGCAATTTATCCGAAACGGAAAGCCAAGTATGCAATGCAAACAGGGCAATTGTTCGATTGAGATTAAACAATTGTTCGAGGCGCGCCGAACAAGTATTCGAGACGCACCGAACAAGTATTCGATGCGAATAAGGCAACTGTTCGATTTTCAACGGTCAATTGTTGAGGATTGACAAGAGTTCTTTGGGATGACTGATAAACTGCGTTGCTCCTGCTGCATCCAGTTGTTCGCGGTCGCGGAAACCCCAGAGGCAGGAGATGCATCGCAAACCTGCGTTGCGAGCCGTTTGGACATCGACCTCCGAATCGCCTACATAGACCGTCTCGTCCTTGCTGGCACCAAGCTGACTGAGCGCAAGTTCCACCATATCTGGAGCAGGTTTCAAGGTCATACCTTCACGCTGACCGATGGCCACATCAATAACATCGCGAAAATATGTATCATAGAGTTCGTCGACGCCTGCCTGGAGTTTATTGCTGACAATAGCAGTTTTGTAGCCTCGACGATGAACTTCCTGAAGCATCTCCCCTACTCCTGGATATAGGCGCGTATTATCCTGACAATGAAGGATATAGTGTTGCCTAAAAAGAGCAAAGCAGCTTTCGTAGTCGGCCTCCGACTTATTCTCGGGAACAGCTCTCTGAACGAGTTTCCTCACGCCATTTCCCACAAAGCGACGCACTTCGTCGAGCGAGCGTTCACGCCAATTCATCTTGCACAGAGCGTAATTGACGCTGTTGGCAAGATCCTGCAGCGTGTCGGTCAGAGTGCCATCGAGATCGAAAATGATACTTTGTATCAAGGGGGTGAAAGATTAAGGATGAAGGGTGAAGGATTATTGAACGAATTGCATCATCCGACTGAGGTATTTGCCGATGATGTCAAATTCGAGATTAACCACGCTACCGACTTTAATGTCGTGGAAATTGGTATTCTCGTAGGTGTAAGGAATGATGCACACTTCGAACTCATTGTCCGTGGGACGGCACACCGTAAGGCTTACGCCGTTGACCGTAACACTTCCCTTGTCGACAGTTACGTATCCGCGACGGGCCATCTCCTTTGAAGCCTCATAGCGAAAGCGGAAAACATAGCTTCCCTGTTGGTCTTCGACACTGATGCATTGGGCAGTAGTATCAACATGCCCCTGCACGATGTGCCCATCTAATCGACCATTCATCATCATGCTTCGCTCTACGTTCACCTCATCTCCAACCTTCAGAAGACCGAGATTACTGCGTTCCAACGTCTCCCTCATAGCAGTTACAGTATAACTATCATCGGTCAGACGTACAACGGTGAGACACACGCCGTTATGCGATACACTTTGATCGATCTTCAACTCGCTTACGAAGGAGCAAGAGAGCGTAAAGTGCAGGTTGTCCAACTCCTTTTCAATGGCCACCACTCGGGCCGTTTCTTCTACAATTCCTGAGAACATGGTAGTACTATCCTTTTATGATTTACGTGCAAAGATAAGAATTAATTCACAATTCACAATTCATTATTCATAATTATTTCGTATCTTTGCGCTCATTAAATTATTATATAATAAGGTAAAAGAATGCTTAGAATAGCCGTACAATCGAAAGGGCGACTTTTCGAGGACACCATGAACCTGCTCACGGAAGCAGGTATAAAGATAGCTGGAAGCAAGCGCACGTTGCTCATAGAAAGCACGAACTTCCCCATCGAAGTGCTTTATCTGCGCGACGATGATATACCCCAGAGCGTAGCCACAGGAGTGGCCGACCTGGGCATAGTAGGAAGGAACGAACTGGAAGAACGGGGCGAGGACGTTGACACCATTCGTCCTTTGGGCTTTAGCAAGTGCCGTTTGTCGCTGGCCATTCCACGTTCGGAAGAGTACACAGGTCTGTCGTGGTTCGAAGGCAAGAAGATTGCCACCAGTTATCCCCGTATCTTGAAGCGTTTCATGCAGGGAAACAAGGTGAACTGCAATATTCACGTCATCACAGGAAGTGTGGAGATTAGTCCTGGAATAGGACTTTCCGATGCCATCTTTGATATTGTATCCAGTGGCGGAACGCTTGTGAGCAACAATCTGCGCGAGGTGGAAGTGGTGATGAAGAGCGAGGCCCTACTCATCGGCAACAAGGCATTGAGCGATGAGAAAAAGGCCATTCTCGACGAACTGCTTTTCCGCATCGAGGCCGTAAAGAATGCAGAGGATAAGAAATACGTACTGATGAACGTTCCCACGGATCGTCTCAACGACATCATCGACGTGCTTCCTGGCATGAAGAGCCCAACGGTTATGCCCCTTGCCACACCCGGATGGAACAGCGTCCACACCGTCATCGACGAGAAGAGCTTCTGGCAAATCATCAGTCGACTCAAGGAACTGGGTGCCGAAGGCATACTCGTGATACCTGTGGAAAAGATGATATTGTAATTTAATCTGATTATTCAGAACACTCCGACTACTCAGAAAATGCTTAAGATAACCAGATATCCCAAGGAAGCGGAATGGGCAACTTTGCTCCGACGCCCTACGAAAGACGCTACCACACTTAATGCTACGGTGGCAAGCGTGCTCAGCGACGTGCGCCAACGTGGAGACGAGGCAGTACGCGAATATGAGGAGAAATTCGACAAAGTCCACCTCGACTCGCTACTCGTTAGCGAACAGGAGATGCAAGATGCCGAAGGGCAGATAAGCGACGAACTGAAGAATGCCCTCACATTAGCCCATCGCAACATCCACACCTTCCATGCTTCACAACGCTTCGAAGGGAAGCTTTGCTCTGTTGCGCCTGGCGTCACATGCTGGCAAAAGGCTATCCCCATTGAGAGAGTTGGCCTTTACATTCCCGGAGGAACAGCGCCTCTGTTCAGCACAGTACTGATGCTTGCCACACCTGCCCGTATTGCTGGTTGCAAGGAGATTGTGCTCTGCACCCCACCGAATCGCGAAGGAAAGGTGAATCCAGCCATTCTCGTGGCAGCACGAATTGCTGGCGTTAATCGAATCTTCAAGATTGGAGGTGTACAAGCCATAGGTGCAATGGCCTACGGAACGGAGTCTGTACCCAAGGTGTATAAGATATTCGGACCAGGCAACCAATATGTAATGTGCGCCAAACAACAGGTGTCGCTTCACGATGTCGCCATCGATATGCCGGCAGGCCCAAGCGAGGTGGAGGTTATTGCCGATGCTTCGGCAAATCCCGCCTTCGTTGCTGCCGACCTGCTTTCGCAAGCCGAGCACGGAGTAGACAGTCAGGTTTTACTCGTAACCAATAACGAAGAACTGATAGCAAAAGTGGAAGCCGAGGTGAAGCGCCAATTGGCAGAACTCCCTCGCAAGGAGATTGCCGCTCAAGCTCTTGAGAACAGCAACATCATTCTCTTGGGCGACGACGAGGAGATGATTCGTCTCACCAACCAATATGCACCTGAGCACCTCATCATAGAAACAAGCAATTGCCGCGAACTGGCCGAACGAGTTGTGAATGCCGGCAGTGTGTTCATCGGACATCTTACGCCTGAAAGCGCAGGAGACTATGCCAGCGGCACCAATCACACCTTGCCCACCAACGGCTATGCTTTGGCATACAACGGCGTGAACCTCGACAGTTTCCAGCGAAAGGTTACTTTCCAAGAGCTCACTGCCGAAGGTCTGCAGAGTATAGGTCAAGCCGTGATGACGATGGCAGCAAGCGAACAACTGGATGCCCACAAGCGGGCGATGGAATTAAGAATGGGGACTCTCCCCCAGCCCTCCCATGAAGGGAGGGAGTAATTACTACTCTTAATAATGGACAATGTTATGAAAGACAATACCCGTGAATGCGGCCTTTCCCAACCTACAAAGGGGAACGAGGAGTGGCTTCACCGTTTAGTACGCCCCAATATATGGGAACTCACGCCGTACAGCTGTGCACGCGACGAGTTCAAAGGCAGGGAAGCCAACGTCTTCCTCGATGCCAACGAGAACGCATACAATTCCCCGTTCAATCGCTACCCCGACCCTTTGCAGGAGGAGCTTAAGGCAGAGTTGGCACAAGTCAAGGGAGTGCCTGCCGAGTATATGTTTCTGGGTAACGGAAGCGACGAAGCCATCGACCTCGTCTATCGCATCTTCTGCGAACCCCGACAAGATAATGTCGTCGCTATTGCCCCCACGTATGGCATGTACGAAGTATGTGCTCACATCAATGATGTGGAATATCGTCCCGTCCTGCTTGATAATGGTTTCCAGTTGAATGCAGATAAACTCCTTGCCGCCACCGATGAACGGACGAAGGTCATCTGGATTTGCTCGCCCAACAACCCCACGGGCAATTGCCTGCAACGCGAGGAGGTGGAGAAGGTGCTCAAAGGTTTCTCTGGCATCGTAGTCATTGACGAAGCCTACAGCGATTTTACACAGATGCGTCCCTTCCGATGCGAGCTTCCTCTCCACCCTAACCTCATCGTACTGAACACCATGAGTAAGGCATGGGCCTCAGCAGCAATCCGATTGGGAATGGCCTATGCTGACCCCAGCATCATCGCCTTGTTCAATAAGGTGAAATATCCTTATAACGTGAACATCCTCACGCAACAACAAGCACGCGAAATCATACACAATCGTCCGAAGCTTCAGCAATGGATGACTACGATCCTGACTGAGCGTCGACACCTTATGCCAGCTGTGGCAGAACTGCCTTTGGCAAAGGAGGTCTATCCCAGTGACGCCAACTTCTTCCTGGTTAAGGTAACCGATGCGAACAGCATTTATCGTTACCTCATCGACAAAGGCATCGTTGTTCGCAACCGCAGTCGTGTGGCACTCTGCGACAATTGCCTTCGCATCACGGTTGGAACACCTCAGGAGAATTGTGAATTACTGTCTGCGCTAAGACAATATAAGGATTAAGGATTAGGATTAGGCGTTATGAAGAAAATACTCTTTATCGACCGCGACGGCACACTGCTGCGCGAACCTGAAGATGAGCAAATAGATTCGTTC
Organism: uncultured Bacteroidales bacterium; assembly: GCA_902801325.1. GTDB lineage: Bacteria > Bacteroidota > Bacteroidia > Bacteroidales > Bacteroidaceae > Physcousia. Next base: position 256,792 of record CADCHQ010000004.1, on the reverse strand, counting down.
GAGAAATTTAGTTTCGTGCCAGGAGCTATCTCTGCCCTGCGCTTCATCAGGCAACATACCGACTACCTATTCGTTATGGTGTCGAACCAAGACGGGCTCGGTACACCCTCCTTTCCGGAGCAAGACTTCTGGCCCTACCATAACCTGATGCTCGAAATCCTGCATGGTGAGGGTGTGGAGTTTGATGTACAGCACATCGACCGCTCTTTCCCTGCCGATAATCTACCAACCCGCAAGCCGGGAACGGCGATGCTCAAGCCTTATCTTGAAGGAGAGTTCGACATTGCAAACAGTTACGTCATTGGTGATCGCGAAAGCGATGCACAACTGGCCAAGAATCTAGGATGCAAAGCACTTATACTCTCTGACGAGATGACTTGGGAACGCATCCGCGACATCGTATATGCCGGCGAAAGAGAGGCACAGGTTCGTCGCACGACGAAGGAGACAGACATAGAAGTGTGCCTCAATCTCGACGGAACTGGAAAAGCAGACATAAACACGGGCATCGGCTTCTTCGACCACATGCTCGAGCAGATTGCCCATCACGGAGGCATTGACCTTCGCATCCAGTGCAAGGGAGACCTCCACGTCGATGAACATCACACCATCGAGGACACGGCTTTGTGTCTGGGCGAATGCTTGTATAAAGCATTAACCGACAAGCGAGGCATAGAGCGATATGGCTATTGTCTGCCTATGGACGACAGCCTTTGCCAAGTGGCTCTCGACTTTGGCGGACGCCCCTGGTTGGTATGGGATGTAGAGTTCAAGCGCGAGAAGATTGGCGACATGCCTACAGAGATGCTCCTGCATTTCTTCAAAAGCCTGAGCGATGCCGCCCGCATGAACCTCCACATAAAAGCATCCGGCGACAACGAACATCATAAGGCCGAAAGTATCTTCAAGGCTTTTGCCCACGCACTGAAAATGGCTATTCGACGCGACACTGAGCACATGCAACTGCCTTCAAGCAAAGGTGTGTTATGAAGTTTTGAGTTTATGAAGTCTTGAGGTTATAAGGTTATGCAACATTATCCATCGCAATTACTTGAACGAGCTGTTGAGGAGTTCTCCAAACTCCCTGGTGTTGGCAGTAAGACGGCTATGCGCCTTGTGCTCCACCTGCTTCGGCAGGACACCAAAAGCGTAGAGGCTTTCGGACAGAGCATCATACGCCTGCGTCAGGAAGTAAAGTTTTGTCATGTTTGTCACAATATCAGCGATGCCGACGTCTGCGAGATATGTGCCAACCCAAGGCGCGACCACTCCATCGTGTGCGTAGTCGAGAACATTCAGGACGTTATGGCCATCGAGGCGACTCAGCAATATCGCGGCACCTATCATGTGCTTGGCGGCGTCATCTCTCCGATGGATGGTATTGGTCCCAGCGACTTGCAGATTCAGAGCCTTGTTGAACGCGTTAGCGAAGAAGACATAAGCGAGGTCATCCTTGCCCTTTCGCCCACTCTCGAAGGCGATACCACCAACTTCTACCTTTATCGCAAGTTGGCCGACTCAGGTGTGAAGATTACCGTTATTGCACGTGGAGTAGCACAGAACGACGAACTACAATATACCGATGAAGTCACACTTGGACGTTCCATTATTAATAGAACACTCTTTAATGTAAATCTATGAATTCGACCCTACAATATATCTTGCAGATTGGCCTTTGCCTAGTTACCTTAGTCGCCATATTTCTGGCGCTTACCTCCAAGCCTCTGAGTCGCACGCTACGAATGATTGCGACCGTTTGTCCAATCATTTTTGGTGCCATCTGGTATTTCATCACGAAGGAGGAAAGCGGCTTCTATGCCCTGCTCATGGGCTTTGTGGCACTCGTATTTGTATTCGTCCATCCTCGGAAGAAGATAGAGGGAGAGACCGATAAAACAGAGAATGAATGATGGACCTTTCTGTCGTCATCGTCAGCTATAACGTCAAGTACTACCTCGAGCAGTGCCTGCGTTCCGTGTTCCGCTCGCAAGGCAAGTGGGAGATGGAAGTCTTTGTCGTGGACAATAATTCCTCTGACGGTTCTGTGGAATATCTCTCAGCACGATTCCCGCAGGTGAAGTTCATCGCCAACAAGGACAATCGAGGCTTCTCTTGCGCCAACAACCAAGCTTTGCGTCAGGCAAAGGGGCGCTATATGTTGCTCTTGAATCCTGACACCATCCTTACCGAGAACACCCTAACCGATACTTTGCAGTATCTCGACGAGCACCCGGAAGTGGGCGCATCGGGAACCGCGATGTACGGGCGTGACGGACGTTTCGCTTGGGAATCGCGTCGAGGTGTGCCTACGCCCTGGACAGCCTTCTGCAAGATGGTTGGCCTCACGGCATTGTTCCCCCACAGTCGTCGATTCGGACGCTATCACATGCGTTATCTCAATCGCGAGGAAGCGAACTACATCGAAGTCATCTCTGGCGCATACATGATGCTTAGGCGTGAGGCATTGGAACAGGTGGGATTGCTCGACGAAAGTTTCTTCATGTATGGCGAAGACATCGACCTCTCCTACCGCATGTTGCAGGGCGGTTGGAAGAACGCTTACATCCCCTCGCCCATCCTTCACTACAAGGGCGAAAGCACACAAAAGTCGTCGTACCGCTATGTGCATATTTTTTACGAGGCTATGCTCATCTTCTTCGACAAGCATTTCAGCAAGCGCTATCGCCTGCTTGCCTTGCTCATCCGCCTTGCCGTCTATCTGCGTGCCGGCATTGATGTGCTGAAGCGCCTCATGCAACGCCTGCTTGCCTTGCTTCCTCAGCGTCCCACGAAGCAGGAGACCATCCTTTGCGTAGGTCCAAAAGAATCCCTGCCCATAATGTTTGACATCTGCCAGCGCAATCGTTTGGCACCCACCACACTTGAGGTTCAGATAAGTGAGAATATTCGAATCGACAGGCAAGACTTTACCTACATTCTCTTTGACACCACTTACTTCTCGTATGCCAAAGTCCTCGAGCAGCTCATTGCCCTCTCAGGCAAGGGAAGCCAGATGGCCATTGCCACATACGACAGCGATTCTAGACTCATCATCCTGCCCTATGACGTGCTCAGTTAAACTACGTGCTCTCGAGCCTGAAGACCTCGAACTCATACACGGCATCGAGAACGATGCCGAAATTTGGCCTTGGGCAGGCGACGCACAACCCTATTCTCGCTTTGCCATCCGGCAATATCTTGCCGAGCAAGCCGGTGATATCTACAAGGACCGGCAACTTCGACTCGTGGTCACTTGTGACGAATCTCCCGTGGGCATAGTCGACCTCACTGACTTCTCCCCTCACCATCGCAGGGCAGAAGTGGGTATCGTTCTGCTTCACGACTATCATCGTCAGGGCATCGGCACAAAGGCGTTGCAACTGCTTTCTGCCTATGCCACCGAAAGGCTCCACCTGCGTTCCCTTTATGCTTATGTTGCACTCGACAACGCCCCTGCGCAAGCGCTATTCCGCCAGCTCGGCTATTCCGAAGTGGGGTGTTTGCAAGGATGGATTGAAGGAAACCAGACGGCTACCCTTTTCCAACTTATGCTTCAAGACTTTTAGCATTAAACCTAATTCAAAACGAACCTAAGGTGCAAATTCATCGAACCTTAGGTGTAAAATAATCGTACCTCAGGTGCAAATTCATCGAGCCTAAGGTGCAAATTCGGAAGGCCTAAGGTTCAAATCAAGAAGGCCTAAGGTTCAAATCCGGAAGGCCTAGGCCTTATTCGATAAGCCCTAATCCTGATTGCACAAACATGAGGTTCAGGTTGTACAACCTTGAGGTTTAGATTGTACAACTTTGAGGCTTAGATTGCCCAAGCCTGAAGCCCAACGAGGACAATCCTATTTCATCGCAAACTCAAGCGTACCGCCCTCCACGATTTGCTTGTGCGTAAGCATGAGCTGGCGTAAAGGCTTTCCGTTGAGTTTGACTCCGCGCACGTGAACGCGTTTCTCCGTCTTGTTAGGCGCAAGTATGGTGAAATCTTTGCCGTTAGACAGGTGCATCGTGGCTCGACTGAAGAGCGGAGTGCCGATAACATACTCCCCACTGCCCGCATTGAAGGGATAGAAGCCCAGCGAGGAGAAGATGTACCAAGCAGACATCTGGCCACAATCGTCGTTGCCAGCATAACCGCAAGGCGCAGCAAAATAGAACGACCTACGTACCTCATCGACAAGTTCCTGAGTGCGCGAAGGCCGACCTGCGAAGTTGTACAGGTAAACGGTGTGATGACTGGGTTCGTTGCCGTGAGCATACTGACCAATGAATCCACTTGCATTACCGTTTCGCTCTCCACTAGTAGCCGTCAGCGTGAAGTTTTCATCAAGTTTGGCAAGGAACGACTTCGTACCTCCCAGCAGTTCGATAAGTCCCTGAGGATTATGCGGCACGAACCACATGTATTGCCAGGCATTGCCCTCGATAAAGCAAGGTTGCTCGTAACTGAGCGGGTCGAAGGGTTCAATCCACTTTCCGTTCTCATCCTTCGGACGGAAGAAGCCGATGCTTGGGTCGAAGAGATTGCGATAGAACTCGCTCCTACGCAGGAACAGTTCATAGTCAGCCTTATGCCCCAACTTGTGGGCAACAGCTGCTACACACCAGTCGTCAAAGGCCTGTTCGAGGGTAATGCTTACACTCATGTTCTGCTTCGTCTGCGGCATATAGCCATAATGCTCCCACACCTCAAAGGGAGAATTAGGATGGCTGCGTTTGCTGCTCTCGACCATTGCACGATAAGCCTCCTCGACAGGCACACCAGGCAATTCCGCAAGAATCGCATAGGCAAGCACGGGGATTGCATGATTCCCAATCATACAATAATTATCCTGTCCCCAAAGGTCCCAGATAGGCAGATAGCCGTAAGTCTCATGATGGAGCAACATGTCGCGCACAAACTGGACGGCGATGTCAGGAGCAATAAGCGAATACAACGGATGAGCGGCACGGAAGGTGTCCCAAAGGCTGAAGGTGCTGTGATAAGCTTGTCCCTCAGGCATCTGACGAATCTCGTAGTTCGTATCCATATAACGCCCATCGGCATCGCTCATCGTATTGGGTTGCATCAGGAGGTGGTAAAGTCCCGTGTAGAAGATAGCACGCTGTTCGGGAGTCGCTTCTATGTCGATGCACGCAAGTGCTTTCTGCCAAGCATCGTGGGCGCTCTGGGTGTAATGCTCAAAGTTCCACTCCTGCGCCTCGGCTTGCATGTTCCCACGAGCCCCAAGTATGTCGACTGGCGAGATGGCGACCTTCACCATGAGTTCCCGGCCTCCCTCTGGCGCAAAAGTAAGTGCGGCACGAAGCGAACGGCCGTTCACCACATTGCTTTTTCCTGCACTGCGATGCCCGTCCATAAGCATGCGAGAAGCAATAGGACGGGAAAACTCGGCACGAAAATATATCTTGCGCAACTTTGCCCAACCCGTAATGAGTCGATAGCCCTCTATCGTGCGGTCATCAACCTGACGAAGCTGGCTTTGGATAATCTTCACGTCACGTCTACCTGCATATTGATCGCCTCGAAGCATACTACGATCAAGGTCGAGAATCAAGGTTTGCGGTTTACCGCTTGGGAAGGTGTAGCGATGAATGCCTGTTCGCGTTGTTGCGGAAAGTTCCACACGCACATCGCTCTCCTGCAGATGCACCCAATAGTAACCGGGCTTTGCTCCCTCTTGCTCATGCGAAAAGCGCTGTCCGAAGTTACCTCGTGCCAACTGTGCTTCATCGACCTTCCACGAAACGGGCATAAGACTTACGTCGATAAGGTCAGTACATCCCGTTCCGCTTAAATGCGTGTGTGTAAAGCCGAATATGCTATCGCGGTTATACTCGTAACCGCTACAGGGGTCCCACGAAACATAATTCTCCGTCTCAGGACTCAGTTGCACCATCCCCTGAGGCATTGTTGGACCTGGGAACGTGCTACCGCTCAAAGCACCCGAAGCATCGGTTTGGGTTCCGATGAATGGATTCACGAACTTCGTATTGTCGTCGGCAAAAACATTCAGACTCAATACACACGTCAACAGAACAGAAAGAAAAGTCTTCATATCTTTATTTATTAAATAGTACGACACAAAAGTACAAATTTTTTCAATTTTAAACTGTAAACTCATACACCTTTGAACTTTTATTTATATCTTTGCGTGTGAATAAAAGATAAACACATTGTTTTACCCATTAAAATAAGAAGAAAAAAAATGAAAAAAATTCTTTCAATGGTAGTTGTGATGCTGCTGGGTGTAGCATCTATGCAGGCTCAGAACCCCGACAAGGGTCTCTCTTTTGCACTTGAGACTGGTATCGGTTCTGAATGGGAACTTGGTGCACGCGCACAATACAACTTCAACAAGTATGTTGCTTGGGATGTTGTTAACCTGAAGTATGCTCTTGACTACAACGAGCACGGCAATTGGAACGAGTTCACCATCCAGACGGGTGTACGTGGCTTCTCTCCCACCTTCGGTCCCGACATGAAGGCTTTTGCTGCCCTCGACCTCGGTTACGGTAACATGTGGAAGAACGGCAACACCAGCTGCTTCGCCCTCGACTTCACACTGGGTCTTTATCTCTACAAGGGCCTGTATGCAGGTTACGGCTTTGGTACCCTCATCAACGACGGTAGCCATCACGACCACCTGCTTCGCATCGGTTACAACTTCACCTTCTAAGGCGAACAACGAATCGAACAAGAAAAGGGGTGCCAATCGGCATCCCTCTTTTTATGCATAAAAAAACGCCGAGCGTCTCACGACGATTGGCGTCATTCAATGAAAACAATCTAACTTACCTTAAAAACTAACTAACCTTTTCTTTTTGTCAGTACAAAGGTAAGGGGTTTTAGGGAACGTACAAAAAGAATGGCATCCGATTTTTCTCGAATGCCATTTTTCTTGATGTACATCAATTTGCCGGTTTAAACTGCGATAGGAAACGTACGTCATTCTCCGAGAACAGGCGCAAGTCTCGTACCTGATATTTGAGGTTGGCAATGCGTTCGATACCCATTCCGAAGGCGTATCCCGTGTACTGTGTCGAGTCGATACCGTTGGCTTCGAGCACTGCAGGATCAACCATTCCACAACCCAGAATCTCAAGCCAACCAGAACCCTTACACATAGAACATCCCTTACCGCCACAGAGGGTGCACGAAACATCCATCTCTGCCGAAGGTTCCGTGAAGGGGAAGTACGAGGGACGCAGACGAATCTTGGTGTCGGTGCCAAACATCTCTTGTGCAAAGAGCAGAAGCACTTGCTTGAGGTCGGCAAAGGATACGTTACGATCTACATAAAGACCTTCAACCTGATGGAAGAAGCAATGAGCACGTGCGGAGATAGCCTCGTTGCGATAAACGCGACCTGGGCAGATGACACGAATGGGAGGTTGCTGACGCTCCATTACGCGAGCCTGCACAGAACTGGTGTGTGAACGAAGAATGATATCAGGATGGGCCTCAACAAAGAAAGTATCCTGCATGTCGCGTGCGGGATGATCGTCGGCAAAGTTCATAGAACTGTACACGTGCCAGTCATCCTCCACCTCAGGACCTTCGGCAAGCGTGAAGCCCATGCGAGAGAAGATGTCCACAATCTCGTTCTTCACAATAGTAAGAGGATGGCGAGCACCGAGGCGAACGGGATAAGGAGTACGCGTGAGATCAAGGTCATCACCGGCAACAGTTGCCACCTGAACCTCATCACGCAACTGGTTGATGCGCTCCAGAGCCAAATTCTTCAGTTCATTGATGCGCATACCCACTTCCTTCTTCATCTCGGCAGGCACCAGACGGAAGTCGGCCATAAGGGCATTGAGCTCTCCTTTCTTACTAAGGTATTTAATGCGCAGAGCCTCCACTTCCTCGGCATTCTTTGCACTCAGATTCTGTACCTCTGCAATAAGTCTTTCTATCTTGTCAATCATGTTTCTACAAATTTTCCGCAAAGATAAGAAATAATTTTCAATTTTTAATTTTTAATATTTAATTATTATGTACCTTTGTATGTTTTTTCGAAGCAAAAGACACAATGAGAAAGGGTTTTTGGGTGTTTATGCCCATGTTGATGGTAATGGTTGCTTGCGGACAAGGGCGCACAGAACGAGGCTCCTCCGAAGTCGATTCCTTGCCTGATGCCGATACGCTTGCTGAAGACACATCTTTTTTCTTCGATGACGAAGACGACGGATTAACCTTGGGCGAGAGAGAGGTGGAAGCCTTCAGCGACTTCATCTATGCCTTCACGCACAACGGAAGATTTCAAGCCGAACGCATCCGATTCCCGCTTCCCGTGAGAGACATCGACGGCAGTGAGACACGCATTACCAGTGGAAAACGTTTCCGCAGTGAATTCCTTATTCCCAACAACGACTACTACACCCTGATACTGGGAGACATGAACCAGATGGACGACTATCAGAACGATAGTTCGCTCACGGATGTGGCCTTCCAGTTTCTGAGTCTTGCCGACTTGAGGGTGGACAGTTACAACTTCAAGCGCACAGATGGCAGATGGTTCTTGGAGAACAGGAGCAAAAGCCACGTCGATGCACAACTCATCGATTTCATGCACTTCTACCATCGGTTTATTACAGACAGCATCTTCCAGCAAGAGAGTCTTTCTCGCAACCTGTCTTTGGCAATAGAAGAGTCGGAGGACAGCGAAGAGGAGATTTCAGGCACCATCGACCCCGACCAATGGCCTGCTTTCCGACCTGAAATGCCAAGCGGGGAGTTCGTAAACATCGATTTCGGACAGAGCTACCCCAACCCAGGTCGAATCCACTTGCTGAAGTGCGGTATCTCAAATGGCATGCTCGACATCTTCACCTTCCAGCGCGATGGTGAGCAATGGAAACTTATAAGTTATGAAAATTAGAGTCAACCACAGCTTACGTTACCACAACACCTTTGGCATAGATGTCAGATGCCGATGCTTTGCCGAATACAGGACCATCGGTGATCTTTATCAGTTCGTGTGCTCTCAACCACGAACAATGCCACGCCTGCATATAGGAAAGGGAAGTAATTTGCTCTTCCTCAACAACTTCGACGGCATTGTACTGCATTCGCAAATCAATGACGTGCATCAATTGCCTTGCGACGAACCTGGTGTTGTTCGTTTGCGTGTAGGCGGAGGTTTGGTGTGGGATACATTTGTGAATCGTTGCATCCGGCACGGATGGTATGGGTTGGAGAACCTTTCCCTCATCCCTGGAACAGTAGGTGCTGCTGCTGTTCAGAACATTGGTGCCTATGGAGCAGAGGCAGGAGAGTTCATCGAACAAGTCGATTGTATGAACTTGTGGACGGGTCACCGACAAATCTTTACCCACGACGAATGTCGTTATGGCTATCGTTTCAGCGCATTTAAGACACCCGAGATGCAAGGACAGTGGGCCTTGCTATTTGTCACGTTTAGGCTTAGCACATCCTTCCGTCCACGCCTCGACTATGGAGGCATTCGCAATGAGCTGCAACGCCAAGGTATCTCCGAAGCATCCCTGACGCCTGAACAACTGCGACAAACCATCATCAACGTCCGTCAGTCGAAACTTCCCGATCCCAAGGTAACGGGCAATGCAGGCAGTTTCTTCAAGAATCCCGTCGTAAGCCGCGAGAAGTTCGAGCAACTAGCCTCGTCCTATCCCACCATCCCTCACTATGACGTCAGCCCGTCCGAAGTTAAGATTCCTGCGGCTTGGCTCATTGAGCAATGCGGATGGAAAGGACGTACACAAGGACGTGTTGCCGTTCACGACCGCCAACCCCTCGTTCTCGTCAATCTGGGTGGAGCTAAAGGCGAAGAAGTACGTCAGCTGGCTCTCGACATTGTCAACGACATCGACAATCGCTTCGGTATCCACCTCGAACCAGAAGTAATTTTTATAGGATAACAAGTCCATACAACGATAAAAGAAAAGCCCCTCAATCGAGGGGCTTAACTTTTTCATGCTTTATTACTTTTCAAGTTCTTTTTATCGAACCAGAACCTTGCGAACGCGTCCGTCGGCAGTACGCATAATGTTCACCCCACGCTGAGGAGTCGTAATCTGCTGACCTGCCATGTTGTAGCGAACCTCCTGACCCACAACGCTGTTCTCGACACCACGAACGGCATCAGCAACATCCTCCACACGAGCCTTTGCGGCATTGAGAACGAAGCCAGTGTTATCGTCAACCACAAGCACAACTCCCGTCAAGAGATTTTTCTTCAACGCATTCTTCAGAGTGGTCTTAGTGGGAAGATCAATCGTGTACTGACCACCATAATAGCCGCCAACTGACACGATGGTACGCTTCAGGCGACCGCCCTGGTTGTTTCCGTCGGCATCATAAGAACTACCGATAACAACATCGTTGAACACGAGTTGCACCTTGCTCTTACCCTTAGAGCCACCCGAACCGAACATGCCCAATGCTCCCAGCTGGGATGCTGGATACTGATAATAGTAGTTTGATTGCGCCCATTCGCTGGCGGTGCCACTCAAGCTGTCAGCTGTGAGCACATAGACAAGAGACGCGTTGTTCTCAGGAGCAACCAAGAACTCAACATTGGCATCAATCACCACTGAAGTCTGATCTTCATTCCACTTTGCTTTGCAAGAAACGTCGACAGAAGGAACATCCTTGTTCAGGTTCTCAAACTCCATAGCAATTCCATAGTCGTAATCCGTGTTACCATAGAAGGGATCGCACTCGAGTTTGCGGTCAACAACGCAACCAGGGGCACCCGAAAGTCCAAGTGTGGGATAGTTTGCATAATACATGGGGTCGGTATTGTTATACTCATGGAATGCGATGCCGATGAACGTCTCGGGATAGTTCTCTTTCATGTATTCCATACCTGCCCATCCGCGAGTACACCATCCACATCCTGTACCTGTGAACTCTTCAATAACAGTACGACGAGCAACCACACGTGTCACGTTCTTCAAAAGAGCCGACATCGTGGGAAGTTCCACTGCTACACCATTAATCTTCTTCACGGTAACGTCAGCATTAAATGCACCTGTGGAAGCAGGCGAAGTGCCTTCAACAACAAAAGAGCCAGGCACGTTAATACCTGTCGCAACGGGAGTGGGCAGTTTGACGTGCTTTTGTACTGTGTTACCATTGATGGCAACTTCCACGTCGAAGTCCGTGATGGCCTTTGCACTATTGCTCATGTAGCCGACCGTAATCTTGTAAGGATCACCTGCCTTTTGCGTTGAACCCAGTGCCGACTTCAGCTCGATAGAATAGTCGGGCAGATTAAAGTCGGAAAGAAGTGCCTGAAGCATCGAGGGAGGGAACTGAGATGAGTAGTCGCCCCAACCTGACGTGTTTCCATTATAGACATAATTGAGGAACAGACCGCCATCGGCTGCTTCACCGTCATAGGAAATAGCGATGCAATAGTCGGCCACATTCGTGAAGTCATAACCGACATAAACACCTCCTTCGGGAATGGTTACCGGCTCGTTGAGGGCTGCAGTAAAGTATTCGTTCTTGGTAAAAGTACCAGTCACGGCGGCACGAGCGAGGTCACTTCCATTGAGGTCGGATTTCACCCAGACTGACACGTCGGTCATTTGGGGGTCAATCACGGGGATGTTCACACCTTGAACCTTGGCACCCTTGAGCAGACTGTTGCCAGGAACATAGATGGCCACACTAAACTTAACACCAACGACGCCACTACCCAGACCGAGGCTTCCCCATTGGGAATCGCCACCAAGTCCCCATGCTGTGGTTCCTTCGAGACTTGCAGCCTTACGAGGGGCGTGTTGAACACTGTGCTTCAGCGTCCGATTGGGTGCAAACTGAAGCGTTTGTGCCTGCATTCCGGCTATTGCCAACATCAGGACGACGAGAGTAAGTAGTCTTTTTACCATAATTATTTATTTAAAGGTTATGAGGTTTTGAGGTTATGAGGGCTTAAGGTTATGAGGACTTGAGGTTATATCACGTTTATGGGAGTTCCGTTGAGGAAGGAGGCAAGGTTGCGCGTAGCAATATCTATGAGGCGCAGACGTGCTTCACGACTTGCCCAAGCGATGTGGGGAGTGAGATAGCAACGAGGTGCCTTCAGAAGCGGATTGTCGGCACTGGCTGGTTCCACACTCAAGACATCGGCACAATAGGCGCGCAGACGTCCGTCGCTGAGAGCCTGAGCTACAGCACTTTCATCGACAAGCGGACCTCTTCCTGTATTGATGAGTATGGCCGTAGGTTTCATCAAGCTCAAAGTCTGAGCATTCATCAGGTGTTGCGTTTCCGCAGTTAGCGGACAATGAAGCGAGAGTACGTCGGCCTCCCTGAGTGCTTCGTCCCACCCTACCTTCTCTACGCCTTCTGGCATTTGCGACTGACGACTCACGGCCACCACTCTCATGCCGAACGCCAAAGCGATGCGTGCGACTTCACGCCCGATGTTACCCAAGCCTCGGATGGCGAACGTCTTACCCTGAAGTTCTGTCAATGGGGTGTCCATCCACACGAAATCGGGCGATTGCGTCCATGCTCCTTTGCGATTCTCTTCGGCGTAGTGTGCCACGCTGTTCGTCACATTCAGCAAGTGGGCAAAGGTAAGCTGGGCAACGGACGGGGTGCTGTAGGCAGGAATGTTGGTGACGACGATTCCTCGCTCGTGAGCGGCCTCGATGTCTATCACATTATACCCTGTGGCCAGCACACCGATGTAGCGCAAACGAGGCAACTGGCTGATGACTTCACGAGACAGGACAACCTTGTTCGTCAGCACGGCATCGGCCTCCCTACTGCGCTCGACGACGTCGGCAGGCGAGGTGCGGTCGTAAACTTGCACGCTGACATCTGGCAAACGGCTCACAGATTGCCAGTTGAGGTCGTTTTGGACAACGGAGTATCCATCGAGTATGACGAGATTCATAGGCGTTTTATCATTCTTTTTATTTCATATCTTCCCCACTGACTGGCAACGAAACAGGCATAGGGCAAAGAGCGGTCGAAAGAGGCATAGACCTTACGAAAGTCCCCGCGCACGCGAGCGCGCTCTTCCTTATTCATCTCATTACGATGACGGAAATAGAGCCACAGAAGACCCAGATAGTTGTACCAACGGTGCTTATCGTATTGTGCCACAATGTCTTCTCCCACTCCTTCCCTCTTCAGTGTCTCTCGCAAGTCGAGGTTAGCCATCATGTGCAGGAAACGGTTAGGAGAGAAGTGGGTGGTACTGCTTTCCTCATGCTTCCTCCAATAATATATGCCCTTGCACAGGCGCACTTCACGGCTGTGCAGATAATGCAAATGGCAAGTGTTGTCGTCGCTATAGAGTCGATAGTGGGTATCGTAGGGATAGCGCAGATGCAATTCGCGACGCACCATGTATAGACCATGAATCGTCCAGTCGAGACTCTTCTCAAACGCCTCCTTACCGCTCAGGACGTCCTTCTCTCCATAAGGTTCGGCGTAAGGCTCCTCTTTCCCACTCTCCTGCCAATACTTCACAAGGCGGAAGACCACCGTATCAGTCTGCGGATGCTGACGGAAAACATCGACGGCACTTTGAAGGGCATCAGCCGAAAGCCAATCGTCGGCATCTACCATCGTCACGAATTCGCCGCGAGCATAGTTCAACGCCAGATTCCGTGCTTTTCCTTGTCCGCTGTTTTCCTCCATCTGCATGACGCGCAGACGATTGTCTTGTGCCTCCCAACGACGAAGAATGTCGGGTGAACCATCTGTGGAAGCATCGTCGACGGCAATCACCTCAACGTCCTTCAGCGTTTGGCTGACGAGCAACGACTTGAGCGCCTGTTCGAGCCAAGCCTCGGTGTTGTACACTGCCATCAATATCGTCACAACAGGAGTCATAATCCCTTTAATCCTTCATCCCTAATCTCTTCTTAATCTTTTGCACTATAGGCAATTCCGGCGATAGTAAACGCCAAGAGAACAGCATGGAAAGCACCAGACAAGTGGCTCCAACGCCAAACTTCACCCACGTCGAGGCAAAGAGGCAAACGGCCACCGTCGTTGCCAGGAGGCAAGCCTGCGGGATGATGAGCATAAATGTCTTCATGCGCATGCGGAACTTATAGTAAAGCCCATAGACGAAACCTATCATCAGCAAGTCGAAGAGCGCCAGCAGAGAAAGTGCAATACCCGTTCCCGTAAGGCCCATACGCGAATATCCGAAGCAAACCACCACCACGAAAGCGACATCATAGATGCACTCCATGATGAGGTAGAGCCACGAATCGGCCTTCGCCAAAGAGGTGTAGGCAATGGGAGTAGTTATGGCCTTGAAGAACATGTAGAAGACAGCACAGAGTGCCATAGAGACGGCTGGCAGGAAACGGCTGTCGTATAGGAGGCTGATAATCTGAGGCATGAAGAGCGCGAAGGCTATCATCACAGGTGCAATGAGCAACACGCACACGTCGATTTGTTGGTTGATGGCATGATTGAGGCGCACCGGATCGTGGTTCACACTCGACAGGCGTGGGAAGAAGTCAGTCTCCACAGCCTTGAATATCATACCTGCGTAAGTCACCATGAGGCCATAACCCACGCTATAGAGACCTATCACCTTATCGTCGCCCAGGTACTTGAACACCTCGCCAGCGGCCATTGCTCCCGCCACTCCTGCCAGCACGTAGGGAATGCCGATGCGAATGAGAGGCCATCCCTCGCGAATGACACTACGCGAGAAGAGCCTCACGCGATAGCGATAGATCTGAACCGAGAAATAGAGGTGAATCAATGCCGCCGCCCATCCGCAAAGCACCAATGAAGCCACGATTCCGCTCATGCCCCAAAGGAAATAGAGGGGTATGGTGAAGAGGAAGGTGGAAAGTGCCGACAGCACCTCGATGACGGCCACCGTGCGCAAGCGTCGGAGTCCCTTCAACAGGGCACACTCGACGGCTTCTATGGGCAATGAGGCGACGAAGAGCGACAGAAACATAATCTCCATGCGATGTTCCTCGCCAACGGGGAAATAATAGTCGTTGAGCCACGAAGCCAGGAAGAAGCAGAGCAGACCTCCGAGGAGTGCCGACCACACGCTCCACGTGCGAATGACACCCACAAAACGGCGCATATCGTCCTCCGTGCCTTCCTCGAAAATCTCCGAGATTCGCTGCACGGCATAAAAGGAAATACCAAAGTTCGTCCAGGCGTTTATGACCTCCGACACGTTGATGAACCGTTTGTTCAATCCCATGCCGGCTTCGCCCAACAACTTTGCCGTCAGTTTGTTGCGAAGCAAGGAAACGAAAATCTTCAGTCCCTGCACGCCACCAAACACACCTGTATATTTTAGCACATGACGATAACTATCGTCCTGACTCCTTTTCTCCATAATCGAGCAGCAAAGATACGAATAAGCGAACGAAAAACAAAAAAAATAGAGAAAAATGAGAGAGAAAAGTACCCTTTTCGCTTGTAAGCTCGCTTACACAAGCGCAGAAGGGGACGACCTCTCGGCCATTGGCCATAATTACAAAGTAATATTTTTCTCTATTTTGTTTTTCCCGAGTGGGAGTATTTTCGGCGAAGCCAGAGATACGATTAATCGCACGTAAACTTGTTTACTGGTACGAATTCGAGATTTCTTGCCAAAGGCATTATTGCGATTTCGTCGCAATATTCCTAAAAGGAATAAAACGTTCTCGCCCGCTCTGTAAGCTAAGCTTACGAGCGCTCGGTGACATTTTCTTTCGTTTTTCTTTCCTTTTTTTGGTTTTTCGTTCGCTTATTCGTATCTTTGCAAACCACAAATCAATACCAAAATGAAGAAAATTCTTTGCCTTTTATCCGTTTTATTGCTTTCTTTGAACATTCATGCTGAGGATAATAGTATCTACGACCTGGTGGCCGGACATGACTATTACATCTTCAACACCTATTATCAGCGTGTGCTTGGCACGAGTGCCGACCAGTCGCAACCTCGCTTGGTGAAATATGCTAGTGCCAACGACGCGCAGTATCTGTTTACTGCCGAAGCGGCTCCTACAGCAGGAGCGTTCTTATTAAAGCATAAGTCCACAGGTAAGTACATAACTGCCAGCACGTCAAACTCTTATAGTGTCAATCTTACCACTGCGAGTGGTACAGGCAAGAACTATCAGTGGCGTGTTCGACCAGGCATCAGCGGACAGTTGGTCAACCTTCGAGATGCTGATTCAGCGTTGGGAGTAGACGCTGGGGAGACGGCCGACTACATCGGTGTTTGGTACGATAAGGCACAAGACAGCGAGACCAGCCGTTTCCAAGTCTTCGAGAGCAACGGCAAGGGTATGGAGTCGAGTCGTCTCGCATGGGCAAAGAAGGAACTGCTGCACGTCTCCTCCTACATCCTGGACGAAGTGCAAAACACGGGCTATCCCGCTTTTTATCGCAGCAGACTTACGACAAGCGCCGAAGACGCAACGCAGTGGGCGGAGTCTTCCGACGAGATGACGCCCGACACCCTGCTCACCAAAGCACAACACCTGCGCGACTCTCTCGTCATCATGACATCGTACGAGAGCACCGTCCTGCTCACAGCCACCGATATGGAGTCGTTTGGAAGCACTTTCTCGCTGGGTCTAAGCGAGTTCACCATTGCCGACAAATATCCCGGGGACTCCGTCTACGTCCTCGTTCGCAACAAGGAGGGGCGCGGTGCACGCTACGCCCTGCAGGAAGGCGGCAACTACGCCTTCGTCTATCAGAATGCCCAACTGCTCGTGTACAGGGACGGGGCGCAAGTGGCTACCCTACCCACCTACTTCGTGCCCCAACTGACGGCACAAGGCACAGAAGCCGAATGGACCATCATTCGCAAGAGTCGCATGGGAAGCGGTCTGCCCGAGTTGCTGAGTGAGACGAAAGCCGTAACCACAAGCGGGCAGATCACCGTCGACAAGTACGGCAACAACACTCGCACGGTGGTATCGCTCAGTAACACCACCCTGAAGTTGGAGGGACAAATCGACTTCCACATCATCTCCGAGTCGGCTCCCCTCACCAAGTGCAACATCAACCTGGCGAGCGACCAAGCGTGGCTCATCTTCGACAATACTTTGCCTTCCGACGTCATCAGCAAATACCTGTCGCAGATAAAGATCAACGGACGCACCGCCAGCAACGGCACCAACTGCCGCGTGGCCATCTACCTCAACGGTGCCCTCGTAATGCCCTACTCCACTACGGAGAAGGTGTTCGTGGGCTATGACGGCGAACAGTACACGGGCGAGGAAATGAAATATGGTGTGGGTATGCACAAAAACATGAGCAAGAATGCCAACCGCATACGTTCGTTCCGCCTGAAGCGGGGCTATATGGCCACCGTCGCCAGCGGCACATCGGGAAGCGGTTACAGCCGTGTCTATGTGGCCGACCATCAGGACATAGAGGTTCCCATCCTGCCGAAAGCCCTCTACGGACGCATCTCCAGCATCACCATCAAGAAGTGGCAGTACGTGAGCAAGAAAGGCTGGTGCAGCACCACCTCCAACAGCAGCATCGCCACCGAGTGCAAGAAGGTTCGCGCCACTTGGTTCTACACCTGGAGCGCCGATCGCGCATCGACCTACGACACCGAATACATCCCCATTCGTCAGCACCTCAACTGGCCTTCTATCTCACAGATAGCCGGTCAGACGGATGCTACGGCTTGCCTCTCGTTCAACGAGCCTGAGCACAGCGAACAGCACACCAGCGACAAGTGTTCGTGCGGAGGCGTCATCTCCCCCTGGACATCCTGCACCAAGACGCCCGACTTCCAGGAGACGGGTATGCGCATCGGTAGCCCTGCGCCCACCGACGCATCTTGGCTGAAGGAATACATCGGACACTGCAACGATATGGCTTACCGTTGCGACTTTGTGGCCATCCACTCCTATTGGGGAACCAACGAGGCCGCCAACGCACAAGCCTGGTACAACCAACTAAAGAGCATCTACAACAACACGAAACGCCCCATCTGGATAACGGAGTGGAACAACGGTGCCTCGTGGACCACAGAGAGTTGGCCAAGCGGATACAACGAGAAACTAGAAAAGCAACGCAAGGCCATCAAGGAGATTCAGCACATGCTCGACACCTGTTCCTTCGTGGAGCGCTACGCCATCTACAACTGGGACACCTACTATCGTGCCTTGATCAGCTGGGACGATGGCAACGTGCTGCCTGCAGGCAAGGTCTATCGCGACGCGAAGTCCGATTTCGCCTATAATGCAAAGGTGCAGTTCACGCCTGTCTGGTGGACACCATCCATCAAGACTCCCACCCTGAAGACCGTCATCAATGATGTCGACGAGACACTTGCCGTCACCATCAACAATCCCAACGGCGACCTTACCGACGTGCTCATCCTGCAGCGCTTCAACGAGGCGACGGGTCAGTGGGAGAACTACTACACGGAGACCCAGCGCTATCTCTTCGACAACGACGAACTCACCTACTCCTTCCCGCTTTCCGAGATAGGAGGCGACGGAGTCCAGCTGCGCGTCTATGTGCGTCGCACACAAGGCGATGAGGTGTATAGCCTCGATGCCACCACGGGCTATGTTGTGAATCCCAACATACAGACCGACAGCAAGTCGGCCGTAGAAGGCTGGACGTTGCAGAAGAGTGCTTATGCAGGCTATACGAAGGCCACAGGCGACACCTACCTCGAAGTGTGGAGCTCCACAGCCGAGGGGACGCAGTTCGACTACTATCAGGACATCAACGACCTGCCTCGCGGCGTCTACGAACTCTCTGCCGCCGTCTTCAACACCACCGACAACGTCTCTGGCGCGAAGGTCAACGGCGCTGTAGTGCTTTACGCACAAGCCGACACCGTGCAGTATCTGGCACCTGTGACCGAAGACCACGAAATAGACTACAACAAGCGTCTCACCATTCCCGGCATCGTGGTGCTGGGGGGCAAGATGCGCATCGGCATCAAGAACCTGGGTGAGATGAGTGCCCGTTGGGCAGGTGGCGACGAGTTCAAACTCATCCGTACGGGCGACCTCGACGATGACAGTCACCGCCAGTACATGACTGCACGCCAGCAAGCAGAAGAGTTTGCCCGCACACATTTCTTCAAGGACGAAAGTGATGCTTCGGCCTATGTCATCAATCCCGCTTGCCAACGTGAAGACACTTATGCTTGGACGGTGACGAACAACGGCACGAACACGGGAGAAGCCAGTGACGGACAGTCGTCCAACGCCTATTGGAATCTGTGGAAGGGAAGCGCCTACACGAGCACGATGACGCAGGACATCCCCTATCTGCCCGAAGGCCGATATGCAGCAACTGCCCTCCTGCGTGGCAACGACGCCGCCAACATCTCCCTCACCGCCACCGTCGTCAGTCCTAAACCTGAGAACGAGGGCGAAGTCACCATCACCATTAAGCCCACTGGTAACACCTCTGCCGCAGGCAGTCCTTATCAGAATGGTTGGCAATTGGCCGAGACACCTTACATCACCGTTCGTCCGGGCGACACCCTGCGTCTGACCATGAAGGCGGACATCCCTGGCAGTGGTTGGTGGAGTGCCGATAACTTCGGCCTCCTGTGGCAGTACGTCGAACCGCTGCCCGATGGCTTAATTCAAATTAAGAATGAAGAATTAAGAATTAAGAATGATATCTTTGATTTGAGTGGACGGAAAGTCAGCAGGATGACGAAGAAGGGAGTGTATATCAAAGGTGGGAAGAAGGTGATTAAATAAAAGAAGACTCTCCCCCCAACCAGCCCTCCGTCGCGAGTGGAGGTCAAGGCTGGGTGAGGTTTCATATGAGAATATTACTCGTCGGTGAATACAGTAACGTCCACTGGACACTGGCCGAAGGCTTGCGAGCCTTAGGACACGAGGTGACGGTGGTAAGCGACGGTGACCATTGGAAAGGTTATCGGCGCGACATCGACCTGCGCCGGCGCTCGCTGGGAAAATGGGACACCCTGCGCTATGTTCTGCAGGCGAAATGCCTGTGGCCTCGACTCAAAGGCTACGACGTGGTGCAACTCATCAACCCCGTCTTCCTCGACTTGCGAGCAGAACGCATCCTCCCCTACTACAAAAGATTGCGCAAGCAGAACGGACGCCTCTTCCTCGGTTCTTTCGGCATCGACAAACCCTGGGTGGAAGAAGGACTGAAGCCCGACACTTTCCGCTACAGCGACTTCTACCTCTTCGGACAGCGTCGCGACAACGTCGACACCCGTCAGATGGAGGCCGACTGGCTTCTAGGTCCCAAGGGCGTACTCTTCGACTACGTTGCCAACGACTGCGACGGCATCATCGCTAGCCTATACGAGAACTACCGCTGCTGTCAGCCCCGCTATCAAGGGAAGCTACATTTCATTCCCTTCCCGATTAATCGGAATTCGCAGGATGATCCGAATAATCAGGGCTATCAGAAAAAGATCTCTCCCTACGAGAGAGAGTCAGAGAGGGTTCTCCATTTCTTCATCGGCCTACAGCGTACCCGCTCAGCCTACAAAGGAACCGACATCATGCTGCGCGCCCTCGAGCGACTGAAGGAGAAATATCCAGACCGCATGGAGATAGTGATTGCCGAGAACGTACCCTTCGAGCAGTACTGCGAGATGATGAACCACAGCGACGTTCTGCTCGACCAACTCTACTCCTACACGCCCGCCATGAATGCCCTGCAGGCGATGTCCCAAGGCCTCGTCGTCGTTAGCGGAGGCGAACCCGAACACTACGCCTTGCTTGGCGAAACGGAGTTGCACCCCATCATCAACGTGCAACCCACCGAGGACGACGTCTTCCAGCAGATCGAACAGCGTCTCCTCCTTCATCCCGAAGCCCTCGAACAACTCTCGCGTGACAGCGTCGAATATGTCCGTCGTCACCACGATCCCGTACGCGTTGCCCGGCAATACCTCGAAGTTTGGAGCAAATAAAACACACCATAAGATGAAACTATCCCTATTTGCCGCATTCGTGGCACTCAGCTGTTGTGCCGCCACTGGTTGGGCACAGCCCTCCACCGTCAGCAATGCCGACGGTACAGTCACCTTCCGTTATACCAACCCGAATGCCCGCGACGTGCAAGTCGACGTGCAGTTTGCTGGCCGCAATCCCATGAAGCGCGGAGCAGACGGCGTGTGGACGGCTACCCTCGGACCTGCTGCACCCGACATGTACCCCTACTGCTTCGTAGTCGACGGCGTGAGTGTGATGGACCCTCTCTGCCCGCAGTATTTCCCCAACGAAGGTTTCAAGAACAGTCTGCTCGAGATTCCTGCCCGTGAGGGTTCGCTGGCACACGACATCAAGGACGTACCTCACGGCCAGATAGAATACATCCACTACTATTCCCAGAGTCTGAAAGGCACCAACAACGCCATCGTCTATCTGCCACCTTCCTATTACCGCAAGGGCAATCAGCAGCGCTATCCCGTCTTCTACCTCATCAGCGGAACCACCGACACCGAGGAAGTCTATTATAAGGTAGGACGCATGAACTACATCCTCGACAATCTGGTGGCCGAGGGCAAAGCGCGGGAGATGATCATCGTCCTGCCCTACGGCAATCCCACCAAACTGCTGCCCACTCCTCCGCAGGGGATGATGGACTTTGGAATGGACGTCTTCGGCAACGATCTGATAGGCGACCTCATGCCCTACGTCGAGAGCCACTACCGCACCATCAACGATGCCGACCATCGCGCCATTGGCGGATTCTCGCGCGGAGGAAATCAGGGACTGGCCTGCGGACTCACCCACCTCGACAAGTTCTCCTACCTCTGCTCCTATTCGTCGTTCACCTCCACCACTCTGCCCGACGTCTATGACAACGCCGACGCCACCAACAGCCGGCTCCACCTCTTCTGGCTGGGTGTGGGCACCGACGACTTCCTTTACAGTACGGCGCGCGACTATATGGAGTTCCTCGACAAGCAGGGTATCCGTTCCGTGAAGGAATACACTCACGACAAATTCGGCCACACTTGGATGAACGCCAAATACTTCCTCTCCAAGACCTTCCCCCTGCTCTTCAACCCCGAAGCCGCCGAGGAAGCCATGAAGAACGGTCAACCCGCACTCCCCGCCACAGGCAACGAGCAGGCATTCACCCCCGGCGTGATGGCTCGCCTCTTCCCGCGTCCCATCATTTCGCCCGAGTTCACCGCCACAGGCGTCACCTTCCGCATGAAAGCACCCGAAGCTCGCGAAGTGCAACTGCAGACCGAACTCCACGCCCGTCCGCTCGCTATGCAAAAGGACGAAGAAGGCGTGTGGAGCATCACCCTCACCGACCACCAGACCGACGTCTTCCAGTACTGTTTCCTCGTCGATGGTACACAGGTCGCTGACCCCAGCAACATGTATCTCTCGCCCGACAAAGGCTTCAAGCACAGCGTCTGCAACAATCCCTCCAATCCCTACAGCCTTGCCACGATGGGCGACATTCCCCACGGCACGGTCTGTTATGACCTCAATGCCGGCACTGCTTTGTACCTCCCGCCCGTCGGCACTCCCGCCGTCCTCATCCGTCTCGTCGCAGGACCAGACGACACCCCCGAGAGTTGGTTCAAGGTAGGAGGCGCCAACGCCATCGCTGACAAACTCCTTGCCGAAGGGAAGGCCCTACCCTGCATCCTCAGCACCGACCCTTCGGCGAAAGCCCTTCCCGGCACCAAAATGAAGGTCCGCACGCTCAAAGCCACCTCATACCCTTCGTGGTCTGCCCGTCGCAAAGCGTTGGAAAAACTGCTGAGAAAATAATTTATTTAAAAAGAGAACCCTTTTTGCCCTTTGTCCCTTGTCAGACTATTGAAGGTGCTTAATGTGGCAAAAGTGGCAAAATGATACAGAGCTCCCCGAACCTGCGTTCGAGCGACCATGAACAAAGGCGTGAGGCGAGGCGAACAAGGGCACGAGGCGAGGCGAACAAGGGCACGAGGCGAGGCGAACAAGCGTTCGCTCGCACAGAGAACGCAGAGAATGTAAAAAAAAGCAATAAGAATGAACCGAGAAACCCATGGGGCTCTCGGTTCTCTTCTTTTTACACTATAATTTCTACTTTTGCACAGCGCTCGCGCATTACCTCTTTATCTTCACACTACGACCGTCCTTGTAGCGAACGATGATGATGCCACGAGTGGGACGGGAGAGGCGGATGCCGTTGATGGTGTAGTAGCCTTCGATTTCGGCAGAGGCATCGTCAGGGGCAATGATGCCGTCGGTGATGGCCTCGGAGATGCGGAAGGTGGAACCGTCGTCTGTGGGACTGGCAGCATCGTCCCAGAACTTCAGGTCGCCATTGTTGCCGCCATACTGGTTGATGCAGCAATAGTCGGTGCCAGGCACGCGCAGTACGAAGCCGTCGCCATTAGGCAGGAGATCCCAGGCATACTCGCCAGAACGCATGACGGCATAGTCGCCATCGCGCGAGAGTGTCTGCTCGAAGCCCGTAGAACGGTTGTAGAGGAGTACGTGGTAGGGATTACCGCCAAATGCCCAATGATACTGGGCTGTGCCGAGTGCATCGTTATCGGCAATATAGGGGTGATAGGGTTCCATATCCTGCACGCCAACGAAGTAGCCGCTGCGGATGTTCATGTTGTACCAATGGGCATCAGACTCGGAGGTGGAGAACTGGAAGGGACCACCCCACTCTACGTTGTACCTTACGGTGACGTTACGCGTAACAGTCGAAGGCGTTGTGCCGGACTTCACGAGGGTGATGTAGGCATTGCTGAGTTCAGCAGGAGCCTCGGGCAGCGGGTCGCCACCAAGCACCTCGCGGGTAGCAGTAGCTACAGTTACACCGTTCCATCGTGCTTGATAGGTAACGATGTAAGGACGTGGTGTGAGGGTGAGTGTACCCTCGACGTAGGTGAGTTCGTAATTGGGTGCTACGCCGCCACTGACACGGATGGGATAGGTGCCAGCCTTCGACGAAGTGGTGGCCGTGACACGTGCCGTTGGCATAGTGGTGAAGGCAGACTCAGGCGTATCGCCATTGCGGAATCCGTCATAGGTGAGCGTGAAGGTGGGTATTGCACTACCCTCAACTCCCGTGGCGTCTTCAACTCCTACGGTCAAAGGTGCCTTTGTAATGGTGAGTGTACCTGCGACGAAGGTCATGCGTGGATTCTGGACAGTACCTTGATCGACATAGATGGGATAGGTACCAACGGGCGACTTGGAGGTTGCCGTCGTGTAGATGCTGGGTGTGCCAAGGATGTCGGCACCAGTGGTGGTATAAGTGAACTTGGGCAGGGGATCGCCATAGACCATCGTCTTGTCGTCGGCAATGATGGTGAGCAGTTCGCCCAGTGCCTCGTAAACACGGAAGGTGGAACCGTCGTCCTTAGGACTGTTGCCGTCATTCCAAACCTTCAGCGGACCACCCTTTCCACCAAACTGATTGAGGCAGGTGTAGGCTGAACCGGGCTCGCGGAGGACGAAGCCGTCGTTGTTGGGCAGGAGATCCCAGAGGTATTCACCTGGACGCATGAGGCCGTATTCGTTCTCGAGGGTGAGGGTCTGGTCGAAGCCTGTGGAGCGATTGTAGACGATGACGTGGAAGGGATCGCCGCCAAAGGCCCACTGATACTCAGGCGTGGTGAGTGTCTCGTCGTCATAGATGGCCTGCGGATAGTATGGTTCATCCTCCGACATACCTACGTTGTAGTTGCTGCGGATGGTCATGTTGTACCAATGGGCATCTGTGATGGAGGTAGAGAATTGGAAGGGTCCCGTCCACTCGGCCTCGTAGTTGATGACCACGTCTTCCTCGATGCTATACGGCAAGTCGGCAGGCGTGTTGACGGAAACAAAGCTGTTTGTCCACTCGTCGCTAGGCATTGGCGGTTCGGCTCCCAGAGGCACCTTGATGACTTCGGAGGCAATGACTTTGCCGTTGAACAAGAGTTGGTTGGTGACAGAAGCTAGTGAGCTCTCGGCCAAAGCGAGGGCTTCGGTCGGGTCAAAGTCGCCTGCCTCCTCTATCTTCCATCGGTTGCCGGCATCGGCAGTATCCCAACTGTTGATGACCATGTGTGAGCCATTATTGTTGAAGTAGTATGTACCATTCCACTCCGTCTGGACGGACATCATGTAGAGGTATTCGCCATCGGGCTTCGAGGGGTCGAACGTGATAGCCGAACCCAACTCGCTCACCCAAGTCCCATTGTTCTCGTAGTTGAGATACTGCTTGGTGACGGGACTGTAGAGGAAGTTGCTGCCAGCGATGTTGATGATGGCAAAGAGGTGGTCTTCCTCAGGTGCATCCTGGCGTGACTGACCTGCTTCGATGGAGGTGTGGTCCTCATTGAGCACTAGGTCGCCTCGGCGGCAGGAAATCTTGTATAGCTTGTCGTTAGCAAACTCGATGGGGTCGGTAGGTATGGGCATATCGGGACGCACGCCGTTGATGAGGTCTTCGTAGATCTTTTCCGTACGAGCCTCGAGCCAGTTGGCAGCGTCTATTGCCTGTTGTTCATAGTTAGTGTTGTCGCCCCACATCTGTCGGTTGGAGTCGAAAGAGTTACGGGCAAAGTCGTAATAATCCTGGCAGTACTCCTTCAGTTCCTGGAGGTCGTTCTGCATGAACTCTTCCCAAAGCCTGATATACATCTCGTCGATGGGCGCATACTTGAAGCGCAGGTCGCGGATGAAGTCGCGCACCTCGAAGGCTGGCATATCGAGCCAGTAGTTGCTGGTGGACTCATTGACGAAATAATTACCGTAACGCTCATAGCCGAAACACCAGTCGAGGTCCCAGACTGGTCCGAAGACGTACTTGCTGGTGTCGCTCTCGAAACTCTCGCGATAGCAGAAAGTGCTCTTCGGGTGGTAGAACTCGTAGTTGAGCGTGATTTCGTTGACCATCATGAAACGGACGAGTTGTTCGATGTCGACAAAGCGCGAGATGTCCTGATTGCGATAGAGGGCAGTGAGGAAACTATTGAAGTTAGACTCGATGGTCTCGAGTGTCAGACGGGTTGTGCCTTCGGCAAACTCGGGTTCCTTGATGTTGATGGGAAGACCATAGGGCTGTGAACGGAACTTCTGTCCCTCGGGTTCGTCGTAGTAGGAGTCGAGTTCGAGCAGGGCGGCGGCTGACTCGTCGACGAGGTCCACGCTGTTGTTCGAGAATCCTATCTTCTCCGTGAAGTTGTAACTGCCCCGGTATTCTCCGTTAAGATATACGTCGACGGGAACAATGTGGTTGGCGGCAGCAGCCTGCATCAGGTTGGCAGCCTTCATACCAATGGCGTTCGACATCAACGAACCGCGCTGGCCATTGGAGAGCAACACCCACGACTTTCCTTTGGTCATTCCCAAGGGTTTCACCTTCTCGGCAAACTTCAGTCGGTAGGGCTTCTTTGCCCATCCCCAACTGCTGTTTCCACGTCCGCGAATCTGCACGGCAGTAGTCTCCATAGAGGGGAATATGTCGCGTCCGTCGATGGTGATTTCGGCATTCTTGTACTCCGTTTTGCTAGTGATAGGGAGTCCGTCCTCGGTGTTGATGTAGATGCGAGGCACGTCGGCTCGGTCAGTGAGCCAGTCGACATGAACGCGAATGGCACGTCCGTAGGGTTGCATCGTATAATCGCCCTTGTCCTCAGTGGGCAGGAGCATGGTGATTCCAGGACGAGTGACGATGTAGTAAATATCCTTGTCGAAGCGCAGACGAGAAACCTTGCTCGACTGCAGAACGCCGTCAACATACACCTCTACCCCATCGTCGGCCACCTTGAACGAAGGCGTCAGACGCTTTCCGATGGCGGCAATGGTGACGAAGACGGTATCCTCCACCATCTCGCCTATAGCGTCGGTGAAGAGTTGGTCGTTGAACTTATTGTTGAACTTGAACGATTCGAAGGTGGGGAAGTCAGTGGGACGTTCCTCGCTTGTCGATACCACCTGAGATAAGTCGTAGGTAAAGGTCTTCCCGATGTTGGTGGAGATGACGAGTTGTCCGTTTTGCTGGGTGTAGGAGGTGACGTACTCCAGTGGATACGCCTCGATGCGCCCGTCGGCAAGTGTCACATGCAGGGCTGACGGGAAGGAGAACGGTGTGGCGGGATCGACGGGGTCGACGCCAGGATCAATGCCTGGGTCGGGCTCATCGCCCTTCTTGTGGAAGACCATCATCTCGTTCCAGTTGCGCGAACCGCCGGCATAGGCTCCCATCATGTTGGTACCGCCACGCAGGTTCCAATAGTAATTCTCGTCATAGAGGCTCTGGATGCAGTAGGTACCGTCACCATTGTCCACAATGTTCCAGTATTCTGCACCATCGGCGTGATCGGGGGAGATTGTCATGTACTTGTAATACTGGTCTTCGCGGTCGTAAGTGAAGATAAGATACTCCTGCGAGGCTTCGTTGCGGAAAGTATAGCCCGAACGTGTGTTGGTAACTACCCAGTAGGCATCCTCTGTCTTTGCTTGTCCGTCGGTGACGTAGTATATGTAGGGATCAGCATCGTGATAGGCGCCTAGTCCCAAATATCCCTCCGTTGTGGCGTTGGCGATATAGTACACGCCATCGGCTATCGGAGCATCAGCAAAGAGTGCAGAAAGACACCCAAACAAACACAATATAAATGTAAGAAAACGCGTTTTCATGACATTATTGTTATATAAAAGTACATTTTTACTAGTATCCAAATGGCAAATGTACGAATAAGCGAGTGGAAAACCAAAAAAATTGAAGAAATTTTGACTTATGAGGATTTTGGCACGGAAATTGTTACCATCGAATTAGACACATTTTATGCCTATGATGATTAGTAAACGATTCTCACCTGAAGTGACCGCCGTGCTCTCCCTGAGCCGCGACGAAGCACTCCGACTATATAATGACAAAGTGACACCCACCACCATGATGCTGGGCATCTTGCGACAGGGACGTAGTCATGCGCTGGAGGCTCTTGAGAACCTCGGTGTGGACACGTCACGCCTACGTCAGCAGTTGGAACAGGCCGCCCTCAAGCAGAGTGGCAGTGCCGTTCCGGCCTCTACCGACGAATTGGCATTCGACCAAGCCGCCAACCGCATCATGAAACTGAGTGTGCTAGAGTCGGTGGTGACAAAGAGTGAAACCATCGATGTCATTCACCTCCTGCTAGGTATCTTGCGCGAAGCCGAGAATGAGGCAGCAAAGGCGTTGGCCGAACAAAATGTAACGTACCAAAACTTCTCGCACACGCTATTCCCTGAGCGCGAAGTGCAGGACGGATACGGCTTTGCCGAAGACGAGGACGACGATGCTGAGGACGGCGAAGAACTGAGAGGTGACAGCAAGACGAAAGTCAGACTCGACGAGAGCGAAGGCGACCAAACACCTGTGCTCGACAAGTTTGGAACCGACCTCACAAACGCCGCGTCACAGCACCTGCTCGACCCCGTTGTGGGACGCGAACAGGAGATAGAGCGCGTGGCACAAATCCTCTCACGACGCAAGAAAAACAACCCCATCCTCATCGGTGAACCCGGTGTGGGAAAGAGTGCCATTGTGGAAGGACTGGCACAACGCATCGTAGAACATCGCATCTCACGAGCCCTATGGGGCAAGCGCGTGGTAGTGCTCGACCTGGGTGCCGTGGTGGCAGGAACAAAGTATCGCGGACAGTTCGAAGAGCGCATGCGCGCCATTATGATAGAGTTGCAGAAACACCCCGAGGTCATCATCTTCATCGATGAGATCCATACCATTATCGGAGCTGGTTCTGCCGCTGGGACAATGGACGCTGCCAACATGCTGAAGCCCGCACTTTCGCGTGGCGAAATTCAGTGCATCGGTTCTACCACACTCGACGAATACCGCAAATCGATAGAAAAGGACGGTGCCCTCGAACGCCGATTCCAGAAAGTGATGGTGAGCCCCACCACGACGGAGGAGACACTGCTCATCCTGGAGAACCTGCGTGGCAGATACGAGGAACACCACAACGTGAAATACACGCCCGAGGCTCTGCAGGCTTGCGTGCGACTGACCGAACGATATATCAGCGACCGCGCTTTCCCCGACAAGGCCATCGACGCAATGGACGAAGCAGGCAGTCGGGCTCACATCATGAACATTCCCGTCTCGCAGGATGTGGAGTTCATGGAGAAGCAACTGGCCGACCTCGAAGACCTAAAGCAACGTGCCATAAAGGCAGAACAGTATGCCCTCGCTGGCGAATACAGCGACCAGCAGAAGGTGCTCTCACAGGCCCTCGACCAGAAGCGCAAAGAGTGGGAAGCCTCGCTGAAGGAAGAACGCCAGACAGTGGACGAAGAGGACATCGCCCGCGTGGTGTCGATGATGACGGGAATACCCGTTCAGCGCATCGGAGGCGAGGAAAACGTGCGTCTGCGCAATCTGGGCGAATCGCTCAAGAAATCAGTCGTCGGACAAGACGAAGCCATCAACAAACTGGTGCGCGCCATACAGCGCAGTCGCATCGGACTGAAAGATCCACAGAAGCCCATCGGAACCTTCATGTTCGTTGGTCCTACGGGTGTGGGAAAGACCTATCTCACGAAGAAACTGGCAGAGGAACTCTTCGGTTCGGAGAAGAACCTCATCCGCATCGACATGTCGGAGTACGGCGAGAAACACACCGTCAGCCGCATGGTGGGTGCACCTCCGGGCTATGTGGGATATGAGGAAGGCGGACAACTGACCGAGCGCGTGCGCCGTCAACCCTACTCCATCGTCTTACTCGACGAGATTGAGAAGGCACATCCCGACGTGTTCAACATACTGCTACAAGTGATGGACGAAGGTCGACTGACCGACGGTAACGGAACCACCATCGACTTTCGCAACACCGTGCTCATCATGACCTCGAACTCTGGCACGCGCCAGCTGAAAGACTTCGGGCAGGGCATTGGATTTGCCACACAGGGAGACCGCAGTAAAGATAAGGAATATGCGCGTAGCATCGTGGCAAAGAGTATCTCGAAGCAGTTTGCTCCCGAGTTCCTCAACCGCCTCGACGACATCATCCACTTCGACCAACTCTCAGAGGAGAGCATCAAACAGATAGTGGACATAGAGGCACGCCCCCTGATCAAGCGCATCAAGGAGATGGGATATGACCTTGCACTTACGGATGAAGCAAAGGCCTTGCTGGCCAAGAAGGGTTACGACGTGCAATTCGGAGCACGACCTCTGAAGCGCGCTATCCAAACATTGCTCGAAGATCCCATCTGCGAACTCCTCATGAGTGATAATGCACCCAGCGCAGGTTCCACCCTAACGGCTTACGCTGAAGGAGAGGAGATTAAAGTGAAGAGTGAAGAAGCAAAGGATTGATGAGTGCAAAGTTAATCGTCAAATCGTAAAATTGTGAAATCGTGAAATAACAACATATTATGCAAAAAGGAAACATTGGGGTTACTACAGAGAACATCTTCCCCGTCATCAAAAAGTTTCTCTATTCCGACCACGAGATATTCATCCGCGAAATCGTGTCTAACGCCATCGACGCCACCCAAAAACTGAAGACGCTGGCTGGCAAAGGCGAGTTCAAGGGTGAACTGGGTGACCTAACGGTACGCATCAGCATCGACAAAGAAGCGGGAACCATCACCGTCTCTGATCGCGGTATCGGTATGACAGCCGAGGAAATCGACAAGTACATCAACCAGATTGCCTTCTCAGGCGCTAATGACTTCCTCGACAAGTACAAGGACGACGCACACGCCATTATCGGCCACTTCGGACTGGGATTCTACTCCTCGTTCATGGTCAGCAAGCGTGTGGACATCATCACCAAGAGCTACCAGGAAGGCGCAACGGCACAGAAATGGTCGTGCGACGGCAGTCCTGAATTCACACTGGAAGAGGCCGACAAGAGTGATCGCGGTACAGACATCGTGATGCACATCGACGACGACTGCAAGGATTTCATGGAGAAGGACAAACTGGAAGGTCTGCTGCATAAGTACTGCAGCTTCCTGCCCATACCCCTTGCTTTTGGCAAGAAGACAGAGTGGAAGGACGGCAAACAGGTGGAAACTGAAGAGGACAACATCATCAATGATGTCGAACCTTTGTGGGCAAAGAAACCTGCCGACCTGAAGGACGAAGACTACAAAGAGTTCTATCGCAAACTCTACCCCATGAGCGACGAACCCCTGTTCTGGATTCACCTCAACGTGGACTACCCCTTCAACCTCACGGGTATATTGTACTTCCCAAAGATAAAGTCGAACCTCGACCTGCAGCGCAACAAGATTCAACTCTACTGCAACCAGGTCTTCGTCACCGATAACGTGGAAGGCATCGTGCCTGAATTCCTCATGCTGCTGCACGGCGTCATCGACTCACCCGACATTCCTCTGAACGTAAGCCGCAGTTATCTACAGAGCGACCAGAACGTGAAGAAGATATCCGGATACATCACCAAGAAGGTGAGCGACCGACTGCAGAGCATCTTCAAACAAGATCGACCCGACTTCGAGAAAAAGTGGGACGACATCAAACTCTTCATCCACTACGGTATGCTTTCCGAGGAGGATTTCTACGACAAGGCAAAAGCCTACGCCCTATTGAAGGATGTCGATAACAAATACTACACGCTTGATGAGTATCAGACACTTATCAAGGACAACCAAACCAACAAGGACGGACAACTCGTGTACCTCTACGCACAAGATACCGAGAGCCAGTACACCTATATCCAAGCCGCAAAGGACAAGGGTTACAACGTGCTACTCATGAACGGACAGCTTGACACGCCACTCATCTCTATGCTGGAGCGTAAACTGGAGAAGACTACCTTCACACGTGTTGATGCCGACGTCATTGACCGACTTATTCAGAAGGAAGAGACGAAGCGCGAACTGCTGGAAGCCGAGCGTGCCGACCGCCTCACTGCCATCTTCAACAGCCAAATGCCACGAACCGACAAACTGGACTTCCACGTAGAGGCACAGGCACTGGGCGAGGACGCACTTCCCGTTATGCTCACACAGAGTGAATATATGCGACGCATGAAGGAAATGTCCCGTCTGCAACCTGGAATGTCGTTCTACGGCGAAATGCCAGATATGATGACGCTTGTCCTCAATACCGACGCACCCCTCATCAAGAGCGTGCTCGAGGACAGCGAGAGCGAGACACTGGAGAAGATTCGCCCCATCGAAGCCGAAATCAAGGGACTCACTGCACGCCAGGCCGTGCTCCGTCAGGAACAGGACAAGAAGAAGGCAGAGGAAGTCACACAGGAAGAGAAGGACGATCTGAAGAAGTGCGCCGATGACATCCAAGCCCAGCGAGATCAGAAGAACACCATCCTCAGCGACTATGGTAAGCAGAGCGACAGAGTTCATCAACTCATTGACCTCGCCCTCCTGCAGAACGGCATGCTTCGTGGTGAAGCCCTCACTCAATTCGTCCGCAGAAGTGTGGAAATGATTAAGTAAACATCCCCTCTTAAATCACTCCTCCCCCAGCGGGAAGAACCATTAAAAAGAACAAGAGCGCAAAATTTGCGCTCTTGTTTCGTTTATTATCTTTATCTGCGAAAAGCAACCCTCGCTTTTATCTTCTTCTCTTTTCTCTTTTACTCTGCAGTTCTCTCCCTCGGAAGAGCGGGGATATGGGTCTTCACTTTTATCTTTTAATTTTCACCACCTTCCCTTCACTATTCCTTCGCAGGTAGATGCCACTTTGCGGAGGCGTGGCGAGACGCAGACCCTGAAGGTTGTAGTAAGCAACG
Organism: uncultured Bacteroidales bacterium; assembly: GCA_902801325.1. Classification (GTDB taxonomy): domain Bacteria; phylum Bacteroidota; class Bacteroidia; order Bacteroidales; family Bacteroidaceae; genus Physcousia. The sequence continues at coordinate 224,117 of CADCHQ010000004.1, read as the reverse complement.
GGAACAGGGATCTCTGACGAAAGGGAGTTAACGGCAGTGGTGATGGGCGTCGTGGTGGCTTCGAACACCCAACGAAGACGAACACGATCGGCATGTCCGTTGAAGAATTCGAGAGGACCTCCCTTGCCGTCGGAATCGGGTTGGCCAACGTTGAAACAACGATTACCTTCGGCTGTGGCGTCGAGGAAGAAAGCGAGATGACCGAGGTCGTTCTTGGCGTAATAAGGTCGAATGGCAACGGGTGTGTCGGAGAGTGTGTTAGCAATCTGCAAATAACTGCCCGTCAACTGGTTGCAAAGACGAACAAAACCTGGTTCATCTGCAGGTTCGATTGCCCACAGAGCCGCACGATTACGTGTGTAGGTATTGCTGCCACCAGCCTTTATCTGATCCTCAGAGAGTCCGATGCGATAGACAAGACTATCAGCAGAAGCAGTACGACGAATGCAATAGAGATAGCGACGTCCGTCGGACGAGGAGGCGTTGGTGGCGCTGGCATTGGGCATCGTGCCGTAACTATAAATGTTGTAGGCATACTCTGTGGAATAGCCCGCAAGAGTCATGATCTGCGAAGAGAGCAAGCGGGCTCGCGACTGAGCAAGGGCTTGCGCCAAGGCATCGACTTCGTCCTGTTGGGTAGCGGAAGTGATGCTACCAGCCAGTTGTTCGGCTCGTGCGATGAGTTCGGCGAAGGGGCGAAGAAGTTCGGAGGGATATCCCAACGTGACATCGGCCTCTGCCTTAGCAGCAAACTGACGGGCAGCCTCGAGTTCGGCATTAAACTTAATGAGATAGAGCGTGAGACGCGAAGCGTCGACAGGTACGAAGGTGAAAAGCATGTCGGCTCGCGTGAGGGTTCCCGATCCCCATAGCCAGTCGTCGGCAAAAACGCGGGCTCGCAGTTGTTGGTCCTTGTTCGAAGGACAGTTAATGCGATACATGGAGATAGGTTCTGAACTGCCTGAGAGAGCAGGCTGACGATCGCCTACGTAATTGATAGTAAACGTAGTAGGTTGGTCGGTGGACAGAATACGACTATTTCCATCTGTGGTTGCATTAGTAGGCGTGGGATAGGTGTGCGTACTGCGATTACGAATAGTGAATCCACCCTCAACTGGAGTTATTTCCCACAAGAGAGCAGGGTTATTCCAAAGGTATTCTTCAGTAGAACCCAGTGTGCCGTTATCGTTGAACGTAAGGTACTTGGGCGTACCGTCGAGCGTGGAGGAAGAGTTGTAGGGAACGGTTGCATAGTTGAGAATGCGATAGAGACAACCTTCGGCGGGGGCGAAGGTCTCTGTGCCTGCCGGCATTCCACCTCCTGCACGCATGTGGAGGTCGTTGACAGCAACGACTACGGAGTAACCCGACTCTGACTCTTCGGCCAACGTCTTGAGGCGAAAGAGATAGGGTTCGCCTGCCACAAGCCCCTCGACTCGCGTAGAAGTGGCGGAGGCGGGAAGGCGCTGAATCTCGGTATATTGCTGTCCGTCGGACGACTGTTCAACCACGATGGCAACGGCCTTTTCCGACTTCTCGTTTGTCCAAGTCAACTCAACTGTGGTGTCGTCCACCAGACGGGCTTCGACATTGAGTGGAGGCATGAGGAATTCTACCTTCTGAGCAAGACTGTTGACATAATTCTCAATGTTGGTGTAACCATTGCCGAGGGAGTATCCATTGGCATCGTTGACGAGGGGATTGAGGCCGTGGGCCGTCTCCCACTCGTCAGCCATTCCATCGCGATCCTTATCGGTGATGTGTGCGCCGTCGGCCACATTTCCTATACCGCCTATATCATCCTCATTGGCAATAAAACTGCCTTGCTTGCCCAACGAGGTGAGTTGGGTGATGATGCGCTTGTCGTGAATGTCACGAACGCGTGAAGCTCCGACCTGTTCAACGATGGTGGCATAAGCCTGACGCGCCGTCTCCAGAGTCTGAGGACCTGTCGATGAGAGTGAAGGACTGTTCATGACGGTGGCCCCGTTGTGGTCGGTGATGAGTGTTCCATTAAGCACGCCATCACAGTTACCGTCGAAATAGTTTCCTTTGCTGTATAGATGATCAGTTTCCGTCCACTGATCAAAGTACTTTGCAGAACCTTCAGGACCAGCAATGAAGTAGTTGTTCATTAAATCCTGATAGTTGTCGGCTGCAGAGTGTCCGCCAATGACGCCCATCCCGTAGTTGTAGACAACGTTGTTGTAGTACTGCAGGTAGCACTTCATCTTGGGGTTACGACTCTTGTTGTTTGCCCACAGGCAGTGGTGAATGGTCCAGTTGCGAGTGCCGTCAGTGATAGAGCCAAATCGCTGAGGTTCAATACCTTCGGAAATAATGCAATGCTGCCACGTGATATTGTTGGCATCAACGATGTGGACGTTGTCCCATGGGCCCCAAGAGACACTGCAATGGTCCATAATGACGTTTTCACAGTTGTCGAGCGTGAGCGTGCATTTACTGCTATTCACACTCTTTCCACCTCGCATACGCAGATAGCGCAGGATGATGTTCTTGCTCTTTGAGGCAATGACACGTCCACCATAGATGGTGATACCCTCGCCTGGTGCAGTCTGACCTGCAATAGTAACGTTGCTGGCAATGGTGATGCTGGCGTTGGTGATATCTATCACACCTCCCACATCGAACACGATGAAACTGCCTGCCTTACTTGCAGCTTCGGCCAACGAACCTGCTCCGGAGGCGTTGAGATTGGTCACATGAACCACATTGCCTCCCCTACCTCCTGAAGCATAGGCGGCAAAGCCTTCTGCACCGGGGAATGCCAGTTGTTGGGCACTGAGTGGCAGGACAACGGCAATACACACAAAGAGCATCGAAAAAAACTTCTTCATAGTCTTTTTATTTTACCTTTCTCGTGCAAAAATACTACATTATTTTAATTATCAATTGTCAATTATCAATTATTTTGTATCTTTGCCACGAAATGCGCATAGACATCATAACCGTCTTGCCCGAACTCATTGAAGGTTTTCTCAATGAGAGTATACTTGGACGGGCACAACGCAAGGGGTTGGTGGAAATACACCTCCACAACTTGCGCGACTACTCCACCAACAAGTGGCGCAGAGTGGACGACTACCCATTCGGCGGCTTTGCCGGTATGGTGATGCAGTGCGAACCTATAGACCGATGCATCTCGAAACTGACTGCCGAAAGGCACTATGACGAGATTATCTTCACCACACCCGACGGAGAACAGTTCACACAGCCGATGGCCAACACCCTGAGTCTGTGCGAAAACATTATCATCCTGTGTGGACACTACAAAGGCATAGACTACCGCATCAGGGAACACCTGATAACGAAGGAGGTGTCGATAGGCGACTATGTGCTGACTGGTGGCGAACTGGCCGCAGCTGTTATGGCCGACGCCATTGTACGTATATTGCCAGGAGCCATTGGAGACGAACAGAGTGCCCTGAGCGACTCGTTTCAGGACAATCTGCTGGCGGCACCCGTATATACTCGTCCTGCCGAATACAAAGGCTGGCGCGTGCCTGAAGTCCTGCTCAGTGGGCATGAAGCAAAAATTAAGGAGTGGGAACTGGCTCAAAGTCTGGAAAGGACAAAACGACTGAGGCCAGACCTGTTGAAAAATTAAGAATTAAGAATGAAGAATGAACTTTTGGAGCAGCGAGAGTAGTACAAAGTTTGCTTTAGGAATGCCGAGTCGCGACAAAAGTCATGGAACGAAGTTACATAAGAATGAGGACCTCTCCCCGAAAGCCTTGCTTCCCTTAGGGGAAAGGTTTGGAAAGGGTCAACAATTGATAAGATATCATGTCAAACAACAAAAAGTTAAACCTCTACATCATAGCCGGGTGCAACGGTGCGGGAAAGACGACAGCCTCGTTCACCGTTTTGCCTGAGATGCTCGACTGCCACGAGTTCGTCAATGCTGACGAGATCGCGCGTGGTCTCTCACCCTTCCATCCCGAAGGGGTTGCCATACAGGCAGGCCGACTGATGATTGACCGCGTGATACACCTGCTGAAGGAAGGTGAGACCTTCGCCTTCGAAACAACGTTGTCGACACGCTCGTATGTAAAACTCATACAGCAAGCACAGAAACGCGGATACTTCGTGACTCTACTCTTCTTCGCACTGGCCACACCCGAACAGGCTGTGCAGCGCGTAGCAAAGCGTGTAAGTCAGGGAGGACACAACATTCCGACGGACGTCGTCTACCGTCGATTCGAAGGGGGACTGTCGAACCTCTTCAACCTGTATATGCCCATCGTCGACTACTGGGCACTCTACGACAACTCGAACATCCCCACACAGCACATCGCAAGCGGAGAACTAGGCAAAGAACCCGTGGTGCTACAGAAAGATAAGTTCGAGGAATTACGAACCAAATATAAGACCGAAGATGAGCAAAAAGAAGAATGATTTCGACGTGTTGCTCATGCAGCAACGCATCGACGAGGGTATCCTCTTGGCGCAGCGCCGCTTGCTCAACAAAGGTCTGCACGACGGACTTTCGTTCATCGTCTGTCAGGGAGGCAGAGTGCGTGAAGTGCCGGCAAGCGAAATAAAATGGTGATTATAGCGCAAAGCGCGAGTTAAGAGTTAAGAATTAAAAGTTAAGAATTAAAAGTTAAGAATTAAGAGTTAGAATGAAATAATCGGACGGCTCGTCCAAGAATAAAAATATGATGAATATTTCTGAAAAGATTAAATACATTGGCGTTGATGATTTGGACATCGACCTCTTTGAAAGTCAGTATCACGTGCCTGAAGGCATGAGTTATAATTCCTACCTCGTTCTCGACGAGCAGGTGGCTGTGCTCGACACCGCCGACCAGCGTAAGAGCAAAGCATGGTGGAATAATCTTACCGAGGGTCTGCAAGGACGCAAAGTCGACTATCTTGTCGTGCATCACATGGAACCTGACCATGCGGCCAACATAGGACGAATGGCAGAGACCTTCCCCGAGATGAAGATTGTGCTCAGTGCTGCCGCAACAAAGATGGTTCCCAACTTCTTCCCCAAACAAGACCTAAGCGCAAGACTGCTTGTAGTGAAGGAAGGAGATACCCTCGAACTGGGAGAGCACACCCTGCAGTTCATCGCTGCACCAATGGTACACTGGCCCGAGGTGCTCATGAGTTATGAACAGAAGGAAAAAGTGCTGTTTGCTGCCGACGGATTCGGCAAGTTTGGTGCACTCTGCCACGAGCTGTATAATGCCGACGGAACACTGGCCGACTGGGCGTGTGAGGCCAGACGCTACTACTTCAACATCGTGGGCAAATATGGAATGCAGGTGCAAAACGTGCTGAAGAAAGCATCTGCACTCGACATCAAGACTATTGCTCCATTGCACGGTCCTGCCCTCAAGGGCGAAGATTTGACGAAAGCTGTAAGCCTCTACGACACCTGGAGCAAGTATGAGCCCGAAACCGAAGGCGTGTTTGTAGCCTATGCCAGCATACACGGAGGAACGAAGGAGGCCGCACTGAAGATTGCTGAAATGCTGAAAGAGAAAGGTTGTCCCAAGGTTGCTACCAGCGACCTCACCCGCGACGATATGGGCGAGGCCATAGAAGATGCCTTCCGCTACCCCACCCTTGTACTCTGTGCCGCTTCCTATGACGCAGGACTCTTCCCGCCGATGCACGACTTCCTGTGGCACTTGCAAATCAAGAACTACCAGAATCGCAAGTTCGCCTTGCTCGAAAACGGGTCATGGGCTCCTTCGGCAGGTAAGGTGATGAAAGAAATGGTAGAGAGCATGAAGAACTGTGAAATCATTGCTCCACTGGTCACCATCAGAAGCCGCATGAAAGAGAGCGACCTGCCTCAGATGGAAGCGCTGGTAGATGCGGTACTAAATTGAGCATTGAACATTGAACATTGATAACTGAAACCTTTCTTGGGAAAGGATTTGAAAGGGTATATAAACTCGTAATTAATATATCACTATGAAGAAACGTCTCTTTTCGCTATTCGTAGCAACCCTGATGGTTATCGCCGCTATGGCCGACGGACAGGCAAAGTATGTCTTCTACTTCATCGGCGACGGTATGGGTGTTAACCAAATCAATGTTACTGAAACCTATCTGGCTGCACTGAAAGGCCGCATAGGTATCGAACGCATCCTCATGTCCGAATTCCCCGTTGTGGGACTCGTCAACACCTACTCTGCCACCAACGGCGTAACGGACTCTGCTGCAGGTGGTACTGCACTCGCAACAGGCAAGAAAACCAAGAACGGAGCCATCGGTATGCTCGAAGACTTAGAGACTCCCTGCACAAGCATCGCCGCATGGGCAAAGCAATCGGGAAAGGCCGTAGGCGTAGCCACCAACGTTGCCATCACACATGCCACACCCGCCTCTTTCTATGGTCATCAACCCAGCCGTAACATGTATTACGAGATTGGTCAGGACCTCTGCAAGAGCGGATATGATTTCTTCGCAGGTGCCGATTTCCATAAGCCTTACACGAAGGAAGGCGAATCCTCCCTGCGCGAACAAGCCAAAGCAGCGGGGTACACCATTCTGACAGGTGGCTATAAAGAGTATATGAAGCGCGGACGCAAAGCCGAGAAACTCATCATGCTGCAAAGCGACGAGAAGAACGAGAAATGGGGAAGCGACCATCTCCCATACGCTTTGGATCAGGATAAGAATGACCTAACGCTTGAGCAAATCGTGCGTGCCGGCATCAACTTCCTCTCGAGCAAGGGCACAGACGGCTTCTTCTTTCAAATCGAAGGTGGAATGATTGACTACGCTTGTCATCGTAACGACATAGGGAACTGCATCAACGAAGTCCTCGATCTCGACAAAGCCGTACGCGTGGCTTACGAATTCTATCAGCAACATCCCGACGAAACAATTATCGTTATCAGTGCCGACCACGAGACAGGCGGATTGGTTATGGGTACAGGTTCTTACGAACTGCACACCGACCTGCTAAAGTATCAGACACGAAGCATCGACGAGGCAAAATGGGTACTCCGAGAGATGTATAAGAAGAATCCCAAGAAGTTCACTCGCACGGAAGTCGACAAGCAACTGCAGGCTATGCTGGGCATAGACGGTGGCATCTCACTGACCGACAGGCAGAAAGAGCGCATCGACCGCCGTTGGGAGGCCATCGAAAAGGCTATTGCCGAGGGTGATAAGGTGAACGACCGCATCAACGACCTCTGCGACACTTGTAAGAACATTCTGAGCGAGGTGGCACACATCAGTTGGGCAAGCGGTGGACATAGCAACGGATATGTTCCTGTTTATGCAATCGGTCCTGGCACTGAAGTCTTCCAAGGACGCATCGACAACATCGAGATTGCTCCCGCAATGGCTAAGATTGCTGGATACAACGCAGAATAACAGATAAACAGACAGAAAGGAATAGGGGTTCCCACATGTATGGGAGCCCCTTATTATTTGCCGATAAAGAACAGAGCCTCCTATTCCTCGAGAGCACCAATGATGTCACTAACAGATTGGAATCCGTGTCGCTCGAGATACGCCTCTATTCCCTCCACCACCTTCATGGTCACGCTGGGATCGATGAAATTAGCCGTTCCTACCTCTATGGCAGTAGCACCTGCCAACAGGAACTCTATTGCATCAGTTGCCGTCATTATGCCTCCCAAGCCTATGACGGGGATCTTTACAGCACGAGCCACCTGATACACCATTCGCAAAGCCACTGGTTTCACAGCAGGTCCACTCAAACCACCAGTGCCGATGCTGAGAATTCGCTTCCGCTTTTCTGCGTCAATGGCCATTCCCATAAGGGTATTGATGAGGGAAACACTATCTGCGCCCTCTGCCTCTACGGCACGAGCTATTTCGGCAATGTCCGTCACATTGGGCGAGAGCTTCACGATGAGCGTCTTCGGATAAGCCTTCCTAACAGCTCGTACCACACTGCTTGCACCCTCGCATGTAACACCGAAAGCCATTCCACCCTGACGCACATTAGGACAAGAAATATTGAGCTCGATAGCGGGAATAGACTCCAATTCGCCTATGCGACGAGCCGTTTCCACATAGTCGTCTATGGTACTTCCGCTTACGTTCACAATGACGTTCGTCGGCAAGTCCTTCACCTTCGGATAGATATCCTTGCAAAAGTAATCCACACCCTTATTCTGCAAACCTACGCAATTGAGCATTCCACTGGCCGTCTCCGCCATACGTGGATAGGGATTGCCCTCACGTGGATGCAGGGTGGTACCTTTTACAACGATGCCTCCCAAACGACTCAGGTCGACAAAGTCCTGAAACTCCAATCCGTAACCAAACGTTCCGCTGGCCGTCATCACGGGGTTGCGCAACTCCAATGCACCTATTTTAACACTTAGACTCGCCATTTCAATCTAAATTATCAATTATCAATCTTCAATTCTGCTGTGCTGAACACGGGACCATCGGTGCATACACAATGATTGTGACCATCGGCCAACTCCTCCACGCAACACAGGCAAGCACCAACGCCACAAGCCATTCGATTCTCCAATGAAGCCTCACACTCGATACCTTTCTCGCGTGCCATCTTGGCCACAGCTTTCATCATGGGCATAGGACCACAGGTGTAGACTATTGAACATTGACGACCATTGAACATTGATAATTGTGAGTGTTGTGTCACGAATCCGCGTTCGCCCTCGCTTCCGTCTTCGGTGGTAATGAGGACCTCACCAACCTCACGGAAGGCATCGAGACGCACTAACTGAGCCTTTGTTCGGGCACCAAGCAGGAAAGTAGGTTTCACACCTTGTTCCTTCAGTCGCTTACCCAAGAACAAGAGGGGAGCAACGCCCACGCCTCCACCTATGAGCAAGGGGGTGCCTTGAGTTTTGATCGTGAACCCGTTTCCGAGAGGCAAAACGACATTGAGGATGTCGCCTTCCTTGAGCGAGCAAAGCCAATGTGTGCCTTTGCCAACCTCCTGAACGAGGAAAGATATTTCGTCACCTTCCACATCGTGTATGCTGATGGGACGTCGAAGGAATGTTCCTGAATCGTCAACCCTGAGTTGAGCAAATTGCCCAGGTTTGCACTCAGGCAAGTGCCCTTCGACAGGCTTTGCTTTCAACAGTGTGCATTGTGCCCCTACCCTTTCCGACAGGGTCACACGCAAATCCATAATCTGTTTCTTCATCGTATGTTAGTCAGTCAATGTTTTCTTTATCTTGTGCTTACCACTTCCGTATATCTTTGCCTGCGTTTCGCCAGGCAGAGTCACGCTTGCCGTTGCGCCCTGAGGAATCTCGAACTCCCACGTCCACTGGTCGCCATCGAAACGCCAATAACTCTTGATGACGCCAGACGCCGATGGATATTCGGCTTTGACAAATCCCAGTCGTTTGTCAGGAATGGGTTGCATAATGATGTGACGGAAACCTGGCGAAGCAGGGTCGGAGGCAATACCTGCCGCTGACTCCCACAACCACTGACAAACACAACCGTAGGCATAATGATTGAAGCTGTTCATGCCTTGTGGCCCCATACCTTTGTCGGCCATATAACTATTCCAGCGTTCCCACATCGTGGTGGCTCCGTTGTCGATGGAATAAAGCCAACTGGGATTCTTGCGCTGGAAGAGCAGTTCGTAAGCCACATCTTGCATATTGTTATTCGTGAGAGTGGACATGAGGATGGAAGTTCCCAAGAATCCTGTCTGCAGACAACCACCATGCTCGTTGAAGTTCTGACGAAGGCGAGCAATCATGTCTTCACGCGCTTTTCCACTTACCAAACCACAACGCAAAGCAAACAGGGCAGGCGTCTGCATCGTGTTCAAGATGGGAGTTGTGAAAGTTCCCTCTGGCGTAAGGAAATGTTCGCGCAGATAGACACGAGCGTCCTCCACCATCCGTCTGTAACGCTGAGCATCACGCCCTGTGGCCTTTGCCATATCGCACATAGATTGAGCGTCGATGAGCCAGTAACAGGCACTCAGGTAACTCCAATAGACGATAGCCTCAGGACGAGGTCCTCCATCGAACGCTCCTCCGCCACAACTCTCCAGCGGTTCGTAACTAAGCCAGTCGGCCCATTGGTAATTGCCATTCTCCCCACTAAGCGTCGTATGATCGTAATGGGTTTCGTTGATGTGATTCATGAATCGATCCATCGCCTCCCAGTTCTCGTCCACAATCTCGCGGTCGTCAAACTGTTTCCAGATAGTCCAAGGAACAATGATGCCTGCATCGGCCCACCCCAGTCGCATCATACCAGCATCGCCGTACTGCCCGATAGGAGCAACACCCGGGAAACCGCCCTGAGGACTTTGAGTATCGCGCATATCGCGCATCCACTTATGGAAGAACTGACGCGTGTCGGCAAAGTAGGTTCCCGTACCTGTAAACACTTGCGTGTCGGCCGTCCATCCCTGGCGCTCGTTTCGTTGTGGGCAATCGGTAGGAACGGACAGATAGTTGCTTCGCATACCCCAAAGGGTGTTCGAAATCAATTGATTAATATCCTTGTTTCCTGTCACGAACGTGCCCGTCTCCATACTTTGGGAAATGCTGCTCACAGGCACAGAACAAAGGTTGCGGATGCTCACGTCGCCCGTGGCTGTAAGGGAGATGTAACGATAGCCGAAGAATGTGCTTCTGGGCGTATATTTGACATAGCCTTCAGCAGGACCAAAGGTGTATTCGAGACGCATGTGCTTGTCGGCAGTACGCAGGTTGAGTCTGTGGACAGTTCCTTCCGGACCATCCATGCCCCTACTCTTGGCACCATTGCCATCGTTCAGTAATTCACCAGGCAAGCAAGTCAGGACTGTCCCTTCATCGGCTTTGAATACGAAGGAGGGAACTGCTGCGGCATTCTGACCGAAGTCCACAACCAACGTCTCGCCCTTATGCAACGTCATAATCGACTTTGCATCGTACTCGCGATCCACAATCACTTTGCCGTAAGCGTCATTAGTGGTGCCTTCAACACGATTCCAGACATAGGCATGAACCACGGGAAGAGCAAGATCGTGACGGTGATAAATCTCTGCACCTTGCGAAGGTAACAGTTCGCCCTTGAACTCGCGGTTTATCTCAGGAACAGACAGTGCTTCAGGCGTGTCGAACCCCATTGGTTGACGAGCATCGAAGCGCTCACCCTCGAAGATGCCTGCGTGCTTCACCGGTCCTGCTATTCCGGACTTCCAATCAGCAGGATTCGTGCCAAAGCGACGAACGGAACCATCCGAATAGGTAACTTCCAAGACCGCACGAAAAGCACACTTGGTGCCCCACATGCCGTTACTACCCGAGGGGGTAATAATCTTGTCGCCCCACCAGCCAGGAGTGACCTGAGCTGAGAGAACATTCGTCTCTCCTTTGCCGCGCTTCAGCAAGCGAGTGATGTCATAAGTGAAAGTGCGACGAGTCTTCAGCGGATGGGTAAAGCCGGGACGCAGTACTTCCTCGCCCACAGGATTACCGTTGACGTAAAGTTCGAAGACACCCAACGACGTTGTCATCCAGCAGGCTTTCGTCACACGCTTTTCATTATCGAGCGACGTCATGAACCAACTGGCACCAGGCGCAGAACAATTGTTTTCGCCGTCTGTGACGCGTCCTGTCACAACAGGTGCATCGGCCACCGACAACCACTCGGCAATGCCCCACGCTTCGTCTGGCAACGCGTGCGTGCGCACGTTTCCTTTCTCTACGTCACGCGCGCAAGAAACTGTCAGGAGTAGCATTGCTGCCAAACCAATTACGCTTTTCTTCATATCCGTTTCTTTTTTTTGATGGTTACTCTATCCCCTTCAATGTCACGCCCTCCATATCCTCCACAAAGCGGAACACATGGTCGGCATAACCACTTCGGACAGGCTTCAGTTCCATCCTTACCACCAGTCCTCCCTCAGCATCCTTGGTCAACGAGTAAGTGACGATACCCGTCCCATCGGCCTTCAGTCTGTCAGTAAGCGTCTTTACGGCCTCCTCACTGTCAGCAGCCACGGTCAGTGTCAGGTTATGGTGCCCGATGGTCGGGAACAGCACGTTCAGCACCTCCAGGCCGATAAGCACCAGCAAGGTCGTGAATCCCGCAATGACATACATCCCCGCTCCTGCGGCCATACCTATCGATGCCGTCACCCACAGTCCCGCAGCCGTTGTCAGTCCGTGAACTGCCTGCCGCTGGAAGATGATGGTACCAGCCCCAATGAAACCGATGCCCGACACCACCTGCGCTGCTATGCGCGACACGTCCAGTCGCTGGCTTTCAGAGAGCTGGACATCGCCAAATCCGTGCGCCGAGAGAATCATGAACACGGCCGAACCCAGAGCCACCAGGAAGTGCGTGCGGAAGCCTGCTTCCTTGGCACGGAATCCGCGTTCCAGACCGATGGCGCCACCCAGCAGGGCCGCCACCAGTATGCGAAGTATAAAATCCATAATAATCATATCTTCGGCAAAAATACGGAATAAAACCGAAAATAGCAAACTTTACTCACCCATAATTGTCACCGTCATCAGATGGAATCCCTGAGTCCAAGGAGGAAGCATAATTCCTATTTGTTGGAGCATAGTTTTACATTATTATTATCGTCACACTTATATCTTAGTAGAAAGGCTAATTAAACCTTCTTGGTCATACCCTCGATGATATTTGTTAATAAGGTCTATCAGCCGTTGCAAATATGGTTCATCAGTATGAACCTGATTGAACCTACTATATTGAGCATCATATCGCTCGTTTGAACCCTTGGCAAGTCTTTCCTCAATATCGGAAGGAATAAAGAATGAAGACCTCTCACCAAGATATTTTTGGAACTCTGTTATGAAGATATTTATTCCGGCCAAATCAAAGTCCCCAAAATGTACATAACGATTAGGTATTCTTTGTAACCATTTACGGAGATCTGTTGATTGTGGATACCGAGAAACAAAAATAAAGCTATGCATACCTATTTGAGATTCAAACATTGCTCTTTGTTCACGAATCATGCGAAAATTCTCCATGTTTTCGATTCCCACAACTACAACATCTTTAGGAATGATGAAAGACTGCCAGTTATCGACAAACATGAAACTGCCGTTAGGAGGGCATACAACGAATTCACTCCCACACAATAGGCACTTGATGGGTTCAAATGAATTGATTGGAAATCCAGGGCAAGAACGAACTTTAACTAACTTCGAGTTCCCTGTATCTGTGGCCAACTCCGAACGCGAAAGAATTTCTTTATCCCAACTGCTAAAGTTGTTGCTTTCGAGAAATCGCAGACTTTCATATCGGGATGTCAGGTAATCCTTTAGTGCTTTCGTATTTATTGCGCTAAATGTGCGTCTGCTACCGTGAGAGTGTACTGTAATAAAACCCTCTGACATTAATTCACGAGCAAAGTCTTCTCTCAGTTTACTTGCTGCCACGCGTCCTCCAGCAATAAGTATTTGCAGCGTTGTTATCAAAGATTTCGAGACTTGCATCATGCATCAATTGTCGCTATACGTGCAATATGTGTTTGCGACTTGCCGTCCTTGGTCAGCAAATAATTGTATTTATATGAGGGTGAATTGAATCCCATAGGAGAACTGTTTATGAGATATATGTTTCTGTCGTTAGCAAACTTTAAGATGCCCTTGACGTTGTTTGGGTGTAGTTTCCCAATTTCGTCCATCATGCAGTGGATGAAGAAATCACCATTCTGCCGAGACGCCCTTGTCTTAAATACATTAATTAGCATAATGTTGACCATAGCCTTTACAAGAATATCTGTCCCGTCAGAACCCACATTATTGATGCGCTCTACCCATCCTGTATCATTGTCATTCTCCTTTACGCGGAACTGCAAACTGAACGCATCGGAAAGGCTAATTTCAGTACGCGAAGGTTCTTTCAGGAGTTGCTTCATGAATTTTTTCAGGTATTCAACCACTTGAGAGTTTATGCTGTCGTGTTCATTACTAGAGAATAAGTTGACCTCTCCCATGTTGTATGAGTTTTGCGAGGTGAATTCTTGAATCTTGCACAATAGTTTTATTATTCTGTCTTGCGAATTTTCTGCACGGAGTTCGATGCTTTGAATCACTCCTGCAAAATTACGTTTCTGGAAATCGTTGTTTATATCCTTAATTATGTCGTGAACTGTTGCGGTGTGGTTCATTAGCGCGCCAATTTCGCGTGATATGCTGTTAAGTATGTCTTTATAATGTTCGCTTAGGAGTGAACGATATGTGTCTATCTTATCATTTTCAATAAAATCTTGTAGGTTTACTGCAAAATCAAGATACTCTTTATCCTCCTGTGGCGTGATGAAACTGAAAGTATTTTTGGGACCGAAATGACTATTGAAAGAGTTGGTAGCATTTTTCAATTCTGTCATCTTCTGTCGTTTCTTGTTAACTGCACCTCGCATCTGGGGGACCAACTCTGTACAGGGAAGGGTCGAAGGCATTGTAGCATTGTCCTGATAAAAAGATTCAGGGATAATATTTTCAATTTTACAAAGCTGTTCATATTGCTTTAACCCTTCATTCATCACATTTACAGCTGCCTCCTTGCTCTTTTGCTGTTCTAGCTTCTCAATCTTTTCTGCATCAAGGCTTTTCTTCTGACTCTCATATTCCTCATTTGCCAAGGCTTCTTTAGCTTCAAAACGCCTTTTGTTTTCAACGTATTCGGACTCATGAACAAAAAGTTCCCTCTCGTCCTTTCTGTATTCGAAGACTTTCGAACGTTCTTTTTCAATCTTATCGAGAGTCTGCTTCAGGGTTTCAATATCCTGTTTGCAAAGTTGGATGGCTTTGGTATCTGCCCCTTTCCCCTTCAATTCATTACGCTCTTGCTCTTCATATATTGATTTCCTTTCATCAATGGTTTTTTTCTTCTCCTCTTTTTCGATGGTGTTATTGTGTTTAAAATCGTCATATTGCTTCTGCAATTCTGCTATCTTAAGTTTATACTCCTTTTCAACTTCTTTCTTCTCACCATCATATTTATGTAGTTGCTCTTTGCGAGCCGTATTTTCTCTATCCAATCGCAATATAGCATCCTCATAGGCTGCAGTGCGTTTCATCCGTTCTGCACTGACCTTTTCTTTTTCCTCTAAATCTAATTGGTGTAGTATGGTTTTCTTATCCTTTAATTTAGTCGGAATTTGCTCCAACTCAAACCTTAGATTGGTTTCTTTCTGTTTTAATTCCGATATGATTTTATTATAACTCCGGTTTATTGATTCAACTTTCTTTTTGTAGTTATCCTCAAGTTCCTCTAAATCCTTCTTTATTTTTGCGATTTGCGCCTTTTGTTCTTTTTGCAAAGCGCGATATTCATCAGGTGTACGATGATGCACAGGGATGGCGTCCAAGTTGATATCAACTCCAAACAAACTATTCCCATCTGATAAGATTGGCGAAAGTCCTTGGGCATACAGAACTTGTTGCTCATCCACAATTTTACCTATATTTTCCTCCCATCCTGGTTTGTTCTGACTCAGCCACTCATATAGCGAACCATTCCAACGAGAAAGTATTTCTTCAATTTTTGTAAGTTCTTCTTTCGCCTTATTTATCTCTTCTTGCAACTTTTCTTTATGCCGGGCAAATTCATTTTCCTCTTTTTCACATTTCATCTGCCCTTCTTGCCGAATACTATTTAGTTCCTTGCCAGCAGATTCCAACTGATTTTTAAGACTATCCTCGTTATTTTCCAGTTGGCGAATCTCTTCCTTGCAGGCTGACAACTCTTTTTCCAGTGGATGCCAATAATCAAGTTCAGCTAAGCGCTTATCAGCCCGGCTTTTCTCTTCGTGCAATGTTGATAATCGTTCATTTGATGAAGAGAGCCACTGTTCATAAGCGTTTAGTAGGGTTTTGTCTTTTTCGTTTCGAACAGATGTGACTTCGTCCCTCTTCGTTTGAATGCTGTCGCGAAAACGTTGAAGTTCTTCTTCTAAAGACTGTTTGATTTTCCCCCATTCGCTATCCAGCATGTCATAAAGAATACGGTATTTTTGAGTTACGTCATTGTATTGTTCTTCAAGCGCCTGCAACTGCCTTTCCTTTTGAGTTCTCTCACTTTTGAACTTTGGTTCTTGCTCATTTAAAGCTATGATTTCGTCGATACGAATGTTGTTGTAGTATTTGCGCTTTTTCTCAATATCGCTCAAACGCAGGTCGCAATTATTGATTTCTTTTCGTAGTTCTTCATGCTCCTGCTTAAATTTCTCATCAAGTCCTTTTCGTTTTTCGCTGATTCGTCCCAATTCTTCCTTTATGCCACGAATTTCATCCTCCAGAATTGGTTTTTGCTCATGTGTTTGTTTGACGGCATAATTCAACTGATGCCATGTTTGTCGTATCTGATGTTCAAGGGCGACAAGCAGGCGATATGTATCAATTACTTTCGATGCTTTGGTTCTAACCAAAATATCGCCATTGGAATCCTTTTTATACCAACACTCAATTTCCTCAAATTCACGTTCAAACTCAGATACCAAACGTCGATAAGGAGTCAAATCAATAGAGGCCTCTACTTCAGTCATTGACTGAATTATAGTGTTTTTTACAAAGTCTGCGTCAAGTTTACTATTTAAAAAAACGTTTTGAATGCTTCGAGGAATATTTTGGTATTTCGAGCTCTTAACTAGTGCATATTTGTCATAACGATGACTACGGTCGTGTGTGTTTCCGAAGATGATGTTGCGATATTGTTCATAAGTGTCTATAAGATTGCTAATCTCCGCACCTGATTCTGTTATTTTTGAACGGATACGTATCCAGTCGCTTTCAATCTTACCATCATCTCCCACAAACCATTCCCTCCGATAGGGGGCGTCAATGAAACGGAATACAGCCTTCCCTTGACTCCGGAGTGTCAAAATCGTATATGCACTTTGGTCGGTTTTTACTTCATATACTATATATGAATTGCTGTGACGGAAATAAAACTCCTCAAACGATTTTTGGCCTTGTTGAATGCCCAACCTCATTTTGTCAGCATTATAGAAGAAGAGTAGAGCTCTTAAAACTGTACTCTTTCCAACGCCCTGTGTTCCAGAAAAATGCACGTTTCCGTCAAGCAGCACCTCTGCATAAGGGATATTTGCACTCTGTAGGAATATTATTTTATTTAGGTGTCTCATAGCTCAGAAGTATCTTCCTCATTAAAAATAGTGATAAGATTTACCATCTCCTCTGCATAACGGAAAGCTGATGTCACTTTGTAAGTTCCATCCTCTTCATCAATCAGTTCGGCAAAGCCGATATTGGTTAATTCATCGATGAGTTTTTCAATGATTTCTTGATTCGTATTTTGCTTGCGGAACAGTTTGCGAGCCTTATCGCGTAGTTCTAAATCTAACTTGATACGCTCAATGATATGAGTGGCACTGAAATGAAAACCCGTTGAAAATGCGATATCATAAGTTTTCAAGAAATCCAAAATGTCAATCCATTGGGCAAAGCTCTGTAACTTTTGCTCAATGGTTTGTTTGGCTTCCTGATTACGAGCAAAATAATAATATCCATCACCACCCACTAATTGGATGCCAAGTTCCTGAAAATACGCCTCATATTCAGCATAGTTTTCTTCAATCTCGTCATAAAGGTGTTTCTCATCAGCATCGATACTATCGACGGAGAGGAAGCTTCCCTTGTTAAGCCGTTCAAATATTTGTTGAGTTTTACTTCGCATATATCAGTGCATATTCTACTTTATCAAACTTTTCGTAATTTTCGGTAATTAGCAGTTCGTCACTATACTGGGTGGCTAACTGACAAAATAAAATGATATGGTCGTCTAATGTCCGAGGTACTTGGTAGGGATAGTCCTTGATAAAGGAAAACAAGTTTTCGCTCTGTGCTCTGAACGATTCCCATATTTTTCTTGTATTTACTGTAGGTATTTGTTCAATTTCCTCCTTCATGAATTCCTCATCCAGGGGGGCGGCTTCAGTTCGTCCAAGACGTCGTACATCATTCTTAATCACTATCTTACGAATGAGAGCATGAGCGTCTTCATTACTCCTAAGCATTTCTATCGATAGGAAAAAACGATTGTAAGGACGTTTTTCCATCCATAATGGATTTTTGTCTAAAAGAATTCGTTCTACATTAGTGTCTTCCCTCCATGTAAGCTGGTCCTTTAGATACTTCAATCGTCTAACCTTTTTCTGCAATATGCTTTGTTGCTCAATCTGGTTGATATATTCAATAATCTGACGCTCTATTTCAAGAAGATTATGGTCGGCCTCTGTAAAGTCATTTCTAACGTCCAAAATGGTACGTTGCATTTCAGGGTCTGTTGCCATTCGAAAGAATATCACTTCCGACTCAATAGTTTTCTCGCATTCTTGCATCAAGACCTTAATGCCCTTGCGTTTTTCATCCAAATTGTTAAGTTGCAATATCTTAACCTTGTAGTTGGGAACCTGCTTATAGGTAGTGTCAACTTTGTGTTTTAAGTCAATTATATTTTTCAGAGTTCTCAGTCCTATACGACGAAGTGTCTTTCTTACATTGCTTTGATATTGCCCCTTTCTATGTTCATTGGTTTCTTCAAGATAATATTGAATATTCTCCTTTAATGCATTTATATACTCTTGAACACTTGCAACGCTTATTTCTTCATTCATGTCGAGAACATCTTCAAAGAACTGGACATAAACATCCTCCATCTCCAGAAAATCTCCATTCTCATGAATAACGCCATGATCAATGAGGTATTGAACTCGCTCGCGTTTGTAGTCAACTATTTCCATCGCAAAGTCCGTTCTATAAGCTAAGGACTTGCGTCGCTCAAACATGTCGCGAAACAAGGTCTTCTCCCTGTCCATTACTTTGACAAGTTCTTCGATGGTACGGAAATGAGTTAGTGGTTCCATAGTATCTAATACCCTTAATATAAGGAATATCTTTTCGCCCACAAATATACGAATAAAAGTTTAAAGGTTTAAAAGTTTAAAAGTTTAATTTAGGCACATAGGAAAAACTTGCGAATAAGACCTGCTTCAAAGATCTGGAAAAGGCGTGATTCAAGCGTTATTTCGATGTCCTTTGATTACGCGCGCGTGCGCGCTCAATTTTTTTTGAGCAAAAATCTACTGAATCTACTGTAATGGCGGTTTAACATTTTGGCTATCAAGTTGATGCAATGCAGTAGATTGGGTTTTAAAATCTACTGAAATCAGCTGATTATTGGTGAGAAAGTGGGTGAAAGACTTGCATATCACTGAAAAAATGCTTACCTTTGTGGTAGTCTTATAGGAGACTGTGAGAGTTGGCATTTATTCATTAATCATTAAAGGAAATGAACATGAAAACTTTATCTTATCCCGACGTGCCCAAGAAGTGGGCCGTGTGTTTCCAAAACGATTGTCCAATGAAGGAGGAGTGCCTGCGCTGGAAGGCGGCACAGGTAGTGCCAGAGAAGGTGCAAACGCTGATGTGCGTGACGCCTAATACGCGCAAGGGCAACGAGTGTCCGTGCTTTGCTTCCGCCGAACCGGTAAGGCTGGCATGGGGCATGACTAAGTTGTTCGCCAACGTGCCCTGGTATATGGTGAAGGTCCTGCGCGAGGAGATGTTCCCGATATTTGGCAGTCGCCGGCAGTTCTACCGCTATCGCCTAGGGCGATGGGTTATCTCGCCCGAGCAGCAACGACGGGTGGCCCAGGTGTTCCGCAACTATGGGTTCGAGGATGAGCCCGAGTTCGACGTGACAAAGGAGGGTTTCGACTTTGTCTGAGTTATGGGCGGATTCCAACAACTATGTTTTAGGATTTGTGCCATTGGTGGCACGGGGTCGTGCCATTAGTGGCACAGATTCGTGTCATGGGTGGCACATGTTTGTGCCATTCGTGGCACAACGGCAGCATAAATAATGCCCCATCCGGGAGTCGGGATAGGGCACTCGGGGACAAGGGAGAGAAATTTATGGGGAAATGCTTTTTAGTTTGCATATTTTCCACTATTTTTGTTGCGACATGACAATATCTGATGCTATGAAATCGCCGAAGACTTGGGTACCGACGCTGTACTTCGCAATGGGACTGCCCTTTGTGATGCTGAATATGGTGACGACTCTGATGTACAAGGGCATGGGTGTGAGCGATGCGCAGATTGCCTTCTGGACATCACTCATCATGATGCCCTGGACACTGAAACCGCTTTGGAGCCCTCTGCTGGAGATGTACAGGACGAAGAAGTTCTTTGTCATCGCCACACAGCTGCTCTCGGGCGTGCTGTTCGGAATGATTGCCCTGGCCCTGCATCTCCCTCAGTTCTTCGCTGTCACCATAGCCCTGCTGGCCGTAGTTGCCCTAAGTGGAGCCACGCACGACATTGCGGCCGACGGCGTCTACATGCAGGTTCTCTCGAGCGAGAAACAGGCCGAATACATCGGTTGGCAAGGGGCTTTCTACAATATTGCGAAGATTGTGGGCACGGGATTGCTGGTTTCGATGGCTGGCGTACTCATCGACCACGTTGGTGTAGCTCAGGCCTGGACAATCGTGATGCTTGCTGTGGCTGCACTGATGGCGAGCTTTGGCATCTATCACATCTTCATGCTTCCTGCAACGCCTCGCACGGAACATCGGACGTCGATGGTGGAGTTTTGGGCTGTCTTCCGTGATTTCTTCCGCAAGCGACATATTGTCTATTACATCTGTTTCATCATTCTCTACCGCTTTGCCGAAGGCTTTGTGATGAAGATAGTTCCGCTTTTCCTGAAAGCAGAACGCGCAGAACAGGGATTGGGACTGACAGAACAGCAGATAGGCCTTTGCTATGGGACCTTTGGTGCTGCGGCCTTCGTGCTGGGAAGCATTTTAGCAGGATACTACATCGCCCGACGTGGACTCAAGCGTTCGCTTTTCCGTTTGGCATTGGTGTTCAACCTGCCGTTCGTCGCCTATACGCTGTTGGCTCTCTATCAGCCTGAAAGCCTGTGGATTATCGGCAGTGGCATCGTGCTGGAATACTTCGGTTACGGATTCGGATTCGTGGGTCTGACGCTGTTCATGATGCAACAGGTGGCACCAGGACGGCATCAGATGGCACACTACGCCTTTGCATCGGGCATCATGAACCTCGGTGTCATGCTTCCCGGAATGATGAGTGGTTTCGTGAGCGACTGGCTGGGATACAGGCTCTTCTTCGTCTTCGTGCTTCTGTGCACCATCCCTGCCCTGCTCATCACCTGGTTCGTGCCTTGGGGGAATGAAGGGGAGGTATCGGAGTAATCAGAATTATCGGAAAATCAAAATAATCAGAAAAGATATGAGCCAAAACTTGAAAATCGTGGGGAATGCACTCCCCAACATGCCTTGGGAAGAACGCCCGGAAGGTTGTCATAATGTGATGTGGCGTTCAAAGAAGAACCCCATTATCCCACGCGATTTGTTGCCTACAAGCAACAGCATATTCAACAGCGCTGTGGTACCCTTCCGAGACGGGTATGCAGGCGTGTTCCGATGCGACGACACCAACCGTCGCATGACCCTGCACGTGGGCTTTAGCGACGATGGCATCAAATGGAACATCGATCCCCAACCCCTGCAAATCGTGGGAGACTACGGCTACGACCCACGTGTGTGCAGGATTGATGATCGTTACTATGTAACTTGGTGCAACGGCTATCACGGGCCAACCATTGGTGTGGCTTGGACAGAGGACTTCCAAGACTTCCACGTGTTGGAAAATGCCTTCCTGCCTTACAACCGCAATGGTGTGCTCTTCCCACGTAAGATTAACGGACGATACGCGATGCTTAGTCGTCCAAGCGACACTGGACATACGCCCTTTGGCGACATATTCTATAGCGAATCGCCTGATATGGAATTTTGGGGCAGGCATCGCCATGTGATGGCTCCTGCGCCCTTCGAAGTGAGTGCCTGGCAATGCATGAAGATTGGTGCAGGACCAGTGCCCATAGAGACAAGCGAGGGTTGGCTTCTCCTGTATCACGGCGTTCTGCGCTCTTGCAACGGCTATGTTTATTCTTTCGGTTCTGCCCTACTCGACTTAGACGAACCTTGGCGTGTGCTTGCTCGAAGTGGCCCCTACCTCATCTCACCACAAATGCCTTACGAACTGATGGGCGACGTGCCCAACGTGTGCTTCCCTTGTGCTTCGCTACACGACCCCGAAACGGGCCGGCTGGCCGTATATTACGGTTGTGCCGACACCGTCACAGGGCTTTGCTTCGGATATATTCCCGAAATCATAGACTTCACGAAGCGCACGAGCATCGTATAACCTCTTGCCTATTCAAGCAGGCTTATTTATCGAAGGGTATGCGACCAAAGAAGTGGCTGAAATGAAGGGCGTGACACCATCGGCTATCTCGCAACAATACCATAACATTCGCGAACGAGTGATTGTGCCTTACCTGCGCCAGCACTTCGACATGGAACTGGATATGCCCGAAATTATTATGGCAGAGGAAGACATTCACGTGGAAAAAGAATTAAGAAGTTGTTCTTGCCACATCTCTCGGGAATATTTGCCAAAAAGTCACATCTCAAATATGGATTATATTATGGAAAAAAGAATTTTCAATGCCGAAAAGGCACGCAAAGCAAAAAGGACTACGCCTGATTACATCACAGAACTTGCACCGAATGAGGTGTTTGTATTCGGAAGCAACCTGCGTGGAATGCACGGAGGTGGTGCTGCCTTGTTAGCTTTCAAAAAATTTGGTGCTATCATGGGGCAGGGCGTAGGACTGCAAGGACAAAGCTACGGCATCCCAACAATGCAGGGTGGAGTGGAAACAATTAAGCCTTACGTTGACGAGTTCATCGAATTTGCCAAGACAAGACCCGACCTAACGTTTCTTGTCACACGTATTGGTTGTGGCATTGCAGGATTCCAAGAGAGGGAGATATCCCCTTTATTCAAATCGGCTCATGATGTAGAGAACATCATCCTACCCAAAGGCTGGTAAAACAAAAGAAATAAACACAAAACAAATAGAGACCTCCTAAGCAAAATAGCTTGGGAGGTCTCTTTGTTATTATAATAAAAAGGGATTAGCGTCCAGGAAAAGTTTCGAAAGTGCCGTCGTCAAAGAATATTCGAATCTCAGTAATCTTACGTTGAGGCTTGTCAATAAATTTTACCACCTCACGAACAACTGGAATTCGAGGGGTACCTCCATTAACATCAAAAGGTAATCCAGGAGAAGCACTCTGAGCATCATCTCCACCAACGACTTCCGGGTATGAAGAAGCGAACGCACCGTCTTCTTGATTCATACCACCCTGGGCAGTTGACTCCTGAGGCTTGACGTACATATCACCTTCGCCAAACAAGAGCCACGACATGTTAAGTTTAGGGAAACGACGATGAAGAGCTTCAGCATGATTTAGTGTAGGACTTGTACGTCCATTGAAAATACTTGACAAAGTGGCAGGACTGATTCCTGTCGTTGCAGCGAACTCTTTTTGATTGAGTCCTTCCTGCTTCATAATCTGGAAGATTCTATCTTTCATCTGGCGAAGTAGGGGTGGGGTCACCCCTCTGTTTCGAGTTTGTAATTCGATACAAAGTTATAAAATAAAATTTATCTAACCAAATTTATGTATTGAAAATTAAATCCGTGAGTTTTGATTTAGTATTTACATTTTAGGATTAAAGATCCCAAAGCGCCTAAAAGAAAGAATTAAGGGAACTAAAAGGTGAATATAGAACTATAAATACATAGACTTGGAAAAAACACTTTAATAAAACCTTGTAAAATACTGGTAATCAAGTTGGTCTACGTGATTAAGCAAACACAATTTCAAGTATTTGAATACAAACGGCAAAACTCCGACTTTTATTTAAAGGGAATAGTATAGATATAATATGATATTAAACTGAAACCCAATAAGTTATCGTTTTAGCAATTTTAAGTATGAATATTCATTCACATTCAAAAAGACAGCAATATACAATAGGCAATTCTAAATTGTAAAATGTATACAGGTGGGAGGCTGGTAGAAATTTGGATTTTAAAACTTAAAACATGGACATGCGCTCACAACAACACCGAATTGCAAATATTGAATTGCAAACTTTTGAATCCTAAAGTCTAAATCGAGGAATGAGGAAAATCGCGAGATTTTGAAATACTCGCCCATTTGCGAACAAAGGGACGAAAAGAAAATTCTACGCGATTCTCAGCGCACCAGAACAGGGGCTAATCCCTTTGTTTATAGGGAGATGACGAAAATATTTGACTCTACAAGAGAAGAGCAAATAGATAAAAAATTAATGAAGAATGAAGAAAATAAGTTCCTTTAGGAGGTCTCCAGGCGTACTTCTATTGCCCCCTACCCCCTTGGATTTGGCATCAGTTTTGCGTATTTCACTTATTATACTCATAACCTTTGCTCCAGAGTAGGATCGGCGTGCTGGAATGATAGCTTGCCTACAAACCCATGTACTTTTCCCTAAGAACTTAGCAATATCCTCATCAGACGACGAGGGAGCGAAATAAGCCATCAACACATCAGAAAAGAAATTAAAGAGAGCAGCCAGTGTGGGTTGAAGAGCAAATGAGCGAGGATTGCTGTCAAAATATTTTACTATCTGATTCGCTTTTAAAGTATCACGGTTACCAAGTGCATTCTGTAATTCAAAATTATTGAAGTCCTTGCTCATCCCTGTAAGCTCTTCCACGAGTGAAGCCCCTACCCTAATCTCATTTTGTGGCAAAGCCATCAGCAGTTTATCCATCTCAGCCACCAATCGACTCAAATCACTTCCCACATGGTCGCACAACATTTGATTGGCAGCAGGCTCAATTTCCTTTTTCTTGCGATTCATGTATGCATTGACGAAGCCGGGCAATTCGTTATCGTAGAGTCGTTTTGAGTCGAACACGATACCATTTTTCTTAATCTCAGCACACAAAGTACGTCGCGCGTCCATCCTACCGTTCTTGTAACAAAGTATGAGAATAGTAGAAGGATTGAGATTCTTCACGTAATCCGTCAGCGTATCCTTATCTTGCAAAGACTGAAACTCTCTAACCAGCACAACACGTCGCTCTGCCATCATTGGATACTGGCGCGCAATATTGATGATATCGTTTCCACGAGCCTCTGCTCCGTAAATGATATCTAGGTTAAAGTCGCGTTCCTCGGGTTTAAGGGCTTTGTCGGCAATATACTGACTCACCTTATCGATGTAGTACCCCTCCTCGCCCATCAAAAGATAGACGGGGAGGAACTTACCCGCATCGACATCCTTTAGAATGTCTGTGTACTTTGGTCCTGAGTCTTTTGCTGCCATTATGCAAGAATAGCGGGCATAAGTTGGCAGAACGCCTCTCAGCGCTCTTGCCACCCGCGATTAACACTATATATCAATAGTCGAATTTCAGATGTTTTACAGTCTTCTTTTCCTGTTTAATCATCTCGAGCGCCTCGATGCCTATGATTACGTGATCCTGCACGTAGTTGGCCGTCACTTGATTGTCACTCTCAGTGGTTTTCACACCTTCGGGCGTCATAGGATTATCCGAAACAAGAAGCAAAGCGCCAGTGGGAATGTGATTGGCAAAACCGCAAGTAAAGAGGGTTGCAGTCTCCATATCCACAGCCATCGCGCGTGTCTTACGCAGATAGGCCTTAAACTCATCGTCGTGTTCCCACACGCGGCGGTTGGTAGTGTAAACGGTTCCTGTCCAATAATCATGACCCAAGTCACGAATGGCACTGGAAACGGCACGCTGCATCATGAAAGCAGGCAATGCCGGCACTTCGGGAGGATAATAGTCGTTGCTGGTTCCTTCGCCTCGAATGCCTGCGATAGGTAGGATGAGGTCGCCCTTTTGCGTTTTGGAACTAATGCCTCCGCACTTGCCCAGAAACAGGCAAGCCTTGGGCTTAATTGCTGCAAGGAGGTCCATGATGATGGCTGCGTTGGGCGAACCCATGCCAAAGTTGATGATAGTGATGTCCTCAGCTGTTGCAGAACGCATGTTTGAAGTGTAGTCGGGACGAGGCACACCAAAGTGGTCACAGAAGATGTCGACGTAATTGTTGAAGTTAGTCAACAGGATGTATTCCCCAAAGTCCTCCAAAGGGCGATTGGTGTAACGAGGCAACCAATTCTGAACGATTTCTTCCTTTGTTTTCATAGCTTACCAGTTTAATACGAGTACAAAGATAGGAAATATTTTTTAAATTTTAATTTTTAATTAATTAATTTGTATCTTTGTCATCATGATGACATTAAACCTGCCTCCTGCCGACTTGCGACTTAGCCAACGCGAAGGAAACACAATGGTGTTCGACTTTCTGCGTCGGCGTTATGTGAAATTGACACCCGAGGAGTGGGTTCGCCAGCATTTTGTGCACTTTCTCGTCCACCACAAAGGCTATCCTCAAGAGTTGCTTGCCAACGAGATATCGCTTACGCTAAACTCGACCTCGAAACGTTGCGACACAGTGCTCTACGGCACGAATGCAAGCCCTTTAGCAATTGTGGAATACAAAGCGCCCAACATACAGCTAACGCAAAAGGTTTTCGACCAGATTACACGCTACAACATTGTCCTGCGAGTGCCTTACCTTATGGTATCGAATGGCCTTCAGCACTATTGTTGTCGTGTGGATTATGAGACGAATGTCTGTACTTTCCTGCCAGAGATTCCAGATTACGAAGTAATTAAGAATTAAGACTCAAGAAGACGGGGAAGCACGGCTTTGGAAAAAGTACCTTAGGTTCGATAAATTAAGGCCTAAGGCGCGAATCAATAAGACCTAAGGCGCAAATCAATAAGACCTAAGGCGCAAATCAATAAGGCCTAAGGTGCAAATCAATAAGACCTAAGGTGCGAATCAATAAGACCTAAGGCGCAAATCAATAAGGCCTAAGGCGCAAACCAATAAGGCCTAAGGTGCAAACAAATAAGACCTAAGGTGCAAATCAATAAGGCCTAAGGGATAATAAAAAGGGATTAAGGCTTGTTGCCCTAATCCCTTTGTCTTTTGCATATAAAGCGGAGAGATTAATCTTCCGTATTCTCTTCTGCGCTCTTCTTTGTAGCGCGACGAGTGCGCTTGGGCTTTGCCTCAGCCTTTACAATCTGAACGCCAGCCAGCTCAGGGTCAATCATGATGCGACCGCAGTACTCACACACAACAATCTTCTTGCGCATACGAATGTCGAGCTGACGCTGGGGCGGAATCTTGTTGAAGCAACCACCACAAGCATCACGCTGAACATAGACGATGCCCAGTCCGTTGCGCGAATTGCGACGGATGCGCTTGAAGGAAGCCAGCAAGCGAGGTTCGATTTGAGCCTCCAGGTTCTTCGAACGCTCACGTAACTTTTCCTCCTCTGCACGAGTCTCGGCAACGATTTCCTCCAACTCCGACTTCTTGATGTCCAAATCAGTGCGGCGCTCGGTCACTGCCTCTGTGCTACGAGCCAGATCGTCAGTACGTTGCTGAATAGCCTCTTCTGCTTCGCGTATCTTCTTCTGGTTCAGCTCGATATCAAGCTTTTGGTACTCGATTTCCTTATTCAGTGAATCGTATTCACGATTATTTCTGACGTTGTCCATCTGCTCCTTATACTTGTTGATGGTGGAGTTTGCGGCATCGATGTTTCCGCGTCTGTCGACGATCTCGCGCTTCATATCTACGATCTCATTCTGGATCTTCTCGATACGGGTGGTAAGTCCTTCGATTTCGTCCTCCAAGTCCTGCACTTCTAAAGGCAATTCGCCACGCAAGGTCTTGATTTTGTCGATTTCCGACAGCATTGTTTGCAACTGATAGAGGTTCTTCAGTTTGTCCTCTACGGTCAGTTCAACAGGGTCTTTAACTTTACTTGCCATAATTTGTTTTTATGTTTATTTTGATTTACAGATATTTTATCGGGTTTGTGTCGATGCTAGTGATAAAGACAGGCAAATCAGGTGCTCTGTCAGTGATGATGGAATAGAAGATTTCTTTCGTGTATTGCTCGCTCTGATAGTGCCCCATTACGGCGAGCTGAATCTCTTGCTCGTGGCCGAAGAACTGGTGGTACGACATCTCTCCCGTAAGGAAGGCATCAGCACCAAGCCGAATGGCTTCGTCGAGCATGAAAGCACCTGCTCCGCCACACAAGGCCACCGTTTCGATGGGGCGTCCAAGCAGTTCGTTGTGTTGGAGACATTCGATGTGGAAAACGTCCTTAATCCTTTGCAGAAAGGCCAGAGAATCCTCAGGACCAGGCAGATAGCCTATCAGTCCGCTTCCTGCTACCACTCTGTGATCAGCCACATTCACCTGTCGCGGCTGCATCATTTGCACGTCCACCAATCCCAGCTTCTCGGCAATGCGATAGTTCACTCCGTCCTCGGCATTATCCAAGTTGGTGTGAGCCGAATAAATGGCGATGTCGTTCTGAATGGCCAACCTGACACATCGCTCCACTTGCGTGTCCTCCGTCACATGTCGCAAAGGGCGGAACAGCAAGGGATGATGGCTGACGATGAGGTTACAACCAAGGTCAATGGCCTCGTTGATGACGTCTTCAGTAACGTCCAAACACAACAATGCCCCTGAGGCTTCCTGCTCCGCTGTCAATCCAATCTGCAAGCCAGCATTGTCGTAACTTTCCTGCAGAGGCAACGGCGCAAAACGTTCAAGGGCGTTCAGAATATCCTTTATTTTCACGCTGTATGAAGTATGTGTGGTTTCTTAAACCGTGGGCAAAGATACGAAGAAAAATTAAGAATTAAAAATTAAAAGATAAAAATGTGAGCATTCCGCCATCAATCCACCTCTGGCTTAGCCTCGCGCGCGTATTTAAATAAGGATAAAGGCAAGTGACAATACCCGTCGGCATGCTTTTCCAGATAGTCCTGATGCCATTCGCTTGCCGAATAATAGGCTTTTAGCGGTTCCAGTTCTACCACGATTGGACCTACCTCGCGTTTTACCTCTTCAAACACATCACGCAGAATGGGCAAATCTTCCTCGCTGGTGTAATATACGCCTGTCCTGTAACGTGTTCCCTCGTCCTCGCCTTGCTTGTTCAAGGACGTAGGGTCGATGGCGTGGAAGAACATACGCGTCAGGAATCGCAATCCCACACGCTTTTCGTCGAACCTCACACGCACCGTCTCGGCAAAACCAGTCGTGTCAGTGTACACCTCCTCATAAGTGGGTTCCATCAAGTCTTCCCGACCATTGGCAAAGCCGGTATCCGTATCCATCACGCCTGCAATCTGCTTCATGAAATGTTCTACACCCCAGAAGCAACCGCCTGCGAAGTATATTTCTCTCATCCCTTACGAATCTTATTCCCTGCCACGAAGGCATTGCCAACTACCTTCCCCACAGCACGATAGGTTAACGTCGATTCATCGAAACAAATCAAATGAACCTTGTCAAAGTCCACACGTCCCTTTTCATTAAGCACGCTTTCCTCTGCACTCAGGTTCACCACTTCGCCAGTCACACGCACCTCGCCAGTAGGTTCTTCACGAATGCTTGCAACACGGCATTCCAAGGTTACAGGAAGTTCCTCGAAAGCAGGAGCGTCCACCATCTCGGCCTTCATCGGAGTCAAGCCACTGTTGGCCACCTTGTTGTGTACCTTCAGTCCGGACACAATTCCCACATAATCAGCTTGCACCATCGTCTCCTCTGTGGCAAACATCACGGTGAACTCGCCCTTCAGACGCATGTTCTCCAGCGTCTGACGCTCATGCCCCAGGTTCAAGGCAACATGGTGTTCGCTACATTGTCCGCCCCAAGCCACATTCATCAAATTGGCCACGCCATCCTTGTCATAAGTGCCTACCAAAAGCACAGGCAGAGGGGCAGTAAACATCCCTTTCTTTCCAAAGTTCTTACGCATATACCTTATTATTATATTATAAGCGGTGCAAAATTAATACATTTAATCAAATTATGAAAATTATTTCCTATCTTTGCCAACAAATAGCAAGAAAAGAACATTATGGGCATACACTATAAACTCACAACCACCATCATCGAGGACTTGACGAAAGAGATTCGCCCTGAACGCTTGGCTGGACCTGAGCAAAACGAGATTCGCGCCACACACCTGCCTGCCGAATGGGCTATGCAAAGTGGCGTGCAACTGACGTGGCCTCATAAAGCCACCGACTGGATGCCCACACTCAAGGAAGTGACGGAGTGCCACATCCACATGGCGTTGGAAATCAGTTTGCGCGAGCGTCTTATCATCGTCACACCTGAGCCTAATGCTGTTGGTCAATTGCTGAATGAGCGCCTGCCAAAGCGTGCGTTGGCAAACATTTCGCTTCACAACATCCCCAGCAACGACACCTGGGCTCGCGATCACGGATTCATCACCTTGAAGACCTCCATTGGTGCACTTCTGCTCGATTTCCAATTCAACGGATGGGGCAAGAAGTTTAATGCCA
This sequence comes from uncultured Bacteroidales bacterium, assembly GCA_902801325.1. Taxonomy (GTDB): domain Bacteria; phylum Bacteroidota; class Bacteroidia; order Bacteroidales; family Bacteroidaceae; genus Physcousia. Next base: position 193,754 of record CADCHQ010000004.1, on the reverse strand, counting down.
TACTCGACAACCAGATTAACCGTAATCTCGTGGAACAAGGCGTCTTGAACGGGCAATATGAAGACCACCTCGACTTTGTGCTCGAAGGCGGAAGCATCGAATGTGACGGACGAGGAACCATCTTGACCACAAGCAAATGCCTGCTTGCGCCAAACAGGAATCAACCTCTCTCACAAGCTGAGATTGAAGACCGTCTGAAGCGCTATCTGCGAGTAGAGCGCGTCCTATGGCTCGACTATGGCTATCTGGCAGGCGACGACACGGATTCGCACATCGACACTCTTGCACGCCTATGTCCGAACGACACGATTGCCTACATCCAGTGTCTTGACAAAGACGATGAGCACTACGAGGAACTGAAGAAGATGGAAGAGCAACTGCAGGAGTTCCGTACGCTTGAAGGGAAACCCTACCAACTCATTCCTCTGCCGATGACACAAGCCATATACGACGAGGACGGGATGCGTCTGCCTGCCACGTACGCCAATTTCCTCTGCATCAATGGTGCTGTGCTTATGCCCACATACGGTTGTCCTAGGGTTGATGAGCAAGCACGCCAGCAACTGCAACAAGCCTTCCCAAAGCATGAGATTGTGCCAGTCGACTGCCGCATCCTCATCGAACAACATGGTTCTCTGCACTGCTCGGCAATGCAATTTCCAGTGGGAGTGATTAAGAGCGAAGAAGTGAAGAAATGAAGAAGTGATGAAGTGAAAAATTAATACCACCAACCCATGAAAGCCTGGACATTCAATTTTTCATTTTTAATTTTAAATTATTAATTCATGTTAGTAGGTATCATACAACAATCATGCGTGGCTGACGTGGAAGCAAACAAGCAGAAACTGGCTCGCAATATAGCAGACGTAGCCGAGAAAGGTGCCAAACTCGTTATCCTGCAAGAACTGCACAACTCGCTCTATTTCTGTCAAGTGGAGGACGTGAACAACTGCAATTTGGCAGAGAGCATACCTGGTCCTTCGACGGAATTCTATGGTCAGCTAGCTCGCCAATACGGCATTGTACTCGTGACAAGCCTCTTCGAACGTCGTGCGCCCGGACTCTATCACAACACGGCAGTAGTCTTCGAATCTGACGGCTCGATTGCAGGCAAATACCGCAAGATGCACATACCCGACGACCCTGCCTATTACGAGAAGTTCTATTTCACTCCAGGCGATTTGGGATTCCATCCCATTGCCACAAGCGTCGGACTTCTGGGTGTGCAGGTGTGCTGGGACCAATGGTATCCCGAAGGCGCTCGTCTGATGGCTTTGCAGGGTGCAGAATTGCTCATTTATCCCACTGCCATCGGCTATGAGAGCAGTGACACACCTGAGGAACAGGAACGCCAACGTGAGGCATGGACAACCGTTCAACGTGGTCATGCTGTGGCCAACGGACTACCTGTCATTGCCGTCAATCGTGTAGGCCATGAGCCTGATCCAAGTGGACAGACAAACGGCATTCAGTTCTGGGGTAGCAGTTTTGTGGCAGGTCCTCAAGGCGAACTCCTCTATCGTGCACCAAAAGACGAGGAGGTCAACGCCGTTATCGACATCGACCTCCATCGTTCCGAACAGGTTCGCCGTTGGTGGCCTTTCCTTCGCGATCGTCGCATCGACGAGTTCCAAGGCCTTTCACAACGGTTTATTGATTAGTACCTCATCCCTGCCCTCTCCCAAAAAGAGGGCGGTATTTTTATGGGGTGCTTTACGGCAGCGCCTCGTAGTACTTGTCTAGCCACATGTCCTCGTAAGCATGCCTCATCTTTCTTGTCCAAACAGCCATCTCCGGATGACCAAGCAAATGCCAAACCTTATCGATACGCCTTCCTAACGTAACTGCTTCTTTTGCCGAAACAAGGTCGTCGAAGCGCACGAAATGGGGATTAATGGGTTCTGAGACCCAGTTGTAATCCATTGCCTCTAGTCGTCTGGCGGCACTCTTCCACACCTCTATGGCCATCATGGGACATCCAGCTGCCATACACACATCGCCCAGTTCCAGAGCCCTCTGTGCCATTTTACGCGTGTTCGGCTCGTTGGCAATCGCCTTTTGCTGTTCTTCGACAAGCAGGTTCAACACTCGGGTGTCCATCGTCCTAATGTCACCCTTCGGTGTGCAACTACACACCTTGACAAATCGTTTTTTCTTTGCCATAATACAACTTTCATTAAGTCAAACATCTCTTCGGGAAAGTTGTACATAAAAAAGTACAACAACCCCATGTCGGGCCATTCTCATGGCCGTCTTCATGCGATTGTTGTCAAAATTGATGGTGCAAAAGTACGAAATTAGGTGCAATCGGCAAAGGGAAATTGCACTTTTTTCGCCTTTTAGTCCTCAAAGTCGTACCTGTCGAGCAGTTTTCCGCACTTCGAACAAAAGACTTCGTGACGATGAATCACGTTGCCGCAGTCGTTGCAATGGTACACCTGCTCTTCAGGGGTTTCCTTTTTTTCTATGTCCTTCGTGTCTTTCATACATCAAAGTTTATCTTACCACACGTGTAAACACTGGCGTTTCGCCTTCCAAGACTGTCACATACACCTTCATTTCGCCCATAGCAGGCATTGCCGGTGCACCCTCTCTGGGCAAATCCTCGGCAGTAAACAGGTATTCCGTGCCATTGGGAAGGGCTCTTGAAGCCACAGTCTTCGCTTTAGCATGAATCATTGGATAGCCGTCGACTGCTGCGTCGAAGATGGCAGCTTCCTCTTCACTTGCCTCGTGTGCCTCACCAAAGTCTTCCAGTTTCACGCACTCGCCTTCCACGAATCCACCAGCCTTCAGGAACTGGTCAATCTCCTCTGGGACAGCCTTTATGCGTGCTGCGCGAACACCATATCCAGCTAGGATTTCGGCATTGGGTAGTTTCTCGGTCAAGTCCTTCACACTAGACTCCAGACCACCACTTCCAAAGGTGCAGAAAGGCACCACCTTCTTACCCGTCAGGTCAATGCTTTCGAGCAATGTTGCAATGGGAGGTGCATAAGTTCCAAACCAGATGGGATAGCCGATGAACACCACGTCATACTGACTGACATCGGCCTTCAGAGGTTCAATTTCAGGTGTCACGCCCTCTTCGCGCTCTTTCATACTGCGAGCAATAGTAGCTTGGAAATCGGCGTCGTAGGGGTTCTTAAGCACCACTTCTTCGATGTCAGCCTCCAGTCGTGTGGCAATCTCCTCGGCAACCTGCTTGGTGTTCGACGTCTGCGAGTAATAGAGCACCAGCACGCGCTGTTTCTCGGGTTTCTTTGAACTGCATGCGATGGCAACCAGCACTCCAGCGGCCAGAAGCATCAACCATTTCAAGTTTTTCATAAGCAATATATTTTTAAGATTATTCGTTTTCTGTTGACTTGTCTATCGTCTTACGGCAATGCACTCTATCTCCACCAGAGCACCCTTAGGCACATCCCTTACGGCAAAGGCACTGCGGGCAGGGAATGGTTCACTGAAGAACTCGCTATATACCGCGTTCATGGCAGCAAAGTCGGCTATGTCGGCCAGCAACACGGTAGTCTTCACCACGTTGTTCATAGTCAATCCTGCCTCTGCCAGTATGGCACGCGCATTTGTCAGCGACTGCTTTGTCTGCGCCTCGATTCCTTCAGGCATCTCGCCCGTCTGCGGATTAATGGGGAGTTGTCCACTCAAGAACACCATTCCATTGGCCTCTATGGCCTGGCTGTAAGGTCCTATGGCTGCTGGAGCCATGTTTGTCTTAATTGCTTTCATCGTTCGTTGATTTTTATCGCAAACAAAGTTAATCGTTTTCCTTGATACAACCAAACATTCTGCCTGATTTTCAGTCCCAACCCTCCTCGTCGTAGTTTTCCTGATAGCGAGTCATTCCGTTGTCTTCCATGTCGTCTTCCCATATCGGGTCGAAACCTCTCAGGTTGTCGCTCTCGTCGTCGCGCGGCCGATAGTTCGGGTCAAAGTGGTCGTCCTCGCTCTCTTCGTCACGCGACTGGAAGGTCGAGTCGACGGGGTCGTCTTCACTCTCGCTATAAGTCACTGGCACCCCTATGTCTACAGCTTTAGGCGTAGTCTCTCGCCTGCAATCCGTTGTCAACAGCAACATCAAAAGGAGTAAACAAACCTGCATCTTTTTCATGCTTCAAAGTTATACAAAAATACTGAAACTGCCAAATTTCAAAAGCTCAAGGGAGGGCAAACTATGAAGGAAGTAGGAATTGACGAAGAACCCTAATCGATGGAAGGGTGCCCGATTTTAGGAGGTTCGGCTTGTCCTTGGTCTTGTTCAAGAAAAGACTAATCCTCATAGTACATTATAATATTACCCTTCCTCTCATCACTAACATAGCCAAGAGACCATAAGCAAGGCTTTGCACAAGTGCTCGGCAGACATCGAACAAGTGTTCGAAGAGCATCGTACAAGCGTTCAAAGGGCATCGTATAAGCGTTCGAAGAGCATCGTACAAGCGTTCAAAGGGCATCGAACAAGCACTCGATACACGGAAGACAAGGCACAATGCAAACCCTAACTCTACCTAAACCCATGAAAGGAGACTTACTTTAAGCAAATGAAAATGGCCGTGAACCGAATTAGATATACTTGCAAGTTTTTGAGACATGTGTGGAGGTTCTGTTGGAGGGAAAAGAGTAACTTTGCGAAGGAATGTAATAACCTTAATAACAAATGCATTATGAAAAAGTCTTTGCTTTTGGCTCTGTTCTCAGCCCTGACGCTGACAATGAGCGGACAAAATCCCTACCTTCCTTTGTGGGAACATCTGCCTGACGGCGAACCACGTGTGTTCGAAGACCCTGACCGTCCTGGTCACCTACGTGCCTACATCATCGGTTCGCACGACACGCACTACACGGAGTACTGCGGAAACGACGTACGCATGTGGTCGGCACCCGTGGAAGACCTGACGCAGTGGCGCGACGAAGGCCCCATCTTCTCATGGTTCGTCGATGGACGTTGGGACACCATGTTTGCACCCGATCTGGTGGAAGTGAAAGACAAGCAGACGGGCAAGAAGACCTATTACCTCTATCCCCACTCACGTGGATGGCGACGTGTGGCAATGGTCTGCAAGAGCGACCGTCCAAATGGTCCTTTCGTGCCCATCAACCTAACGGAAGACGGCAGACAATGCGTTGAGGGTTCACCCATCGACTTCGACCCCTCGGTGTTTGTGGAGAACATTACCGACAAGAAAGATCCCGACTTCGACAAGGGTTTCCGTGCCTATGTCTTCTATGGTTTCCAGCACTCTACAGCCTGCGAACTTGATCAGAACACGATGTATAGCAAGCGTCCGGGTACGGATTTAATCGACCCCTTCATTCCTGCCAGCAGTGCCGACGGACGACTGCTCGACAAGGAGGGAAGCGAATACAAAGCGCTCTACAAAGGACAAAACCCACTCGACTTCAACTTCTTCGAGGCTTCCAGCATCCGCCAAGTGGGGAACAAATACGTGATGGTGTTCTCTGGCTATAGTGGCAAGGAATACGGTCTAGGCAACACCAACTCAGCACTTCGTTATGCCTATGGTGACTCGCCTCTGGGACCATGGAGAAGCGGAGGCGTTCTGGTGGACTCTCGTGGAGTAGTACCCAACGAGGACGGCTCTCGCTTGATAACGTCAAATGCTGCACACAACACACATGGTTCTCTTCAGCAAATCAACGGCCAATGGTACGTCTTCTATCATCGTCCTCCACGCGGTTTCGCTAATGCCCGTCAACCCATGGTTGCACCCGTAAAGATCATCTGCGACAAGAAGCCTGTAGCAAAGGGCGGAAAAGTGCGTATCGTAGCCTATGACCCCTATACGAAGGACAACGAATGGACGGCTAAAGCCTCCGATGGCAACGAATACACCGGTGCTGAAGTGACTAGCGAGGGCTTCAACATCTTCGGATTACCTCCCTACCAATATTATTCGGCAGGTATCGCCTGCTACATGACTGGTAACGAATGGTTGCAGGACAACCACGACGTATGGAACAACCACATGGACCTTGCCGGCATCAACAACCGAGGCATCATTGGCTTCAAGTACTTCGGATTTGGAGGTTTGGAGCAGGACAGCAAGGGAATACACGCCTTTGCAGGCACGAAGAAGGGCGACAAAACGGAATTGTGCCTCAACCTGACTCCAGGCGGACACGGAGGCTTCAAGATTCATGTTATGCTCGACGGTCCGTATGCCAACGACACCTGGAAGGGTCGCGAAATAGCCTTAGTGGAAGTGCCTGACAATGCTCCAAGAGTAGCTTCAACCTATCGCGTGGCAGTTCCCGACGTGGAAGGCCTGACAGGCAAACACGCCATCTATCTGGTGGCCGAAGGACCTGATGTGCAGCAACCCGAACGTCCACAGCGTGGTCAGTGGGGACAGCGTCCACAACAGCCACAACGTCCTCAAGGTTTATTCGACCTGCACGGAATCGGCTTCGCAAAGAAAGGTGCCGACTGGCAACGTCCTGCCGTTCCACAGGTTAGCATCACTGTCGACGGCAAAGTGCTGATGTTGCCACGCACGCCCATACGCACCACCAACAGCAACGGTCTGACCGATGCCACACGCTATCAGGTGTATGGTCCGCTTACCGACAACTCCGTGCTAACGGCAACAGCCGACAATCCCGAAGTTAAGTGCGAAGTTAGTCCTATCGTGGCTGGCAGAGCAACGGTAAAGTGCACATATAAGGGTAAGGAAAAAGTATACCTTATTAATTAAAAGGGGCCCTCTCCCCGCTCCCCCGAGGGGGGAGAGCCTTTAGAAGCGAGGAGTCTTACTTTCTAATTATCATTCTTTGCTTCAAGCAGGGAAGTCAAGCGAAGCAATTCGTCGCGATATTGGGCAGCCGTCAGGAAATCTAGTTTCTTGGCGGCTTCCTGCATTAATCGGCGTGTGTGGTCGATGCTCTTCTTCAGTTGTTGTGGCGTCATAGCCTCCACAATGGGATCTGCAGCCATAAAGGGAGTGGCACCGGCTTGAGCAGCCATTTGATAATCCACGCCCTTCTGTTCTGTCGGCAAGTCGGTTCGCTTCATACCCGAACCCAACTCCGCCTGAGCAAGTTCCTTCTTGACTGCATGTGGGATAATGCCATGTTCCTCATTATAACGCAGTTGAACCTCACGACGATGGTTGGTATCCTCGATGCACTGAGCCATAGAATGCGTTATCTTGTCGGCATAGAAAATGGCCTTTCCGTGAACGTGACGAGCCGCACGACCAATCGTCTGTGTCAAACTAGTTCTGCTACGCAGGAAACCTTCCTGATCGGCATCGAGAATACCCACAAGTGAAACCTCAGGCAGGTCGAGTCCTTCACGAAGCAGATTGACGCCCACAAGCACGTCGTAATCGCCTCTGCGCAGACTGTCCATAATCTGCACACGTTCCATTGTGTCCACCTCATGATGAATGTAGCACGAACGTATGCCCGAACGCGTCAGATAGCCACTAAACTCCTCGGCCTGACGTTTGCTGAGCGTAGTGACAAGAACACGCTCTCCCACGTCGATTCGCTGTTGTATCTCTTCAAGCAGGTCGTCGGCTTCATGCTGGCGTGGACGTACCTCTATAATTGGGTCAAGCAAACCTGTAGGACGAATGAGTTGTTCCACTACCACACCCTCCGACTCTGCCAATTCGTAGTCAGCAGGCGTTGCAGATACGTATATAATTTGATGCACCATCTTCTTGAACTCATCAAAGCGAAGAGGACGGTTGTCGAGAGCTGCAGGCAAACGGAAACCATAATGCACAAGGTTCTCTTTGCGAGCACGGTCGCCTCCATACATGCCTCCTATCTGTGGCACAGAGACGTGACTCTCGTCGATGAACATCAGGAAATCATTTGGGAAGAAATCGAGCAGGCAGAACGGACGAGTGCCAGGTTCACGACCATCGAAATAACGGCTATAGTTCTCTATGCCCGAACAATGGCCCAATTCACGTATCATCTCCACATCATAGGTCACACGTTCGCGTATGCGTGCTGCCTCCAAGTCGCGTCCTTCATCCTCGAAATAGCGCACCTGCACGGCTAAATCGTCCTCTATCTGTCTTACGGCTCGTTCTTGTGTCTCCTTCGACGTCATGAAGAGGTTGGCGGGATATATGTTGTATTCCTCGAAGGAAGAAACACGTTGAAGCGTCTCTGGATCAATCTCCTCAATGCTCTCTATCTCATCGCCCCAATAAGTGATGCGAAGTATGTTGTCGGAGTACGCAAGAGCCACGTCCACAGTGTCGCCTTTAACTCGAACCTCGCCTCGATTAAGACTTAAATCATTACGTACATAAAGGCTATCTAAAAGCTTACGCAACAACATATTACGACTCATCTCCTGCCCCACCCTAATGCGAATGACGCTCTCATAGAAAGCAGCAGGATTGCCCATACCATAAATGCAACTGACGGAGGATACCACAATGACATCCTTGCGTCCACTCAGCAGAGCACTTGTAGCAGCCAAACGGAGTTTATCGATCTCGTCGTTAATGGCAAGGTCCTTCTCGATGTAGGTATCTGTCGAGGGAATGTAGGCTTCGGGTTGATAATAGTCGTAATACGAGACGTAATACTCCACAGCATTCTGTGGGAAGAAGGCTTTCATCTCGCGATAGAGCTGGGCTGCAAGCGTCTTGTTGTGACTAAGAATAAGCGTTGGTCTCCCCACTTGGGCTATGACATTAGCCATCGTGAAAGTCTTACCGCTTCCCGTCACACCAAGCAAGACCTGAGCAGGGTCGCCACGAAGCACGCCGTCAGTGAGTTGCCTGATGGCCTGCGGTTGGTCACCCGTAGGCTTAAAGGGAGAAACGAGATTGAATGCCGACATAATTGAGGCAAAAATAGTAAAAATAATTAAGAAATAAGAGAGATGAATGCAGAATTAAGCAAAAAAACATTAAATATCGGGCAGAAGGACAAGGGAAAAGCAAAACGCGACTCTTTTCGTACCCTTGTATAGGATAACGAGCAAGTAATCGGACGGCCAAAGGCCTAATACCTCAGGCTTGTAACACAAGTGATACAACGACATGCTCCTATATCTTCCGCTTTGTAACATTAATGTTACTTTCTTTCCCTCTTAGGCATCCCGTACGTCACTTGATAACTCTCGTTCTCATTCCTAAGAAAGACAGTCATAAAGAGATACCTTTTTGCGGCTCACCAGTAAATTCCTGTGCTGGTATTTAACAAAAACAAAGGAAAACCCTTCTCGTTCCACGGACTTTGTCCTTTGCGACATTCTTGTCGGTCCTGTCTCATGCAAGCATGGACATCCTCGCCAAGTCTCTCGCACCACTAATGTGCCTGTGTAACTCGAAGAAAAACATAGAAAAGTCCCAATGGAGGCAATGTCAAATGTTATTTTTTTCTTGGTTTTTCTTTTCTGTCGGGCAAGTTCGAAGAACAGAGGATGCAGCTGGTTCAACTGGTTCGAACTTGTTTGTAAACATGAGGGTCAGATGCGGACATAATGGCGAAGCCGGCCCGATGAGAAAAGGTTTTTAAAGGTTTTCTTTTTAAAAGTAGACACAGGCTTTTGCATGTGTTCCCCCTTTTGCAGGTGACATGTTTGTGACTAACCCCTGTTTTTGCCTATAATCAGCTGATTGCAGTAGATTTGAATAACGAATCTACTGCACGAATTCATACTGATTATCAATATTTTATACAGCCAATCAGTTCATTCAGTAGATTTCTGCGTAAAAAATAAATGTGTGAGCATGAGTGGCTATACAATAACACAAGGGTGCATGAACGAGGGCATTATTACTTTTTGAATTTATTATTTTGAATTTTGAATTAAGTTCACTATCTTTGCAACGACTCAGGTTAGCCCAGTGGGGCATGGGGTCATAAACTTATTGGGAAAAGGACGTTTTTGTACGTTATCTTCGACATCCGAATCTCGCAAATTCTTTGTCTCAGAAGATACGCCGTGGAACGTCCACGTTGGGTGTATTATACCTTGTTGTATGATAACTCATGACGTGGGCTAACCAAGTTGCTTATTCTGAGACAAGGCCAATGCGAGAGCCGGGATGTGGGATAAGCGGCAGTAAAGGCACCCACGTCTTTTCATTTACTATAAACTCACTTATTTAGCGCTGAATCTGGGTGGCTATAGGCACAAGATGTTTGTATTATGGTACAATATCCAGGTTGTCCCTATTGTGGAAACTCGAACACAGCTTTGTCTGTGGTTGATGTAGAAATTGATGGATTCCAGCTAAAAGGAATCCAATGCAACAATCCTGAATGTCACAAATATTTAGGTTTCTTTAAGGACTATGACAAAGAACTTGAAGAAATCAAAGAGCGATTAAATGAAATTGAAAGTAGAATTAGTGACAAAGAAGGTTAAAAACCGAATGTTATGGAATACAATTTTACATTTGACGAACCAGCAACAGGTTTGCTGACTCCAGAAAGTGTTCACTTCTTTTATTATACTGTAGCCAAGAAGGAACTTGAAAACGAAACAGCGGTATATGAATGGGACAAGGAAATAGGGTCATACTTAACGAATCAAGACTTATGTGTTAGAACATGCCCCATAGAGGATTTGCCTTCCGAGTTCGGGAATAGTGAGTTACTCTTTGAGAAGATAGAAATAGAAAATGAGGCAGAAGCTTTCATCCGACATCTTCGTAATGCCTTTGCTCATTATCACATAGGTGAATATGGAGATTACTATAAGATGGAAGATTTCAACAATCTAAAATAACGGACAATGATAGGAAAAATTAAAATAGAACACCTAAAGCAACTTTGCTATCTATTGTTAAAACAAGGAGAGAATTTTAAAGTTAATACAGGAATAGTAAATTTTGAAGAATTATGAAACAAAAAACTTTATCAATTCTGCTGGCTGTGCTCATGAGTATAGTGGCAAGTGTGGCTTTGGCCTACGATTATGATTGCGTTGTAGATGGTATATATTATAAGAGGCTAACTGGAACCATATTTGAGGTTACTTATGGAGAGAATAAATACTCCGGGGATGTTGTGATTCCTCCAAAGGCCACATATATGGGAAAAACACATACAGTTTTATCGATTGGAGAAGACGCGTTCAGTGGTTGCAGTAATCTAACATCGGTGACCATCCCCTACAGTGTGAAAGATATAGGTTATGATGCTTTCATGAACTGTAGTGGCCTGACTAAGGCAGAGTTTGCCAGTATAGAAAGTCTGTGTAAGATGGACTTTTCTAATAAGTATTCAAATCCTTTATGCAATGCTGATCATCTATATATTAATGGGAAGGAAGTAAAAGATTTGGTTTTTCCTCATAGCTTGACCTCAATTGGAAAAAATGCATTCTATAACTTCAAGGGGCTCACATCGGTGACCATCCACAACTATGTGACCTCTATTGGAGAAAATGCGTTCAGTGGTTGCACTGGCCTGACATCCATCACTATCCCCGACAGCGTAACAAGCATCGGAGCATCAGCGTTTTATGGCTGTACAGGTATTTCATCAGTAAAAATCCCATCTGGCCTCAGTACAATAGAAGAATATACTTTTCAGGGCTGTACGGGGTTAAAAACTATAATATTTTCAGAAGGGCTAAAAAAAATAATGGATGGTGCATTCGGAGGCTGTAGTTCCCTAACATCTTTGGATTTTCCCAATAGTTTAGAAAAAATAGGGAATAATGCTTTTTCGGGATGTAGTATAACTTCATTGTACATTCCTAATAATGTTAAAGGTATCGGAGATGGTGCTTTCCAGCGCTTACTAAACCTTAAAGAAGCAGTCATAGGAGATGGCGTAACAGACATTGGAGAAGCTGCATTTCGAAATTGTTCAGAGCTTAGTACGATAACTCTTGGAAGAAACTTGGAGTATCTTAGTCCATTAACCTTCCGGGGGTGTGAAAAGCTTTTTAAGATTATATGTCTCGGAAGAAACCCATCTGTATCTCCTATATATAGTAGGTCCGTGGGAGGCGCTTTTTCAAGTCTTGAACCACCATTTGATGATATTCATTATACATGGACAGATGTTTATGTTCCGTATGGATGTTTAAAAGCATATAGACAGACGACTGATGGTACAATTTATGAGAGATATTTTGATAATTTTTGGCGTAAATTTATTTCTGTCATACAGATGGAGCCTGACAAGATATCAGATTGTTTAAAGGATTCAAATGAAGACATGGAGATTATTTCGATAAGTGGTGCTAAGCTTAATCAGCCAAAGAAAGGTGTTAACATCATCCACTTCTCTAATGGTGCTACTAAAAAAATCTTAGTGAGATAAAATATGTCTTACGAAATAAAACAAATTCGGAAAAAAACTTCATACAATGCTCTTAGTGACATTGGGGCGGGTTTGCGACCAATCCGTGTGTATAAATACATGGATGTTGAAACTGCGAGATTGTGTTTAGAAAACAATAATCTTCGATTCTGTATTCCGTCTGCTTGGAAAGATCCGTATGAGAAACGATTCTATCAAGCAGATTATCGCCATGTAGATAAGAGTGGATTTGAGAAAAAATTGTTCGCCTATTGTGTTACACAGAAAAGAACCAGCGAGGCCGCATGGAGAATGTACACAGATGACCCAAAGAAGACCTGCGTAAAGTTTAGTATTTGTGTAGGGCAGTTCCAATACTATCTTGACAGATATGCCTATCATAACTATGCTTCACTATACCGAGGAAAAGTTTTCTACGACTTCCAAGATGATGAACTGAATGGGCTACACCTAAAATCATCGGAATATCATAAGATTTTTTTTGAGAACTTCAATTTAACTAAATACCTAAATCTTATGCTGTTAAAGCGTAAGGCGTTTGACTATGAAGGAGAAATGAGATATATGATAATGGACGATAAATTTGATTTCGAAAAAGACTATCTATATATTCCAATGCCGTGGAGTCTCTGTCTGGATAAGGTTTTTATACCCAAAGAAATTACGACAGAAAATAGAGAGAAAATCGAAAACGCACTAAAGAGGAACTACCAGATTTGTAAGGATTCGTATCCTAATTCATATGTTTTTCACATATCTACTGAGACGGAAGATCTTTTTCATCAATTCAAAAACATTTCGATAGAAGGGATATAATTTGATATTAATAATAATTCAAAGCAAATGAAACAGATTATGAAAAAGATTTTCCTTATAGCGAGCCTTCTGTTAGGCTTGACACTAAGTTGTATGACCTTAGTGTCGTGTGGTGACGATGAGCCTCAATGGACGCCTGTTGAACCTGACCCTGTGGAAAATCAGGATGATAACAAGAAACAGGAAGATAAGGATGTTGTCATAACAGGGGCCACTGGCGAGGTTGGCGATTCATATGCTATTGTATTCGGCGTGGTGAACCTTGACGCTATCAGCGTTAGCTATTCGAGTGTTGAATTTGGCGTGTTGGTGTCTGAGACTTCCGATTTCACTCCTGGGTATTTTTATAAGGCTTCAAACTTATCGGGCAATATGTTCAGTGTTCGCGTCGGTTCTTTGAAGGCAAAAACAAAGTATTGGTACAGGGCGTATGTTCGCATTTCATCTCCAACATACCATTATTGGGGTGATATATTGACCTTTACTACACAGAAGAAAGAGGATAATGACGAAGAAACAACGGAAATTGACGGACATGAATATGTCGACCTCGGTCTTTCATCCGGTACCTTATGGGCAACCATGAATGTGGAAGCCTCTAAACCTGAAGGTTATGGTGGTTATTTTGCTTGGGGAGAGACACGCTCGAAAAGCAATTTTACGAGAACGTCCTACTTTGACACTTCATATCAGAAATATCGCCATGGGGTTAGAGATGTTCTTGAAAAGGAGGATGACGCAGCATATAGATTATGGGGTAAACATTGGCGAATTCCTTCAATAACGCAATGGTACGAGCTGAAGAGAGAATGTAATTGGTCTTGGGAGTCTTTAAATGGAATTAATGGGTACAAGGTTTGGGATAAGACAAGGAAAAAGTACATATTTTTACCTGCTGCTGGATTTTATATGGGTTCAGAACTCAGGAAAAAAGGAGAAATGGGTTCGTATTGGTCACGCAATCTATCAAATGAAGATGAGGTGCAATATGCCCTCGAAGCATCTTTTGTAAATAATGAATTATATATAGGAGGAGACTTTTATCGTTATTACGGTCAAAGCATACGTGCTGTTGTTGAATCAGAGTAAACAAATAGAATAATACAGATGATAATCCAAAACTTATTAGATTTAGTTACAATGAAAAGAACTTTATTTTTTATGAGTCTCTTATTAGGCTTGGCGTGTAGTATGACCTTTGTTTCATGTAGCGATGACGAGGAATTGTCTCCATTGAAAACGATTCCCAATGGTGTGAAGGCTGTAGATCTTGGTTTACCATCTGGCACGCTGTGGGCAAATATGAATGTTGGGGCACTTAAAGAAGAGGGAATTGGCTATCATTTTGCTTGGGGCGAAACGGAACCAAGGTCAGACTATGATTGGGGCACCTACAAGTGGTGCAACGGCTCCTGGCGAACCATGACCAAATATTGTACCGAAAGTTACTATGGCTATAATGGCTTTACGGACAACAAGACGGAACTCGACCCTATGGATGATGCCGCCTATGTCAATTGGGGTAAGGACTGGTGTATGCCCAGTGAAGAACAGTTTAGAGAACTCATCAATAGTTCTTACACGAACACAAAGTATATTAAAAAGAACGGCGTATATGGTCTAAAAATAACTAGCAAGATGAATGGAAACTCCATATTCCTGCCAGCTTCAGGGGACAGCAAAGGTACATCAGGTGGTCATTGTTGGTCACGGACACTCTACCCAGACCAGTCGAGTAATGCGTGGAACCTTAGTTTCTACAACAGCGATGTGTATTTGGACCACGCTCCCCGCTGCCGCGCCGACATACATAATATCCGCCCAGTGAGAAACATAAAATAATGGGGGTTAAAAATTGAAAAAATGAAAAAAGGAATTTTATTTATGAGCCTTTTATTAGGCTTGACATGTAGCATGACCTTTGTGTCATGTAGTGATGACGACCCAGAGAAGAAAGAACAAAAGGATGGAGGTAAAGGTGAGCAACCAACCGAAGACCCTGAGAAGAACACGACAGATGTAGCCGTTACCGGGCCCGTTCTTGACTATGGTGCTCTCTATGCTGACATTAAGGGAGTGGTGAATTTGAATGCAATCTCTGCTTCTTATTCTAAGGTAGGCTTTGGAATAACAATTAGTGAAACACCAAATATGGATGACGGAGATGATTTCTGGGCTGAAAACCTCGTTGGGCGCACAATTGAGGCACATTTTCTATTATATCCTTCCACGACATACTATTATGCCACATTCGTAAATGTCCCTACACTATCTTATGTTTATTGGGGAAAGACATATTCTTTCACTACTAAACCGATAAACAAAGATGCTGCAGTTACGGGAAGTGTATTAGATATTGGAGCATTCAGTGCTAAAATAAGTGGAACAACCAATCCGAAGGAGGTATATGCTGCTGGCGCTGAGGCGTTTGCCAGTGTTCAGATATCAGAGGATGCCGATTTCAATGATTCATTTGAGGTAGAGGCAAATGATGATATAGAAAAATTTAATGTTGAAGTAAAGTCACTGGTTCCCAATACGAAATATTATTATCGAACGTGTCTAACCGCCCATAGTCAAAATGAAGAATGGGTGGTAATTGAAGGCAACACGCAGTCATTCACCACAAAAGGATTTGAAGAATTGGATAATTCCAATCATTATGTTGATCTCGGTCTGCCCTCCGGTACATTGTGGGCAACGATGAACGTGGGTGCATCCAAGCCTGAGGAGTATGGCGATTATTTCGCATGGGGGGAGACGGAAGGATACAATAGTGGGAAGACAAGCTTCTTTTTTTTAGAATCATATAAGTGGTGCAAAGGGTCATCCAATACGATGACCAAGTACTGCACCGACAGCAGTTACGGCTACAATGGTTTCATGGATAAAAAAACGGAGCTCGACCCCGAGGACGATGCTGCTTACGTCAACTGGGGTAGTAAGTGGCGTATGCCTACGTATGACCAATTAAAGGAATTAAGAGACCAATGTTCATGGACGTGGATGACAATTAATAATGTAAAAGGTTATCTGGTAGAGGGCAAGAATTGTAATGCCGTCTTCCTGCCAGCGGCTGGGTACCGCAGCAACACTTGGCTCAACGGCGCAGGGTCGGGCGGCAACTATTGGTCGCGCACGCTCAACTCGGACGACCCGAGTGACGCGTGGTTCCTGGGCTTCTATAGTAGCTATGTGCGCATGTACGACTACGACCGCTACTTCGGTCAGAGTATCCGTCCTGTGCGCTCCACAGAATAAGGAACGGCCCCTCTCCCCGCTCTCCCCGTGGGGGCGAGAACAAAGAGGCCCCTCCTCCCAACCTCCCCCCGAATGGGGAGGGGGTAACGCCCGCAGTTTTGAAAACCTGCTGGCGTTTTCTTTTGCCTTTTGTCATTAGTGGATGATGTGATAAAGATAAAATAAAACGTTGTACTTTGACTTCGCCACAATTGGCTCGTCAAAGATACTTCCGCTCGGAAATATCAAATTTTGGGGTATTCGTATCTCTGAGTCATCTTTGATGCCTCGAAGATACTTCCGCTCGGAAGAGCCAAAAACGAGAAAATATTGAATTGCTGCGCAATTATGGCCAAATGGCCACGAAATAGTGCCCTTATCCGCTTGCGTAAGCAAGCTTACGAGCGAAAAGGGTACTTTTTCTTTCATTTTTCTCTGTTTTATTTGGCTTTTCACTCACTTATTCGTATCTTTGTCGCCCAAATATGCGCGTATTAGTACAAATGAACAAGATATACAGGTTGTTTCTGGCTATGTGCCTGTCGCTGACGATGATTTCGTGTGGCGAATATGCACAGTTGCAGAAGTCGACTGACTACGATTACAAGTACGAGGCGGCAAAAGCCTATTTCCTTGAGGGAAAGTACAATAAGGCCGCCACCCTGCTCTACGACTTGTTGGCTACGATGAAGGGAACGTCAAACGGTGAAGAATCGCTGTTCCTGACGGGCATGAGCGAGTTCTGTCACAAGAACTACGACATGGCGCATCAGGACTTTAAGAAATACACCCAGACCTATCCGAAGGGAGTGTATGTAGAACAAGCCTACTACCATTCGGCACTGTCCCTTTTCAAGCAAACGCCCGATCCCAGACTCGACCAGTCGAGCACAATGGAGGCTATGCAGGAGTTTCAGGCATTCCTCGACCGTTATCCCTACACGCCCTTGCGCAACCAAACGCAGGAAATGATATTCCAGTTGCAAGAGAAGCTGGTAGAGAAAGAGTGTATGTCGGCTCAACTGTATTACAACTTAGGCACTTACATCATCAATAGCATGTACGGAGGCAGTAACTATGAGGCTTGCGTCGTAACGGCTCAAAATGCCTTACGCGACTATCCTTATGCCTCGAATGCTAAGCGCGAACTGCTGTCGATTCTAGTGCTGAGAGCCAAGTACCAGCTGGCCGACAAGAGTGTGCCTGAGAAGAGGGCTGAACGCTTCCGCGATGCCATCGACGAGTACTATGCCTTTGCCAACGATTTCCCCGAATCGAAGTATTTGAAGGAGGCTCAAAACCTGCTTCGAAACGCCGAAAAGGTGGTGAAAAAGAAGAACGTTGACATAGAAGAAGAATAAAGACCCTCTCTATCTCTCCCTTCGCTCGGCCTTTAGGACGCTTGCGTAGCTTGCCGGAGCAAGAAAGGGCGAGAAATAAATTGTAAATAGTAAATCGTAAAATAGTAAATTTAATATATGGATTACAAAAAGAGCAATGCGCCCACCAACACAGTGACGCGCGACATCATGAACCTGTGCAAAGACACGGGCAACATCTACGAAACAATCGCCATCATTGGCAAGCGTGCCAACCAGATTTCAATGGAAATCAAGCAGGAACTATCAAAGAAGTTGCAGGAGTTTGCATCCTCTACCGACAATCTGGACGAGGTGTTTGAGAATCGCGAGCAGATTGAAATCTCACGCTTCTACGAGCGTCTGCCCAAACCCTCGCTCATTGCCACTCAGGAGTTCATAGAAGGTAAGGTTTACTACCGTAACCCTGCCGCTGAAACAACCATCGAGGACTAAGATGATTCAACGCATACAGTCGCTCTACATGCTGGCGAGCACTATTCTCGGAGTGGTGTGTCTAAGTCTCCCGTTGGGAAAGTTCTTCAACGAATCGGGAGAGCAGGTGTCCACACTCTACAACCTTTGGTTGCACACCTGTGACAAGGATGCATACTCCTTTGCCCCATGGGCTTTGTTCGCCTTGCTGCTACTGGTAACTGTGCTGACGTTCCTCAACATCTTCCTGTTCCGCCAACGCGCTTTGCAGATGCGCATTCTGGTGTTTTGCATCATCCTCATCGTGGGCTACTACGCTTGGTTGGCCGTCTTTGCGTTCGTGTCAAATGGGACTCTCTCATTTAAGCCCAGTGTGACAGCCGCCCTGCCATTTGTCTGCATTGTGCTCGACTATCTGGCATTCCGCGGAATCTTAAAAGACGAGATGCTAATCAGGTCGCTCGATAGACTGAGATGATTCCTGCAACAGGAAAGCATGCTAACAAAAAACTCCCTTCGGATTCGAGGGGAGTTTTCTTTTTCTTATACCTTAATTAATTATTTCTTGTGGAAAAGGTCGAATAGGTATGAAGCTTTTGCAATGATGGCACCATTAGCCGAACGTGCGAAGGCATCTGACTTTCCGTCCTTGAAGATGTTGGAGAGGGCAAAGTAGTAACGCCCCTCTATCATGAAATGACCTGCGTGGCGCGTGTTTATCTCCAAACCCAAGCCACCAGTAATGCCATATTCGAAATGGTTCTGAATGGGCAAGTCATATTGATCAACAACGTGGTTAGGACGGAGGGCTATTGTACTTTCCGACCACTCTCCTCCTCGCTTGTCGCTATCATTGAGGTAGAATCCCAACTGCGGGCCAAGCACCAGATAACCCATAGGACCACGCTCTTCTTTTCCTAAAGCCAAACGTGCCAAAAGAGGAACCTGAATGTAATTGACCGTCCGACTATACGTGTCGTTACTGGTTTCTATCACCTCTTTCCAACCCAACTGGGTATAATTGGCTTCGGCTTGGAGTGCACAAAGCAATTTGAAATAGCGTTCGCAAGTGTACCGAAGTGTAATTCCCATAGTGCAACCACCCTTATAGCCTTGCTTGACGGAAGGAGTAAAAGAGACCTTGTTGAGTGCATAACCTCCGTTTACGCCTATAGCAAGCGCACTACGATACTCACCCACCTGTGCAAGCAAGTTGAGAGTCGAGAGCAGAAAGACGAAAGTTAACAGCAGGAGGCGTTTCATTACAATGTGGTAACGTTTAACGTATAAAGTTTAAAGTTTAATGTTTAAAGTTTAACGGGAATGGTCTAATCGTCAAATTCTTGCTCCGTTGCTCTACGCAAGCGTCACTGCTGCGCAGATGCCGAGCGGTCAAATTGTCAAATCATCGAATGGTCTCAATCGTACGGTTCTTGGTGTAATGAACCAACTGGACATGCTGATTGACAAAACCACCATTCTCCCCTACGCGCACGAATTTGAAATTATGTTGCAGTGTTTCGTACTTTAGCGAGGGCTGAGCCTCCTCGAAGTCGATGCCCAGCAATGCCAAACCCGCAATGAAATAGTAGGCAAGGTCGTAGCCCAGCATCTCTGCACGAGGGAACGACAGACGAGAGGCAGTTCCGAAATTAGTCTTGTACTGCTGTTCGAACTTCGACACCCTGCTGCTCAGAGGATTACGGTAATAAGTAGCATAGACATAGGTGTCGTAGCGATAGAAATCAGACAACATCGACTTTGTGTAACTAACCCATTCGGGATAACCCAAGAAACTGATGTTGTATTTGGGATGGGAAGCGACGTATGAACGAATGGTGGAAACAAGTTTACTTATAGCCCCCTGACTACGGCTATCGGGAACAATGATGTTGTGGCGATATTGATTCAGAGCCAAGTCGAGTGCAAATTCATCAGCACCAGCTTTGAGTTCCGTCGTTGGGATGTTCTTCAAGGACAATACCTGCGAAAGATGGGTTGAGAATGACTTTCCTCTCTCGTCGTTTTCCCCAGAGTGGAAGAAGACGAAGTTTGCATTATGCACGGCAGAGGTAAGCAGCGATGCAATGTTGGGATATAGCAATTCCTGCGCCACGCCCACCTGATAGATCCACGGATTGGAATAAACCTGAGGGCAAGGCGTGTTAAAAGGAAGCACCATGCGAATGCGATGCTCGCGGCAGAACTCCGAGAGAGAGGTTACTTGAACGGCATCGACCGGTCCGAATATCACATCAAGATGCTCTAGCAGGGGGTTGTGAAGCGCCTCGCGAAGCCCCGTTTCCGAGGAACCGCAGTCAATGGCGGTAACCTCCACGTTCGTGCCTTCCTGTTTCACTTGCTCTACGGCCATCAGGACTCCCCGATAAAACTCTACCAGCGTATTGCCGCGCTCGGTATTCTCTTTCAATGGGAGCAATACTCCCACGCGCACAGTGACGGCATACAGCGATACTCCAAGCACAGACAGCATGAGAAGAACAAATATGCGTTTCATGTAATATAATTGCGATTTTGGATACTTTATGGGGGCAAAGATACGAATAAGCGAGAGGAATTGCAAACAAAATACTATGAATTATGAAATAATTCGTATCTTTGCACGTTATTATTAATATGATGAGACACTTTCTGATTTGTTTTTTCCTATTATGCACACCCATATGTGCATGGGCACAAGATGTTTATCCCAGTGTCGACCCCAAGGCATCGTACATCACTGTGGATGGTGAAGAAATAGAAGACGCTAGCGAGAGTCAAAATGCGCCACTCGTTGCCCACTTTACGGCCAATCCTTCTGATGTAGGGGAATGGTCAGCACGATATGAGTGGAAAATATTCCGACCAGGAGAGGAAAACACTCCCCTCGTACACAGGTTCGAGGAGAACTTAGAATACACGTTCGCCGAAAGCGGAACGTTCCACATCCAGCTATATGCCACTTTCATTCTGGGCAACGACACCATTCCCTATCCTCAAGAGGGAGAAAGCAATCCGTTTGTGGTGAACATCAGCGAAAGCAAACTGGTTTTCCCCAACGCCTTCTCGCCCAACGAAGTGCCCGACGATTTCAACGATACACTCAAACCCAAAGAATACCAGAGCATCGTGGATTTCAAGGCAGCTGTTTTCAGTCGATGGGGCCAAAGGATTTACTCATGGGACAATGTCGAGGGAGAATGGGACGGAAGGTGGAACGGGCACTTGGTTAAGGATGGCGTCTATTTCCTCGTTGTACACGCCAAGGGAGCCGACGGCAAGAAATACAACATCCGCAAGACAATAACCGTAATCACTGGTTATAACAAAGACTCGCAAGGAGGCGGAGATGAGCAATAAACAACCTGGAGTCATTAGCGTCCTGGGCGCACGCGTCCATAATCTGAAGAACATCGACGTAACCATTCCGCGCCAGAGTCTGACCGTGATTACTGGCCTCTCTGGTTCGGGAAAGTCGTCATTGGCTTTCGACACTATCTTTGCCGAAGGACAACGGCGCTACATCGAGACATTCTCGGCTTACGCACGCAACTTCCTGGGCAATATGGAACGTCCCGACGTAGATAAGATTACGGGGCTCTCCCCTGTCATCAGCATCGAGCAGAAGACAACGAACAAGAACCCACGTTCCACCGTTGGCACAACAACCGAAGTCTATGACTTCCTGCGTCTGCTGTTTGCCCGTGCTGGCGAGGCGTTTTCATACGTCACAGGCGAACCTATGGTAAAGTACACCGAGGAACAAATTGTCGACCTCTTGCTTCACGACTATCTTGGCCGCAAGGTCTATCTGCTGGCACCGCTCATCAAAAACCGAAAGGGTCATTACAAGGAACTCTTCGAGACGGTGATGAAGAAAGGCTATCTCTATGTCCGCGTCGATGGCGAGCTGATGGAGGTGGAGCGAGGCATGAAACTCGACCGATACAAGAACCACAGCATCGAAGTGGTTGTAGACAGGCTCATCGTCAAAGAGACAGACGACAAACGACTGCAAAACAGCGTTGCCAATACCCTGAAACAGGGCGACGGGCTGATGATGGTCTATGACGTGCAGAACGAGACTATTCGTCACTACAGCCGCCGTCTTATGTGTCCGACATCTGGCATCTCGTACAGCGATCCCGCGCCTCACGACTTTTCCTTCAACTCACCACAGGGTGCTTGTCCGCGTTGCAAAGGTTTGGGTTACGTCTCTCTCATCGACCGCGATCTCATCATCCCCGACCGCAGTCTAAGCATCCATGATGGGGCTATTGTTCCTCTGGGCAAGTGGAAGAATGCAATGATATTCTGGCAAGTGCAAGCCATTCTGGAGAAATACGGGTTCACGGAGAACGATCCTGTAAGCAGCCTTAGCGACGAGGTTCTGGACGAGATATTCAACGGAAGTATCGAACGCTTGCGCATCCCAGCCGAAAAGACAAAGACCACGAACGACTACTATTGCACCTACGAGGGACTGGTTAAATACATTCGTTCGACTCAGGAAAACGACCAGAGCGCTACGGCACAGAAGTGGGTGGGACAGTTCAGCCGCGATTGCAAGTGTCCTGTATGTAACGGCCAGCGTCTCAACCAGCAAGCCCTGCACTTCCGCATCGCCGGCAAGAACATTGCCGAACTGGCCTCGATGGATCTGGGCGACTTGTATCAGTGGCTGGAGGAACTCGATGAACACCTTACCGACCACCAACGTAAGATTGCCCCCGAAATAATAAAGGAAATACGCACGCGCCTGAAGTTCCTACTCGACGTGGGCCTCCACTATCTCTCTCTTAATCGTCCTTCTGCTTCACTCTCAGGAGGCGAGAGTCAGCGCATCAGACTGGCTACGCAGATAGGCAGCCAGTTGGTCAACGTGCTTTACATCCTCGACGAACCCAGCATAGGTCTCCATCAGCGCGACAATCAACGGCTCATCAATTCCCTTAAGGAACTCCGTGACACTGGCAACACCATCATTGTCGTCGAACATGACGAGGAGATGATGCGCGCAGCCGACTGGATTATCGATATTGGTCCGCGTGCAGGTCGCAAGGGAGGCGAAGTGGTGTTCCAGGGCACTTTCCCCAACATGCTGAAGGCCGACACGCTGACAAGCAAGTACCTGAAGAACCCCACAACGCTGGAATCAAGCCCACAGGCAGCTCTTTCCGATGGGGGAAGACGGGAAGGGGCTCCTACTCTCAAGCTATTCGGCTGCACCGGCAACAACCTCAAGTCTGTCGATGTCACCCTGCCACTGGGCACACTCATCTGCGTCACTGGCGTTAGCGGAAGCGGCAAATCAACTCTCATCAACGAGACACTGCAACCCATCCTCTCGCAGCACTTCTACCACTCTCTCAAAGACCCTCTGCCCTACGACCGCATCGAAGGACTTGAGAATGTCGACAAAGTCGTCGATGTCGACCAAAGTCCACTGGGACGTACGCCGCGCTCCAATCCAGCCACTTACACAGGCGTCTTCAACGACATTCGAGACCTATTTGCCCAGCTCCCCGAAGCCAAGATTCGCGGCTACAAACCCGGACGATTCTCCTTCAACGTTAAAGGCGGGCGATGTGAGACCTGCAACGGAAACGGCTACCGCACAGTGGAGATGAACTTCCTGCCCGACGTACTCGTACCATGCGAGACGTGTCACGGCAAGCGCTACAACCGCGAGACGCTGGAAGTGCGTTTCAAGGGCAAGAGCATTGCCGACGTGCTGGACATGACCATTAACCAAGCCGTGGAATTCTTCGAAAACCAACCGCAGATACTGCAGAAGATAAAGGTTCTGCAGGACGTGGGCTTAGGATATATCAAACTCGGACAGCCGAGCACTACCCTTTCAGGCGGTGAGAGCCAGCGCGTGAAACTGGCAACGGAACTCTCGAAGCGCGACACGGGACGAACCGTCTACATACTCGACGAACCCACCACAGGCCTCCATTTCGAGGACATTCGCGTACTGCTCTCCGTGCTCCGTCGCCTTGTCGACAAGGGCAACACCGTCATTGTCATCGAGCACAACCTCGACGTCATCCGCGCTGCCGACTATCTCATCGACATGGGACTCGAAGGCGGACAGCAAGGTGGACACGTCCTCTTCCAGGGATCCCCCGAAGAACTGAAAAAGGCCGGTGTGGGATACACTAGCCAATACCTTTGATTTTCACGTGAAAAGAAAACAAACACAATATGAAAAAACGGATTTTAGACTTTAGCAAGGTGGGGCGCAGCACGATGAAAGCCTTGGCTCTGGCCTTGATGCTTGTGCCTTGCAGCGCGCTGGCGCAAGAGGAGAATGGATTTAAAAAGATAAACGTGAGGGAGGACTTCACGGAAAACGGTTTCCAGTGGTTCCGCGACGCCGAACTGCTGGCAGCAGGAAACAAGGAGAAAAGCAACGCCATGACCATCGGTTGGGGCGGCATAGGTACGCTGTGGGGACGCACCGCGCTGACCGTCTACGTAGCCGAACGTCGCTATACAAAGGAGTTCATGGACCAGTCGGAATACTTCACGGTGATGGCCTTCGACGTGGCCGACAGCAAGGTACTGAACTACATGGGCACAAAGAGCGGACGCGACGGTGACAAGGCTGCTGCGCTAGGACTGCACACGGCCTACACGGCCAACGGAACGCCTTACTACACGGAGGCCACGATGGTGATTGAGTGCCGTACGATGTACGCGGCTCCCTTCGAAGCGAAATATTTCAAGAATGAAGTTCCCCAAAGGATGTATAGCAACTTCCCTGCCGGCGTGCACACGATGTACATCGGCGAGGTTGTGGGTGCTTGGAAAAAATAAGAAGCGATGGAATACATGTCACAGGAAGGCTACGACAAACTGGTGGCCGAACTGAAAGAACTGGAAAACGTGGAACTGCCACGCGTGCGGGAGGCCATTGCCGAGGCACGAGACAAGGGTGACCTGAGCGAGAACTTCGAATATCACGCCGCCAAGCGCGAACAAGCCCGTCTGCTGGGGCGCATCCGATTCAAACAGCGCGTGCTGGAATTTGCCCGCGTCATCGACACAAAACGCCTAGGCGCCGACACGGTGGGCTTGCTCTGCAAGGTGGAGATGACAAACCTCGTGAACAACCAACGCATGACGTACACCATCGTCAGTCCCCACGAGGCGAACCTAAGGGAGGCGAAGATTTCCATCCAATCGCCTGTGGCTCAGGCCTTGCTGGGCAAGAAGGTGGGCGACGTGGTGGAGGTGAAGGTCCCCGCCGGCGTGCAGAAATTCAAGATAGAGAGCATCACGCTGTAACGGCGTTCCTTATCGACAAAAGAAATCCCTAATGCCAGCACGGCGTTAGGGATTTGTTGTTTATAATAAGGATACCTGATTACCAAACAATTGAGTAGTATCTATTATCCCTATCATCTGAAAAGAAGCGTGTAGGAAAGCCTTCTTCATCCCACCTCCAGGAAAAGCCAACACCAGACTGATCGTCCACATCGTCACGTCCTGACGGCAAGTGTTTTGTTGGCTGACCCAACAAGCCAGCCCAATAGGCGTGGGACATCTCGTCCATATCTACATGAAACGCTTCATCAAAGAACATTACGCCTCCTACATTATCGACAAGCCGCGGTTCTTCCTCGCCATCCACATACATTTCATAGGTGAATGTGTAATGCGACCCATCGTCGGGATCTTCCTCAGAAACGGTCTCAACTTCGGTGATGTCGCCGTTGTGATAGGTAATGTACGTCGTCTCGTTGCCCCCTTCACTGCGTACCATCTTGATGAGGTGGCCCTTCGTGTCATAACTGAACTTCCAAGTCTGGTGTTCGTCGCCATCGAGATCATCGTGGGAGTTCTCGTCGCAGAAACTTACGTAACCTTGATCGTTGAGCGTGAGGTTGCACACCATTTTTCCTCCGTCATATTCAATGGTCATCACGACATCAGCCTTTGATGCCCTCGTGAGCGCACTATAATCAAAGGTAATGGTGTAACCTTCGCGTGCCATCTTTATCACACGACCCTTTTCGTCGGTAGTAAACTCGTTTCCGCCTACAGATTTGGGCAGGCCAGCGGTAAACACCTTGCTCGGGTTCACGATGGAAGTCTCTGTTGATGGGCCATCGTTGTTCTCGTCATCGTCGTCGCTACAAGAGGCCAAGAAGGGAATGCACAAGCACGCAAGGACGAACGGAAGCACATAGAAATACTTTTTCATTTCGTTTCGTTATTTATTATAATAATGTATATTTTTAGGTTTTTCGATGTAAAGATAAGGATAAATCCACAATTATTCGTATCTTTGTCAGGATTTTAATTAAATATCTGATAATTATGACAGAAATGAATAAGTACATTGCCGTTGCCTACCAGCTGTACACCAAGGACAAGGAAGGCAAGCGCGAACTCGTGGAGAATGCAACAAAGGAACAGCCGTTCCAGTTCGTAAGCGGACTGGGAATGACGCTCGACGACTTCGAGAAGCAGATCGTGGACTTGCAGAAAGGTGGTGAGTTCGAGTTCGAACTTTCTCCCGAACAGGCCTACGGCGAATATGAAGAAGAACGCGTCATCAAGGTGCCTCGCCAGACATTTGAGATTGACGGCAGGCTCGACAAGCAATACATCTACGAAGGTGCTGTCGTGCCCTTGCAGAACGCCGACGGACAGCGCTTCAATGGACTCATCCAGAAGATTGGCGATGCAGAAGTGACGCTGGACCTGAACCATCCCCTGGCCGGTAAGGCGCTCATCTTCATCGGCGAAGTAGTGGACACACGCGAAGCCACAAAGGAGGAAATCACTGCCACACTGAAAATGCTGACTGGCGAAGGTGGTTGCGGATGCGGTTGTGAAGATTGCGAAGGCTGTGGCCACGAGCACCACGAACACGACGAGCACTGCGGATGTGGGCACTGCCACTAAAAAAGTTAAAAATTAAAAATTAAAAATTAAGAAGGCTGCGATTGAGCGAGAGAAAAGCCAAACTCGTTTGAGCTATTCCGAGCGTGAGCAGGCTCGAGGCGTAGCCTCAATTAAGAAGGCAGCGAGTAAGATCGAAGAGCGATAACTCCTTTACACTATCATTTTAACTTTTATCTAAGCATGCGAAATTCCTTCGGACACATCTTCCGTTTGACCTCCTTCGGCGAGAGCCACGGACCAGCCATTGGAGGCGTTATCGACGGTATGCCGGCAGGCATCGCCGTAGATATGGACTTCATCCAAAACGAACTTAACCGTCGCCGACCTGGCCAAAGTCAACTGACCACTGCCCGCAAGGAAGCTGATGAATTAGAGGTGCTGAGCGGCGTGTTTGAGGGAAAGACAACAGGACAGCCCATCGGCTTCATCGTTCGCAACCAAAACCAGCATTCCGATGACTACGAGAACCTGCGCAATGTGTTCCGCCCTAGTCACGCCGACTTCACTTATTGGCAGAAATACGGCATTCGCGACCATCGAGGTGGCGGACGTTCATCGGCTCGCGAAACCATCAGCCGAGTTGTGGCTGGAGCCTTCGCAAAGCTGGTTCTGCGAGATTTGGGAATCACTATTCAGGCCTATACGCAGCAAGTGGGTGACATTGCCCTGCCAGGCACCTATAACGATTACGATTTAGACCAGACGGAAAGCAACGACGTGCGTTGTCCAGACAGCGCAACAGCCCAGCGAATGGCCGACCTCATCGGCAAGGTGAAGGCAGAAGGCGACACCATTGGAGGAGTCATTGCCTGCGTCGTGAAGGGTTGTCCCATAGGATTGGGCGAACCCGTATTTGGCAAGTTGCAAGCCGAACTGGCTCACGCCATGCTCAGCATCAATGCCGCCAAAGGATTTGAATACGGAATGGGTTTTGCCGGAGTCACGCAACGAGGTTCGGAACAGAACGATGTCTTTATGCCCGATGAGGACGGAGGCATTACCACGCGAACCAACCGAAGTGGGGGCATACAGGGAGGCATTTCTAACGGACAGGACATCTATTTCCGCGTTGCCTTCAAGCCTGTTGCCACCCTGCTGCGCGAACAGGAAACCGTGAACATCGAAGGCGAACCCACACTGCTTCATGCCCGTGGACGCCATGACGCTTGCGTACTTTCTCGTGCTGTACCAATTGTCGAAGCAATGGCAGCAATCACCCTGATTGACAACTACTTATTAAACAAAACAACTCGCCTATGAAACGCTTTGCTTTGCTTTTCCTGCTTTTCAACTTTCAACTATCAACTATCAACTTTATTTCTGCCCAGTATCTGAACAAAGCCGTTGAGATATGGCCAAAGGACGTTCCTGGAGGCACCGAGAAGAAGGAAGTTGTTTGGCAAGAGCGCCCCAACGACGGACGCTGTTTTTACAATGTTTCCAGTCCAACACTGGAGGCATTCGTACCCGAGGCTTCGAAGAGCAACGGCAAGGCAGTAATCGTCTGTCCGGGTGGCGCCTACGCTATGCTTGCTTACGAAAAGGAAGGACAAGAGGTTGCTCAGTGGTTGGCTGGTCAAGGCTATAACGCGTACGTGCTGGCTTACCGCGTTCCCAACAATCGATTGGGAGCTCTGCAAGATGTGCAGCGAGCCATTCGTTTGGTACGAAGCAAGGGAGCCACGCAAGTCGGAGTCATCGGTTTTTCGGCAGGCGCCAGTCTTTCGTGCCGAGCATGCACTCGTTGGAATGAACCTGCCTACGAGGCCAATAAGAAAGATAAAATAGACACACTTAGCTGTCGTCCCGACTTCGGTATTCTCATCTACCCTGCCTATCTCGATGAAGGTGAGAATCATACACTTACGCCCGAACTCACAGTAACCAAGGAAACGCCTCCCATGTTCGTTTTCGGTACGGAAGACGACGTTCGCTACAGCGGTCCTTCCAGTGTCACCATCCTCGATGCGATGCAACGCGCCAATGCTCCCATCGAAGTGCATTATCTCACCCGAGGAGGTCACGGCTACGGCATGCGCTCAGGCGCAGGACTCATTTGGCCTGCACTTGCAGAGCAATGGCTGAAGGGATTAGGGAAATAAGTATTACTTCGCGACTACATAATATCAACATCCTCGATATGTTCAATCTCGGGGTGTGACGGGTCTGTGGCAACGATTGAGATGATGTCGAAGCGAATGGGCAGGTCGATTTGGCGGTAGTGGATGTAATGATTGATGGCTGATTGCAGGTTGCGAAGCTTGCCATAGTTTACGGCCTCCCAAGGATCACCATAACCGGCCGACGAACGAGTCTTAACTTCCACAAACACAATTTCCTCTGCAGTTCGGGCTATAATGTCAATGTCCTTATGTCCCGACTTCCAATTGCGGTCGAGAATGCTGTAGCCCTTCGTTTCCAAGTATTCCACAGCCAGGTCCTCACCCCATCGTCCAAGTTCGTTGTGCGTTGCCATAATATTCTCTGAAAGACTCAACAAAAGTACAATTAAACACTGGAAATACCAAATTTATTTGGCATTTCGCTCACTTATTCGTATATTTGTGCCCAAAATAAACAATCGTAAATCGATAAATCATAATTAAACTTGATGAATATACTGGAATTGAGCGAACAGGAGATAGTTCGCAGAAATAACCTTCAGCAGTTGCGCGACTTGGGCATCAACCCCTACCCCGCAGCTGAGTACCCCGTAAATGCGTGGAGCACAGACATAACCAAAGACTTCGTTGACCTCCCCATCATCGGAAAAGACGAAGAAGGAAATGATGTGCGTGAGACTGCCACTCCCGAAAATAGTCCCAATGTCAGCATTGCCGGACGCATCATGAGCAAGCGCATCATGGGCAAGGCAGCCTTTGCCGAACTGCAGGACTCGAAGGGAAGAATACAGGTGTATGTGCAGCGCGACGCCATCTGTCCCGATGAGAACAAGGACCTCTACAACGTGGTCTTCAAGAAGTGTCTGGACCTGGGCGACTTCATTGGCGTGAAGGGTTATGTTTTCCGTACGAAGACAGGCGAGATTAGCGTTCACGTTCAAGAGATGACTGTCCTGAGCAAGAGCCTGAAGCCCCTGCCCATCGTAAAGACGGACGCCGAAGGCAACGTCTTCGACTCATTCGACGATCCCGAACTGCGCTATCGCCAGCGCTATGTGGACTTGATTGTCAATCAGGGCGTTAAGGAGACCTTCATGAAGCGCGCCAAGATTGTTCGCACAATGCGAAACATTCTCGACGAAGCCGGTTACACCGAAGTGGAAACCCCGACGCTGCAAAGCATCCCAGGTGGAGCAACTGCACGCCCCTTCATCACGCACTTCAATGCGCTAAACATCGATATGTACATGCGCATTGCCACCGAACTCTATCTGAAGCGTCTCATCGTAGGCGGTTTCGAAGGCGTATATGAAATTGGCAAGAACTTCCGCAACGAAGGAATGGACAAGACGCACAACCCCGAGTTCACCTGCATGGAGCTGTATATCAGCTACAAGGACTTGAACTGGGGAATGACCTTCACGGAGAACATGCTCGAGCAAATCTGCACGGCCGTAAACGGTAAGCCTGAAGTGGAGATCGACGGCAATGTCATCAGTTTCAAGGCACCTTTCCGTCGCTTGCCCATCCTCGATGCCATCAAGGAAAAGACGGGTTACGACCTGTATCCCATGAACGAGGATGAGATTCGCGAGGTGGCCAAGAAGCTGGAAATCGAGGTGGACGACACGATGGGCAAAGGCAAACTCATCGACGAAATCTTTGGCGAGACCTGCGAAGGCACATTCATCCAGCCCACCTTCATCACCGACTATCCCGTGGAGATGTCGCCTCTGACGAAGATGCACCGTTCAAAGCCCGGCTTGACGGAACGCTTCGAACTGATGGTGAATGGCAAGGAACTGGCAAACGCCTACTCCGAGCTCAACGACCCCATCGACCAGGAAGAGCGTTTCATCGAACAGATGAAGCTTGCCGACAAGGGCGACGACGAGGCGATGATTATCGACCAGGACTTCCTGCGTGCTCTTCAGTACGGAATGCCTCCCACCTTTGGCATCGGCATCGGTATCGACCGTCTGGTGATGCTGCTCACAGGCAAGTTTGCCATTGGCGAAGTCATGCTCTTCCCGCAGATGAAGCCCGAGGTGAAGGCTCCGCGCGATAAGGACGAACTCTTCCTCGAAAAGGGCATTCCCGCAGAGATAATTCCCATCCTTCGCAAGGCCGGTTACAACCTCGTGCAGACGCTCGAAGGCGAGAACCCTGCCAAGATACAGCAGCAGATTATCGAAATCATAAAGAAGTATAAGTTGGACGTTGAGCGTCCTTCGCAAGACGAGATTGCCAAATGGGTGTAACCCCACCCCCTTTCCTCTCCCGAGGGAGGGGCATATGTAGTGGTGGAGGATGCGCTTGGCGACGCAAGGCAATGCAAGAAGGGTGAAGATCAATCAATAAAGAATAAGAAAGATAATGAACTTCATACAATCGGCAAAAGTAACTACTCCCTCCCCCTCGGGGGAGGTCAGGAGAGGCGTCGGCCGCATCGCGATCATGGGCGGCGGCTCATGGGCTACCGCCATTGCCAAAATCATGTTGGAGAGCACCGACGAGATTTGGTGGTACATGCGTCGTGACGATCGCATAGAAGAGTTCCGACGCCTTTCGCACAATCCCGCCTATCTCACCAGCGTGCACTTCGACATACAGCGCATCCACTTCTCGTCCGACATCAATGAGGTGGTCAGCGCCTGCCAGACACTTATCTTCGTCACACCCTCGCCTTACATGAAAAGCCACCTCAAGAAGCTGAAGGTGCGCCTGCGCGACAAGTTCATCATCACTGCCATCAAGGGCATCGTGCCTGACGAGAACCTCGTTGTCTCGGAATACTTCCACCAAGTCTATAGTGTGCCCGACGAGAACCTTGCCGTACTCGGAGGTCCCAGCCATGCCGAGGAGGTAGCTTTGCGCCGACTGACTTACCTGACTGTAGGCTGTTCCGACCTCGACAAGGCCGAGGAGTTTGCCGACCTCATCGCCAGCGATTACATCAAGACGAAGACCTCCGACGACGTGCTTGGCATCGAATACGCCTCCGTCCTGAAGAACGTTTACGCCATCGCTGCCGGCATCTGCAACGGACTTAAGTATGGCGACAACTTCCAGGCTGTCCTCATGACCAATGCCGCTCAGGAGATGGAGCGCTTCCTACGTGCTGTACACCCCATCGACCGCAACATCATCGACTCCGTCTATATGGGCGACCTGCTCGTAACGGGCTATTCAAACTTCTCGCGTAACCGCGTATTCGGAACCATGATTGGCAAGGGTTACTCCGTAAAGAGCGCTCAGGTGGAGATGGAAATGATAGCCGAAGGCTACTTTGGCACGAAATGTATGAAGGACATCAACCGTCACATGCACGTCAACATGCCCATCCTCGATGCCATGTACAACATCCTATACGAGCGCATCGCACCCAGCATTGAAATCAAACTGCTAACCGACTCATTCCGTTGATTGGGAATGAGAAGTCTGTGAGTGAGCGAGAGCAGAGCGATGCCTGCATCGGCTTTGCCGAGCGTGAGCAGACTCGAGGCGAAGCCTCAAAATGAGAGATTGAGAAATTGAGAGAATAAGCAAAAATTGTACATTGTAAATAGTAAATTTATCTAATGAGAAAAACCTTTTTTCGCTTCGCCGCTCCATCACTCCTCGTCATCCTGCTTCTTTCCGCTTGCGGAAATAAAGAGCAGAAAAATGACGCTTGGGAAGCACCCAAGCACGAGGTGGTAACGCGCCAGTTGCCCGACCTGGAACTGACGGACAGCGTCAAGAACGCAGGTCGCACCTATGTCTACAGCATCCTGCGCACCCCCAGCGACTCACTGCCTCAGGTAAAGGACGACATGGACGACAAGTATAAGGACAACACCATCCGCCTTACCCTGCGTCGCGACGGCAATGAGTATTTCAACAAGACTTTCACCAAGGCAACCTTTGCCCAGAGCATCGACAAGGAGTTTTACAACAATGCCATACTCGACGGCATACGCTTCATCCGCGTCGAACCCGGACAAGGGCTCGTCTTCTCCTTCGCCGTCAGCTACCCCGACAGCGACATGTCCGTTCCCTTCCTCATGACCATCGCAGACAATGGTTCCTTCACTTTCGTCAAGGACGAGAACCTCGATCACGAGGAGGGCGACTCCGTCTTCTACGATGAAGATGGGGTGTGAGCACATCAGAAGGCGATCCGAGAGATTTGTAAACAACAACTAACAGCAAAACAAACCGAGAGGCCAAAAGGTCTCTCGGTTCTTTGTGTAAAGTGGAATCACATTTAATTTTTCACTTTTAATTTTTATTATTCATTTGACCAAGCACATCCAGAGGATGACGATGTATACGCTGACAAACACTCCCAAGGCCAAGAGCAATTCATCTAAGTCGGATTTTCCATTTTTCATTTTCCATTTTTCATTTTTAATTTAGCTTGCCTTGCAAGCGCGCTAGTATTCGATTCGTCTGGCTTTCTCATCATCTATTGCAATTCTATATGCCATGAAAACACCTAGACAAACGCTGTAGAAATCCACGTGCTGCCACCAGCAACCGCACTCCACGCAAGTCATTGCCGCCATCAGTACCGCCATTTGCCAAGCCCCCTTCGGGGTATTGGGTCGGCAGAGAGGTGCGTTCCTGTCGAATCCCGTTCTTGCACACACACTGAGGATATAATTCTCCGTGTCATTCTCATTCGCTGGCGCCCAGCGACGGATGATGTTCTCCACGGTGAAGGGTCTTCCAAGCTGTGCAAATACGCGATAGTACGACATCAGCACCTTTGCACCTGCTCTGTACCCGTATGTAGCATCGTAGAAGATGCAGAATTCGGGGTCATTCTGGTTCGCGGCGAGTCCTTGCCATCGTTCGCCTCGTCTAATGTTTAGTGGGTTATTGTTGCGCCACCCACGGCTGTTTTTGTAATTCATAGTATAAATGATAAAATTTTAACTGCAACGCTGCAACGCTGCAACGCTTAGATATTACTGATTTTGTTTTTATACTTCACCGTCTTGCAGTATTTGCCCGTCATTTCATCAAAGAAGATATAGCCGCGCTTCGTCCAGCTTCGCAAAGTGGCGTTGCCATCGCCTGTTCGTCCTTGATTAAAACGCATCTGGCGATATTCCTCACGTGTGAACTCATCGTGCAATAATTCCAGCAGATTTTGAGTTCCCGATTGCTTTTGCATGTCCTCTTCCTCGCGCAGTTCCTTCTCCAGTTGTCGACCGAAGTAGAGCATCTTGCACCACAGGTTGTACTGCTCCGTCCACCTCATGAAGTCAGCCATCGACTTATCCCATTTATATCCATGTGCGACGTAGAGCACCATTCCCTTGAGCCAGGCGATGACGTTGGCGCGATACGAGAATACCCTGTAAGCCTCTGATTCGTACAGACGGGCCGTGTCATAGTTTTCTTGACAGATCTGCTGTGCCAGACGCTTAGCCTGCGGACATTCTATCATTCCGTTGGCCGCTTCCAGCCTGTCGATGTAGGGTTTCAGCTCTGCGGCGAAGTTGTGGTCGTAGATGCCCAGAACGGGAATCTTCTCCTCGTCGTCCGTCGGGATGATGGTCGAGATGTCCAGTCGACTCATCGTGCCGTCGTTCACCATCTTGTAGAAGAATCGCTTCGCGTTGGGCGGTGTGGCGCTCGCGTTGAAGTTCCAGCGCAGCGGAGCGATACCGCTCACCGAGTCGGCTCCCCAGCGTTCCTGACCAGCCATCGAGTTGTCGAACGCCTTACGGATGAGCAGTCCCACCTCGTCGGTCGTCCCCTTCGATGTCACTTTCTTCAGGGCGTCAATCTCGTCCACGATGGTGTAGATGAACCGCTCACCGTTGTTGTTGGCGTCCACCACGCGCTGGTTGAAGACGGCGTCCGTCAGGTTGTCGATGAGCATCTGTATGCAGATGTCCGTCGGCCTCGGGTCTTTCTTTTGGCGAGCATTGGGATTCTTCTGCTTCCATTCCGCTTCGCGCTCTCGGTTGGGGATGTCGCGCTGCCGGATGTCCTCCATGATGAACTCGATGGGCTTCTTGATGGAGCCTTTACCCACCGACTGACGTCCGATTAGCACGTTCATGAAGGTCGCCTCATGCTCCACGTTGTCCAGATAGCGAAACTTCACCCCGTGCAGGTGAACTCCCAGCGCAGGGAACACGGCGTTTGCTACTGCAGGTTTGTACTGATCAGGCACGTTCTTCGTGAGCAACTTGATGAGTGGCGGCAGACGTTTCGGCATCGGAGGCGGTGTGCTGGGCGTACCTCCGCAGGCTCTCACGCCCGAGGTCGATTTCAGCGCCTGCAACACCTGCTTCAGTCGGTTGGGCATCCCTGTGCGCTTCTCGCCCAGTGCCGAGTCGATGCACTTCAGCTTCTGCGCCTCGGGAAACTCGTCGTAGCAAGGAATGATGCGGTCCATCAGTTCGCGGTCGAAGCCGCAGATGTGGCGCAGGTTCACAGCCAGCTCAAACGTCAGCACGTCCCTGTTCGACTTCACTGGCTCCTTCCCGTCGTTATACAGCTCCCACCACTTTGCAATGATCTCGCTGTAAGGAATACCCTGATATTCCAGTTGAGAGTTGAGAGTTGAAAGTTGAGAGTTATTCTTTGTGTCCTCTGTGCGTGTCAATTCTTCATTCTTCTTTATTCCCTGACCATTCTCCCCATTTAGGGGGAGCGGAGAGGGGGTCTTCCTCTCTTCCCCCTCGGGGGATAAGAGGGGGATCTTTTCCTCCCAAGGTCTGTAGTGTTTGTTAGCCTTTTTAGCACCGGGCGGAACTTCTTCCAAATCCTGTTCCTCACGTTCTTTCATGCGTACGAATTCAGCGGCAGCCTCTTCGTCAGTCAGCCTTTCAGTAAACAGAGCCTCGTCGAGAAGCGGAGTTGTCTCGACATCTATAGGCCCGTGAAACACAACTCTGTTGTTGTTCTTGTTGTTCGTGTCCATTTCCGTCTTCGTTAGCAAGGAGATGCGTACCTGACACTCCAGCACGGTGCGTCCCGCCTGCCTGCGTCCAACGGCATGAACCCCATAGCTTGCCGATTCGGCCACTTCCAGCAGCCCCAACTCGTCCTTCATGTCCAGCAGGAGCCTCATGATTCGCTGGCACTCCTCGCGGTTGTTGCAGTCAACGTCGTAGAAGAAGAACGGGCTCAGCGTCCTTATGCCCTTCAGCAGTTCGCCCTCCGAAGCCTGACAGTTGTAGTTCACCTCCACTAGCGCCTTCTTGTAGCAATCCTTCCCCGTCTCCCTGTACAGCTTCCAGTTCTTCACGTTCTCGGGCGTATTGCAGGCCTCCATCAGTTCTTTTGAGTTCTTCAGGGGGCGGCAATGTTTCTCGCCGCCCACCATATAAATCAAGTTAACCATAGTCGTCAATCCTCCACCATCAATCGTCTGATCATCTTCTGTGCAATCGCGCTTGCCTGACGCACCAGCCGGAGGGGCAATTCCTTCACCATCTCCTGAGGCAGTGAGAACACGAAGTAGTACTTTCCGTTCCTCCCCAGCGATAGCGAGCAGTTGTCGTCGCGGAATATCGCCCTGTTGCGGATGCGCTTCGGCAGTTCGCTCACATACATGTTCCCGTCGCGCATCACCTGCACCTTAGCTTTCATGCAGAAGGGTTCCATCCTCACTTCCTCGCAGCTGCCGAAGTCGGCAAACCGTTGTCCGTTTTCCCACTCGCCGTACGTCATAAATCCGTCGACCGATACCGTTCTCAATTCTTGAAAATCTTTCTTTTGTGTCATTTTTTTGAGTTGTTTGCGAGAAGAAGTTTCAGAAATCCGATGGCCATCTTCTCGAGAAGACTTCATCCGCTCCAACTCAGATTGTTAATTGATTATTAATTCACTTCCCCATTCTGCTCCCCCTCCTTAACAGGGAGGGGCCGGGGGTGAGTCCTTTAGATGACTTTAAGGTCGTTTGCCACCACGTCCTGAAAGAACGAGCCGTTCGATTCGTGTGTCTGGAATCGTAGCGAGGCTATGACCATTTCCCCAACGGAGAACTTGCTGAGGGCGAGGTTGCCGAACATAGCGCAGACGTACTCATCCTCGTATTCGCCGCCCAGTTCCTTCAGCCTGATCATCGACTTGGCCAGCTGGCCGTTGTCCGTTTTCTTACTCGGCACGTACACGGGTTCCGTCTGTGCCACAACTTTCAAAAGTTTTGTTACCATTATGCATTTGCTTCCGCTTTTCTTAGGATAGCCCGCTCACTTATCGGCTGCTCATCTCGGAAGACATTGCAAAGGTACGGACAAAAAAAAGCCCAACCCGGAAAATCTCCGAGTTGGGAATTGTTATTGGAATTTTGGAATTATTATTGGAATTCGCCTATGACTTTATACCCAGTTTTAGCATTAAGAAGTCCGCCACTTCATACTGTTGCCGATAGTTTTCGCTCCTGTCTTTTAGCGTTCCCCAGTTTGATGGGGCGCATGTTGCCATCAGGGGCAGCTCCTTTGGTGCTGCCGATAGTGAGTCGTATGTGAGTTTACGTTTTTCGTCGACCTCTTTCAGCTCCATATCCTTCATCTTGGCTACGAACGCTGTCATCTTGGAAGGGAAGTTGCAATACTCCGCCAACACCCGATATACAGCCCACCATTGCTTCTTGTTCCTGAATATCGGCTCACCCGACTCGTCCTTAGCCTCCAGCAACTCTTCAGTAGCCGCGCGTATGTCCTTGTCGGCATTTGTCATGCTGCCTTCTTCCTTTCCGTAGTGGTAATGCGTCTCGTTCTTAACGCCGCCTTCACCTATGACGTCACCTTTCACGTCACCTCTGATAATGATAGCCATACTATTACTCTTTTATAAATGTGTTTTTCTGTCCCCCGTCGCCCACCACGTCCTGAGCCTGTCCGATGTAGGTGTCTCCACCCTTCATCGTCATTGCACCGAAGTTGTACACCACATTTCCTCCCGGTTCAGGCAGGGACTGCTGCACCGAATTATACTTCTCCACATACCCGTTGCTTTTGAAGAACATCAGCATGCCTATGCCCGAAAACAACCGCCTTAGCACTTCGCGATGAGGATGCACGTAATAAAGCCTCTTGCAGAATTGCATTCTGTCGTTACACAGCAGCGACACCATGTTGTCGGGGAAAGCCCTCATCTGCTGTATAATCTTTTCACCGTCAATGTCCCCGTGTCTGTTCAGCATCTCCGCAAACTCCGCCATGTGAGGTAATTCCTCGATAAGCGACATCAGTTGTTCCTTCTGTTCGTGCTTCGTCATCTCGTGCAACTCCATCTCCATCCGTCGTGCCTGAGCAGTCAGATGGTTGTTTCCCTCGAGGAATTTAGCCAGGTTGTGGCGGAAATGGAACATTTCATCAGAGAAGTCCTTCCGGTGATAGTTCAGGAACATCTCGTAGTACTCTTCGGCTTCCTCGTCCCATTCCAGATGCCCCTTCAGCACGTGCCCCAGGTACTCCACAGCACCCTCCAGTTGCTTCTGTTCGTAGGAAGACGTCAGCAGCGGACCAGTATACTCCCACTGGTCATAGATGCGATTCAGATCGTCGTCGATGGTCGTAGTAGCACCCTCATTCGCTTCCACCTCCACACGCAACTTGTAGTACGGCTCCTCAACAGTCTCCACCACACGTGCCAACACCGACGTCTCGTGGCCCATCAGACATCGCGCCCTCGCCGCATCGTCGCGACACACATAGCCAGCAACACGCGCATGGAAGTGGACGCGCACCGCATGAGGGTCCACGTTGTCATCCTCGCGCACGAGCATGACACACTTCCCGTTGGCAGCCTTCACCAGTTCCTCGGGACAGTCCTTCCAGTCGCAATGCGAGAGGGCGTTTATAGTCAGTGTATGTGGGTTCATAAGGGTTAAAAAATTTTTCTGCGAAGTCTGCGGATAAGCGAGAGCAGAATGAAGCGATGGAGCAGCGAGAGCAGACTCGAACTTGTTTGAGTCATGCCGAGTCGGCCGAGCGGGAGCAGACTCGCGGTGAGGTAAGGGTGAAGCCCTGCAGAGAATTGAAAATTCTGTGCCCAGACATCGTCAAAACCTCACCGCAAAATTACTCACTTTACATCACAAAAGCAAGCAAAAACACAACTATTTTTGAGGAAATTTCAGGGCAAAAAAAGAGCCCCGAAAGATTACCTTCGGAGCGTCAATTAGTTAGGTGATTTGTGTTAAAGGAGATGATTAATCAAGCCCCATTCTGCTCCCCCTCGCTAACAGAGAGGGGGCCAGGGGGGTGAGTCCTTTTATACTTTAGGCGAAGCCGCCATTGGACTAAGAGAACACCCCTAACTCGCTGAAATTTAGGTCAATAGCATATTTCTCATTATTCAAGCCTTCTTTCTATGGGAGAGAGGCTTCCTTTATTCATTATTCTTTATACTTTCTTGCTCCTCTCCGTTAAGCAAGCGTCTCCTGACGTCGTCGAGCGAGGCTCCGCCGCTTGCTTCTCCGCCTGCTTCGCGCCTCTGTTTCCATTTCTCGTTCAATGCCTTCAGTTTTCTGTGGAACTCGGCTATTTCCTCCTTTGTCATAGTCGAACCCATTTCGCGGTCCACAGCGTATTCCGGCTGTTTCTTCTTCCGAAGGCTTTCCGCCATCGACTTCATCACATCATCCACGTTGATGACAGGCTTCTTTTTATCTGACTCCATTCCTCATTTCCTCATTGTTTCTGTGCTACTTCTCCTTGTTCAGTTCTTCCAAATTCCGATAAATAGTTAGTGGAGGCCAAGTTCCCGTCTCCGCTCTGCCTTCTTGTTCCACATCGTCAAGGCTTCTTCCGGGGATAATCGCCGATGCGATGGCAACTTTTCCCACTCTTCCGCGCTCTTCTTCTTGGCTAAGGCGATCGATTGCCTCCAGCCCCCCTTCGACACGTTCGATGACTGAATTTGCTCTTTCATTATTTAGCCCTCCATTATAATTGTGCAAATATACACATAATTCTTCTTCCGACAAACCTTTGGAGTCAAGTTTTTTCGTAAGTCAGTCTTACGGAATTGTGTAGCCTGCTAGCCACTGCTTACAGACTTTTTTTCGCTTTCAGCTAAAATTATTTTGCCTTCGTCGTAAGACTTTTCAACATTTGTAGTAATTTTGCAGCAGAAATAGAATTGCTTGAGGTCATGGCCAAGGGTTCACTGCTGGTTTCAATACCACCTGTGGAAGGCGCTTCAAACAATTCTATTTTTGTCACCTCATAATTATGCGCCTTGGAACCCCTGTTTGGTCCGCAAATTATTTCTTCCGGACTTATAGTCGAAAGCAGATCACTTATGGTTAGCGGAGACCGAGTTTCCGTCTCCGCTCCGCTGTTTCGTTCCACCGTTTCATCGCCTCTCCTGGAGAGAATCGCAGATGCAATGGTCGCTTCGCCCGTTCTTCCGCGTTCCTCTTCTCGGCTAAGGCGACTGACTCTCGCCAGCCCCCCTTCGACACGTTCGATGACTGAATTTGCTCATTCATTATTTAGCCCTCCATTATCATGTGCAAATATACATATAATTCTTCTTCCGAAATATATCTAATTCGTCATTGCTTCGCTGACCTCTACCCTTATGTTGTCAATCTCATCGTTCAGTCTACGAATTTTCCCATTAGATTCTCCTCCACCAGCTGCTTGTAATCCTCCCAATTGGGGCGACCCCACCTGAACCATTGGACTATTAGTATTATTGGATACAGAGGTAGGATTATTGCTATTGCCAGTAACATTCTGCAATTCTTTGTCAATTGCTTTGCGGAGTCTTTTTTCATAGTCTTCAAGTCCTTCTATTCGCTTTCCTTTGCGATTCTTGTATCACTTGCATCAGATCTTACATTACCACCAGCCACTCCCATAGCGAAATCTAGTGATAACATATTTTACGGAAACGAGTTTCTCCTATTTCCGAAACGCTTCCTCGTAGTCCACGGGAAAATGAGTCATCCCGCACTTCTTCATCAGTTCCTTGATTCGGTCTATCTTGCGCTGGCTTTCTTGTGCCTCCTTCGCTGCTTTCTCCTTGTTCAGTTCTTCCAAATTCCGACATATATTTTCCCTCTCTTCGTCTGTCAGTGTATTTTCTCCTTCGTCATTGTCGAATCCCTCTACGGGGTCCATCATTATTCCGTGCTTCTTCATCAACTCCTTAATCCTTTTAAATTTATCTTCTTCTTTCTTTTCTTCGATTTCCATAGTCATTAGGTCTATAAAATAAGCTTTGCTCAATCCTTTATTTAGGTTATTAATCTGTTTGAGATGTTGAATCATTTTCTCTTTGCCGAAGAAGTAGAAAATATGCAAAAATAATTGTTATTGTATAGCATATCGGGCATGTTAACGGTGTATCGCATATTGTGGATAGAAGCCAAAGAAATATAGTACAACAAAACAGACATGTAAAAAGAAAGGTTCCTACACCATCATCAAAGTCTCTCCCCCATATCTGCCCCATAATAGCGAGGACACTAACCGATGCCGCAAGGGCTACCAACCATCCAACTTTCTGTACCCCTACAAATGTATCATCATGTGCTATTATAAGGGAATTAATCACAAAGGGTAGTATAGCTAGAATGAATAAGA
This sequence comes from uncultured Bacteroidales bacterium, assembly GCA_902801325.1. Classification (GTDB taxonomy): domain Bacteria; phylum Bacteroidota; class Bacteroidia; order Bacteroidales; family Bacteroidaceae; genus Physcousia. The sequence continues at coordinate 152,009 of CADCHQ010000004.1, read as the reverse complement.
TGGGTTGCCCCCACGAATCTTTAGTCTTTTTCATAATGATATATAATTTTGTCCTGAGTGTCAGATTTTGCTTTACTCAATTCTTAACAACCTTCCCCAATAAGTTTTTCTTTCTCCTCTTGTAATCTTTCTATCTCCTTGTTCATTTCGTCCAATTTCCGATAAATAGTTAGCGGAGACCGAGTTTCCGTCTCCGTACCGCCGATTCGTTCCACTTTTTCAGGGACTCTCCGGGAGATAATCGCAGATGCGATGGCAACTTTGCCTGTTCTTCCGCGTTCTTCTTCTCGGCTAAGGCGGCTAACCTCCGCCACCCCCGTTCCGGTTGTTCGGATGATCCCATTGGTTCATTCATAACATTTCTATTGGTCTGAGCATTCTTGCGAAAGGTCTTTATAGGTAGCCATTTTTTCGGCTATAAGAGTAATCATTTTTAGTAGATCTTCACTCGTCAATTTTTTATATTTGAGTAATCGCCTAAGCGTATAAACGGGATAAGTATCTTCGCCCTTTTCCTTTTCGTATTCAATGTGGCGAACACGCTTATACACGTACTCGTACTGTTTATTTATTGAGCGTGTAGTAAGTTTCTCTCTCTTCGATGGAGGAACCAGCTCCCAGTTATCTTGTACATACTGGAGTTTCTGTTCATCTGTAAGTTTGGATTTTACCATCGTATTATTGTTTATCGTTTAGTTTTCACTTTCGTTTTGTGGCAGGGGTTCACAATAGATTTTGTTCACCACTCTATCACGCATCTTTTTCATGTCTGTGAAGTTGCGACTGATGTTCTGCACGATGTCGAGGTAAGTATCACTCCCATCATCTTTGACATAATAATAAGGTTTTATCGACACGCAATTAGGGTGTTCGAATAGGGTGTTGAGCAATGTTCTGTCGCTATTACCACAGGAGTGGCCCATGATAAACACCTGAAAAGGCTCAGCTTCGATGAACGAAAGCATTTTGCGGTAATTATCTGCTTCCAAATACTTTATCGATTTGATGTTTGTCAAACATTCGTTATCATTTTTATTGAGCAATTCCTTATATTTCTCATCCATTTCATCACCATACCCGAATATCACACTCGCTGGTTCGTCCAAACGTCCATGAATTTGGTTTATTGTAAAAGGAGAATTATCCTTCAAATATGCTTTTGCCGTATTAGTATAATTGAAGTTTAGGAGCATTATTTGTTTAGGCAATAAGAAATAAATATCTGGGAACTGTTTTGATTTACCTCCCACTTCCACATCATCTTTAAAAGCATGAATAGACGATAGATGAGAAGCACCATCCATTCCATAAAAGCCTAATCTTACCTCCCAATCTTCATCGTCAAGTTCATAACTATAATCGATGTGTTCATCTAAAGCAATCTGTCTTTCGATGGAAATGTCCTTTCTTTCGAAAGGAGTATATATAATTCTTCGAATGTTTGGATTCATAATAACGTCCTGCGCATTTATCTCGTTCAAATACTCTACAAGTTTTTCTTGCAGGAAATGCAGTTGGGCGTTTAGTTCTTTCGTCTTCTCTTCAGAATCCTCTTCTAAGGCAAATTCCTTCAGTAGTTCGTAATAATCGTTCTCGATGTCAACCCAACCTTTTGTTTCAATGTTCTTGTAAATGCGTTCAAGGAGTGGAGAGAAAGTTACCTTGTAGACACCTTTCGCCTCAATAATGGCATCTATGATATCCTTTCCTGTCGCTTTCTCCTCACCAGGTAATGGTTGCAAATATCGTTTAAAATCATATAGATAATGAATATGCCAATGTGTCCTTTCCTTATCTATTGATTCAAACGTACATAGAATATCTTTTGAAACACAACTATGTTCATAAATGAAGCCTGTAACCCTCTGTTCCCAATACCAGTTTATAAAATCCTTATAACTTGTACTGAGTCCATGAGCCAGGTCGAAGCCGTTACCTATGAAGACAAGTCGATTCATTGATTTACAAATGCTTAAATAGTTCTTCTATCTTCGCTACAATGCGCTTTGCTTATTATAACGGCAGGTCTTCAATGGGGGATTCGGCTAACATACCTGTACAATTACCGGTATATTTAAGGTCCTTGATTTTATGGGAGTATTCCTTCACTATATTATAGTCTTCGAGTTCTTCTCTTCGGCGGCGAGATATTTCCACAAATTCCCTTTCACGTTCTATTCCAAGATAACGTCGTCCTGCAAGATTGGCGGCAATGCCTGTGGTTGACGAACCAGCAAAGGGGTCGAGCACCCATGCGTTTTCATTAGTCGAAGCCAAGATGATGCGAACGAGCAGGGCGAGAGGTTTTTGTGTGGGATGTTTACCACACGATTTCTCCCATGGGGCAATTGCTGGAAGTCGCCACATGTCGGTCATTTGTTTATTGTCGTTCAGATGCTTCATCAGTTCGTAGTTGTAACAATGAGGCACTTTTTTTGAACGACGAGCCCATATTATAAATTCCGTAGAATAGGTAAAATAGCGACAAGAAATGTTGGGCGGCGGATTAGTTTTTGCCCACGTAATTACGTTAAGAATCTTAAATCCTTGCTCTGTAAGGCTATTGGCTACAGAGAATATATTATGGTAAGTTCCACTTATCCAAATAGTACCGTTATCCTTCAGCTTTTCACGGCAAAGTTTTATCCAACGATTGTTGAAATCGTCGATATTTTCCTTACTTCCCCCTTTATCCCAATCACCCTTATTTACACTTACGATTTTACCAGCCTGCACTGATATTCCGTCATTAGAGAGGAAATATGGAGGGTCGGCAAATATCATGTCGAACTTGAAATTGAACAGAGGCAGCAATTCGAAGCAGTCGCCATGAAGTAAATTAAAGTCGTGGGAGGGTGATTTATAAAAAGCTTTCAGCATTACTTAAGTATTTCAAGGAAAGTATTTATATTTGTCAGATTGAAAACACTTGGGATGGTGTAGTATGCCTCTTCCAGCTTATTTCTTGCTGACTGCCAGCCGATACCATCAGTAATCCACACAAATTCGAACCCTTCGACAGAGTTAATCTTTGGTGCAAGTTCTGTATATGCACGTGCAACCTCGTTCAACTTCGAACCACCTCCACTATAAAAATTTACTTCTATAAGATAATTCTTTGCTGGTGTTTTAATATAAAAGTCGAACCGCTTTTCATCTGCACCAAGAACGTTCAGCTGAGGAAACTCTGTCGAATACACCTCCTGACGAAACGCAATTCCGTTAGAGCTGAGAATCTTAGCGACTGTACCTTCCATTATTTTCCCACTTCGGTTCTTTCGTGCGTTTGTGTCTAGTCCTGTCTCAATTCCAAACACGTAATCCACAAGATTCTTTATTCGACGCGATTGGAATATCTCTGCCAAACCTGTTCCTTGAAGAAACTCGACAACTTTGGCACTGGATTCGAAATAACTTCTCAACAACACAACATTCCCAAACTTGTCTACAACTGGTTTCTTGCCTTCGTCCCTTACAGCTATCAGGATACCAAGAACCTCAAAGACTTTATTATCGCGTTGCCAAATTTCAGCTACACCTTTATCCAGGTCCTCCTTGCCAATCAAGTAGTTTAGCGTGTTAAGACTCATTTCTATATCAGCAACATTTGCCGAAATCTTATCAAAGTCGCAGAAGAAATCAAGTGTTTGATTCGTCTCTTTTAGTTGCGACATGAAGACTTTAAATTGCTCCTCAGTATGTGCTCCCATTATAAATATGAATTAAAGTTAAACTCACCTTCAGCCACTTGCCAAACGTTTTCACGCTCTTGGTAGTTCCTAATCAACAACTCCGTCAGTTTGCCTCGCTTGCTCGCAACAGCATTTACCGAACGAGAGGCCCAGACGTGTTGAAAGTCGAAATCCTTGTAGATTTCCTCAAAGAATCTGTCCTCAGGATTTTTTGCCGAGCAATCAGCATTACTGAGCATCCAAAGACAATTGCCCTGATTTGACAACCTTCTACAGAAATCCGCTAATCGGCGCTGTTCGTCATCGTTGAAAGCCTCTTTTACATAACTATTGAAACTCGATGTAGAACTTAACGGACGATATGGAGGGTCGAAGTAGATAAAACACAAACGCCTTCTATCGATGTGCTGAGCTATAGCCTCAAAGTCACCATTCAAAATCTCCACATCCGACTTGTTCAATAGCTGGCTGTCGGCATAAATTACTTCTGGATTGCAAATGGTAGGATTGGAGTAACTGCCAAAAGGAACATTGAATTTTCCACGTGAATTCTCACGATACAAACCATTAAAACACGTGCGATTAAGGAAGAATAACAAAGATGTCTTACTGAGCGCGTCAAGCGCTTCCTCATTGAAAGTTTGGCGCATCCCAAGAAAATAGTCTTTTCTCGATTCTTCGTCGGACAACCTTTTGTATTCTTGTTCAATACGTTTTAAGTTCAAAACCAGTTCGTCAGGCTGTTCTTTTACAACACGATAAGCCTCCGTCAAGTTGCGATTAATGTCGTTGATTACAACATTACGGATGTTAGGAAAATGTTGCAACATGAAGAATAACATAGCACCACCACCCACAAACGGTTCAATGTACGTGAATTCTTCCTCGTACAACTCCTTGGGTAATAGCGCCTCAAGTTGCTTCAGCAACTGACCTTTACCTCCAACCCATTTTAGGAATGGTCCTGCTATAGTCTGTTTTTCTTTCATGTTTCGCTTACAAAGATAATGCAAAACGACGAACGAAACAAGTGTAAAGGACAAATTATTTGTACTTTACCTTGCAAGGAGGAGGAAGTAATCGGACGACCCAAAGGGTCTACGCTTGCGTAGCAGAGCGGAGCAAGAACATCGTTCAAGTCGAGTGAAATATAAAATGAATTATCATTTTTATTTCCAAGACGCATCTTATATTAGACATGCACTTAGCATTGTCAACTCAACAATGTCAGGAAGGTTGTCAACTAATTCAGGAAAACGGCTGTCAACCACATCAGAAAAAGAGCAGAAAACTGTCAACCAAAATCAGGAAAAGACACAGATGCGTTGCAGCGTTGCAGCGTTGCAGTTAAATAACCTCTATTTCAAAAATGCCAAAAGTGAATTTTATATTTATATATATAATATTATATATTATATATATAAATATAAGCATAAATTTGGGGGCAAAATATAGACCCTGAAGAGGTGCAACGCTGCAACGGTGCAACGCTATACAAAATCTTCTCTAAAGAAAGAGAAAGGTAATCGTGTGTTTATCAGTCTTTTACACCTTGATCTCCAAGTGGATAAAATATTCTCTCCGCCCGCAAAAATATTTAAGAAAAACTTTAATAAAAGTATGGTAAATATTTGCATATGTGAGAATTATTTCGTACCTTTGTGGTAGCAAAGGAACAAGGACACGAGGCAGGTCGACCATATGTTCGAAGCGCGCCGAGCATAAGCCTTATCGCCCTTGAACCTAAGCATAAAATCCCCTGCGGGGAAATTAAAAATTAAAAATTAAAAATTAATCATCAGAGAAAGAAAAATTATTGTTAAACCTGCCCCAAACAACGCTCAAAAGGGAACGCAAGTCCTCTCCCCCACGGGGAGAGCGGAGAGAGGGGCTTATTAATCATCAAAGAAAATGGCAAACAGAATTATTGGAGCAATTCCCTATTCCTTGGGATTGCGATTGAAGAACCCTAGCGAGAAGGACAGCGAAAAGGAAATTGTGGCTAAGCACATCAAGGAGCACGGAAGCTCGTTCTCCAAGGGCACCATCTACGGTGTTCTGCAGGACGCAGTGGAGTGCATCGTGGAGTGTCTGCAGGGTGGCTACGGCGTGAACCTCGACGGCCTCGGCAAGTTCGGCATCAGCTTGAAGTGTAGTGGTGCTGACATGGACGAGGAGTTCTCTGCCGCCAACATCACGGGCGTGCGTGTGACCTTCAACCCCGACGCAGAGATGATCCACCAGCTGAACACGAACACTGAGTTCGAGTACGTTGGCTCTCGTGCCGCTCAGATGCAGGCGAAGAAGGAAGAGAAGGCTCGCGTGGCCGCTGGCGAAACGACTCAGGACATTACGCCCTCTGGCTCGGGCAACTCGGGCGGAAGCGGCAGCGGTGACGCTGGAGACGTCACGCCCTAAGCGAAAGCGACGGACTCTCCCCCTGCCTGCCCTCCGTCGCAGGCTCCCCAACGCTAACGCCTAACTTGCGTTGCCCTGTTAAGGAGGGGGCAGAATGGGGAGGGGACGTTGGAGTGACGAAACATCCTAAACCACTAAACGACTAAACAACCAAACAACTAAACAAAACCTTAAAAACCCTTTCTACGACCTCTTAGGCCTTTCGGCCTTGTCGTCTGAAATAGTTTGTCCAGTATCAAACAAGCTTGATCTGTTCCGCCTATTCCATCCGCCGCCTCTTGGCGGTACGAGGTCTCGAAAGAAAAACATCTGTCTTCGACAGAAAAACCACCATTTCCTTTGACAATTGACATTAGACATTTCTTGCTCCGTTGCTCTACGCAAGCGTCACTGCTGCGCAGATGCCGAGCGGACATTTGCGAAGCAACGGTTTTTATTGGTTTTCCTTGTGGCTTGGTGGGTAGCACATAGTGCGCGATGATGGAAGAGTCGACGCGGAAGTTTACTTACAGAGTCGAACTCAAACGGCATCGCAGGCCGTCGAAGACGGTCCCAACAAGCTAACAAGGGTTTTTATTGGTTTTTGTTAAATTAAATTGATACGTTATGAGTAATGAAAAGAAAAGAGAATTGTGTCGCTTCCTTTGGAAGCTGTTGACGGCGCTATTGGCCGCCTTCGGAGGCGCATCTGCGGCAAATGCAGCCGTAGCGCTGGGAATCATCTAGCCTTACCCCATTATGCTCCCCTCGCTACAAGAGAGGGGCTGGGGGTGAGTCCTCTTACCGCGCTGATCGCGGCTCTTAGTGCAGCCGCTGGCGTTTCGGCCTGCTATACCGTCAACCTCTAAAAGAAAAGAACCGAGAACCCTCGTGGGATTCTCGGTTCTTTTGTCCAATCGCCGACTATCGGAAGCGACTAGTAATTAACTTTGTTGACTTCGTCGACTATCGGACGCGACTCGGCAGAGGCTGAAAGCAAGTTTTCGCCCTGCTGGACATCCATGTGCCAGTATCTATGCTCAAACAAGTTTGGCACATCCACGGCACACGGCTGTCTGCATAGCGCTTCGCGCTCTGCTCTCGCTGCTTCAATAGTTGTCCGCTTTTACTTGGAAGTAGCTCTGGGGATGACTGCAGGCAGGACAGACCTCGGGGGCTTTCTTGCCAATGACGATGTGACCACAGTTGGCACACTGCCAAACGACGTCGCCCTCCTTGGAGAAGACCAGACCTTCCTTAATATTTGCCAAGAGTTTGCGATAACGCGCTTCGTGCTCACGCTCGATGGCACCGACCAAGGCAAACTTCTCGGCAATCTCGTCGAAGCCTTCCTCACGTGCCTCGCGGGCCATGCGGTCGTACATGTCCGTCCACTCGAAGTTCTCGCCATCGGCGGCGTCTTCCAGATTGTGGACAGTGTCACCAACCGAACCGCCATTCAGATACTTGTACCACAGCTTGGCGTGCTCTTTCTCATTGGCAGCTGTCTCCTCGAAGATGCTGGCAATCTGCACATAACCGTCCTTCTTTGCACGGGAAGCAAAGTAGGTGTACTTGTTCCGGGCCATTGACTCTCCGGCGAAGGCCTCCATGAGGTTCTTCTCCGTCTTTGTTCCTTTCAATTCTTTCATAAGACTAATCATTTATGGGTTAGTAATCATCGCAGCAAAGATACGAATAAACAAGAGAAGTTCTATGCGGAATAACTAATAATAAATGTTAAATATTGGGGTTATCGATAAAAAAGCTCCATTTTTATTTGCAATTACTAATAGTTTAGTTTTACCTTTGCATCAAATAACTAACATTTTAGTAATATGAAGAGCAAGAACGACTACACACTTACGAAAAGCGAGATGCAGGTAATGAATGCGCTTTGGTCGGCAGGGAAGGCACTGGACGTGCACGAAGTTGTGGCAAAGTATGATGAGCCAAGACCTGCCTACACCACCGTTTCGACCTTCCTGAAGATCCTTTCTACTAAAGGTTTCGTAGATTACAAGAAGGGGAATGGCAAGCAGTACCTCTACTTCCCCATCGTCTCGCGTGCCGAATACACGAGTCGCGTGATGAAGGACGTCAAGGACAGTTTCTTCGGCGGCAGTGCATCGAGGTTCGTCCAGTTCTTTGTGGAGAATGAGGAACTCAGCGAGGCGGAGTTACAGAAACTAATGGATTTGATAAACAAGTAATCATGGGAGCACTAACACTATATGCCATCAAGAGCAGCCTGACACTGGCCCTACTCTATCTGCCCTATGCCTTGATGCTGAGGAGGGAGACGTTCTTCCGATTCAACAGGACCATGCTGCTATGCATCGTCGTGTTGTCGCTTCTGTTGCCCTGCCTCGACGTGCATGTCTGGGACAATGGGCTTGCGACACCTTTCGAGCCTCAGCGCCAAGCCATCTCGTCAGTAGTGCTGCCCACCCTGATTGTAGGCAGCAGTGAGAGTGCGGCTGCGGACGTACCAGCGGACCATACTGCCGTCGTGTGGTCGACCCTCCTCGTATACATCTATATAATAGGTGTGTTGTTCTTCGTCCTATGGAAGGCGGTAGGCCTGATTCGCCTCATCCGTTTCATCCCACGCGGATGTCTGTGGACGGACAAACAAGAGGGAGCCACCATCTATTGCCATGCCGACAAGGTGAGCCCCTTCTCGTGGATGCGAAGCATTGTCATCGGCAACCCCCTTCCGACCTCCTCCGAGAGGGAGGATATTGTCCTTGCCCATGAACTGGCCCATGTGCGCATGCGCCACTCATGGGACGCCCTGTTCCTTTCCTTTGTGGAAGTTCTACAATGGTTCAATCCTTGCATTTGGATGCTTGACGCCTCGCTGCGTGAAGTACACGAATATGAAGCCGACGATGCCGTACTGCGCAGAGGCATTTCGGCGCGTGATTATCAACTTTTATTAATCGAGAAGGCCGTGGCACGCACGCCATACCCAATGGTCAACGGTTTTCGCCATAGCCTTCTCAAAAAACGTATCACTATGATGACAAAGAAGAAATCCCCCCGTTGGGCACGCCTGAAAGTCCTCTACGCAGTGCCCTTAACCCTGATTGCACTTGGTGCAATGGCAAGTCAGCAAATGGCAGAGAAGGTGGAAGCACCCATTGCCAAGAAAACCCCAACCGCCGAAGTCAAGCGACAAATGAAGGCCGCACCTGGCACCCTGCGCGTCGTTGTCGACGGACAGGAGATGACTCCCCAAGAGGCCGTGAAAGCCGTAGAGGGAAAGGAGATCAGGAACGAACTTACACCTGAGAACGAGTTACGCATCACCACGACAGAAAAGAGCAAGGAGAAGGCGTTGCCCCTCTGCGTCCTCGTCGACGGGAAGCCAATGGGCGACATCACTGCTTCTGACGAAATGCGAAAGGTGGAGAAATACGTGAAGGCTGACGAAATCGGAAGTTTGAGCGTAACGAATAACGAGAAGGTGGCAAAAGAGATTTACAAAGACTTCGACAAGCAGAAGTATAGCGGCATCGTCATCATTGAGACTAAGAAAGACAACAAAGAGGCCGTGGCGGACGACGACGAAGTCGTGGATGTGCCACAAATATATGCAGAATTCCGTGACAGTCTGACAAACAACAACATCTATGCCTGGCTAAGTCAAAACATGCGCTACCCCAAGGAGGCACAAGATAAGAATATAGAGGGTCGCGTATCTATTCAATTCATCATCGAAAAAGACGGAAGCATCGATGAAGTAAAGACTCTGCGCTCGCCTAGCGAGATTCTTTCAGCCGAAGCTGAGCGCGTAGTAAAAGCAATGCCTAAGTGGAAGCCTGCAATGCATAAAGGCAAACCCGTCCGCATGCGTTATGTCCTGCCCGTACTATTTAAGCTGCCAACAAAGGAACAAGTAGCAACCGTTGCGGTTGACGAAGTGAAAGGGAACTAAGAGTTAGATTAAGTTAAACTCTAGGTTTTAGTTAGTAATATGTAAGGTATACCTCCCCGACAGTTTGCTTGCGAAAGCCGGCTGTCGGGGTTTTTTATTGCCAAATGGCCCCTCTCTGTCTCTCCCCGTGGGGGCGAGGAATATTGAACATTCTTGAATGAATCAAGCGTCACAAGTGCCGAGCGTTCAAGGTTTTCTTTAGAAATAAACGAGATTTGTTTGCTATTCCGCTCGGTTAATCGTATCTTTGACTATCGTCTTAGATAGGCTGCACCTCGGAAAATTGCAAATGTATTTGCATTTTCTCTCGGTTTGCACTATCTTTGACTATCGTCTTAGATAGGCTGCACCTCGGAAAATTGCAAATGTATTTGCATTTTCTCTCGGTTTGCACTATCTTTGCACCGTGACTATCCACTAAACCACCAAACGACCAATCCCCCAAACCACCAAACGACTAAACGACCAAACCACCAAACCACCATGAAAGTTCTGCTCATCAACGGAAGTCCACGAGAGAAAGGCAATACCTTCACAGCGCTCTCCGAAGTGGCAAAGGCCCTGAACCAAGAGGGCATTGAGACCGAAATCATCAGCATAGGCAAGAAGGCCGTGCAGGGTTGCATCGCCTGTGGAATGTGCGGACGGGAAGGCAAATGCACCTTCCGCGACGATCTGTACTTCCAAGTGATGCGAGTCATTAAGGACGGCATCGACGGACTCGTCATCGGTTCACCCGTATACTACGGAGGTCCTAACGGTTCGCTCTGTGCCCTACTCGACCGCGTGTTCTATTCCCTTGGCGCAGACCTGCGCTTCAAGCCAGGTGCCAGCGTGGTCGTTTGTCGGCGTGGCGGTGCATCGGCAGCTTTCGACCGACTAAACAAGTACTTCACCATACTGAACATGCCTGTCGTTAGCAGTCAGTATTGGAACATGGCCTATGGTCAGACACCCGGACAGGCAGCCCAGGACGAGGAAGGCATGCAGACCATGCGCACGCTGGGTCGCAATATGGCGTGGATGATAAAGCGACTGGACGTCAGCAACGAGGGGCATCCCGACATAGAACCTCAGGTTCGCACAAACTTTATCCGATAAATGACGATCTAAAAGAATAAATCCTCCATCGCTCAGGCAATGGAGGATTTGTTGTTATTCCTTCCTATTCCTTCGGACTAAGAACAAAGGAATAAAGATGAGAAGCAATGTCGCAACGAATGCCCAGGGATGGACGACACGCGAACTGGCCGTTATGGTATAGTCGTGGGGGACAAGATATTCACCAGTAAAATGGAGAGGCTCGTAATCAAAGGCTGTAAAGCGACCGGGCATGGACAGGTTGTACTGCACGTTAAAACCTATGAGAGCGCCATAGAAGCCGTAGCGCTGTTCCAAAGCATCATCCATCTCTTCACTACTTACGAGCGGTGTGTAAGCATCGCTGTGGAAATAGTCGCACAAGAAGTTACTCTCCCGTGACGCCTCATTGTAGAAATCCAGGTTGAGGACAGCGAAATGGATTATGGAATCACGCAAGGCAATGAACTGTTCACGACTAACCGGCGGATTGACTACCTCATCGTAGCGTTCAATTATCTGATTACAAATTTCGTCTGCGATGTTTGCATTGACCCACTGACTGATGCGCTCCTCCACATTGTCAAGCATCTCCTTCATCCCGGCTCCAGGCACTCCTTCAGCAAGGTTTGGCTTACCTGTGAACCAATAAGAGGCCACGTCCTTGTCAACATAGTCTGTGATGGGGATGGAGAAGAGCGAATCGCAACTGGCATAGCTTTCACTGAAGTGGTAATCAGTGTAGAACCATCGGAAGTTCTTCTTCGATATGCTCGTTGCCGTCAAAGGCTTGTCGGCAAGCACGAGAGGCAAATCGGCACTCATCTCTTCTGTAGTGTTGTAGTGACGCTCAACCACCACCAGTATGGTATCCTCAACAGATTTGTCTATGCCTTGTCGGTCTAGCTCTTCTCGTATTTCAGCGTACTGTTGGGATGTCATGGGCAACTCGTGATAAACAGAATCCGCCTGCGTAAAGCACCACTGACGTTTCCATTCCCTTCCGATGTGCAGATAGTCATTGCCTATGGTATCGACGTCTGTAACAAGGCTCGCCGAATCAGTGTGGAAATAGAAACAACGAATACACGAACGTCCGTCATTGTTGATTTGCGTCATCATTGTGATGTTCTGACTGCGATTGCACGCTATCGTAAGCATAGCCATTAAGGCTAATGCCAGTTTACTAATTGTTTTCATACGCTTTCTTTTTCAGTTGTCTAAGTTCTTGATACGTATTGGTTCTCGTCCGCCGTTGCTCCATGTAGCATGCATATATTTCCCGGGGCGTACCTTCGGAACAAGGGGAATACTTATGGTATGATGATTGAGGATTAAGAATGGAAGACCGGTATTCCGGTTCGCTTTCCAACGAGATAAATAGCCCAATAACCAGCATGGCGGCAACAGCTGCAACGACTCGTAGGGCAACCAGCCACGTTTGAGGTTTAGAGGTCATCTCTTCCTTATCCATATCATTCACGCTCGCTAGTCCGAGGAAGAAGTCGCGGTAGGGTTGCAACTCTTCGTCCACGTTGTCGCCAGAGAAGTAGACATATAGCCTGCGCTCTTCCTCCAGCGTTGTCTCGCCCTCCATAAAGCGTTTAACCAAGTCTTTCATAGTTTTCATTATCTATAAAACTCCAAACCTCAAAACCTCATTCTCTCAAATACTGCCCTTCTGGCACGACTTAGCGACTGACGGACAGCGACTTCCGATGCACCAATGATTCGGGCAATATCACGCATCTCCATGCCTTGCATGTGACGCAGGCGAAGCACCGTCTGCTGCATGGTCGGCAACGTTGCCACAAGTGTCATCATTCTCTCTATGCGTTCGTCCGTTGTCTTGTCCTCTTTGTCCTCCGCCTCAATACCATGAAGACTAAGCATTGGCTGTCTGTGCCTAATGATGTCGAGACAACGATGACGGACTATCACACGTGCCATCCCGGGCAAGTTATCCACCTCATCACGAACCTGCCACAACTTCAGCAAGGCATCCTGCACCACATCCTCCGCCTCCTCGTCGTCGTTCACGATTCTTCGTGCCACGCCGATTAGCATCGGGCGCATCCGCCGTACCTCCTCTGTGAATTGTGCTGTGGTCATGTTTGAGTGGTATCTCTGACTTAATGACGCAAAGATACTCGTTTTGTGACAATCAAATAAAGAAATATTATGAAAAATGTGCCGATCTCAGGCTCTCGAACACCGTTTCCTAATTATCAGCTAAATAAAGTATTAGATTTCGAATATTTATGATGCTTTATATCCTTTCGTTTATTAAGAAGAATGATGAGCGTCATTATACCATAAATAGGATGAATGAACCACAAATTCAATTTTGTCCTTTCTTATTAGTGAACCATACCAATGTTCTAAAATAGGGCGTTCGCCTTTAGGATAACATGGTTTTCTATTTATGGTTATTGTACACTTGCTCCCAATTATCAGCTAAATATTGCATGGAAGGCAGGACAAGGTCGGCACCAGCTTCCTTCAGCACTTCGTCCCTCAGGGGACCTGTATTTACAGCAATTGTGAATATGCCTGCGGCACGTGCTGCCTGCACGCCCAGGGGAGCATTCTCTACCACGATAGCCTCCGAGGCTGAGATATTTGCCTTCTTTAATCCCATAAGGTAAGGTTCCGGATTAGGTTTTCCGTGATGGACATCAAAGGCTGTCACCATCAATTCGGGTGTAAACAAATCTGGGAAAGCAGCATTGAGACGGTCGAGCAGAGCATGTGTGGCACTGCCTGTAACGATGACGCGCATCAGTCCTTGCGCGCGTACCTTATATAATAAGTCTATGGCACCAGGCATAGGACGTGCCTCGGGCAAGGAGTTGAAGAGTGCGCTTTTAGCATCATATATCCGTTGCACTTCCTCGTCCGTCGCGTCGCGTCCCCAATAGCGATTCGACAGGATGTTGATGGTTCCCTTGCCCGTGCGTCCTTCATTCATATAGACTTCTTCCGGCTCCATCTTCAGTCCGAAGTCCGTCATTGCATGGCTCCACGCATACGCATGGTTCGGCATACTGTCGAACAGTACGCCGTCCATGTCGAACAAGATGGCACGAACGACCCCACCCCCAATCCCCTCCCGAGGGAGGGGCGTGATTGCATTTAGTTCATTCATCTATATGATTCGAAAGAAAATACTTCCTCCCCTCGGGGAGGATGAGAGGAGGGGGTCGGATTTAAGCTAAACGCTTGCGAATCGCTTCCGTCTCTGCCTCATATCCAGGCTTGCCGAGGAGGGCGAACATATTCTTCTTGTAAGCCTCAACGCCGGGCTGGTTGAAGGGATTGACACCAAGGACAAGGCCACTGATACCGCAAGCCTTCTCGAAGAAGTAGATGAGCTGACCGAGGTTATATTCGTCGAGACGCTCCAGTTCGATGCGAAGGTTGGGCACACCACCGTCGACGTGAGCCAACTGAGTACCCAGCTCGGCCATCTTGTTCACCTCATCCACACGCTTACCAGCAAGGAAGTTCAGGCCATCGAGGTTCTCCTCGTCGGAGGGGAAGAACAGGGTGTGCTCGGGCTTGGCAACGGAGATAACCGTCTCGAAGATAGAGCGCTCGCCATCCTGTATCCACTGACCCATAGAATGGAGGTCGGTAGTCAGGTCAACGGCAGCTGTGAAGATGCCCTTGTGATCCTTACCTTCACTCTCACCATAGAGCTGCTTCCACCATTCGCCGATGTAGTGCAGTTTAGGCTGGTAGTTGGCAACGATTTCTATCTTCTTGCCCTCCTGATACAGAGCATTGCGGACAGCGGCATAGCGAGCTGCGGGGTTCTCTTCAAAGGGAACGCCAAGGGCCGTCTGCTTTTCCATATCCTGTGCACCCTTCACCAGAGCGGTGATGTCGAAACCTGCGACAGCAATAGGAAGCAAGCCTACGGGAGTGAGCACGGAGAAACGACCACCTACGTTATCGGGAATAATGAACGACTTGTAACCTTCCTTATCGGCACAAGTGCGGGCTGCACCACGCTTGGCATCGGTAATGGCTACGATAACCTTCTTAGCCACTTCCTTACCGCGCTGTTCCTCGCACTGCTTCTTCAGCAGACGGAAAGCCAGAGCAGTCTCTGTCGTCGTACCGGACTTGGAGATGTTGATAACGCCGAACTTACGACCCTTCAGATACTCGGTCAGTTCATAGAGGTAGTCTTCACCGATGTTGTTACCGGCAAACAGGACATCGGGGTTCTCACCCTTATTGGTCAGCCACTGGAAGCTGTTAGCCAAAGCCTCGATGATGGCACGAGCACCCAGATACGAACCACCAATGCCAGCTACAATCACGGTGTCGCACTCCTTGCGAAGCGTGTCGGCAACGGCCTGAATCTCTGCGATGAACTCGGGAGTGATGCTCGAAGGCAGATGCAACCAACCAAGGAAGTCGTTACCCGCACATGTACCCTTCTCTAGAGCCTCCTGTGCCTGTTCAACCTTACCCATAAGGGCGTTAACTTTCTCTTGCCCGATGAGGGCCTGTGTGATGTCAAGTTTCATAGTTTTATGTATTTATTTGAATTACCTTTTCTTAACGCGTGCAAAGTTACTAAAAAAATAAGAATTAAGAATTAAGAATTAAGAATTAAATCGTACCTTTGTTCCCATGAACGAGAATTTAAGTACTCCTCTCCTACTTCGTGAGATGTTGTCCCTTCGTAATGAAGAAGAGGCACGAGGCCTCATGCGATTCTTCAAGACGGGGAAAGGGCAATACGGCGAGGGCGACCAGTTTCTCGGTATTCGGGTGCCTGTGACCAGAGATATGGTGAAACGCCTATGGCGAGATACCACGATGCTGGACTTGGAACAATGCATCGAAAGCCCGTGGCACGAAGTTCGCTTAGCCGCCCTGCTTGTCCTTATACAACAGTTCAAGCATAATAAGAAGCACCCCGACAATCAACGGGAATGCATCGACTTCTACCTCCGTCATACCGAGCGCATCAACAACTGGGATCTCGTGGACCTCTCGTGTTACGAGCTGCTAGGAACATGGCTGCTCGACAAGGAGAGAACCATCCTCTACAACCTTGCCCGTAATGGCAAGACGATATGGGAACAACGCATAGGCATCGTCTCCACCATGCAATTCCTGAGACACCATCAACTGGATGACACCTACGCCATTGCCGACATTCTGCTCCATCACACCCATGACCTCATCCATAAGGCTGTCGGATGGCTCCTACGCGAGGCTGGCAAGCGCGACGAAAAACGCCTCATCGACTATCTCAACGAACGCCACTCGACTATGCCCCGAACCATGCTCCGATACGCCATTGAGCGATTGCCGGAGGACATAAGACAACAGTTTCTTCAACGGGAATGAAAGTCTTTGCAATGCTCATATTGTCCTTGCTCTTCTTCTCTACATGCAAGACGAAGAAAGAAGTGGCCCCCCTCAATCCCCCCGAAAGAGGAGAATTACTCCCAAGTATGCCTGGCAAAGGAGAACTGGGATCTGAGTACTCGCCCAATACCCTTATCATCATGGTTAGCGAGGACGTGGGCAAGGAACCGCTCTACAAAGCTATCAAGGACTATGGCGCTACACTCAAATACGACTATAGCATCATCCCGGGCGTGGCCATCCTCATCCCCGAAGGCACTACGCTGGAACAGGGCATTGCCTATTTCAAGAAGGTGAAGGGCGTGGTGAGTGTGAACAAAGACCGCATTACCAGACTCACCGATCCCGTGCGCCCACGGCTGGAAGTGAAGTAACATAATCACGGTACAACTAAGCGTCGAGGGATACTAACGCTCGAAAATGCCAAATTTTATTTTGCATTTTACTCGCTAAATCGTACCTTTGCAGAAACGCAAGTAAGATGAACATATTCTGGATATTAACCTTGTTGCTCCTTCCCGTTTTGGGTGTCTCCTACGTCCTATGGCACGTATGGGTGATTCTGCCTGTCGGAGTCGTTTGGCGAACAGTGATTACGGGGTTAGGCCTTTTGTGCTTCCTCACGCTATTCCTCGACTTTGCAGGACAACTTGAGCATCTGCCCATGCCCATGGCACGTCTCCTTTACAACATAGGAACTTCGACACTCATCATCATATTTTATTTGGCGATGATATTCATTGCACTTGACCTAGGGCGTCTGCTTCACCTTGTGCCACGTAACTGGCTTTATAACAGCTGGACAACGACGGCGTGCATCGGGTTTGTAATGCTTGTCACCTTCGTGTATGGGCGCATACATTATAATAATAAGGTACGCGTGGCGCTGGAATTGCAATCGACAAAGCCCTTGCCACGGGATTATAAGGTACTCATGGCCAGTGACCTACACTTGGGTTACCATAACGACAGGAAGGAACTTGCTCGTTGGGTTGACATTATGAACAGCGAACAACCCGACCTCATTCTTATTGCGGGCGACATAATTGATGTCAGCATCCGCCCCCTAATCGAGGAGGATATGGCGGCTGAATTTCGTCGACTCAAGGCTCCTGTTTATGCCTGTCTGGGCAATCATGAATACTATAGTGGAGCGCCGCAAGCAATGCGTTTCTATAAAGAGTCTGGCATTCACCTATTAGTCGATAAAGAAGCCGAAGCATTACCTGGACTTGTCATCATTGGACGTAACGACCGTATGTATAGAAGGCGGGCGACGCTTGCCGAACTATCGAGACTTGCCGACCGTAATAAATATACCATCCTCTTAGACCATCAACCTTTTAACCTTGCCGAAAGCGAACAAGCAGGCTTCGACTTCCAGCTGAGTGGTCACACCCATTATGGACAAGTATGGCCTTTGTCTTGGATAACGAAACTGATGTATGAATGTGCCTGGGGTTCGCATCAGCGCGGACGGACACACTATTACGTTTCCTCCGGCCTTGGCATCTGGGGAGGAAGGTTCCGCATCGGCACGCAATCGGAGTATGTAATAGCGACCATTCACGCCAGCGAATAAGTTCCCAACCTAATAGACCTTACGATGAGAGATTGCCCTACCAGCATGTCGCCACAAGAAGCACGGACGTTCCAGGATGCCGTACTTGACATCGTCGGCCAGATACCGCGCGGACGAGTGACAACATACGGCACCATCGCCACTCTCGCAGGTTGGCCCGACCATTCACGCATGGTGGGACACATCCTGCACTATACGCCCGAGGCGACAAAGTTGCCTTGCCATCGGGTAGTGAATGCAATGGGGCGTACGGCTCCGGGCTGGTTGCAACACCGTTCCTTGCTCGAAGCCGAAGGCGTGTGTTTCCTGCCTAATGGGCGGGTAGATATGAAACGCTTTCTGTGGGCGGTAAAGGAGTGAAAGCAATATGGCAAATGGCAAATGTTAAATGGCAAATGGCTAATAGCATTATTGTTCGCAAAGCAAGCATAGACGACTTAACGCGCATACTGGAACTGCGCGACTTAGCACGCAACATCATGCGAGCCAACGGCAATCATGACCAATGGCCGGAAGGCTATCCAAAGGAAGAGACGTTTCTGCAAGACATCGAACAAGGACATAGTTATGTGATGGAAGAAGACGGGACGGTCGTTGCCACGTGGGCATTCATTCCCGGTCCTGACCCTACCTATACTATTATATATAATGGTAGTTGGATTGACGACGAACTTCCTTACTATGTTGTCCATCGCATTGCCAGTACGCCTGACAGTCACGGTGTGATGGATACTATGCTTGAGTTCTGCTTTTCCCAAACCAATTGCCTTCGCATCGACACCCACCGCGACAATCTCATCATGCAACACATCCTGCAGAAGCACGCCTTCGAGTACTGCGGTATCATCCACATCGCGAATGGCGACGAACGCCTTGCCTTTCAAAAGATAATCTAAATACGTGTATTATGAAAAAACTGACGACACTGATTCTGGCCTTATTAGGGCTAACGGGCGCATCTTGTGCAAGCGATTACGAAATGGATACGTTCCACACAAAGAGCGGCAAAGAAGTGCGATTCCACGCACTGGTTCACGCCAGCATTCGCATTCAGTACAATGGACTCGAGATACAGGTAGATCCGGTAAGGGAATTAGGCAACCGCACCATCGACTATACGGCAATGCCCAAAGCCGACTACATCCTTATCACTCACGAACATGGAGACCACTTCGACAAGGAGGCTATCAAACAGTTGGAAGACAAAGGAACAATGGTGATTCTAAACGGACGTTGCAGTGAAATGCTGGGATATGGCGAGAAGATGAAAAATTATGACCAACTGCATCTGTCAGAAGATATCAGCATAGAAGCCGTTCCTGCCTATAACATCACGGAAGGGCGCACGCAGTTTCACCCGAAAGGACGCGACAATGGTTACATTCTCACCTTAGACGGACTGCGCATCTACATCGCCGGCGACACAGAGGACATACCCGAGATGGCTGAGATTAAGGACATCGACATAGCCTTCCTGCCCTGCAATCAACCTTACACGATGACAACCGAACAATTAGTCCGTGCGGCTCGCACCATTCGTCCGCGTGTACTCTTTCCATACCATTACGGACAGACAAACGTAAGCGGATTACCTACCGAACTTAAGGACGACGGCGTTGACGTTCGCATTCGCCATTACGAGTAAGTCAATCTTTCACGACCTCACGCTCTTCGGCTTGCCATGCGAGGATACCACCCTTGAGGTTGATGACTTCGAACCCCGCCTTTACAAGTTGACTTGCGGCCGTAGCCGAACGACGCCCACTACGGCAATAGACAGCTACGAGATGGTCTTGAGAGAGCGTTGCCTTGGCTTTCAGTAAAAAGGTGCTGTCCTTTACATCGATGAGCATAGCACCGGGAAGGTGACCCTCGGCATATTCCATCGGGGTACGAACATCAACCAATTGTACAGCAGTATCTTTAATTACTTCGGCAAACTCAGCCGTGTCTACAGACTTGAAGCCAGTATGGTGGTTCTTCATTAAGGCCCATGCAATGGCAGCAATGACGGCAAACAGAAGTGTAAGTAACATCTTTCTCATTTATTTATGCATTAATCCAAGTTCCCACATATGGGTTTCGTGGGCATTTCATATTAATTATTCGCAAAGTTATTAAATATTTGCCAATTATCAATTGTCAATTGTCAATTGTTTTGTATCTTCGCCACAAGAAACTCTAATACACTACACTATGGCACATTTTGAACTGATGGCATTGCCTTACGCTGCGGATGCACTAGAGCCGGTAATTAGTCAAAGAACCATTGAAATTCACCACGGGAAGCATCTGGCAGCCTATGTGAATAATCTAAATAATCTTCTTCCGGGTTCAGGAATGGAAGACCTCTCGCTTGTGGATATTGTAAAGCAAGCTAAAGGCGGCATACTGAATAATGCTGGACAGATTCTAAACCACGAACTGTATTTTGGGCAATTCCGTGCGCCGAAGGAAAATAATATTCCCGAGAACGAACTGATGGAAGCCATTGGCGAGACATTTGGTTCGTTTGCCATGTTTAAGGAAGAGTTCCAGAAAGCAGGTGCGACTCTATTTGGTTCGGGTTGGGTATGGCTGTCCGCCAAGGACGATGGTTCACTGGTCATTACCCAAGAGACCAATGCTGCCAATCCTGTTCAACGTGGCCTACGCCCCCTGCTTACCTTCGATGTGTGGGAGCATGCCTACTATCTGGATTATCAGAATCGGCGTCCCGACCACTTGTCTGCACTTTGGGACATTATCGACTGGGAGGTAGTGAAAGCAAGATACCTGATTAGCTAACGCGCCCTTCCCAACTCTGGACTCAGCTTCTTCGTATTTGCCAACAATTACATTATTATGGAAAGCATCATATTTCTCGGACTCGGACTCGATGCGTGGATAACCATCGTGACTGTGCTGACGGTATTTATAACGCTGCTCTTTACCAAAATTTCTGCCGAATCGGCATTCCTTGGTGCCATAGCCATATTGTTCATTACAGGAGTACTTACCTCTGGAGAGGCTCTATCCGGATTCAGTAGTCCCTCAGTTGTAGTCATCGGTGCCCTGTTTGTCGTTGTGTCCGGTCTTGTCCATACGGGTGTGCTTCAGTGGATGACACGTCACTTGCTGGGTACACCAGGCAGCTATCCAAAGGCTATCATGCGCCTGATGTTCCCAGTGGCCTTCCTCTCTTCCTTCCTCAACAACACCACCGTGGTGGCCTTGTTTGTGAATGTTGTGAAGATGTGGGGCAGAAAGCTTAATATCACACCTTCCAAACTACTTATTCCATTGAGCTATGCCTCAGGCATGGGTGGCGTATGTACCCTTATTGGTACTCCACCGAACATGATTATCTCTGGCATGTATGCCGAGCAGACGGGAAATGCCATGAATGTGCTAACGCCAATGATTCCAGGTCTATTTTGTTTGGCTGTAGGCGTACTGACGATGGTTCTATTGCGTCGTTGGCTTCCCGAACGAAAAGCTCCCGAAGAAGGCTTCGAGTCGACAGGTGAATACACGCTGGAAATGCTTGTTCCCACAAGTTCTCAGCATGTAGGGCAAACCGTAGAAGAAGCTAAGCTGAACAATGTGCGCGGAGGTAGCCTCATCGAAATCGTGCGTTTCGACAAGGAGGTTATCTCCCCCGTTCCTGCCGATGAGTTTATCATTGGAGGCGACCGCCTGATATACGCCGGCCAGATAGACGAACTCATCGAGTTGCGCAAGAGTCACGGACTAGTGAATGCCGACCATCATGTCTTCAGCATCGATGAGATTGACCCCAATCGTAAACTGAAGACCGCCTCAATTGGTTTCGTTAGCACGGCCATTGGCAAGCGATGGGAAGAAACGGGATTTGAGAAGAATGACCAACTGACACTTGTTGCTGTTAGCCGACAAGGAGAACGCATCGAAGCCAGTCCACGCGACATCGTGCTGCAAGCAGGCGACACGCTGTTGTTGGAATGTCCACCAAAGATGAAGAGCATCAGTGATGAAACTAAAAAGCAATTACAGTTCTTCGACTCTGAGGACCTACCCAACATCGGTAAGAAGACACTCGTCTCCACACTCATCATGATAGGCATGATTGCTCTCTCTTCATTAGGCGTGATGACATTGCTTCAAGCGGCCTTCATCGCAGCGCTGGCTATGGTGATTTGCAGGTGTTGTTCCATCGACCAAGCCATGAAAGCCATCAATTGGAACATCCTGATGGTGTTTGCCGGATCAGTTGTCATGGGCACAGCCATTGCCAAGACGGGGCTGGCACAAATGATTGCAAACGGCATTCTGTCAGTGTGTGGCGACAATCCCATCGTTGTGATGGCGGCAATATGCATGGCGGGAATGTTCACTACAGAGTTTATCTCAAACACGGCCACGGGTGCCATCTTCTTCCCTATCATCTACAATGCCGCAACCACTATGGGATACGACCCCTTCCCCTTCTGTGTGGCACTGATGATTGCCGTTAGTTCGTGCTTCATCACCCCTATCGGTTCACCTACCCACATGCTGGTCTATGGTCCTGGCGGTTACCGATTCTCCGACTTTGCCAAGGTGGGCTTTTGGATGGCCCTCATCATTCTGGCCACTAATTTGTTGGCAGTCAACCTACTCTGGCCTATCACGCCGCTACCATAACTATAAATCTCAACCATAATCCATCTCATCTACAATGACAGTCACCATCACAGAATACGACAATGGTCTGAAAGGAACACTCTCGGGACGACTCGACACAGCTGCCTCTGAACAGTTTGCCAAGGACATGCAGTCATTCATGGAACAAGCCCACCGCAATATCGAACTGGATATGGCACAGTTGGAATACATAAGCAGTTCGGGGCTTAGAATTCTGCTTACCTTACTTAAGCAAGTCCATAGCAAAGGAGGCCAACTAACTATTCGAAACCTGAGCGAGGGAATACGCGAGGTGTTCACACTGACAGGCTTCTTCCGCATCTTCGACATTCGCTAAGCAAGTCGAGAAGGGAGAAAAGTAGCCCGAGGTGCTTGCCGTTTCGCATTAAATTCGTAACTTTAACGCCGTAAACTTTTAATACTAAATAATTATGGTAACAATTATTCTTATCGTATTGGCGGTTATCGTCATTGGTTATTTCATCTCGACTCAGCGCTCGCTGGTCAATCTAGACGAACTTTGTAAGAATGCCCTGAGTCAGATTGAAGTTCAGCTAAACTCCCGTTGGGATGCCGTATTGGCTCTGGCAAAGACTGCCGCACAGTATGCCAAGCACGAATCTGAGACTCTGATTGAGGTCATCCAACAGCGTCGTGGCGAACAAGTGAATACGCCCGAGGCCGTTAACGAACAGACCTCTGCCCTCAGTCAAGTGATGGGCCGTCTGATTGCCATCGGCGAAGCTTATCCCGAGTTGAAGGCTGCCGGTCTCTACCAGGAAGCTATGGAGGGAATGAAGCAGTACGAAGAGAACGTGCGTATGTCGCGTATGGTTTACAACGATACTGCCACCAAGATGAATCGTATGGTGCGTCAGTGGCCTTCGAGCATCGTGGCTTCTGTCCTGCACTTCGTTGAGAAGGAATACTTGAAAGTTGACAGCGAAGAAAAGAAGAGTTATCCCAACCTCGATGAAGCATTTAAGAAGTGATGAGGTGATGGAACGATGAAGTGATGAAGTGAGGTGAAAGACTAATGAAAGGAATACTCGAGGAAAAAAGTTTCCAGTTTTCAATACGTTTGATAGATCTCTATAGATTCTTAATTGAAGAAAAGAAGGAGTTTATCATATCAAAACAAATGATGCGTTCTGGGACTTCCATAGGGGCAAACATAGCAGAAGCTAAGTTTGCTCAGTCCAAAGCCGACTTCATATCAAAAATGACAATTTCACTTAAGGAAGCAAGCGAGACAAGATATTGGCTTCGTTTATTAAAGGCTACGAACACCATAACAGAAGAACAGTTTAAAGATATAATTGCAGACTGCAATGAACTCATTAATATATTAGTTGCAAGTTGTAAAAGTGCAAAGAACATTTAACGTACATTATGAAAAAGTTTTTCCTCACTATACTGTTCACTTCATCACTTCTTCATTTCTTCACTCCATCACTCGAGGCTCGTCCTCAGTTATACGATTTGAGCATTCGTGTCGTATTGCAACCGAATGGTGATGCACGGATAACAGAGACCCGACAGATGAGCATCGACTCTGAGGGTACGGAATGTTACATAGTCATCGGGAACCTTAATGACAGTGAACTGAAGGACTTCAGCGTAACTGACGAAACAGGTTACACCTACGAGCCACAGTCCTATTGGGACATTAACCAAAGCCGTCAGCAAAAAGCTGGAAGATGCGGTATCGTCACGAAGCACGATGGCTATGAGCTGTGCTGGGGTTTGGGAGAGAGTGGCAGTCGAACCTATGTAACGCAATACACCATTACAAACCTGTTGCGTGGGTATGCCGATGCCGACGGTTTCAATTACATGTTCGTTGCCGAGGGCATTCAGCCCAGTCCCCAACATGTGAGGTTGGTAATCGTACCCGAAGACACCATACACTTTGATGCTGACAGTGTTGGCGTATGGGCCTTCCGCTATAGTGGAGAGGTCAATCTCATCGGTGACAGCATCGTGGCCGAATCCGACGAACCTTTCAGTCAACGTAGTGCCATGATAGTGATGTCTCGGTTCCCGAAAGGCTTGTTCACGCCATCTATTGTCAACGAGAATAGTTTTGAGATGCTAAAGGGTCGTGCCTTTGAAGGGAGTGACTATACAGACGAGATGACACGCGACGACAAGATAGCTTTGGCTCTGTTTGTCTTGGCACTTATCCTGCTACCACTATTGCTCCTGTTCAGCTATTTCTTCTATGTATGGCGCCAACGCAAACAGGTGATGAAGGACCTGCTTTGGTATCGCGACCTGCCCTATGACGGCAACCTGCAAGCAACAAATGATGTGGTGAATGCCTATAAGTATGTGGGGGCAGACTATAACAACCTACTATCGGCATGCATTCTTCGTCTTATCAACGATGGAGCCATCAGCATCGATTCTGCTATGAACAGTAAGGGAAAGACGGAGCAACACTTTGTTATCCATTCCCTACCTGAGAATAAAGAGTATCCTCAACTGTTGCGCATGGTACACAAGATTTTCCGCGATGCAGCGGGGACAGACACCGTGCTCGAACCTAAGGAACTGCGCTCTTGGATGAATAGTCGCCATAACCAGAGTTACGCCGACTCTTTTATCCAAACACTGCACACCAAGACGCGCATCTACCAATACCGTGACCAAATTGACGAGGTAAAGAAAGTGTTTGGTTTACGCAAGTTCCTGAAGGAATTTACACTGCTCGACGAGCGCAACGTGGGTGAAGTTACACTATGGAAAGACTATATGATCTATGCCACCCTATTCGGCATTGCCGACCAAGTCATCCGTGACATGAAGAAGATTAACCCCGAATACTTCAATATGGACCAGGTGGCTCAGCAGATGGCCAACGAAACTACCTTGCCTATGATTCGAAGCACCATGCACCAGAGCACGGCCCGTGCTGCCATGAACAAGGCCGAACGAGAGGCCCGTGCTGCAGGAGGTGGAGGCCGCGCTTCGTGGGGCGGAGGAGGCGGTTTCTCCGGCGGAGGCTTCGGTGGTGGAGTGAGATAAAGTTGAGAGTTTAGAGTTGATAGTTGATAGTTGAAAGTTTGAAACGAATCTTATTCTTTATTATTATAGCTATGCTGACTTCCTGTACAAAGCAGGAAGTCGGACGGCCAGAGAGCGAGAAGACTGATGAGCAAGTTAGCATTGCCACTGCCATCAGCAAGCAATCGCGCCTCTACACCTCGGAATACATCGTCCACAAGATAGTTACCCACAACGACCTAAAACAACTTCAAGGTTCGTTCCTGGGCATGAAGTTCAAGCAAGACCTACCTTTGGGAGACCGCAAGATTGCCATTCCCATCGACGTTACCCTGCAAGCCTACATCGACTTTTCACAGATAAGAGAAAAAGATGTTGAGATTGTGGGCGATGCCTTGCACATTACCCTACCCGACCCACGCATCGTGGTTACCTCATCAAAGGTGGACAACGAAGGCATCAAGACTCGTGTGAGCTGGCTCCGTAGTGACTTCAAGGATGCTGAACTTACTAGCTTTACACGGCAAGGTGTTGCCAGTGTCTTGCGTACTGTGCCCAAAATGGGCATCATCGAATCTGCCAAACGGAATGCGGCTTCATTGCTCATCCCTTTATTGGCGGATATGGGATACACAGAAGAACGCATCGTGGTTACTTTCCGCAAGGAATTTGTTGAGGAAGATCTGCGCGACATATACGATAATGAACGAAGCACGGTGAAGATACAAGCGCTTCGCTAATGAAGTCTGCGATTGAGTGAGAGCAGAGCGATGCTTGCATCGGCTATGCCAAGCGTGAGCAGACTCGAGGCAAAGCCTCAATAATGAACAATGATGAGTGATCAATTGATGAAAAAGTTTTTCCCTTTCTTATGGAAGCATTGGCGATGGGTTGTTACTATCGTTACGCTAATTATTGTGGCAATGGCTATGCGCTCGCTTTCCGTAGCCATCAAAAGCGAGGAAGGTCCTATCGCAATAAGCGTTGTCTCCGATACCTGTATCAATCTCACTCCTGCTCAGGTAACCAGCATCCGAAAGATTGGCAAATGGGAATTCCTGAGCATGCAAATGGAAGAAATCATCGATACCACACACAGTCGTTTCGTCCTTTCCGATGAAGAGTTGGTCCGCATCTATCAAGGCACCATTCGTCTGGGAGTTGACTTCAGTAAACTCTCTGATAATTGGCTAACTATACAAGGAGATACGGCCATTCTGCATTTGCCTCGCATTCAGCAACTCAATACGAAGTTCATCGATGAAGCCCGTACAAAGACGTTCTACGAAACGGGTTCTTGGTCAGGCAAAGATAGGGAACAAATGTACCGACGTGCCGAACGACGCATGAAGCGCCGACTGGCTCGAAGCAATGCCTATAAGTTAGCCGAACAGAACGGACGCGAACAAATGACTGCCCTCATGCAGGCATTTGGCTTCAGGACAACGATCGTTGTCTTCGAAAAATAATTGCTATCTTATTCTACATTCTAAGTTTAAGCCCACTCAACAAGGTGTCGGGCTTAAAGTGTTGCATGGCATACATCTCACCTCCCATAGAGAAGCCACAGCGGTCACAGACGCCGTGCATATATCCCATACACTTGGGCGAACGACTGCCATCGGAGAAGATGAAGTTTGTAACCCAGCAATAGCGGTCAGTACAAATAGTCTTTCCGTCACGCATCTTCATGGCACGTAAACCGGAGCGGCTGTTCATAATCGGATAGCCACGTCGCTTGTAGTCAATCAGTTTATCTATAAGCGCATTACGAATTTCAGGCTCAAGGAAAAGCTCTTCCGTCTCGCTGAAAGGCGTGTGGAAGTTGACGGATAGCTGATCGATATGCGGATTACTACGCACATATTCCATTATTTCATCCAAACAGGGATAATTGCGATTGTTCAGTACGACATTAACACAGACAGGTGGTGCTTGTCCACCTACGCTCTTACGCCATTCTCCATAATTGCGGATGTTATTATCGAGCCGTTGGAAGGTTCCCTTTCCTCGAATATCGTCGTGCCACTCTCCCACCCCATCCATAGAGACCCATACTTGGTCGGCATGTGTACCAATGAAAGGCAACTGGGCATTGGTTGTAATCGTTACACTCCCAAAACCTACCTCGTGAGCAAGGTCAATAACATCGTTGATACGGTAGGTATGTCCTTCCACGCTCTCATCTTTCCAAAGATAGAGTTCCCCGCCCTCGAAATCGATGAAGCGCGAACCTAAGCTATGACAATACTCCAGTTCTTCGCGTATCTGAGCAAGCGTCTTGATGCGCGGTGTCGCAATTGCATAAACCGAACAATGACGGCAACGCAGATTGCACTGGTCGAGAATAAAGTTTACGGACTGCAAAGGAGCACGCCGCCCCATAAGTGCGCGAAACTGCCACCCTGCCAAATAGCTCAACTGCTTTATGCGCTTTCCCAGTGTCATCCTATGAAATAAAGTGTTAGTTTCACCACTGCCAAGATAAAACAGAAACCCGTATTAATATTACGCATCGTGAACCAGCGTAGCAAATAATAACGATTGCCTTCCTCCACCTTGTCCCAGTTGTCCATCGGACCAAGCCAACGATGAGGATGGTCTGTTGGAACTTCCTCGTTGCGAGCGAACTTAATCATGGCCCACATCAACCAAATGGCTTGCGGCAACATCAGACACACGAATGCATAGGCCCAATGAATATAGCCAGTAAACACACATAAGAGTACAAGCAAGAATGGAACAAAGAGGAAAATGGCATACGCCGTAAGTCCTGCGACATTGGTACGAAGAATTACGGCCAACGTGCTCTTATGCGATACGTCATCGACATGGCGCTCTACAAAGGAATGAGTGTAAAGAATGTTGGTAACAAACATTCCTATTGCACAGCCCAATGCCAAAATATGCCAGGCAAAGCCGCTTTCACTTGTGTATAAAGCACCGCAAGCCGACTGATAAACGCCACAAACGAGACAAGGACCAAAACAGATGCCGATGACTAGTTCACCTAAGCCGTGGAAGCCCAGTTTAAAAGGCGGAGCTGAATAGAAGTAGCATAGGAAGGCCGTGAAAATGGCAATGCCAAGAATCCACTTGTCAAAGTCGCGTTGCCACCAGATAATGGCACCACAAAGTGCAGCTATACCGAAGAATACAGCTATGGCCCATCGCAGTTGGGATAGCGTGGTAGAACCGTCACGCAAATATGGATATTTGTCCGTGAAAGCTTGTTCACCCTCTTGTCGAAGTTCCTCACGATAGTCGAGCAACTCGTCCTGCCAGTCGAAATAATCATCCAACAGATTGCCACCTAAGTGTACCATGCACGCACCCAGCACAGCCAGCAATCCCAGCCATATATTAAAGCCTGAGACACCAACAGCCAACACTACTGACAACACACTGGGCATCAGATTCTGAGGCACAGAAAAAGAGCGCGCATTATATAACCAACGTTTGATAAGCATGAGGGAAATAAATGAAAAGTGAAAAGTGAAAAGTGAAAATTACAATTTTACCTTCTTTTTTACTGCCTTCGATTCGTTTTGCAGGCGGTCGAGAGCCGTCACCACATAGGTGTATTGGGTGTGCCCGCCATTGTAAGGCAAGCGATAAAAGGCATCGGAAGTAATGGCGAGGATGTGCGACGGGTCATTGACATTCACCTTCTCTCCCTTTGCAAAGCGATAGACGACATACTTCGTCGCACGGTCCATTTCCGACTTAGCCTTTGGAGCCGTCCAGAAGAGTACAGGCCCGTCTTGTGTCCAAACCACCTTTGCCTTCTTCACCTTGCCTGGAGCTTTCTTGTCGAGCCAAGGCATTGCGGGTTGCAAAGCCATATAAGGATGATAATACTGACGCAGCACAGTGGTGTAGTTCGAGGGATTATCGACGCAAGCCTTCGCATACCACTGACAAGAACCAACCACATGAGGCATTGCCCGCTGCAGGTTGTACTTCTGGAACACCTGATGTTGTTGAGGATTCTGTGTATCAGGATACTTTACTGTGCGTTCGATATCTTGTCCGATAATAAGAGGACGCTGGGGGGCATTGTCGTTCCACCAACGAACAAGTGTCTCATAGTCGGCCGCACGATTGCCTATCTCCCAATAAACCTGCGGAATATTATAATCAATCCAGCCTTGGCGAACCCACTCCAGCACATCGGCATACAGGTCGTCGTAGTTCTGCGTACCATTGGTCTGACTGCCACGTGGGTCACTCTTCTGATTGCGATAAATACCGAAAGGCGACACACCAAACTTCACCCAAGGCTTTGCCTTATGTATCGTCTGATACATGTCATGGATGAAAAGGTTCACGTTCTGTCGACGCCAGTCGTTGCGGTTCATGTTTCCGCCATACATGGCATACGAACGGTCATCAGGAATCTGCAGACCTGCCACGGGATAGGGATAGAAATAATCGTCGATGTGCAATCCATCGACATCATAACGACTCACGATGTCGTGCGTAACCTGACAGATATATTGGCGGTTTTCAGGAATACCTGGGTCGAAGAGCCACAGACCATCATACTCGAAGAAACGATCGGGATGCTGCATATAGTACGAACTCGTGAGCGCTGGCGTTCCCTTCGTCTTGGCACGGAAGGGATTAATCCAAGCATGCAACTCCATACCACGTTTGTGACACTCTTCCACCATCCAAGCCAAGGGGTCCCATGCTGGGTCGGGTACACGTCCTTGCTGGCCCGTCAGGTAGCGGCTCCAAGGCTCCAGATTGCTCTGATATAGCGCATCGCCCTCGGCACGCACCTGAAAGAGGATTACGTTGATGTTTGACTTTTGCAACTCATCCAGTTGATAGGTCAGCGTCTGCTGCATGCGGTCACGTCCCATGCCGTTCCACTGGTTATTGACGCATTGAATCCACGCCCCACGAAACTCTCGCTTAGGCTGAGTTTGCGCAAAAACAGAATTGAAATTAAGACAATGAGAGAATGAGACAATGAGGAGCAAAAAAAGCAGTTTCCGTTTCATATGATACCTTATTATATATAATAGCGCAAATATACAATAATATTTTGGAATGACCAAATAAATAGCATTCTTTGGTAGTGAGATAAAATAAGGAAGGGAGCCGAACTAGCTCCCACCGATGGTATGTAATCAAAGATTAGATTCTCGGTTTCTGGCAGAGGTGAATGATAAGTGAGATAACAAAGATGATAAGGCCATACGCAATGGGAACGGTAACACATTTGTATCCGCTGGCAATGATAGTGGGTGAGACATCGCCAACCTGTTGTACATAGTCATTCATTTGATAGATGCCCAGCAAGCCGAAGAGAAACCCGCAAGCCAAGGCGATAAGTCCAATGCTTCGAACCCAGGCAGGAGCTTTCCATGCTGCCAAGAAGACCAAAGCCAACAGCAGAGTGAGGGCAGACATAAAAAGTGGATTGCCCGAAAGAAAGAAATCAGAAATAGCAGTCATAATCATTACATTTTTTAGTTAAACATTCTTGTCTTTTGCAGCTGCTGATGCAAAGGTACGGCAAAATAAAGAGATGAACCAAATTCTCATACAGTTAAAACCCATCCTTCGCATGTTGAAACCCTATATAATGGGATTTTATCTTCGAACAATGGCTTTTGAACGGGGAAAAGATACTATCTTTGCAAGTGAAATGAAACGTACGGCTCTCATCCTAACTTATTGGTCAATGGCATTGATTCTATTTGCCATTGTACTTAGCAGTACGGGCTATTCCTTCGCCAATGCCTTATTCCTCGCCTCCTCACTTTTACCAATAGCTGTACTGTTTCGTTATCTATTAGCGCAAGTGCGTTTCACCTCACGCAGGCAAGGATTGCGGGATTTGTGTTTCCTCACGCTATTTATCCTAACGCTGGCTTTGCTCGCCATTCATCTCGCACATACTATTATTCTTGCGCTTCGCAATCAGGTGGTCACTGGCCCGAGCGTTCCTCCCATATTACTCAATCCCGTTTTCTTGCTGGCTATGCTTTTGCTCATTGTTATAGGAGATTATTACTTCGAGCAAATGATTGAACAGAAACTGCCCGAAAGCGAAGATTCGATAACATTTACCAGCGATCGACAAGCAGTCACACTTCAACGAAAGGAGATTCTTTACGTAGAAAGCCGCGACACAGAGACGTGGGTTCATGCAACAGAGGGACGCAGCTATCGCAACAAACGTCCCATCTCCGTATGGGCAAATCTGCTGGGGAAGGAGTTTCTACGCATCCATCGTTCATACCTTGTACGCATCTCAGCCTGTCAGGGCAGAGAAGGCGAGAACATTATGCTTGGCGACCTCCGTCTCCCCATCTCACGCAAGTATAAGACAGAGGTGCAGGAAGTATTGCTTTAGTTTCCATACCTAATATATAATATAGTATGCGTTTGCCACAACTCGGCATAGGAAATGCATACAATTCCGCACATTCACAAGGCTAAAATTGGGGATTTAGCTTGGTTTGACCTCTCGGTCTTAGATACTTCCGCTCGGATTTCCTCAAATATATTTGGAAAATCGCTCGCTTAATCGTATCTTTGTTCACTCTATGGAAGAAAGCATAAGGATAAAAGGGGCGCGGGTGAATAACCTGAAAGGCATAGACCTGGAGATACCGCGCGAGAAACTGGTGGTTATTACGGGCGTGAGCGGCAGTGGAAAGTCGTCGCTGGCGTTCGATACACTTTATGCCGAAGGACAAAGGCGATATGTGGAAAGCCTTTCGGCTTATGCCCGCCAGTTCTTGGGACGCATGCAAAAGCCCGAATGCGACTACATCAAAGGAATCCCGCCCTCGATTGCTATCGAGCAAAAGGTTTCGAGTCGAAACCCGCGCTCTACGGTAGGCACTTCGACGGAAATTTACGATTACATGCGTTTGCTGTTTGCCCGCATCGGACGCACTTTCTCCCCTATCAGCGGAAAGGAAGTGAGGAAACACACGACGGAGGACGTGGTGCAGACCATGCTTTCGTATGGGCGCGGTACGAAGTTTGCCGTGCTGTGTCCCTTGCGAGTGCCAGAAGGCCGAACGCTCAAGGAGCAATTGGAGATGGAGATGAAGGCAGGCTTTGTGCGTGTGGAGGTAGATAGCGAGATATTGAAGATTGAGGACATACTCGAGCAGGCCAAAGACAAAAGTCTAAAGGCTAAAGTTCAAGATGACAACCACGACTCTCGTCCTTTGCCCTTAGCCCTTAGCCATGAAGCTTTTAATCTCGTCATCGACCGCATGTCGGTAAGTGATGAGAAGGACGTAATCAGTCGTCTGGTCGATTCTGCCGAGACTGCCTTCTATGAAGGAGGAGGCGAGATGATGCTGCGCTTCTATCCTGCCGGCATTCTGCATGCTTTCAGCATGCGATTCGAGGCCGACGGTATCACTTTCGAAGAGCCCTCCGACAAGTTGTTTGCCTTTAATTCCCCAGCAGGTGCTTGCCCTGAATGCGAAGGCTTTGGACGCATCATTGGCATTGACGAGAATCTGGTTATTCCCAATACTGCCCTATCGGTTTACGAAGGCGCAGTCATGCCTTGGCGAGGCGAGAAACTAAGCGAATGGAAGACGTGGTTTATTCGCCTGAACTCAGAACGAGGATTCCCCATACATAAACCTTATTTCCAACTATCGCGAGAAGAGAAAGACTGGCTTTGGCACGGAACCTTCCCTTCATACCTAAGCGAAGAGCAACGAAAGCTGAAGCCCGAAGAACAGGAATGGGGATTGATGTCGATTGACGCCTTCTTCGAATACCTGCGTGAAGGGCAATACAAGATACAAAACCGCGTGATGCTGGCTCGCTATCGGGGCAAGACACTCTGCCCGAAGTGTCACGGCACGCGGCTAAGACCTGAGGCAAACTATGTGAAAGTGGGCGGACGAAGCATCACCGACCTGGTGGACATGCCCATAACAGAACTGCAACGATGGTTCCAAAACCTGCCCCTTAGCGAGCAAGAAGAGCGCATTGCCCAACGCATTATGGTGGAAATACGCAATCGCTTGCAATTCCTGCTCGACGTGGGCCTTGGTTATCTGACCCTAAACCGTTTGTCGAATTCCCTCTCAGGTGGTGAAAGCCAGCGCATCAATCTGGCCACATCACTCGGCAGCAGCCTTGTTGGCTCGCTTTACATCCTCGACGAACCAAGCATAGGTCTGCACAGTCGCGACACGCAACGCCTCATCAGTGTACTCAAGCAATTGCGCGACTTAGGCAACACGGTTGTCGTGGTGGAACATGATGAAGAGATTATGCGTGCTGCCGATTGGATCATCGACATTGGTCCCGATGCCGGACGACTGGGAGGCGAAGTTGTCTATCAGGGAGAGCCACCCCATCCTTCCCATGAAGGGAGGGGGATTTCCTCCCCTTTAAGGGGAGGTCAAGAGGGGTCCTCTCACACCCTGCGTTTTCTCCTTGGAGAAGACACGTTGCCAGTGCCCACGAGCCGACGGAAGTGGAATAACTTCATCGAAGTAAAGGGTGCACGTGCCAATAATCTTAAGGGCATCGATGTCAAGTTCCCCCTAAACGTAATGACTTGTGTGACTGGTGTCAGCGGAAGCGGCAAATCGACTCTCGTGCGGGACATCCTTTATTTGGCCATGAAGCGGTATTTCGACGAACCTGCCGACCGTCCAGGCGAACATCTGTCATTGGAAGGTGACATGCGTCAGCTGAGCCACATCGAATTCATCGATCAAAATCCTATTGGTAAATCGTCGCGCTCTAACCCCGTCACATACATAAAGGCTTGGGACGAGATTCGAAAGCTCTATGCCGACCAACCCTTGGCTAAACAGATGGGATATACGGCTGGGTATTTCAGCTTTAATACCGAAGGCGGACGATGCGAGGAGTGCAAAGGCGAAGGCACAGTGACGGTGGAGATGCAGTTTATGGCCGACCTCGTACTGGAATGCGAATCGTGTCACGGAAGACGCTTTAAGAACGATATCCTGGAAGTGAAATATCAGGGAAAAGATGTTTGCGACGTGCTGGACATGACTGTAAATCAGGCGATTGAATTCTTCACAGAACACAAACAGAAAAAGATTGTCAATCGACTCAAGCCTTTGCAAGATGTGGGACTCGGTTATATCAAACTCGGTCAGTCCTCATCCACCTTGTCGGGAGGCGAAAACCAACGCGTGAAACTGGCTTATTATTTGGGACAAGAGAAGCATGAGCCCACGATGTTCATCTTTGACGAACCCACCACAGGCCTGCATTTCCACGACATCAAGAAGTTACTTTCTGCCTTCGACGGATTGCTCAGTCACGGACACACAATCATTATCATCGAACACAATCTGGATGTCATCAAATGTGCCGACCACATCATAGACCTCGGACCTGAAGGCGGCGAGCGAGGAGGACATCTGGTAGTTCAAGGAACACCTGAACAGGTGGTAGCATGCGAGGAAAGCTACACTGGAAAGTTCTTGAAGGAGAAACTTCAAGATTAGAGCCTAAAAAATCGAGATTAGGTTCGAAGGCAATCGAACCTTAGGTGCAAAAAATTAAGACCTAAGGTCTTCGGCGTTCGAACCTAAGGTCTTCCGAAATAATCCCTAGGGCTTCCGAAATAATCCCTAGGGCTTCCGGAATAATCCCTAAGGCCTTCGGCAAGAAGGCATAGGTCTTATTGAGTTAAGATATCGGAATAAGTTTGAACATCTCCTCAACCAATCGGGGCACGGCATACTGGTCGCGCTCCGATTCTTTAATCCAAAGACCTTCCCACTCAGGACGCGCACTTGCCTCCAATAGATAGAAATCGGCATGAAGCCGCTGGTGAGTTAGTTGATGGACATATCCCTCACGAAGCAAGACAGGAGAACCATACTCCCCTACTTTTGCAGAGACCTCGGCGAGAGTCATTGGTCGCGACGTCTCAAACATGGGAGGCTGATATAGGCCTTGCCAAATATCGCCATCTGCACGTCTTTGTAACAACGTCATCCCACCATATCGCACATAGAAATAAGAAAAATAACGATTACGCACACGCGTAACATGTTGCTTTACAGGTAGAGAATCCACCGTTCCGTCGGCATAAGCTTGACAAGTGTCGGCAAGTGGACAAGTGGCACATTGAGGCGACTTGGGAGTGCATTGAATAGCGCCAAAGTCCATAATGGCTTGGTTGTAATCGGCCGAATGCCCTGGAACCATCATCTCCTGAGCCATTGCCGAGAACAGACGTTTCCCTTGTGTGGAATCAATCGGAGTATCGATGCCGAAATAACGAGAAAGTACACGATAGACATTACCATCAACAACGGCATGAGGAAGGTCGAAAGCCATCGATGCTATAGCTGCAGCCGTATAATCGCCCACCCCTTTCAATTGGCGTATTTCCTCGTAGGTGTTCGGAAAATGTCCTATTGCCTGAATCTGACGAGACGCAGCATGCAGATTGCGGGCACGGGAATAATAGCCCAACCCCTGCCAGAGTCGCAGAACTTCATCCTCAGAAGCGTTGGCCAACGAATCGACATCTGGGAAACGACGAACGAAACGCAGAAAATAGTCATACCCTTGAGCCACACGCGTTTGCTGCAGGATAATTTCAGAAATCCAAATGTGATAAGGGTCGCGTGTCTGCCTCCAAGGCAAATCGCGTCCATGTTCAGCATACCATTCGAGCAGGCGTAAAGAGAATTCTGCAGTATTCATACGGCAAAGATACGAATAAAAGTTTAACAGGTTAAAGGATTAACGGGTTAATTCCACCTTTTTAGCACATTATTTTCTAATTCTTAATTAACTTTCGAATCCATGAGCCTCTTCGAAGCTCTAAGATAGGCTACATCTCGGAAAAATCAAATAATATTAGACCTTTGGTCTTATTTTGCCACGATATAGCAAAGATTATGAAGGCAATCTTTGTATTTAACGCTCCAAAATTTGGTTTTTTTCTCGATTTTCACTACCTTTGCAGCCGAAATATGTAAAAATGATTATTAACTAATAAAAAAACATTAAGCTATGCCAAGCGGAAAGAAGAAGAAAAGACACAAGATGTCGACTCACAAGCGTAAGAAGAGACTGCGTAAGAACAGACACAAGAGCAAGTAAATAAGCGGTATGGCGAGTGGAGAAGTTCTCTTCACTCGCTAATTATAAAATGAGTATCGAGTTAATGTAAAACAGATGACAAGCGAACTGTTTATCAGTGCCACTCCAAAGAAGATTTCGATCGCTCTGACGGAAGACAAGCGCCTGATGGAATTTCAGGAAGCCTCGCAAGCGTCGGTGTCGGGAAACGAAACGACTGAGGATAGCAAAAACGCACTGTACAGCGTAGGTAACATCTACCTCGCCAAGGTGCGCAAACTGATGCCCGGGCTCAACGCCTGCTTTGTGAATGCAGGCCACGAGCGCGATTCGTTCCTACATTATCTTGATCTTGGTCCCCAATTTCTATCTCTCGACAAGTACCTAAAACAGGTACGAAAGAAAGGCCCCCTCTCCATTACCAAGGCTCGAATTGAAAAAGAACTTGGCAAGGACGGGAGCATCCAGAATGTGTTGCAGCAGGGTCAGGAGGTCCTGGTGCAAGTAGTAAAAGAGCCCATATCGACCAAAGGTCCTCGCATGACGTGCGAAATTTCCTTCCCTGGCCGGTATCTCGTGCTCATGCCCTTCCAGGACAAAGTGTCTGTATCATCGAAAATCAAGTCTTCGGCCGAACGTGCCCGACTGAAACAGGTGATACAAAGCATTAAGCCCAAGAACTTCGGCGTAATCGTACGTACGGTGGCCGAAGGCAAGCGAGTAGCCGAACTCGACACGGAAATGAAAGTACTCGTGGGCCGATGGGAGGAAGCCATGAACCTTGTGACGGCAGCTAAGGAACTGCCGACCATGGTGTATGAGGAGACAAGCCGTGCAGTTGGCTTATTGCGAGATTTGTTTAACCCCTCCTACGAGAACATTTATGTCGACAATGAGAAGATATTCAACGAAGTAAAAGACTACGTTACTATCATTGCCCCTGAAAGAGCCGATATCGTTAAGCTCTACAAAGGCAACCTTCCCATTTTCGACAACTTTGACATCACACGTCAAATTAAGTCTTCATTCGGAAAGACCGTATCCTACAAGCGTGGTGCATACATGATCATTGAGCACACCGAGGCCTTGTGGGTGGTAGACGTGAACAGTGGCAATCGAACCCGCAATAGTGACGGGCAAGAGGCCAATGCGCTTGACGTGAATCTGGGAGCTGCCGATGAGTTGGCACGCCAGTTACGTCTGCGAGACATGGGAGGAATCATCGTTGTGGACTTCATCGACATGCATCTGGCCGAAGATCGCCAGGCACTTTACGAGCGCATGTGCGAGAACATGAAACAAGACCGCGCTCGCCACAACATTCTGCCTTTGAGCAAATTCGGGTTAATGCAAATCACACGCCAACGTGTACGCCCTGCTACAGAAGTGAACGTAGACGAGACATGCCCCACTTGCCACGGCAAGGGAGTCATCAAGAGCAGCTTCATGTTTACCGATGTTTTGGAAAGCAAGATTGACATGCTCGTTAACAAGTTAAACGTACGTTCGTTTACGCTTCACGTTCATCCCTACGTCATGGCATACATCAACCAAGGCTTTTGGCCCATCAAACGCCAATGGCAAATGAAGTATGGCTTTGGTGTCAAAGTCATTCCCAGCCAGAAATTGGCCTTCCTGGAATATGAGTTCTATGACAAGAAGGGCGATGAGATAGACATGAAAGAAGAAATCGAGATCAAGTAAGTGCAAACAAGAGTCTCCCCGCCCTTAAACAAGGGGCAGGGGGACTTTACCTGAGAATCTCGATATTCAAAACTGCAAAGTGCAAAATGCATAGGTAAAGACTGCAAAATGAATCGCATATACATCATCATACTTATGCTCTTGATGTTTGTGCCGTCGGCACAAGCAGGCAAGAAAAAGACGTTGAACACCACAACGTCACAACTGATGTATATGGAACCCGATGTACTGCCTGCACCTCTGCAACCCGAGCAAGCACTGACACACTTACAAGACCTCGTCGTCCGTCGCCGCAGGAATCATACGATGGGCAAACGCGGTATCGACGTGTCACACTATCAGAACCAAATCAACTGGGATGCTGTGGCTGATGACAAGGACGTGAACTACGTTTATATCAAAGCTACAGAAAACGTCGGCCTTGTCGACAACCTATTCGTTCGCAACCTGAAGGAAGCACGTCGCGTAGGCATTCCCGTTGGTTGCTATCATTTCTTTAGTCCTACCGCAGCACCTACTGCCCAACTTAAGAACCTTACTTCCGTTGTTCCCAACCTAAAGGACCACGACCTGGTGCCTATGGTTGATGTGGAAGTTAGAGGTAAAGCCGCACCTGCCGATATGCGCAATCGCCTACGTCAGTTCCTGAGAGGAATCGAAGACTACTACGGCGTAAAGCCCATTATCTATACAGGACAGAATTTCTACAACAAATATCTGGCTGGCCACTTCGATGACTATCTGTTTATGATAGCCAAGTATAGCGACGGCGTGCCTCAACTGAACGGAAATCCCAAATTCGCCTTATGGCAATTCAGTGCCAGTGGACGCATAAAAGGCATCCGAGGCGCAGTAGACCAGAGTTGTTTTATGGACAACTATAGTCTACGCGACATTCTCATTAAACGAAGATAAATTCAAATCTTAGTCAATGCCCAAAAACTCGGCATTGAAATTGCGTCCACGTATCGAAGGGAATTGGCTACGTGGGTCAAGATCGGCACGTGTGCGCAAGTGGTCGATTACACGATTGTAGCAATCCTGCACGCTGTGCGCCTTCAGTTTGGCCTCAAATACCGTATCCACATAGCAGAACTTATTAGCCGCTCCTTCAACAGCCATCACGCGCTTCAGCTTCATCGTAGCGTGATACCATCCTGGTTGCTCGGCCGAGAACGTACGGTTAAGAAGTTCCTTGCCGGAAAGTGCCTTCTCTGCAGCCGGAGCATTGCCTTCAGCTCCACTGGCCACATCCGCAGCATAAGCTTTGAATTCCTCCATCGTGTTGGCGGTAGTCTTAATCACAATGAAATAGGTTTTGGAATCAATCTTAAAACGCTTGGGGAAGGGATTCTTGCTTGCAGCGTAACTAACCAATTCATTGCAAACGTTATCGCTCAACTTAACATCGGGTAACTTCGACAGAAAATCTATTGCCTGGTCAACAGTCTCAACCAGCACCTCTTCGTTAAAGAATCGGAGGTATAAATTCATATAAATAAAATAAAAGTTAAACAGTCATTCTCTCTTGCGACTGCAAAGATACAAATAAAAGGTTAAAGGGTAAAAAGTTAATGGTTATTTTTTTGCATCTTTAATTTCGTCGAAGTATCTTTGCACTCATTATGATGAAGTTTCTGAAAAGATGGACTTTACCCATTGCGATGCTTACCGGCGTTGTGGCATATTTTGTCTACACTTCAATTCCGGCTCTGGATTCCACTCACGCATGGGTCAATAGTATGGTTGCCGTCATCCAGCCCTTGTTATTGTTCGCCATGCTGTTCCTCACTTTCTGCAAGGTTCACCCCAGAGATCTGCGTTTGTCGCCTTGGCAAGGTTGGTTGCTATTGTTCCAATCATGTCTTTTCCTCGCTCTTTGTCTGCTTGTGATAGCCATGCCTCAGGATAGTCACATGCGTGTCGTTGTTGAGGGAACCATGCTTTGTTTCATTTGTCCAACTGCCACTGCCGCCGCCGTTGCCACACGTAAGTTGGGAGGCAATGTCGGCACGCTGATGATGTACACCATTCTCATCAATCTGGTTGTAGCAACGATTGTTCCAGCCATGCTTCCCTTCATTCATCCCAGCACGCCCGATGCCTCGTTTCAGGGAAGTAGTTTTTGGGCGGCATTCTATCTGATTATCATCCGTGTATTCCCCCTCTTATTGGGGCCATTTCTGTTGTCCATCATTCTGCGAGCAATAGCCCCAGGCATCACGGAGTTTCTCTCGCAGAAGCGTGACCTACCCTTCTATCTATGGGCCGTGAGCCTCTCACTGGCCATTGCCGTCAGCGTGAAAAGTATCGTCCACACCCAACTGCCTTGGACCTACCAGCTTTGTCTTGCTGCGACCTCACTTATAGCATGCTTCATGCAATTCTACTTCGGCAGACGCATGGGCCTGAAATATAAGGACACCATTAGCGCTGCCCAAGCTTGTGGACAGAAGAACACTGTGTTCATCATTTGGTTGGGCTACACTTTCATGACACCCGTGACAAGTATCGCAGGTGGTTTCTACAGCATTTGGCACAATCTCTGGAACAGTTACCAGCTTAGGCAAGCGGAAAAAGAAAAAACTACCCCGTCCCTTCGCAAGAAAGGGGGAAAGTAGTTTCTCTTTCATTCAGAAAAAAAATACCTCCCTTTTAAGGGGAGGCAAGAAGGGGTCCTATATAAAAATAAAATCCCCTTGTCGGGGATGGATAATATCATAGATTTTTCGAAAAAAAGTGAAGAGGAGGAGACTCGAACTCCCACGCCTCGCGGCACTACCACCTCAAAGTAGCGCGTCTACCATTCCGCCACCTCTCCATTGGTTGATGTTGTGCCCAGAACAGGACTCGAACCTGCACGCCTCGCAGCACTCGCACCTGAAACGAGCGCGTCTACCATTCCGCCACCTGGGCAACATCCATTCTTTCAAACAGATAAGAGCGGCAAACGAGACTCGAACTCGCGACCCTAACCTTGGCAAGGTTATGCTCTACCAACTGAGCTATTGCCGCATCTTTCTTCTTTAAATAATGCAATTCCTCTGAATTGCGGGTACAAAGGTACAACTTTTCCGTGAACTGGCAAAAAGTTTATTCACTTTTTTATAAAAGAATATGAAAAAAACTTCATCATATCAGCACATTCGGTCGCGATAGTCCTCATAACAGAACTGGCGCAATACCTCTCGCGTGCCATCGAGGCGTTCGAGGACGATGCTTGGATGATGAATACCATTGAACATGGTGGTTTTCACCGTGGTATAGTGTATCATGTCCTCAAAGATTATCTCATCCCCCACCTGCAAGTCGTGATCAAACTGCCAAAGGCCCATGTAATCGCCACTCAAGCAACTATTGCCACCCAGTCTATAGAGGTGAGAGGTATTCCCCAAATTGTCAATTTGTTCAATTGTCAAATTGTTCAATGAAACAGCTCCTCGCACTTCTGGTTGGTATGGCATCTCAAGGCAGTCGGGCATGTGACAGGTAAAGCTTACATCTAG
Source organism: uncultured Bacteroidales bacterium (assembly GCA_902801325.1). Classification (GTDB taxonomy): domain Bacteria; phylum Bacteroidota; class Bacteroidia; order Bacteroidales; family Bacteroidaceae; genus Physcousia. Next base: position 109,973 of record CADCHQ010000004.1, on the reverse strand, counting down.
GATAGCAGTCTTGATGCCGTGATTCTCCACTATATCAACCACGCTGGACACTAATGGACCTGTCTGCCAGGCAAATGCGCTACCAGGTTCAAGAATGATGTGTAGGTTGGGATAACGCATACGCAGGTCCTTTATCAAGCGGATGAGCAGATCCACGTTGTAGTCCTTACGTGTCATCAGGTGACCGCCACCCAGATTGAGCCACTTCAAATAGGGGAACCAGCGGCCGAACTTCTCCTCCAAGTGTCGCAGACTCTCTTGCAACGCCTCAGCCGAACTTTCACAATGGTTGTGGCAATGGAAACCGTCGATAGGAGTGAGAAGTGAAGAAGTGATGGAGTGATGAGGTGATGAGGTGGAGGGTGAAAGGTAAACATCCTTAATCCTTCGCTCGGCACTTGTGACGCTTGATTCATTCAAGAATACTTCATCCTTAATCTCAACGGCCTCAGAGAGTTGCTCCTCAAGCACGCCAAACCGACTGCCTGGTGCGCAAGGGTTGTACAGTTCTGTCTCTATCTCACTATATTCGGGATTCACGCGAAGTCCGCACGAGACGGGCTTTTCGGGATGCTGGGCATTATATTCGCTCACCATCGGTGCGAAGCGTCGATATTGCGAAAGGCTGTTAAAGGTGATGTGTCCGCTACAAGCCAAGATCGTTGGGAAATCTTGCTCGGTGTAGGCTGGACTGTAGGTATGGGCAGGACTGCCAAACTCCTCCATAGCCAGACGTGCCTCATAGGGACTGCTGGCCGTTGTGTGGCTTATATATTCGCGAAAGATGGGGAACGTGCGCCAAAGGGCAAAAGCCTTAAAGGCAAGTATGATCTCTGCCCCACTCTCTTCTGCCACATGCTTTATCAAAGAAAGATTGCGTCGCAGCAACCTTTCCTCAAATAAATAATAGGGAGTTACAGTCCCTCCCCCTTGCGCCTCCCTGTTATGGAGGAGAGTATTTTCTTTTTTCACCTTTCCTATCTTCACGTCCTTCATCCCTGTCTTCTCCCCTCGCTCATAGAGAGGGGTTGGGGGTGAGTCCTTCTTCTAGTATACCAGCTTCACGTTATCCACCCACAAGGTGTTGCCAGGACTGCCGATGTAGGCACCGCCACAGCTGGAGTTAAACTTCACGATGATGTGAGTGGGAGTGGTATCGGCTTCAGCCCATCCTTCTTCTATGACCTGCACCTGCTTACCCTTGCTGTTGGTGGCGTAGATAGTACCATCCCCAGAGAGCAAACCCATGTAGTTGCGATAATAGCTCTCGCCCGTGATGTCGCCATAATGAATCTGGAACGACTTACCCTCTTGCCAAGCCTTAGTCGACGAGGTGAAGCGGTGCACAAGTGTTCCTACGCGCAAGGCGTGGATGTTGCCATCTTCGTCCTCCCAGCGCTTCTGCAAGTAGCACTGTACGTCGCAATAGTCCTTTGCAGTCATCGTCTTCTTGCGGCTGAAGCCCGTCATTCTGACGTTTGCCGAATCTGAGAGAGCCACCTTGTAGTCAAACTTTAGGGCTTTGGGCTTACGCGTGTGAGGAATACCCAAGTTCAGGAAGCGGAATGGATTCGAACTGCTGGTGATGGGCTCCACCATCTCACCAGTAAACAACGAACCAGCGGCAATGACGTAGATGTTCACCAGACCAAGGACCTTGATACCCTCGATATGGGTGCGAAGCTTCACGCAGGTGCCACCGTTGTGCGTATCCTTATAGACACTGGTATTCGTTTTCGAGACACCCTTCACGTGGGCATAGATGTTGCTCGTAGCCCAGGGAGAGCCAGCTTGGTTCTTGTAGGCCTTGCCCTCGAATTTCATGTTGGGACCAATCTCCACCATCGACTTTGTCTTACCGCCAATGATTTTGCTTTCCGTAATGGTACGCGTAACCCACGATTCGAAGTCACCGAATTTCATAGGTTCTTCCTGTGCCTGCATAGCCATGCCAGTCAAGGCAGCTAATGCTATCAATATCAGTCGTTTCATTGTCATTTCTATTTTAAATATTCACATTGTTACAGACTGCAAAATTAAGAATTATCACGCATACGCGCAAACATTCACGCATATTTGTGTGTTAATAAGGTTAAAAGAATGCTATGTCTCGCTCAGCGAATAGAGACTATGCGAGACGCTGCTCTTCATCATCCCGATGTATCTGTGCCATAATTCTGTTGTAACTGAACTTGTGCATTTTGATACAGAAATACACCAGCACAAAGAAACTGATGCCCTGAACATAGGGACTTAGACTACCAGACATGGCGATGGCATCGTATAGTCCGTGTGCCAGAACCGGTACGAGCAGAATGGAATAACGTGTTCTTTGAGAGTGATCGACAAAGTGATAGAGTGAATAGTAATAGCCCATCAGCACTCCGAAAGCATAGTGCCCAGGTACGGCCAACAGTCCTCGGGCAATAGCTGTTGCCTGCCATGAATCGAGGGAATTGAATAGGTAGCCAATATTCTCAACCGCAGCAAAGCCCAGACTCACACAGGCGGCATAAACGATGCCATCGAAATGTTCGTCGAAAAACGGATTCTTGCGAAGTACAAGCCACAATGCCAATAGTTTGAAACTTTCCTCTGGTACAGCTGCCACAAAGAATGCGGTAGAAACGCTGCCCAAAAGTGTGTTCGCTGGCACAATTGCGGAGAGGACCGAAGCCACAAACATCTCCACCAGAAGGATGGGCAGGAACATAAGTGCGCCATAAAGGACGGCACGTGCCAACCAACCGACAGGTTCTGGCTGTGGGTCTTTCCGCCAAATGTAGCACAAGAGCAAAAAGACGGGCAGTAGGGCTGCAAGGAATACGGCCATCGTCGGATTATTTGCTTTCCTCTATTAAAGCCTCTGCTGCCTTTATCATCTCTGGAGGAAGTTGGTAACGCAGGTCATCGGTGTCGGGAACCGTGATGGACTGCAGGAAATGAGGCATCTCACGGCGATAGACTTCCCTCATCTGGGCATTCAGTCCCGAGAAATCGTTCTTCTCATTAAGGTGTCGGAACGAGTAAGTGGCATTGGCGAGGCGGTCGGCAAGTTTCACCAATGGGGCATAGGGTGTAGAGCGAATGCCTTGGTAATACCGCTCCCCTGCCCTCTCGGCGCGGGTTCGTCCTTTATCATTCGTGAGTGCATAGACGATTTCAGCTGCCAAGAGCGCTTGCTCTTCGTCCATAAACTGACGGGCAGTACGCAAAACGTCGTTATAGGTGCGACGGGCATCTTCTATCGCATCGTGATAATATGCCCCAAATAACAAGGGCAAGACATCGGCCTCATCGGAACAAACGTAATATCCATAGCGCTGAACCAGTTTGGCTACCATATCGAGGTGGTAACCGTAGGGATGAACTTGGTCATAATTTTGGTTAACACTGGCATGAAGCGAGTGGGCCGAATAGCGAATCTGCCCTATCTCATCGGCATATTTGTCGAGGATGGCTTTAAAATTATCCTTTGTCATGGTTATTGTCTCTGGCTATTGGGAAAGAGGATCTTGCGATCACGTTCAATGGCGGCAGGAGCCCATTCGTCGGGGACGAACCGCCAACAGTTGAGTTTCTTTGGGGTTATTATTTTCTGCTCTTGTATGCGACGCATGAGGTAGAAACGGAGGTCTTTATCGGTGCTTGCAAGGATACGGTTCTTCAGCTCACCATGGGGGATACCTGCTCCACGCGTAATGAGTTCGCCTCCGCCGTTACCACGATAACTATTAATGGCTACACGATAGTCGCGGTCGGGGTCAAACGGACTGCCATCGGCCATACTCAGAATGCGAACTCGCTCGCCTTCAGGCTTGCTGACATCGACGACATACTGAATACCTGCAGCAGAGTCCATGTTGTAGGAGACGTTCTTCAATCCCAGACGAGTGCCGTTGTCCAGGTTATTGTCAAGGAGCAGAATATGGTCGTCGGCAGACTGCATCTGGTTTGTCCAAAGGTCATACGACATCTCCAAGAAATCCCGAATCTCGCGCCCCGTCATGCGCATGGTGTAAAGGAAGTTCTCATACTTATACAGGGCAAACATGTCACTGACACGAATGGTTCCGGCTTGCAGACGGGAGTCGAATGACAAGGGTGCGGCAAACGACACATCGGCACCAGTAAGGTCGAGCTGCAACTGGTGGATGAGGTCGATAAACTCACTGGGACCAAAGAAAGCATCGCGTTCCCAAAGTGGTTTGGTCAAGCGACCTATAGGCTGGTCAACCCATTCACCTAACGTCTGACGTTGCTTCGTAAACTTTTCAAGGAAGAAGTGTTCGTCCTCTGGCCGACCTCCGTCAACATTGGGAGTACTTGCTGTAATGCGCTTCTCCACAACATGTCCTTTCTTCATAGTAAGGAAGATGTCGGCCTCTGCTATGCGTTTACCTTGACTGGTGGGCCCCATAACGACCAGGTCTTCGCCATTCGAGTTCTTCAGGTGATAGGAGGCAGCCTTATGATCGTGACCATAGCAAATGAGGTCGAATCCTGGCACTTGCTCTGCCACAGCCTTCGTCGCATTCTCGACATACTCTGGAGTACTGATTCCTCCTTCATAGCCACTATGGAAAAGACCTACCATGAGGTCGGGATGCTCCTTCTCTTGTATCAGGCTTACCCACTTGCGGGCAGACTCCACCATATCGTCGAATCGCAGGCCTGACCACAACTGTTCGGGCAACCAACTTGGAATGGCAGGGGTAAGCAGGCCAAGTATGGCAATCTTCACACCCGCACGCTTAATAATAAGGTAGGGCTGAAGATAAGGTTCACCCGTTGAGGTGTCTATCACATTGGCACCAAGCACAGGGAAGTGACAATCCTTGACCCAACGATCATAGGCAGCATGTCCCGCCTCGATATCGTGATTGCCCATGGCACCGCAGTCATACCCCACCAGATTCATGGCTTCTGCCACAAGATGGGGACTCACCGTATCTATGAAGTTGTAGTAATACGCCGTGGGTTGTCCTTGCAAGCAGTCGCCTCCGTCAGTAAGGATAAGACGGTCTCCATACAAGTGTCTCTGGTCCTGCGTGTAAGCATAGATACTAGCCAAGCCGCCCCGACTGGAACGTTTTGCCAGATAGTCATAGCCGAAGAGTGAGCCGTGAACATCGCTGGTATGTATCCACTTAAGGTGCACCTCCTTCGTCTTTGCTGAAAGCAAGTTAAAAGTTGAAAAATGAAGATTAAAAGTTAACACGCCTAATATGACTAGAAGTCGTTTCATATAATTCTTAATTCTTCTTTCTTAATTGAGACTGCGTCTCGAGGCTGCTCACGCTGACCTTCAGTCTTCCTCCGACGCGACTCGGCATAGTTCAAACGAGTTTGACTCTGCTCTCGCTGCTCCGTCGGTTCGGCTATGCTAAAGCAAGCTTTGCATCGCACTCGCTCAATCGCAGCCTTCTTAATTCTTAACTCTTAATTTTTAATTCTTAACTACTCAAGAGCCAGTCGTCTATCAACTGACGGGCCAAACTTGAGCGGTTGGGCATCTCGGGCAAATTATCCCTGCGAAACCACCCTCCTCCACCAAGCTCCGAGCGTTGAAGTTGAATTTCGCCTCCGTCATAGTCAGCCGTAAAACCTACCATGAGTCCTGCTGGGTAGGGCCAAGGTTGGGAAGCAAAATAGCGGACATTCTTGACTTTCAGGTGAGTCTCCTCCCACACTTCGCGACGGACACATTCCTCCAATGTTTCTCCCGTTTCCACGAAACCTGCTACCAGTCCATAGAAGTGACCTCGGAAATTATGGGCATGAACCATAAGCACTTCGTCCCCACGCGTTACCCTGACGATGATTGCTGTCTGCAACTGGGGCCATATCTCCTTCCCGCACTCTGTGCAGTGCTTCGATATCTCGGTATGCCACTTCATGGGCGCACCACAACAACCGCAATACTTGGAGTTTTGATCCCAATAGACCAATTCCGCACACTTGCCCGCCAACTGATAAAGGTCTGACGGAAGAATGTCGAATGTCTTTCTAAGCCCCACCATTTGCAGGTCGGGACGATTTGTAACGGGGTTGTCCAACCGGAAGATGTGGCATTGGCGTTCACCCTGAACGATGTCCGTCACATGTTCCCAAGGTTGAAATTCGACAGGAGCAGAATCACCAAAAGGGATTTCCCCCTCACTCGTGAGGAGGATATCCCCTTGGCAATATGCAAAATACAGATTGGTCAATAAGGTTTAAAGTTTAACGGTTAACGCTTTACCCGTATCTATTCGCCTGAGAACATTTAATGATTAAAGTCCAAGGCTCTGCTTGATAGCCTCGACCTTCTTCTGGGCATCAGCCACAGCACCGGGATAGCAGTTGGCGCAGTGAATCTGACCCTTCACCTCGAGGTAGAACTTAATCTTAGGCTCGGTACCACTAGGACGAACACTAACCTTCGTTCCGTCCTCACAGAACCACTGCAGCACGTTAGATGTGGCAGGCATGTCGAGTTTCGTCACATTACCTTCTGCATCAGTAGCCGTCAGAGCCTGGAAGTCCTTGGTGCAGATAATCTTACTGCCGGCGATGTCCTTCGGAGCCTTGGCACCGCGGAAGTCCACCATCATCTGCTTAATCTCGTCGGCACCCGACTTGCCGGGACGTACGACGTTGATGGTGTGCTCGTAGGAGAAACCATATTCCTTATAGATGTCGATGAGCAGGTCGTAGAGCGTCTTGCCCTGGTCCTTGGCCCATGCTGCAATCTCGCAGATGAGACAGATGCTGGCTGGAGCATCCTTATCACGAACCTTGTCATAGGGCAGGAAGCCGAAGCTCTCCTCACCACCGCCAATGTACTTCTGCTTGCCTTCGCTGATGGCGATTTCACGGGCAATCCACTTGAAGCCGGTGTAGCAGTCGCGCAGTTCCACGTTGTTCTTCTTTGCCATCTCGGCAATAACCTCGGTGGTAACGATGGTCTTTACGAGGAAGTCGGTAGGCTTCAGCTGTCCCAATGCAATCTTGTTCTTAATGATGTAGTAGCAGAACATCATGCAAGTCTGGTTACCATTGATGATAATCCACTCGCCCTGCGGATCGCGGCATACAATAGCCAGACGGTCGGCATCGGGGTCACTGGCGATAACGAGGTCGGCATTAAGCTTCGTACCCCACTTCATACCTAGTGTCATTGCCTCTGCATTCTCGGGATTAGGACTAACTACAGTGGAGAAATTACCGTCGATAACCATCTGTTCGGGTACCACATTGATGTTCTTGAAACCCCAACTGCGCAGACACAGAGGAGTAACGACACGTCCTGCACCATGCATGGGACTATAGACGATGTTCAGGTCTTCCTGACGTTTGATGACATCGGCATCGATGCGTGCCTCGCGAACGGCCAGCATGTAGTCATAGTCCATCTCACCACCAATAATCTTGATGAGGTCGGGATTTCCCTCAAACTTCACGTCCTCGATGGCAACCTTGTTCACTTCGTCGATAATGCCCTTATCGTGAGGAGCCAGCACCTGAGCACCGTCTTCCCAATATGCCTTGTAGCCGTTATACTCCTTGGGGTTGTGCGAAGCAGTGACGTTCACACCTGCCACTGCACCCAGATGACGGATGGCAAATGAAACCTCAGGCGTGGGACGCAGGCTCTCGAAGAGATAGACCTTAATGCCGTTGGCAGAGAAGATGTTGGCAACAGTCTCGGCAAACATACGTCCATTGTTACGGCAATCATGACCTACGACTACGCTCTTGCCACCTTCGGGGAAAGCCTTATTGATGTAGTTGGCAAAGCCCTGAGTTGCCATTGCCACGATGTACTTATTCATACGGTTTGTACCAGGACCCATGATACCACGCAGACCACCCGTACCAAACTCCAAGGTCTGGTAGAAGGCATCCACCAGTTCTGTTTTGTCTTCATTGTCGAGCATGGCCTTAATCTGAGCCTTTGTCTCGGCATCGTACACACTTGAAGCAAGCCACTTCTGGGCCTCGGCTTCACACTTTTTAATCAGTTCGTTATCCATAGTTTTATTTATTAAGGTATTTATCTCCTGTTTGTTTTACAACTTCACGCCAATAGCGTTCGGGATAGCCAGGACGAGTAATCTTGCCTCCCAGTCCGTAGGGCGAACGCACGAATTCGTGTTTCTTGTTTTCCTCCTTCAGCACCATATCATTGTGCTTCACCACAAGATACTTGAAGAGATTGTTCCAATTCTTCATCATGGTGTCGGCACAGGTCTGGCTGTATTCCGTCAGTTGCTTAATAGCTTCTGCAGGATTGCTTTCGTACAGATTCTTTCCTATCGTCTCAGCATAGCCTTGTGTCATATTGAAGGACTGTTCCGTCTCATTGATGCAACGACGCAGGTCGGGATACATCTTCTCGTAATAAGGATAAACAATATTGCTCACCGTATTGCAAAGCCAGTAGGCCGACTCCCAGTTGAAGGTGATTTCATCCTGCACACCCTCGATGCGCTGGAAGCACTTGGGAATATCGGTCACACTGCAATAGACGGGAACGTATGCCGTCATATTGGCATCGTCATTCGTCCACCATACGACTCCGCCCACAGCATCGGGCAGGAAGTTACGCATCTGTCCCACGAAGGAGAAGCCTGTCTGCTGGGTAGAAGTAGGACGCTCTGTAAAGTACTTCTTGCCATCAACCTCAAAGCTCAGAGGCGAAGGACGATAAGGCATGTTATAAGGACCTGCGCCGAGGTCTTTCTGCATATCGAGGGCTGTACCTTCGTAGTGGTCACGCATATCGTTCTTGATGTTCTGCACACTAAGCTTGTGCTTGGGACGCATGTAAAGAGGCATCTCCAACTTCATGTCCTCACCATTGATGTAGGGCAGGTACTTGTCCATTCCGTCAACGTGTTTGTTAAAGAACGACCAAGCGCGGGCGTCGCAGTAACGAATACCGCCAAAATCGAGGGGATTGAAGGCATCGCGGAAAGAGAAGTCTGCATCCTTCTTACCTGTGAAGAAGCCTTTCTCGCGGGCAAACTTCACCACATCCTTGGCATACATAACATTCTCTTTGTCCTTCATATTGAAGCGAGTGATACGACTCTGATTGGCATGTGCACAGATGCAATCGTCGGGAATGCGAATGGCTACCCAGACAGCACCCGTACGACCAGGTCCCTTGCCTACCATTTCCATTACCCACACTTCGTTCTTGTCGGCAATGGAGAAAGTCTCGCCCTCGCTGTAATATCCGTACTTAGCCACGAGATCGGTCATAATCTTGATGGCCTCACGAGCCGTAGTCGAACGTTCCAGACCAATATAGATAAGCGAACCGTAGTCGATGATGGCAGTGGAGTCAACCAATTCCTCACGTCCTCCGAAAGTAGTTTCACAGATGCTAACCTGGTGTTCGTTCATCTGTCCGACCACGTTATAGGTGACAGGTGCCTGGGGTATCTCACCCAGGTATTTATTGGTATCCCATTCATAAATCTTACGCATCTCACCGGGTTGATGCTGACCACCCACATGGCGGTACATGTTTCCGTACATACCGTAACTATCGGCATTGTAACTGACAATGACACTGCCGTCGGTACTTGCTGCCTTACCTACAATGAGGTTGGTGCAGGCGAAAGCCCCCTCCTGACCTCCCCCAAGGAGGAACAAAGTTACTAACAATAAAAATGATAATCTTTTCATATCTTTATTCTGTTTTAATTCAGGGACTTCACTCCCCCTTTGGGGAGTTGGAAGGGGCTTTAACTATAAGTTTATCACTTCCTGCCGCCTTGAAACTCATGTCGAGTCCCTTCACAGAGTGCGTGAGGGCACCGAAGGAGATGAAGTCCACACCGGCCTTGGCGTAAGGAATCATGGTGTCATAAGTGATGCCACCAGAGGATTCTGTCTCGGCTCTGCCTGCCACAATCTTCACGGCCTTCTCCGTATCTTCGGGTGTAAAGTTGTCGAACATGATGCGGTCGCAACCCTCTGCCAACGCCTCGTTCAACTCCTTGAAATTACGGACTTCGCACTCTATCTTCAGGTCCTTGCCCTTTTCCTTGCAATAAGCTTTTGCACGCGAGATGGCATTGTGTACACCACCGCAGAAGTCGATGTGATTGTCCTTCAGCAGAATCATGTCGAAGAGTCCGATACGGTGATTCATACCACCGCCAATCTTCACGGCTTCCTTCTCCAGCATACGCATGCCGGGAGTAGTCTTACGGGTATCAAGTACACGAGTCTTTGTACCTGCATCGATAAGTGCCTGCTGATACTTGTGTGTCATGGTGGCAATACCAGACATGCGTTGCAGGATGTTCAGCATCAGGCGTTCCGTCTGCAACAGGCTCTGTTCCTTGCCTTTAACCGACATCACGATATCGCCCGGCTTCACGTGTGCACCATCTTCGATGTACACCTCCACCTGCAACTCGGGGTCGAAGCGGCGGAACACTTCCTTAGCAATCTCTACGCCGGCAAAGATGCCTTCTTCCTTTATCAACAACTTACTCTCGCCCATTGCATCGGCAGGGATGCAGCAAAGGGTGGTATGGTCTCCGTCACCAATGTCCTCAGCAAATGCCAAGTCTATCAGTCGGTCGTTCAATTCTTCTACGCTTAACATGGTTCTTATTTAATTACAAGTTACTAATTACGAATTATGAGTTACTAGTTTGCGACAAAGATAGTAAATAATTGTGAATTGTGAATTATGAATTGTGAATTAAATTGTATCTTTGCTCCATGAAGACCATTTTTATTGTCATAGGCAAAACTACGGACACCCGGATTGCCCAACTAACGGATGAATATATCAATCGCATCCAACATTACTTGCCCTTCGAAATGCAAGTGATTCCCGAACTCAGGAACGCCAAAAACTTGAGTCAGGAACAGCAGAAGGAACAAGAAGCATCGCTAATAATAAAGTCCTTGTCCTCAGGCGATTATATCGTTTTGTTAGACGAACACGGTAAGGAACGACGAAGTCTCGATTTTGCCTCGTGGATGCAGAAGCGTATGGCGGCCTCTCCCCGCCGTTTAGTCTTCATTGTGGGTGGTCCTTATGGCTTTGCTCCCCAGATACACAAAATGGCTCAGGAAGAGATTTCCCTGAGCCAAATGACTTTCTCTCATCAGATGATTCGCCTTCTTTTCGTCGAGCAAGTCTATCGTGCTATGACCATCCTCAACGGCGAACCGTATCATCATGAGTGAGACCATTAGTATATTTTGCCATATATTTTTTAATTATATATTTTTATTCATTATCAATTTGTGATTGAGAAGTTCCTACATCTACTTTACTAATTACTACACCAGCACCAATTCTACCAGTTAAATATACATTATGTCCAGGAATAGAAGTTGATTTTTTAGTAATTACTGTATAATCACCACTAGCATTTACTTCTGGTTCATATTGTTCTGGTAATAAAATATAATATTTACCTAATGTTGTTACATTTAATAATATATTAGGTATTTCATCAATAGATGATACACTATTTACTCCATCAAATGAATTATAATTAGATGAATTAATTTCCGTAGTAGTTACCCCATAATAAATATTATTATCTTGTGGTTCAACCGGATTAGATTTAGTGTAATAAGTAAAGTGGCTTGTGGCATAGTCCACAGTCAACAAGAACTCCGACTCTGCTTTCAGTATGGGTAACACCTTCACTGGCTTATTTGCAGCATCGTATACCAGCAGACGGCCCTGTATGGGCATAAATTCATAAGTCGCGCCATAAGGAAACGTTGTCGTTCCATCCGCATTGAACATGAACGACGTTCCATCAGGAGCATACCATGTGCCTACTACGAGACTATTATCCACCTTATAAGGTTCACAGTCCACACTTAACGTCTCTATTGGCGCCTTGCCCAAAATTACGTTTACTAAAGAGGTGACATCGGCAATGCTCACCTGTTTGTCATCGTTCATGTCGCCCTTTATGATGGTTTGGGCACTCAGGGTTGCACTCATCAATAGTGCTACGATAGAAAGAAATAATGCTTTTGTTTTCATGACATTATCTGTCCTCCCAGCCCCACGGAGAACCTTTATTAACGTGAGAAGCGTGGAACTGTATGTTCACACCTTCAAACAGAGGTCCTGGTAAAACCCTACGAACAGATGTAAAGATATCAGCCCACGCATACGCGTGAAGCTGTCATGTCATCTCTTGTTCGTAATTTGAAACTTACCAGGTTTCTGTTTGTAAAGACGAGCATAACGCTTCTTTTATTTCCGATAAGATACGCAGTCGCTACTGCATAATGAGACAAATCCCACGGTGCAAAGATAGTGAAAACCGACGAACGAAGCAAGTGCAAAAGCAAATTAATTTGTACTCTGCCTTGCTAGGAGGAGGAAGACAAAGTCAAATGCAGCCTATTTTCGATGAAATCAAAGATACAAATAAAAGTTTAATGTTTCGCTCGGCATCTCCTTTAAGAGTGACGCTTGCGTAGCGTAGAGGAGCAAGAACGTTTATCGTTTAACTTTTTCACCATCGACCAACTTCTCAACGAAAAATCACTTTAAATTCAACGAAATTTTACTTACCAATCAGGACACGATGAATATAAAGTAAAAAACTGATGATTGTCAAGTAAATTTTTGATGATATATACAAGTCCGGGGGCGATGCTTGTATAACCTTGAGCGCTTGCTTGTATAATCTATGGCAAAAACGCCATTGCGCTTTTGGTGTAAGACGTACATCTTTTACGTGTAAGACGTACATCTTTAGGCTATAAGACGTACATCCTTCATTTGTAAGACGTACATCTTTCGGATGTAAGATGTACGTCTTTACAGAGGAACACTTAGGTGTTGTATCGAAAGGCATTAGGCATTCGGAGGGAGGCCCTTAGGTCCTAGGACTTTGGACCTAAGGCATTCCGACGGAAGACATTAAGTATTCGGACAGAGGAGATTAGGTGCACGGACGCAGTACCTTAGGCATTATCGCCAAAGGACTAAAGACTTTACACAAGTTGCAATGCTCCCCTTTTTCTCCTATTGGTACTATTACATACGGAGTTAAGGCAAAGCCCTCCCCCTCGGGGGAGCAGGGAGAGGGGTCGTTTCACTCTTTATACACTCCTTCATAAGCTCCTGCATCGGGTTGTCCATCAGCAAGTCGATTGACGCCTCGACGATCGACGGGATATTGACGAGCCACTTCGGCGTCAGCCATACCGCGGATGGCAGAAAGGGAGTCGGGCGTGAAGTCGTAGAGGAAGTTGTAGGTGTCTAAGAGACGGAAGTGCTTCTCTCCACTAACCTCAAGCGAGTCGGGATTATCGAACATGACTTGCTGGAAACGATAGTCATCGTCATAAGGTGTACGCATGAGGCAGTTGCGGAAAAGGAAGGCTGCGTCCGACACCGTAGTCGAGAAGAAACGACCGAAGAAAACATCGTCAGCATAGCCCGTGATGACACAGTTGAGGAAATGGACCCGCTGGAGGGGAATGTGTTCATAGTCCTTACTGGAGTCGAGACCGATGAGGAGCGAATCGCCAACCTCAAGGGCGGGACCGCGGTCGGCAGAGAGGGGATAGAACTGAGCAAGCGTGCTGTGGACAAAGAGATGATCACCTCCCAGCAGACTCACCGTAGCACCAAGCGTATTGCTGACTTGGGTGCCGAGAACCTGCGTGACACAGTGGGTGAACTGAAGACCCGGACCGCCGATGTTGTGGACCTCGCAGTCGCGCATGACCAGCATGGGGCGGTCAGCATCGAGGGTTGCCGTGCTGTCGCAGACGATGCCGTAGTCGCCCGAATGAATGTCGCACTGGGTCAGTTCGTTATCATGGCTGTCGCCAAAGAAGTGGAGTCCTCCCCAGCGGTTCGGCGTACGGTCGTACGGCAGATAGGGGAACATCTTATCGACGCGGTCGCCTCGCAAGATGACTGGGCGTTCCAACGTTCCCATAGCCTTTAGGCTTCCATGAACGAGAAGCGATGTGCCATCGTGGAACATGAGTGTACAACCCTCAGGAAGAGTAAGCGTGGCGCCTTGAACAACGACAAGCGAGTCGAATACCTGATAGGGACGAGTGGCATCGAGCGTGCGGTCGGTGGTAATCACTTCACCACGCAGGATGACGACATCCATTCCTGAAGCCGTGAGGAGAACCTTCTGCGTGGCACCGCTCTCAAGAGTAAACTGCAGTTCGTCCTGATACGCATGAATGGAGTCGCTGTCAGAAATGGGAAGCCGTACTTCGATGCGAACATAGATACTATCCTTCCGACGAACTTCGAAGTCCTCTCCCACTCCGTTGTAGAGATACTGCCCGTCGACATTCACATGGAAGAGCGACTCCTTGCCTTGTCCCAATGCCACGCGACGAATGCGCAGACCTTTATCGCCCTTGTTGGAGGCGATGAGTGTCTTCGTGGTAGAACCTTCATCGGTAATCAGGGTATCGAAGGCAATGGTGTCCTCCGACAAAGTCAGCAACGCCGAAGGCGACGTCGTCCACGTGTCGTAGTCGTCGCAGGCACACACAGATATCAAGAAGAGGAAGAAGACCCACCCCATCCCTCCCTTAAAGGGAGGGAGAAGTATGTCTTTAATCCATCTATACATATTCATATATTTCATTCTGACCTCCCCCTCCCTTTAAGGGAGGGTCGGGTAGGTCCTTATATATTTGCTAGTATCGCCAGCAGGTGGTCCCACACCATCTGGACGGTGGGGATGAGGAGCTTCTCGTCGGGTGAATGGACGCCACGCAGGGTGGGACCGAAGCTTACCATATCGAGATGGGGATACTTCTCACTGAAGAGACCACACTCGAGACCTGCATGAATGCCACGGACAATGGGCTCTTTGCCAAAGATGCGCTTGTACTCGGCAACGGCAACCTTCAGCAGATGGCTGTCGGGATTAGGTTTCCATCCGGGATAGCCCTCGCCTGTCTCCGTATCAGCTCCTGCCAGTTGGAAGACAGCCTCGAAGGTGTTAGCCACATTGTGACGAGCCGAGAGGATGGAACTGCGCTGACTGCTGTTGATCTCTATCGTGTGGCGCTCTGGTACCATGTGGATGCTGGCCAGGTTACTACTTGTCTCCACGAGAGCGATGTCCTGCGACATGGCAAACACGCCGTTGAAGACTCCCTGCAAGGCGTAGATAAAGCGGTCACAAGTAGAACGGTCCACTACCGTGGGAGTGGCCTCTGCCGATTCCATGAGGAACTCGATGGTGGGTTCTGTCACGCGGTACTCCTCTTCCACCTCGGCGGCGTAGATGTTCCAGTCGGCACGCAACAGTTCCTTTGTTCCCGTAGGAACAGCGATGGTAGCCCGTGCCTCGCGGGGAATGGCGTTGTGGAGTCCACCTGCCTGAATGTCGGCAATGAGGATGGGCATCTTCTTCAGCTCCTGATAGAGGAAGCGAGCAAGCAGTTTGTTGGCATTGGCACGTTTCTTATCGATGTCGTCGCCCGAGTGTCCACCTGTGAGTCCCTTGATGCAAAGTTCGGCAAAGAACTGGTTTTCGGGTGTTGTCTTCTCTTCGTAGGTGAAGGTGGCAGTGGTGCGACAACCACCTGCACAAGAAACGAATATTTCGCCTTCGTCCTCCGAGTCGAGGTTGATGAGATACTGACCTGTCATAAAATCGTCCTTCATGCCCTCAGCTCCTGTCAGACCCGTCTCTTCGTCACGAGTGAAGACGCACTCCAGTGGTCCGTGCTTGATGTCCGTTGCTGCCAGAATAGCCATCTCCATAGCTACACCAATGCCGTCGTCAGCACCCAGTGTAGTGCCTTTGGCTCGCATCCATTCGCCATCGACATAGGTTTGAATGGCGTCCTTGTCGAAGTCGAACTGAACGTCGGCATTCTTCTCGCACACCATATCCATGTGGCTCTGCAAGATGACGGTGGGACGATCCTCCATTCCTGGTGTTGCAGGTTTGGTGATGATGACATTTCCGGCTTCGTCGCGACGGGTAGGCAACGACAGGCTCTTGCCGTAGTTGAGCAGGAACTCTATCATCTTCTCCTCACGCTTCGAAGGACGTGGAACTTGATTGACTTGTGCAAAGCACTCAAACACACTCGCGGGTTTCAAGGAAGAACTCATAATGGTATTTAATTATCGATTGGACAATTTATTTATTTACGATTTCGAGGTCAAAGATACAAAATAATCCTTATACATTATTATTAAACGCGCGAGAAAGCGATTTCGTATATGAAAGACCCGTTAAAAAAACATAAATCGCATAAAAAACTCTCAACTCTCAACTCTCAACTCTCAACTTATCACTATCTTTGCAGTCGATATGCTGAAACTTGTGCTCATCATAGCAGCCATTCTGGCAGTGTGCATGCTGTTACTAACCGTCAACATCTGGCTTCGCGGCGGGGAGTTTCGCAGTCAGCACATAGGACAGAGCAAGGAGATGCGCCGCAGAGGTATTCACTGCGTGCAGTCGATGGACGCTATGGAACGCAAAGAATACAAGGCTAAAGCAGATAGGCTAAAGTCAATGAACCCTTGCTCCAGCTATGCTACGCAAGCGGCAGATTAGTAAAATTGTAAATTCGTAAATTATTTAATATAAGATGAAGAAAATCTATTTAATGGCCCTCGCAATGGGGCTGATGGGAATGACAAGTTGTGGCAACAAAGCACAACAGGAATCGACAACTGCTGAAGAGCCTCAGGAAGAGCCCGCACTGAAGGTGGCTTATGTGGAGATCGACACGCTGATGTCGCAATATCAGTTCTGCAAGGACTACACCGAACTGGCTAACATTGAGGGCGAAAACATACAGCGCACCCTGACTGGCAAGCAACGCACATTGGAACAGCACGCTGCTGCCATGCAGAAGAAATATGAAAGCAACGGCTTCACGAGTCAGGAAGAACTGACACGCGCCCAGCAGTCGCTGCAAGCCGAGCAGCAGGCCCTGCAGGAACTCTCCGAACGTCTGCAAGCTTCATTCATGGAGGAACAGGCCAAGTATAACGACGAGATGCGCGACTCCGTGCAGAAGTTCCTGAAGATGTATAACAAGACAAAGAAGTACGACATCATCTTCTCGAAGGCTGGCGACAACATGCTCTTGGCTAACCCCAAGTACGACATCACCAACGAGGTACTGAAGGGCTTGAACAAGCGCTACAAGGTGAAGCCCGAAGTGGCCGAGAAGCTGAAGAAGAACAAGAAAGAAGAGAAGAAGTAAGGGAAAAAATTAAAAATTAAAAGGGAAAAATTAAAGATTGCCCTACCCCATAAACAAAAAGCCTTGACATTCAGTCAGGGCTTTTTCTTTTGTTTCGAATGCAAAGAAGACATAGTGAGAGTCAATGTTGAGACTGCGTCTCGAACCTGCTCATGTTGTCCTATGGTCTTCCTCTATTGCGACTCGGCATTTCTAAAGCGAGCTTTGCATTGCGCTCGCTGCTCCAAAAGTTCAATGGTCAATGGTCAATGCTCAATGGTCAATGCTCAATGGTCAAGACTGCGATTGAGCGAGAGAAGAGCCAAACTCCTTTGAACTTTTCCGAGCGTGAGCAGGCTCGAGGTGTAGCCCCAATGTCCCTAATCTTTTGTTTGCGATGAACGCACACGGGACAGGGTCTCTGGCGTCATTTGCAGGAAGGAGGCAATGTGGAGCATGGGAGCACGAAGCACAATCTCGGGTTTCGTCTCCAACAGACGGGCATAGCGCTCTGCGGCATTCTCGAAGCGTTGCGAGTCGGCATGTTCCTGGCTGGAGATGAGGGCGTGTTCCAGAATCTTCCGATACAGCATCTCCATCTCCTGATTCTGCAGCATAGCTATGTGCCAGGTTTCGTAAGGTATGGCATAGAGCACGGAGTTCTCCAGTGCCTCCACTATCAGTCGGCTGGGTTCTTGCTTCAGGAAACTCTCGATGCAGAACACGATGCGCCCTTCGAAGGAGAAATGCTCCGTCACATCCTTGCCGTTCTTGTAATAGAACTGGCGCACCATGCCTCTATCAACGAAGTACATCGCACGACACACCTCTCCTTCGGGCAGAACGATGTCTCCTTTCTGGAACTTCAGCGGCACCAGTATCTGCGACAAGGTATCAATTCCCATTGGGCTGAGCTTGCAATAGAGGCGAGCTATCTCGCGTGCTACATCTCGTGTGGTGTTAATCATAGAATTAATTAGACCCTACCCCTATCCCTCCCCGAGGGGAAGGCTTATATGCGCCTGAGGTTAGGAGTTGTGTTTTCTATTAGGTTAATGTTTTTTCATTCAATGGCGACCACTCCCCTCCCTCGGGAGGGGTAAGGGGATGGGGTCACTCTAATCCAGCTTCAGCACTGCCAGGAAAGCCTTTTGCGGCACTTGGACGTTGCCGATCTGCTTCATGCGCTTCTTGCCCTTCTTCTGCTTCTCCAGCAACTTGCGCTTTCGACTGACGTCACCGCCGTAGCACTTCGCCAGCACGTCCTTCCTGACCTGCTTCACCGTCTCGCGGGCAATGATCTTCGCCCCGATGGCGGCCTGAATGGCGATGTCGAACTGCTGACGAGGCAGCAAGTCCTTCAGCTTCTCACACATGCGTCGACCGAAATCCACGCTGTTGTCCACGTGTGTCAAGGTCGACAGGGCATCTACGGGTTCACCATTCAGCAGGATGTCCAGCTTCACCAGTTTCGAAGGGCGATAGCCGTCCTGGTGATAGTCGAACGAGGCATAGCCCTTGGATATCGACTTCAGTTTGTCGTAGAAGTCTATCACGATTTCGCCCAGAGGCATGGCGTACTGCAGTTCCACGCGGTTGCCGCTGATGAAGTCCTGCCGCAGGAGTTCGCCTCGTTTGCCCAGACAGAGCGTCATGATGGGACCAATGAAGTTTGCCGTCGTGATGACGGAGGCATGTATGTAGGGCTCCTCGATGTGGTCTATCAGCGTGGGTTCGGGCATTCCCGCAGGGTTGTGCACCTCCTTCATCTCGCCCTGTTTATCATAGACGAGATACGACACGTTGGGCACTGTGGTGATGACGTCCATGTTGAACTCGCGGTCCAGTCGTTCCTGCACGATCTCCATGTGCAGCAGGCCCAGGAATCCGCATCGGAATCCGAAGCCCAGCGCCACCGACGATTCGGGCTGGAAGGTCAGCGAGGCATCGTTGAGCTGCAGCTTCTCCAGCGAAGCACGCAGGTTCTCGAAGTCCTCCGTCTCTATGGGATAGACGCCGGCAAACACCATCGGCTTCACCTCCTCGAATCCAGCGATAGCCTCCTTCGTGGGGTTGGCAAGCGAGGTTATGGTGTCACCCACCTTCACCTCTGTCGCCGTCTTGATGCCGGAGACGATGTAGCCCACGTTGCCGCAGTGCAGCTCCTTGCGGGGCACCATATCCATTTTCAGCACACCTATCTCGTCGGCCTTGTACTCCTTGCCCGTGTTGATGAACTGCACCTGCTCTCCGCTCTTGATGCTTCCGTTCACGATTTTGAAGTAGGCGATGATGCCGCGGAAGGGATTGAACACGGAGTCGAAGATGAGTGCCTGCAGTGGGGCGTTCTCGTCGCCCGAGGGCGGTGCTATGCGGTCCACCACGGCGTCCAGTATCTCCTGCACGCCCTGTCCCGTCTTACCGCTGGCTCTGATGATGTCCTCCGGCTTGCAGCCGATGAGGTCCACGATCTCGTCCTCCACTTCCTCAGGCATAGCATTGGGCATGTCGCACTTGTTCACCACGGGGATGATTTCCAAGTCGTGGTCGATGGCCATGTACAGGTTCGATATTGTCTGTGCCTGCACGCCCTGAGTGGCGTCCACCACCAGCAGAGCACCCTCGCAGGCGGCAATGGACCGACTGACTTCGTACGAGAAGTCCACGTGTCCCGGGGTGTCGATAAGGTTCAGGATGTAGGTCTCGCCATTGCGCTTGTATTCCATCTGTATGGCGTGACTCTTGATGGTGATTCCGCGCTCTCGCTCGAGGTCCATGTCGTCCAGCATCTGGCCTTCTGTGACCTCTATGGTGTTCGTAAACTCCAGCAGTCGGTCGGCCAAGGTCGATTTTCCATGGTCGATGTGTGCAATGATGCAGAAGTTACGAATGTTTTTTTGCATGTAATGTCGTTTGGGGTGCAAATATAGTGAAAAACGAGCGAAATACCAAATAAAGAACGGGAAATTATGACGACAAAAGACAAAAGATGTTTACATTTTTTTTGTAATGTTGGCATAATTAGGGCGATAGGCCTATGTGCGAAGCACTATCCGTTCTTTATAGGGTATTACCGAGGTGCATCCTATGTTCTTGCTCCGCTTTGCTACGCAACCGTTTGCCTCCGTCACTACGCTAAACAATGCTCGATCGGCCTTTAGAACGCTTGCGTAACGCAGAGAAGCAAAAATGCCCCAAATTGCATTGCCTAACGTCGCCGAGCGTGAGCCTTGCCCCCAAGATGAGAACCACAAAAAAAATACCTCGAACCATACGATTCGAGGCATTTTTCTAAAAGATGTAATTAAAGTTTCGCTTAGTTGAGGGCTACAACAATGTCCTTCTCAGCTTCGGTAACGGTTACCTTGTCCTCGCGGAGCAACCAACCCAGACCCAGAAAGAGTTCCTTGTCGGTCTTTACCTTAGCAGCCTTCTTCAGGTCCTTGTTGTTCAAAGCACCATTTTCGTTCAATGCATTCCAAATCTGGCCTGCGATTGTACCAACTTTCTCGTTCATAATCTTTTAATTTACCTTATTAACTTAAAATACCATTGTCTTTCTTGACACTGCAAAGTTACGGAATGTATTAGGATTAAGGATTAAGCATCAAGGATTAAGTCACTTTTTTTGCCGTTTTCTTGACTTATGTCAATTGCGCGCCACCCTACCCAAAACGAAAATAAATGATAATTCGTGATTCCTAATTCGCAAATTATATTTAACTTTGGCCCTCGAAATCAAACACGACACCGATATGAAAAAGACCATATTCATCGCTCTGGCCCTTGCATTCACACTAACGGGCTGCAAGAAACAGACCTTCGAGGACCGCGTCATTGCCGACGTTGAACACTTCAACACGAAGGAAGCCCCCAAGCACATGGACGTCTACACCACCCTCGACAGCATGAGCTACGACAAGTCGACGCAGACCATCGGCTACTACTACACCGTCAACGGCATTGCCGACGACGTCGAACTCTTCCCTGCCGACCCCTTCCGCCAGCAGCTGCTGCAGAACGTACGCAGTTCACTCCAGCTGAAGCCCCACAAGGAGCACGGCTGCAACTTCCGCTATTGCTACCTCTCCCAGACCACTGGCCGCCCCCTGCTCGACGTCACCTTCACCCCGAAAGACTACAAGTAAGGCTTCGACAAGAGCGCGGAAATCGAGCACTTGTTGTCGTTTAGGGTTTCCTACCTACCCCCCTCCGTGGAAAACTGTAAACTGTATACATTGTATACATCCTGTTGCCTACCCCCTCACGTGGAAAACTGTACACTGTACACATTGTACTCATTCCAGGCAGGGGAAGGAGTACGAGAGTCTTAGGACTTATTGCAACCCCTTTATTATAAAACAACGAAGCGAGAAAAAACACCATACTTGCTGGGGTTAAAACATTCGCGAAAATGTGTACAATGTGTACAGATTACAGTTTTTTTTCTGTACCCCACCCCTTGGAAGTGAAGAGTGAAATGTGTACAATGTGTACAGATTACAGTTTTTTTTCTGTACCCCACCTCTTGGAAGTGAAGAGTGAAATGTGTACAATGTGTACAGATTACAGTTATTTTCGTGACCCCCTATTAGAGGCAGAGAGTGAGAGAAAGAATTATTATGTATAATAATATTCTTTATAATGATATATATAATTATATATAATGTGTTGATATATAATACTATATAATAATATATATAATAAATATGTAAATAATATTTACTCTCCCCCGCGCGCCCTTTTCTTCAGATTTGTAAGATACCGACCAGAAAAAAAACTGTAAACTGTACACATTGTACACATCCTGTTGACCTACCCCCTCACGCGGAAAACTGTAAACTGTACACATTGTACACATCCTGTTGACCTACCCCCTCACGTGAAAAACTGTAAACTGTACACATTGTACACATTCTGTTGACCTACCCCCTCACGTGAAAAACTGTAAACTGTACACATTGTACACATCTTGTTGCCTACCCCCTCACGTGAAAAACTGTAATCTGTATACATTGTATACATTTCAGGCAAGGGAGGGAGTGCCGAAAGCCTTAGGTTCAAGCGTCGAGGGCCTTAGGTTCGACGGCCGAGAGCCTTAGGTGCAAACGTCGAGGACCTGAGAGCTTACAACGAAAGGCCTATAGTCCGATGAACGAAGACAAAGACGGGCATACGACAAAAAGCCTGCTCTCGTGAGAGGGCAGGCTTGATGGTGTGTGGAGAGGGAAGCGGCAAGATTATGCCGTTTCCTTCTTTAGTTGCTCCAGTGCCCGACAGAGCTGGTCGGGACAGCTGGTGGGTTTCGTACCGCAACGGATGCCGTCGAGCAGGCTGATGACTTCGTCGGGTGTTTTGCCGATGACGAGCTTCGCGATGCCCTGGGTGTTGCCGTGACAGCCTCCGTGGAAGAAGCAGTGACTGATGCGTCCCTCGGCGTCGGTCTCAACGTCGATGAACTTGCTACAGGTGCCGTTACATGTATAAAGCATAGCTTTATAAAATTAAGAATTAAGAGTTAAGAATTAAGAATGAGGCTCTCCCCCCCTCGGGGAGCGGGGAGAGGGGTCCTTTACTCTTCCGGCTTCATATTAGTGTAGACCGTCTGCACATCGTCGAACTCTTCGAGGCGCTCTACCATCTTGTTAATGGTTTCACGCTGTTCGGGGGTGACGTCCTTCAGGTCGTTGGGGATGTAGGTGAACTCACCGCCGACTTCCTCGAATCCGTCGGCCTCGAGCTTCTTCTGAATCTCGTTGTAGCTCGTGGGCTCGCCGTAGATGGTAATGGTGGTTTCGTCCTTGTCCTCGTCGTACTCTTCGTCGTAGTCCTCGTCGACTCCGTAGTCGATCATGTCGAGGATGAAGTCGTCCATGTCCATGTCGGCCTTCTTCTTGAAGGTGAACACGCACTTGTGGTCGAAAAGGAAGGAGAGGCTGCCAGTGGTGCCCATGTTGCCAGAGAACTTGTTGAAGACGCTGCGCACGTCGGCAACGGTGCGGGTGGTGTTGTCAGTGAGGGTGTCGACGAAGACGGCAACTCCGTGGGGGCCGTAGCCTTCGTAGGTGACACTCTTGTAGTCGCTCTGGTCCTTGCCCATGGCGTTCTTGATGGCGCGCTCGATGTTGTCCTTCGGCATGTTTTCACGCTTGCAGACAGCGATGACGCTGCGCAACGAGGGGTTGTTCTCGGGTTCGGGACCTCCAGCCTTAACGGCGATGGCGATTTGCTTGCCCAGGCGGGTGAATGTCTTGGCCATGTGGCCCCAACGCTTCAGCTTCGTAGCTTTACGGTATTCAAATGCTCTTCCCATAAATGTAAAAAAATATAAGACCCCTACCCCATTCCCTCCCCGAGGGGGGGGCGTATGATGTGTGTTTTGAGGCGCTGGGTTTTGTTATTATTAGTTTGATTTGTTATTATTAATCTCTGGTTTTGTGACCTCTCCCCTCCCGAGAGGGGCAAGGAGGTGGGGTCTCGCTTAGCGCAACTCAGCACTGAGTTGCTTGGTGAGGTTCTGGATGAGTTTCTGCATGATGGCGTCGATCTGCTTATCGCCCATGGTCTTGGTCTCGTCCTGCAGGATGAAGTTGACGGCGTACGACTTCTTGCCCTCGGGCAGGTTCTTGCCTTCGTAGACGTCGAAGAGACGTACCTCGCGGAGCAGTTTCTTCTCGGTCTGATAGGCTATCTGCTCTACCTGGGCGAATTCCACGCTCTTGTCGAGCAGGAGTGCCAGGTCGCGACTGACGGCGGGGTACTTGGGCAGGTCGGTGGCGGTGAGCTTCTGGTTGCGGATGAGTCGCATCAGCTGCTGCCAGTTGAGGTCGGCGTAGTAGACGGGTTGCTCAATGTCGAACTTCTTCAGCTGCTTCAGGGCTACGACGCCCATCTGCACGAGTGTCTTGCCGCCGCGGTTGCGAATCTCCAGACTCTTGTCGAAGAGGTCGCTCTCGCCCTGTGCGAAGACGATGGCGCCGAAGGGAACGCCCAGACGGGTGAGGATGTTCATGACCTGTGCCTTCAGCTCATAGAAGGTGGTTTCCTCGTCGGGATGAGCCCAACTGCCAGAGACGCGCTTGCCGGTGAGCCAGAGTCCCAGATGGAACTCCTCGCTGTAGGCGTCCAGGACGTGCTTGATAACTTCGGGGTCGCGACTGCTGCTGACGCCGGGGATGATGTCGGGACAACGACGCGATTCCTGATAGTGGTAGCAGTTGCCAAACTCGAAGAAGGCGAGGTCGGAAGCTCGGTAGGAGATGTTGCGGGCTATGCTCTCGAGACCTCCGAAGAGGAGGGTCTGACGCAGCACATTGAGGTCCTGACTCAGGGGATTGAGCAGGCGCACGCAGTTCTCTGCCTTCAGGCTCTGGAGGCCGTCGTAGTAGGCACCGCGCTGGAGCGAGTTGTTGAGTATCTCATGGAAACCTGCACCCACCAGCTGTTCGCCAACGACGTTCTGCAGTTTGTGGCTCTTGTCCACGTCGCCCTTCACGACAGCACAGCTGTTGATGGAAGTGGGCATCTCTACGTTGTTGTATCCGTAGATGCGCAGGATGTCCTCCACCACGTCACAGGGACGCTGTACGTCGACACGATAGGCGGGAACTTGCAACTTCACGCCGTCGGCCGTCTTCTCCAGCACCTTCATCTCGAGGCTCTCTACAATGCTCAGCACCGTCTCCTCGGGGATGTGCTTGCCAATGAGGTTGTTGACATAGTCGAACTTGAGGTCGACGATGGCATCCTCAAATACCTTTGACGTTGGACATTTGACATCAACAATCTCCATGCTGATCTCTGCACCTGCCAGTTCCTTAGCCAGCAGGGCGGCCTGTTTCAGGGCATAGATTGTGCCGTTGGGGTCGATGCCGCGCTCGAAACGGAAGGAGGCGTCGGTGGACAGACCGTGACGGCGAGCCGACTTGCGAATCCACGTGGGATTGAAATAGGCGCTCTCCAGAACAACGTTCTTCGTGGTCTCGTACGTGCCACTACCCTTTCCGCCAAAGACGCCGGCAATGCACATGGGCTCCTCCACGTTGCAGATGGCAAGGTCGTGGTCGCTCAGCTTGTGTTCCTCGCCGTCGAGGGTGACGAAAGGAGTGCCTTCCGGCATGGTCTTCACCACTATCTCCTGCCCCTTCACCATGTCGGCGTCGAAGCAGTGGAGAGGCTGGCCATAGGCCATCATCACGTAGTTGGTGATGTCAACGATATTGTTGATGGGGCGCAGTCCGATGGTGGTCAGACGGGTCTTCAGCCATTCGGGACTTTCCTTCACTTCGCAGTTCTTCAGCGACACGGCTGCATAACGGGGACAAGCCTCGCCATTCTCCACGGTAACCTTGATGGGGAGGTCGTGGTTGTCGACCTTGAACGCATCTTCCGAAGGACGATGGAGGGCAGTCTGCTTACCGTTCTGCACCAACCAGGCGTAGAGGTCGCGAGCCACACCATAGTGACTGCAAGCGTCGGCACGGTTGGGAGTGATGTCGACCTCGATGAGGAAGTCGCTCTCCAGATGGTAGTATGCTGCTGCGGGAGTGCCAGGCACAGCGTCGTCGGGCAAGACGATGATGCCGTCGTGACTGGTGCCAATGCCTATCTCGTCCTCGGCACAGATCATGCCGTTGGACTCTATTCCACGCAACTTGCTCTTCTTGATGGTAAACTCCTGATCGCCGTCGTAGAGCTTTGTGCCAAGCGTGGCAACAACCACCTTCTGGCCTGCAGCTACGTTGGGAGCACCGCAAACGATCTGTTCGGGTTCACCCTGACCGAGATTTACCGTACAAACATGCATGTGGTCGCTGTTGGGATGGGGCTCGCAGGTGAGAACCTCACCAATGACGATGCCTTCCAGACCACCCTTGATGCTTTGAACTTCCTCCACCCCATCGACTTCCAAGCCTACGCTTGTCAAGGCTGCGGCAACTTCCTGTGCCGTCATGTCGAAGTCAACATACTCGTGGAGCCACTTATAAGAGATATTCATATTTAAAATTTACAATTTGACAATGTACAATGTACAATTTATTTAAATTGGGTGCAAAGATAGTGCAAATTGAGAAAAATACCAAATTTAAAACGGCATAATGCATTCAAAAAATCAAAAGAACATGCTTGCATGCATTTTGATGTTTTTGAGGGCATAAGACCAGTAGGTCAGTAGCAGAGCTACTACGTTTTAAATTTGTATTACCGAAACGCAGCCTATCCTCGACCGAGGAACGAGGGTCAAAGATAGTAACAATTCGAGATGCAGCCTATCCTCGACCAGCAGGTCAAAGATAGCAAAATATTACGAATTATGAATTACGAATTACGAATTATGAATTATCTATCTAGAACGGTGGCGTGTTGTCTGTTACGGGATCACTGGCACCAAAGGGAGTGTCGGGAAGAGGAACATCGGGCATGTTCAGCTCCATGCTCTCCACATCGTCACCCTGCGTCGACTTCATGGCAGGATACTCCGAACCGGGCAGGGGTGCAGGACCATAGTCCTCATAGTCCTCAAAACGGGCATACTTGTTGTGGAAACGCAGGCGAATGAGGTCGGTGGCACCATTACGGTGCTTGGCAATGATGAACTCGGCCTTACCCGTCATGTCAACTCCTTCCACCTCGAAGATCTTGTAATATTCGGGACGATGGATGAAGCAAACCATATCGGCATCCTGCTCGATGGCACCCGACTCACGAAGGTCGGACAACTGCGGACGCTTTCCTTCGACGCCTTCACGATTCTCCACACCACGATTCAACTGCGACAGGGCAACAATGGGGATGTTCAACTCCTTGGCCAACGCCTTCAGGCTTCGGCTGATGGTGGACACCTCTTCCTGACGACTGCCGAAAGCCATTCCCGAGGCATTCATCAGCTGCAGGTAGTCGATGAGTATCATCTTCACGCCGTTCTCACGCACCAGTCGGCGAGCCTTCGTACGCAGCTCGAAGATGGAAAGCTGAGGGGTGTCGTCGATGTAGATGGGTACGTCGGTAAGCAGGTTGACGCGGGCATCGAGCTGACTCAGTTCCACCTGCGACAACTGGCCACTCTTCAACTTCTCGCCAGGGATCTCGCAGACATTCGATATCAGACGGTTAACCAACTGCACATTTGCCATTTCCAACGAGAACATAGCCACGGGAATGTGCATGTCCACTGCCATGCGCTTCATCATGGAAAGGATGAAGGCCGTCTTACCCATAGCCGGACGGGCAGCAATGATGATGAGGTCGGAGTTCTGCCAACCGTTCGTGATGCGGTTCAGCTTCTCGAAGCCAGTGTTCAGGCCTGAGAGACCGTCAGCACGTCCCATGTTTTCCTTAATCTTTGCCATTGCCTCCTCGACGACGGGATTAATCTGCGTGTACGACGTGCGCTGGGTCTCCTTGGCAATATCGTACAGTTCATGCTCGGTCTGCTGCATGAGGTCGGCAACATCCTGAGTGGGGTCGAAAGCTCCGGCAAGGACGCGACTGGAGAAGGTGATCAGGCGGCGAGCCTGGAACTTCTGCTGGATGATTTGTGCCTGATATTCGATGTGAGCCGAAGTGATGACGTTCTGACTCAACTGGGCAATATACATCACACCTCCGGCTTCCTCAAGTTCGCCTTGCGACTCCAGATATTGCGGAACGGTGATGATGTCGACAGGACGCTGGTTCATCTGCAGCGCCTGAATGGCCTTGTATATAATCTGATTGCGATGGTCGTAGAAGACATCCGGGGTAAGGAGGTTGCTAACACGCTCGTAAGCATCCTGTTCGACCAGCATTGCACCGAGCACTGCTGCCTCGAAATCAAGCTGTTGAGGTTGCTTGCGACCGTATGCGTCCATCTGAGGCACTTCTACTACCTTCTGCTTCGTCTGCCGCCCTTTGCGGCTCGTGTTTTGATTCGTTGTTGGCATATTCGTTGGCATAATTTTAACAAGGAAATGGGAGTGCAAAGATAGTGCAAATTGAGAGAAATACCAAATTTAAAACGGCATAATGCATTCAAAAAATCAAAAGGACATGCTCGCATGCATTTTGATGTTTTTGAGGGCATAAGACCGACAGGTCAGTAGCAAAGCTACTACGTTTTAAATTTGTATCTCCGAGATGTAGCCTATCCTCGACGAAGTCAAAGATAGTGATAACCCGAGATGCAGCCTATCCTCGACAAAGTCAAAGATAGTGATAAACCGAGATGCAGCCCATCTTCGACAAAGTCAAAGATAGTGATAACCCAAGATGCTGCCTATCCTCGACAAAGTCAAAGATTCACCCCATCCTCCCCCTCAAACACCCTCACAGCAATTTTTTCGTTATTTTTTTTGGTTATCCACTCGCTTATTCGTACCTTTGCTCGCACTAATGCTTAAAACCTAAATCTATGAATCACAAAATCTTACTCACTGGGCTTCTCGCCCTTGCCCTCCTGTTCGGAGCTCCCACCCTGATGCAAGCTGGTAAGAATGCCGACCTGCGAGTTTCCTATGTCCTCAAGAACATGGGCTTAAACAAAGAGACACAAGCCAAGCTGCGCCCTCTGCTGCAGAGTTATCTTGCCGACAAGAAGGTTGCCAACAAGGAATACGACGACATGAAGGAGAAACTGCAGGCAAGCATCAGCAACGGTACGCTGACGGAAAAGCAAGCCCAAACTCTGCTCAACCTGAAATGGGTCTCCGACGAGAAGGAACTGGCCGTGAAGAAGGCATACGAGAAGAAATTCCGCACCGTGCTGTCGGCAAAGAAGACGTACCTCTGCTTCACTCTGCTCAATGACAAGAAGAGCAAAATCAAGGGGCAATAATACCAATTTTATTATACACGCGTGAGACGACAAGTCCATGCGAAGCGATACGATGACGGAGACTCGGGTTTTCGCCATCGTTTTTTTATATGTATTCGGGGGTACGACACCATTTGAGATTCCTTTAGCCTCATCGTAGGCCGAAAGGAGCAGAATTTCGTGATTTTATTTGTGATTCTCCCCACTTATTTGTATCTTCGCCCTGAAAATCACATAAAAACTTACATGGCACAACAAACAGACGACAAGAAGATTATCTTCTCGATGGTGGGCGTGAGCAAAACCATCCAACAGAACCAGAAACAAGTACTCAAGAACATTTACCTTTCCTTCTTTTATGGTGCTAAGATTGGCATCATCGGTTTGAATGGTGCTGGTAAGTCCACACTGATGAAGATCATTGCCGGACTCGACCAAAGCTACCAAGGGCAGGTGGTGTTTGCCCCAGGCTATTCCGTAGGTTATCTGCCGCAAGACCCGCAGCTCAACGACTCGAAGACGGTCATCGACGTAGTTAAAGAAGGAGTTCAACAAATAGTGGATACTTTAGCTGAGTATGAGGAGATTAACCAAAAGTTCGGATTGCCGGAATACTACGAAGACGAGGACAAGATGAACCAGCTCTTTGCCCGTCAGGGAGAGTTGCAAGACATCATCGACGCCACAGATGCGTGGAACCTCGATAGTCGTCTCGAACGGGCTATGGACGCCCTGCGTTGTCCGCCTGCCGACCAACTTTGCGGTGTGCTGTCAGGAGGCGAACGCCGTCGTGTGGCCCTCTGCCGATTGCTCCTGCAAAAGCCCGATGTCCTATTGCTCGACGAGCCTACGAACCACCTCGATGCAGAGTCCATCGACTGGCTAGAGCAACACCTGCAGCAATATGAAGGAACGGTGATCTGCGTCACGCATGACCGCTACTTCCTCGACGATGTGGCAGGATGGATTCTGGAACTCGACCGAGGCGAAGGCATCCCTTGGAAAGGCAACTATTCGAGCTGGCTCGAACAGAAGACCAAACGCATGGAGATGGAGGAGAAAGTGGCTTCGAAGCGCAGTAAGACACTGGAACGAGAGCTGGAATGGGTGCGTATGGCGCCGAAAGCCCGTCAGGCAAAGGGAAAGGCACGCTTGAACTCCTACGACAAGATGCTGAACGAAGAGCAGAAGGAACGCGAGGAGAAGCTGGAAATCTTTATTCCCAACGGTCCTCGCTTGGGCAACAAGGTCATCGAGGCTCACGGCGTATCGAAGGCCTATGGCGATAAGGTGCTCATCAAGGACCTCGAATTCATGCTTCCGCCCAACGGCATTGTGGGCGTCATTGGTCCTAACGGAGCAGGAAAGACCACCCTCTTCCGCATGATCATGGGACTGGAGAAGCCCGATGCTGGTACGTTCGAGGTGGGCGAAACGGTGAAGCTGGCGTATGTCGACCAGAGTCACCACGACATCAAGGCAGACGAGAGTGTCTATCAAGTCATCAGTCAGGGCAACGAGCTCATCCGCATGGGAGGTCGCGACATTAATGTCAGAGCCTATCTATCACGTTTCAACTTCTCCGGTGCCGACCAAGAGAAGAAGTGCGGCGTCTTGTCTGGTGGAGAACGCAACCGCCTGCACCTGGCTATGGCCTTAAAGCAGGAAGGCAACGTGCTCTTGCTCGACGAGCCTACCAACGACATTGACGTCAACACCCTTCGTGCTTTGGAGGAAGGTTTGGAATCGTTCGCGGGTTGTGCCGTCATCATAAGCCACGACCGATGGTTCCTCGACCGCATCTGCACACACATCCTCGCTTACGAAGGCGACGGAAAGGTGTTCTATTTCGAAGGCTCGTACTCGGAATACGAAGCCAACAAGTGCAAGCGACTCGGCATTGAAGAGCCCAAGCGCGCACGCTATCGCAAACTCACAGACGACTAACATTAAATCAACATACACTATGAAACGTTTTGCTTTTATCATTCTTAGTTTTGCGTTCATGCTTTCGGCTTATGGCCAAAGCTATCCCATCCAGCCTGTGCCGTTCACAAGCGTAAGCATCGAGCAAGGCACGTTCTGGGGTCAACGACTGCAGGCAAGCCGTGATGTAACAATTCCCTTGGCCTTCTCGAAATGCGAAAGCGAAGGACGTTACAAGAACTTCGAGATTGCTGCCCGTCAACTGAAAGGCGAGGACACCAGTGACGTGAAGGTTGGCGGATACTCGTTCGACGACACCGATGTCTATAAGACCATCGAAGGTGCCAGTTATCTGCTGCAGACCTATCCCGACAAGAAGCTGAAGGCATACATCGACAGCGTGCTGGCCATCGTGGCCTCGGCCCAGGAGCCCGACGGCTACCTCTACACAGCCCGCACCATGAATCCCAAGCATCCGCACGAGTGGAGCGGTCCGAAGCGTTGGGTGAAGGAAGAAGACCTAAGTCACGAACTCTACAACCTCGGACACATGGTGGAGGGAGCTATTGCCCACTATCAGGCTACTGGCGAACGCACGTTCCTCGACATTGCCATTCGCTATGCCGACTGCGTTTGTCGCGAGGTTGGTCCCAATCCCGGTCAGGCTTGCGTAGTTCCAGGCCATCAGATTCCTGAAATGGCACTTGCAAAGCTCTACACCGTTACTGGCGAGAAGAAGTATCTGGACGAGGCCAAGTTCCTGCTTGACTACAGAGGCAAGACCACCATCGTTCACGACTACTCGCAAGCCCACAAACCCGTCATCGAACAAGACGAAGCCGTAGGACACGCCGTTCGTGCAGCATACATGTATTCAGGTATGGCCGACGTTGCCGCGCTTACTGGCGACAAGGCATACATCCAAGCCATCGACCGCATCTGGGAGAACATCGTAGGTAAGAAGATGTACATCACTGGCGGTATCGGAAGCACGTCGAGCGGTGAAGCTTTTGGCCGGAACTACGAACTGCCCAACATGTCGGCTTACTGCGAGACTTGTGCCGCCATCGGCAACGTGTACGTCAACCATCGTCTCTTCCTACTGCACGGCGAGTCGAAGTATTACGACGTGCTCGAACGCACGCTCTACAACGGAGTCATCTCCGGCGTGTCGCTCGACGGCGGAGCCTTCTTCTACCCCAACCCACTGGAGTCGATGGGTCAGCATCAGCGTCAGGCTTGGTTTGGCTGTGCTTGCTGTCCGTCGAACATCTGTCGCTTCATCCCCTCTGTTCCGGGTTACTTCTACCAGACACACGAGCGCGACCTCTATGTCAACCTCTTCGGAGGCAACACTGCCACGCTCAAGGTGATGGGTAAGGAGGTAGTGCTTCGCCAGGAAACCAACTACCCCTGGGAAGGCAATATCGTGCTCAGCGTCGACAAGAACAAGGCAGGCAACTTCCGCCTTCGCATTCGCATTCCCGGATGGGTGCAGAACAAGGTGGTGCCAAGCGACCTCTACTCTTATGCCGACACCAAAAGGCTTGGATATCAAGTAAAGGTCAATGGTCAACTGGTTAATGGTCAATTAGAAAACGGTTATCTGGGCATCGACAGAAAGTGGAAGAAGGGCGACAAGGTGGAGATTCACTTCGACATGGAACCCCGTCTGGTTACTGCTTCAGAAATGGTTTCTGCCGACCAAGGCCGCGTGGCTATCGAAAGAGGTCCTATCGTCTACTGTGCCGAATGGCCAGACAACGATTTCGACCTTGGAAGCATCCTGCTGAACCAGCGTCCTCAGTTCACGATGAACAAGGAACAATTTACGGTTAAGACTGCGTCTCTGACCGTTCCCCTGAACACCTTGACGACTGACGCACAGATACTTAACTTCGACCAAGACGGCAAGCTCTCGACGAAAGACGTGCGTCTGAAACTCATCCCCTACTATGCTTGGAACCACAGAGGACCGGGCCGCATGATGGTGTGGCTTCCTTGGCAGTTGAGATCCACGAGGCCTGCTGTTCCCCCCACCCTTGCTTCGAAGAGTAAGGTCGGGACTTCGTCACGAATCCCCTCATTGAGCAGCATCAACGACCGCCTTATTCCCAAGAACGCAAACGACCGCTCTATCCCCTACACACACTGGTGGCCAAAGCAGGGTTCTACGGAGTGGATAACTTACACCTTTGCTGAGAAGGCAACCATCCAGAGAAGCACCGTTTATTGGTATGACGACCAACCTTGGCAAGGCTGTAAGATTCCCGATAGCTGGAAGCTTTACTACAAGGATGGCGAAGGAGAGTGGAAGGAAGTGTCCAATCCCGACCAGTATCCCGTGCAGAAGGGAGTTCCCTGCACCGTGAACTTCGACCCCGTTGAGACCACAGCCGTGAAGTTGGAAGTGCAAATCAACAAGGACAAGTCGGCAGGTCTCTATGAGTGGGAAGTAGAATAGATGATTCTTCGAGCCTAGGTTCGAGACACTTTGAGCCTAGGTTCGAAGGCAATCGAACCTATATTCGAGACGCATCGAGCCTAAGGTGCAAATCAAGAAGGCCTAAGGGATTGCACAAGAAGGCCTAAGGGATTATTCAATAAGGCCTAAGGGATTGCACAAGAAGACCTGAGAGATTGTCCAATCGGGCATCGGCGTTCGGGCAATCTGGCAAAGGGTTAAATACAATACAAATTAGGAAATAGGAACAAGGGTGGCAACCTTCCAGTTGCTGCCCTTTCCTTTGCGCAGTATCATGCGGAAACGCGCATCTCCCACACGGGCAGTCGAACCTATGCTGTCTGCCAACAAAGCATTGCTGGCCTTAAGCGTAACGACGCACGAATCGGCAAACGACTCCAAATCATCAACCTCCACCTCCACAGGCATTTCCCTCGCGTTCAGTACATCAAGGTCGGCTTGTGTCAGGTTCGACGCACACCAACTGACAGCGTCCTTCATTTCCTCCGTCGCCAACTTGGTGGCACGAGAGAAGTCACAATCAAGGTAGGAAGCCAGGAATCGCTCGGCTATCTGCTCAGGGTCACTATCTCGACTGCAAGATGTTGCAAACACGAAGGCAAGCAAGAAAAATAACAGGTTTCGACTCATAAGGAACATTTTACATTCGCAAAGATAGTAATTTTTAATCTTTAATTTTTCTTTTTTAATTTAATATTGTATCTTTGTGGTGAAAATAACTAACCCAATGATAAAATTCTTATGCTTGGGGAGTGGCAGTAGTGGGAACTGCTATTACCTCAAGAGCGAAAAATGTAGTATACTCATAGATGCCGGCATCCCAGTGCGAACGCTCAAGACAACGTTGCGCGATTATGGATTCTCGATAGAGGCTATTGACGGCATCTTCATTACCCACGACCATGCCGACCACATTAAGGCCGTTGGCAGTCTGGCCAACGACTACGGGAAACTCATCTATGCCACAGAGAAGGTGCACATAGGCATCAACAACAACTATTGCACGACTTCGAAGGTGACAGAAGCCAGCCGACGCTATCTGTACAAAGGCGAGACGATGCTCATTGGCGACCTTCAAATCACGCCATTCGAGGTTTCGCACGACAGCAGCGACTGCGTGGGATATCGCATCAAACAGGGCGACATCACCTTCTGTCTGGCCACCGATGTGGGAGAGATAACTCCGGCTGTGGCTGAAGCTATTGGCGAGGCCAATTACCTGGTGCTGGAAGCCAATCACGATGAAGAGATGCTGCAGCAAGGGCCTTATCCCAACTACCTGAAGACGCGCATTCGTTCGTCACGCGGACACTTGTCGAACCGCCAGTGCGCCGATGCCCTCATCACCTATGCATCTCCCGTGTTGCGCGAAGTGTGGTTGTGCCACCTAAGTGAAGAAAACAATCATCCCGAACTGGCTCGCAAGACCGTCGAGGCTGTATTGCGCAGTTACGGCATTGTGGCGGGAGCTGACTTTGGCCTTGAGATTCTGAACCGGCAGACACCGACAGGCGTGTTTGATTTGGTGTAAAGGAGTCAAATGAGACAAACACAAAAGTCTTTGGAACAAAAGTCATAAAGGCCAACAAGGTTATTCGCTAACTTTGCCATTGAAAACAAACTAACTATCATTTCATATGGCAAACTTTAGAAGAGTAAGACTGCTTATGTTGCTGTTCATGACAGCAGCATCGACGCTTCAAGCGCAAAACCCCATTGTACAAACCTGCTTTACCACCGACCCTGCACCTTTGTCCGTCGGCGATTCTGTGCTTTATGTCTTCACAGGGCACGATGAGGACAAGGCCGACTTCTTCTGGATGCAGGAGTGGCGCGTCTATTCCACACGCGACATGGTCAACTGGACGGATCACGGCTCGCCCTTGGCTTTGGAGAGTTTCTCTTGGGCCGACGACCGCGCATGGGCCAGTCAGTGCATCGAACGCAACGGGAAGTTCTATTGGTACATCTGCGCCCACTCCAAATTGTCTGGCGGAATGGCCATTGGCGTAGCAGTTGCCAATCGTCCGGAAGGTCCTTATCGCGACGCTCTCGGACGCCCGCTCTACGAGAATGGTTCGTGGGATCACATCGACCCGACCGTATGGATTGATGAGAAGACAGGACAAGCCTGGGTCATGTGGGGTAATCCTCGTGTCTATGCACTCGAGTTGCAAGACGACATGATACACACGAAGGGCGACGTCCACCTCATCGACATGACGGAGGAAGGTTTCGGTTCGCCTCTGATGAACCAGAGGGAGAAGGGCAAGAAGTATCGCGACTCATACGTCGAAGGTCCTTGGCTGATGCAGCGCAACAACCGTTGGCTCTTGCTCTACGCCGCAGGTGGAGTGCCTGAGCACATCGCTTACTCTTCGGCCGACAACCCACTCGGTCCTTGGCACTATGAGGGCGAGATTATGCCGCTTGGAGGCACGGATTCCTTCACGAACCACTGTGGAGTGACGGACTTCCGCGGTCACAGCTATTTCTTCTACCACACAGGTTGGTTGCCCGGTGGCGGAGGCTTTGGCAGAAGCACGTCTGTCGAGGAATTCCAATATACTGCCGACGGCAAGTTCCCCACCATCACTCCTACGAGAGAGGGTGTGAAGCCCATCGCAAACTTCTGTCCCTTCCGTCGTGTCGAGGCCGAAACGATGGCGTTCTCAAAGGGAGTTCACACCACACATAACGACCAAACAGGTGTATATGTCAGTGACATTCACAATGGCGATTGGATAAAGTTGCAAAGCGTTGACCTCGGCGCCTTTGGAGCAAGGAAGTTCACCGTCAGAGCGGCTTCTGCCTTGCGTGGGGGCACTATCGAACTGCACATCGACAGCGTGCGTGGTTTGCGTCTGGGTACTGTTGAAATCACCGGAACTGGCGGTTGGGAACAATGGAGAACCTTCGACACCTTCCTGCCTCGCATCGCTACAGGTGTTCACGACCTGTATCTCACCTTTCACGGACGCAAGGGGCCTCATCTCTTCAATCTCGACTGGTGGCAGTTGGACGAGGAGAAGAACCTGAACCTGCCCATCCTGCAAACGCACTACACCGCCGATCCCTCTCCGCTGGTCATTGGCGATACCTTATTCTTATATGTTAGCCACGACTCCCATGCCGACGAAATCATGGATGCACGCGAGCGCAGCTCGGCCGGTTTCTTTATGTACGACTGGCTTCTCTATTCCACCACCGACATGGTGAACTGGACCGACCACGGGCCTGTGGCTTCGCTTCGCGACTTCAGTTGGCGCGGTCGAGACAATGGTGCATGGGCTGTTCAATGTGTAGAGCGCAATGGCAAGTACTATCTCTATTGTCCGCTCCACGGACACGGCATTGGTGTGCTGGTTGCCGACTCTCCTTACGGACCATTCAAAGATCCGTTGGGCAAGCCTCTGGTTTGGCAACGCGAGCATTGGGACGACATCGACCCGACCGTATATATAGATAAGGAAGGACAAGCATGGATGTACTGGGGCAATCCCAACACCTACTATGTGCGCTTGGGCAAAGACATGATTTCTACGGAAGGTGACATCGTGAAGCTCGACTATCACATCGATCACTATCAGGAAGGTCCTTGGCTCTACGAACGCAATAATCATTGGTATCTCGCATACGCATCGACTTGCTGTCCTGAAGGCATTGGCTATGCGATGAGTGATTCTCCGCAAGGGCCCTGGCAATGCAAAGGCTATCTGATGGCCCCCACCCCACGCGACAGGGGCAACCATCCGGGTATTGCCGACTTCAAGGGTAAAACCTACCTCTTCGGACAGGACTACGACCTGCTCCATTTCGAAACGAAGAATCACTTCGAGCGCCGTTCGGTAAGTGTTGCGGAGATGACGTACAATGCCGATGGCACTGTCAACGAAGTTCCTTATTGGCTCGACCACAAGGAATTGACTCCCGTGGGCAACCTGAATCCTTATCGTCGCGTAGAAGCAGAGACAATGGCTTGGGGATACGGCTTACGCACAGAGAAGGTGGGCATTGCCGGCACTCGCGAACTGGTGTCCAAGGCACGCGGAAAGAGTGTTGTCGACCAGTTTGCCTATAGCACGGGCCACAAGAATCTTTATGTCTATGACCTGAATGCAGGCGAGTACATCCGTCTGCGCAGTGTTGATTTCGGCAAGAAAGCTCCACGTTCCTTCACCCTCAGTGCCGCTGCAGCTCCTGAAGCCAAGGCTGTTATCGCTGTATGCCTCGATTCGGCAGGCGGTCAGCAACTATGCACCATCACCATCGATTCCACTGGCTCAGTCGACGACTATCGTCAAGTCACTGCCCAGCTTAAGTCCAAGATTCCTACGGGTGTCCATGACCTCTATCTCTGCATCCTCGAAGCTAAAGGCGACGTTCGTCTCGATTGGTGGCAATTCAAGAAATAATTACTCCCTATGAAGCGCATCCTATTACTTACTCCCCTGCTCTTTGCAGTACATCTCGTAAGTGCTCAGACATTCACTTTCGGGAAGGGGAAACTCGAGTTGAAGGCTCTCAGCGAACAAGCCGTTCGTGTTCGCTACATCGAACCTTGGGCTTCTGCCATAAGCCCTATGCCTTTGGGCGACAAGCCCTTGATTTACGTCTCCGAAGACCAGCGTCCCATCTGCAAGGCAAAAGCAGGCAAAGACGGAAGCATAACACTTGCCACCAAGTCGCTTAGCCTCGTGGCCAATCCCACATCGGGGCGCATCGTAGTCAAAGATGCATCCGGAAACGTCGTTACCAGCGTGCTGGCACAAAGCCTCAAGCCCTCTACCGTGCAGGGCGAACTCACGGGCATTGCCAGCCTAACTCTCGACTCCCCCGAAGGCGAGTATCTCTATGGACTCGGACAATTCCAGGACGGCTATAGCAATGTGCGCAACCTGACTCGAAGGCTTACGCAGGTCAACACGCAGATCTCCATTCCCATGTTCCTTTCCAACAAGGGCTATGGTCTCTTGTGGAACAACTATGGTTTGGTGGATTTCAATCCTTGCGATTCATACATCAACCTTCAGCAATCAAGCGAAGTCGGGAATCGCGAGGTGGTTAATGTCACCACCACGGAAGGTGGCCGTCGAGAGGAACGCTTCTCTGGTTCTTTCCAGGCCGAACTTACTGTTCCCGAGGATGGACAATATGCCCTCATGCTCGACGTTGGGCAGAGCATGGCTCGCCGACATAATCTCAGCATCGATGGGAAGAACATTATCGACGTCCGCAACATGTGGTTGCCCCCCACGACGTCCGTTATCGTTGACTTGAAGGCAGGCACTCACGCCATCACAGCAAGACTCGAACGTGGCGACCATCCTATGCTCTTCTGGCGTCGAACCGATGCCACCACTACCTTGCGCTCTCCTGTTGCCGAAGCAGTCGATTACACCATCTTCGTTGGTTCTCCCGACGAAATCACCCACGCCCTTCATGCCGTTACGGGCAACTCTCCTCTAATTCCCCGATGGGCGTTGGGCTACATCCATTGCCGCGAACGTTTCCATTCGCAGGAAGAGATTCTGAACACCGCCAACGAGTTCAAGAAGCGTAACATACCTCTCGACATGCTCGTACAGGATTGGCAATATTGGGGCAAATATGGATGGAATGCGATGCAGTTCGACGAACAGTTCTATCCCAACCCTCGAGCCATGATGGATTCGCTTCATGCCATGAACCTCCGACTCATGCTTTCTGTGTGGTCACGCATCGACCAAAAGAGCGAAGTCGGGCGACAAATGACGGAAGCCGGATATTACATCCCTCAGACACAATGGATTGACTTCTTCAACCCTGATGCTGCCAATGCTTACTGGAAGCACTTCAGTCAACGACTCCTGCCTACGGGCATCGACGCCTGGTGGCAGGATGCAACTGAACCCGAGAACGATGACCTTGCGGGCAGGCGTGTGGGCAACGGCAAGATTGCAGGCGAGCGCGTTCGCAATCTATATCCCCTACTCGTCAATCGCACGGTGTATGAAGGCAGCATCCACGACCGTCCTCAACAGCGTGCCATGATTCTCACTCGTTGTGGTTTCCCTGGCATACAGCGATATGGTGCCGCCATGTGGAGTGGAGACGTGGGTAACGACTGGGTAACCCTGAAGCGCCAGATTATTGCCGGACTCGGAATGATGGCGGCAGGTCAGCCTTGGTGGACTTACGACGCAGGCGGATTCTTCCGTCCGGGCGACCAATACACCAATGCCGACTACATCCAGCGCATGCTTCGCTGGATTCAGACAGCTGTCTATCTGCCCCTCATGCGTGTACACGGATACATGAGTGACACCGAACCTTGGCGCTATGGCGAGGAAGCCGAGAAGACAATTGCCAACAGTATCCGCGAGCGTCAGCGATTGCTACCTTATATATATAGTTGTGCTGCTGCCGTGAGCGAGGAAGGCCGTATGATGATGCGTCCGCTCGTCTTTGACTTCGTCTCCGATGCTGAAGCCTTAAAGCAGGAGACAGAATATATGTTTGGCCCCTCGTTACTCGTCTGTCCTATCACCGAACCCAATGTCACCACATGCCGCGTTTATCTGCCTCCAACGAAAGATGGTTGGACGGAATGGCATACGGGCAATCATTACCAAGGTGGGCAATACATCAACAACATCCCTGTCGACAAAACCACAATTCCTGTCTTTGCCCGTGCTGGCAGCATTATTCCTTTGGCAGGCGACACGCTTGCGCTCTTCTCTGGAGCAGATGCGACCTTCACTCTCTATGAGGACGATGGTGTTAGTCATGCTTTTAAGCAGGGTAAGTGTTCGCGCATAACCTTCCATTGGAATCAGGACAAGCAACAACTTATCATCGACCGTCGTCGCGGCTCATACGAAGGAATGCCTGCAACGCGTCGCTTTACCATCAAAGAGCCTTATAGCAACAAGACACGCACGATTGACTATAACGGCAAGGCTGTGAAATTGCAATATTAAAAAACGAAATATATAAGCACATGAAACGCATTAAAAGTTTACTTCTACTCTCCTTTTTAAGCCTCCCTGTGATGGCTCAAGAAACAGTATACGATGAAGGCCCGACCATGGGATGGAGTTCGTGGAACACCTACGGTTTGAATATTAATGAAGACCTCATCCGCAAGCAGGCCGTTGCTATGGTAGGGAAAGGCTTGAAGGGCGTAGGTTTTCAGTACATCAACATCGACGACGGATACTTTGGAGGTCGCGACGAGGAGACGGGGCAGTTGCTCATCCACCCCACTCGTTTCCCCAATGGTTTGAAAGGGATTGTCGACTATATCCACTCCAAAGGCTTAAAGGCTGGCATATACTCCGATGCCGGACACAGCACTTGCGGATGCTATCATGGTGGTGATAAGATTGCCGCCAATGTGGGTCTGTATGAACACGACCAGCAAGATGCCGATTTCTTCTTCAAGGAGTTGGGATTCGACTTCATCAAGGTGGACTTCTGTGGTGGCGACCCCATCCACAACGAAGCCCGACTGAAACTGGACGAGCGCGAGCGTTATACCTCCATTGCCCAAGCCATCAAGAATACGGGACGCACCGATGTACGTATGAACGCTTGCCGTTGGGCCTATCCTGGCACGTGGATTTCCGATGTTGCCTTCTCATGGCGAACCACAGGTGACATCTACGACGGATGGAACAGCGTCAAGGGCATATTGCATGAGAACCTCTACCTCTCTGCTTACTGCCACGATGGTCGGTACAACGATATGGACATGCTGGAGGTTGGCCGTTCCATGAGCAACATTGAGGACCAGACACATTTCGGTATGTGGTGCATCATGTCCTCGCCCTTGCTCATCGGATGCGATATGACCAACATCAAGACAGCCACTCTTAGTCTGCTCAAGAATAAGGAACTCATCGCACTCAACCAAGATCCCCTTCACTTGCAGGCCTATGTTTGCCAGCGCGCAGGCGATTGCTATGTGCTGGTTAAAGACGTGGAGGTGCTAAACGGCAACAAGCGTGCCTTCGCTGTATATAACCCTTCCGATGAGGAGAAGACCGTAGAAGTGGACTTCTCGAAGATGGACCTTGCAGGCACGATTCAACTGCGTGACCTATTCAAGAAGAAAGATGCAGGAACGGCAGAAGGGACACTATCCGTCACCGTACCAGCCCACGGAACAGCCATCTATAGTGCTGTGGCCGACACACGCTTGGAACGCACCCTCTACGAGGCTGAGACCGCCTTCAACGGCACTTATCAGGAGATTACGAACAACCAAACCATGCCCAGCGGCACTTATGACGAGGCGGACTTTGCTTCGGATGGTTGCAAGGTGGGTTGGCTTGGCAAGAGCAATGACAACTATCTCGAGTGGCGCAACGTATATAGCCAGACAGGCGGACGCTATCGCCTGACATTGGGTTATATCTGCGGTGAGAGTCGTTCGCTTGTGCTTTACGTCAACGGACAACGCGTCCAGAACTTCTCCAGCCTGAACTCAGGCGGTTGGAACAGGGTTGGCACTCGTTCAGTAGAGATTCGTCTCAATGCAGGACAGAACACCATTCGCATCGTCAACGCCACAAACTGGATGCCCGATATGGACTACATGCGTCTCGAACTCCTTGAGGCAGACGGAATAGGGGAACTTCGCTCCAGTTCCAAGTCCAAAGTTCAGAGTTCAGAATTGTATGACTTAAGCGGACGACCTATTATCGCAACAAGGAAGGGACTTAAAATCAAGAAGGGACGTATCTTTATAACAAAGTAAGTATGAAAAGGACGCTGTTTGCCCTGTTTTTGGCATTAGCTAATGCATTAGTTGTTGCTCAGCAAGTTGACCTGAATCCCGTGCCTCAAGGACTAAGGTGGGGTGAAAAGGCTTTCGACAGGTCAACAGCCACCTATCGCATGGTAGGAGCAGAGACAGCCGATCCCTATGCCATCAAGTTACTGAAGGGCGAACAGAATGACATCACACCCAATAATCGTCCTACGCTCAACTTCTCCGACGAAGGTCGTATCGTGCTGGCTGTGGGCGAAGTCGGCGACGAAGCCATAGCCCAGTACACATCGTTCGTCCCCACACAAGCACAAGGCTACTATCTCAAGGTAACGTCCGACTCTATCATCCTTGCTGGTCGTGACGAGGCTGGTACTTACTATGCCGCACAGACCCTGATGCAGGTGCTTCAGTCTGAGGAGGTGATGTGCGTCGCCATCAAGGACTATCCCAGCACGCTCCAGCGCGGAGTGATTGAAGGTTTCTATGGCAATCCCTGGAGTACCGAAGACCGAAAGCGTCAGTTCGACTTCTATGCTGCGAACAAGATGAACGTCTATGTCTATGGTCCCAAGGACGACCCCTACCACCGCACAAAGTGGCGCACCAACTACCCTGCCAAGGAGGGGGCTGTCATTGCAGAACTGGCTTCCTATGCCCGCGAACGACACATCGACTTCATATGGGCCATCCACACAGGTGGAAGCATCTCGAACAGCGAGTCCGACTTCAAG
This sequence comes from uncultured Bacteroidales bacterium, assembly GCA_902801325.1. Taxonomy (GTDB): domain Bacteria; phylum Bacteroidota; class Bacteroidia; order Bacteroidales; family Bacteroidaceae; genus Physcousia. Next base: position 67,086 of record CADCHQ010000004.1, on the reverse strand, counting down.
GCAGTAGTGTCGAAACTGGAGAATGTCTATTCTTTGGGCGTGCGTAACTTCTCCATCTTCTTCGACGACTTCGGCAGTGCCGATGCCACGTTGCAGAGTGCTGAGTTGAACTACGTTTGGGACAACTTCATCGAGAAGTACGACGACTTGCAACACCTGTCCATGTGTCCCACACAGTACAACGCCGCCTATGCCGGATGGAACGCCAGCAGCAGTTACCTCAACGGCTTGCGCGATAAGTTGAACAAGGACATCGAAATCATGTGGACGGGCGATGGTGTTGTCGATATGATTAATGAGTCGGACATCACCTTCTTCAAGAATGCCACAGGCCACTATCCCTTCATTTGGCTCAACTACCCCGTCAGCGACTACTGCATCAGCCACTTGCTCATGGGTAAGTTCTACGGCAATGACAAGGGCAATAACGCGTTTGGCAGCAAGATGACGGCCTTCGCCAGCAATCCCATGGAGTATGCCGAGGCTTCAAAGGTGGCCCTCTTTGGCGTGGCTGACTACAGTTGGAACATGAAGAGCTACAATCCCGAACAGAACTGGGAACGCGGCATTGCGGCCATCATGCCCACGCAGAAGGAAGCCTTCCATGTGTTCTGCGAACATAATGTCGATCTAGGTTCTACCGCGCACGGTCTCCGTCGCACAGGCGAGAGTCCTAACTTCGATGCTTCGGCTTCGTCGGCGGAACTCCGGGTTCAGTTCGAGAAGATGATACAAAGTGCCGATGCCTTGCTTGGCGACGACTACAACCCCAACCTCATCAAGGAGATAACACCTTGGTTGCAGAAGATGAAGATGATGGGGCAACGCGGAGTGCTACTTCTGGAGATGGAGGAATGTATCGACAACGGCAACACCGAGCTATTCCTCGACGACTACAAGCAAGTGAAATCCCTCATCGAACAAGAGGATGCCCTCATCAGTCGCAACTTCGAAGGTTCTGTCAAGAGTGCTCGTCCTGTGGTTGCCGACCAGAAGGTTGCTCCTTACCTAAAGCAGAAACTGGGCGCGCTGATAGTCGACTACAAGGCTAAATACAAGGAAGGATGGGAAAACTTCGACGTAGTGGTGCTGGAGAATGGCAACTACTACATCAAGGTCGATGGGAAATACCTCTACAACAAGAACGCCTCCAGCACACGCACGGGCGACTACCCCACCCTTACCGCCACCATCGATGATGCACAACCTCAGAAGTGCGAGTGGACCATCACCCTCGATGCTACCACAAACCGCTACAAGATAGTGAGCACGCAGGACGGACGATACGTCAACGAGGTTGGCTCATTCTGGGCAAGCCAGAGCATCAACCCCTACGACCCAGCTTGGCACACCTACAACATCTACCGTCTTAATGGCAAGTACGCCATCCAGAATGCCGACAAGGCCAAGACCAACTATTGGAGTACGAACGGTTCGCGAATCGTACAGTCCGATCTTAAGACCTATTCCTACGAGAACGCCATCTTTGAAATCATCCCCGTAGGAGGCTCGCAACCCGACTTCCCCATAGTGGACGGTAGCACGGCCTACTACATCATGAACAGCGATAGCCTCCTGCTCACCACCACATCCTCCCCCGCTGCAGAGAGCAAACCATCTTTCCAAGCCCACAAGACGATAGACAACTACCAACAATGGAAGATTACGCCTGATGCCGAATCTGGACGATGGAAGATAGCCATGGCTAAGAATTCGTTGAAGTTCCTCGACGAGTTCGGCAGCATCAACAAGAACGCATACTACAGCAGTTGGAACTCCTATGCTCTATACGAGAACGGCGGCAAATGGGCTATCCAAAACGGAGGAGACGCCGGCACTGCATTCTGGACTATCAACGACAACAACACCATCACGGGCAAGAGCAGTAACCCCATCGAGAAGAGTTACCAGTTCATCATCATCCCCGTGGGTACGCTCACAGGAATTGAGGAGCTTCGCCCCAACTCAGAGCCCGAAGTTCAGGGTTCAGAGCTGTACGACTTGAGCGGACGCAGAATTATAAATGGTAAAGGGTTAAGAATTAGGCGCGGGCGTAAGTTTGTGGCGAGGTGAAATATCCTTGTTTTATTTCGAACGTTCCTGCCACACATGGGGGTAGGATAGTTAGAAAATAAGAAAGTAACTTATAGACAAGAGTTTTTTTCGATTGCATGAACAAAGCTCAAAGCAACAATATCGAAAAAGAACAAGGAAGAATTACGAATGTAATTTACATAATAAATATAATAATTATAATAGTATAATTAATATAATAATAATCTTATAATCCCGTCTACTCAAACCTCGTTTTTCATTCCTGTCTATAAGTTACTTTCTAACTTTCTTAGTTCATAACGCCACTCTATACGATAAGTGTCTGGAGAATGATGGAATTAGGTTCGTCGAAGAAAGGCCTAGGCCTTACTGCCGAAGACCTGAGAGCCTAAGACAAAAGGCCTAAGGGATTATGGAGGAAGGCAAGGGCGCGAAGTGTGATTGTCAAAGAATCATTGGGTTTAAGACAAGTCTCTGCAAGTCCATTTACCTTACCACAAACGTTGTCTCGTTTCTCACTTATTCACGAACTTTTTCCCGTTTTTAATGTAAACGCCCTTCTTTGGAGCGATTACGTGACGTCCACTGAGATCATACAACTCTGAACCCTGAACTTTGGACTCTGAACTGGAGCGAAGCTCCTCTACCCCATCGGCAAGGGCATGCTGAAGACGGGAGAGTTCGGTACGCGTAATAACCATAACCTTGCCTCCGTCAGCATTGGCAGGCAAACGGGGAGAGGTGGCGGCATAATCCCACCACTCGAGATTTGCGGCTGTTGCCGTGGGAGCACAAAGAAGACGCGGTGTGCCGTTCTCCATACCGATGAGCAACCAGCCTTTGCCGTCGAAAGACTCGAATACGGTGGGGGACATGATGATGCGAGAAGTCTCGAACAGGCTTTTTTGATTCTTAAAAATACCCTTCGTGGGATTTATGCTGCGACTGTAGGCCATGTTAATACCATTCTCTCCAGGGTCGGTAAAGAGCGCCACATACTGGTCAGTGGCTTGAAAGACATGAATGTCCGTGGCTGAAAACCCAGGCTTGAAATAACCCGCAGGACGTGAGAAGGTGAGAAAATCGGACGTGCGACTATAAAGAAGGGAATAAGTGTCGCGAGAGAGCATCGACCAATAGTAGACAAAGGTCTGGGAGGCAGGGTCATATCCAATCTCTGGAGCAATTGCGGCATTGTCGATGACCTTCACATCGAGGCCGTCGAGGGGTTTCCACGTTACGAGGTCTGTGGAAGTAAGATGGTAAAGGCCGGGGGCTTCGTCATTGCCTCCGAAGACGAGATGGAAGGTGGACGAACCACCTTCATCCTCCAGCCTATAAACAAAAGGGCGACGCACAGGAGGTTGTCCGCCACCACCATAGATACTGATGCCGTCGTTGAGTTCCTGCCATTTGAGTCCATCATAGCTGTAGGCATAGAACAAGCGCTCGTCATTGGTCTTGGAATACGAGAGCAGATAGGCTCGCTGTCCGTCGTCTGTTGGCTTAGGATACACTATTCGCGCCTCGTCCATGGGTTCAGAAGTGAGAGTGCTGTTATCCTTGTAAGAACGAATGCTGAAGCCTGCGTCGATGTACTGTCCACCACTCGTCTGCTTCGTGTGGATGGCAATGACATTATCGCCTTCGAGATTGATGGCCCTGCGAGCTGCCTCGGATATTCCAAAGAGTTGATAAGTGGTGTTGTAACCCGTGATGGTCATCGCCAACACGCCATTGATGTATACTTCGCTGTCTTCGTCATAGAAGAGGCGCAGACAGAGGTTAGGCAGGTCGTCAGCAGTCAGTCCGGAGAATTGGAACGTACGGCGAATCCATATCTCGGGGGTGCTCCACTTGGTGCGAACCTTGGCAGCAGGCTGGGTGATTTCGCCAAATCCTGCGACACCACTCTTCCACGAACTGTCATCAAAACCAGGCTGTTCCCAACCTTCAGCAGGTGCTTCTGTAGTGTATTGCCAATTGATGTTAGAGGCATTGTCGCCAGCTGCCACGATACTCTTTGCCCCACTCACACGCTGGTTGATGGTGCGCTCTATCTCCTTACGAATGGAAGCAAGTTGCTCTGGATTGACCTTCAGCACTTTACGGTCATAGGTAAGAATACCGTTTACCTCCTTCTCGACGTCGGTAATCTGGGTATAGACACCTGCCCACAAGCCTTTGCTGAGTTGCAGACCTTGCAGAGCAGAGGTGTACTGGATAAAGCGGTCGGTGTAGTCCTCGCTATTCTCCACAGAGGTGTAAACCTGATCGTTGCCACCCCACAAATGTCCGTCAATCAAGTAGGTTATTCCGCCAAACTCTCCACAAACATTGACGCGATTGTTTCCTGGATTATCCGTACCACTTGGTGAGGGATAACTGTGGGCATCGGTAATGTCGCCAATCCTTTTATCATACCAGCCGGAAGCAGCATTCATCAGGCGACCCATGTCGGCATCGGCACTACGAACCACGAAATTACCCGTCTTCGTGTGCTGGTCTGTATTGGCATCCTGTCCCCAACCTTCGTTGAAAGGCACCCACACACAGATGCAAGGATGCTGTTTAAGGGCATTGACGATGTGGTCACACTCTTTGTAGAAGATTTGGTGTAGTTCCTCCTTCGTACCCAACTTACCACTGTCACTACCGCTCGGCATATCCTGCCAAACGATGAGTCCATTGCGGTCACACCATTCGTACCACAGGTCGTTCTCCACTTTAATATGTTTACGTACCATATTCATTCCCAACGACTTGATGGTCTGCAGGTCATAGATCATTGCTTCGTAGGAAGGGGGAGTCAGAAGACCATCGGGCCACCATCCCTGATCGAGAGGTCCATACATGAATATAGGTTTCCCATTCAGCAAGAAAGCGGGATGTCCGTCCACCATGCCCTTTGTGAGTGTGCGCAAGCCGAAGTAACCTCGGGCTCGGTCGCATTCCTCACAATTGTCGCGACAGAGATAGATGTCGAGATTGTAGAGGAAAGGCGAATCGGGCGACCACAACTTGGCATCGGGAATGGTGAGCGTCACCTCCTGACCGACCCTGATCTTGTCTGTCTGGGTAACAAGACTCTCTCCATCACGAGCTACGAGATAGAACTTGCAGGTGGGATCATTGCCAATGACTTTCACACGGACTGTACCCGTAGCGGCATCGGGAACGAGTTCATAACGCTCGATGTAGCAATCGCTTACGGGTTCGAGCCACACCGTCTGCCAAATACCGCTGCAACTGGTATACCAGATACTGCCGGGATTTAAAGTTTGTTTGCCTGTAGGTTGCCCACCCCGATTACAAGGGTCATAAACAGCAACCTGCAGTTCTTGCTCACCTTTTGCTTTTAGGTAGGGTGTGATATCAAAGGTGAAAGGGTCACTGCCACCCTTATGCTCACCTACAAGCGTGCGATTGACAAATACTGCACACGACCAATCGACAGCACCAAAATGGAGCAGTGTGCGTTTGTCCTTGAAAGCATCAGTCAGGGTGAACGTGCGACGATACATCAGCGTGGAGTTGGCAACCTTGGAATAGTCCTGCTCCATGATGCCCGAAAGCGCTGACTCTACGCCAAACGGCACGAGGATGCGTTTGTTAAACTTACTGACAGTGGTTTCAACGGTCAGGTTGGTAGTGCCTTCGCGACGGAAGTACTCCCAAACACCATTCAGGTTCATCCAATCGGGACGTACTAACTGCGGACGAGGATATTCCTGCCAAACGTTCTCTGGGTCTATCTGTTCGCCCCAGGAAGTCATCAAAGCCGCCGATTTGCGTGTCCATTCTGCAGCCTGAAGCATGCCTGCTGTCAAAAACAAAAGCATGAGGAAACTAATGCACCTAATCCTTTTCATAATGGTATATTTAAAGGTTATTATCACAAACAACATCGCAAAAATAACAATTATTTACCATTTACTATTTACCATTTACTATTTATTTTTGATTTTATTCGTAACTTTAACTTCGTTGAAGTTACTCCCGTTCGGAAAACATCAAATTATATTTGTGTATTCTCTCACTTATTCGTAACTTTAAGGCGTTCAATGATACTTTCAATATGAAAAAGATACTTTGTACATTTATTGGCCTACTATATATTACCGCCATAGGAGCACAACCTTATCGGGATGCGACACTAAGCACCGACAAACGAGTGGAGGACCTACTCGAGCGAATGACGATAGATGAGAAAGTGGCCCAATTGCTTTGTCCATTAGGGTGGACATACGATGAGAAGAAGGATTCTACGGGCGTGGGAATGCTATGGGCAACATTCAGAGCTGACCCTTGGACAGGACGTACGTTAGAAAATGGACATACGCCTCGGATGGCAGCACGACGGGCTAACGAACTACAACGCCACGCTATTGAGCACACGCGACTGGGAATTCCCCTGTTGCTGGCCGAGGAAACGCCTCACGGAATGATGGCTATTGGGGCAACCACTTTCCCAACGGGCTTGGGCTTGGGTGCAACCTTCTCTACCGACCTTATGAAGCGCATGGGCGAGGCCATACTTGCTGAAATGAAGGCAGAAGGTGCAACGCTCGGATACGGTCCCGTGCTTGACCTCGCTCGCGACCCACGATGGAGCAGGACGGAGGAATGCATGGGTGAAGATCCAACCTTAACAGGAGCATTGGGAGCAGCCATTGTCTGCGGCATGGAAGGCCGTTGTGTACTGAAACACTTAGCCGCTTATGGTATGGGTGAAGGCGGGCAAAACGGAGCAGCCATTAACATGGGACAGCATGAGATTATGCAGACCTATCTGCCACCATTCCGCAGTGCAATTGAAGCTGGAGCATTGGGTGTAATGACGGCCTATAACACCATCGACGGAGTTCCATCGACCAGCAACCCTTGGTTGCTCAGGGATATCTTGAGGAAGCAATGGGGATTCCAGGGGATTGTCATCTCTGATTTATACAGCATCAATGTCCTTCACAACACGCTGCATGTGGCCTCATCCTTGGAAGAAGCTGCACAAATGGCACTGAAAGCAGGAGTGGATGTGGACCTTGGCGCGAGTGCCTACAACAACTCAGCATCCAGTATTCATAATTCAAAGTTAATAGACGATGCGGTTAGAAGGGTGCTGCGTTTGAAATTCGACTTGGGGTTGTTTGAGCATCCTTATGTGGATGAAGAGGAGGCAGAAGAGGTGCATTGCAAGGAGAACATCGAACTGGCTCGAGATATTGCACGGGCAAGCATCACATTGCTGAAGAATAGAAATTCCATCCTGCCATTGTCCCGCAATGTGAAGATTGCTGTAGTAGGGCCAAATGCTGACAACGTGTATGCCCAACTGGGAGACTACACTGCCCCGCAGCCAAAAGGAAAAGTCATTACCATCAAAGAAGGACTACTGCAGAAAGGATTCCAAATCGTCTCCGTAGAAGACGCCGATGTCATAATTGCTGCAGTAGGTGGTTCGAGCTGTCGATATGGTAACATGGAATACAAGGAAACAGGCGCAGCAAACGCATCCTCATTTTCTCATTCTCATAATTTCTCATCCCCTGATAGTGGTGAAGGTCTCGACCGCCTGTCGCTCGACCTTTTAGGCAATCAACAAGAATTGTTGGAGGCGTTGAAGCAGACGGGTAAACCCCTTGTGATCATCTACATCGAAGGTCGCCCCTTGCTGAAAAACTGGGCAGCAGAACAAGCCGACGCTCTGCTTACTGCCTATTATCCAGGCGAGCAAGGTGGTAGTGCTATTGCTGATGTACTAGTTGGCGACTATAATCCCGCAGGTAGGCTCCCCATCAGTGTGCCTCGAAGCGTAGGTCAACTACCCGTCTACTACAATCGTCCTTGGCCTCAAACGCACGATTATGTGGAAGGAAATGCTACCCCACTCTATCCCTTCGGCTATGGCTTGAGCTACACCACATTTGAATATAGCAACTTGAAGATTGACGGCCGAAATATCTCATGCACAATTACCAACACGGGAAAGTATGATGGCGAGGAGGTGGTTCAGCTCTATGTTCGACGCTACAAGACAGGAATCGTTTTACCCGAACGTCAATTAGCTGATTTCCAACGCATCTTTATCCCTCGAGGCAAGAGTAAGAACGTCACCTTTACATTAGAAGAAACTGAGCCTTGTGACATCATGATTGGTGCGTCTTCGCAAGATATTCGATTGTCGGGCAGATGGGCAAGCGAACAAGCAGACGAATCGGTTAAACGAGGTGACATCGTGGAACAGGACAATGGTTACGAATGGCCTACCGACTCACTGGTGCTGGATAAACTACGCACATGGCAAGACCAGAAGTTCGGCATCTTGCTCCATTGGGGACTATATTCCGTACCAGGCATTGTGGAATCATGGAGCATTTGCGATGAGAATTGGATTCAGCGTGATACCACGATGACCTACGACCAATATAAACAATGGTATTGGGGACTTGCCAATGCGTTCAATCCCACCCGATTCGACCCAGACCAATGGGCGCGACTGACCGAGGAAGCAGGCATGCGCTACATGATATTCACTACAAAGCATCACGATGGCTTCTGTCTTTTTGATAGCCACGAGACGGACTTCAATGTGGCTCATTATACAGGTAAGGATATGCTTGGTCCTGTACTTAAAGCCTTCCGTAAGCGCGGTTTGATGTTAGGCACTTACTTCTCAAAGCCAGACTGGCACGCACAAACCTATTGGTGGGATGTCTATTCCACGAAGGGACGCAACGTAAACTATCCCATCAAACAATATCCCGAACGATGGGATGCCTTCAAGCAATTCACTTACAACCAAATACAGGAATTGATGTCGGGTTATGGTCCTATCGATATCCTTTGGCTCGACGGCGGATGGGTGTGCAAGGAAAACAATCAAGATATCGATATGCCACGAATAGCCCAGATGGCACGAAACCATCAACCTGGGCTTCTCATTGTTGACCGTACCATCAGAGGACCTTACGAGAACTACCAAACGCCTGAGCGTTCGATACCCGAAAGACAATTGCCTTACCCTTGGGAGTCTTGCATTCCATTGAGCGACGACTGGGGTTGGGTGCCTCGCCCCCGTTGGAAGTCGGCACAAAAGGTCATCAACACCCTCATCGAAGTTGTTGCCAAAGGAGGCAATCTTGTGCTGGGCGTCGGACCTACTGCCGAAGGCCTCATACAACCTGAAGCGGAAGAAAGAATGAAAGAGATAGGACAATGGTTGAAAAAGAACGGACAAGCCATCTACGAAACTATAACCACGCCACACTACAACGAAGGCGACCTCTGGTTTACCTGCTCGAAAGACGGCAAGAAGTGTTTTGCTATACTTGCCCAACCCGAGGAGGCAGAAATGCCAACCTCCCTCACATGGAAAGGGAACCGGCCTCGGTTGGGGGCAACTATGCGATTGCTCTCCAACGGACAGGCGCTGAAATGGACGAGGGAAAACGGGAATATCGTCGTTTACTTACCTAAAAACCTAACGAACGAACCCCTCGCCATAGTCTTTGACTGCGAATAATAAAAGTTTTTTGCAACTTTTTGTATTTTGGTTTGGTTATTTCAAAAGAATGTAGTACCTTTGCACTCGCAAACAAACAAAGATGCGTCCTTAGCTCAGTTGGTAGAGCAATTGACTCTTAATCAATGGGTCCAGGGTTCGAGCCCCTGAGGGCGTACTAAGAAGCCCCTTCGCTACAACAGCGGAGGGGTTTCTGCTTTTTATCTGTTATTAAAGGATATTCCCTAAAAACACAGGCTTTATTAGAACGGCAAACCGACAGCAAAGTGGAGGGCAAAGTCGCGCTTGAAATGCGGATGGATGATGGGATAATGGTGGCGAGAGTCGGAATAAGCCGGATTGATGGCTTTCATACCACTATCGAGGCGAAGGATGAAGTAGTTAAAGTTAAGACGAATACCCAAACCATAGGAAACGGCTATCTGACGCCAGAAAGTGTCGAAGCGGAATTGTCCGCCCGGTTGGTCAGCATAGTCACGAATAGTCCATATGTTTCCTGCGTCAACGTATGCCGCACCATCAATCTTCCAAAAGAGATGAGCGCGATACTCAAGATTCATGTCAAGTTTGACGTCACCCGTTTGATTAATGAAGTCGATACGACCATCCGCTCCCTTGAAAGAACCTGGACCAAGTCCACGAACCGACCAACCACGCACACTATTAGCACCACCGCTGAAATAGCGTTTCTCGTATGGCAGAATGCTACTATTGCCATAAGGGTAAGCAATTCCTAATCCAAAATGCACGGAGAGAGAATTTTCAGGCGAGAAGCGGAAACTCTTGGAGAAATCGAAGTCGCCCTTCACGTATTGCGCGTACGCGATATTAAATAAGGTATATTGTCCCTCGGAATTACGATTGGTAGAGAACGGTTTCGTCAATCCGTAGAGCAGATTGCCTGCCGACTCCACATTGAAGCGAATACTGTAGGCATTCGTTCCATAGTTTCCCGTAGCACCAGAAAGAGGCTGTGAAGTAAAGCTGAAGGTGTAGCCCCACTTCATAATAAACAGGTTCTCGTAGTTATAACGAAGGATGGAGTTGCGCGAAGTGACGTTGTCGAGATAGTCCTCACGGAACTTCTTTGATATCCAAGGCATAAAGACATAGTTCAGGTCGATAAGGTCGATCTTATGCTGGCGCTGTCGATTCATCTGACTCCACCGATAACGCCAAGCGCCAGTAACCACTCGACGATGGAATTCGGGACGGTTCTGGCTATTATACATCAGAGAGACCTCACTTATAGCGTGACTGTTGCGACGGAAATCACGGCTGATACCAGGGAACTTAAAATCGGGAAAGGCCAAGGACACTTCTGCTCCATATTCGATATAGTTCTGATTGCGACTGCCCTCTTTCTTCTCATAACCCTCAAGTTTTTTGATGGCTTCATAAGCTCCACGCAACCTGACGCTAAGCAATTCCGAACCCCGGAAAAGATTTCTGTTCTGATACGAAAGAACAACGGCAGCACCCAAGTCACCCGAAGTATTGGTACCTTCAACCTCCGCATTCATGGTATGGCGCTTGTTGGTTGTGACAGAAACGAGTGTTTGCAAACGAGTGGAATCTGTCGTGTCAGGAATCATGGTCACCGTTGAATTCATCACTGCACCCAATGCCGACAGGTTGCCATAGGTTTCCTGCACATGCCTTTCTTTATATAACTCGCCCGGCTTAATAGCATTCTTCACACGGAGAACATTCTCGCGCAAGAGATTATGCGAAGAAGAGTCGACGGAGAAGGATATGTCGCCTACATAGAACTGGCGATGGGGCCTTCGCTCTGGTTGTTGTGGAGTTCGATAGTTGTCTATGACCATCGAGAGCGCAACTTGATGACCCATCAAAGTGGTGTCGGCTTCAAAACGTACAAACTCCTTGTTAAACTGATAATAGCCCTGGTTACGCAGCAGGTGATTGATGCGCGATCGCTCAGCGTCCAACTCATTCAGGTCGAAAGGCATACCCACGGACAAACGCGATTCACGACGCGTGCTGTCAATGATGTGGCGAATCTGCTCGTCCTTAATATCCTCTTCAATGGAGGCAACAGTATATCTCACACCGGGATGGATATCGTAAAGCGCATTCAGTTTAAACTTTTTCTTTCGCTCTAGCAAGTCGACATTTGCCTGAAGGAATCCCATATTTCGCACCGCCGCCTCAATGTTGTCACGCGTCTTCATCGCCTTCGACTGGCTATAGATGACGGGGGCCTGACCAATGCGTTGCAGGAAACGATTGATGCGTTTCGTCGTATCACGTCCACTCAGCAAATAGGGAGCCATAGGCACTTTTACTGCGCTGAACCATCGGGAATTGGGATGCTGTTGCACATAACCTTGCATCTGACTGGGAGAAACACCTTTCTCGTCCGCACGAATCTTTACGTCGTTAAGCAGATACTCTCCTTCGGGAATAAAACGCGAAACACTACAACCCGCCACCATAACCATGACGGAGAGCAAAACGAACATGGGGAAAAGCGTTCTCAAATGTTTCACTTTACAAAAGTACAAAATAATTGAACATTTACCATTTAACATTCAACATTATTTTTTAATTTTGTGGTGATTATGATTAGCAAAGCCAGAATTAAGCAGATTCGCGGATTGGAACGGAAGAAGAACCGCGTAGCCGAAGGCCTCTTTGTAGCCGAAGGTCCCAAACTCGTGGGCGAACTGCTCGCCGTCATGCTTCCCCACTATGTGGCAGCAGAAGCCGAATGGCTGAAAGAACATGAGAAAGAGCTTCGAGGTGTTGTCTATGATACCGTATCGTCCGATGAATTGCAAAGGGCAAGCCTGCTCCAACATCCCCAGCAAGTGATAGCCCTATTCCCTATTCCACAATCCGAAGGTCATCTGGCAGAAATAGCCGAACAGGAACTCACTTTGGCGCTCGATGGTGTACAAGACCCTGGCAATCTGGGTACCATCGTTCGGTTGGCCGATTGGTTTGGCATTCATCACATCTACTGTTCGCCTGACTCCGCCGACATTTACAATCCCAAGGCCACACAAGCCACTATGGGAGCTCTCGCTCGCGTCAATGTCCACTATTGCGAACTGACTGAAGAACTCCGTAAGACTTCTGCTCCCATCTATGGGACCTTCCTCGACGGAAAAAACATCTATCAGCAAGAACTCTCTTCCCATGGCGTTATCATCATGGGTAACGAAGGACAAGGAATAAGAAAAGAGACAGCAACCTTGGTGAGCCACCGTCTCTTTGTTCCTCCTTATCCTGCCAACCGCCCAACGGTGGAAAGCCTAAATGTAGCCATTGCCACCGCTATCGTTTGTGCGGAATTCCGTAGAAAAGCCCCTCTTTAACTCTCCCCGTGGGGGCGAGAAATGATGGAGTGATGAAGTGAGTTTCTCCGTTTCATCACTTCTTCACTTCTTTTTAGTCCTCTAATGGGAAACCTTCTTCTGTTTCCTCCTTCACTACAGCCTCTGCGGCAAAGGAAGAATAGAAGGTGTCGTCCTGCTCATCATTGTCCAGAGCGTCATTGTCCTCCAGATCCTCGTCTTCGTTCTCGTCCTGAATCAGGTTTCCGTCCTCGTCATACTTCGAATCGCTGTTGCAACGCAGTTTCTGCAGGGGTTCTTTCTTCTTGGCGAAAATAGCCTCCGTCCAAGTTCCCTTTTCTATCTCCAGCACTTCAAATCCCTGTTCCACCTTGCGCTCCAGCGTCCCACCTTTGGCATGGATGCGACTGGTAGGCAACTGAGTGGTGGAAATCTCGAAGCTTGACTCAATGATGTCCTTGATGCTCAGGGGTATGCTGTCCCAGCCTCCACCAAAGTTTCGGTCGATGAGTTCCAGCAACATGGCGGCAGTAATGTGTTTCACATTCTCATAACTGAGGTCGGTAATGCGCTGGATATATTTGCGTCGCAGGGCCACACGTCCCTTTCGTTCGTCGCAACGGGAGAAGTGCACCCAACCATCCTTTTCGTACTTCTTAGCTTCACGCTCATCGTTGGGATTGTAGTGAACCACTTCGAAGCACAGGCGAATCACATTCAGCAGTTTCTCCTCTGAAGAGGCAAAGTCCTCCTGCTGGCGATCACGCTCCCAGAGCCCTGCAACCTGCTCTTCCGTCAAGTTCCAAACATTGTTCGTGTTCAAGTCCAAAATCGAATCCAGAACCAAGTCTATTTTCTTTTTCTTTGTCATATACTATACTTATATATTTATTATAGTCGCAAAGATAATAATTAATTCATAATTCATCATGCATAATGCATAATATTTTTTTCAATTCATCATGCATAATGCATAATTCATATTTTTTTTAATTTATTCTTAATTTATTTGTATTTTTGCTCCATGAAAGTATTTCCTTGTGCCAAAATCAATCTCGGACTCTATGTGACAGAGCGCCGAAGCGACGGATACCACAATCTGGAAACCGTCTTCTACCCCATCCCTCTTTGTGACGAACTGGAAGCCATCGAAGCTGACTCCGATGAACTTCACATCAAAGGGATTCCCGTGCTTGGAGCCATCGAAGATAATCTGGTCATGCGTGCGCTTAATCAACTGCGCAAGGCAGGTTACGATATCCCCCCGCTCCACATCCGCCTTACCAAGAACATTCCCTCGGGTGCAGGGTTGGGCGGAGGCAGCAGTGATGCCGCTTTCATGATGGTCCTTGCTCGCGAAATGTTCCACCTGCCTGTTAGCGATCAGGAGTTGCGTGAACTGCTCACTCCACTTGGAGCCGACTGTCCTTTCTTCGTCAGTCATCAACCCGTCTTTGCAACAGGCATAGGCGACCAGTTCACCCCCATCGACCTCCGTCTTACTGGTCTTTGGTTGGTACTTGTCAAGCCCAACGATTTTGTTAGCACGCGCGAAGCCTATCAGGGTGTCACGCCCCGTCGGCCTCAATACGATTTATTGCAAAGCATCCAACGCCCTATCGCCGAATGGCAACAATTCATAGCGAACGATTTCGAGAATAGCGTCTTTCCACAGCATCCCACCATTGCCGTCATCAAGCAAGGCCTGCTCAGTGCAGGTGCCGTCTATGCTGCGATGTCGGGCAGCGGCAGTGCTGTCTATGGTCTCTTCCAGCAAGAGCCTTCCACCGAAGTCCTCAAGCAGTTCGACGAGCACTTCGTGTTTTCCTCTCAACTATAGGGATTTTCCCCTCGCCCTTTAGGGAAAAACCATTTGCGACCCCGCCGGAAGTCCGTACCTTTGCCGTAGAAAACAAATAAAACAGACGTTAAACCATTTAAACGTTACGACTATGAAAAAGAATCTCATGACACTGGTACTTGCAATCTTCACCTGGATGGGAATGAATGCAATGGATTATGAAACCGCTCGTGAGCGTGCTTACTATCTCACCGATAAGATGGCCTATGAACTCAACCTCAATGACCAACAGTACAACGACGCTTACGAAATCAATCTCGACTATCTGCTTTCGCTTAACACCGCCGACGATCTGGCCGAGGCTCGTTACCTTGCCTACCGCAACGACGACCTGCGCCACATCCTCTACGACTGGCAGTGGAGAGCCTTTGCAGCAGTTGACTATCTCTTCCGTCCCGTATGGTGGCTCAATGGTGGATGGTACTTCCCCGTCTTCCGTTACTATGCCCACGGATACTACTTCTACCACCGTCCAACCATCTTCTGGGACTATCGTGGTGGACACGGACGCTTCTACTTCTCCACTGGCTTCTATCACAATCGTCGCCCCATCTGGCACGGAGGCTTGCGCGGCATGCACCACACCATGATCGGACACCCCAACGGAACTCGTGGCGGACGCTATGGTGAACCTGGTGGCGGTCGTGGAGGATTCCATCCCGAAAGAAATGGCGGACGCCCCGGAGGACGCGACGGATTCCGTCCTGAGACTCGCAACGGACGCGGTGGCGTACAGCCCGGCGGTAACACACGTGGTGGATACTCGGAAGGCCGTATTGGCGGTTCCACTCGCGGAGGTGACACTCGTCTCGATGGCAACAACCGTGGTTCGCGCACCGACCTCTCCCGCTCTGGCTCTCGTGGCAGTTCACTCGGTCAGCTCAACAACAGTGGCTCGCGCTCAGGCATCGACACACGCTCCAGCAGCCGCACCACCGTTCGCTCAGGCTCCTCTATGAGCACCTCTCGCAGCTCTTCTATGGGCGCATCTCGCGGCAGTTCCATGGGTGCAACTCGCACAACCACTCGTTCCTCGGCCAGCTTCGGCGGCTCTTCGATGGGTGCTTCCCGCGGTAGTTCTATGGGCAGTTCACGCGGTTCCTCGATGGGTGCTTCCCGTGGCGGTTCTATGGGTGCTTCCCGTGGCGGTGGATTCAGTGGCAGTCGTGGTGGCGGCGCTAGCCGTGGCGGTCGCAGATAAGCTCCCCCTTACACACATCATAAATTTATTTCACTTGTAGAATATCGGGTGGCCTTCGGGTCGCCCGATATTTCTTTATAGCGCCTTAGGCCTTCAGTCAATCGAACCTATATTCGATGCACCTCGAACCTAGGTTCGATTGCCATTGAACATAGGCTCGGCAGAAGGGTAACGGAATTACAAAAGAAGAATGGTTAATGGGTGTCGCTCTCAGTCGCCAAAGAAATAGTATGCCCAATAAGTGTCGCCGAAACGGCGAAGGCAACGGAGCTGGCGGAGAGACTGAGAAGCGGGAAGGTGGCGGAGGCTATCGAACTCATGATAGCGCAGGGTGAGAAGGCTGTCGGTGAGTTGTGGTTGGGCCAGTGTGTCGAGTTGCTGACGCAGGACAAGGGCTTCGCGATAGTGAGAAGGAAGCGAAGCAGGAAGGGTGTCGCCCTGGAGCACCTGCTGGGCAAAGGCTTCGAGATCGCGATTGAGCAGGGAGGCGCAGAGCTCATAGTCACGTTGTTGAGGACGGCGACGCGGACCATGAGTGATGACGGAAAAGAACAACTCGGTGAGCGTGCGGTCGGTCTTCTGATAACCGAGGTGACAGCCTACGAGATGGGGAAGACTGATGAAGAGACTCGTATCGGCCTCTGCAGGCAGAAGTCCGTCGGCAGCATAAGGCTGGGGATATTGGAAAAGGGCTTCGCCAAGCTGTCCCGTCTGACTAAGGCTGAGGGCTGTGAGTGCCGTAAGCTGGCGTGTGGGATAATGCTCGTGACGGGCCACGCGCAGGACATCGTCATATCGCCCTTCATTGGCAAGAGTTGCGGAATGCAGGGTACGATGGAGGCGCTGGTCGGTATTGCCCAGACAAACCGTCATGACGCTGAGCAGGATAAGGATAAGGAAATTGGGCCACAGGTAGGTGGAAAGCGACGAATGTTCCTTGCTGGAGTCGGTTACCCTTCGGGCTAAAAGGAGGAAGAGGAGAAAGACACCGACAAGGGCTGCATAGACATACCAATCTGGTGCATGCCCCGTGTCGCCAAACTGCGGCATACGCCAATGGGTGAGAAGTCCCAAAAGAAGGAAGGATGGCAACCAGGCGATCGCCGTAGTGCGCAGGGGCAACCAACGCAGATGGAGACTGGCGAAGATGCCCACGACCAGCAATAGGAAGGCGGACAGCAGGGAGGCGAAGAGTGGATGGAAGGCCGCCTGCTCCTGGGAATAATGGAAGTGGACCTGAGCAAGGAGGTCGATTTGGAAGAACCACAGATAGCAAAAGGCAAAGACAGCAAAGTAGGCGGCGCATAGGAAAGGTATGCGCCGCGCTAATCGCTGTATCTGTGGGTTGGTGTAGTTCATTCCTTCACTCTACGCAGAACGCAAGCACTGCGGGCAGGCAGATAGAGCTGGAGCCAGCCCTTGTGGTCGTGTGCAAGCTGAGCGTCCCAGTTGGTGAGGTGACGGATGCTGTCGTCATTGAGACCATTGCCACCAAAGGCATCGGCATCGGTGTTGAGGACATAGTCGTAAGCACCCTCCTTCACCATGAATCCATAGCCGTCATAACTGCGGTTGGGACTGAAGTTGAAGAAGAAGAGCAGGTCGCCACGCTGGAAGGCGAGAACTTGGTCGCCGTCGTTGTGCCAAATCTCGACAATGGGCGTCTTCTGGAAGTTCTTCTCCTTCTTGATGGTGCGCAACATGGCTTGATCAAAATCGCCAAGGTAGTGGAAGCAGAGCTCGTGATTGTCAACGAGGTTCCACTGACGACGAGCATACTTATGACTCCAACCGTTACCCTCGCGTGGGAAGTCAATCCATTCGGGATGTCCGAACTCGTTGCCCATAAAGTTGAGGTATCCGCCATTAATGGTGGAAAGCGTGAGGAGGCGAATCATCTTGTGAAGGGCAATACCACGATCGACGGTATAGTTCTGGTCGCCTTTCTTGAAGTGCCAGTACATGTCGGCATCGACGAGGCGGAAGATAATGGTCTTGTCACCAACGAGAGCCTGGTCGTGGCTTTCGCAATAGGAAATGGTCTTCTCATCGGCTCGACGGTTCTTCACTTCCCAGAACATGCTAGAGGGTTTCCAATCTTCGTCGCGAAGTTCCTTGATGGTCTTTATCCAGTAATCGGGGATGTTCATGGCCATGCGATAGTCGAAGCCGTAACCTCCGTCGGCAAAGGGTGCAGCAAGACCGGGCATTCCGCTCACTTCCTCAGCAATGGTGATAGCGGAAGGCTTCACCTGATGGATGAGTTCGTTGGCGAGCGTCAGGTAGCAGATGGCATTGTCGTCCTGATGACCATTGTAATAATCGGCATAACCCATGAAGGCCTCGCCCAAGCCGTGGCTGTAGTAAAGCATAGAGGTAACGCCGTCGAAACGGAAACCGTCGAAGTGGTACTCCTCGAGCCAATACTTGCAGTTGGAGAGCAGGAAATGAAGCACTTCGCCCTTGCCATAGTCGAAGCAAAGGCTGTCCCATGCCGGATGCTCGTGGCGCTCACCAGGATAGAAGTACTGATTGGGATCGCCACAGAAATTGCCAAGACCCTCCATCTCGTTCTTCACAGCATGGCTGTGGACGATGTCCATGATGACGGCAAGTCCCATCTCATGGGCGGTGTCGATGAGTGACTTCAACTCCTCGGGCGTACCGAAGCGAGACGAGGCGGCAAAGAAACTGCTGACGTGATAACCGAAAGAGCCATAATAGGGATGTTCCTGAATGGCCATAATCTGGATGCAGTTGTAACCATCCTTGACAATACGAGGCAGGACATTGTCGCGGAATTCAGTGTATGTCCCCACCTTCTCGGCATCTTGTGACATACCGATGTGGCACTCGTAGATGAGCAGAGGATTGGTATTGGGACGGAACCTGCGAACACGCCAGCGGTATGGAACCTCAGGACTCCATACCTGAGCACTGAATATCTTGGTTTGCTCGTCCTGAACAACGCGAGTTGCCCAAGCAGGAATGCGTTCGCCCTGACCACCATCCCAATGAACGGAGAGCTTATAGAGTTGACCATGTTCCATTGCGGTGGGAGGAAGTTTCAGTTCCCAGTTATCTGTGTTCTTGATGCGCTTCATGGCATACTTCGAACGCTCCTGCCACTTGGTGAAGTCGCCTATCACATAGATGGCTGTGGCGTTGGGCGCCCATTCGCGTAGCACCCAAGTCCCGTCGGCATTGCGATGGAGACCAAAATAGAGATGGCCGTCGGCAAAATCGGAAAGAGTGATTTCACCATTGCGTGTAAGCTGGTTAATCTTATCCAGAGCGTACTGGTGACGACCCTCAATGGCGGGGGCATACTCAGCCAAATATTGGTCGTTTCGAAGCAGTTTCAGCTGAGGGGCTTCGATTACTTCGGGCTCCTGTTGCTTTTTCTTTTGTGTTGTCTTGCTTTTTGCCTTGCTCTTTGCGGGGGCAGCTTTCTTAGACTTGACAGACGTCTTCGTCGTTTTCTTTGTTGTAGCCATTATCTAGTTAGTTTAATTACTATTGCTCCATATCGTTAACGTAGGTCACCTTTCGCACTTGCGTTCCATCGCGGACAACGAACTGTCCGTCCTTCATGTCGAGATGGAAATCGCCTTCATAGCGAACGCCGTTCTTGTCCTCAAGCACGCCGTGACCTTCTTTCATTCCTTCGTGGAAAGTTCCCTTAAACTTATCGCCATCAACCTCGCGAAGCACACCTTCACCATCCATCAGTCCGTTTTTCCACTGACCGTCGTAGGTGTTTCCGTTGCTCCAAGTGTATTTGCCACGACCTTCTTGCTTATTGGCTTTCCACTGGCCGTAATACGAGGAACCATTCTTCCAAGTGAAAGTACCCATACCATCTTGCTCACCCTTGAGATAGTGGCCTGTGTACTTATCACCATTGGCAAAGGTGGATATGCCTTCACCCGTGCGCTCGCCGTTGACATAAGTGCCTTCGAATCGGTCGCCGTTCTTATAGGTGTAAATACCTCTTCCATGAGGCACGTTGTTGAGCCAATCGCCAGTATAGACATCGCCAGAGGCATAAGTGTAAGTACCCTTACCGCTCATCTGGTTGTTTCTCCATTCACCGTCGTAAACATTTCCATCTGCCCAGTCGAACTTGCCTTTACCTTGCTTCACGTCGCCAATCCAAGTACCGTTGTAAAAGGCTCCGTTGGCATAGGTGTAAGTGCCAATGCCTTCGCGTTTGTCCTCCTTCCAACTGCCTTTGTACATGTCGCCGTTGTAGTAGAACATGGTGCCGTGACCCTGTTGCATATCGCGATACCAAAGGCCAACGTACTTATTGTTGTTCTTGAAGTAATAGGTGCCATTGCCATGTTGGTGGTCCTGCAACCAATCGCCTTCGTATTTCTCGCCATCGGCAAACTGATAGACGCCATAGCCCTCACGCTTTCCCTTCACATACTTGCCTTGATGGACATCTCCGTTGCGGAAAGTGGTTGTTCCGTTTCCATAGGGTTTCCCTTTGAACAGTTCACCCTGATATTGTCCACCATCGGGGAATGTGTATGTTCCGATGGTTATACTTTGGGCCAAGGCATCGTTGACAAACAGCCATTGGCTAGTAACAAACAGAAATAGTATATATAAAGTTTTTCTCATTTTCTCATTCTCAAAAAATGTTCGGCACGTTCCAAATCGGCAGGTGTGTCAATACCGATGGTCTCAACATTCGTTTCACCAACCTTGATGACATAGCCGTTGTCTATCCAGCGCAATTGTTCCAGGCTTTCCACTTTCTCCAACGTGCTTTGAGGCAGACGAGTGATTTCGCCCAGCGTTTCAGCACGATAGGCATAGAGCCCGATGTGCTTATAATAGGTGTGCCGACTGAGCCACTCTTCCTCTCCCACTCCACGCAAATAGGGAATGACACTACGACTGAAATAGATGGCACGACCATCGTCGCTTACCACCACCTTCGGGGAATTGGGATTGCGCAAGGCATCCAATCCATCGGCCTGCGCGAATGGCTTCACGAGGGTAGCAATCTGCGTTGCTTCATCCTCAAAGCAGGTCATAAGCGTACGTATCTGCTCGGGTTGGATAAAGGGTTCGTCACCCTGGACATTGATGACAACATCATATTCCTTACCCACTTTCTGATAGGCTTCATAGCAACGGTCAGTACCACTCTTATGGTCTTCGCGAGTCATGATAGCACGACCACCAAAGCCTTCTACAGTTTTATAGATGCGTTCATCATCGGTAGCAACAACAACGTCTGTCAGGACTTTCTTCACCTGTTCATATACCCGTTGTATCACGGGCTTTCCACCCAACAGAGCCAAAGGCTTGGCTGGGAAACGCGTTGAAGCATATCGTGCCGGTATTATCGCTATATATCTCATTAGTTACGAGTTAGGAGTTACGAGTTAGGAGTTACGAATTACGAGTTAGAGGTTATGGTTCTCATCCTTAATCCTTCATCCTTAATTATTTAATAGTTCATCAGGTCATTCATGTGGCCAGTTTCCTCACCCACCATTTCGATGATTTCCTCACCTGATTCACCGTCATCAACAACTCCACCACTGCACAGGCTGAACCCTTCGGGGAACTTGAACTTCTCGTCCTGTGAATAAGGCAAGCGCGAATCGGCGTACACCTTTTGCAGGAACAAGGCCGCAATGGGCAATGCAGATGCAGCACCCTGGCCGTTGGACATGCTGTTGAAGTGGATGTCGCGTTCCTCACCGCCTACCCAAGCGCCGAAGGTCAACGAAGGTGTGTAACCCACGAACCAACCATCGGAGTTGTCATTCGTGGTACCCGTTTTACCTCCCATCTGGGCAGTGATCTTATAACGATTACGCATTCGGCGACCCGTTCCACTGTCAATAACGCCTTGCATCAAATCCACCATCTTATAGGCAGCATCCTCGCCCAGCACTTCACGCGTGTCGGTGTCATCCTGTTCGTTCTTCCGAACTTGCAGGGAAGATACTTCCGCCAAGATGTTTCCTTCCGAGTCGGTAATCTTCGTCACGAAGACGGGTTGCACGCGCGTACCTCCCTTGGGGAAGGTGGTATATGCGGTCACCATCTCCAAAACGCTTACTTCACAAGGTCCCAGAGAAAGTGCCAATGAAGGTTGTATGTTGCGGTTCTTGATGCCAAACTTGTGCAAGTATTTCACAAAGAGGACGGGGCTCATGGAGTTCAGCAGATAAGCCGAAATCCAGTTATTACTCTGAGCGAGTCCCCATTTCAGGGTTACCATCTCGCCATATCGTGCACGGCTTCCGTTACGCGGTGTCCAGTTGCCATAGGTGCGTTGCACATTAGGAGCAACGTCGCAGGGTGTCCAACCATTCTCCATCGCCATTGCATAGAGATAAGGTTTGATGGTAGAACCCACCTGACGGCGACCTTGACTCACCATATCGTACTGGAAATGAGCATAGTCGAGACCGCCCACATAAGCCTTCACATAGCCACGCAAGTTATCGATGCACATAAAGCCAGAACGCAAGAAACCCTTGTAATAACGGATGGAATCCATTGGGGTCATCAGGGTGTCGACTTCTCCGTGAGGCGTATAAACGGTCATGTCGATGGGTGTGGAGAATGCCTTGTTGATTTCTTCCTCCGTGCATCCGTCGGCTTTCATCTTAATGTATCGGCCACTCTGACGCTTTGCACGAGCCAACAGACGATTGACATCGCTCTCCGAGACACTGCTTCCATAAGGAGCCTTGCTCGAACCCTTACGTTCCTTGTCGAACAACGGTTGCAGGGTGCCAATGACATGTGAGCGCATAGCCTCTTCGGCATAGTTCTGCATTCGGCTGTCGATGGCTGTATAGATTTTCAACCCATCTTGATACAAGTCATAAGGTTGGCCCGTCTTCTTGTTGATGTTTTTGTTACACCAGCCATAGAGGGGATCGTTCTCCCACGCCAAAGAGTCCTCATAGTACTTCTGATCTTGCCAAGAAGCGTAATTGCTTCGCTTAGGCTCATTTGCCGTAAGCACAGTACGCAAGTATTCCCTGAGGTAGGTAGCATGACCGTCCTTATGGTCCTGACGATGGAAGTTCAGTTCGATGGGCAAAGCCTTGCACGAATCGGCTTCGGCTTGCGAGAGTGTACCAGCCTTCACCATCTGGTCGAGCACCACGTCACGACGTCCACGCGACTGGTCGGGACGACGAACAGGGTTGAAGAGTGAAGGATTCTTGCACATACCCACGAGCATAGCGCACTCGTTCAGGTTCAGGTCGCGGGGTTCCTTATTAAAATAAGTCTTTGCTGCAGTCTTGATTCCGACTGCATTATGCAGGAAGTCGAAGTAATTGAGATACATGGTGATTATCTCGTCCTTCGTGTAATAGCGTTCCAGTTTCACGGCTATCACCCATTCGATAGGCTTTTGCATAGCACGTTCCCAGATGGTACCAGCCTTGTCGCTATAGAGTTGCTTGGCAAGCTGTTGGGTGATGGTACTACCGCCACCTGCCTGCTTCTGACGCAATACGACACGCTTCACCACAGCACGCAGCACGGCCTTGAAGTCGATACCGCTATGCTCATAGAAGCGCTCGTCCTCTGTTGCCACCAAAGCTTTTACGAGATAAGGCGACAGGTTTTCGTAGCTTGTGTAAATACGATTGGCACGGCTATAGCTCCAAGTACCCAGCAAGACGCCATCGTCCGAGAACACCTGACTGGCATATTTGTCGACAGGATTCTCCAACTGTTGCAGGTCGGGCATATAGCCTATCACGCCGTTTGAAATGAGGGTGAAGGTAATCATCACGAGTGCTATCGCACCGAGAAACA
This sequence comes from uncultured Bacteroidales bacterium, assembly GCA_902801325.1. Classification (GTDB taxonomy): domain Bacteria; phylum Bacteroidota; class Bacteroidia; order Bacteroidales; family Bacteroidaceae; genus Physcousia. The sequence continues at coordinate 43,309 of CADCHQ010000004.1, read as the reverse complement.
GCCCCCATATGGTTCTCATGAATTTTTTACGCATCTAATCAAAGACTTTTAAGAGTGCAAAGTTATGAAAAAAAGAGGACTTTGTCAAGCGTTTACCCCAAAATTTCACTTTTATTAAAATATAGGCGCGCGAGAATTGCATGTGTGTATAAAATAAGTTAATTTTGGGGCGCTAAAAATCTTATCCTACTCATACGATATGGAAAAACGTAGTTTGGTCACCATTGCCGATCATAGTCGAGAGAAGATAGAGTATCTCATCCAAATGGCCCAAGAGTTTGAGAAGCATCCCAATCGTCGCTTACTGGAAGGCCGCATCGTTGCCACCTTGTTTTTTGAACCTAGCACCCGCACACGCCTCTCTTTTGAAACAGCAGCCAACAGGTTGGGCGCTCGCGTCATCGGTTTTGCCGACCCCAAGGTTACCAGTGGCACGAAAGGAGAAACGCTGAAGGACACCATCATGATGGTATCCAACTATGCCGACATCATCGTCATGCGCCACTTTCTGGAAGGTGCTGCACGCTATGCCAGCGAGATAGCCCCTGTGCCCATCGTCAACGCCGGCGACGGTGCCAATCAACATCCTTCGCAGACGATGCTCGACCTGTATTCCATCTACAAGACACAGGGCCGACTCGACGACCTCGACATCTTCCTCGTGGGTGACCTTAAGTATGGTCGCACGGTACACTCCATGCTGAATGCCATGTACCACTTCCACCCCACTTTCCACTTCATTGCCCCTGAGGAACTGGCTATGCCTGAGATATATAAGACCTTCTGCCGCGATCATGGAATCAAGTATGTGGAACACACCGATTTCAATGCCGACGTTATCTCTGGAGCCGACATCCTGTATATGACTCGTGTGCAACGCGAACGCTTCACCGACCTCATGGAATACGAACGAGTGAAGGACCGCTATCTGCTGAAGCTCGACATGCTCTCGAAGGCACGTCCGAACATGAAGATTCTGCATCCCCTGCCTCGTGTCAACGAGATAGAATACAGCATCGACGAGAATCCGCACGCCTACTATTTCGAGCAGGCTCGCAATGGTCTCTATGCCCGTCAAGCCCTGCTGTGCGACGCGCTGGGCATAACCCTGGATGAAGTGAAGAACGATAAAACGATAATTGAATAATGGTTAACGTTTAATGGTTAACGCTTAAAGGATAGAGTGATGAATAAGAAGCAACTGCTGGTAGCCGCCATCGAGAACGGCACCGTAATAGACCATATTCCCGCCGAAAAGTTGTTCGCCGTTGTCAACCTGTTGCACCTCGAGCAAATCACCTCGGCAGTGACCATCGGATACAATCTGCAAAGTCAGGAACTGGGTACGAAGAGCATCATCAAGATAGCCGACAAGTTCTTTACTGACGAGGAACTCAATCAGTTGGCCGTTGTTTGTCCCAACCTGACGCTCTGCATCATACGCGACTACGAGATTGTGGAGAAGCGCACCGTCACCTTGCCCAACGAACTCTTCGGTATCGTCAAGTGCGCCAATCCCAAGTGCATAACGAACAACGAGCCCATGCGCACTCACTTCCACGTGCACGGACCACAACGCAATGCGCTGAAGTGTCACTACTGCAACAACATCATCTCGCTCGATGATGTACAACTGGTAAATAAATAAGGGAACAAAAAAGACAATACTATCGTCTCGAGCGAAGCGAAGCTAACTCCCAATATAACTCCCCTATAACTCCAGTGAACGAAGTGAACAATAACTCCCCTTTAACTCCCAATAATTTAATAAAATATGAAAAAAGACCAAACCGTGTTTCGTCTGATTGAAGACGAGCGTCAACGTCAAATGCAAGGCATCGAACTGATTGCCTCAGAAAACTACGTGAGCGATGAAGTAATGGAAGCCATGGGCTCCATCCTTACCAACAAGTACGCCGAAGGCTATCCCGGCAAGCGCTATTATGGTGGTTGTCGAGTAGTGGACGAGGTGGAACAACTGGCCATCGACCGCGTATGCCAACTCTTTGGTGCCGAATATGCCAACGTGCAACCCCACTCTGGTGCTCAGGCCAATGCTGCCGTTTTCCTGGCTTGTCTCAATCCTGGCGACACCTTCATGGGACTGAATCTCGATCACGGAGGCCACCTTTCTCATGGTTCTCGCGTTAACACCAGCGGTATCCTATACAACCCCATCGGCTATGACCTCAACAAGGAGACGGGTCGCGTCGATTACGACGAGATGGAACGTCTGGCTCTGGAGCACAAGCCCAAGCTCATCGTGGGTGGCGGTTCGGCTTACAGCCGCGAATGGGACTACAAGCGCATGCGTGAGATTGCCGACAAGGTTGGCGCTCTGCTCATGATTGATATGGCTCACCCCGCAGGCCTCATTGCAGCAGGTCTGCTCGACAATCCCCTGAAGTATGCCCACATCGTGACCTCCACCACGCACAAGACCCTTCGCGGTCCTCGTGGCGGTATCATCCTCATGGGCAAGGACTTCCCCAATCCTTGGGGCAAGACCACTCCGAAGGGCGAGGTAAAGATGATGTCTGCCCTGCTCAACAGTGCCGTATTCCCAGGCATTCAGGGTGGTCCTCTGGAGCACGTCATTGCTGCTAAGGCTGTGGCTTTTGGCGAGGCTCTGCAACCCGAGTTCAAGGAGTGGGCAAAGCAGGTCCAGAAGAACGCCAAAGTGCTGGCCGACGAACTGATGAAGCGTGGATTCCACATCGTCAGCGGTGGCACAGACAACCACTCGATGCTGGTCGACCTGCGTTCGAAGTATCCCGACATGACGGGTAAGGTTGCCGAACGCGCCCTCGTGGACGCCGACATCACGGTGAACAAGAACATGGTGCCCTTCGACTCCCGCAGTGCCTTCCAGACCAGTGGTATCCGTCTCGGTACTCCCGCTATCACCACACGCGGTGCCAAGGAAGACCTGATGGTGAAGATTGCCGAACTCATCGAGCGCGTCCTCGATGCTCCTGAGAGCGAGGAAAACATTGCCAACGTTCGTGCTGAGGTCAACTCCATCATGAAGGACTATCCCCTCTTTGCCTACTAAACACACACTTAAATAACTCCCCTCAAAGGGGAAAAACAAAAAGAATCGGGAGGACATCCTCTCGATCCTTTTTTGTTGGGTTCTTGATATGTAACTTCCCTTTGGAAAGGCCTTAGAACGGCAAGTTGATGGTGATGCTGTGACCGCTGTTGGCGTTGGCGATGGAGTCGGCACGAGCCAGCGAGTCGCGACGGGCAGCAGCACGGCGAGCGGCTTCCTGAGCCTTCTCACGCTCCAGTTGCTGGCGCAGGGTTTCGGCTTGGTCGATGTAATAGCCATCGGGATGAATTGCCATATAATGCGTCACAGCCTCCAACTCGCGCGATTCCTTGGCCGAAGCCCAGTCGAGGGAGTCGATGCGCACCTGAGCCACCTTGACGTAAGGACTGCTCGGATGCTGGCGCACAAAGGCTTGCAGTTCGTCGCGAGTGCCGTTCTTCACCAGTTGTTGCCACTGGTTCTGCTGGGCAGCAACCTTAACATAGCGCTCTTTCACGTCGTCGATGTATTCGCTCTTGGGATAGCGCACCATGAAGTCCTCGTAGAAGGCAGGATTCGAACAACCCTGCAGGAGTTCGTAGGCACGTTGCTCGCGCTTCTGGTTGGTGTAGTAGTCGTAGTAGTAAAGACCGCCGATGAGGAGTCCCAGCAAGACTACCAGACCTATGAACATGCCGCCTGCGCTGGAACGCTTTGGAGCAGCTGCAGGAGTCTCAGGACGCTCTGGACTCTTGGGACTCTCAGGACTCTCCCCCATCCCCTCCCTCAAAGAGCGAGGGGTATCATCAGTGGAGTCTTCCTCGCCTCCTCCCTTTAAGGGAGGATTAAGGTGGGTCTGTTCTTCCACACCCGTTTCGAGGGCGGAGGGAGAGTCTCCATCTTCCACACCCGTTTCAATGGCGGAGGGTGCTTCTTCTTCCACGCCTGTTTCTACCGTGAAGGGAACCTCATCCAGGCTTTCCTGCTCACGTTTGGCTTCGGCCTCTGCCCACTCGGGGTCGATGGGGCATCCGCACTCAGGACATGCCTTAGCCATCGACGAGATGTGATGGCGGCATTCCGGACATTTTATCATTGTCATAATTATTCGATTTGACGATTTGACTATTTACGATTTTACTATTTTACAACAGCTTTGGCTCCTCTCGCTCAATCGCAGCTTTGACGATTTTACGATTTGACACTTGCAAAGTTACGAATAAATTCATAATTCACAATTCTTACTCCATAAAATTATTACGTAAGCGTTACTTTTTCAAAGATGCCGAGCGCACAATTCACAATTATTTTGTACATTTGCAGAAAATCAATTAACAACATCATGAAAAAACTATCTACCGGCCTCATTATGGCCATGTTACTCATGTTTGCCTCGTCGGCAATGGCAGCACCCAAAAACGAGACGTTCTCCGTTGGCGACAAGACATTCCTCCTCAACGGCAAGCCCTTCGTGGTGAAGGCGGCCGAAGTCCATTACCCGCGCATTCCACGACCCTATTGGGAGCATCGAATAAAGATGTGCAAATCGCTGGGAATGAACGCCGTGTGTATCTACATTTTCTGGAACATCCACGAACAGCAGGAGGGCCAGTTCGACTTCTCCGGCAACAACGACGTAGCTGAGTTCTGCCGTCTGGCACAGAAGAACGGCATGTACGTCATCGTGCGTCCAGGTCCCTACGTTTGTGCCGAATGGGAAATGGGCGGACTGCCTTGGTGGCTCTTAAAGAAGAAGGATATACGCCTGCGCGAGCAAGACCCCTACTTCATGGAACGCGTGAAGATATTCGAGCAGAAGGTGGGCGAACAACTGGCTCCGCTGACGCTGAAGAACGGCGGTCCCATCATCATGATACAGGTGGAGAACGAGTACGGTTCGTATGGCGAAGACAAGCCCTACGTGTCGGAGATTCGCGACTGCCTGCGCGGTATCTACGGAAAGGATATGCCTCTGTTCCAGTGCGACTGGGCTTCGAACTTCGAGAAGAACGGACTGGACGACCTCATCTGGACGATGAACTTCGGCACGGGTGCCAACATCGACTCCCAGTTCCGTCGCCTCGGTCAGTTGCGTCCCAACGCACCCAAGATGTGCTCTGAGTTCTGGTCGGGATGGTTCGACAAGTGGGGAGCTCGTCACGAGACACGTGGTGCCGAGGATATGGTGAACGGCCTCGACGAAATGCTCTCGAAGGGCATCTCCTTCTCGCTCTACATGACGCACGGAGGCACAAGCTTCGGCCACTGGGCAGGTGCCAACTCGCCCGGTTTTGCGCCCGACGTGACTTCCTACGACTACGACGCACCCATCAACGAATACGGACAGGCAACGCCTAAGTTCTGGAAACTGCGCGAAATGATGCAGAAGTACACGGACAAGAAACTGCCTGCTGCCCCCAAGGCTCCGATGCCCATCATCGAAGTGCCTAAGTTCGAACTGACGGAGTTTGCTCCGCTCTATAACGGCTTCGACTGGAATTACTATGTCGAACATAGCGATTTGTTACGCACAAGCGGAGCACCCAAGACCTTTGAGGAGGTGGATATGGGATGGGGCATGATGCTCTACTCCACCCGCCTGCCCGAAATCGGCGATGTCAAAGCGGAGGGTGTTACCCTTCACCCTGCGGATAAAGATAAATGGGCTTGCACGCTCAACCTCGATGCCCACGACTTTGCTCAGGTGTTCATCGACGGCAAGTACATCGGAACGATCGACCGCGTGAAGGGCGAAAAGACCCTGAAACTGCCTGCCATCAAGCAGGGACAGGAACTGCAAATCCTCGTAGAGGGTATGGGTCGCATCAACTTCGGTCGTGCCATCAAGGACTTCAAGGGATTGATAGGAAGTCCCACCATCACGGGCACCATCGGCGGTTGGCATCTCAGTGGCGTGGACGAAATGAAAATAACCTTCACCCCCAACAAGTGGGAGAACATGCGCATCCCCGACGACTACGAAGTGGCCGTGAAGGCATTCGAGATGCAAAAGAAGAAACCAACCACCCGCAAGTCCATCAGCGTACCTCGCATCGGTCGCACCATGCGCTATGCCTGGGAGAGCGAAGACCTGATGTTCGGTCGTGGTTACTATCGCGGCTACTTCGACCTGAAGAAGGTGGGCGACACGTTCCTCAACTTCGAGACGTGGGGCAAGGGACAAGTCTATGTCAACGGCCACGCCCTGGGCCGCATCTGGTCAATAGGCCCGCAGCAGACGCTCTACTGCCCTGGTTGCTGGCTGAAGAAGGGCAAGAACGAGGTCATCGTACTCGACGTGGTTGGTCCGAAGGAGAAGGTTGTATGGGGACAGAAGGAACCCGAACTGAACAAGCTGCAACTGGCTGGCCCCGTGACGCACCGCCTCGAGGGTCAGAACCTCGACCTCTCGGGTGAAAAGCCCGTGAAGGAGGGTCAGTTCAAGCCCGGCAACGGCTGGCAGGAAGTGCGCTTCGACCAGCCCGTCACCGGCCGCTACGTCTGCATCGAAGCACTCTCGAGCCACTGGAATCGCGAATACGCCTGCATTGCCGAGTGGTACATGCTGGACGAGGACGGTCAGCGCCTCTCGCGCGAATCGTGGACGATGGCCTACGCCGACGACGAGGACGTGCAGAGCGGCAACAAGAATGCCGACAAGATATTCGACCTTCAGGAATCGACTTACTGGTCGACAAATAAGGGTGTCAAGTTCCCCCACACGGTCATCATCGACATGGGTCAGGACAAGACGATGTCGGGCTTCCAGTACCTGCCTCGTGCCGAGGAAGGTGCCCCTGAGAGCATCAAGGACTACCGGATATATGTAAAGAGCGATAGCTTTAAGTTCTAAAGACCCTCCCCCAACCCCTCCCATAAAGGGAGGGGAGGGGTAGATACTAACTAAAGATATCATGAATAAAACACTTTCTCTACTTTTCTTCTTATTATTAGGAAGCACAACTTTCGCAGACAACATCCACGGACAGGGGGGCACAGCCAACGCCCCCCGCAACGTTGTTTCAACGACCCTCACTCCACGCGCTTCCATGTATCTCCAGCTGGGAGAGCGGAATGCGGTGAAGGTACCTTTCAAATATACCGATGCTGGCGTTCCCACCCCCATTCACTGGGGAATGGACACTGCCTGGGACGACGAAGGGAATGTTCGGCGAGGCGTCAACTTCATCGGACTTGACAATCTGACATACGGCAGATTCTCGTTTCAAGTCATGGACCCTGTGGACGCCAATGGGAATCTCTCCCAAAGGCAACAGCAATACCTGCGGTCGCGACTGAACCATATCTCCCTCAGCCGTCCTACGGGTTTGCTACTCAATTCCGACCCTGTAGATATCAATGTCGATGTCTTTCTCCATCACCCGGAAGAATGGTACAAAGTCATCAAGGCAACCGTCAAGTACGCCCAGGACTATGGTGTGAACGTGGTGGCCATCGCTCCCTTCAACGAGCCAGACGTCACTGCCAGCAATCAAGGAACGAAGGACGACTTCAAGGCCGTCGCCAAACTGATTCGCGAAGACCCGTTCTTCGACGGGATGCGCATTTGTGCAGGCAACACCTGCAACAACGACGGGGCGTGGGAATGGTACAACCACATGAAGCCCTACGTCGATGAAGGGAACACGCACCAGTTGGCAGGTTCTTTCGACAACTATGCCGCATTCTACTCGAAGGTGAAGGCCGACGGAAAGGTGGCTACCAACGACGAACTGCACAACGTGATGGAGGGAATCGTGGGTGTGCAATATGGTATGGAGAACGGCATCTGGTGGGGCACAGTCGGACCCTCACGCGGCGACTTCTGCCTGGCCACCAGCGAAGGTGGTGCCCGACTGGGATACGGCGAGAACCGCGCCGCCTGGACAGCAGCTGCCGTCTATCGGATGCCGAATGGTGTAGTGAAGGCCTTTGCGGGCGCCAGCGAGCGTCAGGCATTCCCGTGCAGTTATGAATATGTGAGCACGGACAAGCCCGTCTATTTCGATGGCAAGGGGCCGTACTTCTCCTATCCAATCATGCTGCCAGGAGGCTACCGCTACGGCGATAAATATCAGAAGAGCGCCGAACGCACCGTGCAGATTCATCAGGGTGAGGACATACCTCTCTGCCCCCTGACCAGCGACAAGGAATACATCATCGTCAACAAAAAGACACAGAAACTGCTTACCATCCAAGGCGGTTCGACAAGCAATTCCGCTGCCGTCGTACAATACGAAAACAAGAATTACGCCTACCAGAAATGGACGCTGGAAGCGCTGAAGGACAACGGCGGAGACCTGACCGGCTTCTATGTCCACAGCGTCAGGAATGCGAGCATGAACCTGGAGACGGGCGGCTTCCAGGTCAAGATTGGCGGTACGGTGAGCGTTTACCCCGTCACGAATGCCGAGAACCAACGATGGACGTTCGAATACGCCGGCGACGGATACTACAGGATTCGCAACTATCAGTCGGGCTTGTACCTCGAAATTCCCAATGGAAGTACGACGAACAACGCCGCTGTCAAAATCTGTGCCGAAGCCGACGAGGACCAACAGTTGTGGAGACTCTTGCCAGCCGATGCAACCTACGAAACGACGCCACCCGCCAAGCCGAAGGGGCTCACCGCCACACCCAGGAATCACTCCATTGCGCTCCGATGGGACGCAAACACGCAAGACCGCGACTTCTATGGTTTCCTCGTGCTGCGTGGCGAAAAGCGTGCAGCCTCGGCTACGGAGTTCGACGTCATCGGGCGCAACATCATGGTCCCCTGTTTCGTTGACAACAGTTGCCGCGAGGGTGTCACCTATGAATATGCCGTCGTGAGCGTTGACTATTCGCAAAACCGTTCAGAGAAATCCGATGCGGTGTCCGCCAGCACCTCCGGCGAACAAGGACTTGTGGCACGATACGAGTTTGAGCAGTCGGCAGCCGACCTTTCGGAAAATCTGTTAGATGGTGTCGTTGCCGATGCACGCGGTTTTTCGAACGCCGACGGCCATCATCGTTCCGGACGGGCCGCACTTATGCTGGACGGCACTTCCAACTACATGGCCATTCCCGCTATGACGACTTGCCTGCCCCACTCCACCATCACCACATGGGTTTACAATCCCGGAACTATCCCTGAGGGAAGCCGGCTGTTCAGTTTTGGCGCAGATGCCGACCACGAAGCCAGCCTCTCGCTGAACCAAGGCGGGAAGATGCGCCTGACGCTGAAAAACGGAGCAACCTCGCAAACGCTGGAAGCCTCGCAGATGCCGCAGGGGTGGCACCATCTGGCGCTGACCATTGGCTCTGGGCGCATTGCCTTGTATGTGGATGGTGCCGAGGTTGCCGCTTCCGAACACGTCGATGTCCAGCTCTCCGACTTGCGTCCCGTGCTGAACTTCGTCGGCTGTGGCCAGACGGCAGACATCCCTCTGATGAATGGCTACGTTGACGACCTGCGCATCTACAACTACGCATTGGGCCAAGACGAAATAGCGCAGCTGATGAACCAAGCCGAAGCCGAAGAGGGCAGCGCTTGGGCGCCTCCCGTGGTGCCTGGCAAGGATTTGGCACAAATAACGACGTCGGACAACGTCTATCTGTACAATGTGGATGCGGATGCCTTTGTCACCTACGGAATGAGTTGGAACACCCAAACCGTGTCCCAGCGTCTGCCAAAGGGCGACAAGAGTGTGGCCAACAGATTCAGAATAGGTGTGTCGAAGAGCTCCGCAGGCAAAGTGTTCCTCTCCTTCCGCGACAAGGCCAGCTCGTATATCGGATGCCTGTCCGATGCCGCAAACGTGTGGAGCGACCGTTCGAAGACGGAAGGCACATTCACCTATCGGGGCATAGACTCTCCGACGGGCAAGCTATACACCCTGAAGTCCGACAGCCAGGATGCCCTGCTCGATGTGACCTATGCCTACGGTGGTCCGCTCACCACAAGAAACGGCCGCAACTTTGTCCATTGGGCATTCATCCCCGTGAAGGACATCTCCAACGGCAACTATGCCCTGTACAAAGAGCGGAAACAGCTCTACAATGTCTATCAAGCTATCGTAGATGCGGAGAAGGAAGCAGAATTTGCCGACGAATTGCAAGAGGCTTACCAGGCATACGTTGCCGCCGATGCCACAGTAGGAACAATTCGCACAGCCACACGCAACCTCATTCTTTCCGCTGCGCCCTACGTGGACGCCGAACTGGATGTCAGTGCTCTGTTCACCAATGCCGACATGCTGGGCAACAACACGACTGCTGACTGGACAGAAACAACCACGACCATCAAGGAAGGCGACATCGAAGTATTGCACCAACCCATCACGTTGGAACAAACGCAGACCGACCTCCCCAACGGCGTCTATGAAGTCGTCTTCCACGGATTCTATCGCAACGATGCCACGGGGAAGGTGCCTGCCGTAACGGCTCAGACGCAAAGCACCGTCAAGGGCAACATGCCCACGAGGGACAAGATTATAGAGAATGAAGTCCTGATGAATGCCGACGAGACGGCAGCCGGCGCCGCACAGACTCTTGCCAGCGACGTCGCCCAGACGCGGCTGACGGACATCATCGTCGATGACAGGCAAATGACCTTGTCGGCAACCGTGACCAGCGAAGCACAATGGTTCAATTTCCAAGGATTTGACATCACCTACAAACGGCCGTTCGTCCGGGTCGAGGTTCCCGCTTCGGGCTACACCACCTTCTACTACAGCGACCAGAGTTTCCTGCTCCCCGAGGGCATGGAAGCCTATACATGCATACAAAAGAACGGCCAAATCACGGTCAACCGCAGTTTCACGGAGCCGGGCACTGTGCTTCCCGCAGGTCAGGCCCTCGTGCTGAAGGCCACACCCGGCGTCTATGACATGATGCCCACCACCAAGAAGAAAGCCGTGGACCCCAACAACCAATTACGCGGAACGGATGCTGACGAACTGACGCACGGCGGCAGCTACTACTACACCCTGACCGAAAACGAAGAGGGAGAAACGGGCTTCAACTGGTCGGCCACCGACGGGGCCACCTTCGTCAACCCTGCCCACAAGGCCTACTTCGCTTTCAAGGGCGACACATCGCCCGCGGACTTCTATCCCATCGGGAGCATCACGTCCGTAAGCGTCAGCAAGGCGGCTGCCCCCTTCACGGATGGCATCTACAACCTGGCCGGGCAGCGCGTCGCCACGCCCCGTCGCGGTATATATCTGATACAGTCGCGCAGCACCGACGGAAGCACAACGGTTCGTAAAGTCATGAAATAAACCTAGCAACGTCCTCCCAAAGTCCCTCCCATTCGGGGGAGGGATTTAGTGAGAGGGACACTTTCTATTATGAACTACATCGGACTCATCATCGGCCTTGCCACGTTTCTGACCATCGGAGTCTTCCACCCGCTGGTCATCAAGAGCGAATACCACTTCGGCAAGCAGTGCTGGCCTCTGTTCCTCGTGGCCGGCATTGTCGCCCTCGTCGCCTCGCTTTTCGTCCCGAACGAATACGCGAGCATCATCCTTGGCGTCGTCGCCTTCTCCTGCTTCTGGAGCATACTGGAACTCCACCAACAGCATCGTCGCGTCCAGCGCGGCTGGTTTCCCATGAATCCAAAGAGGAAAAAAGAGTATGACCCCCTCTGACTCCCCGAGGGGAGGAGTTAAGGGTGAAGGCTGCGATTAAGCGAGGGCAGTCGAGACGAAGTCTCAAGGATTAGAGACCCCCTCTGACTCCCCGAGGGGAGGAAGGGCTTGCCTTAGACCTGAGACAAAGGATGAAGGATGCGTGAACAGGCTATAGACGAAGAGCCAAGGACCAATTGAAGAGATGGGGCTTCGAAAAGTTAACTGTTAACTGTTAACTAAGTGGGAGATGAGAGAGAAAAAAAAATGGCTCAGGGAAAAATTCCTTGAGCCATTCATTTGTTATGCTGCTTGCCTGGGACGGGAGGCAATGCCGTGATATCGGTTCTTACACCCAGTCAGGCACTATGCCGCCCGCTTGCGTTTCAGGTACTGGGGAGTTTTGTGGTAAACGCCCTCGGAGTCACGGGTTATGTAACCGCGTTTCTCCCACATGCCGAGCATCGCATAGGGTTTCCCTTGCTTGCCCTGCTTGACGCGAATGTGGTGGGCCTCCTCCCTCGTGAATTTGTCGGGAAGCATGTCGAGCATGTTTTTTGGACCTTTCGCCTGCACCACCTCTCCTGCCATCTGTGCGCTCATCTGCTGACCGAAGAAATGCATCTTGCACCACATGTCGTAGTGAAAACTCCAGAGGGCGAGGTTCTCGATTTCCTTGCTCCATTTGCCTTCGGCCAGGTAGAGTATCATGGCTCGCAGCCAAGCGCTCACGACGGCTCTGTAGGAGAGTTTCTCGTAGGTCTCGTCGTCGGCTAGCCAGGCCATGTCTTTGGCCTCCTTGTCGAGTTGTCGTATCAGTCGCTGAGCCTGTGGCAGATCGATGGTGCCTTGGGCTGCATTGAGTCGGTCGATGTAGGGTTTCAGTTCCTCGGCAAACTTCTCGTCGTAGATGCCGTGAACGGGCATGGGCATACCGCGAGAGGTGCGTATGGTGGAGAAGGAGATACGCGAGAGCGTGCCGTCGGCCAGCATGGGCTGGAAGAATCGTTGTCCGCGCTGTATGGTGGTGGATGCGTTCCAGTTCCATCGCATTTGCGGGCGTCCTGAGACGCTCTGAATGCCCACGCGTTCTTGTCCGTAGAAACCGCAATCGTAGGCCAGACGGAAGATTTTGCCTATTTGGCCTGATTTCCCGTTGGCTTTGAGTTGTTCGAAGAGTTCCACCTCATCGACTTGCGTGTAGAGGAAGTGCCCGCGTGCGTCCTGCAGTTTCTGCACCAGGGCGGCATTGGTGAGGTCGCTCGACATGATCTGTATGGTGAGGGCATCGGGTCGCTTGGGTTTCTGCTTGTTTGCCCCCATCGAACGGCACTCTTCCTTCCACTCGTCCTCGCGACGGCGGTTTTCGTCGTCTCGCTCTTTGATGTCGGCCATGATGGGATCGCTGACGCGATTGATGCACGATTTTCCGCTCGACATGGGTGCCATGCAGCAGGTCATGAAGGTGGCTTCGTGCAGGGTGTGGTCGGCATAGGGAAAGTGCACGTCAGTGAGGTGTGCTCCCAAGGCAGGGAAGATGCCCATGACGACAGCGGGCTTGTAGAGGTCGGGTTCCATCGAGGTCAGCAGTTTGATGCTCTTGGGCAGTCGTCGGGGCAGTTGTGGGGGTTCCTCGCCCAGCAGTTCCTCGGGAGTCAGGTGTTTGTCCTGCTCTCCTGTGACGCTTTCGGCAAAGATCTCACGCAGGCGTTGGTTCATGGGTGCGTTCATCTTGGTGTAGTCCTTGTAGAAGTCCGACACCAGTCGACGGCAATCCTGTTCCCGTGCGTAGTTGGGCATGCGGATGGCCAGCACGGCTCTGAGTTCGTCCTCGGTCATCAGTCGGCAGATGCCCACGGAGAGGATGGAGACGAGTGAGTTGTGCCAGTTGTAGACGCCCACTAGGTCGATGTCGCCGATGGTGAGTCCAGCCTCTTTGAGGCAGAGGTCGAAGATGCGCAGATTGCGCTCAGAGGAAGATTTCTCGGAAGACTCAGAGTAATCCGAATAATCCGAACAACCAGAGGACACAGAGGAAACAGCGGAGACAGAAGACTCCGATTTCTCGCAAGGTTTCACTTCGCGCTTGCGGCAGAGTTCCTCTTCATCGATATATAAGAGGTACGCGCGTGGGACGATGAACGAGCAGCGTGCCATGTCCTTGACAGAGCCGTCGTAGGCCGTGTCGCCCAGTTGCTCGGACATCCATCGTTGTGCCTCGGCCAGGGTCATTCCTTGGGGCACTTCGAAGATGAGTCGCAGGCCTCGTGTGGAGGGTGTCACATAGGCCATCACAATGCCCAGTTGGGCACAGCGTTCGCGCACGAGAGTGTTGAAGTACCCGCGTGGGTCGGGGATGTGGTCGATGTCGTACATCGAGAGTCCGCTGGGCAGGGCTGTCTTGTTAGAGCGCTTACCATCGGAGAAGGTGGCGTGCGGGGTCAGTACGGGCAAGAGTGCCTTCTTGTCTCGTTTCAGGGTTTCGAATGCCTCGGGTGTCATCTGGCCGCGTTCGGTCATTTCCACTGCCTTGGCGATGTCGGCGCAAATTTGCGCTGTCGTGGGGCTGTCCATAGCGACATAGAGAGCCTCGAGCGTGCAAGGCACCACACTCGATTTCACGTTTTGGGCAATGCCCATCATAGTAGTTTTTTCCATGTTTTTATTAGTTTTGAAATTTTCGAATTCCGGCCGGGTTTTCGTATTGCAAATTTACTAATAAAAACAAGGTTTCGCAAGCAAAAAATCCCCTCGGAAGGATTTCGGAAAGGGATTGGAAAAAGGCGGAAAAAGCCTGGAAAAACGTGGAACTTCGTCGGAAGATTTTCGGGCTTTTGAGGGGCTATCCTGAGGCTAAAATGGTGCGTGAGAGGATGGGGAGGAACTGCTGTGCTATCTGCTGACAGATTTCCTTGTCCGAGGCCTCCTGTGGTGCCAGATGCGAGGAGGAGAAGGTGTGGTACGAGCGGTCGCGCTGGAGCATGATGCGGTAGTCGCCGTGCTTGCGCACGGTGTCGCGTCCCTTGCCGGGTATCATGGAGCAGATGATGGCGTCGAAGCGGTTGATGCTGACTTGCGAGAGCAGTATGTTCTCGTCCACCATCACGCGCATCACGTGAGCCCACGTCCACATCTCCTCACCACTCTGTATCGTGTCGTTCAGCTGGCGTATGATGCCTATCAGTTGTTCGGCTCGCTCGCCCTTGCGGTACTGCTGGTAGAGTTCCTTGGGCATGTGGTTGGCATCGCTCATGCTGAGCCCCGTAATGGCGTTCAGGGCTACCTCCGCGGCCTGCTCACAGCCTTCGTGCTCTGCCCAGCTGCGGATGAGTTCCACATAGGGGCGGCGCTGGCTGTCGGTGGCTCGCGACTGGGCATAGCCCACCACGTAGTCGACGGGGATGGGTGGCAGGTCACCAGTCATAGTCTTCTTCATGCTCAAATCCCTCGATGTGCTGGTCGGCATTCAGCCGGCGGGTCACCTTCGTCATATCCAGGTCGTCGGTGTGGAATGTGATTTTGATGAGGTCGTCGAAGAAGAAATCCTGATACATGCTCAACTGCATGCTCAGGTCGCGATAGATCTCGCCCACCGTGCCGTAGGCCTCGAAATAGAAAGGACCACCGCCGCCGGAGCGAGCGCGGAACTCGCCTTCCGTGGTGCCGATTTTTCCTGAGATCTGCCAGAAGTCCAGCGAGATTGTGTAATCCCATTGCGGAATCGGCTCACCATCCTCGCCTTTCTCCATGGGCAAGGCGACCTTGCAGTCGAGCAGCTTCATGCGATGCAGTATGTAGTCGACGCCGGCAGGCTCCAGTTGCTGGAAGTCGTACTCGATAATCTTGGCCAACCAGAACAGGTTGGTGCCTCCCTGGGGACACAGCACACGGCAGTCCTCCACGTCCACAGGCACCAGTTTGCCGGCAGGATATTCCTCGCCCAGGTCCAGTATGGGATAGGACTCCCACTCGTCCATGTCGCCCTCTTCGTCTTCCTTCCAGGTCACCAGCGTGGCGATGTGGCGACCCACATACCCCCCTGCGTAAATCACGTTGAAGGGGGCGTCGAGTTTCAGTAGTTGAGATTTCTTCATCAGTGACATTTTTTGTTTCGAGAGACAAAGTTACAATTTCTGTCTGACTTGTGCAATAGTTAACAGTTAACAGTTAACAGTTAAAATTTCGAGCCCTATCCCTCAATTAAGAATTAAGAATTAAAAATTAAGAATTAAGAATTGGTCCTTGGCTCTTCGTCTATCTATATCTATATATATATAAATATATATAAATATAAATATAAATAAATAAAAATAAAGTAAGAATCCCCCGCCGCCTGGCACATGGGGTTCGGATAATCTACTGTTAACTGTTAACTGTTAACCACTCACTCTCCCACCCCGCGGAAAAAGCACTGTCTGCATCAGGCTGCGAGTGGCGAGATAGGCAAGGAAACTGAACCAGAGGGCGTGATTTCCGAGCTGGGAGGCGTGAAAATCGGCCTGAGATTGCGTGAAATGGTGGAGCAGGAACCACGAGGCGAAGAAGACGAGGGCGCTCACGAGCATGCTCACGAACATGTGCGTGGTGCGCGTCATACCTATGTACACGCCGTCCCAAACAAAGGCACAAAAGGCCACGAGTGGGATGGCTACGACCCAGGGCAGATAGGCGTGGGCGGTCTGGACAACGGCCTGCTGGTTGGTCAGCAGCGACAGGAACAGCGAACCGCACGAGGCGTAGAGGGCAGTGAAGACGAGGGCGAGGCCGAATCCCCACAGGAAGAGCTGGCGAACGACGCGCAGGAGGCCTTCCCTGTCCCTCCGTCCTACGTACTCCCCACTCAGTGCCTCGGCCGCATTGGCGAGGCCGTCGGTGAAGTAGGAAAAGACGATGAAAAACTGCATCAGCAGGGCGTTAGCGTCGAGGTACAGCCCTCCCAACCTGCTTCCCGCCGTAGTGAAATACACCGTGACTGCCACGAGGCAGAGGGTGCGGAGAAACAGACCTCCCCCGACCCCTCCCAAGGAGGGGAGAAGGGAACGACTCTCCCCCAGCCCCTTGTCCCTTCTATCGCCCTTTCTCAATAACATCCTGAGGAATTCCTCCCCCTTGAGGGGGGATAAGAGAGGGGCACTTAATTTTTCATTTTTAATTTTTAATTTTTCATTTAGGGAGGCATATATGGCTCCCGCATAAATCCCTACCACCGTCCCCAGCGCCACGCCTCGCACGCCGAGGTGCAGGACGAAGACGAAGAGCAGGGTGCAAAGGATGTTCGTGAGGTTCTGCAGAATGGCCATCCACATGGGTGTGCGGGTGTCCTGCATCCCGATGAACCATCCCGTAAGGCTATAGCTGGCAAGCATGGCCGGAGCCCCCCAGATGCACACGCGGAAGTACTCGCTTGCGTATTGCGCCAACGCGGGTTCGGGCTTCATCAGCCACAGGGAAAAGCGAAGCAGAGGGGTCTGCAGGGCAATCAGGGCCAAGGCAATGAGCAACGCCCACAGCAGACTGCGCCTGAGGCTCTCGGAAACAAGCCTCTGGTCCCTTGCGCCAAAGGCCTGAGACACGATGCCGGTAGTGCCCATGCGCAGGAAGGCAAACAGCCAGTAGAGCATGTTGAAAATGGTGGTTCCGATGGCTATGGCGCCTATGTATTCGGCACGTCCCATGTGACCCACGATGGTGGTGTCTACAAGTCCCAGCAGTGGCACAGTGATGTTCGTGACGACTGAGGGAAGAGCTAATTTCAGGATGGGGGAAGAAAAAATTGAAGATTGAATATGGAATATTGAGTTTCGCATAAAGACCTAAATCTTAACGTAGGCTAACTTCAATTTTCAATCTTCAATCTTCAATCAAATTGTCGGGGCGACCCGACTCGAACGGGCGACCGCCTGGTCCCAAACCAGGAGCGCTACCAACTGCGCTACACCCCGATTGCTTGTCAGTTTTCCTGAAAGCGACTGCAAAGATAGTGCAAATCGAGCGAAAAACCAAATTTTTATTTGAGTTTTTCCGAGATGTAGCCTATCTTCGAGGCTCAAAGAGACTCAAAGGTACGAAAATAAATTAAAAATTTATACTTTAGAGGTCGTTTTTCCGAACCGAACGAGCAGCGAGCACCATCAAACTTGTTTGTTTGGTCGAGTCGCGACTGAGGAAGACGAAGTCAAATGCAGCCTATCTTCGACATGCGAAGCAGGTCAAAGGTAAGAAAAAATTACGAATTACGAATTACGAAAAATATTTATTTTTTTCTAATATGCAGCCTATCTTCGTGGCTCGAAGAGACTCAAAGGGACGAAATAAATTAAAAATGAAAAGTGAAAAGTGAAAAATTCATACTTAAAAGGTCGTTTCTCCACGATGCTGGCAGATAAAGACGAATAAAAGCAATTTTCCCACCCCATTTGTGGGCAAAAGGCATAAAAAGATGGGCAAAAGAGCGCGGAAACATGAATTTTCCACCGTTTTACCCCTCGTCTTTTGGCAAAAATTACTATCTTTACGCCTGAAAAAACAAGAAATAAACAGAAATTTGGGATTAGGAATTATAAAATGGTAGTTAGTTTCGTCCACTTTCGGTGGAGGGATCACTCTAAAATGTAGGAATTATGAAGATGAGACTATTGACAATCCTGCTCGCCCTGGTAGGGCTGACAGCAAACGTGAGTACTTACGCCGAAGACATCCCCATCGACGCAGACCACTTTCCCGATGAGGTATTTCGCGACTTCGTCCGGTACAAGATGACCTATCGCAAGAGCAATGGCTCGATGTCATTAGCGGGTGCCGACGGCAAGCTATCGGAATACGAACGCAAGCACGTCGAAGACATCAATCTCAATGAGGGGTGCGTAACTGCGGAGGGCATCAAGTACTTCTCCCAGAACGAGACCGAAAAAGGACTGAACATAACGGTCTTCTCTCTTGGGCTGACGGCACTGGACCTCTCTGGGATGGAGGTGACAGAAGTAAATGCATTGGGCTTTAAAATGAAGTCGCTCAACGTGTCGGATTGCACGAAACTGACGAAATTGAACTGTTCGAACAACGAACTCACCACGCTCAACATAGCGGGATGCTCGGCACTGACGGAATTGTACTGCAGTGGAAATTTGTTCGAAGTACTAAACATTTCCTCAGTGTCAGTGAATATCACCTACATCGACTGCAGCGACAATCCCGAACTGGAATGGTTGTTTCTGCCGAACATCAATTATGACAATAAGGTAAACCCCTCCACCAAAACGTATCTTGACTGCTCGAAAACGGACATCCACACGCTCGATTTGAGAGACAATATATATAGGTACATCAATTGCAGCAATTCATCCGTCACTGGCATTGAGTGGTCACCGGCTGGCAACGGCTATGTGCAGTATTTCGACTGCAGCTCCACGCCGTTGCGTGCCATCGACATAGAATCTCTGCCCCATCAGGAACAGATAAAAACCCTGTATTGCGATGCTTGTGGATGGGAGTCGCTCGACGTGACCAGGATGTGGGCACTGGAACGTTTGAGTTGCGAGAACAACCAGTTGAGCACACTTGATTTGTCGAACAACACACAGCTCAATTATTGCTCAATTTACAAGAACCAGTTGACTACATTAGACCTGTCGAACACCCAATGCACGACTCTGGGCATGGGATTGCAACAGATATCGAATATGGCGCTGGCGACACTGTCAGACGGAGGGACCTACATAAAGTTGGACCGCGCAAACGTGGCCAACAACATTTCCAATCTCTACATTTGGTATGAGGACCCCTATTCCCCCCAAAGAATCATCACTCCAGAGATGAATGGTGAATACCTGCTCTTAGACCGGCAAGTTCGCACAGATATCAGCAGAGTTTCGTACACCTACACCGCATCTTCCAGTGGGGCGTTCATCAATGTCGAAATCACCATGGGCGACAATCATGGAATAGCCATCGACCCAACCAACTTCCCTGACGAGAATTTCCGAAACTATCTGTTGACTCAAACCTATGGCACAGACGCCCTCCTGACACAGGAGGAGATAGACGGCATAACCTATCTCGATATAGAGGGAATGGACATTATCTCGTTACTGGGCATACAAAACCTGACAGCCCTGACCTCTCTGCATTGCAGCAATAACAATCTTGATAATGACGACGTCGATTGGATAATAAACTACCTGAAGAACCTCAAAGAACTGTGGATCAGCAACAATCAGGGCATCACTAGAATTAATGCCAACTGTCTCCCCAACCTGCAAACACTCTACTGCGAAGAATGCAGTCTGGAGACCCTGAACGTGAACGGAAACACCAAACTGCGCAGGCTAAATTGCAGCAACAATCAGCTGACCACCATCGAAGGCCTCGCCACCCTAACCGAACTGCGAAGCCTCGTCTGCGATGGCAACAAAATCTCCACACTCGATCTCAGGAATTCTCCCTTCCTCACGGAACTCCATTGTAGCAAGAACAACCTGACCGCACTCAACCTAACGCAGAACCAGCAGCTGCAGAGACTCCAAATCTACGGCAACCAACTGAAAGCCAGCGCAATGAGCACGATAGCTAGTGCACTGCCAACGCTGTCCACAACCTACAACATGCGTGCCTACTACCAAGGCCTCGCCACTGAGGGCAACGAACTGTCGCCAACTATCGTCAACGCCCTAAAAGCAAAGGGTTGGAATCCCCAATATTTCAATGGCACCAGTTGGCAGGACTACGCAGGCGCAACCATTACTTACGGCCTCAAACTGAATGGTCAGGATGTCACCTCTGATAACTGCGATAACCTGACCGCCATCAACGGCGTAACTGGCTTCTTGGTAAAGTATGACGAACTGGCCAATACGTTGACACTCGTCGACGCCAACATCACGGGTTCCACTAGTGTGGGTTTGCAGAACGACATCGAAGGACTAACCATCGTGGTCGATGGCAGCAACACCATCAACATCACCGACTTTAACGCCATCTACCTGAAGGCGAATACCACCATCACGGGCTCAGGCACACTGACTGCCGCTTCCAACAAGAACGGAATTTATATCTATACCGGTACACTCACAGTCAAGGATGGTGTAACAGTGAGCGGAGGCAGTACCGCCACCACAGCAGGTCTCAATGTAGGTTACGGCATTTATGGGTATACGACATCAAAGCTGGGCATTGATGGAGAAGTCATCTCATACCATGGTTCTCTTGCTCTCGAGGGTAGCAATACGGTGGTGAAGGGTCTTGGCAAAACGGCAAGCATCGGAAACCTGAAGTCGCTGACCACGCCCTCAGGCACCACAATCAAGGTTACTGACAACTCTGTCACACCCCCTAGCCAAGTCCTTGGATACTTCAACGAGCAAAGTAACCATAATGTCTGCACACGTGCTCGCGACAATTTAACAGGAAGATACGTCTACACCCCAGCGACCAGTCTGGTCACCATCTCCTGCCCACGTGATGGAATCGGAATCACCACGACCAACTTCCCTGACGCAATTTTACGCGACTACCTAAGTGGTATCTCCTTCGACAAGGACAGAGACGGATGGCTGACGAATGATGAGTTGGAGGACATCACCACCCTCGCGCTTAACAATCAGGGCGTCACCAACCTCACTGGCGTCACACACCTCTTCGCCTTGGACCGAGTCTATGTCAATGGCAACTCCCTGACCACAGCCAACTTTACAGGACTGAATGAGTTGCGGAACATCGACATCATGGACAACAGCCTCACTGAGGACGGAATCGCAAGCATGATCAGCAGTCTTCCCCAGGGCGACGGCTCGACTACAACCATACTCATCTATCACGAAGGAAGTGCAAACGAGAACAACTTCAGGCCGACAATAGCATTGACAGAGGCTGCCAACGCGAAGGGATGGCGACTGATGTATCAAACGGCCGACAACCATTACAAGGAATTTATACCTGCCATCGAAATCAGCGCCACCAACTTCCCCGACGCGAATTTCCGAAGTGCCCTACTTGACCGCACCATAGACACAGACGAGGACGGATGGCTGACATACGATGAACTGGAGCGCATCACCACCCTCAATATTAGAAACAAAGGCATTGAGGACTTTACAGGTATCCAACACTTCTTCGCCTTGGAAAATCTCTATGCCGACAACAACGTCCTGACCACAGCCTACGTCGAAGGACTGGCCAATCTGAAGAGAGTGGACATCCAAAACAATAACCTCGGGGAGGCCGGAATCATAACCCTGCTCAACACGGTTCCCGATGGCGACGGCACGAATACAATCCTCATCTATCATGAAGGAAGTGCAAACGAACACAACGTGGAGCCAAATGAGCATTTGATAGCAGTTGCCCACATGAGGGGATGGAAACTGATGTATATAAAGGCCAATGGTGGTTATGCAGAATATAAGGCAGGTGTCGAAATCAATCAGGAAAACTTCCCCGACGAACAATTCCGCTATTTAGTAAAGCATTACTACGACTGGGACGACGATGACTTCCTGCTCTTCTCCGAGGCTCGGACAATTACCGAAATGCCATTCTCCGGTATGACCATCGAGGACTTCACGGGCATAGAATACTTCACAGAGCTTGTCACGTTCAACTGCTCGAATAACGATCTGACCACACTCGACCTGACGGCAAACACGAAACTGGAGACACTCATATGCAACAACAACCATCTCACATCGCTCACAATCGGGAACTGCAATTCGTTGCGAACCCTCTATATCTACAACAACCAGTTGGACGATATGGACATGAAGAATCTATTTGTCAAGCTGCCAACTTGCGCAGAACCTGGTGAACTACGCCTCGAATTCAAAGGATCAGAGACCGAAGGCAACATCGTTAATTTGCAACGGATTGCCACGCTGAAGAACACCAGAAACTGGACTTGCTATTACAGCGAAAATGGCTATTTATGGCAGGAGTATGTGACATTCATTACAGGCGACGTGAACGGTGACGAAAGTGTAACCATTGCTGACGTTACGGCTCTCGTCAACATCATCCTCGGCAAGAACGAAGCTCCCGCCAGTGGTGTGGCAGACGTCAATAACGACGGCGGCACAACCATTGCTGACGTTACAGCGCTCGTGAATATTATTCTGGGCAAGGAATAGAGCAGCGAGTGCAGAGCCAAACTTGTTTGAGCATAGACACTGACACACGAACAATTGATTAAGAAAGGTAACTTCGGGCTTCGGCTTGAAGTTACTTTTTTTCATACGACATCGATGAACGAAGGCTATCAGTGAGACTCGAAAAGGACGTGAAAGCATCGGCAAGCGAGCAAAAACGTCATCATATTCGCACTTTTTGGAGGAATGAGGAACATCTTAATGAAAAATTATATAAATTTGTCCCAAATTTAAGTCTAAATTCCATCTAAAAACGTAGTACCATGCGAACCCTAAAGACTTACCTGACTGCCCTATCTCTTACTATAGCGCTACAAGCAGTGGCCCAACCAGGCACGTGGGACAAGGAAAAGTATCCCGACCTGCCCTCTCCCACTCCAACGAGCATCAACATGAAGGCCTACAGGGCCATGAAAGCACGCATCAAGCAACAGGCAGAGGAAGGGAAACGGCGTCCCGACCACCTGAACAATGCCTTGAATCCGTCGTTCCCACCCATCATCAACCAGAGTGGAGGGTCATGCGGTGCGGCTTCGAGCATCTACTACCAGTTTACCAACCAAATCAATACGGCTCGCTTTACTGCTGCCGACTCCGACGAACGTCGCTATGCTACACACTTCCCTTGGATGCTGAACACCAACGGACCTGACGGCACAGGATACGACCGTCTGGGACAAAACGTGGGCATTGCCAGTTGTGCGGTCTATGGAGGTACTACCTATAGCCGCATCTACGGACGCGACGGACAGGACGACCAAGACGACGACTGCGGTTGGATGCAGGGTTACGACAAGTGGTTCTCGACGATGCACAATCGCATTCTCTCAGGCAATAGTTTCCCCTATAACTGCGGTACGGAAGAGGGTCGCGAACTGGTGAAGAACTACCTCTGGAACCGTTGTGGTGATGAGAGTTATGCCTCTGGTGGCATTTGTGGCATTGGTGTGGCGGCTGGTCCCTTCGAAGGCAACATCCCCAAGACGGCAACCAACGACGCCATTGGCCTGACGGGCAAGAAATACGTCACTGACTGGAATGAGACTTACAACCACGCTATGACCATCGTGGGCTATGATGACCGCGTGGAGTTTGACCTCGACGGAAACGGCATCATTGGTGAAGCGAAAAATTCCGACGGCGACAATGAGGTGGGTGCATGGATCATCTGCAACTCTTGGGGCGACGGCTATGCCAACAAGGGTTTCATCTACTGTCCCTACGAGCGCTCGAACAGCGTGAAGGGATGGCCTAAGGAGAACAGTTTCACACCTGGATACTATGATGTGGTGCGTGACTATCGGCCTCTGCGAACGCTGAAGGTGACGATGGAATACAGCCACCGTTCGGAAATGGCTCTCTACATTGGCGTGTCCCAGAATCTGGAGTCAACCAAACCCGAGAAATACACGGCTCTCACGCATTTCGAGTACTGCGGCGACGGCAATCGAGGCAAGACACAACCTGCACCAGAAATCCCTATGCTCGGACGATGGGCAGATGGTGAACTGCATACCGAACCTATGGAATTTGGCTATGACCTGACGGCTCTGACTAAGGACTTCGACGCCTCACGACCCCTGAAATACTTCTTCTGGGTGGAGACACGTTCGTGGGGTCAGGGACAAGGCAAGATCTACAACGCCAGCATCATTGACTATACGCTTGACCGCGACGGTATGGAGGTTCCCTTCGACATACCCGAACCCGTGACTGTCCTAAGTGCAGGAAGCAAGACAGCACTGACTGCCGTTGTCTGTGGAGATGCTGTTCCATCACCACGCAATCTGGCCATCAAAGACGGGAAACTGGCTTGGGAAGCCCCAACAGGCAGCAGATACGAACCCGATTCCTACAAAATCTATCGAGACGGAGACCTCTTCGAGAACAAACCTGCAAGCACGCTCACCACTATCGTTGAACCCTCTGGCTGTTACACCGTTAGTGCTGTCTACAAGATTGGAGGCAACGATGTCGAGAGCAAGCAATCGACTCCTGTGGCTGCCAGCATTGAGCCTGATGCCTCGCGTGAGAACGAAATCGCACGACTGCGTCCTGGTACAAAACTCCTCATTCCTCAGTTCATAGAGCGTTCACTGGAGAACTTCACCATCGAGTTCTGGCTATGGGCAAACGGCAATGCAACCGACGACGAATATGGTTTCCGCATCAAGGCCGACACCACCACATACTTCTTCAAGATTACGAAGGGCAACTACATCGAGATCGGTCAGGATGGAGGCTCGTACTCACGCGTTACTACACCCATCAGTCCAGGCAGTTTCCGACACATTGCCATCGTAGTTGAAGGGCTCTATACCCGACTCTATGTCAACGGAATACGCCGACTCAACTGGGCAAACAGCTATAGTCACTACGGCATCAAGGGACCTGCCCGACTCCTGATTGGCGAGACGGAAGGAACAACCACGAACTACAAGAAAGTGTACGATTCGCCTTGGAATGCATACATCGACGAGTTCCGCTTCTGGAACAGAGCACTCTCACAAGCCGAGATTAAGGACGCATACCAGCAGGACATTGCCAACCCCACACTCTATGCCGACCTCGTACATTATTATAAGATGAACACGCGCGGGACGGGCAGTGAGGGTGACCCCATCTACCTCATCGACGCCTGTGGCAACTGCGATGCCGAGGTTATCGGAGCAAGCACTTTCTCGCAGGAGTCAGCACCCATTGGCAATTCCAAGAACCCACTTGCCACAACCACTACAGCCGACTTCACCTGTGCCCAAACGGCAACAGTAGGCAAACCTTTTGCCATCACTGACCAGAGTGCCATGAACACAGCACAGCGCAGTTGGACTTTCACTGGCACAGACGAACCTACGATGCAGGGAACTGTCAGTCCTGTCATCGTGTTCACGCAAGCAGGCAAGCAAATCATCAAGTTGCAAACCACAAGCCTCTATGGCGAAACGGCCGAGAAGGAAGATACCATCGATGTCGAGCCTGCAGTACTGCCAACGGTAGACTTTACCACACCTGAAGGTGATATTGGTGCAGGAGAGCACGTCACCTTCATCAACACCTCCACACCCATCGAGGCAGCATCCTACGAATGGGAAATCGAGGGGGCAGACATTCCCGTCGTGAAGACTGTCAACGCAGGTGCAACCTTCTCTGCCAACGGTACTTATGAAGTCAAGCTTACGGCCATCAACACGGAAGGCAGGACCTCTGTGACCAAGCGCGTAAGTGTGAATGCTGTTGCACCAAAGGCCGCGTTCGACATCCAGAACAACATCGTTGTCAAGGGACAACCCATCAGTCTCTTCGACGCCTCGAAATATAGTCCTGACAACTGGACGTGGGACCTCGCCAGCAATCTCGAAATCTATCGCTATCAGGGTCAGAACAAGAGCGTAATCATCAACGAGCCAGGCATCTACGATGTCACGCTCTCTGTCTCCAACGTCAAAGGTTCCGACCAGATTACCCGCAAGAAAGCGGTCGTCGTCTGCAATGCCGACGGCCAGACAGGACTCCACTTCGATGGGGTTGACGACCTTGTAGAAGCCACATCTCCATTCGGTTCGGAGGCTGTAAAGGCCTTTACCATTGACTGGTGGATGTATCCTGGTCGCATCAACGACAACAGTTTCCACATCGGCGACAAGGCCTCAACGCTGCAACTCTATGTGAAGCCTACGGGTGAGATTTCCATCGACGTTGACGGAGTGAACGGAGTCAGTCCTGCAGGTACCGTCATCTTCGACGAATGGCACCATTACGCCGTCACCTTCAGGTCGAGCAATGCCATCATCTATCGCGACGGAAAGAGAATCACCAGCGTGCGTGTGGGAAGCTCTGTTCCCGTCCTCGAGCACTTCACCATTGGCGGAACAGAACACCCCTTCAATGGCATCATCGACGAACTCCGCGTTTGGAACAAAACCTATGCGGAGAAGGACATCATCACCATCGCCAACGAACCCATCAGCACACCTGCCGATGTCGAAACCCTCCTACTCTACTACGACTTTAACCAGAACAGTGGAGACGTTATCGACCGCTCTGCTCACGGGATTACGGGCAAGCGCATAAACTTTGGTCCTGACGGCGACGCTTGGGACAACACGCTCGGCATCTTCTACCTCAATCCTCGAGGCACTATGCAAGATGTTACTGCCAACTACCTGAAGAATTACAAACACCCGTTCAAGACGGGTTCGGGTACGGTAAATCCTGCCAACAGCAGTCGTTACCTGAAACTGCTGATGAACAACACCACTTCGCCTTGGAAACAACTGAACACCGTCAAGAACGGAAACGTCCTGACCGAATGGCACGTGGATGCTGAAAAGAACAACTACCTCACACTCGAGGACACTTATTCAGGATTCGAGGAGAACATCAAGGACCTGATGATATTCCAGACCGTGGAACTCCCAGCAGGACAGTACACATTCACGGCTGACCGAGACGGCGACACATACTATTACAACTGGCTTCCCGATGGCACGTATATAGCTGCAGCTGTGGGCGATGAACTGCCCATCACTGACAAATTGTCCGCTGAAGCGCTTGCATGGTCTCCACTTGCCGAAAGTCAGTCTGTAACCTTCATGCTCGAGGAACCCACTACCGTGAGTCTCGGTCTCATTGCGAACATGACTGACAAGAAATGTGTGGCTGTAGGAAAGTTCGTCTTGCAGTATAAGGAACTCATCTATGGCGAAGGCACTGATCCCGACGCCATCTGCACGCCCACATTAACTGCTGAACCCACACTGGAAGCCGCAGGAGGACTTGGATACATCAACATCCGCGTGAATAAGCCTCAACGCGTAGTGGTCTCCGACCTCTCTGGAAAGACCATCTTTGCCGACTGGCTTGAGACCTCTGCCAGCATTCCTGCACGGAGAGGCATCTACATTGTGAATCACAGCAAGGTGCTCGTACGATGAAGTCTCTGTTGTGTGCCCTCATTTGTTCCGCAAGCGTGTCCGCACAGACGTTCACGATTACGGATGCAATGCAATGGAAAGCATACGACGACTTCAACGCAGCACTTCTGGACAAGACCCTAAACATCTATAAGGTCGATACGGAACAAAAGTCGGCTCACCATCGTGGCAACGGAGCACGCGACAACGACAAGTCGGGTTGCGCTGCTGCCATTTGGTGTCAAGCCATCTATTACGATATGGTCATCAATGCCTACAACCGTGCCAAGACGGAGGGTAACAAGGCGTTGACAAGGAAGTACAAGAAGTTGCACGATAGCATATTCAAAGGCGAAAAGGAACATTACGTAAACTTCAACTTCCACGATTCCAATACCAATAACGGATGGTTTGTCTATGACGACATCATGTGGTGGACGTGTGCTTTGGCACGAGCCTATCAGACCTTTGGCAAGGCAGAATACCTCACGCTATCAGAGAAGAGCTTTTGCCGTGTTTGGTACGGGAGTGCTATCGTAGGCGATGACGGTTCCTATGCCGACCCTGCCCGTTTCAGTGGGCGTTCGAGTGGCGGTATGTTCTGGGAGTGGCAACCTATTGCACATGCCCGTCCTCACCACCCAGGCGACTTCCGTTCTTCTTGCATCAACTTCCCAACCGTGACAGCCGCCTGCCTGCTTCATCAACTTGTTCCTGAAGGACGTGTTGCACCCACAGATGTGCGACCTACCTATCAAACCAAAGAATGGTATTTGGAGAAGGCGATTGAGATTTATGGCTGGGCCAGCAAGACATTGGTGCCAGAAAACGGGCGTGTTGCCGACGGCATTCATGGGGGCAAGGCAGAATACTCCGACCACCTCTACAACCAAGCCACTTACATTGGTGCAAGTTGCCTGCTCTATAAAATTACGGGCGAAAGCAAATACAAGGCCAATGCCCTGAATGGCACTGAGTATGTGTTCGACAAAATGGTTAATTCCACTGACGAACGGATTCTAAATTATGAAAACGGTTATGAGCAAGGCATCTATACTGCAATTCTTGCCCAGTACCTTCCTATGGTTGTATACGATTTTCAGCAGAAGACATACCTTAATTATATACAACGCAACATGCAAAAGGCGTGGGATAACCGCGATAAGGAACGTGGCTTGCAAGGTGGTGATTTCCTGAAGAAAACTGAAAGCACAGACGTGGTAGAAAGCTATGGCGGCAGTGCTTTACCAGCCCTTATGCTCATGTTTCCTGCCCATACGATGAAGGGCGAGTGAATCCTGCAAGATGCTTATGTAATAAGACAAAAGATAGAGCCGGATCGGATTTGATTCGGCTCTTATCATATGGAAACGTCAATTAGTAAACGCGTAGCATGTGACCCGGCTGGGGCATGTAGTCAGCAGGAAGACTATTGAGTTTGTACAGGCTTGCCACCTTCATTCCATAACGCTGGGCAATGTCGTACATCGATTCGCCTTCCTGAACGATATGAGGAATGCCCTTGAACGACTTATCGGCTTTGGAACGTTTCTTCTGCAGGAATAGGACATCGCCCGCCTGCGGAACATATTTCTTGGGAAGTTCGTTATACTTGCGGAGTTTGCGCTTCGAGATGCCCGTCATCATAGAAATGATTGGGAAATTGTCGCCTGGCTGAACCACGATGTAATAGTTCTTGTTGCAGGCATAAACGGGATGCGTGGCATAGAAAGCCTGTTCGGCCAGTTCGCGGGTTGTAGGTTGTGCAGCAGTAGTTGCACCAACCGTCTGGTAATAATGGCGGTTATGCGAATCATACTGATGCAGACCATAGTTCTCGATAATGGTTATCAGTTGCTGGGCATACGTAGGACTGGTGGCATAGCCACATTGCTTCAAGCCATTTGCCCATCCCTTATAGTCCGTAATATTCAGTTTGAAGAGACTGGCATAACGAGGCTTCAAGAGGAACTGAGAATGGTCTTCGTAACTCTCTGCTACATTATTATATTTACGGAAGCGGTCGTCTGGTCTGTCGTCACTCTTTATCACATACGGACCTGTCCATCCCGTCCCAACCTTAATACCGAAATGGTTGTTTGCCTTCAAGGCAAGTTCACTCCTTCCTGCCGCACTCTCCAGCAAGCCCTGAGCCAATGTAATACTGGCAGGTATGCGATGGCGCATCATCTGGTCCTGAGCCATACTCCGATACTTCTCGATGTATTCCCAATAGGCCTGATTGGGACGCTGGGAATGCAAGTGAAGAGCGAAGAGTGAAGAATGAAGGATGAAGAGGAGTAATAGGATGCGTTTCATGCCATAATCGTTTGTTTCCAGGTGCAAAGATAGTAATTTTTAATCTTTAATTTTTAATTTTTAATTTAATATTGTACCTTTGTGGGCAAATAAGGCTTTGATTATGGAAAAGTACGAAATCAAGAGCGAAGTTTGCATCTTTCAGGATGACGAACTCAGTGCAGAAGACCGCGAACTCGTGGAACTGGCAAAGGAAGCCACGAAGAGCAGTTATTCTCCGTATTCCAAATTCCAAGTGGGTGCAGCCCTGCGTCTGGCAGACGGCACTATCGTAACGGGTAGCAATCAGGAGAATGCCTCCTATCCCTTGGGCCTTTGTGCCGAACGGACAGCCATCTTTCATGCCCAGCACATGCATCCCGACCAACCCATTGTGGCATTGGCCATTGCGGCTTTTGCCAACGGACACTATTATCCAGAGCCCATCTCGCCTTGCGGTGCTTGCCGTCAGGTGATGCTGGAGGTGGAAGACCGCTATCATCATGCCATGCGTGTCCTTCTCTATGGTGCTAGTGGCACACATGTGGTTTCAACCGTCAAAGACCTTCTTCCCTTCCAATTTATTAGCGAAAGTCTGAAAAAATGATAACTGTATCGAATCTGGCCATTCAGTTTGGCAAACAAGTACTTTATAAAGACGTAAATATCAAGTTCACTCCTGGCAACATCTACGGAGTGATTGGAGCCAATGGCGCAGGAAAGTCAACCCTACTGCGTGCCATTAGTGGTGAACTGGAACCCAACAAGGGAACCATTGAGCTGGGACCTGGCGAACGCCTGAGCGTGCTCTCGCAGGACCACTTCCAATATGACCAAGAAACCGTGCTGAACACCGTGCTCATGGGACACACCACAATGTGGGAAGTGATGCAAGAGCGCGAAGCACTTTATGCCAAAACCGACTTTTCGGATGAGGACGGCATACGCGTAGCAGAGTTGGAGGACAAGTTCGCAGAGATGGGCGGTTACACAGCCGAGAGTGATGCTGCTGCCCTGCTTTCAGGACTCGGTATCAAAGAGGCTAAGCACTATCAGTTGATGGGCGAACTCTCTGGTAAGGAGAAGGTGCGCGTGATGCTCGCAAAAGCGTTGTTCGGCAATCCTGATAATCTGCTACTCGACGAGCCCACCAACGACCTCGACCTCGATACCGTTCAGTGGCTCGAACAATATCTCTCCGAATTCGAACAAACGGTGCTCGTGGTCAGCCACGACCGTCACTTCCTCGATGCCGTATGCACACACACCATCGACATTGACTTCGGCAAGGTCACGCTCTTTGCCGGCAACTATTCGTTCTGGTACGAATCCAGCCAGCTGGCCCTTCGCCAGGCACAGAACCAAAAGGCTAAGGCAGAGGAGAAGCGCAAGGAGTTGGAGGAATTTATTCGTCGTTTCAGTGCCAATGTGGCCAAGTCGAAGCAGACAACTAGCCGTAAGAAGATGCTGGAGAAACTGAACATCGAAGAGATTCGGCCTTCCACACGTAAGTATCCCGGCATCATCTTCCAAATGGAGCGTGAACCAGGCAATCAGATACTGGAAGTGCAAGACTTGAAGGCTGTTGCCGAGGACGGAACCCTGCTCTTCGATAATGTTTCGTTTAATGTCGAGAAGGGTCAGAAGGTGGTCTTCCTCAGTCACGACCCGCGTGCAATGACTGCCCTCTTCGAAATCATCATGGGCAATCGCGAGGCTCAGGCAGGCACGTTCTCATGGGGTGTTACCATCACGCAAGCCTACCTGCCACTGGACAACACGGCCTTCTTCCAATCGGACAAGAATCTGGTCGACTGGCTCATGCAATACGGCGAAGGCAACGAAGTGTTCATGAAGGGTTATCTCGGACGCATGCTCTTCTCAGGCGAGGAAGTGCTGAAGAAGGTGAGCGTGCTTTCGGGAGGTGAGAAGATGCGCTGTATGATAGCTCGCATGCAACTGCGCAACGCCAACTGCCTTGTGCTGGACACTCCCACCAACCACCTCGACTTGGAGAGCATTCAGGCGTTCAACAACAACCTGAAACTCTTCAAGGGTAACATCCTGTTTGCAAGCCACGACCACGAGTTCATTCAGACGGTGGCCAACCGCATCATCGAACTCACGCCTAACGGCACCATCGACAAACTGATGGAGTACGACGACTACATCTCGAGTGACGCCATTAAGGAACTGAAGGCGAAGATGTACGGAGAAGGATAACGATTGACATCATCCATAAGCCTTATTCAGTAAGCCCTTAGGTTCTCTTCACGAAGGCCTGAGGGCTTATTCTTTTGTACCTAAGGTTCTGCAAGTTTGAGCCTAAGGTTCTGCAAGTATAGGCCTCAGGTTCTACAAGTTTGCACCTAAGGTTCGAGGACTAATGAACATAGGTTCGAGGGCCAATGAACATAGGTTCGATTGCCATCGTACCTAAGCCTTCCGGGAATGAGGATTAAGCCTTAAAAAGTTGGGCGTAATAAGCTGCTTTCTTTTCCAGTTTCAAGGGATAAGCCCGACTAGTGCTGGGCATGCGCCACCAGCGGAGTGTGCGACCAAAGGCCTCGCCTTCGGCATATTCTCCAATCTTGGGCATGAGGAAGCCCAATTGCTTCTGCAGTTCCTCGCTTGCTTTTCCGCCAGTGGTCACAATATCGTGACAATGAGGCATCTGACTGAGAAGTGAACCGATGTCTGTGGGTTCTACAATCTCCAGATGGTCGTCCGAAGCATTGTCCTTGAGGCGACAAACGCGTGTAGCAGTGTCGTAGAATCCCAATCCCTTTTCGAGGCAAAACTCGATGATGCGTTCCCTGTCGAAACGCTTCTCGTCTGAGACCACGAAGTGCTGGGCATCGGCAAAGTGGATAAAGCCCATCACACGCCAGAAATCATTGATCCAGTTAGGATAAAAGAACTCCATCGACCACCTTGCCTTAGGTGGAGGAAAACTGCCGAGAAATAGTATGCGACCGTTGGAGGGCAGGAAGGGTTGCAGAGGATGAGATTCGTAGATCAATGGAGAGTTTGAAAGTAAAAAGTTGAATGCTTAGTCCTTACATTTAACATTTGACATTTTACATCGCGATAGCAAGAGCATCGTCGAGAACTTGCAAGTCGGCTTCCTTCGTTGCCCAACTGGTGACAAAACGGCAGAGGGTGTGGTTGTCGTCGAGTGGTTCCCAAGTCTCGAACAGTACACGCTTCATCAGAGCCTGCATCTGCGAGTTCTCAAGGACAACGAACTGCTGGTTTGTAGGCGAAGGCTTCACCTCGTAACCATGCTTCTCGAAGATGTCTCTCAACTTCATCGCCATATCGATGGCATACTGACCAATACGGAAGTAAAGGCCATCCGTAAACAATGCATCGAACTGAACGCCTGCCACACGACTCTTTGCCAACAAAGCACCATGAGCCTTCACATGTGTGAAGAATCCCTTAGGAGTAATTGTCATTTGTCCATTGTCCACTGTCCATTGCGGAAACACTACCGCTTCGCCACACAAGGCACCGCATTTCGTTCCGCCAATATAGAAGGCATCGCAATGATGAGCCATCCATGCAAGGTCGAAATCGCATCCCTTTGCCATCAAGCCATAAGCCAGTCGTGCGCCATCGATATAGAGCGGCATCTGATACTCTCGGCAAACGTCATAGATGGCTTCCAGTTCTACCTTATTATATATAGTACCCATTTCCGTGGGCATAGTCACATACACCATTCCCGGCACAGCCATGTGTTCCCACGTGGGGTCGGAAAAGAATCGTTTGAGATAGGCACGCAGGTCGTCGGCCGTCATTCGTCCTTCGTGCGAAGGCAGGGCTATGACTTTGTGTCCGCTTGCCTCGACTGCCCCCGACTCGTGAACGTTGATGTGTGCCGTCTCAACGGCAATCACAGCTTGATAAGGCCTCAGCAAAGCATCGATGACCGTTGCATTAGCCTGAGTTCCGCCTGCCAGGAAGAAGATGTCTGCCTGTGGGCACTCGCACGCCTCGCGAATCTTCTCCCTTGCACTCTCACTCCACACATCGAAGCCATACGAAGCACTCTGCGCCTCATTGGTTTCCACCAAATGGCGAAGCACTTCGGGATGTGCTCCGTTGTTGTAATCACTTTCAAACGAAGGGGGTAAAAAGGTTGAATTTGTCATAACATATTGATTTTCGGATGCAAAGTTACGAACAAATCACGAAACACGAACGATTAATTGATTATTTCTTCGTATCTTTGTGCCGAAGAAAAATTAAACAAGTATGAGAAAGATATTGACTGCAATCGTGCTCTGCTGCACAATCACGGCGATGGCACAGACAGGACTGCCTCGCGTGTATGACGAAAAGGCGAACCCACTGGAACAGATTGACCAAGCGCTCGCTCGAGCACGGACGGAAGGTAAGTTCGTTGTGTGTCAGGTGGGTGGAAACTGGTGTCCTTGGTGCTTGCGCTTTGCCGATTTTGCCAAGCGAGACACCACCGTCAGTCGCATCATCGAAGATAACTTCGTCTTCATCCACGTCAACTACGACCCGCGCAACAAGGGCGACGAAGCCCGACAGCAACTTACTGATGCCTCGATGCAACGACTGGGCAATCCCATGCGCTTCGGTTTTCCCGTCTTCGTCGTACTGAATCAGGAAGGACGCGTAATCCACACCCAAGACTCGAGCTTCCTCGAAGAAGGCAACGGTTACAGTCAAGAACGCGTAATCCGCTTCTTCAAGTGCTGGACGCCCGAAGTGGTCAAGTAGCATCCCATATCTTTCAAATCCGTAAACAAGATAAAAAATGAAGAAAATCATCAACCCCTGGACGGGGCATCCTGAATATAACTGCTTTGGCTGTGCACCCAACAACCCCTTTGGCCTTCACATGGAGTTTTACGAAGACGGCGACGACATCGTGAGCACTTGGCATCCCGAACGCAACTTCCAAGGATGGGTGGACACGATGCATGGCGGTGTCCTGAGCACACTCATCGACGAGACATGCGGTTGGGTAGTAACGCGCAAGATGCAGACAAGCGGCTTCACGACCAGCCTCAACATAAAGTTTCGCAAAGCCGTATCGACAAACGAACCTCAGTTGACCATCCGAGCACACATCACCAAGCAGATGCGAAACATCCTCTTCATACACGCAGAAATATGCAATTCGCAAGGCGAAGTCTGTACTGAAGGCGAAGCCACCTACTTCCTCATGTCTGAGGAACGAGCACGAGAGATGGGATTCATCCATTGTCATGTAGAAGGGGAATAAAACACAGACAAAATCCCTCTTTTTCATACATTATTGGCACTTCGGAGCAAAAACACTTCGAAGAAACATGCCTTTGGCAAGATATTTGTAGCATAAAAAGTGACAAAATACACCTATATTATGAGCAAAAATACAGAAGACACAAAGAAGATGGAGGCCACGGAAGACGTGACCATAGAGGAGAGTGTGAACACAGAGAATACAGAACAAGCAGAGGTTGAAGAGGCCGAAGCACCTCAGGAAGAAACCATAGAAGACAAGTTGGCACTTGCCGAAGCACGCGTGGCAGAACTGGAGAAGGAACGCCTGTACAAGCAGGCCGAATTTGACAACTTCCGCAAGCGCATCATCAAGGAGAAGGCAGAACTCATCCTGAATGGTGGTCGCAAAGTGCTGGAGGCCATGCTTCCCGTCATTGACGACCTGGAGCGTGCCTTGCAGCACATCGATACGGCCGAGGATGTAAAAGCCGTACGCGAAGGTATCGACCTCATCTACAAGAAGTTCCTGAAGGTTATGGAGGCACAAGGCGTAACGCAAATGAAGACGGAGGGAGTCGACTTCAACACCGACTTCCACGAGGCTGTTACCCAGTTCCCTGCTCCAACGCCTGAACTGAAGGGCAAAGTCATCGACTGCACAGAGAAGGGCTACATGCTTAACGACACCGTTCTGAGATTCGCAAAAGTAGTTGTCGGAATCTGAGAGAAAGAGAAAAGAGAAGAAGAGAAAAAAGAAAAGCTAATTGAACCAAGCAAATGGCTAAAAGGGATTATTATGAAGTGCTGGGCGTGCAAAAGAACGCCACACCACAAGAGATAAAGGCCGCATACAAGAAGATGGCCATCAAGTACCACCCTGACCGCAACCCCGGCAACAAAGAAGCCGAGGAGAAGTTCAAGGAGGCGGCTGAGGCATATGATGTGCTGCACGACGAGCAGAAGCGCGCTCGCTATGACCAGTTTGGCCACGAAGGCCTGAACGGCATGGGCGGTGGTTTCAGTGGCGGAGGCATGAACATGGACGACATCTTCTCGATGTTCGGCGACATCTTCGGCGGACGCATGAGTGGCGGAGGAGGCTTCGGAGGCTTCAGTGACATCTTCAGCGGCTTTGCCGGAAA
This sequence comes from uncultured Bacteroidales bacterium, assembly GCA_902801325.1. Taxonomy (GTDB): domain Bacteria; phylum Bacteroidota; class Bacteroidia; order Bacteroidales; family Bacteroidaceae; genus Physcousia. Next base: position 6,925 of record CADCHQ010000004.1, on the reverse strand, counting down.
TGGAGGCCAAGGCGGTCATCAAGTTTATCGTGGAAGCGACCTTCGACTCAAGGTGAGCCTTACGCTCAATGAGGTAGCTCAGGGCGTAACCAAGAAATTCAAGGTGAAGAAGGCGGTGACCTGCGACCATTGTCACGGAAGTGGTTCGGAAGATGGACAAACACAGACCTGCCCGACGTGTGGTGGTAAGGGTTATACCGTACGCACCGTCAACTCCATGTTTGGACGCATGCAGACACAACAAGCCTGTCCCACCTGCGGAGGTGAAGGGCATACTATTAAGAACAAGTGTACGAAATGTCACGGCGAAGGCGTCGTTACTGGCGAGGAACTTGTAGAAGTAAAGATACCTGCAGGCGTAGCCGATGGAATGGTTGTTACCGTTCCTCAGAAGGGCAATGCCGGCAAGCATAATGGTGTGCCAGGCGACATACAAGTGTTCATCGAGGTACAGCCACACAAGGACTTCGTTCGCGAAGAACAGAACCTTGTCTATAACCTGTTGCTCGATGTACCAACGGCCACATTAGGTGGAACAGTTGAGATTCCTACACTCGACGGCAAGGCGCGCATCAAGATAGAACCGGGCACACAACCTGGCAAGGTAGTCCGTCTGCGTGGCAAAGGTCTTCCTGCCGTTCAGGGTTATGGTTATGGTATGGGCGATCTCATCGTTCACATCAGTGTCTACATCCCCGAAACGCTTAATCGCGAGGAGAAGCAGGCAATGGAACAGTTTGCCCGTAGCGACAATTTCCGTCCTTCGGAATCGAGCAAGAACAAGATTTTCGAAAAGTTCAAGAGCTTCTTTAATTAAAACCCCACCCCCATTCCCCTCCCGAGTGAGGGGCGTATATACTATTAAAATTAAAGATGAGAGGCGACAACAAAATACCAGCAACAGTGACTACTCCCCTCCCTCGGGAGGGGCAAGGGAGTGGGGTCGCTTACCATAAAGCCATCGACTACCTCTTCAACGTAGCCCCCATGTTCCAGAACATAGGGGCTGGTGCGTATAAGGAAGGATTGCAGAACACCCACGCGCTGGACGAGCATTTCGGCCACCCACACCATTCGTTCAAGACCATTCATGTCGGGGGTACTAATGGCAAGGGAAGTGTCAGTCACACGCTGGCCGCCATTCTTCAGTCGGCAGGCTATAAGGTAGGACTATACACGAGTCCACACCTTGTTGATTTCCGCGAACGCATTCGTGTCAATGGTGAGATGATACCCGAACAGCGCGTCATCGACTTTGTCGAGCAGGAGCGCTCGTTCTTCGAGCCCCTCTATCCGTCGTTCTTCGAATTGGCTACAGCTTTGGCTTTCAAGTACTTCGAAGAGCAGCATGTGGACATTGCCGTGATTGAAGTTGGCCTAGGAGGTCGTCTCGATTGCACCAACATCATCACACCTCTCCTTTCCGTCATCACCAACATCAGCCTCGAACACACGCAGTTTCTTGGCGATACTTTGGAAAAGATTGCAGGCGAGAAAGCAGGCATCATTAAGCCAAATGTACCTGTAATCATAGGTGAAACGAACGGACACGAAGGTGTGCGAGAAGTCTTCCTCGAAAAGGCCAAGGAGATGAATGCTCCCATCACTTTTGCCGACGAAGAGGGTGAAATCATCAGTTGGCAAGACGGTACTTATGAAACGCGCCACTTCGGAACGTTCGAGGCAGAACTGCGCGGACTCTGTCAGGAGAAGAATACCGCTACGATTCTTGAAGCCGTGAAGGCATTAAGAGCATTGAAGGTGATAGGTTCACGGAAGAAGAAATTCATCCATGACGGCTTTGCCCACGTTTGCAAACTGACGGGTCTGATGGGCCGTTGGCAAAAGATTCAGGACTCGCCCACCGTCATTTGCGACACTGCTCACAATCCCGGTGGTTTACAGTATATCGCTGAACAGTTACGAATTACGAGTAACGAATTACGAACCAGAAACTCGGAACTCGGAACTCGGAACTCAGAACTCGGAACCCGTCACTCCCTCCGAATTGTTCTCGGCATGGTCAGCGACAAGGATGTGCGCACTTCGCTCGCTTATTTCCCAAAGGAAGCTTCCTATTACTTCACGCAGGCCTCTGTTCGCCGTGCAATGCCAGCCGAGGAGATAGCCGAGATAGGACTAGGACTTGGTCTCCAAAGCGCACACGAGAAGGACGGGAAGCCTCTCACCTATCCCACCGTTGCTGAAGCCTATCAAGCAGCTCTGAACGATGCTTCGCCCAACGACTTCATCTTTGTGGGCGGTTCGTCATTCATCGTTGCCGACCTGCTCACGTACCTACAAAAGGATTGATTCCCTTTCTTCCTATAATCGAATTGCTTATAGCAATTAATAAGGTATATCTTCACTCTGACTATCGCCTACAAAGATATAACGAATTGGGCAACGAGCAAAAAATCGTTGCCTATTTTTCTTTTGGGCGAACATAGTTTTTCTCACGACGACGCAACGACGGAAATAGGGCAACGGAGAGTGACGCGAAAAGCACTTTTTTACAAAAAAGATTTAAAGTTTCTTACTTTTTGCACGTAATCGTTGCAAGGTTCAAAAGTTTTTGTTAAGTTTGCGAGTGCATTGATTAACTTTAAACCTATCAAAAGATGACACCACAACACATCTCAGGCCTGAAACGCGAGGACTTTCAGGCTGTAGTACAGGGCAAGGAGACCGACCTGTACACCCTCGTGAACGAAAACGGAATGGAAGTGGACATCACCAACTATGGTGGTGCTCTTGTGTCTATTATGGTACCTGACCGCGACGGCAAATTCGCCAACGTCATTCAGGGTCACGACAACATCCAGGATGTGATCAACAGTCCCGAGCCTTTCCTTTCCACACTCATCGGCCGTTATGGCAACCGCATTTGCAAGGGTAAGTTCGTGATGAACGGCAAGGAGTATTCGTTGGCCATCAACAACGGTCCCAACAACTTGCATGGTGGTCCCACGGGTGCTCACGCCCGCGTTTGGGATGCTGAACAAATAAATGAACGAGAGCTCGTATTGCGCTATGTATTTGCGTATTATGAGGAAGGATTCCCTGGCGAACTAAAGATGACCGTGCGCTATTCCCTGACAGACGACGACGAACTCGTAATCGACTATCACGGAATGACGAACAAGAAGACCATCGTGAACATGACACATCACGGATACTTCTCTCTCGCTGGCATTGCCAACCCCACGCCCGAAGCCACAAACGTCATCCTGCGCGTCAACGCCGACCATTATGTGCCCATCGACGACACATCGATTCCTACTGGCGAAATCCTGAAGGTTGACGGCACTCCTTTCGACTTCCGCACACCCAAACCCGTAGGTCAGGACATCGATGCCGACGACGAGCAGATCAAGAATGGTGCAGGCTACGACCACTGCTTCGTACTCAACAAGCAGGAGCCCGGCGAACTGACACTGGCTGCCGAGATGACGGAACCCGTAAGCGGTCGAACAATGGAAGTGTGGACAACCGAACCCGGTGTGCAGTTCTACAGCGACAACTGGGCTACTGGCTATCCCCTGCAGTTTGGCGCTACAGCACCCCGCCGTTCTGCCCTATGCTTCGAGGCTCAGCACTTCCCCGACAGTCCTAACCGTCCTTATTTCCCCAGCGTAGTCCTGCGTCCGGGTGAAGTCTATACTCAGAAGACTATCTACAAGTTCGGAACGGACAAATAAACGGACTCACCCCCTTCGTAGAAGGGATTGTCATAATTGCACGAATAAAGATATCATTTAATAACATTTAAAAAAGACCTACACTTCTCGATCGTATTTACGCCCTCCCCTCGGGGAGGGACTGAGAAGGAGGTCGCTCTTTTCTAAGATGAAACAAGAAAAAACTCAGTGGGGTGCCATCATCGTGATGATAGCCCTGTTCGCCATGATTGCCTTCGTGACGAACCTCTGCTCTCCCATGGGCGTAATTGTGAAAAACCAGTTTGGGACCACCAACTTCATGGCCATGATTGGCAACTACGGCAACTTTATGGCTTATCTGCTGATGGGCTTCCCCGCAGGATTGATGATTAAGCACTGGGGTTACAAGCGTACAGCCCTCGTAGGCCTGTTGGTGGGTATCACGGGCATCATCGTCCAGTGGCTCTCCGGTTGGGGTGGCATGGCCGTTTACCTCATCGGTGCCCTCATCTCGGGTTGCTGCATGTGCATCCTGAATACCGTTGTTAACCCCATGCTCAACCTGCTTGGTGGCGGTGGCAACAAGGGCAACCAGCTCATTCAGACCGGCGGTGTGTTCAACTCAACCGCAGCCGTAGCCGTTTACATCATCATGGGTGCCCTCATCGGTGATGCAGCAAAGGCAAAGATCTCTGACGCCACACCAGCCCTGATGATTGCTTTGGCCATCTTCGTCATTGCCTTCATCGTAATCTTCTTCACCAGGATCGAAGAACCCCAGCAAGCCGTCGAAGTTAAGAGCGGTGAGAAAGACCCCCACTCGGCCTTCTCCTTCCGTCACTTCAACCTCGGTATCCTCGCCATCGGTCTCTATGGAGGCGTTGAGATGGGTATTCCCGGCTACATCCTGCAGTACCTGACAGCAGCCAAGGACGCCGCCACACCGGGTCTGGCTATGGACGCTGGTTATGTAGGCACACTGGCCGCCGTTTATTTCCTGCTCATGCTCATCGGTCGTTTCGTTGGCGCCAGCGTAGGTGGCAAGGTTAGCACCAAGGCCATGATTACCTTTGTGGCTACCTCTGCAGTCATACTGATTGCCCTTGGCATCTATCTGCCCACCGACATCACCGTCAGCGTTCCAGGCATCGACTACACCAACATGGCACTTCTGTGGGGCGACATACCCGTTGGCATCTTCTGCTTCCTGCTCGTAGGTCTTTGCGCCAGCGTTATGTGGGGTGGAATCTTCAACCTCGCCACCGAGGGCCTTGGCAAGTACACCGCCATTGCTTCTGGTGCCTTCATGACCATGGTTTGCGGTTTCGCCATCATGGTGGGCATCCAGGGTCTCGTAGCCGACTGGACGGGTTCGTACCTCATCTCTTACTGGGTACCCCTGCTCTGTGCCGCTTACATCCTCTACTACGCTCTCTGGGGTAGCAAGAACGTGAACACGGATATTCCTGTGGAATAAGGAGGCCCCTACCCCTCACCCTCCCCGAGGGGAGGGAGTAGTCACATTTGACATTTAATCATTATCATTAATAACAACTAAAAAAGGACCTCAATTACCCAACGAATATAAGCCCTCCCCTCGGGGAGGGTATGGGGAAGGGGTCGTGGTTTACTACTATGAAATTAACAATCGAAGACGTACGGAGCCGCTTCATCAAGCACTTCGATGGCTCCACTGGAAATGTTTACGCCGCTCCCGGCCGTATCAACCTCATCGGTGAACACACCGACTACAACAACGGTTACGTATTTCCCGGAGCCGTTGAGCAGGGCATGATTGCCGAGCTGAAAGCCAACGGCACTCGCAACGTACGCGCCTACTCTATCGACCTGAAGGACAAGGTAGAGTTCTCGCTCGACGACGAGAAGGGGCCCAACGCAACCTGGGCTCGCTACATCTACGGCGTATGCCGCGAGATGATGGCTCTGGGCGTACCCGTTCAAGGCTTCAACACCGCCTTTGCAGGTGACGTACCCCTGGGTGCCGGCATGTCATCAAGTGCCGCACTGGAGAGCACCTTTGCCTTCGCACTCAACGACATGTTCGGCGACAACAAGATCGACCGCATGGAACTGGCCAAGGTTGGTCAGCGCACCGAGCACAAGTACATCGGTTGCAACTGCGGCATCATGGACCAGGCCATCTCCTGCCTCGGCAAGGCCGGCCACCTCATGCGCATGGACTGCCGCTCAGGTGAAATCGCTTACTTCCCCTGGAATCCCAAGGGCTACAAGCTGATGCTCGTCAACTCCTGCGTTAAGCACGAACTGGCAGGCTCTCCCTACAACGAGCGCCGCCTCCAGTGCGAACACGTGGCTGAAATCATCAAGAAGCATCATCCCGAGGTTGACACCCTGCGTGACGCCAACATGGAAATGCTGGACGAAGTGAAGGGCGAAATCAGCGAGGTTGAGTACAAGCGCGCACACTACGTCATCGGCGAGATCGACCGTGTGCTGGCCGTCTGCGACGCTCTGGAGAAGGGCGACTACGAGCTCGTAGGCCAGAAGATGTACGAGACCCACTACGGCCTCTCCAAGGAGTACGAAGTATCGTGCGAGGAACTCGACTTCCTCAACGACGTAGCCAAGGAAGAAGGCGTCACCGGTTCACGCATCATGGGTGGCGGTTTCGGCGGTTGCACCATCAACCTCGTAGCCGAAGAGATGTATGACCACTTCAAGGAAGTCGTTCAGAAGCGTTTCTTCGAGAAGTACGGCAAGAAGTGCATCGTCATCGACGTAGTCATCGGTCCGGGCGCACGCCGTCTCGTGTAATTCCGCAAGACTACAGTCGAAAGGCTGAAAAGGACAAGGGCGCAAATTTGCGCCCTTGTTTCGTTTAGATGAGTTAGAATAGCGAGAAACAAACCGGACACCCGAAGCACGTTACCTGCACAATCTCCGGCTTTGTATTATTCAATCTAACACTTATGATTACTCGATTCATTACCCACCATTAACAATATAATATAAAATCCATATACACAAAAACTTTCCACGAAACATCTAAAGTATCTATTTAAATATATTCAGGAGTTGTTTCACCTGCTTTTTCCGTTACACAAGTTTCGCCAATTCGTCCTTGTCGTATTCCAGAAAATCATAACAAATTGCTTCCACAAGTAGTGATAATTGGCCCTTGCTACCCCCACTTTCTGCAACGAGGTTAGCCATTTGACCACATGGTTCCTTCCAAGTGAGGTCGGGGTACTGAAATTCCGAACCACTAATGTGAGCGCCAA
>CADCHQ010000003.1 GCA_902801325.1 uncultured Bacteroidales bacterium | reverse complement strand
ATTTGTTGACGTAAGGCTATCTGCTCTTGCAGATGTCTGTCGCGTATGTGCTGAATCCTTTCAGTGGTCGTTGGTGTCCTCAAAGAGGTAAAGTTATCTTCATGTGGCTCTGAGAAAGGCTGCTCATCTAGGGATAATGACGGAAGCAGCTTTACCTCCCGCCTTCCGCTGCATCGTGCAGATGGTATGGATAGTTGTCCTAATTGAAAGCTAACGATGATGATTTTAGCGATTCCAATCAGGACTAAAATGCTTAATAATATAGGAATGGCCTTTCTTGTGACCTCTTCAAAGGTGTATTTTACTCTGATTTAATTGAGTTTTCGGACTGCAAAGTTAAGGAGAATTTTTGAATTACTGAAAGATAATCTCTTTATACTACGATATTTTGGGCATTTTTAATATTATTCCTTGTCTTTCCTCATTTATGGTGGCGAGATATATTGTGAAAAATGTTTGTTTGCTCAAAATATAGAGCATTATTTGGCTTTCTTCTCTTTGCCAAGTACCTTAGATGAGATTCTTGTTGCCGTTTCTCGCCTTTTCGGGTCTGCATGACAAGCATATATCTGTGTTGTTGTCACGCTCTTATGAGCCAACAGCTGCATGACCGTATAGAGATCTGTTCCAAGTTCTACTTGCAATGATGCGAATGTGTGTCGGAAAGAGTGGAATGTTATGCGTTTCTTGATACCTGCTTTTCTTAGCCAGGCTTTTAAGGGCTTTTGTGCCATGATAATCTCGAACCCCTCAAATACCTTGCCGTTGATACTTTTCCTGTTCTGAGAAATTAGTTTGTATGCTTCCTCGCTAATAGGAATGATATTTCGCGCCTTCGTCTTTTGAGCGTAAAATTCCACATATTTACCACCATCTGAATAAGATTTGATATTTCCCCAGCTTAGGTTTATAATATCACTTCGACGCATTCCTGTTAGACAAGCAAAAATAGAGGCTCTTTTAAGGACATCTATTTCGCAAGGAGTTTTGTAGAGCTTTTGTAGCTCTGCCAGTGTCAGGCTTTCCTTATTAACAGGGACTGTTGGAATCTTTTCGAGGAAGTCGTTCGGGTTGGTGCGAATCATCTTATCTCTGTATGCGATATTGATGAATCCACGGAAGGTTGACCAATATCCAGCAACAGAGTTGATGAACATAGGCTTGCCTGTTCTGAGGTTCTTGGCTGTAAGCAGATACTTACGGAAGTTGTTGCATAGGTCGATGTCAACTTCTTCACATCTGCATTTGCCACCGACAAAATACTTGAAATGTTCATAGACGAACTTCCACTTGGGGTCTTTCCCTTGTAAAACTCTGTTGAAGTAGTCAAGGAAATCACCCTGCATCCTTGCTTTGTCAAAGAAGTCGTATCTTTCGTTGACAACGCTTTCGTATCTCCGGCATCGGATGGCTTCAGCTTTTTCTGTCATCCTGTCGTTGAAATCCTTTTCTCGTTTGTTCTGGGGGTCTGCATAAATGTAGATACCCAATGATTCATGGCGAGTTGTCTTCATCGTAACGATGTCCCTGTAGCCTGGATAGTAATCCAAGTAGTACGACAACATTCCATTTTTAATGGGGCGTGTCCGAAGTGTTACTGTCTTACAATACTGCATAGTCTTTATTATTTAATTTGGTTGCAAATGTCTTTACTTATTTGATACTGACAGCCTTCATTCTTCTATAATTTAGGATAAGGGCTGAATAAGTCTGAGTAATTGGTAATCTTATGTGAACTGTCGCTCATGGATCGTTTTTATGATATCCTCTTTGAGGAACAAAACGAATCTTCCTTCATGGACTTTTCTTACATTGCTATATCTCAGCATCCCGTAAACCTTATCCCTGTCCATGTTGAACTTCTCACAGATTTGCTCTACGGTATAGTAATGCTCGCCGTATTTTGCCAATGTGTTGTTTACGTCTTCAATAGCAGACCTGAGATAATAGGCAATACCGTGTTCTTTCTTGGATGGAATCTTATGACGTGAAACGAACGACCTTCTTGCACACGTCGTAATGCCAAGCATCTCTTCCACATCAGTACCAGATATCCATTCTGCATTTTCATCCTTTTGCAGCTCCTCACAGGCTTCGTTCTTTGCAAACAGGGCTTCGACGGCTTTCAGCTCGTAGAAGTTGACGTGCTTCACAGTTATCTTTGGAATGTTAGCCTCTCTGGTTCGTCCATGCACATGATGGACTGTGACCTTGAAACGTTTGGCAATCTCCTGTGCTGTGATATAGTCTTCGGGAACCTCAAACTTCTCCGGGTCTCTGTTGAACAGCTGTTCAATGGCAGCCTCGTTATAGTAGTTCAAATGCTTGATAATAAGTTTTGGTGTTTTTGCCTCACGAGTCTTAGCCTGGACATGTTTGGTTGTGACTCCATATTTCTCTGCTATCTGTGCAACGGAAATATAGCCATCAGGAATTTCATTGAGTTTCGGCAGTTTTGCTCTCCGCTCTTTCTCTTTTTCCAGGGCATTTGTTTCCATGCGCTCCTTGATGATACGATCAAACTCCTTTCTGTTGATGACCGTAAATCGTCCCTGCTTATGATTGTCTATCTCGTAGTTATGGATATAGTAGGCAACTTGGTCTTTTGTGAAGTGATACTTCTCCATAATCTCCGAGTAGGTATAGTAGTTCGGGTCGATGGATTCACGTTCACCTTTTATCGTATCGATATGCGCCCTGGAATAATAGACAGTTCTTCCTTGGGTGATACGTGGAATCTTGTTTCTGGTCACAAATGATAATACTGCTGCGTGGCTCATCTTGTACTTCTCCTCCAACTGCGGAATTGTATAATAGTCACGAAGGTCTATCTCCGCAATAAGTTGAGCAAAATGAACATCAACAAGAGCACGATCAAAGAAACAGTTGCGGCCTTGATATACTTTGGGTATATTGTATTTCTCAACTCTGGTCATGACCGCCTTCTTGGAGCATTTGAATTTCTCCATGATTTGCCTGAAGGTATAGTATTCACGCTTCTCCTGCTTCTTCTCGGAATGGGACTGGTAGGTAGGGGGATTGTCGAACAATTGCTCTATATCCTTTCGCCTGATGATAGTCTTACCACGAAGCTGGACAGCCTTGATGGTTCCATTGCTCATATAGCGATAGAAAGTAGCACGACTCAGTCCAAGCAGTGATGCACCTTCAGTAGGGGTAAGGAATTCCTTGCCCCCAAGAATATCTACCTTGGGTGTCTTCTTCTTTTCTTCCTCCATGAATTCGGCAATCTGCTTTTCTCGGATTGCTCTCTTGTAATCCTTATTATTGCACGAAGGTGAGCAATAGATAGTGGTCATCTTATGCGCAATAAAGGATCTTCCACAATACTTGCAGCGTTTCTGAATCTCCATAATTGTTGCACTCGTTAGTGAATTTTCTCCTGCTAAAGTGTCTCATAGTGTCTCACCACGTCTCATGGTGTCTCACGTTGTACCTTCGATTGCATTTTGGCATTTTCTCACATCGTCTCACGCTTGTACCTATGATGTCATCTTGGTGTGAAATCGACTTTCTATTTTACACTCGCGGTAGAAATATGGTGCAAAAATAACTGGAAAAACTGTAACTAACAAATATGCAACTTGAAGTGTTAAAATACAAAAAGTCCCTCATTTAGAGGGACTTAGTTCAAATTGCTCCAAGTTGTTCAGAGTTGTTTATAAGGGGTCACTTGCCCACGCAGAAGTTCTTGAAGATGTTATTGAGGGTTTCTTGCGAGGTGATGGTGCCACCGGTGATTTCGCCGAGGGAGGAGAGGACGAGGCGGAGGTCTTCGGCAATGAGGTCGCAGGGGAGATTGGAAGAGAGGCCTTGTTCAACTCGCTGGAGACTGGTGAGGGCGTTGCAAAGTGCTTCGTAATGACGGGCATTGGTGACGATGGTGTCACTATCGTTAAGAGCGGGGATGTTGGCGGCCTCGTAAATGGCTTGTTCCAATTGCTCGATGTTTGTGCCGTGCTTGGCGGAAAGCTTGATGAGTTTAGAGTTAATAGATGATAGATTATAGTTTGCATCTATTAAATCCACTTTGTTTTGGATGACGAGAAGCTTCTTGCCTTCGCAACGGGATTGCATGTCGAAGAATTCATCTTCAGTGGGTTCTTGGTCGAAGAGCCAGAGAACGATGCGAGCCTTCTCAATAGCGGCATAGGTGCGCTGAATGCCTATCTGTTCCACCTCGTCCGTTGTCTGTCGCAGACCTGCAGTATCGATGAAGCGGAATTGTACACCACGAATGGTGATGGTGTCTTCTATGGTGTCTCGGGTAGTACCATGAATGTCGCTGACGATAGCCCGATCATCCTTGAGCAGACGGTTGAGCAGGGTAGACTTACCAACATTCGTCTTTCCCACAATAGCAACGGGAATACCCAGTTTCAGCGCTTGGCCGGTTTGGAACGTCAGCGTTAGTTTCTCGATGTGTGCTTCTATCTTCTTTGTCAGTTCCAGGAGTTCCGTCCTGTCGGCAAACTCCAGTTCCTCGTGATCGGCAAAGTCGAGTTCAAGTTCGAGTAGGGTAGTGAGGTGGAGGAGTTGTTCGCGCAGTTTAGAGAGTGTTGTCGAGATGTTGCCTCGCATTTGACTCATAGCCACATGGTGAGATGCCTGATTAGTAGAAGCAATAAGGTCGGCAACGGCTTCTGCCTGACTAAGGTCCATCTTGCCGTTGAGGAAAGCTCGCTGGGTGTATTCGCCTGGAAGTGCCATCCGACACCCGTGTTCGACGAGTAAAGCTAAAACTTTATTGATGATGTAGGTTGATCCGTGACACGATATCTCTACGGAGTTCTCACCCGTGTAACTGTGTGGTGCTCGGAATATACTCACCAACACTTCATCGACAACACTATTATTCTCGTCCTTAATATGCGTATAAGTAACTGTATTTGCAGGGAGATTCTCAATGGATTTACTGCATACAGAATCGACGATTGAGATAGCATCTTCTCCACTCACACGAATGACAGCTAAAGCTCCACCAGAAGCGGTGGCAATTGCGCAAATTGAGGACATTTAAGATTGAGAAATAAAAAAATAAATACCTAAGAATGAATTATTTATCTATTCTTATTTTAATGAACAGTTGAAACTATTTCATAAACACGAAGTACACTGCTGCTATGATGCAGAGGAAGGCGGCAAAGTGGTTCCAATGCAGTCCTTCGCCCTTAAACATCATGTGGGCAATGATGGCAAACACCAGCAAGGAGATGCACTCCTGCAAGACTTTGAGTTGAACGAGGGAGAACGGACCTCCGTTGCCAGAAAAACCGATGCGATTGGCCGGAACTTGACAGCAATACTCAAAGAAGGCGATGAGCCACGAGAAGACGATTACGCCGATTAACGGCCAGTTTGACGATACTCCAGATTGTTGTAATTTCAAATGCCCGTACCAAGCAAATGTCATGAAGACATTGCTCAGTACGAGTAATAGGAAAGTATAAAGTGCGTTCATAAATCAGATTCTGTCGAGAACCAACTGAATAAGTGTGTCAATCGAATTCTTGTACTCCGTATTCATCTTTTGTGCGTAGCGATTGGCAATTACCATACAGCAAGTCATTGCACGGTGGCCGAGTAAGGAAGCAAGTCCTGCCAAAGCTGAACTCTCCATCTCGAAGTTGCAGATCTTCAGGCCGTCATATTCGAATGACTCCACTTTCTCGTTCTGCTGAGGATCGGCGATAGGAGCACGCAGAATGCGACCTTGAGGACCATAGAAACCACCACATGAGATGGTGTATCCCTTCACCATTTCTTCGCCAGCCACCTTGTCGATGAGTTCGGCATCGGCAACGGAAACATAAGGCGCTCCCTTGATGGGATTCCAGTCCATGTGCTGCTTGAAAGCCTCTTCCATCTTCACGTCGCAAACCTCGTTGCGTCCGGCATAGAAGTTCAGCAGACCGTCGAAGCCTATGCTCTTGACAGAAGCGATGAACGAACCCGTTGGCGTGAAGGGTTGCAGTCCTCCGCATGTGCCAATGCGCACCATCGTGAGTGTACGGTGTTCAGGTTTCTCCATACGTGTCTCATAGTCGATGTTGGCCAGAGTGTCGAGTTCGTTTACCACGATGTCGATGTTGTCACACCCGATGCCGTGACTCTGAGCCGTAATGCGCTTGCCTTTGTAAGTACCAGTGATGGTGTGGAACTCACGACTGCTGACCTCGCACTCTACCGTATCGAAGTGAGCAGCAACAGTGTCCACGCGAGCTGGATCACCCACAAGTATCACCTTGTCAGCCAGTTGTTCTGGACGCAGATGCAGATGGAAGCACGAACCATCGGCATTGATAATCAGTTCGGATTCAGGAAATCGTTTCATGGTATGTTCTCCTTTCTTTATGTGTTTATAATCCTAATTCTGCTTTTCTTATCTCGTTTTCTGTTTTGGCAATTTGTGTGGTCAGGCTTTCCTCGTTCTTCTCCAGTGTCAGTATTTCGCTAGCCAGTTGTTGGCGTTGGGCGGGTGTACCGTCGTGATAGCTTTTACGCAGTCTTTCGAGTGTAGCCTTCACTTTGCGAAGTTCCTCTCGCGCCTGTTGCCAGTTCTTGGTAAGCTGCTTTGCCTGAGGCGATTGGAATTCGTTTGCACTCCTGTACACCTTGTTGTCGTTCACTACGAACGTGAAGTCCGAACTTGCCGTCTCTCCACTCATCCCTTGTCTGGCATTACGCATTCTGAACTGAGCAGCTCTCACTGCTTGTTCATCTGTCCATGTGTCCTGTATGCTGGTGATTCGGGCCAGATTGCGCAGGCGTTCGTTTTCCGTCTCTTCCGGGATGTAGATGCGTCGTGTCTCGTTGGGGATGAAGGCATAGATGCACACCGTGTCCTCGTGACAGTTTCTGTCCGTCACGAACCATCCGATGTTGTTCGATTCGTCGATGACGAACAGATAGTCGTTGGCAGGCGAGTTGAATGGCATACCTATGTTCTCTGCCGTCAGGAAACGGTGCTCATCAGCATCGTATCGCGACATGAAAATGTCGTATCCTCCCAGACTCTCACTCCCTTGCGAAGCGAAGTAGATGGTTGCACCGTCCGTCAGCATGAAGGGGTAGTTCTGGTTTGTCTCGCTATTCGATATTCCCGTGAGGAAAATGGGCTGTGACATTGTTCCGTCTCCATAGACATCTCGCATGTAGAGGTCGATGCCCAGTTGTGCATTGGCCTGTGAATAGATGATTTGGTCACCCATCTGCGATTTGAAGACGGTGCAGTCGAGCGTGTCCTGTGTATGGAAGAAATCGGCAAACCGGTGCAGGCTTCCACATTCGGGATTCAGCGTGATGTGCTTGAGCACCTGGTCGCGTTTCACCTTTATGCTGTCGATGAAGACCACACGCTCTACGGCATTCAGTTTCATCTGCTGCCGGTGGATGTCCTGCAGTCGTTGTTCAGCTTCCTCTGTCGATTGTTTCTTTTTCTTCAACGTGGCAATCTCGTTGTTCAGTAGTGCCTCGGCTGCAGCAAAGTCGTAGTTAGCCAGTGCTTCCTCAATCGTGATTTTGGGCAATTGGGGTTGCTGTTGAGCTGGCTTTCGCTTTTGCGCCTGAGCACTACAAACAAACAAGATAGTCAGTATGAAAACGATTTTTCTCATGCTTTCTGCTTTAGGTATTCGTCCATTGCTGCTGCGGCACGTCGTCCGTCGCCCATGGCCAGAATCACGGTAGCACCACCACGCACAATGTCGCCACCTGCGAAGATGGTGGGAATGTTGGTCTGCATACCTTCGTTCACGACGATGGTGTTCTTGCGACCCAGTTCCAAACCCTTGATCGACGTGGGAACGATGGGGTTGGGCGATACACCTACAGCCACGATGGCTTGGTCTATCTGACGCGTTTCTGTTGCTCCAGGAATGGGTACAGGACTGCGACGACCACTGGCATCGGGTTCTCCCAGTTCCATCTTCTGCAGCACTACCTCCGTCACATTACCCTTCTCGTCGGCGTGATATTCGATGGGGTTGTGCAGGGTCAGGAATTCTATACCTTCCTCCTTGGCGTGCTTCACTTCCTCCAGACGGGCGGGCATTTCTGCCTCCGAACGACGATAGGCGATGAACACGTGTTCTGCACCCAGTCGCTTAGCCGTACGGCACGAGTCCATAGCGGTGTTACCACCACCTACTACCATCACGCTCTTGGCCTTCTTGATGGGGGTATCGTAGTCGGGATTCGAAGCATCCATGAGGTTGACGCGAGTCAGGTATTCGTTGCTTGAGAGCACACCGTTGGAGTTCTCGCCGGGAATACCCATGAAGTTGGGCAGACCTGCGCCAGAACCCACGAAGATGCCTTCGTAACCTTCCTGTTCCAATTCGCTTACGGTGATGGTCTTACCGATGATGCAGTCCTTCACGAAGCGAACGCCAATCTTCTCGAGGTTGTTGATTTCCACGTCCACGATCTTGTTGGGCAAACGGAACTCGGGGATACCGTATTTCAGCACTCCGCCAATCTCGTGCAGCGCCTCGAAGACGGTTACGTCGTAACCCATCTTTGCCATATCGCCTGCAAAACTCAAACCGCTGGGACCTGAGCCTACGACAGCAATCTTCTTGCCGTTCTTCTCTGCCACCTCGGGCAGGCTGATGTTTCCGCTCTCGCGTTCATAGTCGGCAGCAAAGCGTTCCAGGTTTCCGATAGCCACAGGCTTCGAGTTCATCTTCAGGTGTATGCACTGTGCCTCACATTGTTTCTCCTGCGGACAAACACGACCGCATACGGCAGGCAGAGAGCTGGTCTGTTTCAGCACGCGAGCAGCATCGAGGAAGTTGCCGCGTTCGATGTTCTTGATGAACGAGGGGATGCTGATGTTCACAGGACAACCCTGCATGCAGGTGGGATTGGCACAGTCGAGACAGCGCTTGGCTTCCGTCATAGCTTGTTCCACCGACAGACCTTGGTTCACCTCCTCCGTACGTGTCGTAGCACGATAAACGGGATCGAGTTCGGGCATCTGGCAACGCTCTATCTGCATTCTCTCCTTAGCCTTCATCGACTTGCGGAGTTCTTCACGCCATTGGGCAGAACGGTCGGTAAGAAGACCCTCACCCGTCCTCTCCCTTAAAGGGCGAGGCGTATTATCATTTTCCTCTTGAGGACTTGTTTCGTCCTTTCCCGTTAAGGGCAAGTTAGAATGGGCCTGCCATTTCTCAAATGCTTCAAGCTCCTCTGCTTTAAACGCGCCGGCACGGCGAAGCATCTCGTCGAAATCGACTTGATGTCCATCGAACTCGGGACCATCAACGCAGACGAACTTCGTCTTACCGCCAACGCTGATACGACAAGCACCGCACATACCCGTACCATCAACCATGATGGTGTTCAGGCTAACGTCGGTGGGGATTTCATATTTCTTTGTCAAGAGACAGCAGAACTTCATCATGATGGCAGGACCGATGGCAAACACCTTGTCCACCTTCTCACGTTGGATAACTTGTTCGATGCCAACCGTCACCACGCCCTTCTGGCCATAGCTTCCGTCGTCTGTCATGATGATGACTTCGTCACTCGACTTGCGGACTTCGTCCTCCAGGATGATCAGGTCCTTCGAGCGTCCTGCAAGTACGCTGATGACGCGGTTTCCTGCGGCTTTCAATGCCTGTATGATAGGCAACATGGGAGCAACGCCCACGCCACCGCCGGCACATACTACTGTGCCGAAGTTCTCGATGTGAGTGGCACGTCCGAGGGGACCAACAACGTCGGTGATGCAGTCGCCTTCGTTCAGGGCACAGAGTTTCGACGTCGATGCGCCCACGGTCTGGATAACCAGCGTGATAGTACCCTTCACAGGGTCGCTACCGGCAATGGTCAGGGGTATGCGTTCCCCGTTTTGACCTACACGTACGATGACGAAGTGACCCGCCTTGCGAGCCTTAGCGATGAGTGGTGCTTCAACTACCAACTTGAACACCTTCTCGCTGAACTGTTCTTTCTTAACAATCTTGTTCATTTACCTTATTACCTAAAATTATATAATAACGCGGGTACAAATTTAGTGCAAAATGAGAGAAATACCAAATTTAAAGTGGCATAATGTACTCAAATAATCAAAAGGACATACTCGCATCCTCTTTGATTTATTTAGTGTATAAGACGGAAATGTCGAATAGGAAGGTTGCATTGCTTTATATTTATTGCCGTAATGCAATCTTTGTTCGACCGAGAGACGAAGTCAAAGCTAGTGCAAATCCATCAAAGGCAAAGCCAAACAACAAGTGCGAGTGATTACTTTCTTACCTCCCCAGAAACGCTCGAATCTCACTCAGATGCTTCTTCGCCTCGTTGCGCCCTGTCTGGTAGATGCGGTCCATCGTTGCTGTGTCGTGACAGGTGTAGCCGATATTCAGGCGTTCTGGTGGACGAATGACGAAGGTGGTGCCTTTCTCTTCTTCGGCCTTCAGATAGTCCAACTGTCCGTTGTACATCAGGTGTCGGGTGTCGAGTGTATGGATGAGTTTGGGATATTTGCGTAGGGCGATTCTGAACAGCGGCATCAGTCGGTTGTGCCGTTTGCGGTAGTCGGCAGGTTGAGTCGTCACTACCACATTCCTTTCGTAACCCATCTTCTGGAACTGACGCAGGGGGATGGAGTCGCTGATGCCTCCGTCCAGCAGCTTGCGTCCGTCGATGCAGACGATGCGCGAAACGATGGGCATAGAGGCCGATGCACGGATGTATTCACACATCTCGTAGTCATACTCCATCAGCGTCTTGTACACGGGTTCACCCGTCTCCACGTCAGTACACACAACCGTAAATTCCATCTTGCTCTGGTTGAATGCCTGCTGATCGAAAAGATCGAGGTTTTCAGGAAAATAATGGTAGCAGAAATCGCCTCCGTACAGGTCTCCCGTCTTCAGAAGCGACCTGATGCTACAAAAGCGCCAGTCGTGGGCAAACCGCTTGTTGTAGCGCAGCACTCGTCCCTTCTGTCCCGACTTGTAGTTGCATCCGAAGGCAGCACCTGCCGACACGCCAATGAGTCCGTCGAACTCGATGCCTTCTTCCATCAGTTCGTCCATCACGCCAGCCGAGAACAGCCCGCGCATGGCGCCACCTTCGAGAACTAGACCAGACCTTTTCATAGAATGAAGTTTCGGACTCTCCCTCGGTCCCTCCCTTTTAGGGAGGGAAGTAGATACTTCTGCAGTTTCAAGTTTCATCCCCATTCTGCTCCCCTCCTTAACATGGCGACTGGGGCCTTTAGAGTAATCGGACGCCGGAGGCTACGCTTGCGTAGAGCAACGGAGCAAGAAAGGTCTAATGTCAAAGGTCAAAGGCTGCGTGAGCAGGCTAGAGACGCAGTCTCAAATGTTTAATAGCAAACGTATCCTCTTGCCCCATGCCCCTTGCTCCCAGATCCATCTAGCATTGCAAAGCCCTCCTCCCCATGGGGGGAGCGGGGAGAGGGGCTTTAACTCTTAATTCTTAACTCTTCGCTCGGCCCTTGGGACGCTTGATTCATTCAAGAATTCTTAACTCTTAATTCTTAACTCTTCGCTCGGCCCTTGGGACGCTTGCGTAGCGCAGAGGAGCAAGAACTCTTAATTAATCATGTCCGTTCCCACATACGGCTGCAAAGCCTTCGGCACTCTGATGCCCTCGGGAGTCTGGTTGTTCTCCAGCAGGGCGGCAACGATGCGAGGCAGAGCCAGGGCCGAACCGTTGAGCGTGTGAGCCAGTTCCGTCTTCTTGTCGGCAGTGCGACGGATGCGGCACTTCAGGCGATTGGCCTGATAGGTGTCGAAGTTCGAGACAGAACTTACCTCCAGCCAGCGCTTCTGAGCCTCGCTGTACACCTCAAAGTCGTAGCAGATGGCCGATGTGAAGCTCTGGTCGCCGCCACACAGGCGCAGGATGCGGTAGGGCAGTTCCAGCTTCTTCAGCAGTCCCTCCACGTGCTCCAGCATCTCCTTGTGGCTCTCCTTCGAGTGCTCTGGTGTGTCGATGCGCACGATCTCCACCTTCGAGAACTCATGCAGACGGTTCAGGCCACGCACGTCCTTGCCATACGAACCCGCCTCACGACGGAAACACTGTGTGTAGGCACAGTTCTTGATGGGCAGGTCCTGTTCGGGGATGATGACGTCGCGGTAGATGTTCGTCACGGGCACTTCAGCCGTGGGGATGAGGTAGAGGTCGTCCACCTCGCAGTGGTACATCTGACCCTCCTTGTCGGGCAACTGACCCGTGCCGTAACCGCTGGCCTGGTTCACCACTGTTGGGGGCATTATCTCCTCGTATCCAGCTGCACGAGCTTCGTCGAGGAAGAAGTTGATGAGCGCCCTTTGCAGGCGGGCTCCCCAACCGCGATAGACGGGGAATCCTGCACCAGTGATCTTCACGCCCAGGTCGAAGTCGATGAGGTTATATTTCTTTGCCAGTTCCCAGTGAGGCAACTTCGCCTCGGCCACTTCGGGGTTCGTGTCCCAGTTACCCACTGTGTCCACGCCCTCTTGGCATTCCTTCAGGTTCGATTTCACCACCCAGTTGTCCTCAGCGGCGCGACCCTCCGGCACCTCGTCGTAGGGGATGTTAGGAATCTGGCAGAGTAGGGTAGTGAGGTCCTGTTCGGCCTTCGCTTTCTGGTTCTCCAGTTCCTGGCTAGCAGCCTTCAGTTCGGCCACTTTTGCCTTCACTCCCTCGGCCTCGTCGCGTTTGCCCTGTTTCATCAGCGCCCCGATCTCAGCCGCCAGTTTCTTGGCGTCCGACAGCTTTTGGTCGAGTTGTGTTTGTGCCTGTCGACGCACCTTGTCGATTTCCATCACCTGTGCGATGGCCTCACGAGCCCCGTCGAAATGTTTCTTCTCCAGACCGCGTATCACACGTTCCGTCTCCTCTGTTATCAACTTTAATGTCAGCATATCTTTGTAGTTTTCTTTTACCTTAAATGAAACGATTTACAAAGGTACAAAAAAAAGGTAGAATAGCCCCAAATACTCATGGAAAATTTAACAAAAACCGAGAAAACCTTTTCTTCGACCTCTTAGGCCTTTCGGCCTTATCGTCTGAGATTGACGAGTCATACTCAAACCAGTTTGGTCCGATTCGCCAATATCATCCGCCGCCTTTTAGCAGTACGAGGTCTCGAAAGAAAAACATAAAAAACCGTCGCTTCGCGATTGTCTAGAGTCTAAGGACTAAAGACTTAGCCTCAATGTCAAATGTATCGGCCCTTTCGTTCGAGCTCTGCTCACTTGATTCATTCAAGAACTCCTCGCCCTTTAAGGGCAACGCAAGTCGGGCGTCAGCGTTGGGGAGCTTGCGACGGAGGTCGGGCTCAGGGGAGAGGGCCTTCTTCAATGTTCAATGTTCAATGTTCAATCTTCCTCATCTTCAAGTTCCTCCACAGCACTCTGATGTCATTCCCATCATGGATCTGCAGCATCACCTGCCCCGTCTTGCTACCTATCAGCGCATCGTGAATGTCGGCCATCGGCGTACCGTTGAGCCACGTCTGCACGTGATCGCCCTCCACACGCAGTCGCAGCAAGTTCCATTCCCCTTCCTTCAGTATGCTCTCCTTCTCGTCGGGAATCTGCTGTAGCCATCCCCGCCCGTACGATTCGTAGATGCCACCCGTGTCGTTGCCCCTCGGTGCCACCTCGCACTGCCACCCGTTCACCTTGTTGAAGCCCTCGATGAACGAGTGGAAGAACAGGCCGCTGTTGCCGTTCGACTCCTGTTTGAACTCCACTGTCAGGTCGAAGTCCTTGTAGTCCTTCGTCGTGCAGAGGTAACCATACTGCTTCTTGTCGCCGTTCTCCGTCACCAGGTTACCCGCTTTGTCCACGCTCCATTTGCCGTCGCCCCGACCGATCCATCCCGTCAGGTCCTTGCCGTTGAACAGCAGTTCCACACCCTGTTTCCTTTCACTCCTCGTCAGCACGTTCTCGCCACTCCGGCACGCGCTCAGTAGCATGCTCACTACCATGCCGACAACCATCATTACATACCCTTTTTTCATAGTTCTCGTCAATTGTTTTTATCTAATGCAAAAGTACGAAAAAAAATTGACATGACCAAAAATATTTTATATTTTTGCGACTTGAGGAGATGTTTTTTCAACCTTAGAAGCCAAGCGGTAAATAGCTGATTTCACATGGCCAGTCTTTGCTTTCTATAATAATAAAGATGTATAAATACATTTCCTCCGCATTGGAAAACGGAAAATATCAAACAAATCTGGAAAGGGCAAATTTTATTCTTAGATGTCGGCGTCAACAGTATACAGGGAAAAGCCAAATACTCAGTTACTCAGATACTCAGTTACTCAGTTTCTTACGAGATAGGTCAAAAGCAGTAAAAACTGGAAAAAGAAAATTTACTATATATATAAATTTATATATATAGTAAAAATTTTAACTCCCCATTTGACACCACAATACCGCCCCCTATAAAACTGAGTAACTGAGTAACTGAGTACGGCTCCCTCATGTACTAACAAGCAGAATGACAAGCAGGGTTACTCTCTTTATCAGGACACAACTCCCTAACTTGTTAAAATACAATGTTTTATAAAATTTTCAAGAAAAAAATGGGACTTTCGCGCCCGCCCGCGCCCGCGCGCTTGCGTATCTCACAAATTATTACTAACTTTATGGTGGATTTCAGAGGAAGTCCACCGGTGAGTATCGGCTACGCCCCGACATAGCACTCCGTGATCTGTTTGTAGTGATGCGCTCGGTCAAGCAAATGCCGGCCTTGCTTGCCCCCTCGCTCCCCACTACACCACATAGGATGCCCCCCTGTGCAGGTTTCTTGCTCCGCGTTGCTACGCAAGCGAACAAGTTCGAGTGGCACGATACTTGCTAATGTGTTAGAAGATAAAGAGCATTTAGGCTCGATGGTTATCGTATCTGCGTTCGAGGCGCGCCGAACTATAGGTACAAATCCGGAAGGCCTAGGGGCATGACCGCTATCTCCTGCGGTTTCGCCTTTGCTCGCGACGAAGTTTGCGCTTCAGTTTGCGGGCTTCGCGGGCGGCTTGTTTGGCAACCTGGTGCTCTTCGCGGAGTTCCTGTTTCTCCTGGGCCGAGGCTTCGAGGGCATCGCGGAGCATCTTTTTGTCGAATGTGAACACGTGACCCAGCAGTCCCAATGAGAGGGTCTTCTTCTTGCCGTCGAGCTTAACGTGGGTGGTGTTGAATATCAGATAGTTGTTGACGTGGAGCTTGGAGTTCAGGGCCACTTCCACGGTCTTGTTGACAATGCCCTTGCCGAGGTTGGACAACACGTTGTCACCGAATCCGCGTTTGGCGGCTTCTTCATCGACATACTCTTTCACGGCTTTCATCATGGCGTCCTTGTGGGCTTTCTTGTCGGGTACTGTCGAGGCCATCAGGATAAGTGCAGCGAGCACCAGGATTCCTATTAAAATCTTCTTCATCATAGTTCGTTTGTTTATTTTTATTTCTATCGAAGTGCAAAGATAATAATCAATTCATAATTCATCATGCATAATTCACAATTTTAACTTACATTATATTTTATAGATAAATAGAAAGAGGATGAAAATTTTGATATTTGAACGCTAATGTTTACCTTTGCAGAGACAGGAGAGATTGGAATCTATAATTATGACTGAGAAAGAGAAGATGCTGGCCGGCGAAGTTTACGATGCCACAGATCCCGAACTGATAGGGGAGTTGATGGCGACTCGGGAGGTGCTGTATGAGTATAACACATTACGACCATCGGAATGCGAACGGATGAAGGAGATTCTGAAAGGACTGCTTGGACACGTTGGAGATGATGATTTCCTTATCAATCAGCCTTTCCGTTGCGATTATGGGAAGCAGATAAGTATAGGTAAACGATTCTTTGCGAACTTCAATTTCGTTGTTCTCGATGAAGCACACGTAACGATTGGCGACGACTGTTTCATTGGTCCTAATGTCAGCATCTACACAGCTTGCCACAGTACTGATCCTGTAGAGCGAAACTCGCGCCGAGAGTGGGCAAAGCCAGTGATATTAGGGAATAATGTATGGATTGGTGGCAGTGTTACCATCCTGCCAGGTGTGACCATTGCTGATAACGTTACCATCGGTGCCGGTTCTGTTGTCACTCGCGATATTCCATCTAATTCCGTTGCTGTCGGAAATCCTTGCAAGGTGATAAAGCATATATAAAGCGTTGATTTTATAAAATATTGTATATTGTTGATTGATAGGGGTATGTATAGTTTAAAATTTAAAGTAACAACAAGCACTTGTGATAGTGAAGGACGACTGAAACTCTATTCGGCTTTGCAGATGATGCAGGACTGTTCAGAAATGTGGATTGACTCAGAGCCAGGCGTGAAAAAGTATTTCGAAGAACAAAATATGACCCAGCTCTTGGCAACGAGACAGGTGGAGATAATTAGGGTCCCGGAATACAAAGAAGAACTGACAGTGACGAGCACGGTTTACGGCATGAAGCCGATGTTCGGATTCCGTAATACATTCATCTATGACGCGCAAGGAAAAGCTTGTTACAAAACGTGGAGCATGGGAGCTTTCGTCGACAAATCTGCTGGTAAACTGAAACGTGTGGACGACGCAACCATCGCCTCCATGAAACTGGAACCACAACTGGAGATGAACTACAAGGAACGACGCATCATCCTACCTAAAACTGAAGGCGAAGTGATGGAACCCATCAAAGTGCTGCGTGCCGACATCGACTATAACCGACATCTGAATAACGCCAACTACATCCGTATGGCAATGGAATTGTTGCCCGAGTCGTTTGTCGTTCGAGGCCTTCGCGTAGAATACAGAATTGCTGCCAAATTGTTCGATGTATTGACTCCAACACTCTACAAGACGGATGATGGAATCATCATCTCCCTGTCACTCGGAAAAGAAGTTTGCGCTCTGATGGAGTTCTGTACAGCGTGAACGAAGGATCACTGCTGATTCTTAATTCTTGAACGACCAAAGCATAGCTTTGCGTCCGATTACGTTCGCCCGATTACTTTTACTCTTCATTCATTATTCGTGTATGCGCGTGCGTAATGCTGCAGTGTGAGGGATAGGAGGGAATCCCCGTAAAGGCCATAAAAATCGATTCTGAGCGCGTCAGGGGTGTTGCATCGATAGTATGTCGAAAATCGAATTTAACATTGTTTAAACTAAAAATTTGACCTTTGGCCATTGGCCATTAAGAAATAATTCGTATATTTGCATGCAAATTAAATTACACTCATTGCTTATCGTAATTCGTAATTCGTAATTTCTAACTCGTAATTCGTAACTCGTAATTTCTAACTCGTAATTATAAATTAACATGCAAGACGCAGACGACAGAATTATTAAAGTTGACATTGAGCATGAGATGCGGAAATCGTATATCGACTACTCGATGTCAGTAATCGTGGCACGTGCGTTGCCCGATGTGCGCGACGGCTTCAAGCCCGTTCACCGCCGCATACTCTTTGGTATGAAGGGACTGAACAACGTTCACAGTCAACCCACTAAAAAGTGCGCCCGCGTGGTCGGCGAGGTGCTTGGTAAGTACCACCCCCACGGCGACTCCAGCGTTTATGGCGCCCTCGTACGTATGGCTCAGGACTGGAACATGCGCTATCCGCTTGTCGACGGTCAGGGTAACTTCGGATCGGTGGACGGCGACGGCGCTGCAGCTATGCGATACACCGAGTGCCGCCTGACCCTGATGGGCGAGGCCATGATGGACGAACTGGACAAGGAAACCGTGGACATGGTGAACAACTTCGACGATACGTTGAAGGAACCCACCGTGCTGCCCACCAAGATACCCAATCTGCTGGTGAATGGTGCTACGGGTATTGCCGTAGGTATGGCCACCAACATCCCCACTCACAACCTGACGGAGGTGCTGAATGCTTCGATAGCCTTCATCGACAATCCTGAGTTGCAGAGCCTGGACCTGATGGAGTGGGTGAAAGGTCCTGACTTCCCCACAGGCGCCTACATCATGGGTGTTCAGGGTATCAAAGATGCTTATGAAACAGGTCGCGGACGCGTCATTATACGTGCCAAAGGTGAGATAGAGACTGGCGACACACACGACACCATCGTCTTCACAGAGATTCCTTACGGCGTGAACAAGGCCGAACTGATCAAATACATCGCTCAGCTGGCTAACGACAAGAAGATAGAAGGCATCTCGAACGTTAACGACGAGTCGGACAAGGACGGTATGCGCATCGTTGTAGATGTGAAGCGCGATGCTAACGCTCAGGTGGTGATGAACAAGTTGTTCAAGATGACACCCCTGCAGACTTCCTTCTCCGTCAACGCCATCGCTCTGGTGAAAGGTCGTCCCAAATTGCTCACCCTGCGCGACATCATCAAGAACTTCGTAGAGCATCGTCACGATGTGGTTATCCGCCGCACGATGTACGACCTGCGAAAGGCCGAAGAGCGTGCTCACATCTTGGAAGGACTGATCATCGCCTCTGACAACATCGATGAGGTGGTACAGATCATCAAGGCCAGCAAGACTCCGCAGGAAGCTCAGCAGAACTTGATGAATCGCTTCGAACTGGACGAACTGCAGGCAAAGGCTATCGTAGACATGCGTCTGGCTCAGTTGACAGGTCTGCAACAGGAGAAACTGCACGCCGAGTTTGACGAACTGCAGAAGAAGATAGAATACTACAACCAGATTCTGAACGACGACACGTTGTGCCGTCAGGTGATGAAGGACGAACTGGCAGAGGTCCGCGACAAGTTTGGAGACGAGCGTCGCACAGAGATCAAGCCCGCCGCAAGCGAGTTTAACGCCGAAGACTTCTATGCCGACGACGAGGTGGTCATCACCCTGTCGCACATGGGTTACATCAAGCGTACGCCGCTGGCCGACTTCCGCGCTCAGACTCGCGGTGGAGTAGGGTCGAGAGCCGGTTCTACCCGCGACAACGACTTCCTGGAGTACATCCATCCCGCAACGATGCACAACACCATGCTCTTCTTCACACAGAAGGGTCGCTGCTACTGGTTGCGCGTTTATGAACTTCCCGAAGGAACTCGTGCTCAGAAGGGTCGTGCCATACAGAACATGCTCAACATTGAGCCGGACGACAAGGTAAATGCTTGCCTGTGCATCCGCAAACTGGCCGATCCCGAGTTCTGTGCCAACCACTATGTCATCTTCTGTACCAAGAAGGGTGTCATTAAGAAGACCTGCCTGACGGACTACAGCCGTCCACGTTCGATGGGTGTTCGTGCCATCAACATCAATGACGACGATCAGGTTGTAAGCGTACAGTTGACCAACGGAAGCGACGAAATTGTAATTGCCAACCGCAATGGACGTGCCATCCGCTTCAACGAGGAGCAGGTTCGCGCAATGGGTCGTGTGGCCACTGGTGTGCAGAGCATGATTCTGGACGGAGGCGACGACGAGGTAGTAGGCATGGTTGCCGTGAACGATCCACAGAACGACACCATCGTGGTTGTCAGTGAGAACGGATATGGTAAGCGCAGCGCCCTGACTGATGAGGAAGGCAACGACATCTATCGTAAGACCTCGCGCAGAGCTAAGGGTGTGAAGACCATCGACATCACGGAAAAGACAGGCAAACTCGTCACCATTCGCGTGGTGAAGGACGACGACGACCTGATGATTATCAACAAGTCGGGCAACACCCTGCGTATGCACGTCGACACCATCCGTCTGACGGGCCGTGTTGCACAAGGCGTGAAACTTATCGACATTGCCAAGCGCAACGACGTAATCAGCAACGTCTGCGTAGTTGACCGTGAGGATGAAGCTCCTGCCGCCGAACTCGCTGCACCTGAGATTCCCGGAATGTAATAGCAAACGACCTCATCCCTCCCTCTTTCCGAGGGTGTGGATGGGGGAGTGAAGCGTGACAGACTGTCAAGTTTAGAAGTTGTAATTCGTAATACCTAACTCCTAACTTGTAATTGTCTTAAAATTATTTAATTTTACAATATTCGATATCAATTAAACGTTAAGCATTAAACGATATACATTATCATATTGTCAAATCGTAAAATCGTGAATCGAGAGAATAAACAAAAGCATTAACCTAATAACTAATTGAGAACAATGAAAAAGATTCTATTTCTGATGCTCATGCTGGTAGGTGCCAGCTCTGCATTCGCACAAACTCCTGAAGAGAAAGCAGCCCTGAAAGCCGCTCAAAAACTGGCAAAGACCCAAGCCTCAGACGGTATCAAACTGCGTGACGAGGTCCTGCTGCTTTACAATGGCATTCAGGCTGAAATCGCTAAAGGCGACAAGAAGAAGCAAGAGGTCATCGACAAGAATACTGCCGACATCAAGGTGAAGTCAAACGAGGCTTGCGACCTGCTCATGAAGGCTCTGCAGAGCGGACATGTAGCTGAGAAGCAACTCTTCGATGTGAGCAAGGCACTGGACGACGTCAGCACACAACTGCTGAACCCCGAACTGAACCTGGCCGCTAAACATGAGACCTTTGACACCCTGACTTTTGCAAAGAGCATCGACGGTGTTTGTGAAGGTACTTACGGTGAACTGCAGTACGGCAATCCCAAAAACGAATTGCACAAGACCACGCTGGCTCAGGCCGAGTTGAAGATGCCCAAGCTGATGACTTATTACGCTTATCTGTGTATCTTCTACACTGAGACCAAGAACCTCGACGGTGCTATGGCCGCTTATGAGAAGTATGCCAACTTTGCTAAGAAGTATCCGAAAGTTGCTGACGACGAGCAGGTGAAGAATCCTCAGTATCCCGTTAGCCAGTTTGCTTTCAACATCTATCTGACTGCCTTCAACTTGAAGCGTTATGATATTTGCGAGAAGTTCTACGAGGATGCTCTGACCTATGCCGACGAGGGTAGTCACAACTTCGTGGTTAGTAGCCGTCCACAGATGTACCTGCAGCAAGGCGATACCGTGAAGTGGGTTGCCGCATTGGAAGAAATGATTAAGGCACAGCCTGGCACGCAGAATGCCGACATCGCCACACAGAACCTGCTGGCTCACTATAGCAAACAAGGTCCGAAGGCAATGAGCGACTTCGCTGACAAGATTCTGGCCAGCGATCCCAACAGCAAGATGGCTAACTACGGTAAGGGTCACAGCCTGTTCTCACAGGAAAAGTTCGAGGAAGCCTTGACTTACTTCAAGAAGAGCGTGGAGATCGATGAGGACTTCATGGAAGGCTACAACATGTGCGGTATGTGTCTCTATCGTCAGGCTGCTGACAACTACTACAAGCACATCGATGGCAAGAAGTACAAGTCTCAGGCTGAAGTGAATGCAGCAGAAGATAAATACGTGAAGAAGTACTATCGCGAGGCTGCTGGTTACTTCGAGAAGTGCCGTGAGAAAGCTCCCGATCAGTCTGACTTGTGGGCAGGTCCTTTGCAGACCATCTACAAGAATATCGGTGAGAAGGCAAAGGCTGCAGAATTTGACAAGTATCTGCAGTAAAGAATTGATCATTGAACATTGAACATTGAAGATTGAACATTGAGACTCTGTCTCGAGTCTAACATAGGCTTGACCATTGAACATTGAAGATTGAGAATTATGAAAAGATATCTGCAAATCATATTTTTTCTTGCCGTTGAGCTTGTTCTCCAATCTTCAGTGTTCAATGTTCAGTTTTCAATGATTTATGCTGCCGATAAGCCGGCAAAGCCCGTCAAGTACAAGACGTTACTCGGCGAAGCTAAGTCCGCACTGAAGAGCAGCAAAAATCAAGCCGCAGCAGAGAAGAAATTGCTGGACGTCGTCAATCGGGAAGACATCACCATGAACCAACGTGCCGAAATCTACTTTACGGCACAAGAACTCGAGCGTAGTATGAACGACGCTGAGAACATGAAGTTCTACCTGAAGCAATCCTACGACACCGTCAAGTATTTTGCCACCATACTCAAGATGCACGAGTATCTGCTGTTGTGCGACAGCATCGAACGCCTGCCCAATGAGAAAGGCGTGCTGAAATACAAATATAGGAACAAGAGCAGGGAGATACTGAAGACTTACCGCACCAACCTGCTCAATGGCGGTAAGTTCCTGCTTAAAAGAAACAAATATGCCGAAGCCTTCCCTTACTTCGACATGTACATACAATCGTCGCAAGAACCCATCTTCCAATACTACACTCACGTCAAGAGCGATACCCTGTTGCCTCGCGTTGCCTACTGGGCAACCGTATCGGCATATAACGCCAACGATGCGAAGAAGGCCTTGAAACACATAGACCGGGCAATGGAAGGGAGTGCCGACACGCTGAGGACATCACTTCAAGAATATAAGGTCAGGTGCTATGATGCCTTAGGACAAAAAGAAGAGAGATTCAAAAGCTTGGTTGAAGGAACAAAGTCCTTCCCCCAACACGACTATTTCTACTTGAATCTGATGGACGAGTACTCTAACAATAAGTCGTATGACGAGGGTCTTGCCCTAAGCGATTCAATGCTCACACGCGTAGGCGATCGCGCAATCTATTGGTATGGGAAGAGTCAGATGTACCTGGGCAAGTTGGATTACGACTCTTGCATCTATGTCGCCAATGAAGCACTCCGTTGTGATTCGCTCATGACAGATGCCTATTATAATAAAGGTATTGCGTACCTGAACAAAGCTGTAGTTTTTGCTGAAACAGCGTGTAACGACATTCGCAATCCCAAATGTAAGAAGGACAGAGAAATCCTGATGGGTCTCTATCGTGAAGCAAAAGGTCCAATGGAGATTGTACGCAAGCTGGCGCCTGAAGACTCGAAACGATGGGCGTCTCCCCTCTATCGCATCTACCTGAACCTGAACATGGGTAAAGACTTTGCTGAAATGGAGAAAATCTTAAATGCGAATTAGGCAGAATCTTTTCCTTTTCGGCCTTCTGCTTCTGCTTTCAGCATGTGGAAAGCTGGAAACGTCACCATTGAAAAACGAGGTAGACTCACTGAACGCAAGAGCCTACCGTTTTCGCTATATAAACACCGACACTACACGCCTCCTTGCCAACGAGGCGTTCTCCCTTTCTAAAGAGTATAACGACGGCAGGAACGAAGCTCGATGGAATCTTGCTTTCGTGGCTTTTCAGCAGATGGACTTCGACGGGATGGACAGCATCATCGATGAAATCCGAATCGACAGTCGAAAGCATCTGATTCATCTCTGTGCCGACATGATGGAGATGAAAGCCGCACAACGAACCGGCGACGGTGAACACTTCTTCAAGGTTAAGAGTAC
The DNA here is from genome assembly GCA_902801325.1 of uncultured Bacteroidales bacterium. GTDB lineage: Bacteria > Bacteroidota > Bacteroidia > Bacteroidales > Bacteroidaceae > Physcousia. Next base: position 192,692 of record CADCHQ010000003.1, on the reverse strand, counting down.
TGCCGAACGGCGCATCCGACGCATTACCGGACGCGAGGAACGACTGACGGCACACGAAAAGGAACTGTGGACTTATGCCCAAACGGAGTTCCACATCATAGCCTCCACTTATTACTTCTATCAGGAACAGGACTCTATGGCTCGTGCCGAGCTTGTCGATGTTCCATATCTTCTTAAAACACATTTCGATACGGCTCAGTGGGTGTATTACAACTATATGTTGGGACCAGGCGGATTGGTGGAGGGGCAGAATGTCGAAGACATCACTCTGCAAGAGTTCGACTACCTGTTTAATGCCTACATCACAAGTCGGCGTAACGGGATGAAATATTTCGAGGCCAACTGTCTGCAAGCGTTCTCCACGATGTTCCTCGAAAACGATTCACTCATCCAGCACGAACGTACCGACGCCTATAATCTGCTTCGCTTGCAAGTCTTCGAGAATTATGACGACGATTCCTACATGCCTCTGACGCTTGCCGAACGCGCTCTGAAATTATTTAAGGAATATGGCGACCTCTATCAAACGGCTTGTACCTACAGGAGTCTTGGAGAGATCTATTTCCACAAAGGCGACTATGAGCAGTCGTTAGATAGTTATGCAAATGCACTTCATTGCGTCAACGAGCACCATCTTCGTTACTATGGCGACATTTCGCCCGATACACTCTCGATATTCAATTCCGATGATGTGGAACGATGCGTTGAAGGAGAATGGATAAAAGACACACTCATCTCCACCTTCCCAGAGTGGATAGCAGGCATCCGTCAGCAATTGAGCCTTACCTATAGTGCGCTTGGCAACAAACAAGCTTCAGATTACAATCGCAACTTCTATCTCGAGCTGGTGCAGGCAACCAATCAGAATCTGGAACTAGAGAACAGAATGGCGGAACTTCGACATCAGAACTCCGCACTCCATTGGCGTATGTTGCTTTGCCTCATGTTGGTGGTCCTAGCTTTGATATTGGCCACACTATTCCGTTTCCGTCTAACGCGTCGAACAGATAATTCCCTTCGTGAACTGAAAGAGAACCGTTGGTCTGCACTACTCGACTTTAAACAATGGAATGAAGAAGAACTGAAGAAACTTGCGGAAAGCAAGGAAGAGATAGAAGACAAACTTGTGCTGACTCGACATGATTTGGAAGAAAACAAACGCAAGAATGCCGAGAACCGCGCGAAGGTATCACTGGCTCACAATATAGTTCCATTCCTCGACCGCATCGGAGGCGAAGTGCTTCGCATGAAGCAAAGCGGACATATTGCCGACGAACGCAGGGATTACATCGTGGAACTCTCGCAACAGATAGAGAAATATAACGCCCTGCTTACCCAATGGATTACGATGCAACGCGGACAATTGAGTCTGCACATCACAAGTTTCCCACTGAAGAAACTTTTCCAAATAGTAGCGGAAGGGCATTACAGCTTCGACCAGAAAGGCATCAAGCTTGTTGTCAATCAAACGGATGCTTGTGTGAAAGCCGACGAGAGTTTGACTATGTTCATGATAAACACGCTTTGCGACAATGCCCGCAAGTTTACGTCTAAGGGCGGAACTGTGACCTTGTCTGCAGAATGTACGGACGATTTCGTTGAAGTAAGTGTAACGGACACGGGATGCGGATTGTCGGAAGAGGATGTAGAAACATTGAACAGCAGTAAGGTTTATGATTCGAGTCGGATAGGCAATAATAATGACGGCAAAGGTTTTGGCTTTGGATTGATGAACTGTCGAGGTATCATCGAGAAATACAAGAAGACATCATCCTTCTTCTCAGCATGCGACTTTGGCGTCAAAAGTAAGTTGGGGCAGGGGAGTACCTTCTATTTCCGTCTGCCTCGTGTAATCAGGATGCTTGTCCTAATTTTGTTTGCCTCCACGCAAGCATTTGCAAGCGAGACCACAGACTACTACGACTCTCTCTACCTAGCTAATGTAGAAGGCCGTTATGAGGATGCGGTCTACTATGGAGGCAAGGCCATCGAGGCATTGAATAAGGAACATCCCAACCAGCCTCCCATGTTGCTTAATGGAAAGATAAATGTTCAGGAAGACGCACCAGAACTGAAATGGGCGAAGGATGGTGTGAAAGTCGATTACGAATTAATTGTAGGCCTTCGCAATGAACTTTCTCTTGCCGCTCTGGCACTCAATGACTGGGACTTGTATAAGTATAACAATCGCTGTTGCATCCGCATGCATCGCTTCACGCATCAGGACAAGGAGTTGCCCACTTATTTCATGCGTCTCGAACAAGCCCACAAGAACAGCAACATCCTGATGGTACTGATTTTGATAGCCTCCGTTTTCAGCCTCTATTATGGCTATCGGCTCATTGTCAGAACCATATTCGACAAACGTCGTGATGTCAATGCCCTGAAGGACTATCTGTTGCAACTCTTCACCATTGCACGAGAGTCGCCTGCACCACAGGAATTCCTCTCGCAGACCTCTAGTTATCCGCAGATGCACCAATGGGCTCGCAAATATCAAATGCAGGTTGCCGATCTGGCAGTTATTCCTCAGCATACGCTTCGCGAAGAGATAGCGTCATTGAGTGACGAGGATGCGAAACTTAATTTCGAGGAGAATCGTCTGTATGTGCAGAACCAAATACTCGACAATTGTCTCTCAACCATCAAGCACGAATCGATGTACTATCCTTCACGTATTCGTCTGCTTGCCGAAAGGATTGAAGACAAAGACATCGACCAACTGCACGAATTGGTGAAGTATTATCATCAACTTTACACCTTGTTTTGCAGGCAAGCCGATGCGCAGGTGTCTCAACCCTCATTCCGTAGGCATCGCATCGATACGCAAACTCTCTCAGCCAACTTACAGGAAATGATGTCGCGTCTGTGTCGTAAAGCGAATGTGAACGCCCAACTGAAAATCGAAGAACCACAGAAGGAAACGTCAAAGACACTTGTGTGGGCCGATTCCGTCTGGCTTTTGCAACTCTTCGAGTCGTTGCTTCAAGGCATGTTGCACGAAGGCGGACAGTATCGTCTCACTTGTACTGACGACGGGAACTTCCTTCGCTTCACCATACACGACTCCACCACTTGTCCGAGTGCAGAACAGCTCGATGCTTTGTTCTTCCCAGACAGCGAGCAAATATCCTTCCTCGTTGCTAAACAGATATTGCGAGAGCACGACACCTTCATGGGGCATCCCGGTTGCAGACTCGTTGCTCAGGCATCGGACGATGGAGGTTATGAGATATTTTTTACACTGCTTAAAGCAAGTGAAACGTGAGGATGTTAAATGGCAAATATCAAATGTAAAATGTCAACTTTTTTAGCAGCGAGAGCAATGCAAAACTTGTTTTAGCATTGTCGAGTCGCGACAAAAAGTCAAAACGAAGTTTTAAATCGAAAATAGAATCATGGATAAGTTTAAAGTAATTATCGTCGAAGACGTCAAGCTCGAACTGAAGGGTACAGAACAAATCTTCAGGACAGAGATTCCCGAAGCCGAAGTCATCGGAACGGCACAAAACGAGAGTGAGGTCTGGAAGCTCTTCCGTCAGGCCGAACCCGACCTGTTGCTTCTCGACTTAGGTCTTGGAGGCAGTACGACCATTGGCGTAGAGATTTGCCGTCAGGTTCGCACGCGTTATCCCCACTGTCACGTACTCATCTTCACAGGCGAAATTCTGAACGAACGTCTTTGGGTGGAAGTCCTGAAAGCAGGTGCTGACGGCATCATCCTGAAGACTGGCGAACTCTTGACTCGCGATGATGTGATGCTTGTCATGAAGGGTCGTCAACTCGTATTCAATCAGCCCATCCTTGAGAAAATTGTGGAACGCTTCAAGAACTCCGTTATGTCAGAGACACTCAAGCGCGATGCAATGATTAACTACGACATTGATGAATACGATGAACGCTTCCTTCGTCATCTGGCACTGGGATATACCAAGGAGATGATAACCCAATTGCGAGGAATGCCATTCGGAACAAAGAGTCTTGAGAAACGACAGAACGAACTCATCAATCGCCTCTTCCCTGAAGGCGAACGGGTGGGTGTGAATGCAACCCGACTTGTTGTTCGTGCTTTACAACTCCATTTGCTCGACGTCGATAATCTGGAGCCGGATGAAGAATAAAAGACCCACCCCCTTAACCCCTCCCTTTATGGAGGAGAAAGACCCTCACCAGTCCTCTCCCTTAAAGGGCGAGGAACTCTCCCTCCCTCAAGGAAAGAGGTTAGGGGGAGAGTCCCTTAATCCTGCCCAATGGGAAGCCGTCCGTTGCATTGATGCACCTTCGCTTGTGATTGCTGGCGCAGGTAGTGGAAAGACGCGTGTGCTTACCTACAAGATAGCATGGCTCATGCAACAAGGAATGGAACCTAGGACCATCCTCGCTCTGACCTTTACCAATAAGGCGGCAAGGGAGATGCGCGAACGCATAGCCAAACTGGTTGGCGAACATGAGGCTGCACCCCTTTGGATGGGAACCTTCCACAGCATCTTCTCACGCATTCTTCGCATCGAGTGCGACGCCATAGGCTTTACGCCTCACTACACCATCTACGACGACAAGGATTCGGCTTCACTCATCAAGACCATCATTCACGAGATGGGACTCGACGATAAGGTCTATCGTCCAGGTGTGGTTGCCCACCGAATAAGCGAAGCAAAGAACGAACTCATCCGTCCGTCGCAGTATGCTCGCGATTTCGATCTGATGCGACGCGACCAGCTCTCTCGCATGGGCCGCATTCACGAGATCTATTCCAATTATCAGGCTCGACTCAAGCAAGCCGATGCGATGGACTTCGACGACTTGCTCCTGAACACATACATCCTTTTAAGCGAACATCCAGATATTCGCCAGCGCTATGAGGACAGGTTCCAGTTTGTGCTCGTCGATGAGTATCAGGACACCAACTTCGCCCAGCATCGCATCGTGTGGTTGCTTACCGAACATCGGCAACGTGTTTGTGTGGTAGGTGATGACGCGCAGAGCATCTACAGTTTCCGCGGAGCACGCATCGATAACATCCTCACTTTCCAGAAGATGTATCGCGATGCCAAACTCTTCAAGCTTGAACAGAACTATCGTTCCACGCAAACCATCGTTGCTGCAGCTAATAGTGTCATCAAGCACAATCGCAGGAAGATTCAGAAGGATGTCTTCAGCAAAAAGGAGGTGGGCGAGCAAATTCCTGTGCTCGAGGCCTATAGCGACAAGGAAGAAGCCTCTGTGGTGGCTCGACGCATCTATGAACTCTGCAAGAAAGACGATTACGGATATGGCGACATTGCCATTCTCTATCGCACGAATGACCAGAGCCGTGTGTTCGAGGAAGAGTTCCTGCAACGAAAGTATCCTTATCGCATCTATGGCGGAGTCTCGTTCTATCAGCGCAAGGAGGTCAAGGATGCTCTGGCTTACATGCGACTCATCGTCAATCAGCATGATGAAGAGGCGCTCCGTCGCATTGTCAACGTTCCTGCCCGAGGCATAGGAAAGACCACGCTCGACAAGGTCTTCTCGTGCGCCATCGACCATGCTGTTCCTCCCTTCGACGTGCTTAAGGCCCCATACAATTACGGTTTGCAGATCAGTCCTTCTACAGCGACTCGTCTGCAACGCTTTGCCGAACTCATTGAGGGCTACAACCGCAGGATTTCGACTGACGACGCAAGCACCATTGCCCAAGGCATCGTCAAGGATTCAGGACTTTACGCCGAGATTCATGCAGGGAAGGAACCCGAAGATCGTGAACGTCAAGCCAACTTGCAGGAACTCATGGACAGCATCACGTCGTTTGTCGACGACCGTCAGGAGGAGGGACAGAGAGTCGAACTCGCCGATTTCTTGCAAAGCGTGTCCTTGATGACGGATGCCGACAAGCAATTGCCTGAGGACGGAGCATGCATCACACTCATGACCATCCATTCGGCCAAAGGACTGGAGTTCCCTGTTGTCTTCGTCGTGGGCCTTGAAGAGAATCTTTTCCCCTCGGAAATGGCTATCGAAGAAGGGAATATCGAGGAAGAACGTCGCTTGTTCTATGTGGCTACAACCCGCGCACAAACTCGCTTGTTCCTAACCTGGAGCCATTCGCGAGTGCGTTACGGAAAGTTCCAGAACAATCAGCGCAGCCGTTTCCTCAATGAGATAGATTCGCAATACCTGACCACTTCCAAACCCAAGAGCAGTCTCTTGTTTGGTCGCGATAAGGGGGACAACGCCTCCTCCACTCTAGGAGGGCGGGAGGCGGCTCATCCTTCACCCTTCACCCCCCATCCTTCACCCTTCACCCCTCATCCTTCACCCTTCACCCCTAATCCTTCGCCCTTCACCCCTCATCCTTCGCCCACCGGCCAGCGCGGGACGATGCGCCCAGTGCGCAGTGTGCAGTCGCCCTTCACGGAAAGCACGCCTCTGCCCTCTGCCAATCAGGTGTCGGTGGGAGCCCGAATCGAGCATGTCCGCTTCGGACGCGGAGTCGTTACGGCTCTCGAGGGGAGTGGACTCGACACGAAGGCAACGGTCAAGTTCGAGAATGCAGGTCAGAAGCAACTCCTCCTTCGTTTCGCGCGTTTCAAGGTTATCGGATAAGGCGAAGCACCCCTTCGTGTTTGGACAAGCCTGTGACTAAGGTTGTACTTTCATGCGCTCATGCTTCTACAATCTTGTCTATATACAGGATTAATCGAGCCTATATTCAAGGTCAATCGAGCCTATATTCGAGGTCAATTGAACCTATGTTCAAAGGCAATCTAATATAGGTTCAAAGGCAATCGTACCTATGTACGAAAAACGTCAAGCCTTGATGAGGTCCTTTACGACTTCGCCTCCGATGATGAGTCCTGCCGCAGGTGGGACCCACGCATTGCTTGCAGGAACGGGGCGGCCATTGGATGCGTCGGTAACGGAAGAGGGGAGTGGAATCTCCTCGCTATAAACAACCTTGAGGTGATGAATGCCTTCGCGACGTAACTTTTGACGTAGGATGCGGGCAAGCGGATCGACTTGCGTCTTCGAGAGATCGGAAACACGGAAGCCTGTAGCATCGAGCTTGTTGGCAGCACCCATGCTGCTGATAATGGGCACGCCAAGGTGATGGCTGCGGCGAATGAGTTCGAACTTGGCAGTGACGTTGTCGATGCAGTCGACGATATAAGAGAACTGGGTAAGGTCTACCTCGTCAGCATTCTCTGGCAAATAGAACATGTGGTGGGCGTGCACTTGGCAATCGGGATTGATGTCGGCAATCCGCTGCGCCATAACCTCCACTTTGGGTTGCCCAACTGTGCTGTGGAGGGCAATAATCTGGCGGTTGAGGTTGGTGATGTCGACACAATCCTTGTCGAAAAGCGAGAGTTCGCCAACACCGCTTCGTGCCAGCACTTCACAAACATATCCCCCAACACCTCCAACGCCAAAGACAGCAACGTGGCTCTGACTTAGTCGCTCGAGTGATTCATTGCCCAGCAGAGCTGCTGTGCGTTCAAATTGTTTATTCATAATGCAAAAGTAGTAATTAATTGACAATTAACAATTATTTTTCCTAATTCTTATTCCTTAATTCTTAATTCTTATTTCTTAATTCTTAATTTATTTGTATCTTTGCACGGAAATTCGTTTTGTAAGATGCCAAAGATTTCTGTACGTGGGCATGAGATGCCTGAATCACCTATCCGCAAACTTGCTCCGCTGGCCTTTGCCGCCAAAGAGCGTGGAGTGAAGGTTTACCATCTGAATATCGGACAACCCGACCTGCCAACACCTAAGTCGGCACTCGAGGCCATTCGGAATATCGACCGCAACATATTGGAATACAGTCCTTCGCAGGGTTTCCTGAGTTATAGACGAAAGTTGGTGGACTATTATCGGAAGTTCAACATCGACGTTACTGCCGACGATATCATCATCACCAGCGGAGGCAGTGAGGCCGTGCTGTTCTCCTTCCTGGCTTGCCTGAATCCGGGCGACGAAATCATTGTTCCCGAACCTGCGTACGCCAACTATATGGCCTTTGCCATCTCGGCAGGTGCCGTTATTCGCACCATTGCCACAACCATTGAGGAGGGTTTCTCATTGCCGAAGGTGGAGAAGTTCGAAGAACTCATCAACGAACGCACGCGTGCAATCCTCATCTGTAACCCCAATAACCCGACGGGCTATCTCTACACACGTCGCGAGATGAACCAGATACGTGACCTCGTGAAGAAATATGACCTCTATCTGTTTAGTGACGAAGTCTATCGCGAGTTCATCTATACGGGAAGTCCTTACATCTCGGCTTGCCACCTCGAAGGCATAGAGAACAACGTCATCCTGATTGATTCCGTCTCGAAACGCTATTCGGAATGTGGCATTCGCATTGGTGCGTTGGTTACCAAGAACAAGGATGTTCGCAAGGCCGTCATGAAGTTTTGCCAGGCTCGTCTGAGTCCACCTCTTATTGGTCAGATTGCTGCAGAAGCTTCACTCGACGAGCCAGAGGAATATAGTCGTGAGGTTTATGACGATTACGTGGAAAGGCGTAAGTGCCTGATCGATGGATTGAACAGGATTCCCGGCGTCTATAGTCCCATTCCCATGGGTGCTTTCTACACGGTGGCCAAACTCCCTGTCGATGACGCAGAGAAGTTCTGTGCTTGGTGCTTGAGCGATTTCTCCTACGAAGGCGAGACCGTGATGATGGCTCCTGCAAGTGGTTTCTACACGACTCCTGGCGCTGGTCGCGATCAGGTTCGCTTGGCTTATGTCTTGAAGAAGAAAGACTTGCGCAGGGCCTTGTTCGTTCTGCAAAAGGCCTTGGAAGCATATCCGGGAACGAAGCTTTGACGTTTGACGATTCGATGATTTAATTATTTCGCAATTAATCTGTTAACCTGTTAACCTTTTAACCTGTTAACTTTTTACATGTTCTCTTGGTTCATTGCTCACAGACTTTATGATGGAGGAAACCGTGCTCGAAGGGCTTCGCGTACGGCTATCCTTATTGCAACGGCTGGTGTGGCATTGGGCATTGCAGTCATGATTCTTTCGGTCTCTGTTGCGCTTGGTTTCAAACAGGAAGTTCAGCATAAGGTCGTTGGCATAGGAAACCACATCGTGGTGCAAAACTATCAATCGACTTTTTCCGATGACTATCGACCAATCGCCATTACAGACAGTCTTGTAAGCGAGCTTGAACGTATTCCCGAGGTGACACATGTTCAGCGTTTCTGCATGAAATCGGGAATGCTGAAGACAAACGAAAGCTTTCAGGGAGTTGTGTTTCGAGGCATTGATGAGCATTACGATCTCGGTTTTCTGCGAAGTGTTCTTGTTGAAGGAAGCATCGAAAAACCGTTCTCTGGTAGCAAGAGTTCTGGTCAACTAGTTATCTCTGAGCGTCTTGCACGCCAACTGCATTTGAACGTTGGCGATAAGGTGTACGCCTATTTCTTTGAAGAAACCTTGCGAGCCCGAAGCTTCAAGGTTCAAGCCATTTACGCCACCAATCTTTCGGAATACGACAATCGTTTGGTCTTTTGCGACTATTACACTTGTCATCAGTTGCTTCGGTTCGAGAGCGACCAGTCGAGTGGGGCAGAGGTCACGGTTTCGGATATGAATCATCTCGCATCGGTATCTGACGCAATTGCAAGAAAGATAAACCACAAGCAAGACCCTTATGGCCAGAACTATACTTCGCCAACTATCAAAGAACAATATCCGCACATATTTGCCTGGCTCGACTTGCTTGACCTCAATGTCATCATCATTCTTGCCCTAATGATTGCAGTCGCATGCTTCACTACAGTTAGCGGTTTGCTGATTATCATTCTCGAACGTACACAGTTTATCGGCATTATGAAAGCATTGGGAAGCACGAACAAAAGTCTGAGGCAAATATTCATTTACTTCGCAATGCTCATTGTTGGACGAGGCATGATAGTTGGGAATCTTCTCGGCATTGGTTTCTGCTTGATACAGAAGCATTTTGGACTTATCCACCTCGATGCTTCAACTTATTATGTCGATGCCGTTCCCATTGAATTGTCTTGGAAGTGGATACTATTCATCAATGTTGCAACCTTCGTCATTGCAACACTTGCCTTAGTCCTCCCAAGTTTCCTCGTTTCAAGGATTCGTCCTGCTCGCAGCATCCGATTCGAATAAGCCAGTGACGAATATAATGCAGAAGGAAAACGTATTTGTTAGCTGTATAAAGAATCGTCACATCAATACCATAGACGATGAATATCCTTTCTGCATACCTGTTATTAGAAAGATTGATCATCTTATTTTCGATAAGTCAGTCACCTATATCATAGGCGAGAATGGTTCGGGAAAATCCACCATATTAGAAGCATTGGCCGTTTTGCTTAGGCTTAATCCCGAAGGTGGTTCCCGGAATTTCAATTTCAGTACGGTAAACACTCATTCCAAGTTATATGAAGATTTGATGTTGGTACGAAGTGACCTCACATATAAAGATGCGTATTTCTTTCGTGCAGAGAGTTATTATAATGTTGCTTCAGAGATTGAAAGGCTGAACGCTGTAGATGGTGGAATGTATGCTTCTTATGGTGGGAAAAGCATTCATGAATGGTCTCATGGAGAAGGAATCATGGCACTCATCAATAATCGATTGAATGGCAAAGGCATATATATCTTTGATGAGCCAGAAGCCGCATTGTCATTCAAGAATCAATTGGCCTTTCTTTGTTGGATGAAAGATGCTGTTAGCAAGGGTTCACAGATTATTATTACTACACACTCGCCAGTAATTCTTTCCTATCCAGATTCCTGTATCTATGAAATCAATGGCGATTCTATAGAGCGCAAATCATACTCTTCAACAAAAGTGTTTACTGACATGTATGGGTTCATGCTTAATCGAGAGTTAATTATGCATGAATTAGGATTAGAATGATTTGAATAATTATTATATGAAACAATGTTTGTTATGATAAAACAACTTGAAATCACACTACGGCCAATGTCTCGAGGATTTCATCTCGTAACGAGAGAGGTTCTTCAGCATATCGAATCATTGCCAAAGGTTGGAATAATGAATATATTCTGCAAACATACGAGTTGCGGACTCTCCATCAATGAGAATTACGACCCAGATGTGCGTAGGGATTTAGAGACTATATTTAACAAACTTGTTCCTGAAAATTGTTCTGATTACACACATACTTTAGAAGGTTCCGACGATATGCCAGCACATGCCAAATCCGTACTTTCTGGTGTCACATTGACTATTCCCATCACAAATGGCCATCTGAATCTGGGAACATGGCAAGGTATTTACTTCAATGAATATCGTGATTACGGAGGTCCTCGTCAGTTAGTAATCACCATCATAGGAGAATAAGCATTAACACCTTACTATATAATAGAAAATTCTATCATTTCCCTTTGAGGTTAGCTTTGAATTCAATTGACTGTTGCGGAAGAACCTTGTCGCTAACAATCTGAATATTACTGCCATTGCGATTAGGTTTAGCAGGAATCTCTATCCATAATTCGTTTCCTGGGAGTAATCCACGAAGAGACGTTGCAGAACGAATATCTCCAATAGCGAACCAAGCATCCCGGTAGAGTGGTGCAACTCCCTCGTTGGTAACAAGCAAACGAGTAGACGAACCATTGGTCTCGCATTGCTTGACAACAAAACGATAGCCTGTGGACATTGACCCTTCACGGAATCGTTCAGAAGTGGCTACGCCTCCTCGTGGCGCATCATTACATATCATGAAGGTAATGTGGTATTTTGCGGCTTGTTCTTCCCATGTGTGACCATAATGACCTGCAGGATTGAGGAAATTCCTTTGGTCATTGGATGAATAATAACTGATTTCTCCTCCACAAACGCCCTTCTGCCAACGAGTGCCACAATTAATAGCGTTCCAGCATCGCTCGTTGAATCCGCTTCCACTACTAAGTTCATGACCCTTATGCATAAAGGAGTCGTCGAATAATCCAAAGGACAATACCATTAGCGTACTGTCTTCAGTAACAGGAGAATATCGACTATCCCCAGCATTAATAGATACTGCCCAAGGAATGTCGGTCATAACATTACTCATGTGCTCATAGAATTGCTTCTGGAAAGCCTTCGAAGGAAAGTTCTTGCCCAAATCCAGTTTTGTACCATAGATATGATATTCTGACCAATGTCCAAAGCCCACCTCTAAGAAAGCAAGCCTATTGTCATGAGCATATCGACGTGCAAAGTCTGTATAGAACTGTAAGGTGAATCGTTGTAGTTCGGTATTATTCCAGTCGGCATACCAAGTTGGACCATCGTTATTGGGATTACTGGCAAATGTCTCCTCATAGTCATCCCGTTGCTTGATATATGCAGGCACAGCTGTTGTTCCTCTATTCCCATCAACATCTCGACTCGATGGATATTCATAACGAAAGCGAGCTATTAACTGATGTCCTCGACTTGCAACATCTTCCAATATCTTGTCAAACCAACTCCAATCATACACGATGGTTCCATCAGCCTCACATCCCTTCACAACCTTATTCGGCAGGCAATAAGAGAACTCCAGTTGAAAAGCCTGGCCGTAAGTTGCATGAAGTCTTTGTGCTTGCTCTGGCCACAGAACAAGTCCTGTCATGGGTTGGGGATGAGTAATCTCCCGTTCTAACGATACAGTCTTCCATTTCTTAGCTTGACAAAGCGTAACAGGTGTAGTAAATAGTATAATTAGAGTTAGAATCCTTGTGATTGTCGTTGTATTCATGATATTTTATAAAATACAATAATAAAAAAAGCGCAGCATCAATAAATGAAGCTACGCTCTTTCCCTTTCTCATTTTTGTAGCGCCTACGGGAATCGAACCCGTGTTCCATGCGTGAGAGGCATGTGTCCTAGCCGCTAGACGAAAGCGCCAGTTTTGCATCTGAGTTTTATACCCTTTGCGGAAGCTGGGGGATTCGAACCCCCGGTACGGTAACCCGCACGTCAGTTTAGCAAACTGGTGGTTTCAGCCACTCACCCAAACTTCCTTTTCCATCCTCTGATGGGGCTTCTTCGAGGGTCGTTTTCTCAAATGCGATGCAAAGGTAGTGCATTTCTTTGAACCTTGCAAATGTTTTTGTCATAAAATTTAATAATTGTTTAAATTATTTGTCTCTTCACTCACTTATTCGTACCTTTGCAAGGATGAAAGTAGAAATAATACCTATCCCAAAGGTGATTGACGAACGAGGGGCTTTGGTATTTGCAGAATCTAATACCACTATTCCCTTCAGTATTCAGCGTGTGTTCTGGATATATGACATTCCTTCACATGCTCAGCGAGGTGGGCATGCTCATTGGGAATGCTCGGAGGTGGTGATCCCTATAAACGGAGCTTTTACTATGTGCCTTGATGATGGAATGGAACGTAGAAGCATTAGAATGTCATCGCCTGACGAAGGTATCCTTGTGCCAGCAGGTGTCTGGTGCGAGTTGAAAGATTTTACATCTAACACTATATTATTAGTATTAGCTTCTCATCCTTACGACCCACAGGGTTATGAACACAATTACGATCAATACCTTAAAATTAAGAATCCTCAATGATTATAGTTCCATATTCAGTTAATTATAAGAAAACGTGGGATGGATTTGTACAACGCTCAAAGAATGGTACATTCCTGTTTAAACGTGATTTTATGGACTATCATGCCGATCGGTTTTTTGATTGCTCGGTACTTATTTATGAGGGTGAGATAACAAGTGGAAAGGTAAATCCACCAGAGGGCAGTGACGGATTAAAAGCTATTTTCCCAGCCAACTGGAATGAGTCGGAGCATACCGTATATTCACATCAAGGTCTTACTTACGGAGGTTTGATTACTTTACCAGAAGTTACGCAACAAGAAGTACTCGCGATGCTTCAGACTTTGATGCAGTATTATCGTGATATGTTACAGGCAACCTCATTGGTTTACAAACCTGTTCCATATATTTATAGTCCTTATCCTACGCAAGAAGACCTGTATGCACTCTTTCGTGCAAATGCTCGAATGATTTCCCGTTCTGTTAGTAGCGTCATTTCTTTACGAAATCAACTACGTATGCAAACCTTGCGTCGCAGAAAGGCAAGAAAAGCACTCGACAATGGGTTCTATATCGAACGACTTACCGAAGGAGACCGTGCAACATTACATGAGTATTGGCAGCTTCTAACGGATGTCCTGACAAAACATCATGGTGTAAAGCCTGTACATTCAGAGGATGAAATTGCTTTGCTCATAGATCGTTTTCCTCGCGAAATCAAAGTGTTTCTCGTCAAGCATGAACAACGAATCACTGCAGGATGTGTATTGTTCATTACCTCGCAAGTTGTACACGTGCAGTACATAGCGTCAGGTGAAGAAGGACGCGAATATGGTGCTCTTGACCTTCTATTCCGTCATTTGATTACCGAAAGATTCCACCAAATGGAGTTCTTTGATTTCGGTATATCTACAGAACAAGGAGGAAAAGTGCTAAACACAGGACTTATCTTCCAAAAAGAAGGATTCGGAGGACGAGGGGTTTGCTACGATTCATATATGGTCGACCTCACAAGAGATGCTATAAATAGATTGGCCGAACAATCAAAACATGTTGAAGATTCCTCCTTGATTCCTTTCCTTGAATTAAAAGCCATCAATGAAAGCTTTGAACCTGAACTTTCGCGAGAAATCGAGGATGTAGTTCGTAGCGGATGGTATTTAAAAGGAGAACGCACGACTGCATTTGAAAAAGAATTTGCCAACTATTGTGGAACGCGTCATTGCGTGCTTGTTGGTAACGGAATGGATGCACTCACACTTATTCTTCGTGCTTATAAGTCTCTGAATGAATGGCAAGATGGCGATGAGGTAATAGTACCAGCAAACACATTTATTGCCACTATACTGGCCATCAAAGAGGCTAGCCTAACACCTGTTCTATGTGAACCATCTTTGCAAAGCTACCTTATTGATGTGGAACAGATGAAATCACTCCTAACTCCACGAACACGAGCCATTATGTCTGTTCACCTCTATGGTAGAGTTTGTGATATGGATTCCATCATGCAGTGGGCAAAAGGAAATGGACTTAAGGTTATTGAAGATGCAGCACAAGCTCATGGTGCATATTATCATGGGCAGCGAGCTGGTCATCTTGGCGAGGCTGCGGGCTTTAGCTTCTATCCAGGTAAGAATATTGGGGCATTAGGCGATGCAGGATGTGTAACTACAGACGATGATGAATTGGCAAATGTAGTTCGAATGATGGGCAACTATGGTTCGGCTGAGAAATACGTCAACGATTACAAAGGAATGAACAGTCGAACTGACGAGATTCAAGCAGCTGCGCTTAGCGTCAAATTGCCTCGACTCGATAAGGATAATGCTCGCAGACGTGAGATTGCAGACTTATATAATAAAGGTATACAGAATCCTCTCATTACGCTTCCGCAGATGCCGGATGATCCACAAGAGCACGTCTATTACGTCTATCCAGTTCGTTGTCCGGCTCGCGATCAATTGCAGAAATCCCTACGTGCAAAGGGTATAAATACGCTCATACATTATCCCATACCGCCACATCGGCAGAAGGCATTCGCAGAGTGGAATGAGCGTCGATTGCCCATTACCGAACGCATCCATCGGGAAATTCTCTCACTCCCCATTAGTCCTTTGCTTTCCGATGCCCAAGTGCAACGCATCATTACTGTCATCAACGAATTTAATGTCGATCTATGACCCTTCAACTGCTTATTTGCACGATAGATGAGGGCATTCAGCAATTGCATGACCATCTTTTGCCACAACGCCAGGATGTATCATACATCATTTCGTGGCAATATACGGGTGAAATGCCTGTAATTCCTTCTTGGATTGCAGAACGCAATGATGTGGAAGTTACACTATTGAATGGTCTTGGACTTAGCCGCAATCGCAATCATGCGCTTAATAAAGCAACTGCTGATATCATAAAGATTTGCGATGATGACGAACGATGGACCGTTGCCGACTTTGATGCGATATTAAACGCTTTTCAATCTCATCCTTATGCCGACATTATCCAGTTCCAGGCACGAGGGTTAAAGAAAGCATATCCACCTCAATATGTTTCTTCAGTTGAATTGGCTATGCGACGCGAACGCATAGGGGAACTTCGATTTGATGAGCGTTTTGGATTAGGTTCTCCATTCCTTAATTCAGGAGAAGAGACTATATTCATTCACGAAGCCAGTAAGAAAGGATTGAATACAATTTATTTGCCTATAAGTGTCTGCGAAACAGAACGGCAATCAACAGGCCAACAAATAACCAATCCTATGACACTTCGTTCTAAAGCGGCAGTCTGGACCTACACTCACGGAGTCTTGTATGCTTACATGCGAGCGTTGCGGGAATCACTTGGGATAGCTTTGCGCTTACACACTAATCCATTAGATCTCTTTCGCCACTTTCATTCAGGCATTAAATACATTAGAACATGGCATCAGTAACCATTGTCATACCCATACGCAATCGCGCCTCATACCTGCCTCGCCTTTTTCGCAGTCTTTCAGCTGTCGATTACGAGGATCTTGAGGTGTTGTTGGTCGACAATGGCTCGTCAGACTCCTCACTTGCCCAGTGTCGTGCTTATGCACAAGATGCACCCATGTTCGTTCGCGTTTTGCAAGAACCTAACACTGGTGCAAATAATGCTCGAAACCTAGGACTTGCTCAATGCCAGACCGAATGGATTTACTTCTTTGATTGTGACGATGAGTTCACTCCTTCCTTTTTAGGAGAACTGATGCCTCATGCTACGACGAACTGCGACTTGATAGTTTTCCCAACGAATCTTGTAATTGATGGGCGAGTAAAAAAGCGCAGTTTCGTTGCGTCAACGTTTGTTGCCAGTCAGATATTGTCCTCCACCTTCAACACCCAAGGCATGCTTCTCCGCACCGACTTCTTGCGCAAAATCGGAGGATGGGATTCACGCCTGCAGGTTTGGCAAGACTGGGAGTTGGGCATACGCCTTTTACTTCATTGTCCTCGAGTCACTTTCTTGCCCGAGCGCGCTTACCACCTTTTACATCAGCACTCTGACAGTCTCACGGGGCCTTCCATGTCTAGCCGATTGCCGGCTCGCGAACAGGCTATCCGCATTGTGGCCGCTGAAATCAACGATGCCGACAGTCGTCGAGCTCTTCGTTTTCGCTTAGCGATTCTCAACGGAATACTTTTGCACGAAGGTGCAAACGAAAGCAAAATAAGCCTGTCTGCATCGTGGATTACGAGCGCTTTGTCTTGCATCCTTACTTGCTACACGCGCATGGGAGGACGCGGAGCATGGCGCGTTGCTCTGCAGTTCTGTAAGCACTATAGGTTCAACTTTACCCTTGCTCCCGCCAGCACCCAGAACCCAGGCTGACGAACATTACCCAAATCATAATATCGTTTGTTGGTTAGGTTCGTAGCTTGAACATAAATAGTCCATTTAGGCTCATCCCATTGAATCTTCAAATCAAGGGTTGCATATGGGGCGTAAGAGACAAGTTGCTTCGATTGTGCATCCACATATCCGCCCATTCTATCTTGCCATCGTAAAAACCAAGTAGCCGATAATCGAGAGACAACTTTATGGTGAAGTGAAGCCGTGAACTTATGGCGCAGATACTCCAAGGCATAGTTGCTACGAAATATTTGAATATCGTCGTGACGATACTGATGAATATATGTATAACCAATTGATAATGAACGAAGATAGATATCTTTATTCAAGAGTTTAGTAAAGTCTATTTTCCCTTCTGCTTGAACGCCTAGGTTATCGAGATCAAATGATGTAGAATGATAGATGTCGTCAGCAGAATACATGACCCAGTCAATCATCCCGTGGCCTCGATGATAGAATGCGCGCAGGGTTGCGCATATGCCTTCGCAACGGTATTGCACGCCCAACTGA
Source organism: uncultured Bacteroidales bacterium (assembly GCA_902801325.1). Taxonomy (GTDB): domain Bacteria; phylum Bacteroidota; class Bacteroidia; order Bacteroidales; family Bacteroidaceae; genus Physcousia. The sequence goes on along the minus strand of CADCHQ010000003.1, from coordinate 174,771 downwards.
GTGGAACGATTTTCCTCTGGTCGCAAACCCACGTTTCCGTTTAATGTTGGGGACTTATAATAAAGGTCTGTAAATGTTGGAAGACGGAAGCCCTTGCTGTACGAGGCATATATCTTCCAATTGGTGGTTGGCCGATAAGCGATATCAATTCCGGGATAGAGGCGGAAACGATGATCGACAGACGTATTCATGTTGGCAATCACACCTGCGCTCAACGTCCAATGATCAAATAAAAGGTTGTGCTCGAAATTATAGGACACGTTCGTGCGATTATCTTTATGGTCATACTTTATCTCCTTCTCTCCACGAACTTTAACCATTTCACCATCTTCCAGAGGACGCCCGAGATTCGTTGAGAGGATACCTTCGTTACGGACTTCTGCACCCATTGCAGTGGTTCCCAGTTTCCAGGCGATGTGTCCAGCCAGGCGCAAGCCATAGACATCTACCTGATGGAAGTTCTCGCCAAAGCGTTCGCCTTTGACCAATTCAAAGTTGTCGTAGTTCCGATTCCAATAAACCGATGGTGTGAAATGGAGGCGTCCTTTCGTTTCAGCCCCCACACTGATGGAATAGCGCTCATTTCTCTCGTACTGATTGGGATAGGATGCCGAATAGAAGGTGTTTGCCCCATAGTTCTTCTTTGAGAATCCGAATTGCCAGTTGAGGTTGAATTGTTCGTGCGAAACATCACCTTGATAAAAGAGCTGCATTTTCCGCCAGTCACTGTTATCTGTTCCGCCACTACTTCTGCCTCCGCCCATACTAAGTCGATTGCCCACAGAACCGGTCTTTAATGCTATTCTCGCATCACCTTGAATGGTTGCATGCATGCCACCATCAGCACCAACATTAAGGTTTGACTGCTCGTCTTTATGCGTGACAATATTAATGCACCCACCAAAGGCCGAACCACCATAGACACGACTCGAAGCTCCTGATAGGATTTCTATCCGTTCGATGTCTGCCAGGCTTATGGGTAAGTCTGCCGAAAGATGACCTGTTTGTGGATTGCTTATGTTTACACCATTAAGAAGAAGGGTAAGCTGTTCGAATGTACCTCCGTCAAGGCTAATGTCCGTCTGAATACCAAAGCCTCCACGCTGACGGACATCGACGCCCGAGGCTAATTTCAGTAGGTCGTTGACACTCTGCACCCCCGACGCTTGAATATCTTCCCGCGAGAGCACACTAACGATTCTTGCCGACTGTAATAAGGTCAGCGGCGACATGGTTCCGGAAACCTGAATTTCATTTAATGTTTCTCCCTCGGTATCAATACTCTTTTGCTCCGAACGGGTATCTTCGGCTTGGACAGGGGTAACGGAAGTCAGTGTTGCGGCTGACAAGACACCTATGCAAACCTGAAGGCGCAACGAAGCAAAAGCGCACCATCCTTTGTTGGAGAATTGTTTCCAAACAATAGAACCACAGCTTTTTTTCTGTTTGTTGTGCATATTTATTAATGAATAGAAAGTCTATCTTTTCGCTTTCGGAACGCAAAGATACAAAAAAATATGAATAATGAATAATGAATTATGGAATTATTATGTATCTTTGTACGACTTATCTAATTTCTATTAATACAAAGATGAAAAGACTTCTCTCCCTATCTTTCCTTATAGGTTTGTTTACAATCAATGCTTTTTCACAGGCACGATACGACTATGAAAACATTCAGATGGAACGTCTCGATCGAGGTGTCGTTGCCGTTCAAACTTCGCCTGACAGCGTGATGGTATCTTGGCGATATCTTGCAAGCGACCGAATAGACACGTACTTCGAAGTATATAGAAATGGCAAGAAGATTGCCAACGTCATGCGCGATCATGGTACTTATTTCATGGATTATAATCCTTCGTCCAAGCGCGCTAAATATAAGGTAAAAGCAAAGGCACCAGTATGGCCGATTAAGGAAGGCGAAGGAGAGTGGGTGTTGCCCGCAAATGCGTCTGTCGGATATATTGATATTCCTTTACATCGGCCAATGGGTTACAAGGATGTGGATGGGCGTGAGGTCCGATACACAGCCAGTGATGCATCAATGGCCGACCTTGATGGCGACGGACAATATGAGATTATATTAAAATGGGAACCTTCGAACTCGAAAGACAATTCTCAATCGGGAATCACCAACAATACCTTCATCGATGCTTATAAACTTGACGGAAAGAAGTTATGGCGAATCGATATGGGAAGAAACATTAGAAGCGGAGCTCATTATACCCAGTTCATGGTTTATGACTTCGATGGTGATGGACGTGCCGAAATGATTTGCAAGACAGGCGACGGAACTGTTGACGGAACAGGGAAAGTCATAGGTGACCCAACGGCCAATCATGTTCGACAACTTGATGAAAACGATTACCAAGCCAACGGAAATCCGAACGAACAATTTCGAGGTCCAGGGTGGCCCAATATGCCCCGAAGGACGGCACGAGGCGGATTTATATTCAAAGGTCCCGAATATCTTACTGTGTTTGAAGGAACAACTGGAAAAGCCATACATACGGTTGACTATGTTCCCGAGCGCGGAAAAATGCAAGATTGGGGAGACAATTATGCCAATCGTTCCGAACGCTATTTGGCATGTGTTGCCTATCTCGATGGCATTCATGCAAGTGCCGTTATGTGTCGAGGCTATTATACAAGAACAGTGCTCGCCGCATGGGATTTCGATGGTAAAGAGTTGCGCCAGCGATGGGTGTTTGACTCAAATAAGGAAGGACGAATGTATGCCGGTCAGGGTAATCACAACTTACGTGTAGCCGATGTCGACGGAGATGGTCGGGATGAAATCACCTATGGTTCGATGGCTATTGACGACAATGGCAAAGGACTTTACTCTACGGGATTTGGACACGGAGATGCTATGCATTTGACATCCTTCTTCCCACTCGATGACAGGCTACAGGTTTGGGATTGTCATGAGAACAAGCGCGATGGAAGTGACTTTCGCGATGCTGCGACTGGAAAAGTGATTTTTCAATTGCCCGACAATACTGATGTCGGTCGCTGTATGGCAGCAGACGTAGACCCTACGAACCCAGGTCTTGAGATGTGGAGCAGTAGAAGTGGAGGCATTCGAAACATTAAAGGCGAGGTTGTGGACAGTCTTCAACGCCTCCCCGTAAATATGGCTGTTTGGTGGGATGGTGATTTATTGCGTGAAATGCTTGACCATGAAACGGTTTCCAAATATATTCCTGAAGAACGTCGTTGTCAGCCCATAATGACAATGCAAGATTGTTCGTTTAACAACGGGACCAAGAGCAATCCCTGTTTGCAAGGCGATATCTTGGGAGATTGGCGCGAAGAGGTTATCGTCAGAACGCGAGACAATGAGCACTTACGCATTTATGTTTCGCCCATACCTACGCCTTATCGCTTCCACACCTTCCTTCAAGACCCCGTATATCGTCATTCAATCACAACACAAAACGTTGCTTATAACCAACCAACCCAAGTGGGATTCTATTTTGGCGCAGAACTGAAGGGAAGTGGTCGCTTGTTCAGAGGCTGGCAGTTCTAATTTATGTCAAATGTAAAATGTTAAATGTAAATTAAATAGAAGAGTTATGAAACGTATCGCATTACTGACTTTCATTCTTTGTGCTTCCGTTTTCAGCCTTCATGCTGAGGAAACACGTATTTATTCACCTGATGGTAAGACCTATGTTGATCTTCGTTTTGAAGACGGCAAGTTGAGTTATAGTGCTGGCTATCGCACTTCTGTGAAAGCCAAGAAGAAAGGTGCTGCGCCTACCACCATTGATGTGCCTATGATACTTGATTCGCCTCTTGGTGTTCAAACTAATGTTGGCGACTTCTCAAAGGAACTTACCCTTGTGCAGAGTAAAAGCAGTGAAAAACCCCAAAGCGTAATTTACGACCTACGCCAAGGCAAACAAAGCAAAATTAACACATCATATAATGAGTATTATGCCATCTTCTCGTTGCCCAATGCAAGGAGGCACGGGGTGCAGATGCTCGTTGACTTCCGCGTTTTTAACAACAACATAGCCTATCGCTATCAATTTATTCAGACTGGTGTGACTTCGGCTCTCGTTGTCACTAGTGAAGCTTCAGGTTTCCGTTTTCCTACAGACGCAACTGCTTTCATCTGTCCGCAAAGCGACCCAATGATTGGTTGGATGCGTACCAAACCGAGCTATGAGGAAGGTTACATTTGGGACAAACCCATCACCACTCGAAGCCAATATGGTCACGGATGGACATTCCCCTGCCTGTTTCACGAAGGAGACAAGGGTTGGGTGCTTATTTCCGAGACAGGCGTAACAAGCAACTATTGTGGCAGTCACTTAAGTGATGCAACTCCCGACGGTTTGTTCACCATTGCTTACCCAATGGAGGGCGAGAATAATGGCTTTGGTAGCACAGGCGCACAAATAGGTCTGGCCAGTGACAAAGTTTCGCCTAACTCCGATCAGGCAGGAGTTACGCCTTGGCGTACTATTACTATCGGACAGACGCTGAAACCCATTGTGGAGACTACGATAGCATGGGACGTTGTTGAACCTCTTTATGAACCCAGCATCGACTACAAGGGTTCGCGCAATACTTGGTCTTGGATTATTTGGCAAGACCCAAGTATCAATTACGACGACCAAATAAAGTTCATCGACCTCGCAGCTGCACTCGGATGGGAAGGCTGCCTTATCGATGGTGGTTGGTATCAGAACATTGGACGCGAGGGAATGGAGAAACTCTTTGCCTATTGCAAGCAAAAGGGCATTCGTCCCTGGGTTTGGTATAACTCGAACGGTGCTTGGAACGATGCGCCCCAATGTGCTCGTCAGAGCATGCATAACTCCATCGTCCGCAAACAAGAGATGAAGTGGCTTCAGAAACATGGAGTAGCAGGCATCAAGGTTGACTTCTTTGCTGGTGACAAGCAGGAGACTATGCGCGTATACGAAGGACTTCTGTCTGACGCCAATGATTACGGCATTCAGGTCATTTGTCACGGATGTACTCTGCCCAGAGGTTGGGAGCGCATGTATCCCAATTACTGCAGCTCTGAAGCAGTTCTTGCCAGTGAGAACCTTTATTTCAGTCAGGGCTTCTGCGATATGGAAGCTCGTCACGCAACATTGCATCCCTTCGTCCGCAATACGGTGGCCTCGATGGAATACGGAGGTACAGTTCTTCAAAAGCGTCTTCATAAAGAGCCTAACAAGGGTAACATCCGTCGCACAAGCGATGTCTTCGAATTGGGAACAGCTATTGCCTTCCAGTCGAGCGGACAAAACTTTGCCCTTACGCCTATGAATCTGGACGAGAGTATAACACCCAAGTACCAGATAGACTTTATGCGTCAAGTTCCCACATGCTGGGACGAGACGCGTTACATCGATGGCTATCCCGGAAAGTATATAGTTTTGGCTCGTCGAAGTGGTGATAATTGGTATGTTTGCGCCCTCAATGGAGAGAAAGAGCCCCTGCAGGTGAATGTTGAAGTGCCGATGCTTGCTGGCAAGCAGGTAAAATGGCTCGATGATGCAAATGGAGAGAAGCAGGTGACTATGGATAAGCGTGGAACGCTGAAGGCTCAGATTCCGGGTGAAAGTGGCATAGTTCTTTATTGAAATGGAATTAATCACAAGTTCCAAGAACCCTAAACTCAGGCTGCTGCTCGAACTCCAGCAAAAGTCGTCGGAGCGCAGGAAGCATGGACTCTTTGTCGTGGAAGGACTGCGCGAATTGCAGCATTGCATAGAGGCAGGATATGAGGTCGATACACTCTTCGTTTGTCCTTCCTTATTAGACTTAAATGATGCTTCGTTGCCCGAATGCCGTACCTTTGAGCTCAGCAAGGAGGTCTACGAGAAAGTTGCCTATCGTGGAACTACGGAAGGTATTATAGCCGAAGTAAAGGTGCGTGAGAACGGGCTTGAGCAACTCGCTAGCAGACTCAAGTCCGAGTCTCCGCTCATCGTCGTCCTCGAAAGCGTTGAGAAGCCAGGAAACCTTGGCGCAGTTTTGCGCTCGGCAGATGCGGCTGGTGTTGATGCTGTTATCGTTTGCGACCCATTAACCGACCTCTACAATCCGAACTTAATTCGTTCGTCCATTGGAGCTGTATTCACCGTTCCCGTAGCTGCTTGCACATCGGAGGAGTGTATTGCCTTCCTCAAGGCAAATAAGATACAGATACTTACCGCACAGTTGCAAGACTCGGAATTGTATTATAATACACCGATGGACGGACCTACGGCTTTAGTGATGGGAACGGAATCGACAGGACTCACCAACCAATGGCGAGAAGCCGCCGATGCCCACATCCGCATTCCCATGCTAGGACGCTTGGATTCACTGAACGTAAGTGTATCCGCGGCCATACTCATGTTCGAGGCAGTAAGACAAAGGGGATATGCGACGAAGACTTAGGTCTTCCGAAATTGAACCTTAGGTGCAAAACATTTGTACCTAAGGCATAAAACATTTGAACCTAAGGTACAAATAAATTGAACCTATAGTTCGATAATTTAAGACCTGAGGTCCTCCGAAATAAGCCCTAAGCCTTCCGCGCGAAGACCTTAGGGCTTAATCATTAAGGCATAGGGGTTATTAGTGGGGAACCTATGTCTGATATCTTAAATCAAAGGCATTCCTGCCTGGCGACATTGCTGACGCATCAGGTCGGGCCAAATGCTGGATTGCGTTTCACCGATGTGTGCTTTGTGCAAAAGCACCATACAGAGGCGACTCTGGCCAATACCACCGCCAATGCTAAGAGGGAGTTTGCCGTCGAGAAGGCGATGATGGAAATAAAGTCCCTCACGATCTTCCTTGCCTTGCATCTTGAGCTGTCGCAAAAGAGCTTCCTTATCAACGCGAATACCCATAGACGATAGTTCGATTGCACGATTGAGCACAGGATACCAGATGAGCAGGTCACCGTTCAAACCATTAAATCCATCCTCATTGGGAGTTGACCAGTCATCATAGTCAGGCGCACGCAAGTCGTGAGGCTTACCATCGCCCAAAGGTCCTCCAATGCCGATGATGAACACGGCGCCATGTTCCTTACAGATTTCGTCCTCTCGTTCTTTGGGAGTAAGGTCGGGGTACATCTGACGGAGTTCCTCGCTGTGAATGAAGAAGACATCCTCTGGAAGGTAGGGACGCAATTGAGGATAGGTCTCGCAAACGAAGAATTCTGTACGCAGAATTGCGCCATATATCTTGTTGACAATCTTTCGGAGATAAGTGAGATTACGTTCTTCGGCTGTCATCGTGCGTTCCCAGTCCCATTGGTCGACATATAGTGAATGCAGGTTGTCCAAATCCTCGTCGGCACGTATGGCATTCATGTCCGTCACAATACCGAACCCAGGCTTCACGTCATATTCTGCCAGTGTCACACGCTTCCATTTAGCCAATGAGTGAACAACTTCTGCCGTAGCGTCGTTCATGCATTTGATGGGGAACGAAACAGGGCGCTCGACGCCATTCAAATCGTCGTTCAGACCTAAGCCGCGCAATACGAACAAAGGAGCTGTGACCCTGCGAAGACGAAGCTCAGTGGACAGACTCTCGAGGAAGAAATCCTTGATTTTCTTAATAGCAAGTTCAGTTTGTTTCAAGTCGAGAAGCGCATGATAGCTCTCGGGTTTAATTAGATTTACCATCGTAACTAATATCTATTGGGTGCAAAGATACGAATAAATTAAGAATTAAGAGTTAAGAATGGTGAATTAATAGAAAATAAATGTGAATATTGGATTGCGAATTGTGAATTAATTATTACCTTTGCATCGAAAAATGGCTCCGTAGCTTAGCTGTATAGAGCGTCAGATTCCGGTTCTGAAGGTCGAGGGTTAGAATCCCTCCGGGGTCACTTCTTGTGGAATAGGTGAGTTATGCGGTGGATAAATGTTTAACAATTAACGTTTCATCGACATGAAAAGCATTGCATTAAGTTTTTTCTTCATCCTATGCTCGTTCGCATCAGCACAGGCTCAGCATCTCAACTTTCTGGGTTACGATATGGGAGTAACCATCGACCAGTTTACGAAATCCATACAACAGCGTTTTCCTCTTCAGAAGAAGATTGGCGGTGACAGGTACTTTATCTTCAGGGGTTACGTGTATGGACACGACACATACTTCAAAGCCGAATACACGAAGAAGAGCAGGACTGTCTATAAGATTACGGTTACGCCCAAGCAGGTTGACCAAAACGCTTTAGCCGATTCACTCATTGCTCATCACGGCGAAGCCATAGAGGTACAGAGCGGTATGCGCTGGAATGTAGAAGGTGGAACCATATTCCTCTATGTCCCGCAAGGTTACGACCCTGTGCTCATGTACTTCGACGAGGAGGGCGTAGCCAAATTCCGTGAAGAAGGATAAACTTTGAAGATTAAGGGTGAAGGATTAAGGGTGAAGGATTTAATCGGACGTCCCTAGGCCTACGCTTACGTAACGAAGAGGAGCAAGAAGGATTAAGGTGAAGGATTAAAGATTAATCCAGACACATTAGAAAAAAGGTTGGGGATTTTTAAGATATAATCCTCAACCTTTTTTGTTTTATTTCATTTGTGTCTCGAACCATTGTGTGATTTGGCGGAAGAGATGATATCTCGTGTTTCCTCCATAGATGCTGTGGTTGCGGTTCGTGTAAGTCTGCATCTTGAAATCTTTGTCGGCTTGCACCAAAGCCTCGACGTATTCGGCAGTATTGCGGAAGTGAACGTTGTCGTCGGCAAGTCCGTGACAGATGAGAAGATTGCCTGAGAGCTGTGGAGCTCTGGAGATAGCACTCACGTCATAGCCGTCGGGATTCTCCTGAGGAGTACGCATGAAGCGCTCAGTATAGACGCTATCGTAGTAACGCCAGCAAGTGGGAGGTGCTACAGCTACGCCTGCGGCAAATACAGGTCGACCTTCGGACATAGACATAAGGGTGCAGAAACCTCCATACGACCATCCCCAGATGCCTATGCGATTTTTGTCGACATAGGAGTGGGAAGCCATATAGAGCGCGGTCTCAACTTGATCTTGCGCCTCCATTTGACCCAGTTTCAAGTAGGTCTGCTTTTCGAAGTCAGCACCCCTGCCACCAGTGCCTCGTCCATCTACGCACACGCTGATGAAGCCCTTTTGTGCCAGGTATTGCTCATAGAGGCAACCGCCCATGTTACCTGCATTCCAACTGTCGAGCACTTGCTGACTGCCAGGTCCGCTATATTGGAAGAGGATGACAGGATAACGGTTCGAGGGTTTGAAGTCGGCAGGACGAATCATATAGCCATTAAGTTCTGTGCCGTTGGACGTGCGGAAGGAGAAGAACTCACGCTGACCCAAGTTCAAGCCAGTCAGTTTGTCGACGAGTTCCTTATTATCTATGAGTGTCTTCAAGGTACGACCCGACTGATCACAAAGCGTTGTAACAGGAGGTGTGGAAATGTTGCTGTAGACATTCATGAAATACTTCATCGACTTGCTGAAAACGGCGCTGTTAGTGCCAGGCTTAGACGAAATCTTCACGACCTTGCCTTTGACGTCCGTCTTATATATGGCTCTTCGCGTTACGCCTTCCTGCGTCGAAGCATAGAAATAGCTTCCCGTCTTATCGTCATAACCATAAAAGTCCGTGACTGCATAGTTACCGCTGGTCACTTGCTTTTTCAGGTTGCCGTTAAGGTCATAGTGATAGATGTGATTCCAGCCGTCGCGCTCACTGCAAAGGATGAATCCTCCATCGATGAAAAGCATCTGGTTGTAAGCGTTCTCGCCAATGTAGTGCTTCACTTCATCGCGAACGGCAAGTCGAGCCTCCGTGCTGCGAGGATTGGCCATATAGATGTCCATTCGGTCTTGGTGACGATTAAGCGTAATAACGGCCAGCTTCGATGCATCACTCGTGGGGAAGATGCGTGGGATGTACCCGTCCTTGTCGAGAGGAACCTGCAGGGTGCGTGTCTGGTGACTCTTGATGTCGAAGGAGAGCACGCTTACGCGACTGTTTTGCTCGCCAGCCATCGGGTACTTGTACTCATAACTGCCGGGATATGTGAGGTATTCCTTCTTCTCTGGGTTCATGCCCTTGTACCAAGGGAAACTAAACGTGGGGACATCCGTCTCATCGTAACGAATCCAGCAAAGCATGGTGTTGTCGGCATTGAAAGTGAGGCTTCTGTCCGTAACGAACTCTTCTTCGTTTACCCAGTCGGGCTTTCCGTTGATGATGTGATTAAACTTGCCGTCCTTCGTCACTTGGCTCTCGCTGTTATTGAACAGGAGTTTTACGAGGAAGATATTGTTGTCGCGCACGAAGGCCACCATATACCCGTCGGGACTCCAGACAGGACATTCCTGCGGACCTCCGTCCGAAAGTGGGGTAAGTGTGCGGTTTACCATACTATATATATAATAGACGGCAGTTTTTGAACGGCGATAGATGCTTTGCGTCTGCGTCTGGATGAGGATGTTCTTTTCATCGGGCGACATGATGTACCCGTCTATGCGTTCCAGCTTTACTTTCCCTCGTGTTTGAGCCACATCGAAAAGCGTGCTTTCCTTTTCTCCTGTCTTGAAGGAATAGGCAACGATTTGCTTCGAATCCTGACTCAGTTGCGAATAGCGTTCTCCATCGTTGAGTGGATGTACGCCATAGATGCGCTTTGCTGAATATTTGCCTGAACAGAGATCCTTTAGGTCAATGTTGGCGGCAAAGGTGTTGAAAATGAGAGAATGAGAGATGAAGACAATGAGAAGAAGTGTTAATCGTTTCATAACTTTATATTATTGATTCTGCATGCAAAGATACGAATAAGCAAGCGAAAAGAAAAAGAAATGTTTGTTTTTCTTTTCATTTCCGAGCGTGAGTATTTTCTTGCTCCGCTTCTCTACGCAAACGTCACCATTCGGGATGCCGAGCGCGACCCCAGGTCAATATATACAACATGTAAAATTGAAACGACCAAAAACCCTCGCTACCTATCTCAGGCAACGAGGGGGTGAGCACTCCATTAATTCTATGTTTAACCTTAAAGTACGTACGCTTTTCTTTATTCCACGTCGTTAGGTTGTTCATTACCGGCACGCTTCTGTAACTTATACTCGATGAGAAAGGAAACGAGCAGGCCAAGTCCGCATCCGAAGGCAAGCAGAATCCAGAAGTAGATGTCGTGCTTGGCATCGAGATTGAGTGCGAAATTAATCAAAGCACCCAAGCCCAAGCCTATGAGCACACATCCCCAACGGAGGGCAGGGTAGGGATTGCTTCCTTGTTTCTTGTCGGGCTCTTCCACGAGATACTTAGCCGTTTCTTTGTCGACATGATTCTCAATGATGAGCCGGCGGATTTCGCGGTCGTTGTTGTTCTTCTTCACATGGCTAATGATTCCTGCAATTATGGCCACAATGGGGATTGAAAGACTTAGCACAACTGCGAAGATAGGGATTAAAAGAGCTGTATCATGCATCATAACTCAAAAAATTTAATTATTAATACTGTTTTACTTTATTCTGTCTCTGAACGTCGTTCATTCTAAAGACCGACGCACGTACGGATTATTACACTTCCTCGATGGAAAAATCTTTCATACCCTTCCATCCGAAGTACACGATGGTTGCACAGGGGATGATGAAAACGAGGCGATACATCTTCAGGTCTCCTTGTGTGGAAGCAAAGTATATGCCGGCGGCAAAGATGAGTAGCAATAACGGCATTCCGAAGGAAAAGACCACAATACGAGCCCACTTACGAATCCATTCACGACGAGCCTTGCGTTTGACGTCCCGAATGATGACTCGGTCCAATTCGGCCAGCGTCTGCTTGCGCTCTACTGCCTGCATGATGATTTCGTCAAATTGTCTTTCGTCCATAATCAATATACCTTATTTGTATAATATATAATCCTTTTTGTTATTCGCCCTAGGCCTTCCGTTCATCGTAATCGGACGCGAAGTTACGCTTGCGTAGAGAAACGGAGCAAGAACCTATGCTCGAGGAGCATCGAACCTATATTCGAGACACGTCGAACCTATGTTCGAGAGGCATCGAACCTAAGGGCCTGTTTCAGTTTCTCTCTTATCCGATGCAGTTTCACCAACACGTTCTGCTGGCTCAAGCCCATGTTCTGGGCGATGTCAGCCGTTTTCTCTTGCTGATAGTAGTGGCGTTGGATGAGTTCTTGCTCTTGTTCGGGAAGCCTGCTGATGGCGTTCTCCATCATCCTGATTTGCTCCTCTCGTTCCTCGTCAAAACCCTCATCTGCCAAGTTCTGCATTTCTTCGGCTGGTCGCCCTCTTCTTCGCTTCTCTTTCTCCAGGAGATGGAGGGCAGTATGGGTTGAGATGATACTAAGCCAAGCGCCCATTTCCTGACCTCGCCATACGGATAGTTGTTCGTATGCCTTCACGAATGTCTGCTGGGTGATTTCCGAAGCCATCTCCTCGCGATGACAGATGGTCAGCGCCCTGGAATAGACCAAGCCAGAGTACTTATGCACGATGTCGGCAAAGCGATTACTATGCCCCTTATCGATGATTTCTCTTACGATTTCTCTGTCACTCATACGACATGATGACCCGTAAGCGTACGAATTATTACACAAAGTTACGAAAAAGTTTATGGGTTATTGGTTATTAGTTATTGAAATTTGTATCTTTGCGTGATGATTAAGTTCAAAGACTACGGCACTTGGCTTCGGGAACAACTGGGAGCAAAGGTGCAGAAGATAGCGATTAATGCTGGCTTCACGTGTCCCAATCGTGACGGACGAGTGGGGTGGGGAGGTTGCACCTATTGCAACAACCAGACCTTCAATCCCGACTATTGTCAGACGACCAAGTCCGTAACGGAACAGTTGGAGGAAGGCAAACGTTTCTTTGCCCGCAAGTATCCCGACATGAAGTATCTGGCCTATTTTCAGGCCTACACGAACACTTATGCCGACGTGGAGCATTGCATAGCCCTCTACGAAGAAGCTTTGAGGGTGGAGGATGTGGTTGGAATCGTGATTGCCACAAGACCCGACTGCGTGCCAGATGCCTTACTCGACTATTTGACTGAACTCAATCGTCGAACGTTCCTTATAATAGAATATGGTATAGAGAGCGCCAATGACGAAACGCTGAAGCGCATTAATCGAGGACACACGTTTGCGGATTCGGTTCTTGCCATAAAGCGAACTGCCGAACGGGGTATTCGCGTGGGGGGACACATGATTCTTGGTCTGCCTGGCGAGGACCATGATGAACTGATGCGTCAGGCAAGATTGATCGGACAACTGCCTCTAACCACGCTTAAACTCCATCAACTGCAAATCATCAAAGGAACTAAGATGGAAGAAGAATGGCAGGAAACCCCTTGGTCCCTGCCATCCGTTGATGAGTACATCGAACTTGTGCTCGACTACATTTCCCTTCTTCCTCCAACGCTTGTGCTCGAGCGCTTTGTCAGCAGTTCGCCTGCTTCCTTACTCGTTGCACCTCGGTGGGGCTTGAAGAATTACGAGTTTGTCAATAGGCTAAATAAGGTTATAAAGTCTTAAGGTCGCTTCGCTTGTAAGGTTGTAAGGTCGCTTCACTTATAAGGTTATAAGGTTAACCTCAAAACCTAATGACCTTAAAACCTCATAACCTCATAACCTCAAGACCTACTTACCGACCACTCGTGCCGTCAGGCTTAACGCTAATGCCCTTCAGAATATTGGCCTTGGCAGCAGCCTTCTTTTCTTCGGCGGTCTTGATGGCGTTAGTGTTCACGTCGCTAGTGCTTTCGGCTTTCTGGGCAACATCCTTTGCCTTATCCACTTCGGCCTTAGCCTTTGCCACATCGTCCTTTGCCTTGTTCACGCCTTGACGAGCCTCGTCGACCTTCTGCTGAGCCTTGGCAACGCCTTGTTCGGCTTTCGCTACCTTTTGCTCGGCGGCTTTAACCTTCTGCTCTGCTTTCACAACACCCTGCTCAGCCTTCTGTACGTTGGCTTTTGCCTTGTCCTGTTGCTTTTGCAGCTTGGCTACCTGAGCTTTTGCTTTTGCAATTTCCTTGTCGGCCTTAGCTTCTTCCTTCACGCCATTCTTGGCCACCTTCAGATTGTTCTGAGCGGCTTTCAGGGCCAATTGCTTATCCTTCAGACGACCCTTGAGTTCGTTGTTCTTCGGATCGGCTTTCGATTCAATCTTTACCTTTGCAACATCGGCCTTAAGCGTAACGATTTCCTGTTCGAACTGGTTTACCCAATCCTGGCAAGACTTCTCCTGAGTGGCAACTTCCTGTGCCATCAGATTTGCGCCCATGCAGAGCATAGCGGCTGCAATAATCAGTTTCTTCATAGCGTAATTATTTTAGTTGGTTAATAAGATTTGGGACAAAGATACAAAAGATTAAGGATTAAAGATTAAGGATTAAGGATTTTTTTTGTATTTTTGCAAAAGAACTAAACCAAAATCTATGAAAAAAACTGCAATAAGCCTGCTTTTGGCACTTGCTTGTGCCTTTTCCGTGCAAGCCGAATCTTCACGCGAAGTGTTGTCCTTGATTGACAAAGTTAATGACTACTGGCAAGCCCACAATGCGCCTAACAAGCGTGCTTTCTGGGACAACGCTGCCTATTATACGGGCAACATGGAGGCCTATCGTCTCATGGGTAAAGCCCAGTGGTATCAGTACAGCGACCAATGGTGTCGCCACAACGACTGGAAAGGTGCCAAGTCTAATGACAAACGCAACTGGAAATACCAGTGGTACGGCGAGGGCGACGATTTCGTGCTCTTCGGAGACTGGCAAATCTGCTTCCAAACCTACATAGACATGTACAACCTAGTACCTACCGACTACAAGGTGGCTCGAGCCAAGGAAGTCATGGCCTATGAGTGCCAGATGCAAGACAACAAGTTCTGGTGGTGGGCCGATGCGCTCTATATGGTAATGCCTGTGATGACGAAGATGTATCGCCTTACTAATAATGAGATGTATCTCGACAAACTCTATGAGAACTTCCTGTGGAGCGATTCCCTGATGTGGGATGCCGAAGCACAGCTGTACTATCGCGATGGAAAATATATCTGGCCAAAGGTGAAAACGTCCTGTGACGGAGGCAAGAGTTTCTGGGCTCGTGGCGACGGATGGGTACTTGCTGGTTTGGCTAAGGTGCTTGCCGATATGCCTCGCGACTATAGGAATCGCGACATCTTTGTACAGCGTTTCCAGCAACTGGCCGAAGGCGTGGCTCGTTGTCAGCAAGCCGAAGGATACTGGAGTCGTTCGATGTTGTGCGAAGGCGACGCTCCTGGACCAGAGACCAGTGGCACGGCTTTCTTCTGTTACGGTTTGGAGTGGGGTGTCAATCATGGCTATCTCAATAAGAATACGTATGGACCAGTCATCGAACGTGCCTGGAACTATCTTCGCTCGAAAGCCCTGCAGCCGGACGGAAGCATAGGTTTCGTGCAGCCCATTGGCGAGAAGCCCGACCCCACAAAGATTGTTGACAGCCACTCGCAAGCCCCCTTCGGCACAGGCGCTTGGTTGCTTGCCGCTTGCGAACGAATGCGCTACCTCGATGAGACTTGCTCACATGGCGTGAAGCCCGGCGCTCCACAGATTGCTCCTCAATCTCGCAGGACAACCATTACCGTTGAGAACCCCACAGACGACAATCGTCAGGATGTGGTGGAAGTAGATGCCCAGCAGATCTTCGACAAATTGAAGATAGGCGGCGGACGCCAGTTCATCGTGCTTGACGGCGATGCAGTGGAACAACCCTATCAGATCACCAGCGACGGCAAACTGCTTATCCAGGTGTTCCTTGCTCCTCATTCGTCAGCGACATTTACCTTGGTTACAGGTGAACCAAAAGTCTATCGTCTGGACGTGAACGGACGCATTTATCCCAATCGTGAGGACGACCTGACTTGGGAAAATGACAAGAATGCTTGGCGCTTCTATGGTCCTAAGATGCACAACAAAGGCGTAAGTGGTTTCGACACCTTCGCCAAGAATGTGACCTATCCCATACAAGACCAACTCTACCACAACGAACTCACCAGCTATGGCGTGAACGAACGCCTGAAGAAACAGGGACGCGGAGGCGAATGGGCTCAAATCCATCGTGACCTGTACACCTATCATCGCGACAAGGGTCAGGGCATGGACGCCTATACTGTTGGTGCAACGCTTGGTGCTGGTGCGCCTGCCTTGATGGACGGCGACAAGCTGTTGCTTCCCGACGTGTATGAGAAGGCCGAGATACTCGATAACGGACCTCTTCGCTTTACCGTTCGACAGCAAATGTACGAGCGCGACGGTGTGCGCGAATCCCGACTCATCAGTCAGGACAAAGGCACTCATTTGGCAAAGGTACAGGTTACTTACGAGGCTGACGATAACGGAAAGATAAACGGGAAATCACTTTGTGCCGGCATTGCCGTTCATGAGAGTCAACCCAAGGCCTACGTAATTAATCAGAAGGGTGGGTACGTGACCTATGCCGATGCCCTCGACACGCCTCAGGGCCAGAACGGACAGCTCTACATCGGTCTGCTCTTCACGGAGAAGATGAAGTCGCTCCGCTATCTGCCTATGCCAGAAAAGAAGAGTGGGGCAGTAGGTCATGTTGTGGGCATTACGTCTTATCGTGCCGGACAGCCTTTCACATATTATGCTGGAAGCGCCTGGAGCAAGTACGACGTGCCTAATCAACAAGTGTGGGAAGCACAATTACAGACCTACGCACGCAATATTCAGCATCCCTTAATCGTTAAGTAAGTAGACTCGTCCTAACCTTCCCTAAAGGAAGGTATTATCCTCGTCCTTTCTTGCTCCGGCAAGTTCTTGCTCCAGTTCCTTACGCAAGCGCCCAAGGCCGAGTCCGCAGGCGTCCTAAAGGCCGAGCGAAGGGAGAGAATATAAGGAAAGGGTCCCTTAATAATATATAATATGAAACGCTTAGTATTCCTTCTACTAATATTCAACGTTCAATGTTCATTGTTCAATGAGCTTTGTGCTCAGACGCCTGAAGAAGTCGTGCAAAACATTAAGGACGATATTCAGGCCGTAAAGAACAAGGCAAAGGACACCCGTACGCTCTTGCGCGACCAAGAACGCGACTTGCGCCGTCTGCAGGCAGAACTGGAACGCGCGAGAACTACCATTCAACAGAACAAAGAAAGGGCTCGCGATGCTAAGAAACGAGGCAAAGACTTCACGCCGAAACCCGTGCAGCGCACCTATATCAGTCAGTTTGCTAAGGCGCCAGAACCCGTGGTTGAGCCCAAGAAGGAAGATATAAGAAAGTCTGAGCCTAAGGTTGTAGAGAAGAAGCCCGAACCTAAGGCTAAAGAGACTCCCAAAGCAGAACCAAAGAAGGTTGAGCCTAAGGCAAAGACAGAGCCTGCAACACCTAAGGCTACTGCCAAGGAAGAGCCTAAGGCAAAGGAAACGAAGACCAACAACAGCCGACGGAGTAGAGCGGACAATGCTAAAAAAGAACAAACGCCTGAGATCGCTCCAGAACAGGAAAAACCTGAAACTCAACAGAATGCTAAAGTTTCTGTAAGGAAGGAACGTAACTCAAGTAAAAAGAAAGAAGAACCCGCTGAAGAAACAACAACGGCTAAGGAGACTAAAGCCAAGGAAGAGGCCGTAGAACCAAAGGCCAAGGAAGAGAAGACATCTTCGAGATCGAGAAACAGGAAGAAATCCGACAAGACCAATAACCATGAAAACTCCGCTGACTCTGAAAAACCCAACAGCTCAGATAATTCCGACAATTCCGATAATTCCGAAATTTCTGATAACGCCGATAAGTCCACTAAGCCAGAAAAGACTCCGCCTCCTGTTGCCGACAAACGCATGAGCAACAAGCAGGCCCTGCAATTGCAGAAAGAGCGTAATAAGTACTACGAGGACCGTCTGAAGGAAAAGCAAAAACTAGAGAAAGAAAAGGCAAAGAAAAAGGCCAAAGAGGAGGCTGCCAAGAAGAAAGAAGAGGAGCGGATAAAGCGCGAGGCAGAAAAGACACGCAAGAAGATGGAAAAGGAAGCTAAGAAGGATGAAGGTCCAGTTGCATCAGCCCGTCGTCAGCGCGACACCAAGGCAGGTAGCGAGCAAGAGGAATCAAGTCCCGAAGCTGCACCCGAACAAGAGGAAACTACCTCCAAGTCCAAGAAAAAGGAAACAAAGAAAGAGGCCGAACCAACTGAGCCTGTCGAACCAGAAGAACCCGTGGCTGAATAAATCCGTTGTTTGTTTTATCGTTTTGTGGCCACTATATGTGACAATTGGCTAATTTAACACTCACTTTCTACAACAAGGTTAGCCATTTGGCTACAAAACACCCTCCTAAATTAGTTAAAAGTGCTATTTTTTCGAAGCACTAAATATATCACAAACGTAAGGGAAAACATCGGAGCAAGGGGCTAACGCATGTCTTTTGAGGCCTGTGAGAGGAGTAATTTGATGCATTCTGTGCCTTTTCCGAGCTTCGGCATCTTAGGCGCAGAGGGTTTACTGATATTGTATCTTATTGTATTACAGCTTTTTAGATGAAATGTTCAATTAATCTTTTGTCCTTTTTGTTCCAGTTCCAGTTGTTCCAGTTTATTTTTTGAATGGTACCATCCTCTCTTAATCATATATAACTATCTATATATTAAGTAGTTATAGAGTATATAAAAGAGAGTGCGTACCTCATAATTTTAATTGGAACATTTGGAACTGGAACGCATTAGTTTACACTCACTTTTCTTCTACAAGGCCTTTTAAAGCATTGCAAATCTCGTTACACACTCTGATGGCATAGGCGTCCACCGAGAAGCCTGCGTCCATCCTTATTGAACTGAGGTTAGCTGGAAAATTAAGAGCACAACGGACTCTATTTATAATCAGTTGGCCGTTCCACCAACCTCTTCCAAGAGTGTGCTAGAGTAGTGCTTGCAGGGATCAAGTTCCAGCATGCGCACTTCGGCATTATCCATTTTCTCTATCGAACGGACGGGTACTCCCCAAAAGACGGCTTGCAGAACACGGAGAAAGAGGCCGTGACTGACGGCAAGGTAAAGACTCTCCCTCGGTCCCTCCCTTTTAGGGAGGGAAGTAGTTACATTTGCTAAATCATTGGAGTGTTCATTATATTCCCCTCCATCACAGGGAGGGGTTAAAGGGGTGGGTCTGGAGACTCTATTCAGGAAGTCGGAAGCACGCTGTGCCACCTGTTCCATCGTCTCAGCAGAGGGGTCGAGGGCGTGGCTTATCTTGATGTATGGTCCTCCCGTGTGAATGCCGAAATCGCGCTCGCGAAGTAAGGGTTCTTCAATGATGGGACACTGGTGGGGCTGGGCAATGATAAGAGCCGAATCTTTGGCTCGCTTCAGGTCGCTCGTGAAGATGCAATCGAAGGGGATGTCCTTCAATCTTTCCCTCAGTTCTTCGGCCTGATGAATTCCCTCCTGCGTGAGATGGCCGGGCATCTGGCCTTGCAGGATGCGTCGTAGATTCTCTTCTGTTTGCCCGTGACGGGTAATATATAATTGTATCATGAATGCAAATTTACGAATAATTTTGCACTCTTCCTTTTTTTGTTTAATATTTATTTCGTATCTTCGCATCGTGAACATAATTATTAACCTTAATAAGTTTTTAAACATGAATTTTAAAAGGAACTTTGCGGTTGCATTGGTGATGATGGTGCTTGCTACCACGTACACCTTTGCACAAAGCCTTTCGCCTAGCACCAAATGGCACTGGGAGGAGGGAACAATCGTTGTTGACACGCCTGTAAGGCCTGCCGGTCAGCAGAATGTGTTAGGACTTACTGCACCAAAGATGCCGGTAGTTCGCGTGGCATTCGTAGGTCTAGGCATGCGTGGTCCTGGCGCAGTTGAGCGCTTCACTTACATCCCTGGCACTCAGATTGTGGCTCTGTGCGACTACGTAGAAGCTCGTGCCGAGGCTTGTCAAAAGTACCTGCGCAAGGCTGGTCTTCCCCCTGCAGACATCTACAGCGGTGAGAAAGGATACGAGGAACTGTGCAAGCGTCCCGACATCGACCTAGTATATGTTGCCACAGACTGGGATCATCACTTCCCCGTTGCAAAGTGCGCGCTAGAGAATGGCAAGCACACTGCCATCGAAGTGCCGTCGGCCATGAACTTGGAGCAGTGCTGGGAGCTTATTAACCTGAGTGAAAAGACGCGCAAGCACTGCATGATTCTAGAGAACTGCTGCTACGACTGGTATGAGTTGAATGCTTTGAACATGGCTCAGCATGGTGTGTTTGGCGAGATCCTGCGAGCTGAGGGCGCTTACATCCACAACCTCGACGACTTCTGGGATTACTACTGGAAGAACCCCGACGGAAGCGACCCCGACAAGTTGGGTTGGCGCATGAAATATAACATGGAGAACCGTGGCGACGTGTATGCTACTCACGGACTTGGTCCCGTGGCTCAGGCACTTAACATCCATCGTGGTGACCGCTTCACCACACTCGTGGCTATGGACACCAAGAGCTCGCACGGTAAGGAATACGTGGAGAAGAAGACTGGCAAGCCCTGCAACAACTATCGCAATGGCGACCAGACGACAACCCTCATGCGTACACAAAACGGTAAGGTGGTGGAGATTCAGCATAACGTGATGAATCCTCAGCCCTACAACCGACTTTATAAGCTGACGGGTACGAAGGGTTATGCAACCAAGTATCCCGAACAGCACTTTGCTCTCGACCAGAAACAGCTGTCTGCAAGCGGCGTTGCTCCGAAGGTTGACAACCTAAACAGCCACGGTTTCCTGCCCAAGGCCGAACACGAGGCCCTGATGCAGAAGTATCAGCACCCCATCATCAAGAAGTATGGTGAGATGGCACAAAAGGTGGGTGGACACGGAGGTATGGACTTCTTCATGGATGCTCGCATGGTGTACTGCCTGCAGAACGGTCTGCCCTTGGACATGGACGTTTACGACCTTGCCGAATGGTGCTGCCTAGCAGAGCTGGGTACGCTGTCGATGGATCACAACTGTGCAGCCGTTGCCTTCCCTGACTTCACGAGAGGTTTCTGGGACAAAGAGAAGGGCTACAAGCACGCTTGGGCAACGCCTGAGGATGAAGCTGCTACGGAAAAGGCTGCAGACGAATTCACAACTCAACTGAAGGCCCAGACAGCCAAAAAGAAGCTTTGGGAGAAGTACGACAAAGCCAAGGAGAAGGCTGCAAAAAAGGCAAAGAAGTAGGTAGAAAGGGGGATTGGACTATTCTGAGTAATCCGAATAATCTGAGAAACTAAATTCAAAAAGATGTGGAATCATTTTGCGGTTTCACATCTTTTTTGTATCTTTGCAGCCGATTTATGCCGAAGGGGCTCAGTAAAGCAGGTGCATGAAGCATCTCGCCTCCCGGTGAAACCCGTTAAATAACAAACAAAAATGTACGCAATCGTAGAGATTAACGGTCAGCAGTTCAAAGCAGAGGCAGGCAAGAAGCTCTTCGTACACCACATCCTTGGTGCAGAAGGTGGCCAGACTGTTGAGTTTGAGAGAGTGTTATTGGTAGACAACGACGGTGCCATCACCGTTGGCGCCCCCGAGATTGAGGGTGCAAAGGTTGTAGCCGAGGTAGTAACTCCCCTGGTAAAGGGTGACAAGGTGCTCGTCTTCCACAAGAAGCGTCGCAAGGGCTATCGCAAGCTGAACGGCCATCGTCAGCAGTTCACAGAACTGACTATCAAGGAAGTAGTTGCTTAACCCATTAATTAAGAAGGAGAACAAATTATGGCACATAAAAAAGGTGTTGGTAGTTCTAAGAACGGCCGTGAGTCGGCTGCTCAAAGATTAGGAGTTAAGATTTTCGGCGGTCAGAAGTGCGTCGCTGGTAACATCATCGTACGTCAGCGTGGTACTCACCACAATGCTGGTCAGAATGTTGCTATGGGTAAGGACAACACACTGTATGCCCTCACCGATGGTATCGTAACCTTCAAGAAAGGTCGTCGTGATCGCTCAACCGTGAGCGTTCTGCCCGAAGCTTAAGGTTATATTATAACTCTCTAAAACAAAAAATCCCTGTCAATGTTTGGCGGGGATTTCTTTTTTTCGTAATTTTGGGCAGATAATCTATATGTTTAACTTATTAATACCAAGAAAACTATGAATTACAAGATCGTAGAAGTTGAGGGTATTGGCCCCGTTTATGCTGAGAAACTGCAAGCTGCAGGTATTCCTGACATCGAAACTCTGCTCGCAAAGTGCGCTAAGCCCGCTGGAAGAAAAGAACTGGCCGAGGCTACTGAAATCAGCCCCAAACTGATTCTGACTTGGGCAAACCATGCCGACCTGATGCGTATCAACGGCATTGGCCCGCAGTTCAGCGAATTGCTGGAGGCTGCTGGTGTTGACACCGTAAAGGAACTGCAGCATCGCGTACCTGCCAACCTGCAGGCTAAGTTGGAAGAAGTGAATGCCGAGAAGCATCTCGTTCGCCGTGTTCCCGCATTGGCAGAAGTAGAGAAGATGGTTGCTCAGGCAAAGGAGCTCCCCGCAGTAATGGAGTACTAAGCCCTACAAGTAGTTAAACAAAAAAGGGGTTAGAGTCAAACGGCTCTAATCCCTTTCTTTATTTGATAATGGGTGTTCTTGAATTAAAAGTTGATCTTTTAAACTATTAACTATTATCTATAAACTCTTGACAAAGTACCTTCTCACTCTTTAACTTCGAAATAGTCCTCCAATTCGGCTTGTGCCTCGCCATGCTGGTTAACGATATCGCGAATGATGTGTCCGTCTTCGAGTAAAGCAATGCGAGGACAAATGTCGACCGTGTGATTCAGGTTGTGAGAGGATATAAGTATGGTTGCACCCGTCTCCTGATTATATTCCTTAATCAAGTGCTTGATGACACTCTGGCTGGTGGGATCAAGGAAATTGAATGGTTCGTCGAGGATGAGCACTTGAGGACGCAAGAGCATGGCAGCTACGATACCCACCTTTTGCTTGTTGCCGGCAGAGAGATTGCGAATAAGTTTGGGCTGACCCGAAATCTCGCCTGCCATGAAGTGGGCGTATTTATCCAACTGTTCCTTTAGGGTATCATCACTCATTCCACTTATGCGTGCGATGAACTGGAAATATTCGTCGGGAGTCAGGTAATCGATGAGGAAAGAATCGTCGACATAAGCACCCGTCCAATCCTTCCATTCTTCGGTTTTACTGACGTCTATATCCACAGGATTGCCGTTATAAGTGCCTTGCATGCAGACATTACCCGTGTCAGCCTTTATCAAATCAAGAATCAGGCGGAACAGGGTGGACTTACCTGCACCATTATTTCCTACAAGACCGAGGATTTCGCCTGCGTGTATCTCGTACTGATCTATATCTACGGCAACTTTCACGTTCTCTCCTTTGCCGAAGGTTTTCCTGAGGTTGTCGATTTTTATTGTCATGGCCAAATATTTGAATTAAGAATTATGAATTATAAATTATGAATTACGAGAAGCACGGAATCCTTCCATATTCTCATAACGGCGTACCATCATGCGCTTGTAGATGTTCCGCAGCCAAAGGCGATGAGTGAGAATACCGGCAACGCCTAAAGTAATCAGGGGCATATAACCCCATACTGGTCCTAACAGCAGGACGCATATCTTCTCGAGGGCAAGCGGGAGGAACAGGATAACCATGCTAACGATATTCTGCATCATGGTTCCCTGATTGCTCTTCATAAGCTTGACATTCAGGGGAAGGGTGTTCTTGTTGTAAACTGCCAACTGGAAGACACAGGGATAAAGTACGCCAACGGTAAACAACATATATCCAATGTTCATCCAAACACTTATCTTGCCATTAATCATTAAGGGAAGAATGAAGATGAAAGGCAGGAGAAGGAGTATGGAATTGAAGTAATACTTGGCACGCAACAGGTCGTAGATGCTGTCGCGACGGCTCATGAGCCCATCGATGTAATTACCCTCGTAACACATAATGCCCACAAGTGTCATTACGCCCAAAATCACATAATCGTAAAGGCAAATGAACGATTTCATGAACCCTCCGTCGTAGACGTCTGTGAAATAAAGCATAAGACTGAAGAAGGCTATTAAGCCAAGTCCGACAAAGAAACCTGTCTTCACTTGCTTATTACGCAGGCGCAGTTTTACCTCCATCTTCAGGTATTCGCCTAAAGCGCCATAACGGTTGAACATGGATAGGGTAGTGACGCTCTTCATCTGCACGTCCTCCTTCTTGCCAATCTCGTTATACACCATACCCATTTGCAGGCGATAATTAGCCCACAAGGCTATGGCTATGGCCACAAGTACGGTGAGGAAGGAAAGGATGTTCCAAGTAACGAAACCGTTCATAAAGAGGACAAACGGCACACGAAGCACGTTTCTGTCAGGTATTACACAAACGCAGATGAGTATGGCGTGCAAGGCAAGGGGAAGAAGGAACCAAAGCATGTGCTTCATGCAAAGGGCTCGTACGAAAAGGTAGCACAGGCCATTGAAGACAAAGAGCAACCAATAGCCAAGCAACCATCCGAAGAATGCCCACCAACCCATCATGGGAACAACACTAACTAAGCCAAAGGGTATGAGGAAGAAGCCCCAGAACATATTGCCCCAGGAGAGGACGTTACGGATCAAGTACCCCTTCATCAGGAAAGAACGGCGTATGGGCAACAAGGCGTATTGCTGAGCCTTCTGGGCAGGAGTCTCCTGAATGATGAAACGCGTCCAGAAGTCGATAATAAGCAACCAATAGAAGCCACCATCCAAGCGATGGTAGGCTGCCGAATAATCGCCCTTGAGTGCAAAGCCCATACTCACTCCCATGATGAGCATTAGAGCGGCATAATAAGCAATCATGAACCATCCGAGGAACTTCATAAACTTGTTCCTCTCGAACATGGGATGACGCTTATCTTTGAACTCTTCCGTCTTCTCTATGAGACGGTATAACTGATACTTTGTCATAATGTCGAAAGATAACGCTCGGCTTCTATTGCAGCCTTAGCACCACTACCTGCGGCAATCACGGCCTGACGATAATGCGGGTCAGCAACATCTCCTGCAGCAAAAACTCCAGGAATGCCTGTGCGAGGACTATCGCCTTCCGTAATAATGTAACCAATCTCATCGGTCTTAACCCATGGACGGAAGATGTCGGAATTAGGCTTGTGACCAATGGCAAGGAAGAATCCGTCAATCTGAATATCATACTGACGCTCGTCGGCCTCTCCTTTGCGGTACACCACATGAGCGCCTTCGAGGTGTTCGCCTCCGAACAAGCCAACGGTATTGTGCTCGAAAAGCACTTCAATCTTAGGATTGTTCAATACGCGGTCTTGCATGATCTGCGTTGCACGAAGGTAGGGCTTGCGAACGATTAGATACACCTTCGAGGCAAGTTGTGCCAGATAGGAAGCCTCCTCGCATGCAGTATCGCCACCACCTACGACTGCAACCGTCTTCTTGCGATAGAAGAAACCGTCACACGTAGCACAAGCACTTACTCCACGCCCGTTGAAATCTTTCTCGTCTTGAAGACCGAGGTATTTGGCAGTTGCTCCTGTACAAATGATAATAGAGTCGGCAGTAACCTCACTCTCGTCATCAAACCAAACATGATAGGGACGCTGGCTGAGGTCTGTGCGAACGGCAATGGAAGGACGCATTTCACAGCCAAACCGTTCGGCTTGTCGACGGATATCTTCCATCATATCAAAACCTTGCACACCATCGGGATAGCCAGGGAAGTTCTCCACTTCGGTGGTTTGTGTCAATTGTCCACCAGGTTGAATGCCTTCGTAAAGCACGGGATTCAAATTTGCTCGCCCTGCATAGATAGCAGCTGTGTAGCCGGCAGGACCTGAACCGATAATAAGACAACGTATGTGTTCCATATTATTAAAGGAGTTATAGGGGAGTTATATTGGGAGTTAATTCGCTTCGCTCAAGGAGTTAATATTCTTCGAATAAGGAGTTATTTCGCTTTGCTCAAGGAGTTAATATTCTTCGAATAAGGAGTTACGCTTTGCTCAAGGAGTTAATATTCTTCGAATAAGGAGTTATTTCGCTTTGCTCAGGGAGTTAATATTCTTCGAATAAGGAGTTATTTCGCTTTGCTCAGGGAGATAAAGGGATTCATAATTGTTTATCGCAGGTCGATGATGTCAGCATCGGGATATTTGTCCTTAGGGAAGGTGAAGAGCGAGTCGGCAAACTTCCGTCCTGTGGTGAAGGAGTTGACAACGATGCGAACCCATTGCTTCTTTCCCTGACGCATGGATACGCGAACAGGATTTAATTGGTTGTCAACTTCAAGATAGATTTCCCGAATTTCCTGCTTGGCGTTGTCGGCTGTAAGATAAATCTTGTAGCCTTGCTTGCCATTGATCAGACTGCCTTGCTTCATCTTATAGTTGAAGCCGTGCTTATAGATATCGACAAAGGCATAAGGGTTCATTGCCTGCAGTTCAGTTCCAGTGGGTTCTGTCACATTAACCTCAGAGTCACCCGTCTGCATGCTCCATTGCGTCTTGCCATCGAACCAGGTCGTCATCTCGGAAGTCTGCATGAAGAACTTCTTATCCTGAATGTCCATCGTACCACTGATGCTTCCTTGATCAGTCTTTCCCAAGAGGGTAGTGGCCGTAAACTTGATGCTGATTCCACCCGATTTCGTGATGTGTTGGGCAGTTGCGTCAAGTATCTTTTTTGTTTCCTTGTCCTTGCTTGCGCCAAATGCCGAAGTGGCGAAGACGCTTGTCAATGCGAGGATGAAGAATAGTGCAATTCGTTTCATAGTCGTTCTACTTTAGATTATCAAGAATTCTTAATAGCTCTATATCTCCGACACAAAGAACCTCTCTTGGTTTACTTCCCTGTGCAGGACCAACGACTCCGATTCGCTCTAACTGGTCCATCAGACGCCCTGCGCGATTGTAACCAATGGAGAATTTGCGTTGAATCATACTTGTGCTTCCTTGCTGTGTGCTGACAACGAGTTTTGCAACCTCCTCGAGCATAGGATCGAGATGATTGATATCTACGTCTGCAGCGCCTCCGCCTTCTTCGCCTTCCAATGCAACTGGTGGCAAGGGGAATGGTGCATGATAGCTCTGCTGACAGGCAATGAAGTTGCAGATACGCTCAACCTCAGGCGTATCGACAAAGGCACACTGGACACGAATGGGTTCTGTTCCAGCTAGGAAGAGCATGTCACCCTTACCCACAAGTTGGTTAGCGCCCGGACGGTCGAGAATGGTTCTGGAGTCAATCATCGCACTTACCTTAAACGCCATGCGAGCAGGGAAGTTCGCTTTGATGGTACCCGTGATGATGTTTGTCGTGGGTCGTTGTGTGGCGATAATCATGTGAATACCTACGGCACGAGCCAATTGGGCAATACGGGCAATGGGCAGTTCTATCTCCTTGCCTGCAGTCATGATCAAGTCGCCAAACTCATCGATGATAACAACGATATAAGGCATGAACTTATGACCGTTCTTAGGATTGAGGCGACGCTCCTTGAACTTCTCGTTATATTCCTTAATATTACGCGCGTGTGCAGACTTAAGCAAGTCGTATCTCGTGTCCATTTCCACGCAAAGGCTCTTTAAGGTCTGCACCACCTTGTTCACGTCTGTGATGATGGGCTCTTCATTGTCTTCGTTGCCTTCAACCTGGGCAAGAAAATGATTAACAATGGGGTTATAGACGGAGAATTCCACCTTCTTGGGGTCGACCATAACCAATTTCAGTTCGGCCGGATGTTTCTTATATAATAAAGAAGTTATGATGGCGTTCAGACCTACGGATTTTCCCTGACCGGTTGCGCCCGCTACGAGCAGGTGGGGCATCTTCACCAAGTCGACCATAAATATCTCGTTCGTGATGGTCTTGCCCAAAGCCATAGGCAATTCGAAGTCGGTTTCCTGGAACTTTTTGCTGTTGATGATGCTCTCCATAGAAACCATCTTCGGATGGGCGTTCGGGACTTCAATACCCACTGTTCCCTTGCCTGGAATAGGAGCTATGATACGAATGCCCAAAGCTGATAGTGAGAGGGCTATATCGTTCTCAAGGTTACGAATCTTAGAGATGCGGACACCAGGCGCAGGAGTAATCTCGTACAGGGTAATAGTAGGACCGACGGTGGCCTTAATACTACTGATTTCCACACCAAAGTTGCGCAGAGCCTGAACAATACGATCTTTGTTCATGCGCTGTTCTTCCATATCGACTCCCGTATTGTCGATGTCGTACTTCTTCAGGAGGTCGATGGTGGGGTACTTATATTGACTCAGGTCCAGTTTCGGGTCATAAGGCTCTAAGGCAAGGGTGTCGTCGAGGTCGGCCTTTTCTTCGCCTTGCCCTATGTTTACCTTCATTCCCGTTTCGCCTTCGGCCTCGTCAGTTACATTCACCTCAAAGTCAACGTCTTCTGCAGGTTTGGGTTCTTCCGTCTTTCCATCCGTGCCGAAGGTAATCGTTGTTGCGATATTGGCAGGCTTAACTTCCTCCTCTGCAGGATGATCGTTCAGGTCAACCACTGTCGGGCGTTCGTTTTCGTCCTGCTGGTAGTTGCCTTCTTCTTTTGTCAGATTCTCCTGTTCAGTACGCTTGCGAGCGCGCTCCAGCGTCTTTCGGATGAAGTGAATGGTTTCGCCACTCAGGTAACCGACATAAGCAATCGCGGTGACGATGATGGCTATGAACGTGCCTACGATACCAATCTTTCCCTGCAGGTAATCCAAAGCCGTCTCGCCGTGCATTCCTCCGAGCATGATGAAACTCTCCTGGAAGAAGAAGCGTTGCAACAAAGCGCCTGCAACGGAGAACCATATCGTGAGCAGGATGCAGTTGAGGAGCCATTTCCAAATTCTCACCTTTCCAATCTGCAAGATTTTAAAGGCGATGGCAATCATGAGTATGGGCAGGAAGAATGTGGCCTGACCAAAAGAGCGGTTCATCACATTTGAAACCAGCCACACTCCAAAGCCTCCCAGCCAGTTGTGGGGATTTTCTCCTGCCGCGAGATGTTGATCGGCAGCACCCGTAAAGAAGTTCGACGTGAAAGCAATAAGGAGCAGGATGGCGAAGGATATGAGCAATCCGCCCACTATCCATCGCGTGAGTTCCACTTTGCTTACGGGTTCTTCCATATCGCCGTTGGTGTTCACGCGTTTGCGCGTATTTGTATTCTTTCTTGTATTCTTGGTTTTCAGTTCGTTTGCCATATAGTATTCTTCTTGATTAAGAATTGTTTTAAGAGCACAAAGATAGTGAAAAGCAAGCGAAATAACAAAAAAAAATGGATTTTTCCTAAATGCAATCTTTCATCAATACTTCTATACAGGAGTTGAGACGCAAATTCGGTGGAAAAGAGACTCTTGTTTTCGGATAATTGAGATTCATTCCAAAGTCCTAAACACACCTGTTCCTGCCCTCAGAAACGGAATCCATAGGTCAGTCGAGTTCGCCACTTTTGATTCTCGATATTAAGACGCTTTTTGTTGCCAATGTCCGTGAAGTAGTAAACGGCCGAGAGTGCGACATACTGGTTCTTCTTGACTTGATACACGATGGCGCTTCGTCCTGTGATGATGACCTCAGGAAAGTGATAGCGAAGCGGGACTTTCGTGTCGTTTAAAGTGAGGGAAGTATTGCTGTAGACAATAAACGTGGGCAAGGCCGAAATATGTAACATCCAACGGCGAGCAGGCACGTAGTTGTAACCATGCGCTTTTTTGCCGGAAAACAGGCGGTTGTCCAATCCGTCAAAGTCCTATTTGCCTGATGCAGAGAGCGACTTGCCGACGAATTAGAAACGAAAAAGGGTACTTTTTCATTCATTTTCCTTTATTATTTTGGTTTTTCTCTCGCTTATTCGTATCTTTGACCTCGTTATAGACGATACAGAAGAATGAAAGTCAACGATAAAGCGAAGACCATTTATCACCACGATACGCTGGAGTTTGTAACCGTAGGCATAGAGTATTGCGCATTTCTGGAAAAATCGCCAGGACGCCCGCGTCAGGATTTCCTCGACAAGATGCTCAAGCTCTTGCCTCTGCTTTACATGAAAGCCATGCTCCTGCCCGAGGTGGTGAGTGAGGGCGATTTCCTGCCGCAAGGCAAGGTTACGGAGGACGATTATAACTACATTCGGCGCACGGTTTACGATATTCTGCCCGACGATGACCAATATCTCGACGTCTCTTACGACCGCGATATGGAGACGGACGAAACCCAGTGGAAGTCGCTTTCCGAGCATCTGGCCGACATCTATCAACCGCTCAGGAACTTCCTCGCCGTTTATCAGGATGGGGTAGAGGATTGCATGATGGACGCCCTTTGGGCAATTCGCGATAACTTCGAACTCTATTGGGGCGAGGCTCTCGTCGATGCGCTGAAGCGCCTACATTTGATTCGTTTTAATAAAGAAAAAGAGTATTAGAAATTGAACATAGGCTCGAGGGCAATCGAACATAGGTTCGAGGGCAATTGAACATAGGTTCGAGTGCAATAAGGCCTAAGGGCTTCCGAAATAACCCCTAAGGGTTTTCGAGATAATCCCTAAGGGCTTTCGAAATAAGGCCTAAGGGTTTCGACAAAAAGACATAGGAGTAAGATTGAAAGTGATTCGACTATATAAGAAATACGATAAGACGCGACTAGCACAACTCCCACGGGTTTTGTTCGACGGACGCATTTTCGTCATTCAAAGCGAAAGCGAAGCACAGAAGGCTGTTGAGTACCTATTGACTCAAAAGCTTTTGGGCTTCGACACAGAGACGCGACCTACCTTCCGACCAGGCCCAATGAATCAGGTCGCACTCCTGCAAGTGGCAACCGAGGACACTTGTTTCCTCTTCCGTCTCAACAGGATGGGACTCACGCCTTCACTCGTTCGACTCCTGTCGGCCAAGGGCGTGAAGAAGGTTGCACTATCGTGGCGCGACGATACAAATCAACTCAAGCGATTGGGAGAAGTAGAGATGGAAGGCTTCATAGAACTGCAAAGCTACGTTACCTCCTTTGGAATCGAGGACCAGAGCCTGCAGAAGCTTTATGCCAACGTCTTTGAGCAAAGGATATCGAAATCTCAACAACTGACGAACTGGGAAGCGGACGCGCTCACTGAAGCGCAGAAGCTGTACGCCGCAACCGATGCTTGGGCTTGTCTAATGCTTTATCAGAGATTCGAAGAAATTAAGAAAGAAAACAACTGGGAACTTATTGAGGATGAAGAATCTATATCTAAATAAAGGAAAGGACGAAAGCCTGCGACGCTATCATCCGTGGGTCTTCTCGGGTGCAGTTAACCACATCGACGGCAAACTGCAAGAGGGCGATCTCGTGAGAGTGCTCACGCACGACGGTTCGTTCATAGCCATAGGACATTGGCAAATAGGAAGCATTGCCGTTCGCGTGCTTACCTTCGAAGATGAGCCCATCGATCATCGCTTCTGGGTTCAGCGCATACAGGCCGCCTTTGATGTTCGCAAAACCATCGGACTTGTGGACAACCCACAGAACACAACCTACCGACTCGTTCATGGCGAAGGCGACAACCTGCCCGGACTTGTTATTGACATCTATGGACAAACGGCTGTGATGCAGGCACATAGCGTGGGAATGCACGTGTGCCGGAACGAGATTGCCGAAGCCCTGCGCGAGGTGCTTGGCGAACGCCTGAACAGCATCTATTACAAAAGCGAAACGACGCTTCCCTTCAAGGCCGAACTGGGACAGGAAAACGGATTCCTCTATGGTTCTACTTCCGAAAACATAGCGATGGAAAATGGTTTGCGATTCCACATCGACTGGCTTAGAGGACAAAAGACGGGATTCTTCGTCGACCAGCGCGATAATCGGGCTCTCGTCGAACAATATGCCAAAGGCCGTCGAGTCCTGAACATGTTCTGTTACACAGGCGGTTTCAGCGTCTATGCTATGCGTGGAGGAGCCACTTTGGTTCATTCCGTCGACAGTAGTCAGAAGGCTATCGACCTGGTGAATGCGAACATCCAGCTCAACTTCCCTAATGATGCTCGTCATCAAGCCTTTGCCGAAGACGCCTTCAAATTCCTAGATGCAGTTCCTAATTCCGAATTACGAGTAACGAAAGAATCGACTTCACAAACTCCTAACTCGGAACTCGCGACTCCGAACTCCTATGATTTGGTAATTCTCGATCCGCCAGCGTTTGCCAAGCATCGCGATGCTGTGCGACACGCAATAAAGGGCTACACCAAGCTGAACGCTCGAGCAATGGAGAAGATGCCAGCGGGAAGTCTGCTCTTCACCTTCAGCTGTTCGCAAGCCATCAGTAAGGAACAGTTCCGCATGGCTGTGTTCACGGCGGCTACACTTGCACGTCGCAAGGTTCGACTGCTCCATCAGTTGCACCAACCCGCCGACCACCCTGTCAACATCTATCATCCCGAAGGCGAATACCTAAAGGGCCTCGTGCTTTATGTGGAATAATTATTGAGCATTGACAATCATACATTTGACATTAGCCATTTGACATTTAACATCTAAAAAAATAATACTATGAACATTAAAATTAGATTGACGATTCTCAACTTCCTTGAGTTCGCAGTATGGGGGGCCTATCTGATTTCGATGGGCCTGTACCTGGGTAGCGAAGGACTTGGCAGCAAC
The DNA here is from genome assembly GCA_902801325.1 of uncultured Bacteroidales bacterium. Classification (GTDB taxonomy): domain Bacteria; phylum Bacteroidota; class Bacteroidia; order Bacteroidales; family Bacteroidaceae; genus Physcousia. The sequence goes on along the minus strand of CADCHQ010000003.1, from coordinate 142,119 downwards.
ATTGGTTGGTTCTATTCTGTCCAAGGTTTCGTCTCCCTCTGTATGCCCGCACTCATGGGCATTGTTGCCGACAAATGGATTCAGGCTCAGCGTCTGCTGGGACTTTGCCACGCTATAGCCGGAGCATTCATGATTGCCGCATGCTTGTACGGATTGTCTGCAGCAGGCAATGTGAGTTTCGGCATTCTGTTCACGCTCTACACCATAAGCGTAGCCTTCTTTATGCCAACCATAGCGCTCACTAATTCAGTCGCTTACAATGCTTTGGAGAAAGAAGGACTTGATACGGTAAAAGCCTTTCCTCCCATCCGTGTTTGGGGAACTGTGGGCTTCATCTGCTCTATGTGGGCAGTCAATCTATTGGGCATCAAAGCAACCGCATACCAATTTGCACTCTCTGGCGGACTTAGTCTCATCATGGCCGCATACTCACTCACGATGCCGGCTTGTCCCACCAACAAGGGAGGAGAAAAGAAGTCCCTCGTCGAAGCACTTGGATTGCGTGCCTTTGCATTATTCAAGGACTATCGCATGGCTGTGTTCTTCATCTTCAGCATGCTTTTGGGTTCTTGCCTCCAGATAACCAACGGATACGCCACATCCTACCTCGAGGCGTGGGGAGCACTTCCGCAATATGCCGACTCACTAATGGTGAAGTACAGCGTGATCATAACCTCTATCTCGCAGATGAGTGAGACACTTTGCATCCTGCTCATTCCCTTCTGCCTAAGCCGTTTCGGCATTAAGAAGGTTATGCTTATGTCCATGTTAGCATGGGTATTCCGCTTCGGGTTCTTTGCCATAGGTAATCCTGGTACTGGATTTGTGTTCATCATTCTTTCCATGATTGTTTACGGTGTCGCATTCGATTTCTTTAACATTTCGGGCTCTCTCTTTGTGGACAAAGAAACTGATCTCGGCATTCGCAACTCTGCGCAAGGACTGTTTATGATGATGACTAACGGATTCGGAGCTACAGTAGGCATGCTGACTGCACAAATGGTTGTCAATCATTACGTCTTCAACCTGCCTGAGGGAAGCGATACCTTGCCGGGATGGAAGACCTGTTGGTTCATCTTTGCAGGTTATGCTCTGGTAGTGGCAATCTTGTTTGCCATCTTGTTCAGATATAAGCACGAGGTAAAGAAAGATTAAGCTCTCTAGAACATCTAGTTTATCTAGAATCCCTAGAAAAAATAATTAAAGATGAAGGAAGAGCGATACTTCTATCAGCCGGACATAGCGTCAGGAGAACTGACCAAAGACGACACGCAACATGCCGTCCGAGTGCTTCGCATGAAAGAAGGGGATGAAATGTGGCTGATGGATGGCAAAGGCACTTTCCACAAGGCTGTGATTACACTCGCATCTAATCATCATTGCACTTATCGCATCATCCAATCATTTCCGCAAAAGCCTCAATGGCAAGGACACCTGCATCTGGCAATGGCCCCGACAAGACTCATCGACAGAACCGAATGGTTCGTGGAGAAGGCAACGGAGGTGGGAGTCGACGAACTATCTTTTCTCGATTGCCAGTTCTCTGAGCGCGATGTGGTGAAGACAGAACGCCTAAGCAAGATTGTCGTATCTGCGATGAAACAAAGTCGCAAGGCTTGGTTGCCTCAAGTCAATGAGATGCAGCCTTTCCGCAAGTTCATAACGGCAGAGCGCAAGGGGCAGAAGTTCATTTGTCATTGTTATGAAGGCGAGAAGCCCTATCTTCTCGACGTCCTGAAAGCAGGGGAGGAGGCCACCATACTTATAGGTCCGGAAGGGGATTTCTCTATTGAGGAAGTACGTATGGCTGAACAGAATGGATATCAAGCCGTTTCATTAGGACCAAGTCGATTAAGAACAGAAACTGCTGCACTTATGGCTGTGCACTTGTATCAAGTTAAAGATATAAACGAACGATTATGAAAAAGTACGGAATCATTGCCGCTATTGTGGCTGTATGCATAGCTGCATTCATCGGGTGGAAAATGTTTCATGGACGTGGCGACGCTATGGCCTCGTCTCTGCCCAAAGACATAACTGCCGTTTCACGAGTAGATGCCAAACAACTGGCTCTCGACTATGGACTCTCGCTCGATGAAATACGCAAACTGCTGCTCTCGGACAACGGCAAGGAAATGGGCGTTGACCTGATGACACCTGCCTATCTTTTTGCTTCTCAAGGTACACTTGGAGCCATCATTCCCTTGAGTGACAAGGATGATTTCTGTAAATTGTTGGAGTCGAAAGGTTATTCAGTAGAAGACCAACGAGGGATGAAGTGGTGCACCCTCAACGGCAACCTACTGATGGGAATAGCCAAAGACCGCGCCATGCTTATGGGGCCAGCCGTAGGAAGTGAGCAAGAGCAACTGCGAAATGTTATTTATTCGTGCATAGACCAAAGCGAATCGGAAAGCGGAAAGAATACTCTTCTGTTTAAGAATCTTGAGAAACGCGACGAGCCATTGGCGCTTGCCACTTCGCTCGAGGCTTTGCCACAAACCGTACTTCCGTCTTCCTTGAACCGTTATCTTGGCGACATCAACTTAAACGACCTTGGACTTTCTGCCGGACTTATGGCTAAGCGCGACAGACTCATTCTTAATCTCACGCCGAACTCTGAGAATACGAAGATTGACAAAGCCATCAGTCAGTTTGACGATATCCTTAAACCGCTCGACGGCTCTATGCTTACAGCTGCTCCATCAAATTCTTTGCTACACTTCGAAATAGGTTTGAAGGGCGATAAACTATTGCGTACATTGCGTGAGAACAAAGTCATTCGCACCATTCTACTTATGCTCAACAACGTGTTTGACCTTGACATGATTCTCAACAGCATTGATGGGGCGCTGGCTTTCAGTTGGCCTCAAATCGAGGCAGACCCTGTTCTGCAAGTCAAGTTATCTGATGACAAATTCATGCAGAACGTTGCCTCCTGGAACGATGCCATTAGTCGAGCCGCAGGCTTCCAGTTCTATGCACAAGACAAGCATAGAGCCATGCTTACCTACAAAGGGAAGCCCTTCTATTTCACCTCAAATAACGACATGCTTACCATCTCAACTTCTGAGGCAATGGCTAATTCAACTGGCCATCATGATATTGCGTACAAGTATGCAGACGAGGTTAAGGGGCAACGACTCTATGCAAGCATAGACTTTTCGAAAATTACAAATAAGTACATGCACAATAGCGAGAGCTATAAGTTCCTTAATGCCTTCCAGCGTTTGACCGTATCTGCCAAGAACTCGGAAAACCTACAGTTTCAACTTGTACTTAATGATGGCGAGAATCTGCTCGACCTTATAGATATTGAAAGCTTGAAATGAATACTATAAAACTCCAGAAGACCCTGCCTCAGGTCTTTGCCCAACAACCTGACATACAAAGCGACATCTGGCTTCAGGAACTCGCTTTCGAGAAGGGACGCCTATATCTTGTGGAGGCAAGTAGCGGGACAGGGAAGTCCTCATTATGCAGTTACCTCTACGGCCACCGTTCCGACTATCTCGGAACAATTATGTTCGACGATCGTGATATACGTACCTTTTCTATCAGCGAATGGACGCGTCTGAGACAACAGAACTTGAGTCTTTTGTGGCAGGAATTACGATTGTTCCCCGAACTTACTGCATGGGAGAACGTAGAGATAAAGAACCGGCTAACAAAATATAAGAAGAAAAAGGAAATAGCATCTTGGTTCGAGGAGCTTGGTATCGCCGATAAGTTGCACACGAAAGTAGGTTTAATGAGTTTCGGACAACAACAGCGTGTGGCACTCATGAGAGCCTTGTGCCAACCGTTCGACCTTCTGATGGCCGACGAGCCCATAAGTCATCTCGACGACAATAATGCCCAACAGATGTCGGACTTGATGCTTCAGGAAGTGCAACGCCAAGGTGCCGCATTAATCGTTACTAGCATTGGAAAACATATATCCATTCATTACGACCAGATCCTTCATCTTTAAAACCACAAAACGTTAAACATTGAATGTTAAACTTTGACCTATATGATTTGGAAACTTCTCCGTCAACATATATCACCATTGCAATTGCTCGGGTTCTTCCTTGCTAACCTTCTGGGAGTATTCGTCGTTTTGCTCGCTATGCAATTTTATAACGACGTGCGTCCCATATTCTCACAGAACGACGGATTCATCAGCAACGACTACATCATTCTTTCAAAGCGCATATCGACCACTGGTCTGACAGCCTCCACATTCTCGGATAAAGAAATCGAAGAATTAGCCTCGCAACCTTTTGCCCGTAATGTAGGTGCCTTCACCGCCAGTCAATATCAGGTTAGTTGTTCAATGGGCATTCAAGGAATGGCAACCTTCGGCACTCAGATGTATTTTGAATCGGTTCCTGACCAATTTGTCGATACACATAGCCAAGAATGGCATTACGAACCAGGCAATCAGTTTGTACCCATCATACTTCCGCGCAACTATCTTGCTATCTATAACTTCGGCTTTGCACAAAGTCGTTCATTACCTCGCCTATCTGAGGGACTCGTATCAACACTCGAGTTAATGCTGGTGCTTAGAGGCCAAGGCAAAGAACAGCGAATGAAGGGTAGGGTTGTGGGCTTCACAACTCGCCTCAACACCATACTTGCGCCTCAATCCTTTATTGATTGGAGTAACGCGGAGTTTGCCCCGCAAGCAGACACCTCTCCAACGCGACTCATCCTGGAAGTAGGCAATACTGCAGATGAGCGTATAGTTAAGTTTGCTCAAAGTCATGGATATGATGTAGATGATGACCGCCTTCAGGCAGGTAAGGCAACGTATGTGCTTAAGATCGTTAGTGGTATTGTTATGGCAGTAGGATTGCTTATCACATTACTTTCCTTCTTTATTCTCATGCTTAGCATATACTTGCTTGTACAAAAAAACACGCGCAAGCTGCAAACCCTTCTTCTATTGGGTTATAGTCCTGCACGCGTAAGTTTGCCGTATCAGTTGTTAACGGTGGGAATAAATGTACTTGTTCTCCTTCTTGCCCTTGCCTTGCTATGGTGGTTAAGAGGCCATTATATGAAGATGCTTTGGAGTATGTTCCCGACAATGCCTTCGGGCAGTTATCTGCCAACAATCATACTTGGCGTAGCACTCTGCCTATTGGTTTCCGTACTTAACATCATTGCGCTTAGACGCAAGATATTAGGCATCTGGAAAGGTTAACTTATATTGAAGTCGCAAACCTTTCTGCTTCTGCCAGAGAATCTATCTTTCCTACATCCATAAGACGCAGGTCGGGTTGTTCATATCCCAAGATGGGATAGCGGTCACATATAGATAGATAGAAGTCAATAATAGAGAACTTTTCCGGCCATCCGTTCATCAAAGGCAACAAGGAAGTTGACATGTGATGAATGCCAGCAAAAGCAAGCATGCGACAACGCGAAGGATCAAGGTCGGGATATGGTGAACGCACTTGACCTGTAGCAAGATTTGTCCAACCCACAAGACGATTGTTCTCATCGAATAGCAAGTACCTTTGTGTCTTCCTTTGACTAACCAACAAGGTGGCAGCATGCTCGCTTCCTTCTTTTATGAATTGGGAAAGAGAGCAATTACTTAGGATATCAACGTTGTGGATAAGCAGTCGTTTAGCATCACCAAATAAAGGACTTGCATGACGAATACCGCCTCCTGTCTCAAGGAGTTGTGCGCGTTCATCGGAAAGGGCAATTGTGAATTCAGGGTTTTGAGATAAGAACTTTTCTACCCAATCCTCTATCTGATCCGCGAAATGGTGAATATTGATGACGATGTCGTGAAAGCCACTGTCACCAAGCTTGCGAAGAAGTATCTCAAGCAAAGGGCGTCCGCCTATGGGGACAAGGGCTTTCGGCATTGTGTCGGTAAGCGGACGAAGGCGAGTGCCAAGGCCTGCTGCAAATATCATGGTCTTCATCGGGCTGCAAGTATTTGATGAATGTCTTGTTCACGATGATGTATATCGACTTGTATGCCATATTTCTCATGGATATGCTGGGCGAGATGTTGGGCACAATAAACACTTCGGTGCTGTCCGCCCGTGCATCCGAAAGAGAACATAAGGTCAGTAAATCCACGTTGAAGATAACGTCGAACGTGTGCGTCTGCAAGTCGATAGACACTCTCAAGGAATGTCAGGATCTCACCATCATCCTCAAGGAAACGGATTACGGGTTCGTCGAGTCCCGTCAGTTGCTTGTATGGTTCATATCGACCAGGATTATGAGTCGAACGGCAGTCAAACACGTATCCACCTCCATTTCCGCTCTCGTCCTCGGGAATTCCCTTACGATATGAGAAGGAATAAACCCGAACGCGTAGAGGACCTTTTCCATCATATTTTGAGAAAGTAGCCGGTCCGTCGGCAGGGTGGGGTTTATATGGATTATTCTCTGTTGTCTTGTATCCGTCCGCACGAGTAACGGGTTCTTCTGGTTGGGGCGCAAACTGAGGTAATGCAACCAATTCGCCTAAAACCTGCGCCAGATAGGGATAAGGACATAGACCTTCCTCTAATAGATTTGAGAGGTTACGCATGGCTGGCGGAATACTTTCGAGGAAGTGACGCTTGCGTTCGAAATATCCCCTGAAACCATAAGCACCAAGCACCTGAAGCAGGCGGAACAGCACAAAGAGATTTAACTTCTCACGAAAACGTGCTTCGTTGACTTCAGTATATTGCTTTAGCGATTGGATATACAGATCTATGAGTTCTTGCCTTAATTCTGGCGAATATTGAGCCGAAGCCTGCCAGAGGAACGAAGCTACATCGTATTGTACAGGTCCGCGTCGACCGCCTTGGAAATCTATGAACCAAGGATTGCCTTCGGCATCAAGCATGACGTTGCGCGCCTGAAAGTCACGATAGAGAAATGAAGGGGTACTACCTAGGCCATCGTCTCCCTCTGTGAGGTCCTTTGCCATAAGTTGGAAAGAGGCCTCGAGCTTTAGTTCATGGAAGTCGATGTTTACAGGCTTAAGGAAGCAATACTTAAAGTAATTGAGGTCGAACAAGACATTGGTCCTATCCATCTCTGCTTGTGGATAACAATTCGAGAAATCGAGTCCTCGCGCACCACGTATCTGCAGATTAGGCAATTGAACGATGGTTCGGCGGAGTAATTCGCGTTCCTTCTGCGTATAACGCCCACCTGCCTCACGTCCTTTTCTCAAAGCGTCAAAGAGCGAAGTTTGTCCAAGGTCGGTTTGCAGATAACGCAACCCATCGTCGCTTACTGCAAGTACCTCGGGTACTGGCAGTTGACGGCGGGTGAAATGTCGGGCAAGATAGATGAAAGCATGATTCTCATCACGAGACGTACCGATAACACCTATGACACTATGCCCCTCATCATCGCTTAAACGGTAATAATCGCGATTGCTTCCGCTACCCGTAATTGGTTGGCAGGTAGCAGGTTCCTTTCCTGTATATTGCTTATAAAGTTGTTGTAATTGTTCCAAATCTTATTCCTTAACTCTTAATCCTTCATCCTTAACCTCTCTCCGCAAGGGAGAGATTATTCCCACTCAATTGTTGCTGGTGGCTTTGAAGAGATATCGTAACAAACGCGATTGACCCCACGTACCTTGTTTATTATCTCATTCGATACGTGAGCAAGGAAGTCATAGGGCAGATGCGCCCAGTCGGCAGTCATAGCGTCACTACTTGTTACTGCACGCAAGGCAACCGGATTCTCATACGTACGTTCATCACCCATAACGCCAACGCTTCTAACCTCTGAAAGAAGGATGGCTCCTGCTTGCCAAACCTGATCATAAAGCCCCCATTGACGAAGACCTTGAATGAAGATATCATCGGCCTCCTGCAGAACACGTACTTTCTCACGAGTAATGTCGCCTAAAATGCGAACGGCAAGTCCGGGACCGGGGAAGGGATGTCTTGAAATAAGATGCTCAGGCATTCCCAACTGACGACCAACACGCCTAACCTCATCTTTGAAGAGCCAGCGCAAGGGTTCACACAACTGCAGATTCATCTCCTTGGGAAGACCTCCAACATTATGATGACTCTTGATAACCTTTCCGGTAATGTTTAAAGACTCTATGCGGTCGGGATAGATAGTACCTTGTGCAAGCCAGCGAGCATCTGTTATCTTACGCGCTTCAGCATCAAAGACCTCAACAAAGTCTCGTCCTATTATCTTGCGTTTCTTCTCGGGTTCTTTAACGCCTGCAAGGTCACTGAAGAACTTTTCAGAAGCATCGACACCAATTACATTTAAGCCAAGGCCTTCGTAATCGCGCATCACATTCTTGAACTCATCTTTGCGAAGCATACCGTGATCGACGAAGATGCAGGTGAGTTGATGACCAATAGCACGATTCAATAGAACTGCCGAAACACTACTGTCAACACCTCCCGAAAGACCTAATATCACACGGTCTTTACCAATCTGCTTGCGCAATTCCTCGACGGTTGTCTCAACGAAGTTGGCAGGACTCCAATCCTGATGACCACCACAGATGTCAACAACAAAGTTACGTAATAATAATGTTCCTTGCAGGGAATGAGACACTTCCGGATGGAACTGAACGCCATAAACAGGAAGGTCATCGGCTTGATAAGCGGCAAAGCGAACGTTGTCCGTGCTGGCTATAGCGTGATAACCCTGAGGTAAGGCCGTAATCGTGTCTCCGTGACTCATCCAAACTTGGCTCCCCGTATCAAAGCCTTTGAAGAGAGGGCTTTCGGCATCAATAAAGCCAAGATTGGCACGTCCATACTCTCGACTATCAGCAGGCTCAACACGACCACCCAAAGTATGACTAATGAATTGGGCACCATAGCAAATGCCCAAAACAGGAATGCGTCCAATAAATTGAGACAAATCTACCTTAAAGGCTTCTGGGTCGTAGACACTATATGGCGAACCGGCAAGTATAACACCAATAACACTTTCATCCCCTACGGGAAACTTGTTGTAAGGCAGAATCTCGCAAAAGGTGTCCAACTCGCGCAAACGACGAGCAATTAACTGCGTCGTCTGACTGCCAAAGTCGAGAATGATTATCTTTTCCTGCATTGTTAATATTTGATTATTATTTTTATTTTGGGACAAAGATACGAATTAGCGAGCAAAATGCCAAATATGTTTGAGCATTTTCGAGTGGGAGTATATAAGACGATTAGTCAAAGATACAAATAAGCGAGCAAAATGCCAAACTCGATTGAGAGTATTTTCGTGCAAGAGTATCTAAAACCAAAGGATAAAGAAACAAAATAATAAAGAATAGCAAAAAAGGAGAAAAGAAAAGCACTTTATGAATTTGCATATGTGAGAGACTTTTTATAACTTTGTGACCTCAAAACGAAATAGGTATTATATGGGAGGATTTTTCGGAACTATCTCCACCAAGCCGTGTATAATGGATCTGTACTACGGCACCGATTACAATTCACATCTTGGTACAAAGCGTGGTGGTTTGGCCACCTTCTCTGCCAGCAAAGGTTTCTTTCGTAGTATCCACAATCTGGAAAATGCTTATTTTCGCTCTCGCTTTGGCGACGAACTGGATAAATTTGAAGGAAATAGTGGCATAGGCGTAATCTCTGATACCGAGCCACAACCCATCCTCATGCGTTCGCATTTGGGTCGAATGGCTATCGTTACCGTGGGTAAAATCAATAATTTAGAAGAGATAGCCAACGAATTGCTCGACGATGGTGGACACTTTTCTGAAATGTCATCCGGAAGAACCAATCAAACGGAACTTGTTGCACACCTGATTACTCGTGGAAAAGACTGGGTAAGTGGGATTGAGAATGTGTACAATAAGGTCATCGGTTCCTGTTCAATGCTTATCTTAACGGAAGAAGGACTGATAGCTGCTCGCGACCGACTGGGAAGAACGCCAATCATTATTGGTCGCAAGGATGATGCTTATGCCGCATCGTCCGAGAGTACGGCCTTCCCCAATTTAGGTTATGAAGTAGATCGTTTCATCGGACCTGGTGAGATTGTCCGTTTGACACCTAATGGAGTCGAGCAAATGCGTAAGCCTGAACTTGAGATGCAGGTATGCTCATTCCTTTGGGTTTATTATGGTTTCCCCACATCTACCTACGAAGGACGCAACGTGGAAGACATGCGTCACCAGTGCGGTCTGGAAATGGCCAAGGAAGATGATGTGCAAGTAGATAGCGTAAGTGGTATTCCTGACAGTGGTGTTGGAATGGCCACCGGCTATGCCGAAGGTTTGGGGGTTCCCTTCCGCAGGGCAATATCCAAGTACACACCCACCTGGCCACGCAGTTTCATGCCTGCAACTCAAGAGACGCGCAATCTTGTTGCCAAGATGAAACTCATTCCCAATCGCGATATGCTCAAGGACAAGCGTTGTCTATTCTGCGACGACAGTATCGTTCGTGGAACTCAGCTTCGTGACAACATTCGTGGTTTGTTCGAACTTGGTGCAAAAGAGGTTCACATGCGTATTGCATGCCCTCCACTAATCTATGGTTGCCCCTTCATCAATTTTTCTGCATCCAAGAGCGACCTCGAACTTATAACCCGACGCGTTATTGCCGATTTGGAAGGTGACCCAAATAAGAATCTGGAAGAGTATGCAAAGACCGACTCGCCTAAATACCGCAAGATGGTTGAGGAAATCGGTTCACGATTAGGTCTGTCTTCACTCAAGTTCAACACCTTAGAGATTCTCATTCGCAGCATCGGCCTACCAAAGGAAAAAGTTTGTACACATTGCTTCGACGGCACATCGCATTTCTAGATTAACGCCTGTCTATCTCTCTTGAGACCATTAAGATATGACACAAGACATACTAAACCACATGATATGGCTCATGCTTGGTATGGCTGTGGTTGTCTTTGTCAGTCTCTATTTCGTTAATGCAGGTTATGGTCAGTTCCGCTCCAAGCAATGGGGATGGAGCATCGATAATCGATGGGCTTGGATGTTGATGGAAGCACCCGTGTTCCTCATTATGTGGTTCATATGGCTTTGCTCTCCACTTCAATGGCACTTACCACAATTGGTGTTATTTTCTTTGTTTGAGATACACTACTTCCAACGCAGTTTCCTTTTTCCTTGGATGATGACGGGACATAGTCAAATGCCATTAGCCATTATGTTTATGGGCATCGCCTTCAATGTCATTAACGGATTCATGCAAGGTGCAGGCCTTTATTGGTTTCCTAATCCTGATTTTGCAGAAGGGCCTTCATATCTTTTGCGATGGAATGCCATTCTAGGCATCTTGCTATTCCTTGTAGGCATTATCATTAACTGGCACAGCGATCATGTGATACGCAATCTAAGAAAACCGGGTGACACGCATCATTATCTTCCACAGAAAGGAATGTATCGTTATGTTACCAGTGCAAACTATCTAGGCGAACTAATGGAGTGGGTAGGTTTTGCCTTAGCCGCTAACACGCTTGTGGCGTGGGTGTTCCCTATATGGACTGCTGCTAATTTGGTTCCTCGCGCGCACGCAATAAATAAAAGGTATAGACAAGAGTTCGGAGAGGACGCCGTGGGAAAGCGCAAACGCATAATTCCATTTATATATTAAAAGACCCCACTCCCAATCCCCTCCCAAGTGAGGGGCGAAAAAGAGAAAAGAAAAAGATTCATAATGAGTAATAGAATAGAAGGAAACGAAACTACTCCCTTCCCTCGTGAAGGGCAAGGGGATGGGGGTAAGATATTTGAACCGGCTCATATAGGCCCGCTTACACTTCGGAACAGGACCATACGAAGTGCCGCTTTCGAAAGCATGTGTCCAGGCCACGAACCCAGCCAGATGCTATACGACTATCACACAAGTGTAGCACGAGGTGGAGTAGGGATGACCACAATTGCTTATGCCGCCGTGACGGAGAGCGGATTAAGTTTCGATCGGCAGTTAGTGATGAAGCGTGAAATTATTCCAGGCTTACGAAAACTTACCGACGGCATTCATCGTGAAGGTGCTGCGGCAGGCATTCAGCTTGGTCATTGTGGAAACATGAGTCATAAGGACATCTGTGGATGTATTCCTGTGGGTGCTTGTAATGGTTTTAATCTGTATAGTCCCACCATTGTACGAGGTCTTCGTCGAGATGAACTCCCGCTTTTAGCTAGGAAGTTCGGCGAAGCGGTCAACCTTGCTCGTGAGGCAGGCTTCGATGAGGTAGAGATTCATTGCGGACACGGTTATCTTATCGATCAATTCCTCAATCCTTATTTCAATCATCGTCGCGATGAATATGGAGGATCGTTGGAGAACAGGATGCGATTCATGACGATGTGCATCGAAGAGGTTATGAAAGCGGCCAAAGACGATATGGCTGTGGTGTGTAAGATGAACATGCGAGATGGTTTAAAGCATGGCATCTCGCTCGAAGAACACAGTATTCCCGTTGCTCGCCGTTTACAAGAGTTAGGTGTACATGCATTAGTGTTAAGCGGAGGGCTTGTAAGTGCAACTCCGCTTTATGTCATGCGTGGAGAAATGCCCCTGCAAACGATGACGCATTATATGGATAAACCCTGGCTTAAATATTGTATTCGCGCAGGAAAGCCTTTCGTTAAGAAATTCCTCACACCAACGGTCGATTATAAAGAGGCTTTCTTCTTGGAAGATGCTCTGAAATTCCGTGAAGCAATGCCTGATATGAAGTTTATATATGTCGGTGGACTTGTGGCTGGAGATGTCATCAATGAAGTGCTTTCACACGGATTCGAGGCTGTACAGATGGCACGTTCTTTGCTCAACGAACCAGACTTCGTGAATCGACTAAAGGAAGACCCACACCACAGATGCGGATGCAAACACAGCAATTATTGTATTGGTCGAATGTACACACTCGAAATGGCTTGCCATCAGCATCTTATGGAAGAACTCCCAAGTGACTTAAAGAAAGAAATTGCTCGTATAGAAAAGAACCAGAACTCATGAAACTTGCAATCATTACAGGAGCCGATGGCGGTATGGGTTATGAAGAAACCAAAGCCGTTGCTGAGCAGGGGTTCCACACGATAATGGCTTGTTATTGCCCAAAGACAGCAGAAGAGAAACGTAAGAAACTTGTTGAGGAAACAGGTAATAATAATATAGAGGTAATAGGGATTGATTTGGCCAATCTTGCATCCGTTAAAGCCTTTGCCGAGAAAGTGAAGGAACGCTTTACTCATCTAGACCTGCTGATGAATAATGCCGGAACGATGGAGACTGGGCGACACATGACTGTCGACGGATTAGAGAGAACTGTTAGTGTCAATTATGTTGGTCCTTATCTCCTCACTCGTCTGCTATTGCCACTAATGGGGCAGGGGAGTCGAATCGTGAATATGGCCTCACTTGTCTATTGCGTGGGACATCTCGATTTCCCGGATTTCTTCACACGAGGACGCAAGGGAGAATTTTGGCGCATACCCGTATACAGTAACACCAAACTTGCCATCACGCTATTCACACTTGATCTCGCATGTCGACTTAAAGATAAGGGCATCACCGTAAATGCGTCCGACCCAGGAATCGTGGATACGGAAATCATACGCATGCAAATGTTCTTCGATCCGCTTACAGACCTATTTTTCCGTCCATTCATCCGTACACCTCGACAAGGAGCAGACACAGCCATACATTTACTACTTGATGAATACAAGTCTGGACAAACGGGAACATTCAATCGCTCTAACCATATCGTGAAGTTGAGTGAGAAGTACCTGCACCACAAGCAAATGAGTGAACTATGGCAAAAGACCGAGGAAGTCGTTAAGGAATACTTATAATATTAACAATTAATTTGAAAAAAATCGACTTGGTTGTTTAATAATTTGTCATTTATTTGTATCTTTAACCTATGGTTTTACATACTCCCGCTCGGAAAATTGCAAATTCATTTGCATTTTCGCTCGCTTATTCGTATCTTTGCATGGCATTTTGTAAAAACGCGTAAGATGGAACACATAAAGCTTGATTGCATAATGGCTTTGATTCACTCGAAGAACACGCCTTTGGCAAGTAAGATTTATATAGGGCACCTCCGGTATTCAACAACTGGTAAGCGTGCCCTTTCTTTTATCCATCCGTTTAATTCCGCAAACAAGAATATTTATCAATAACCACGAAAAGGTATATATAAAGATTGTATGAGAAAAGTAACATTGTTGTTGGATGATGGGACAAAGTTCCATGGAACATCGTTCGGATACGAAAAACCCGTTGCAGGCGAAGTCGTATTCAACACCGCTATGATGGGGTATCCAGAGAGCCTAACTGACCCTTCGTATGAGGGCCAGATTATGGTCTTAACCTATCCACTTATCGGGAATTATGGAGTTCCCGCGTTATCAAAAGAACCTAATGGTCTCACCACTTATATGGAGAGCGACCGCATACATCCTCGCGCCATTATCGTGACGGACTATAGTGAAGCCTATAGCCACTGGAATGCTAAGGAAAGCCTTGCCGACTGGTTGAAGAGTGAGCAGATAACGGGTGTGACGGGAGTTGATACCCGTGAACTCACAAAGGTTCTGCGTGAACAAGGTGTGATGATGGGAAAGATTCTGTTTGACGATGAACCAGACAACATTCCTACGGCTGAATATGAAGGCGTGAACTTTGTCGAGCAAGTAAGCTGTAAGGAAATCATTACATACAAGTCTGAACAACCCAATGCCAAGAAGGTAGTACTTGTGGATTGCGGTGTTAAGGAGAACATCATTCGTTGCCTTATTAATCGTGGCGTAGATGTGATACGCGTTCCCTGGGACTATGATTTCAACGATATGGAGTTCGATGGTCTCTTCCTTGCCAACGGCCCAGGTAATCCCGACATCTGTGAAGTTATAGTCGAGAACATCCGCAAGTTCCTTGCTAATCCTGTTGTTCGTCCTTGCATGGGAATCTGCATGGGTAACCAACTGTTGGCAAAGGCTGCTGGTGCAAAGATATATAAGTTGAAGTATGGACACCGAAGCCATAACCAACCCGTTCGCCAAGTAGGCACAACACATTGTTACATTACCACCCAAAATCACGGTTATGCCGTTGACGACACTACACTTGGCGATGACTGGGAACCCTTATTCGTGAACATGAACGACGGATCTAACGAGGGAATCCGCCACAAGACGAACCCTTGGTTCTCGGCTCAGTTCCATCCTGAAGCTTGTTCAGGTCCCGTGGATGCAGAAGACTTATTTGACAAATTCGTGAAACTCCTATAATTATGCCAGCCAAACATATTAAGAAAGTCCTGCTGCTGGGCTCTGGAGCCCTGAAGATAGGCGAAGCAGGCGAATTCGACTACAGCGGTTCGCAAGCCTTAAAAGCACTCAAAGAAGAGGGTATAGAGACCGTACTCATCAACCCCAATATCGCAACTGTCCAGACAAGTGAAGGCGTTGCCGACCACATCTATTTCCTGCCCGTCACACCCTATTTCGTGGAAAGGGTTATCGAGAAAGAGCGTCCCCAAGGCATACTCCTTGCCTTTGGCGGACAAACGGCACTTAACTGTGGTGTAACGCTCTTCAAGGAAGGCATTTTGGAAAAATATGGCATTGAAGTATTGGGTACGCCCGTTCAAGCCATTATTGACACGGAAGACCGTGAATTGTTTGTCGAGCGTCTCGATGAGATTAATGTCAACACCATCAAGAGCCAGGCATGTGAGAACATCGAGGATGCACGCAAGGCTGCTGCCGAACTAGGATATCCCGTAATCATTCGTGCAGCCTTTGCTTTAGGTGGTCTTGGTTCGGGTTTCTGCGACAATGAGGAAGAACTGAATAAACTTGCAGAGAAAGCATTCTCATTCTCGCCTCAGGTATTGGTTGAGAAGAGTTTGAAAGGCTGGAAGGAAATAGAGTTCGAGGTTGTTCGCGACCGTTACGACAATTGTATTGCCGTCTGCAGCATGGAGAACTTCGACCCCCTTGGCATTCACACGGGTGAATCCATCGTTGTTGCTCCGGCCCAGACGCTGAACAATCACGAAGTGCAGAAGTTGCGCGAGCTCAGTCTTCGCATCATCCGCCACATCGGCATTGTAGGTGAATGTAACATCCAGTTTGCCTTCGACACGCAAAGCGAGGAATACCGAGTGATTGAAGTCAATGCCCGACTCAGTCGTTCGTCTGCTCTTGCAAGTAAGGCCACCGGTTATCCCTTGGCATTTGTCGCATGTAAACTTGGTCTCGGATATGGTCTCTTCGACCTGAAGAACTCAGTCACAAAGAACACGACGGCCTTCTTCGAGCCGGCAATCGACTATGTGGTTTGTAAGATACCTCGTTGGGACTTGGGTAAGTTCAGGGGTGTCGACCGCGAACTGGGCAGTAGCATGAAGTCGGTAGGAGAGGTGATGGCCATCGGACGTACGTTCGAGGAAGCCATTCAAAAGGGCTTGCGCATGATAGGTCAAGGTATGCATGGATTTGTCGAGAACAAAGAACTGGAGATCGATAACATAGATGCAGCCCTTCGCGAACCTACCGACAAGCGAGTACTTGTTATCTCTAAGGCAATGCGCCAAGGATACAGCATCGACCAAATTTACGACTTGACAAAGATTGACAAGTGGTTCCTTCGCAAATTAAAGAATATCCGAACACTCGACAATCAACTGCATGAGTGCAAAGGACTCGAGGACGTTGATGCAGAGCTCTTACGCAAAGCGAAAGTATACGGATTCAGCGATTTCCAGATTGCGCGTGCAGTCGGACTTGAGGACAAAATGGATATGGACGAGGCAGTCCTCGCCGTACGCCAATGCAGAAAGGCAATGGGCATATTCCCTGTTGTGAAGCAGATAGACACGCTTGCCGCCGAGTATCCCGCTCAGACCAATTACCTCTATCTCACCTACAGCGGTGTTGCTCACGACATCCCCTTCGAACACGATAACCGCAGCATCGTGGTGCTTGGTAGCGGAGCATATCGCATCGGTTCGAGTGTTGAGTTCGACTGGTGTGGGGTTCAAGCCTTGAACACCATTCGCAAACAAGGTCTGCGCTCAGTCATGATTAACTACAATCCCGAGACCGTCTCGACGGATTATGACATGTGCGATCGCCTGTATTTCGACGAGCTCACATTTGAGCGCGTAATGGATATTGTGGAATTGGAAGCACCGCAAGGTGTAATCATATCTACTGGCGGACAAATTCCTAACAATCTGGCACTTAAGCTCGATGCTCAGAAAGTTCCCATCCTGGGTACTCAGGCCAAATACATCGATAATGCCGAAGACCGCGAGAAGTTCTCAGCTATGCTTTCGCGCATCGGAGTCGATCAGCCAGAATGGAGCGCCCTGACTACGATGGAGGACGTGAATGCCTTTATCGAACGCGTGGGATTCCCCGTTCTGGTACGTCCTTCTTACGTGCTCTCTGGCGCAGCAATGAATGTCTGCTCGAATCAGGAGGAATTGGAACGCTTCCTGCGTCTGGCCGCTAACGTATCGAAGAAGCACCCGGTTGTCATCTCCAAGTTTATGCAGAACACGAAGGAGGTGGAGATGGATGCTGTGGCCAAGAATGGAGAGATCATTGCATACGCAATCTCCGAACACATCGAGTTTGCCGGCGTTCACTCGGGCGATGCTACAATTCAGTTCCCCGCCCAGAAACTATACGTCGAAACCGTTCGTCGCATCAAGAAGATATCCGCTCAGATTGCACGCGAACTTTGCATCTCTGGTCCGTTCAATATTCAGTATCTGGCACGAGACAATGAAATAAAGGTCATCGAATGTAACCTGCGTGCTTCTCGTTCCTTCCCATTCGTATCGAAGGTACTGAAGGTCAATCTCATAGAAATGGCCACACGCGTCATGATGGGCCTGCCCGTAGAGAAGTTGCACAAGAGTTTCTTCGACTTCGACTACGTGGGCATCAAGGCCAGCCAATTCTCCTTCAACCGTCTGCAGAAGGCCGATCCCGTGCTGGGCGTAGACATGAGTTCGACTGGAGAAGTAGGCTGCCTGGGTGACGATACCAATTGTGCCCTGATGAAAGCTATGCTGAGTGTGGGACACCGCATTCCTCAGCGTGGCATCTTGCTATCGACGGGTGGTGCGAAGGAAAAAGCAGCTATGCTCGATGCTGCACGCATGCTCCACGATCACGGCTATCCCCTGTATGCAACAGGTGGCACAAGTCGCTATCTGACTGAGCAGGGCATTCCCAACACGCTTGTTCACTGGCCAAGCGACGCCGACCAGACGCCTCAGGCTCTCGACCTCCTGCATCAGCATGAGATTGACCTCGTGGTGAACATCCCGAAGGACTTGTCGGCAGGCGAACTCACGAACGGCTACAAGATTCGTCGTACAGCCGTCGACCTGAATATTCCTCTGCTCACAAATAGCCGTCTGGCAGCAGCTTTCATCACTGCATTCTGCACCATAAAGCCAGACCAGTTGGCCATCAAGTCTTGGGAAGAGTACAAATAGGCCAACGTGCCTTTCCGATAGTACAACCTTAAGGCTACGAAAGGACAATCTTCGACCGATGATTGGGCAATATGGAATCGACGGAAGGCCTAAGGGGTTATCTCGGAAACCCTAATGCCCTAACACGGAAGCCCTAAGTGGTTATTTCGGAAGGCCTAAGGTGCAAATTCGGAAGGCATAGGTTCGATAGCCTTTGAACATAGGTTCGATAGGCTTTGAATATAGGTTCGATAGGCTTTGAATATAGGTTCGATAGGCTTTGAATATAGGCTCGATTGCCGGAAGGCATAGACGTTAAAGAAAACAGCATTAAGTATTAAAATAGTATTATGTCGTTTCAAATCGTATTTGTAGCACTTGTACTCGTGTTTATGCTTATTGCATTGATGCGCGAATACTTGCGACCAGGACTGATATTGTTCACAGCAGTAGTCCTGCTCCTATGTGCTGGTATCATCAACCCAGAAGAGGCCATAAAAGGTTTCTCGAATAAGGGTATGATAACCGTTGCCCTGTTGTATCTCGTAAGCGAGGGCGTGCGAAAGAGTGGAATTTTGGAGCGTATCATGTTCCGAGTTCTTCCCAAAAAGAACGTAACCATCACGAGGGCCAACCTGCGTTTCTTCCCCTTGGTTTCACTTATCTCGGCATTCTTCAACAACACCCCCGTTGTCGTCATCTTTGCTCCGATGATAAAGAACTGGGCGCGCAAGATGAAACTGCCACCCACCAAGTTCCTCATACCCCTGAGTTATGCAACCATCATTGGTGGTATCTGTACGCTGATTGGTACCACCACCAACTTGGTGCTTCACGGTATGTTGCTGCAAGAGCATAAGGACGAGGTGAAAGCCGTTGCGAATGGGGCAGAAGAGGGTATTCTCATCCGTTACGGAATCGACGGTATGCACATGTTCGAACTCTCGAAAGTGGGTGTCATCATTGCCGTTGTGGGACTTATCTACCTCATCTTCTTCTCGCGACACCTGCTTCCCAACCAGCGCAAGTCCGACGAAGATACCGACCAAAATAATATTGTTCCGCCAGGACACATACGCCACGAAATCATGCTTGGCAATCGCTTCCCGGGTTTGGGTAAGACCCTGCGTGAGTTTGACTTCTATCGTCGTTATGGCGGACATGTTCGCGCCATCAACAGAGGAGGATCCATCATCGAAGGAGATTACACTAACGTGAAGATGACCCACGACGACACGCTCATTGTGGATGCACCCGAAGATTTCTATCCTACGTGGAAAGACAGCCGCGTCTTCTGGATGATAAGCCGAGTTGGTGACTTCGAACCGCCCATGGGCAGTAAGAAGCGTTTCTTCGCCTTGGCCCTGCTCATCATGATGATTATTGGCGCAACAGTTGGAGAATTGCCCATCGTCACAGAGAACTTCAAGTTCCTGAAGTTAGACATGTTCTTCTTCGCTTGCGTAACTACGATCATCATGGCTTGGACACGCATGTTCTCGCCGAAGAAGTACACCAAATTCTTCTCGTGGGACGTGCTCATCACCATCGCTTGCGCTTTTGCCATTTCCACAGCTATGACCAAGTCCGGCTTTGCCGATTTCGTAGGCGGATACATCATATCCTTGACCGATAACGTACAAGGAAGCCGATGGTCCATCTATATCATCCTAGCCGCACTGTTCGTGATTACGAATATCTTCACGGAACTGATTACGAACAACGCAGCAGCAGCGCTTGCCTTCCCGCTTGCGCTGTCAGTTGCCGAGAACATGGGACTCAATCCTATGCCTTTCGTCGTCTGCATCTGCTTTGCTGCAAGTTCGGCTTTCTCTACGCCTATTGGCTATCAGACGAACCTTATCGTTCAGGGTGTGGGAGGATACAAATTTACCGACTTCGTCAAAGTGGGTCTGCCCATGAACATCATCGTCTTCGTCCTCTCCGTATTCCTCATTCCACTCATCTACGGGATGTAAATCGAGTAGGGAAGAAGTACATAAAAGAAGGGAGTCCTCGGGCTTCCTTCTTTCGTTTTAATGTACATTAAAGAGGGAATATGAGAACGTGTTCAGAATCATTAATATAGTAAATCTTTTTGCACTTCGTTAGTTTTTTTGTATCTTTGCGGTTCATAAACACATTATAATAATGTATGGCTGAAAACATATATCCTATCTACGACCGAATGATGACACGCCAGGAGCGTGAGCAATTGCTTGGTCAGAAGGGAATGATGGTTTGGATGACCGGGTTATCCGGCTCAGGCAAGTCGACTGTTGCACTCGGAGTGGAGCGCGAACTGCATAAAAGAGGTCTGCTGTGCCGACTGCTCGACGGAGACAACATACGCGACGGCATTAATCGCGGTTTGGGATTCTCGCCTGAAGACCGCAGGGAGAACATCCGACGCATAGCCGAAGTGGGCAAACTGATGGTTGACACAGGCATCATCACACTTGCTTGCTTCGTTAGCCCTACCGAGGAGATACGCGAGATGGCTCGCAACATCATTGGCGAGAAGGACTTCTTCGAAGTGTACCTGTCGACGCCTTTGTCTGAGTGCGAGCGTCGTGATATGAAAGGCCTCTATGCCCGCGCCCGTCGTGGCGAAGTGAAAGAGTTCACAGGCATTTCTGCACCCTTCGAAGCCCCCGAACATCCAGCCTTGGCTATTGATACGACAACAACACCCCTTCAGGAAAATGTCATGAAGGTGGTGGAAATGATATTGAATCAACAAACAAAAGAATGAAAGAATATAGTTTATCTCACCTTCAGGAACTGGAAGCGGAGTCAATTCATATTATCCGCGAGGTTGCTGCAGAGTTTGAAAATCCTGTCATGCTCTATAGCATAGGCAAGGATTCGAGTGTGATGGTACGCTTGGCCGAAAAGGCCTTTGCTCCCGGCAAAGTTCCATTCCCTTTGATGCACATCGATTCGAAATGGAAGTTCCGCGAAATGATAGAATTCCGTGACTCGTATGCCAAAGAGCACGGATGGAATCTCATCGTGGAGTCCAATATGGAGGCCTTCCGTCAGGGTGTAGGTCCTTTCACACACGGAAGTAAGGTTCATACCGACCTGATGAAAACCAAAGCCTTGCTGGACGCTCTGAACAAGTACAAGTTCGATGCTGCATTCGGCGGTGCTCGCCGTGACGAGGAAAAGAGCAGGGCCAAGGAGCGCATCTTCTCCTTCCGCGATAAGTTCAACCAATGGGACCCCAAGAACCAGCGTCCGGAGTTGTGGGACATCTACAACTCGCGTGTGCATAAGGGTGAGTCGATTCGCGTCTTCCCCTTGTCGAACTGGACAGAGCTGGACATCTGGCAGTATATCCGCCTCGAGAAGATACCCATCGTTCCACTCTATTACGCCAAGGAAAGACCTTGCGTAGAGATTGACGGTAACCTGATTATGGCCGACGACGATCGTCTGCCCAAGGAACTCGTGCCGAAAATACATCCTCGCATGGTTCGCTTCCGCACACTGGGTTGCTGGCCATTGACTGGTGCCGTAGAATCTAACGCTACCACCATAGAGGAAATTGTAGAGGAGATGATGACCACAACCAAGAGCGAGCGCACAACCCGCGTCATCGACTTCGACCAAGAGGCTTCGATGGAGCAGAAGAAGAGAGAAGGATACTTTTAGACCCCACCTCCTAACCTCCTCCCGAGGGAGTAGGTATTACAAGAAAAGAAGTGATTTATAAATATAATACAGCTTCGCCCGACAGATATCTACTGTTAAAGGAACTGGCAAAAAAGTTCAAAGATTTTCCAACGGAGGCAGAAAAGTATTTATGGTATCATTTAAGAAACAAGCAATTAGGAGTCAAGTTTAATAGACAACATATTATTGGAGATTATATCGTAGACTTTGTATGCTTAGAGAAAAATCTCGTCATAGAAGTGGATGGGGACTATCATTATGAAGAAGAACAGCAAACGAATGATCTGGATAGAACCTTAGCCTTATCGAGGTTGGGTTTTCAAATAATTCGTTTCGACAATCAAGAGGTTCTCAATAATATAGATGAAGTATTGAATAAAATAAATAAAGAGTTATAATAGAATGGATAATAACAAGAATAATATGGACTTATCTGCAAATACCCCCTTCCCTCGGGAAGGGAAAGGGGATGGGGTCGGTAGCGGTATCGATATAAAGGCATTCCTTGATGCCGACGAGAAGAAGGATTTGCTTCGCTTACTGACTGCCGGAAGTGTGGACGACGGCAAGAGTACGCTGATAGGCCGATTACTTTTCGACTCAAAGAAACTATACGAAGACCAGTTGCAAGCACTTGAGCGTGACTCTCGTCGCGTGGGTAATGCTGGGGCAGGAGAGATTGACTACGCCCTGCTGCTGGACGGCCTAAAGGCTGAGCGCGAGGAAGGTATCACCATCGATGTGGCTTACCGTTACTTCTCCACCAACCAAAGAAAGTTCATCATAGCCGACACTCCGGGACACGAGCAATATACGCGTAACATGATTACGGGTGGATCAACGGCCAACCTAGCCATCATCCTCGTGGATGCTCGTAATGGCATCATCACCCAGACACGCCGTCACACCTTCTTGGTTTCGCTTTTGGGAATCAAGCATATCGTGCTGGCTGTAAATAAGATGGACCTCGTGGACTTCGACGAAAGCGTATTCAACAACATCAAGAAGGAATACCTTGCCCTTACTGAACAACTGGGCATCGATGATGTGACCTGTTTCCCCATCTCCGCCAAACAAGGCGATAATGTGGTAGAGACAAGCGAACGCACACCTTGGTACAAAGGCCAGTCGTTGCTCGACTATCTGGAAACTGTACCCATCCATCACGATCGCAATATGCATGACTTCCGCTATCCCGTGCAGTATGTGTTGCGCCCGAACCTCGATTTCCGCGGATTCTGTGGTAAAGTGGCAAGCGGCGTCATTCACAAAGGCGACGAAGTAGTTGCCCTGCCTTCGATGAAGCGCAGCCGTGTGAAGAGCATTGTTACCTACGAAGGCGAACTTGAGGAAGCCTTCTGTCCGCAAAGCGTTACGCTCTGTTTGGAAGATGAAATTGATATCAGTCGTGGTGAGATGATAGTTCATCCCGATAACCTGCCACACATCGGACGTTCGTTCCAAACCATGCTCGTATGGATGGACGAAGAACCTATGGACCGCTCGAAGCAGTTCTTCCTGAAGCACAACACAAACACCACACGTGCCACCATCGACGATATCGAATATCGCGTAGATGTGAACACTATGGAACGTCAGGAAGGCCGTAACTTCCAACTCAACGAGATTGGTTGCGTTCGCATAACCACTGCCAAGACCCTCTTCTTTGATAGCTATAAGGACAATCGTGCAACGGGTGCATTCATTCTTATCGACCCAATTACGAACAACACCTCGGCAGTAGGTATGATTATCCGTCCGCTCGAGGAAGGTGAGATTAATGTGCTGGATGTTCCCACACTTAACTTGCCTGCCCTTGGTATTGGTTCAGAGCACTATGAAGCCATCGATAAGGCCGTTAAGGAACTGAATAAGCAAGGCATTGAAGTAAAAGTTATTCGTTGACCATTTACCTTTGAACATTGACCATCAATTGGTTAAAAATCAATATTCAATGTTCAATGTTCAATAAAAAAGAAACATAATGGGATTAATAGAATTTAGTAAACTTCCTGTCAACACACTTGTTGGTGCCGACTGGAAGACATTTAAGGAAGTAACGAAAGATCAGCATATAGCCAAGGAGAAGAAGACAAAATTCAGACTAACGAAAGCCATTTGCCGTCTGCTTAGCGTTGCTGTTCCCCTGCAAGAACGCAAATACAAGAAACTACTCGCGAATCAACCGCTTGAGCATGACCCCGTGTTCATCCTCGGTCATTGGCGTTCTGGTACGACCTTCGTACACAACATCTTGGCGCAAGACCCTCGCTTTGGTTATACCACAACCTACCAGACAGTCTTCCCACACTACATGATGGCCATGCAATGGCTCTTCAAACCCGTCATGGGGTGGCTCATGCCCAGCCATCGTCCAACCGACAATATGGAACTGGCACCCGATCTGCCACAAGAGGAAGAGTTTGCTTTGCAGAACACATGTCCCACATCATACTACCTGTTCTGGTTCTATCCCGAACGCATGCAGGAATACTGTGACCGCTTCCTCACCATGAAAAAGGCCACCGAAGAGGAGATTGAAGACTTCAAGGACAAGTTCATGAAACTCGTTAAAATCTCCATGTGGAACTCGCGTCGTGGTGTCAAAGACGCACAATATCTCTCGAAGAATCCACCTCACACGGGCAAGATTAAGACACTTGTGGAGATGTTCCCCAACGCGAAGTTCATCTACCTCATGCGCAATCCCTATACTGTTTTCGAGTCGTCGCGCTCGTTCTTCACCAACACCATTGCTCCGCTCGAACTGCATTCCATACCCCTCGACCAAATGGAGCGCAACATCTTGCGCAATTATGTTGAGCTGCATGATGCCTATCAGGAGCAGAAGAAGTATATCCCGAAGGGTAACCTCGTCGAGATTCGCTTTGAGGACGTGGAAGCCGATGCTATGGGACTTGCCGAACGCCTCTATCGCGAACTTTCTTTGCCCGGATGGGAGGAAGCGCGTCCGCATATCGAGAAGTACATCGAGGGTAAGCGTGGCTACAAGAAGAACCAATATCAGTACGACCCACGAACCCTGCAGCTCGTCAACGATGCTTGGGGACCCATCCTCGACCAGTGGGGGTATGAGAGGCTGTAGTGACCCCTCTCTGACTCTCCCCCAAGGGGAGAGAATAGGGGAATGCCAAGTTTACCCCCTCTCCTTGGGAGAGGGTCGGGGTGAGGTTTATCTCAGTACCTTCTTCACCTTTCCGTCCTTCCCTCTCTTTATCATGATTCCATGCGAATTCGTAGCACGACGACCGCTCAAGTCATAGACCTCATCGTCCATTGTCAATTGTTCATTGTCAATTGACTTTATGCCCGTTTCCTCGTGGTAAATCATGAAGATGTAGGTATTCAAGCTACGAGCAGCCATGGGGATAGTGATGTCCTTAGTGGGTTCTTCAATCTCGATTGTCGATTGCTTACACAGCGACTCGTTGGATGTGGAGACGATCTGTACGCCACTCTGAACCTCGTAGGGAAGACGAATCCTGATGTCACGTGCTGTGGCTGTTGTGTCGATGGCCATAACGATGATGGAGTCACCCTTGATGAAGGCCGAGGTCTCGAAGGCCGATTCCGTGCCGGTGGTCACACTGGCTCTCGAACCAAGACGAGTAGAACCTGTGACATACTTCGCGAAATGCGACATCACATAAGCACGAGGCAGTAGCACGTTCTTCTTGTTGGCGGTTCCGTATTTCGTTTCACCCGTACCCACAAAGGCCCAGTGCGCACGCATATACCAATAGATGTAACCCGTGCAGCCAGCCAGCATGCACTCGTTCAGTTCTTCGGCAAACAGCAGTTGCTCGTGCCAGTTGGGCAATCGGTTACCGATGTTGTCCGTCGACGAGTGCTCTGTCATCCAAACTTCCTTGCCATACTTCGAGGCCGTAGCAGCAACCGTCTTCATGTTTCCCAAGGGTGGGTGACCGTAGATGTGACCCGCAACGATATCAATTTGTTCGCGAGCCGTTGGGTCATTCATCAGCGGGGTATAATACTTCGGGTCAAAACCCAAGGGTTCAGCACTAATGAGACGTACACCTGGGTAAGTTTCACGATCTAGCATGTGAGCATAGTTCTTCACCAAATCCAACTGTTGTTCTGGCGTATACAGACAGCCCGAATAGCTTACCCACCAGTCGGGTTCGTTCTGGATGGAAACGGCATCAACGTCGACACCTTTCGACTTCATGTAAGCGAGGTAAGTGTTTAACCAAGGGAAGAACTTATCGTAGCAATCCTCACGCAGTGCGCCACGCTGGTTTCCCTGATCATCGCTATTTCCACCCTGTGCCGTTCCGTTCGTCTTATAATCGCCTGGAGGTGACCAAGGTGTACCAAACACGATACCACCACGTCTCTTAACCTCAATGGCACTGGGAACAGAACCCTGCCAGTCGTAAGGCGTGTCCCATCCAATGTCCGCAGCAGTAATGTCTCCCTTAAAGTTAGGCGAAATCTCCATGCGCATGATGTTCAGTCCCACTTTAGAACGAGGACCATAGAGCAATTTTACGGGTTGCGTATCTGTGCCGAAGGGACACATAGCCCCGTCGCAACAAGCAGCGCCAAAGCCCGTAATCGTCTGGTAGCGATAGTTGTTCACCGTCACCACCACCGTTGCAGCCTTAACCGTTAAAGCAAGTACAAGCAACGTTAAAGAAGTAATAATTTTTTTCATGTTAAAATGGTTGTTCGACCTTGCAAAAGTACAAATAAGCATGTGAAAAGCAAAATCTATTGGCATAATTTCGCATGGAAGTGTATAAAACCGATAAAATAAGAAACATATAAGCAAACGAAACTAAAGATAGTTGACAGTTGATAGTTGAAAGTTGATATCATTGCATAATCAAACGCATGATTTTGCTTGCATAAGTGTTCAACATCGCTTGTATAAGTGTTCGTGATTACTTGTATATGCGTTCGGTTTCGCCTGCTTAAGTGCTTGTTTCTCATCGATCACAGACTCAAATAAAGGACAAATTCGTAATATTTGAGATGCAAAAAGGGCGAATTTAATCTCACATAATGGCTGTGAGATGCATTATTGGGCTAAATAATCTCAAATAAATGAAGAAAAGTATAAAAAATTAGAACGCAGTTTCGTACACCAACGGGAGGAATAATCATAGAAACAAGCGTTTAAAGCATGATTTTTGATGCTTTTTTAGAGGAAAATCAATCTCAATTATGCCCTTTTTCAAGTATTTTGATGCTGAGATGCCTAGTAAAGAAGAGATAACTTATTGATTAACAAATAATTAATAAATACATACCAATCTCAATCTCAAATCTCAGTTAAAATTTAAGGGGTATGCACATCTATTCTTTTTATCATTTATTTATATAAAATATTATATATATTATTGATTATTAATAAGTTATATTTAATAATTAATAGAAAAAGATAGAGGTGGCATGTTAAAGGATACCTTTTTTTAATTGAGATTTGAGATTTGAGACTATCAAGATTTTATTTTCTCTATAAGGCCCAATATCGTATGCACGTTACAAAACAAATAGGGGAGATAGTACAGTGGTGGCAGTATGCTTAACAAAAATGAACTTAATCTATGATAATGTTCTTTTCCACGACTTCATTGAAATGTTCTTTTCCCCACAAAATTAAGGCAGTAAGGACTGGCATAAGTGATTTCCCTGTGTCGGTCAGGGAATACTCGACGCGAGGAGGAACCTCTGGATAAACCTCACGATGAACGAGATGACTCTGTTCCAGACTTTTCAATGTCTGAGATAGCATTTTCTGTGAGCAATCCGTCATCAATCGACGGATCTCATTGAAACGTAGTACACCTGTTTCGCTAGTGTGTAACATATACAGCACCAACATTGACCACTTATCTCCAAATCGGCTCACAACTTGCCTGATTGGACAAGCTAAATACTCTGCATTTATATCTTTCATATCAATAGAGTTTTCGCAAAGGTAGCAAATAGCTACTAAGTTTCGATGTGAAACTATGTTAAATTCAGTTAAAGTCATTTTTACCGAAGCCATAAAACATCCTAATTCCTACTTTTTGGTAACTATCTCACCAAAAAGTGCCTTCTTGTGGGAATGAGAAAACAGCAGTACCTTTGCACCAACAAAACGAAATAAATGTCAAACTTTAAACACAAAAAAAATGAAAAAGATTGAGACTATCAAGGAAGGTAAGAACTTCAAGGCAGTAAGTGTGGGTAAAATTAGTGAGATTATTGAGCATGAGTTGCCAATGGGACCAAATGTAACCATTCAAGGTAAGGTGTTTGTGGGTCAGTCTATTGGTGCAACTGGTAGCGAAATGAGTTTCCAGACACTTGTACCTGGACAGGACAGCGGTTTTTTGCATACGCATAAGACCCACGAGGAACTGTATATCATCTTGAAGGGTGAAGGCCAGTATCAGGTGGATGGAGAAATCTTCAACGTCAGCGAAGGTTCTATTATCCGTGTTTCCCCCGATGGCAAACGTGCTTTGAAAAACGTTGGCAGCGAGAATTTGACGATGCTCTGCATCCAATATAAGGCCAATTCTTTTACTGATGCCGATAGCCCCATGACTGATGGCGTGATTCTTCAGGAAGAACTGAAGTGGTAAGCGAAGATGGAAAGAGCTTTGCAATTCCTGCGTCAGCATAAGGAGGTTACCCTTGCTACATGTGAGGGTAATCTGCCTAAGCTGCGTATGTTTCAGATAATGAAGCAAGAGGGCAATCTGCTATATTTTGCCACCTCCGAAAAGAAGTCCGTATGGCATGAATTACTTAATAATCCCAATGTCGAGATACTGGCTTATGCTGATAATGTTTCAGTGCGTTGTACTGGTATGGTGAACTTTAATGTGGAGGAAGACATTAAAAGATGGATTTACGATAACAACGACGTTCTTTCGAGACTATATACCGACTACGACCAAATGGTGTATTTTTGCTTGCCCATAGCAGAGATGGACTATTACGACCTTTCGCCCACGCCACCAATCTTCAAACATTTTGATTTGATGACCGGAGATGTCGGAGACGGATTTGTAGGTGACAGATTCAAGAAGTAGTCAAAACAATAGTCCAGACCGGACGATTCGCAGTAAAGAAAAAGCCTTTCTCTATCGACAATAGGGAAAGGCTTAATTGTATGTATCGAACAAGACTAATGCTAAAGCGTGAACTTGAGCAGGCGTCCGTTGTTGGCGGGAACGAGCAGACGAGTGGGTTTGCCCGTACAGAAGGAGATGTGGAAGGGGCATCCTGTGAGCAGTCCATCAGCCTTAACCTCATCGGTCTGAGTGAGTCCCCAAAACTCGAAGAGATGCTCGGGAATGTCAATGCCTACGGTTGCATCCTGATCGTCGAAGTTGACAACGCAAAGCACTATCTCATTGCCCAAACGACGCACAAAGGCAAATTGCTTGCCAGGATTGAAGTTGGGATTGCGAAGGTTGGCATACATAAGGTCGTACATCTCACCTTCGCGGAGAGCAGGCTCTGAGTTAGCCAGATTGAGCAATCGACTATAGAACTGCTGCAGGGATACTTCGTCGGGCGTAAGCTGACGGTTGTCGAAGCGACCGCCATTGCGCCAGCGGCGAATCTTGTCGAGCATCCAATAGTCGAAGATGGTAGTGCGTCCGTCGCGACCACTGAAGCCTTCCGTATCCATGCTGCGTTCGCCCAGTTCCTGACCGAAGTAAAGCATGGTGGGGTTGGTACCAAGGCAAGTGGCAACAATCATGGCTGGGCGACCCTTCTCTGCATCACCTGCAAAGAAGTCGCTGGCAAGGCGTTGTTCGTCGTGATTCTCAAGGAAATAGAGCATGTGGGGACGCAGAGAGTCAGTTTGCTGCCATTGCTGCGTGATGTCCATAGCAGGCTGACGACCTTCGGTAATGGCACGCAGACAGTCGTACATACCTACCTTATCATACAGATAATCGAAGTGTCCTTGCTGGATGTAGGTGGCATAAGCCTGCGGATTGTAAATCTCGGCAATAAAAATAATTTCGGGATGTTGCGCCTTCACTTGCGTGATAGCCCAACGCCAGAACTCAACAGGAACCATCTCTGCCATGTCGCAACGGAAACCGTCGATGCCCTTCGATGCCCAGTACTGAAGGATGTGGAGCATCATCTTCCAGGTGCGAGGTACTGGATCGAAGTGCGGAGTACGATTGTCAAGATAATCGACACCATAGTTGAGTTTAACGGTCTCATACCAATCGTCACGTGTGGGCTGAGCAGTAAACTGGTCGTTACCCGTGGCGCGAGCAGGCATTTCATGATAGTCCTGCTGGTCGATTCCTTGTATGCGAAGTTCCTGACCAGGGATGTAATAGAAATTGTTCTGCGGCGAGAAGGCGAGTGAGGTGTCGTCGGCTGTACCAAAGTCAATAGCATCGTCAGGACGGACGTCGCTGTGATACTGGCGGGCCACATGATTAGGCACGAAATCGATGATGACACGCAAACCCGCCTCATGACTGCGACGTACAAGGGCTTCGAACTCGGCCATACGAGCAGGAATGCTGGTGGCAAGGTCTGGGTCGACGTCATAGTAGTCGCGAATGGCATAAGGCGAACCTGCGAGGCCCTTTACGACAGCTCCGTGGTCGGCACGAATACCGTGAAGGGAATAGTCGGTCTGGGTAGCGTGTTCGATAACGCCAGTATACCAAATATGTGTTGCACCAAGGCTACGGATTTGGTCGAGGGCACGAGGTGTGAAGTCGTCAAGCTTTCCGCATCCGTTGACTTGTTTTGTACCAGAAGGCTGACAGGTGCGATTGTCGTTACCAAAGAGGCGAGGCAGCACCTGATAGATAATGATTTTCTGTGATTGCTCCATTTCTTCATCCGTTGTTCCCCGCTGTCCTACACCACATGACGTAAGACAGACGAAAGGAATTAAAAGGGAGATGATTTTCTTATATTCCACGAACTACAATATTGTCTTGGCCACGACTAATCTTGGCTATCATGCCTTGCAAAGCCTTGCCGGGACCACATTCTACGAATTCTGTGGCGCCTGCTGCGAGCATGTTCTCCACCTCTTGTGTCCAACGCACGCTGGCCGTAAGCTGAGCTATCAGGTTTTGCTTGATCTCGGCAGCATCGGTGTGAGCCTTGCCATCGACATTTTGATAGATGGGGCAACGAGGAGTCTGGAAAGTGGTTTGCTCGATGGCTGTCTGCAACTCATCCTTAGCGGGTTGCATGAGAGGAGAGTGGAATGCACCACCCACAGGCAGAGGCAGGGCGCGCTTGGCACCGGCTTCCTTCAGACGATTGCAAGCTTCACCAACGGCTTCAACACTACCGCTGATGACAAGTTGACCAGGACAGTTATAGTTGGCAGCAACCACGACACCACCTTCGGCACTAACTTCAGCACAAACCTTCTCCACAACCTCATCATCAAGACCAAGGATAGCGGCCATTGTGCCAGGAGTTGCCTCACAAGCCTTCTGCATAGCTTGAGCACGAGCATATACAAGACGCAGACCATCCTCAAAGTCGAGAGCACCGGCAGCTACCAATGCGCTGAATTCGCCAAGAGAATGTCCGCCTACCATATCGGGTTGAAATTCGTCGCCCATAGCGATAGCCGAAATCACGCTATGCAGGAAGACGGCAGGCTGGGTCACACGAGTTTGCTTGAGTTCGTCGGCTGTGCCTTCGAACATGATGTCCGTGATGCGGAAACCAAGTATTTCATTAGCTTTCTCAAAAAGAGATTTAGCTTGTTCGCAGGTATCATAAAGGTCCTTGCCCATACCCGTGAACTGAGCCCCCTGACCGGGGAAAACAAATGCTTTCATCTTAATATTTTTAAGTATTTTTTGTTATTGACTGTGAAATCGGATGCAAAAGTACAACAAATTATTCACATTAACAAATTTTTAACCCTTTGCGCTTGCACGATTGAAATATGTTTTATAAATTGCGGTCGATTAGGTGATAGAATAACTGTTGATTAACCCGAAAAGCAAGGAGGAAGTAGCTATGAAAAAAAAGTATTTTTCTTTCGATGAGACTTACGAACTTGACAATGTTTACAACGGCGAAGCCGATGAGCTTTATGCCACATCGGGTAGCGGAGAATCCTCTGTTTGGTATAACTAATTCGACTGAGTAAAATCAGGGATGTCAACGGGCTTGCTTCCCTGCTGAACAGAGCGTGCCGAAAGTTCGGTTACTGACGACCAAAGCGCGGCATCATAGACTGAGATGTCGAAGGGCTTTCCATGCAACACGGCCGCAATGAGACGGCGGTCCATGATGTAGTTCATGAGGTTGGGGACTTCCAAGCGACGCCCCTCTTCGATGAGTTGGCGGGTTTGAGCATCGTGATACGACTCCACCCGCCTTTCTGCATCCTTGCCAGTTAACAAAGGCTCTCCGTCAATCTGCAGGGTAGGAAGAGGATACTTCTGCACATAAGCTTTTGTGGCACAGAGCGTTTGCATTCGGCTATAAGGACGGGGCGTACGCTCATCGAACTGTAAAAGAATGCTTCGCCCTTGTGCTGTGCGAATAAGTGAGTTGTTAATCTTGTTCGTGGCACTCATGCTCACAAGTGAAACGAGGTGGTCAGTCTGATTTATGTCCAGCAACTGGCAAGCAGGACCTAGGCCATGAGTGGGGTAGGGATTACCCATGTGGTCGCTAACCGTATAGGACATCCATCCTTGATCGGAACGAAGGTCGTGAATGTAAGCGCCTTCACAATAGTTTATTTCGCCAAACAACCCTTGTGCCTTCATCTGCATGATGCCGAGATGGAACGTGTCGTAACAACAGTTCTCGAGCATGGTGCAACGGCGTCCCGTATCATGGGTAGTATGCACCAGTTGCCAGCACTCTTCAACACTCGTGGCAGCAGGCACTTCAATGGCAACATCTTTCCCTTGCTGCATCGCATTTACGGCCATTCGCGTATGACTGGACCAATCGGTACAGATGAGCACTAGATCTATCTCGGGATTCTGGCACAAGGAACGCCAACTGTGCTCACCATAGTGAACAGAAATATTAGTGCGTCCGTGACGCAAAAGAAGCTGGCGAGCACGCTCGGTATTCTGCTCCAATAAGTCGCTGACTGCTATGATTTCGGCATCATGTATGGCAAAATAACGCTCGACCGTGGCCATACCACGCTGCCCGAGTCCGATGATGCCTATTTTGACTTTCCGTTCCATTTGGCTGCAAAAATACTAAAAAAGTTCCTTGTTCGACCCTAATAATGGATAGTTTTTTGTAATTTTGCACCAAAATTGTATAATGATGGCAAACAGTGACAATCATCTGGTGATAATGGCCGGCGGTATCGGGAGTCGATTCTGGCCAATGAGTACAACCGAAAGACCTAAGCAATTCGTAGATGTATTAGGATGTGGAAAATCTTTGATTCGGCTTACGCTCGACCGCTTCCACGATATTGTTCCCGCTGAGAACGTGTGGGTGGTGACCTCCGATAAATATGCCGATATGGTGCATCAGGAACTGCCCGAACTCCCCGAGGGCAATATCTTGAAAGAGCCCTGCCGCCGCAATACAGCCCCATGCATTGCTTATGTTAGTTGGCGCATCAAGTCTATCAATCCCCGCGCCAATATTGTAGTAACTCCAAGCGACCATATCGTTATGGACGTCCCTGAGTTTCAGCGTGTCATCAAGTCCGCCTTGGCGTTCGTCGATGAGAGTGATGCCATCGTCACCCTGGGCATGAAACCAACCCGTCCTGAAACGGGATATGGGTACATACAGGTTGACCTAAGCGTGCATAGCCCCCGTAATAAGGAGATATTCCTCGTCGACCAATTCCGCGAGAAACCTGAATTAGAAGTAGCAAAGGAGTATATCGCACAGAACAATTTCTTCTGGAATTCAGGCATCTTCGTTTGGAATGTCAGCACTATTGTTAATGCCTTCCGCATATACGCCACAAAGATTTCAGACATTTTCGAAGGACTTCTGCCTTACTACGGCACGAAGAAGGAGCAGATGCTCATTAACGAGCGTTTCCCCATGTGTCCTAACATCTCCGTCGACTATGCCATTCTGGAGCACGCAGAGGAAATCTATTGCTTCCCAGCCTCCTTTGGGTGGAGCGACCTCGGTACATGGGGTTCTCTGCGTGAGAATGCCGAGAAAGACCGCGACGGGAATGCACTCATTGGCAATAACATACGCACTTATGACACTAAGAATTGTATCGTTCACACTACCGAAGAAAAGCGCGTAGTTGTGGAAGGTCTCGATGGATATATCATTGCCGAGAAGGATGACGTCCTGCTCATTTGCCGATTGCAAAATGAACAATTAATCAAACAATATAGCGAAGAATAACTAATATATGAACAAGATAGCATTAATCACAGGAGTCACTGGTCAGGATGGCTCATACCTGAGCGAGTTCCTGCTCGGAAAGGGATATGAAGTACACGGACTCATTCGTCGCAGTTCCGTTGACTATCGCGAACGTATCGCACATCTCGAAGGCCGTCCTCACTTCCACCTTCATTATGCCGACATGAACGACTCTATGTCGCTGGTAAAGCTTGTTGGTTTGGTTCGTCCTACCGAGATATATAACCTTGCCGCACAGAGTCATGTGCAAGTGAGCTTCGACGCTCCTGAGTACACGGCAAACTGCGATGCAGTAGGTGTATTACGCATACTTGAAGCTGTCCGCACCAATGGGCTGGAGAATACTTGCCGCATTTATCAAGCTTCTACAAGCGAGCTTTACGGTAAAGTGGAGGAAGTTCCCCAGAATGAGGAAACGCCTTTCCATCCCTATAGTCCTTATGCCGTAGCCAAGCTATATGGATATTGGATAATAAAGGAATATCGCGAGGCCTATAACATGTTCTGCTGCAGTGGAATACTATTCAATCATGAAAGTGAACGTAGAGGTGAAACTTTCGTCACCAGAAAGATTACACTTGCTGCTGCACGCATCGCTCAAGGCAAGCAGGAGAAGTTGTATTTGGGCAATCTTTCCAGCCTTCGCGACTGGGGATATGCAAAGGATTATGTTGAGTGCATGTGGCTCATCCTGCAGCAAGACAAACCCGAAGATTTCGTAATCGCAACAGGTGTTCAGCATTCGGTTCGTGAGTTCTGCTATCTGGCTTTCAAGCATGCAGGTATAGAACTGGAGTTCCAAGGCGAAGGTGCTGACGAGAAGGGTATCGACCGCAAGACAGGTAAGGTGCTTGTTGAGGTTAGTCCCGACTTCTATCGTCCCACAGATGTAGTTAACCTTTGGGGCGACCCCTCTAAGGCAAAGCGCGTTCTGGGTTGGAATCCGGCAAAGACTACCTTCGAGGAACTGGTTGCCATCATGGTTAAGCACGACATGGAGAAAGTGGCCGCCGAGCATGTGGCCAGCGTTATGCGCACCAACCTTGCCGAGTACCTTGAGAAGGGTCTGGTAAAATAAAAGTTTAACGGTTAACGGTTAATGGTTAATGGATAACGCTTAAAGGTTAACGGGAAACCGTTTTCAATCAATAATTCAATGGAAAAGACTGCCAAGATATATGTTGCAGGCCATCGTGGCATGGTGGGAAGCGCCATCGTTCGCGAACTGCAACGTCAAGGATACAATAATATAATTACGCGCACGCATAAGGAACTCGACCTTTGTCGTCAGGATGAGGTGGAAAGATTCTTTGCCGAAGAGCGTCCAGAATATGTCTTCCTTGCAGCCGCAAAGGTGGGAGGCATAGAAGCCAACCAGAGTGCGCTGGCCGATTTCATGTACGACAACATGATACTGGAGATGAACGTCATACATGCTGCTTGGAAGAATGGTTGCAAGAAGTTGGAGTTCCTCGGTTCTTCGTGTATCTATCCTCGCATGGCCCCACAACCGATGCCTGAAAGTTGCTTGCTCACAAGCGAACTGGAGAAGACGAACGAGGCTTATGCCCTTGCCAAAATAAGCGGACTCAAGTATTGCGAGTTCCTCAATCGCCAGTACGGCACAGACTACATCTCTGTTATGCCCACCAACCTATACGGACCTAATGACAACTATCATCCCACGCACAGCCATGTGTTGCCGGCACTCATCCGCCGTTTCCACGAGGCAAAAGAAAGTGGAGCTAAGTCCGTTACCTGTTGGGGCGATGGCACTCCGCTACGCGAATTCCTTTATGTCGACGACCTGGCTAATCTCTGCGTCTTCCTGATGAATAACTACAGCGGTAACGAAACCGTTAACGCAGGAACAGGCAAGGAGTTGAGCATCAAGCAGCTAACCGAACTTGTAGCGAAGGTAATAGGCTATGAGGGCGAGATTAAGTGGGACACCACAAAGCCCAACGGCACTCCTCGCAAGTTGCTCGATGTATCGAAGGCAAAAGCCCTTGGATGGACTTATAAGACCGAACTTGAAGACGGCATAAGGCTTGCCTATCAGGACTTCCTCAATAATCCCATGAGAGCCGAAAGATGAAAAAACTACTCTCCTTGCCACCCAACCTCGTTGGATGTTTCCACCAAATCGAAGGGGTAAGTACGGAAGAATATTTCTGTACCCATGACCCCATCGACAAGAAGTTAGGTTCAGGAGGCGGCACAAGCTGGCTATTGCAACAATGCTGGCAACAATCCGGCACCTCCGACGACTTTGCCACATGGTTGGCAAGTGAGAAACGCATCTTGCTGCATGCAGGCGGACAAAGCAGGCGCCTGCCAAGCTATGCTCCTAGTGGGAAGATTCTAACGCCAATACCCATCTTCCGATGGGCGCGCGGACAAAGGATCTCGCAAAACCTCCTGCAATTGCAACTCCCGTTATACGAGCGTATGATGAAGTCGGCACCAGAGAAGTTGCACACGCTCATAGCAAGCGGAGACGTAATGGTCCGAACAGACTATCTGCCCGAAATTCCAGATGCAGATGTTGTCTGCTATGGTCTATGGGTAGAGCCTACGCTCGCATCTCACCATGGGGTATTCCTCTCAAGAAGAGAGTCGCCCGAACAACTCGACTTCATGCTGCAGAAGCCCTCTGTAGCACAACTGAGCAAACTCCTTCACACCCATCTTTTCCTCATGGACGTTGGCATTTGGATGCTTAGCGACAAGGCCATCAATCTGCTCATGAAGAAAAGCACATCGGGAGACGAACTTATCGAATATGATCTCTACAGTCAATTCGGTTGTGCCTTAGGAGAAAATCCTACACAAGTCGATGAAGAGTTAAATCAACTTCGTGTGGTTATCCTTCCGCTTCACGACGGGGCCTTCTATCATTATGGTACAAGTGCAGAGTTGCTCAGCAGTACGCTTAGTCTGCAGAATCTCGTCAACGACCAGCGACAGATCATGCACCTTAGCGTCAAGCCACATCCGTCCATTTTCATTCAGAATGCCCACAACGAGACTGAGTTGAAGGCAGACATGCAAAACATCTGGATTGAGAACTCATGGATAGGTAAGGGCTGGAAACTTCATCGCAATCATATTCTGACGGGCATTCCCAAGAACAATTGGGACATCACATTGCCCGACGACACGTGTGTGGATGTTGTTCCTGTAGGAAGCAATAGCTATGCTTTACGAACCTATAAATACAACGACACATTTAGTGGCGAAGCCCAGTTCGAGAAGCGTTTCCCGTTAACCAACGACATCAATCAGCTGGGCATTTTGCTGCGATATGCTTTAGGCCTCGACCAAAGTTCACAAGCCGAGCAATTATGGCAATCGGCAGAAAAGCTCTCGGCAAGCGATCTCTCCGAAAAGGCCAATCTGTTGAGATTGCACGAGCAAAGGTTGCAATACCGAAGTGCAAATCTGTCCGAACTGGCGCACAACCATCGCAATAGCGTGTTCTATCAGACCAATCTGCTCGACATGGCTCAGGAGTTCCATCAACTTCACGTACCCATGCCCGAGCCATTGAGTGAGGACGAACCCTTGCTCAAGCGCATCAGCGACCAAATGTTCCGTCGACAGCTGTTAACCTTAGAAGGCAAGGATGGCTCGGCCCATGAAGCAGAAGCGTTTGCCCTCCTGCGTCAAGGCCTGACTTCTCCCGTGCTTTCCCATCGCCAGCAACCGAGACTGGACGTTTGCACAGATCAAATTGTGTGGGGACGCAGTCCTGTTCGCATCGACCTTGCAGGCGGATGGACAGATACACCACCATACTGCCTGACACAAGGCGGAAATGTGGTAAACTTGGCTATAGAACTCAATGGGCAACCGCCTCTGCAGGTTTACATTAAGCCTAGTCGTGAATACAAGATTACACTCCGAAGCATCGATCTTGGGGCAGCAGAGCACGTAACAACATTCGAACAACTCGCCGATTACGCGCACATCGGTTCTCCATTCTCCATTCCTAAAGCAGCACTCTGTCTTGCCGGTTTCGTCCCGCAATATGCCGAGGCTCAATACGCAAGTCTAGAGCAACAACTGCAAGCCTTCGGAAGCGGTATTGAGCTTACGCTCTTGAGTGCGTTACCAGCAGGTAGTGGACTTGGGACAAGCAGCATTCTCGCAGCAACCGTACTAGGTACGCTCAGCGACTTTTGTGGTCTTGGCTGGGATAAAGCGGAAGTCTGCAACCGAACCCTTGTGCTCGAGCAACTCCTTACCACAGGAGGCGGATGGCAAGACCAGTACGGAGGCATCCTGTCGGGTATCAAACTTCTGCAAACCAATTCGGGTCTCGACCAGACTCCGCAAGTTCGTTGGCTTCCCGACACGCTATTTACTGCCCTCGACTACCGTCCCTGTCATCTACTCTATTACACGGGACACACCCGAACGGCAAAGACCATCTTAGCAGAAATCGTTCGAGGCATGTTCCTCGCCGACACACCGCGCCTTGCCCTTCTTGGCGAAATGAAGGATCATGCCCTTCGTCTCTACGATGCCATACAGCAGGGCAACTTCACGCGTATGGGCAGACTTGTGGCACAAACGTGGCAACAGAACCAAGATCTCGACTCTGGCACGAATCCGCCTGCAGTAGAAGCCATCATCAAGCAGGTGAGCGACCTCTGCCTCGGCCTCAAACTACCAGGCGCAGGTGGTGGTGGTTTCCTCTACATGATAGCTAAAGATCCAGAAGCAGCACGCCTCATTCGCGAAAAGCTTAACAGCAATCCGCCTAACGCTCGCGCTCGTTTCGTAGACATGTCACTAAGCAGTTCTGGTTTGCAAGTAAGCCGAAGCTAAAACTTCAAGGTTCAACCTTCCATACCTTTATTTATCCATCATCATGCCTTACGCTTTCGGCTGCAAGGTGTTGCCCAAGCGTCGGTCTGGTATTGTACAATCATGGGCTTAAGGTTGTACAATCATCGACTCAAGGTTGTACAACTATCGACATGACATTGAGCAATCTTCCAAACAAGCCTTTAGGCGTTATCGCAGAAGGCCTAGGCGTTATTGCGGAAACCCTTAGGGATTATTCCGGAAGGCCTTAGGCGTAATCCCGGAAGGCCTTAGGTTCAAATGCAATCATAATCGGACGCGAAGCTACGCTTGCGTAATGCAATGGAGTAAGAATATAGGCACGAAGAAAGGGGAGCATAGACTCCCCTTTTCTTGTTATTATAAACTAATAAATTATTCCTCCGTTAATTTCGGAAAGGTCTCTCGTTTGGAGATAACATCCAAAGCACGCTTTACGGAAGCATCGTCATGATTGTAGTATTCGACATACTGTTGTGGAGTGGCCACATTATAGATGATGCTGCCAAAGATTGCACGCTCGAAGAGTTTGCGACTACGATAGAGCATCAGGTTGCGACGACGCAAGCCGTGACCCTCGGCATATCGGGCAAATTGCTCAAGGAGATTCTGACGACGGAGGTGATTTACCAGTTCATCGGTAGTGCGGAAACGGCTAAGCGTAGAACGCTGCTGGTCGGCATAGTCAAAGGCAAACTGACGAATATGTCCCATAAATACCGCTTCGCGATAATAGCTGGTTACGTCGGTCGTATCTTCAGGCACGAAGATATCAGGAGTAATGCCTCCACCGCCATAGACCGTGCGCCCGAGACGAGTCTCATAAGCGGGACCAGACTGGTGGATGCTGTCCGACGAGAAATATTCACCTCGTTCGTATCGGGCAAGCAGCTCGTTCTCATACTCTTGGTCGTGTCCTGGCTGATAAGGTTTCTGGATGCAACGACCCGAAGGAGTATAATAGCGGGCAACAGTTAGGCGTACGACACTACCATCCTTGAATTGCATGGGTTGCTGAACAAGGCCTTTTCCGAATGAACGTCGACCGATAATCGTTCCTCGGTCATTGTCTTGGATAGCACCAGCCAGAATCTCACTGCTGGAAGCCGAACCCTCGTCGATAAGTATCACAAGCGGCAGCGAAGGGAACGTTCCATGCCCGTCGGCACGATAGTCCTCACGAGGCGACTTACGTCCTTCTGTGTAGACAATAAGCTGACGCTGGCGAAGGAACTCATTGGCAATCTGGATAGCGATATGCATATATCCTCCACGATTTCCCCGAAGGTCGAGAATAAGGCTTTTCATTCCTTCGACTCCCAATTGCGCCATAGCAATCATGAACTCGGCATAAGTTTGTTCGCCAAAACTCTTCAGCTGGATGTATCCTACGTTATCAGGCAACATGTAAGAGGCATCAATGCTCTTCACAGGTACATCATCGCGAACCACTGAGAAAGTAAGAGGCTTATCATGACCGCGACGAAGGACCTTAAGCTTAACAGTAGAACCACGTGGGCCTTTAAGCAGATGGATGGCATCTTGGTCTTTAACACCTATCAAGCTTGTCGTATCAGCCTTGATAATGCGGTCGCCCGGCATGATTCCTACGCGTTCGGCCGGCCCGCCCTTAATGAGAGCCATGACGTTGATGGTATCATAAATGGTATTGAACGAAATACCGATACCCGAGAAACTACCTCGAAGGTCGTCGTTGGCTTCATCGGCCTCGCTGGAAGAGATGTAAGAACTGTGCGGGTCGAGTTCTGACAGAATCTTGGGCATTGACTGCTCAACAAGTGAATTCATGTTGACGGTATCAACATACTTGTTATCAATCATCTGCAACAGGTAGTTAATCTTGTTGCTACCAGTGTTGATGATGCTAAGCCGATTACCCGAAAA
Source organism: uncultured Bacteroidales bacterium (assembly GCA_902801325.1). Taxonomy (GTDB): domain Bacteria; phylum Bacteroidota; class Bacteroidia; order Bacteroidales; family Bacteroidaceae; genus Physcousia. Next base: position 100,863 of record CADCHQ010000003.1, on the reverse strand, counting down.
GTGATTGGCATAAAACGTTCCTACGAGTATGCCAACTATCATGCTCAAGGCAATGAGGAGGGGAGTGAGACGGGATTTCATATTGCGATTGATAAGCCTCTCTTGGTTTCTCTATAAAGAAGGAGAGAAGGGTTAGTGGGTTTATTGATTGATTGGTAGATATTTAACTTCAATACCAGCCCGACGCAGAAGGTCGACACCTTCGGTAAGACGATATTCGCGAGCGTAAATCACACGAGTGATGCCCGACTGGATAATGAGCTTGGCACATTCGATGCAGGGCGAGTCGGTGACATAAAGGGTAGCTCCGTCACTATTGTTTCCCGAGCGAGCAATCTTGGTTATGGCATTGGCTTCGGCATGCAGTACATAAGGCTTCGTAAGACCGTTCTCGTCCTCACAAACATTCTCGAAACCAGAGGGAGTGCCATTATATCCGTCGCTGATAATCATCTTATCCTTGACGATGAGTGCTCCCACTTGTCGGCGCTGGCAATAGCTGTTTTCCGCCCATATCGTGGCCATGCGCAAGTAGCGCAAGTCGAGTTCTTGTTGTTTCTTATCCATTCTTAATTCCATTTCTTCTAAGTAATGCGTCGATAGTTGGTTCTGCGCCACGGAATCGACGATAAAGTTGCATTGGTGGTTCAGTTCCTCCGCGTGAAAGAATCTCGTCACGGAAGCGTTGGGCCATTGTTCTGTCAAAGATTCCATGTTTGCGGAACTCGTCAAAGGCATCGGCTTCGAGCACCTCGGCCCATTTATAACTGTAATAGCCAGCGGCATAACCACCACTCATGATATGCGAGAAGTTGGTGCTCATGATATATTCCTCGGGAACAGACGAGAGCAATCGGCAAGGAGCAACAGCCTTGCGTTCGAATTCGTAAATATCGGAATCTAAATCTTCAGTCAGCGTGTAATAAGCCAAATCAAGCAAACCGAAACTAACTTGACGCACACAGGCGTAAGCCACCATGAAATTGCGACTGAGCTGAATACGTTTGATAAGTTCCTCAGGAATGGGTTTGCCAGTCTCATAATGGAAAGCAAAGGTGTTGAGGAACTCTGGCTCGGTAACATAATTCTCCATGAACTGACTAGGAAGCTCAACGAAATCCCAATACACATTTGTACAAGATAGACTCTCGAAACGTACCTTCGAGAATAAAGCATGCAAGGAATGACCAAACTCGTGAAGGAAGGTTTCGACCTCACCCAAAGTTAGCAAGGCAGGCTTTGTCTCGGTAGGTTTCGTGAAGTTCATGGTCACGGAAACATGCGGACGACTATCACCGTCTTCCTCATCGGTCCATTGCTCCTTGAAGGCAGTCATCCATGCGCCACTTTGCTTCGAGGCACGCGGATGGAAATCGGTATAAAGGATTCCAAGTAACGAGTCATCAGCATCGTGAACTTCCCAAGCCTCAACATCGGGATGATAGACAGGGATGTCCTTATTGGGATGGAACGTGATTCCATACAGACGAGTTGCCAAACCGAAGACACCCTCTTTAACGCGAGAAAGTTCGAAATAGGGACGCAACATCTCACTGTCGATATCATAACGGCGCATCTTCAGTTTATGGCTATAATAAGGGAGATCCCATGGTTGCAGGATATAGTCGGGACCTTGAGTCTCACGCGCCAGTTCTGCAACCTCCTCTATTTCTTTGCGAGCTGTGGGCAGATAGGCTTGAAGCAAATCGTCGAGCAATTTGCGAACATGTGCGACATCACTTGCCATACGGCGCTCGAGCACAAAGTCGGCAAAGGTGGAATAACCAAGAAGGTTAACCAACTGACGACGAGTGTTGACAATACGAGGAATGAGCGGAAGATTATTATTTTCGCCTTGTGTACAAAGCGTACCATGAGCCATATACATGCGTTTGCGAAGTTCCGCATCATCGGCATAGGTCATGAAAGGACCATAGTTAGGTGCATGGAGCGTGAACAACCATCCCTGCAATCCCTTTTCCTTAGCCGCAAGTGCTGCTGCCTCGATTTGGGAGTCGGGAAGTCCGCTTAATTGCGACTTTGATTCCAAATGCAGTTGGAAGGTATTGGTGTCACGAAGCATGTTTTGCTGATATTGAAGCGTGATTTGACTCAGTTCCATCTGCAATTGAGCGAAGCGCTTCTTATCTTCAGCACTAAGCAAAGCACCATGGCGGACAAACGACTGATACATGTTGTCGAGGAGCATGCTTTCCTCAGCAGTGAGTTCGCGATGGTCCTTATAAACCGCCTGCACTCGTTGCCAAAGCCCTTCATTAAACATGATCTTATTGGAATGTTCCGTCAGTATGGGCGACATCTTCTGAGCCAGTTCATCCATTTGGTCATTGGTGTCTGCACTTAGAAGATTGAAAAAGACATTCGACACCTTCGATAACGTGCGATCGCCTTTGGGAATAATCGTATTGTCGAAAGAAGCGGGTTCGGGATTGTTGACAAGTCGCTCGATATCTTCATCATCGCGCTTCATGCCCTCACGCATAGCCTCTTCGTAATGCTCGAAACGAATCTTGTCAAATGGAACTGTCTCGAACGGGGTGTTATATTTCTTTTCTAAAAAAAGATTATCCATATATATCAAACAAAAGTATTGTTCATTAAGCTTTCAATATCGGGAATCTCGATGCAGCCCCGACGCATGTTCAAGAAGCCCTGTACTTGCATTCGATGAAGACTTTCCGAGACCAAAGGACGAGAACAGCCGAGGTACAAGGCCAAATCGGACATGCGAGTACGAAGTTCTTTCCTGCCTTTCGGTATAGTAGACAAACGGAAGAAGAACTGAGCCAATCTTCCCTCGAGCGAAGGCGTTGGGGATGACGGGAAAGCCTGTCGACGGCGTGAGGCGAGGGTGGAAAGGAGGTTAAGAAAGTTGAGCTGGAACACTACGTTTGAAGACATTAGTTCCGAAACCATACTTTTCGGACACTCCAATACCCGACAAGGCGACTGAGCACGATAGGAACTTTGATATCGACGTTGAATGCCATAAAGCACATCGGGCTCTATCGTATAGGGAGCAGAAATGAATTCCACCATGCAAAAGCGTCCACCAAAATATGTTGTCTCAATGCTAAAGTCACCTTCGATAATAGACAAGAGCCCGTTACAAGTTTCATCCTGAAGAATGATGTAGTCACCCTCGGCAAACTTATGCTCGTGGTTGGAAAGTTGCTTGAATAGAGTTGTCATTTCAAGCAAACTAACGCCTTGCAACATGGGCAGGTTTGTTATTCCGAGAGATTTTTCCATATCTTTAGTTCCTTGTTTTCGTCGCTGTAGATAAAGAGCGCCTGCAGTTCGGGATGTTTCGAAAGCACCTTTTTGGCCTCGTCAAGTCCCATTACCATAAAAGAGGTCGCAAACGCATCGGCCATAGAGCAAGTAGGTGCAACAACGGTACTTGACAAGATGCTGTGCTGAACGGGGCGACCCGAATGGGGATCAATGGTATGCGATAGCTTTCTGCCATCGGGACTTATGTAGAAGTTGCGATAGTTCCCGCTGGTAGCCATTGCACAATCGGTTAAGTGCAAAATGGTTTCCACTTCCTGATTGGTACTTGTGGAATCTTCCACAGGCTTATTCACGCCTATGCTCCATTTCTCACCCTTGGGGTTGTGACCGCTAACTACTATTTCGCCTCCAATCTCAATCATAAAGTTCGAAATGCCTTTTCGGCGCATAAGGCTTGCCACCTGGTCAACTCCGAATCCTTTGGCAATTGCACTAAAGTCAAGAACCATGCGAGGGTCAGACTTATGAAGGAGGTTTCCCTCTAGTGTCAACTTATCCCAACCAACAAACCGAAGAAGTGAATCGACTTGGGAAGAGTCTGGCAATTCTCCTTTCTTGAAGCCGAAGCCCCAGGCGTTGACAAGCGGAGCAACCGTTACATCGAAACATCCGTTGGTGGCTTCGCTTATTTGTTGTGCCTGTGTAAAGACCATGCGGAACAAGGAATCCGTCTCCTCACTCTCGCCCAAATTGATTCGACTTACCGTCGACTTGGGATTGAACATCGAGAGGGAAGCATCGACACGCGAAAGTTCCTGCATGATGGAGTGGGAGAGAGCACTATCGCTCTGGTAGGTAGCATGCCAAACAGTACCGAACACCATACCTTCACTCCGTTGAAAGGGGATATTGCGAGGCTGGCGGTGTCGAATGATAAGCACAGTGGCAATAATGAGAAAGAGGAGGAAGGGAAGTTGCCACTTCCACTTATTATTTCCGTTCATTGATTATTCTTTATCAGGGTTTTACTAACGTCAATCACCTTGTTCTTTTTCGAGGTCCTGCCAACATCAAATATCAGATTAACTGTTCCGCCAAATGTACTGCTTCCATTCTTGCCAAAGCCAGGGATGTAATAAGGTTCGCCAAACTCGCTTTTCTTCTGGTGAAGGCGGGCTTTGAAACGAAGATTCCATCCCAGTCGGATAAACGACCAAATCTTTGTCTCGCAACCAACCGTAAACTCAAGCCATTGAGCACGTCCCTGCTGACCACGAAGGTCGAGTCCTTTCTGCGAGCCACCCCAAATGGGATCTTGGAAATCGGGATTCTGGAAGTCGTACTTGAAGCTAGTGAAACCATAGCGAATGCCACCCATCAGTCGGTTGCCGTTATGCTTGCGGTTGAAGTTGTAATCCATTCCCACACGGAAATAAGGAGCTCGCGTATGGAATCGATTGTTCTGTTCCTGTCCCTCACGCGTGCTTTCACCAATGCCCAATTCGCAAAGGGGAAAATAATGGTCGCGGAAGTTTAAACGTGCGCCAACCTCCAACTGACTGAACTTACTGCCAACAGCCAGCATCACAGGACCTGACAAGTCGCCAAAGACTGCTGCACCACAAAAGAGCGGAGCTTTGGGAATAACCTCCTTATGCTCTCGTGCCATGAGTGAGGACGTGGCCAAACTAATCAGCAAAATAGAAACGAATGTTCTCAAGCGGTTCATTATTTACTGATTTACGAACTATTACAATAGAATCGACTTGTCCCAAAGGGTCGTCAAAGTCAAGGCCCTCCAACTCATGATAAACCACAATCGGGCAATCGGGTGACTCAAAATGCGGTTTGTTGGTCTTGGCAACACGTAAGGTTATCACATACCCATCGAAAGAGAAAGATAGTGTGTCTGCTTTTGCGTCAAAACTCATGGGCAATTCCACAGCTGACTTCCGAACACCACGATTCAGCAAGACGGAATCCGTACCTGCTGCAGTAATGGTAAGCGTGTCGGCATAAGCGAGTTCAGTACCCTCCGAAGAATAAAAACCCACATGCAAGGTTACCACATTATTGATGGTACAGTCAATCCCGTCACACGAGGAGAGGAACAAAGGTAATGACAAAACGGCAAAGAGAGAAAGCAACATTAGTCGCTTCCCCAGTGAATTGCAATTTGCCTTCATCTTCCTCATTCTACCTCGCAGACTCTTAAATAACCTTTTCAATCTGATAGTTATTGCGCTCTTGCGAATTGCGGCTAATGAGTTCGCCAAGGAATCCGGCCACGAACAACTGCGTACCCAAAATCATCATCGTGAGAGCTATATAGAAATAAGGACTATCCGTTACCAAGCGAGCGGGAACGCCACTGGCAAGGCAATAGAGCTTATTGGCGCCTACAACCACAGCAGCTATGAAACCGATGAGGAACATAAGTGTTCCCACGAAACCAAAGACATGCATGGGTTTAAGCCCAAAACTATTGAGGAACCAAAGGGAAATCAGATCGAGATAACCATTCACGAAGCGATTCCAACCCATGAACTTCGACTTCCCATGTTTGCGAGCCTGATGATGGACACGCTTCTCTCCAATCTTGGCAAAACCAGCATTCTTAGCCAGATAAGGAATATAGCGATGCATCTCGCCATAGACCTCAATGTTCTTCACCACATCACGACGATAGGCTTTAAGTCCGCAATTGAAATCGTGCAGGTTATGTATTCCACTCACTTTACGAGCCGTAGCATTGAAGAGTTTCGTAGGAATGGTCTTCGACAAGGGGTCGCCCTTACTGCGATTCATCTTCCAACCACTCACCAGGTCATAGCCGTCCTCCACAATCATGCGGCGCAATTCAGGTATCTCGTCTGGCGAATCCTGTAAATCGGCATCCATCGTTATGACCACATCTCCTTCGGCACGTTCGAAGCCACAATACAAGGCAGGACTCTTGCCGTAGTTGCGACGGAACTTGATGCCACGCACTTCGGGATGCTCACTACTGAGTTCGTTAATTACCTTCCACGAGTTATCAGTCGAACCGTCATCTACGAATATCACCTCGTACGAGAGATTATTTTCATGCATAACGCGTTCAATCCACTCGTAGAGTTCGCGCAACGACTCATCTTCATTAAACAAAGGAACAATTACTGATACGTCCATATTTTAATTTTACGATTTAACAATTTTACAATTTTACGATTATACAATTTATTATTCTTTATTCTTTCCTGTCATGCTCAGAAGGGCAGTTGGAATGGATAGGATTAACGATAGCAGGGTGTCACTCCAAAGCAATTGCAGCGTCATCTTTGCTGGATTCGACAATAAACCAAGAGCCGCCTTCTTCACCTCTTCAATATCAGCACCACCAGCCATTTGCTTTAGCCATTGCTCGTATTCAGGCATACTCAGCATCTGTTCTACTTGCATGAAAAGACGTCCGTGATCGAGGAATGCCAGATAGAGGTACTGAACAACTGCCGTGAGCAACGAAGCGAAGAAGAAAGTAAGGAAGGCCATATAGCAGGCTTGCAGGAAAGTTAATCTTTCTACCTCTTGCCGATAGTTACGTATAAAACGAAAAGCTGCAACAAAGGCGAATATGCCAAGTATGTTGCCCAGTAAGCCGACAGAAGGAGCGCCTAAACCATACATCGTGGCTAGAAAGCTTGCACTTGTAAGTAACCCCACGACCAATCCGTATTGCATGCAAAAAGCGCGCGCCTGTATACCATTAAATTTATTTGTACTATTCATTCGTGCTTTATATTCGTACAAAAGTACGAATTAGTGCGCAAAATACCAAATAATTAAAAATAATTCTTAATTCTTAACTATTAATTCTTAATTTTTTTGTACCTTTGCACCCGCAAATATGGGAAAGTCCCGTACGGCATGCTCCCTCGGAATCCCCCAGGGCTTGACCGCAGCAAGGGTACTTGGTTGTAGCGGCGCGATGCGGCAAGCTTTCCCACCCGCCTCTTTAGCTCAGTTGGCCAGAGCACGTGATTTGTAATCTCGGGGTCGTTGGTTCGAATCCGACAAGAGGCTCAAGAATTCATCTAAGATGGCAGCGAAAGCTTGCTTTCAGATGACAGATTACGATGAAGTCTTGATTGCCTGCCCACCGGCAGGAAATCGGATATCCAATTCGACAAGGCTTCTGTCAAGTTCAGAGTTCAAAGTATTGAGTTGAGTACTGACAAACATTACAACCCTGCCATAAACCAAAGGCTGCAAGCACTTGTAGCACAACGGGATTGGCAGGGCATTTTCGTTTATATCGACAGCCTCTCGAATGCTCAATTCCGCACGGCAGGATATATTTTGGCGGAACGTTTCATTCCACAACTTGACGAAGCTGACGTTTGGGCAATTACGCAAGAACTTACCGATAAGAATTCCAAAGCCTTTCTGGTGACGATGATGAAGGCCATAAGCCAGCGACTAAAAGAAGGTACGATGCACCTGCGGAGTAATGGTTCACGTACATTCCTTGCACGGGTTCAAGGCAACGAGGAGGACAAGAAGAAGGTTATTGCCACACTTGTACCCGTCCTTACAGAACCCGACGACATCAGTTGGCTATTGCGCAAACTGGCAGTAGAGGAGGGACGCCCTCGCATGGCCCATCTGATAAATGTTCAGACGCTAGCGGCAAGTTACGTCCTTTTCCACACACTTCACCACATCGACCACGATGCTAACTTACTCACACGCACAGCCCTATATCTCATGCGACGGGGCGATGCACTAGGCTTCAATCTTGCAAGCCTGCTCAAGGCTTATTATGGACTCGATGCTTTGAAAGGTACTTTTTCACTGAACATCCAACCTTATCAACTCGCTCGACTTAGTGCTGACTATCGCGCTTTTTGTCAGGCAATGAACCTCTAAAGCATTATACAAGCAAGGCTCCACGCTTGGGCAAACAAGACGCAGAGGTTGTACAAGCAAGACTCTCTACTTGGGCAAGCAAGCCTTAGGCCTTCCACAATAAGACCTAAGGTGCAAATGAATAAGGCCTAAGGCGCAAACGAATAAGGCCTAAGGCGCAAATTAATAAGACCTAAGGCCCTACGAAATAAGGCCTTAGGTCTTCTGCAATAAAGTATAGGTTTAAAGAGTTTTACTCCAGTTCTACCACTGTAATGCCAGCGCCACCAAACTGCACATGTTCGTCACGAGCAGAGCGAACATTGGGGATGGTTTGCAGGTATTGTCTAATGAGCTGACGCAAAGCTCCTGTACCAGTTCCGTGAAGGATGCGCAAGCGAGATGCGCCCACCAGTGTGGCGTCGTCGATGAAACGCGTAACCACACCCAACGCCTCGTCACCACGCATGCCGCGAACATCGATTTCCGAGTGGAAGTTCAGTTGTGTCTTATGCATCTGGTCGAGTGTCTGCTTGCTGATGTAACTGTTGACAGTCGTACGGGGTTGAGCCACAACAACATCGGAAGCCAGTTCAAGCATATCGAGTGGCAGAGTAGTACGCATTTGTCCGAAGAGAACCGTGGCTTTACGTCCTCTCAGTTGCTCGATAATGCCAATGGTGCTTTGTCCTTTGATGCGAACGTGCGAACCCTCGTCCATAATAGGACCATGCTTCTGAGGCTTGGCTTCAGATTCAGTTTGCACCGCCGTCTTCGCCTTTTGTTCCTCTTCCAGTTTCTTGCGTTTGCGTTCTTCCTTGCGTTGCTTGCGCGCCAGAATTTGTTGCATCTTGCGGTCGATGGCGTCACTCTCTTCCTGCTCCTTCTTACTGAGTTGGGTGCGGAAGGCATCAAGCTCACTACGAGCCTCACGAGTGCGTTCGCGTTCGGCCTGTGCCTCCTTAATCTCACGAATGGTATTCTCGACAAGGGCATTGCTCTCGTTGATGATTTCCTCTGCCTGCTGACGAGCTGAAGCAATGATTTGCTTGCGTTGTTTCTGCAACGACTCCACTTCATCTTCGTATCGGGCAATCGTCCGCTCAACATCTTTCTCACGCTGGTGGATGGTTTGGCGCTTACCTTCCCAATATCGCTTATCACGAACGATATCAAGCAGATACTTGTCGGCATTGATGTATTCCTGACCCACAATTTCCGAGGCTCTACTGATGACATGCTCAGGAATGCCTATCTTACGCGCTATTTCCACCGCAAACGAACTGCCTGGATGGCCTATCTCAAGGCGGAAGAGGGCTTGCATCTGATGTCTGTCATAGAGCATCGAACCATTGGCCACACCCTCGTGACTATCAGCAAAATGTTTCAGGTTCTGGTAGTGGGTGGTGATGACGGCATAAGTCCCTTGTTCGACGAAGTGTTCGAGCATGGCTTCCGCCAAAGCGCCTCCAATGTTGGGCTCTGTGCCTGAACCAAACTCGTCAATGAGAAGCAAGGTATGGGAATTACACTCCTTCATCATCTGCTTCATGCCCATCAGATGGGAGGAGTAGGTAGAAAGGTCGTCGGCAAGGCTCTGTTCGTCACCAATGTCGATGAAGATATCGGAGAAGAAACCCACACGCGAATTCTCGCCCACTGGAATAGGAATGGCACACTGAAGCATGTATTGCAGTAAGCCTACCGTCTTCAGGCAAACGCTCTTGCCACCGGCATTGGGACCGCTGATAACAAGTATGCGTTGCGTGGCACTAAGCGTGATATCGAGCGGAACTACGCGCTGTCCCTGTCGACGAAGCCTTAAGTCGAGCAAGGGATGGCGAGCCATTGTCCAGTCTATCAAGGGCATATTGCTTACCTTAGGCGCAATAGCACCTATCTGCAAGGCAAGGCGGTGTTTTGCCAAAGCGAGTTCGATGTCGGCCAAGAAATCGTATGCCTTCATCAACTCTGGAAGATTGGGACGAAGCGTATCGGAAAAGACTTGCAGGATGCGCATGATTTCGCGCTTCTCCTCTGCCTCCAACTCACGCAAATTGTTGTTTGCCTCCACGACTGCAGCCGGTTCGATGAAGATGGTCTTACCCGTAGCGCTCTCGCCATGCACAATACCTCGTATGCGGCGTTTCAAGGCAGGAGCAACGGGAATAACGAGTCTGCCGTCGCGAATGGTTGGCATAGTGCTTTGCTCTATGAGACCTTCTTTCTTGGCACTCTCAAGGATGGCGTTCAGCGTGCGTCCGACACTCCCTTCGGTTCGTTGCAGTTCACGACGAATGCGGGCGAGTTCGGGACTTGCCGTATCCTTGATATGCCCATACATATCCAGAAGGGCTTCTATCTGCTTAGTGACAGTATGGAAACTAAATACGCCTTCTGCCAGTTTAGCAAGGGCAGGGTAGGGTTTCTCGTCTTTCTGAATGACGGCAAGCCACGAATGCAGGGTGTCGAGCGAACGTTTGAGTTCCCACATCTCACCTTCCTCAAGGCGTGTGCCTTCAACACGAATCCGACGCAAAGGGATGCGCATATCGAAGAAATCTTCGCCGGGCAGTTGCAGCTCGTTGTCAACAAGTTGGCGCACCTCATCGGCAAGAGCCAACTTATAGCGAATCTGCTCCACGTTGGTCATGAAAGTCATCTCATCCACTCGTTCAGTACCAAGACGAGAGATGCAATGACCTTTCAGCAAGGTTCGAATCTCATCGAATCCAAGCTTCTTTTCAATATCTTTCGTCATAGGTTCTTCTCTGGATACATGGTGTTCCACCAAGTCGGGTCGTCCTTCAGCCAGCGCTCAAACCAAGCATAGATGGTGTTTTGCCACTTGATGCGACGCGAATAGGTGAGTATGTGATGATTTTCACCCTTAACTGTAACGAAGGCTGTCTCTCGTCCCAATATCTTCAAGGCAGTGAAGAGTTGGATGCTCTCGTTAATGGGAACATTCGTGTCCTCTGCTCCGTGCATAAAGAGGATGGGCGTGTGAATGCGATCGGCAAGGGTCAGGGGCGAGTGGTCGGTGAAGAGTTCCTTGTTGTTCCAAGGATAACTGTTAGCGGCAGAGATGGTGCTATAGGAATAGCCCCAATATCCGTAGCCCCAATAGCTTGTGGGGTCACTGATGCCCGCATGACTCATAGCAGCAGCAAAGATGTCGGTTTGCGTCTGCAAGTATTGTGTCATGAAACCACCATAGGAAGCACCCAAACAACCAATCTTCTTCTTGTTCACAAATGGATGTTCGGCACAGAACTGCTTCGTACCTTGAATGATGTCGTCTGCCGTATAATCACCATAGGCATTCACGTGTCGGGCAGCAAACTCTTGACCGAATCCCGTGCAACCTGAAGGCTGAATGACATATACGACATAACCCATTGCAGCCCACCCATGGAAGGAGTAATAACTGTCTAGATATCTTCCAACTGGAGAACATCCGCCATAGTAATACACGAGCATGGGATATTGCTTCGAAGCGTCGAAATGAGGAGGCAAATAATAACGTCCGTAGATGGTATCGCCTCGTTCAGCCTTAAAGTTCCATTCGCCAAATTCTCCCAGTTCCACATCCTTCATCCTTACGGCATTCAAGTCCTCTACCAACGTCTCGCGATTCTTTTTCAAGTCATATACGTAGAGTCTGTCGCTATTCGAATGCCCTTGTCCGTAGTAAGCAAGCATAGGTACGTCATCTGCCACATCGAAGCGCATCACAAAGCGTTCTGTCAAAGGCAACATCTCGCTCTTTCCAGTTTTGGGATCTATACGGAAGATATCCTGATTGTCCCTGTTCTCGCACAAAGCATAAATCATACCGTCGGCCTTCGAGCATTGCCATGAACTGATGTTGGGATTGAAGTCTGCCGTCAGGGGAGTAATCTTCTTCGAAGGCAGGTCGATGCGGAAGAGTTCCTGCTGAATCATGGAGGCAGTCATACCCTTGGGGGTTCGATTTCCGATTCCGTCGAAGGCTTCAGGACTACCCTGGAAGACGAGATATTGCCCGTCGGGACTCCATTGCCCTTGCCCTGCGAAACCATCGTGAGCAAAAAGCGTGTCGGCTTGCATGCTTTCGAGATCAAGCACGACAGCAGTTGTAAACTCGAAGGGACGCTTCGTGATATCGTTCTCGTGGATGAGCAGAAGCATGCGACGGGAATCGGGACTCATCGTTCCGGAAACATTATGCTGTCCAGCCGTAATCGGGCGCACTTGTCCTGTGGCAATATCCATCAACTTGATGTTCGAACGGTTTCTCCAACCCGGTTGTCTGTCATCGGGTACAAGCACCTGAAAGACTTCACTATCCTCCTTTGGCCCATCCTTCTGGTCGTATATCAGCATCTGCTTCTCACCCGGCAGGAAGTATCCCTGCTTGTTCTGCAAGTCCGTGAAGAAGGGTTTGCGCTCTCCTGTTGCAGCATCCACCATCTCGTATTCCGTAGTGAGGTCAGTGGCAGTAGAGGCAGCAATATAGTTATGGCCCGTACTTGCCCATTGCCTAAAATCACTAATCACGCTTCTACTATTAGTCTTCAGGTCCACCAAGAACTTCACGCGGTCTGTCTTCGCGTCATTCCGCGTCTGCGTTTTGTCCATCGTGATGAAGCGTCCATCGGCACTAATGCTTACACCCGACAAGCGAGTGCCATACATCAGCGTCTTCAGCGTGTAAGGTTCTTTACCTTCGGGATTCACTTGGACGGCGTGATTGCAGTCAACACGCAGGTTCAGGGTATCTGCCTTATTGGCTTTCTGCAACCAGCGCACCACCACATCATGGCGACCAGGGACAAGGTTCTGCGAAGCACCTTCCGTTCCGTCGATAAAAACTTTGTAATCCTTCGGACCACCTACGAGGACATTGGCTTTGGCAAAGCTCTCGTTCTGTAAAGTGAAGCCCGCAAGACGCAGGGCATCATTGCCGGAGGGAGGAATAACCATATCCTCCGTCTGCATTCCTGTTTTCCATGCCTGCTGACTGATGGTCCCATCTGTTAGCATCTGCGAAAGGTCCCAAGCCTTTTTGTTCACATCCGTGCTATCGGTCAGGAAGGGCTTTGCCGACACATAGGGCTGTGAAAGACGAATCTTCTGCACCTCGATGGTGTCGGCCTTGACTGCACCAAAGCAAGCAAGGGTTACAATTGATAAAACATACTTTTTCATATCTCTTTTATATTAAATTGTTGATTTCAAACGAATGGTTTTTACCCTTCAAGGCAAATGAAAGCCTGTCGGCCTGCAACATCAAGCGTCCTCCAGCATTTCCGTATAGACGATCGCCAAGGATGGGATTGTTCAGTCCCTGGCTGTGAGCCGCATGCACGCGCAACTGATGGGTTCGACCCGTTTCGGGCCAGAAGTGCAGGAGAGCATGACCGTCCACATTATCCACCACTTCGTATCGCGTAATGGAACGTCTGCCATATTGTTCGTGTACAATCTGACGCGGACGATCATAGGGATTCGGACAAAGGGGCAAATCGATGACACTTTTCTCTCCAATCGTCATGGGACGTTCGAGCAGGGCGGAATAGCGTTTTTTGATCTCATGACGGATGAACTGCTGTTGCAAATCCTTATACGTATCATCATTCAACGCCAAAACCATCAATCCAGATGTGTCCATATCGAGCCGATGAACGATGAAGGGACCATCATATTCGGGATGTTGCTGGGCAACGATATCTTGCAGGGAAGGCAGATCGTCCTTGCCCGGAACGGAGAGCATACCCGAAGGCTTGTCCACGACAACGAAATCGGGAGTCTCGGCAACTATCTTCAATTGTTCCATCAAGGTATCATAGTCCTTGCGAAGTGGGTTCTCCTCTACATCTAGTCCACGGAGCATCCATGTGAGTATGGGCTTGCACTTATGCTGACAAGCGGGATAGAAATGTCCTTCTTCCCTTATCTCTCCTTTGGGGGAACGCCCCATCCAGAACTCGCCCATAGCCACAGGTTTAAGGTGGTGGAGGTAGGCATACTGCAGCAACTTTGGCGCACAGCAATCGCCAGCTCCTGCAGGTGGCAAAGCTTCAGGGAAAATGTCGGACATCTCTGCAGATTTGCCCTCTGCATTAAGGAAATGATATTGCTCGAACAACCAGTTCTGCAATTCTTGACTTCTCTTACGCCTTTCCTCGCCAAGGGGCATCTGTGAGATACGCTGTTCCTCTTCCTCGAAGTAAGTACCGTGCAGGTCGAAGACGGGAGGCACGAAATAGGGTAGTGTCGACTTCCCGCAGAGCGTACCAGAAAAAGCAGCAAGGAACCCTCCTTCCACAACCAGCACGCCCAGCATCTTTCCCTCTTGCACCTCAGCATTCCATTCGGCATTCTCCCTTACCACACGCTTCACTTCCTCCGCTGCAAGCTGGCACAACGGATGCGGCACATAACAGAATGGATATGTGAACTGCATAGGAGGCATAATTCCTTGGGCGGAAATTGGTAATGGATGCAGCATAAATGGAAAACCCTATCTAAAACTCCATTAAAGGGAGAGAAACACAAAGATGGAAAAATAGTTTATAGATAATATTTAAAGAATGATTGAATATATGCTTAACCGAAATTTCAATTCTTCACTCTTCGCTCGGCACTTATGACGCTTGATTCATTCAAGAATTATTAACCCTTAATCATTAGCGTAAGCTAATTCAATTCCAACCCAAAGAACTCGTGCAATTTATCGAAACTGCTAAAGTCCTTCAGCATTTGGTTGAACAGCTCGGGCTTACTGAATGTGAGAACGGCATTCTCTATATTTTCCACCTCAATATCCATCTCCACGTCCTCGCGATTAAGTTCTGTGTCGATGAATATCAGGATGTCGTTCCGCATCATGTTAAGCGCCTTCTGCACGAAGGGATTACCTACTGTTACGCGGAACTTGTTGTCACCAATGACGTGTGGAGTCACAGCTCTCATGCGTTCAGCAGTGGCCTTTTCTTTTTCGGGAAGGGAGTTGGCAAAGTGCTGCCAAGCTATTCTCAGCTCGTCTTCCGACAGCGGCTTCTGATTCTTCTCTTCGTCATCATGCACGCCAACGCCACTTGGTTTCGTCACTTGAGTTTGGCTCTCTTGCTGTTCCAACGCCACCTCACCGTTTGGCTTTGAAATTCCTTCCGTTTCGGGGGAGGGATTCTGAGAGAGGGGTTTCTTCACTCCTATGCTTATCGCATTCAGGTCTATCTTCCCCAGTTTAGGTTTCTTTTCCTTCTCGGGAGTCTTCGCAGGAGTGCCTTCGGGAGTCTTTGCTGTCGCTACCACTCGAGGCTCAGGCTTTTGTGCCTGCGCCTGTGGCTTCTTCGGTGCTGGCGTAGGTTGATTGCCCGATGCAGCGCCATTTGAGAATATGGGTTTAAGTATCTTAGCAGGGCCAAGCCCCGCACCATCTCCGTCCTCGTCGCTCTCTTGCGCCATCTCTATCAGGCACAGCTCCACCTGCAGGCGTTTGTTCCGACTTGTACGATAGGCCTGATCACAATCGTTGGCCAGACGCAGGGCGCGGAAGATGAACTGAGGACGACAGCGCAAGGCTTGTTCGTGGCAGCGCTTACGCAGGTTCTCACTCAACTCCAACAGGGGGAGCGTACGGGCATCTCTGGCCACCAGCAGATTGCGCAGGTGTGAGGCGTACCCGTTGATGAAGTTTCCTCCGTCGAAACCCTTCTGCAACACCTCGTCGAGGAGCAGGAGCGATGACTCGATGTTCTTCTCCAACAGCGAATCGGTAAGGCGGAAATAATATTCCACATCCACCATATTCAGGTTGGCAACAGTAGCCTCGTAGGTAACGTTCCCTTGTGTGAACGACACAATTTGGTCGAACAGGCTCAGGGCATCGCGCATACCTCCGTCTGCCTTTTGGGCAATGAGTCCCAGGGCGTCTTCCTCTGCCGTGTATCCTTCCTTTTCTGCCACATATTTCAGGTGGTCGACGATGCTCTGAACGGTGATGCGTGCAAAGTCATAGACCTGACAACGGCTGAGGATGGTTGGCAGAATCTTGTGCTTCTCCGTTGTGGCAAGGATGAACACCACATAGCGTGGGGGTTCTTCCAGTGTCTTCAGGAAGGCATTGAAGGCCTGTTGCGAGAGCATGTGAACCTCGTCGATGATGAATACCTTATATTTGCCCGACTGGGGCGGTATGCGCACTTGCTCAATGAGTTCACGAATGTCGTCGACAGAGTTGTTCGAAGCGGCGTCCAGTTCGTGAATGCAGAGCGAACGTCCCTCGTCGAAGGCCTTGCACGATTCGCACTCTCCGCAGGGGTCGCCCTCGGGAGTCAGATGCTCGCAGTTGATGGTCTTCGCAAAGATGCGCGCACAAGTGGTCTTTCCCACGCCTCGCGGACCGCAGAACAGGTAGGCATGAGCCAGTCGACCCGAGAGGATGGCGTTCTTCAGCGTAGTCGTCAGAGCTCGTTGCCCGACGACGCTGTCGAAGGTCATGGGGCGGTATTTACGAGCCGACACGATGTATTGTTCTTCCATTGTTCTATTTCTTATTTATACATTTCCGTGCAAAAATAAACAAAAACAAACGATTTTACAAATTTTCTTTAAGAAAATACTCACATCTTTTATACCGGAGGACGATTATTTTCGTACCTTTGTCGTCGCATTATTGATGAATAAGACGATGAAAAGACTATCGACACTCCTGCTGATTATCACATTTGCCATTCCCGCCGTTGCCCGACAAAAGAAGGTGGGGCAGATAAGCATCACGGTGGATTCCACGCTGAACGCCCGTAGCAAGGTAACGGGACACATGAAGATGAAGGGCTATGACGGCCCCATTGGCATCAAGCTGCGTGGCAACAGTTCGCTAGGCTTCCCTCAAAAGAAATATACCATAGAACTGCGCGACAAGGAGGGTAGGGACGTAGAGGCCTCCCTCATGGGAATGCCCGCCCACAGCGACTGGGTGCTCCTGGCGCCTTATAGCGATGTCTCCACCGTGCGCGATCCGCTTGCCTTCCAGCTTTGGCGCGACATGGGACATTGGGGACCACGCACGCAGATGGTGGAACTCACAGTCAATGGCGAGTATCGGGGCATCTACATCCTCTCGGAGGCTATTAAACGGGGCCTGGACCGCGTGGATATTGCCAAGATGAAGAAGAGCGACACCCAAGGCAGGGACGTCACGGGAGGCTATCTCTTACGCATCGACACCTACGACGAGGACGACGCAACCTTCGTGTCTAAAGTGCCTGGCATTGGCGAGGGCAATATGACAAGTCAGGTCATCTGGTCGTGCATCTATCCGAAGAAAAAGAAACTGCAACCCGAGCAGTTCGAATACATCCAGAACTATATCGACACGGTGGAACAGGTGATTCAGTCCGACTCGTTTGCCGACCCCATTAAGGGCTATGCCCGTTACATCGATGTCCCCTCGTTTGTCGATTATTTCATCCACACCGAACTAAGCGTCAATGCCGATGGATACAAGCGTAGCGCCTATTTCTACAAGGAGAAGCAGAAGACCAACGGCAAGGGGGGCAAATTGGTGGCAGGCCCTGTGTGGGACTACAATCTTGCTTACGGCAACGCCAACTTCTCCAATGGTGACAATCCCGAGGCGTGGTGCTTCGAGGGTGCATCCAACAGCCCAACGCCTGCCCTGTGGCAACGCCTATTGCAAGACCCTGCCTTCCGCAAGGCTGTGAAGGTGCGCTATCAGGCGCTTCGCAAGGGAGTACTGAGCAATGAGTCCATCGAGGCTTATATCGACGAACAGGCCCGTCTGCTGGCACCCTGCCTTGCTCACCATTTCGCGACTTTTCCCGAACTTCTTGTCTCTGAGGAGGAGAAGAAGAACTTGCCCAAGGCGCGTCCCTTCGGTTCGTTCCCCATGATGGGTGATTCCATTCCGGGTGGTTTTCCTATGATGTCTGGCTTTGGAGGTTTCCCCATGATGGGGGATTCCATACCTCATTTCCCCATGATGGGCGATTCCATTCCGGGTGGTTTTCCCATGATGCCGGGCTTTGGCGGCTTCCCGATGATGGGGGATTCTATACCTCATTTCCCGATGATGGGCGACTCCATTCCGGGTGGCTTCCCCATGATGCCGGGCTTTGGCGGTTTCCCGATGATGGGAGACTCTATTCCACAGTTCCCCGAGGGTTTCCCCATGATGGGCGATTTCGCAGGTTTTGGAGGGTTTGATGCCGTTGGCATGTTCTTGGCCTATCGCGTCAGTTCCTATGAAGAAGAGATACAGATGCTAAAGAAGTGGTTTACTGATCGCTTCACCTTCCTCGACGCCAACATCGAGCGATTCGACAAAGACTGGCAACCCCGCATTCAGGAACTGAAGGAGAAGTCCATGCCCAACTTCTTCAATGGCGATTTCCCCTTCCCTCCCTTCGGCGGTTTTTAGGCTAGGCGACTAAAGGCTCAGCCACACAAGTCCCGTGTAGATGAGATTGACAATTCCTGCCATCATCAAGCAGAGATTGTATTGCACGCCCTCTGCCTTCAGCACCTTGTAATACAGGAAGGCAGCAGGGACGATGACCAGTACAGCCCAACTCCATCCATAAGCCATCCAAGCACAAAGTGGCGTGAGTGCCACGATGATGCCCAATAGGGCAAGGGCAGCCTTTTTACCCAAGCGCACGGGTATCGTATGCTTTCCCGACAGGCGATCGTCGTCTATGTCGCGTATGTTGTTGATGGCCAGCACACACATCGACAGCAGTCCGCATACTGCACCGGCATACACGAAGGTCTGGCCACCGGCAAAGGACATTTCCATCGACTGGAATTGTAACCAAGCAGTTCCCCACGTCGCTATGATGCCGTAATATAAAAGCACAAACACGTCGGCAATACCGAGGTAGGAGAGAGAGTAGGGGGTGGCGGTATAGAGCCAGGCAAAGAGGATGGCAGAGACGCCTATCAGCATGATGGGCCACCCACCAATGTAGCAAAGCACGCACCCTGACACGACGGCGACAGCGAGTGCTGTATAGCAGGCAAGGCGCATCTGCCGTTCGCTTACCGTCCCTTCTGCCAAAGCCCGCTTGAACCCCACGCGCCCTTGCTTGTCCGTACCGCGCTTGTAGTCGTAGTAGTCATTAATCAGGTTACTCAGAATCTGCAAGGCCAAGGCGCACAATATCGTCAGGACTGCTGTCGTCGCAGCCATGCTTCCCATCAAGTGATGTGCCACCAACAGGCCCACCAACACGGGGCAGAGAGAGGCAAATAGCGTTTGCGGACGAATGATGCGTAACCAAAGTAAGAACTGTTTCATGATGCTTTATGCTTTAGTGGCTGTGTATATTGTTGTAATGCCAAAAGTGAGTGGACGATAATCAATCTTCAGAAAACCGGCATCTGCCAAATGCCTGCACATCTGCTCTCCCCACACAAAACCCTTGACGCTCCGGTTCAAGTAGCTGTATGCCGTCCTGTCCTTGCTTAGCCATCGGCCCACGGTAGGCAGCACATGCGTGAAATACAGGTCATACGCCCAGGCGATTAGTTTGTTCTTCGGATAGGAAAACTCCAGAATCATGAGTTGCCCGCCCGGTTTGATCACGCGCTGCATCTCCGCCAGTCCTTTGTCCAGATCGGAGAAGTTGCGCACGCCGTAGGCACAAGTCACCACGTCGAAGCGTTGGTCCTCGAAAGGCATGTCGAGAGCACTTGCATGCATGAAACTTATACGTCCTTGCCAGCCACCTTTCTTCACCTTCTCTTCCCCGATGTTCATCATCTCTGCCGACAGGTCGATGCCCGTAATCTCGAACGAGGCATTCCGGCTTTCTAACTGTCGTGCCAACTCGATGGCCAAGTCTGCTGTGCCAATGGCTACATCCAAGCATTGCCCGCCTGCCGGTTGCTTCTCCACGACTGCCTTTATTGCCTTTCTCCTCCACCGCTTGTCGATGTTCAGCGAAAGCAGGTGGTTCAGGAAGTCGTACCTCCCTGCTATCCTGTCGAATAGCGACCCTATGTCCTTCTTCTCTTGTTGCATGAAACTGTTCATTTATGACCACAAAGATACAATTAAGCGAGAGAAAAGCCAAGAAAAAGACAAGAAAAACAAATGACTGTTATATAAGAAACTAGTCGCCTATTACATTCTTGAAACAAATTTTTGTTTTATATTTTCATAACTTTAAGTTGCTAAATATGCCCACCTGCGAAGGCGGGCATATTTCATTTAGAAGAAGAACTCAGGCCTTGTAGAAGAGAGAGAGTTTTAATGAATCTGTGACAGTTCCAGTTGTGACAGTTTTAAAACAGAGGGTATAACTCACCTCTTAAAACTTTATAACTAATTAATATATAATAAGTTATATAGTATATATATGGGTAAGATACCCTTTTTAAAAATAACTGTCACATCTGTCATCTGTCACAAATGTGAATTATGTTTCATCTAAAAAGCTGTAATACAATGAGATACGATATCAGTAAACCCTCTGCACCTAAGATGCCGAAGCTCGGAAAAGGCACAGAATGCATCAAATTACTCCTCTCACAGGCCTCAAAAGACATGCACGAACCCCCTGTTCCGATGTTTTTTCCTACGTTTGTGATATATTTAGTGCTTCGGAAAAATTGCACTATTAACTCATTTGGAAGGTGTTTTGAGGCTAAATGGCTAACCTCGTTGCAGAAAGTGGGGGTAACAAGGGCCAATTGTCACTACTGGTGGAAGCTATTTGTCGTGATTTTCGCGAGCACGACGATGCTGAATTGAAGAAACTTGTGGAATGGTCGAAGCAGGTAAAGACCAAGTCGACCGATAAGGAGAAGGCCGACCAAGCATAGGGGTTCCGAGATAAGGCCTATGTTCGATGGCACTCGAACCTATGTTCGATGACTCTCGTAATCGGACGCGAAGCTACGCTTGCGTAGAGAAACGGAGCAAGAACCTATGTCTTACGGCATTCGTAATCGGACGCAAAGCTAGGCTTGCGTAGAGAAACGGAACAAACAGCCCTAATTGTAAATCGTCAGCAAAAGTGGTTTTTCGCTGAAAGAAATGGGGAATTCGTTGAATAAATTTGGTGAAAAAGGAAAGAATGGTTTATTTTGCGCAAAAATCATGTTTTCATAAAATAGACGAAAATGAGGAAGTTGTTATTATCACTAATGATTCTGATAGGAATACTGACCGCGAAGGCCGCCAACTTCGGATACCTCACCTTCGAAATGACGGGAGGCGAAAAGGTGTCAGTACCTACTGAGTCGCTGAAGATGACCATCAGCGGAACGACGATGATAGCAGGAACAAAGACGTTTGTGATAGCAAACCTTGTGAAGATGTACTTTTCCACTTCTGACGAATCGACAACCGACGTCGACCGGATAGACAGCACCACGCTGGACGAGGCAGAGGAGATATACGACCTGAAAGGGCAGAGGGTGACGGGAACGCAGATGAGGAAGGGAGTGTACATCATCGGAACGAAAAACAAAACCTATAAAATCGTAGTAAAATGAGAAGATTGTTTGCATTCATCATATCCCTTGTGCTGACGATAACAGCCATGGGACAGACTTTGAACGTGAAGGTGGGCAACGTGGTGTACCAGTTTCCTGCCACCCAAACGGGTGATATGACCTACGCCGACGGTACGACGCTGGACATCATGGGGAAGACGTTCACACTGAGCGATGTCAGCAGTATGACGGTGGACGACACGGAGGTTACCGACAACCTGGTGAAGGTGGAGTACGACGGAGCGTCGGCCATGGTGTATGTGGCTGGCAATGTGGCACGATACGTGACACCGACTGTCGACGGAGCACACGTAGGCATAGAGCAGACCAACACGGATGCCGTGGACGGCGACGAGATCACTTACCAACTGTCGGGCTCAAGCACAGAGGGTTCGTTTTCACTGGCGGGTTCATACAAGTGTACGATTGCCTTGGCTGACGTGACGTTGACAAACCCCAGCGGAGCTGCCATCAACATCACGAACTCGAAACGCATACAACTGAGTGCGAAGAAGAATACGACCAACACGCTTACCGACGGGGCAAACGGAGAACAGAAGGGCTGCATCTACAGTAAAGGTCAGCTTCAGATTCAGGGAAACGGCACGCTGAACGTGGCCGGCAACACCAACCACGCCATCAAGAGTGGCGATTACATAGCGCTGAAGAACCTAACGCTGAACATCACAAAAGCGGTGGGCGACGGCATCTCGTGCAACGAGTATTTCCTCATGGAAAGCGGAACGGTGACCATCAATGGCGTGGGAGACGACGGCATTCAGTGTGACCTCGACGGCACTACCTCGACAGGCGAGACAACTGACCACGACGACGAAGACAGTGGCAACCTGTATGTGGAAGGCGGCACACTGAACGTTACCACTACTGCCGCAGCCTCCAAGGGTCTGAAAGCAGCAGGCGACCTATACGTGAAGGACGGGACGCTGACCATCAACACCTCGGGAAATGGCACATACGACAGCACCGACAGAGACGCCAAGGGTTGTGCTTGCCTGAAGTCGGACGCGAACATGGAAATCAGTGGCGGCACACTAACGCTGAAGTCGATAGGCTCAGGCGGGAAGTGCATCAAAGCCGACGGTACGCTGACCATCAGCAACGGCACCATCAATGCCACCACCACGGGCAGTCAGTACAAATACAGCAGTAGTGCAACGGCTTCGCCCAAAGCCATCAAGAGCGACGGAAACATGACCATTACAGGCGGTGAGATCACGGCTAACGCGAAGAGCCACGAGGCAATAGAGGCGAAGGGGTCAATCACCATCAGCGGTGGCACGGTGAAAGCCGTGAGCACATCGGACGACGCCATCAATTCGGCCAAAGAAATGTACCTGAAGGGAGGTAACGTGACTGGCGTGAGCAACGGCAACGACGGCATAGACAGCAACGCCAACATGTACATCTCAGGCGGAAAAGTCATTGCCTGTGGGGCCAGAGCACCAGAGTGCGGACTGGACGCTGCCGAGCGCTACTACCTCTACATCACAGGCGGAACGGTGATGGCCATAGGAGGCGGCAACAACAGCGTCACCTCGACAAGCGGTTCACAATGCTTGCTTAGCACATCCAGTTCTTCGGCTTCAGCAAATACGGCAGTAAGTGTCAAGAATGGTTCTTCGACGCTGGCCTCGTTCACCATTCCTGCAGAATATTCGACAAGCAGCAGTGGCAGAGGCTTCGGTCCTGGCGGAGGTTTCGGTCCTGGCGGAGGAAGCGGAGGTCTAAGTTGCTTGATCAGTTGCCCTGGACTGACTTCCGGTTCGAGCTATACCGTAAGCATCGGATCGTCATCGGCTTCATGCAAAGCCTCTACCAGCTATTCGGGCAGATAAGGTGGCAATAAATCGCGGTATTTCGCGTTATTATATATATGGAATACAAGATCTGGCTGAAGCAGTCACGTTTGGAGAACATTACATACTTGACAATCTGGGGCATTCTCTTCATAACCCCGTTGCTGAGTATGCATGTGCGTACCGTAAAAAATGGCTATGCCATGTTCGACTGGACAGAGATATTCTTCGTATGGCGGAGGTTTTCGGTATTCCTGCTGCTCTTCCTCATCCACAACTTCCTGCTGGCGCCGCTGTTGTTCTGCAAGCACAAGCGTACCCTGTACTTCACCCTTGTGGCAATTATGGTTGTGGCGTTTGCCGTTTATCAGCACAATAGCAGGCCAAGGATTCCTTCTGTACCTCCCCATAGCCTCGCGAAAGGAGAGACAGTAGCACACAGGAAAACAGCCCACGAGCCCACTCATATGCCTAAGCATAAGCCCTCTCATCAGGGGGAAAGCATGAGTCCGCCTGCACCACCTCCCATCATTGGTGAACACAACATATTGGCTGCCCTGTTCCTCATCCTCATCCTCATATTCGGTGCAAACATTGGTGTCAAAGCCTATCATCACGGACGCGACGAGCGCAAGCGACTGGTAGAACTGGAGCATAAGAACCTGGAGCAACAGATGGAATACCTGAAGTACCAGCTGAACCCGCACTTCCTGATGAACACGCTGAACAACATACATGCCTTGATAGATATAGAACCGCCTAAGGCTCAGCAGGCCATCATACAATTATCGAAGATTCTGCGTTACGTACTCTATGAAAGCAACAAGAAGCGCGTGCTCATGTCGCAGGAGGTGGAATTCATGCAGAACTACGTACAACTGATGCGCATGCGCTACGGCGATAAGTTGAAAATCACAGTCATCTCTCCCGATAATGGCATGGGAGTCAACATCCCGCCTCTGCTCTTCATCTCTTTCGTGGAAAACGCATTCAAGCACGGCGTGAGATATCAGGAAAAAAGCTTCATCACGATCGAAGGAAAACGATATCAGAACAAGGGGGGCGAGGAACGACTGCACTGGACCTGCCGCAACAGCAAGCACAGGAAGCAGAACGACACGTCGCTTCCCCAGCAAGGAGGCGTGGGCTTGGCAAATGTTCGCCAGCGACTGAGCATGATTTATAACAACAATTTTACGCTGGACGTCAACGAAACGGACAACACCTACGAGGTGGTAATGGACATTCCGCTCGATAAGGTTGAATCATAAGATAATGAAAGCATGATAAAGGTTTTAGCCATCGATGACGAGCCGCTGGCACTGAGGCAACTGGTCAGTTACATCGGCAAAGTGCCGTTTATGGAACTCGCAGCACAGTGCCAAAGCGCCCTGGAAGCAAGAGCCTTTCTGGCGAACAACTTGGTAGATGCCATCTTCTGCGACATCAATATGCCAGACCTTAACGGCATGGATTTCGTGAAGTCACTTACGGTGTCGCCACTCGTCGTCTTCACCACAGCCTACTCCGAATATGCCGTAGAGGGATTCCGCGTCAATGCCGTCGACTACCTGTTGAAGCCCTTCGGCTTGCAAGAGTTCCAGAGGGCGGCAAACCGCATCAAAGAGAGGGTAGAAGCCTCACGCGTCACTCCTGCCAGCACAGAAGAAGACGTCATTTTCCTGAAAACAGACCACCGCATCGTGAAGGTTAGCATCCCCGACATCCGATATGTCGAGGCCATGAGCGAGTACCTGAAAGTGTGGCTGGAAGGGCAGCCAAAACCCGTCGTAACCCTACTAACCATGAAAAAGATGGAGGAACGACTGCCGGATAACTTTATGCGTGTCCACCGTTCATATATCGTCAACCTCACAAAGATTCAGGAGGTGGACAAGAACCGAATCATCATGGACGCCGACACGTGTCTCCCCGTTGGCGACCTTTATAAAGAAAACTTCCAAGCCTATCTGGATACTAAATTCCTAGGGAAGTAACATCCAAACATTTCTCTTTGCGGTATTGAAAAGGCCCACAACCGACGTTCTCCTTAAAATAACGACTAAAGGCAGATTGATGAGTAAAGCCGAGGGCGTCGCTTATTTTTTGTATATTGTAATTGCCATTTATGAGCATAGCCTTAGCATTAAGAACAGTAAGGTCGCGAATCCATTCCGAAGGATTCCTGCCACTGGTTTTCTTAACTATTATGCCGAGATTCTTCGCCGACATACCGAGTTGCTCAGCATAAAAGGAAATGTCACGGTGTTTAGCAAAATTCTGACAAACCAAAGAATGGAACTGTTGAGCTATCATCTCGTGACGCAGTGTTGATAAAACCAGAGCCTTCCGGCGTTCTTCTTCCAAATCGTTGACGAGATATGTACCAATGACATGAAGATAGTTCGATACGATTTCTTCCTTACGACGCAACTGCTCGTCTTCTATGGCACTGCGCAGAAGTTTGTAGGCCTCTACAACGTGCAACATGCTCTCCCGTCGCAGCTTTATGAGCAAGGGACCTCTACCTGCCTCACGCCTTAACGTGTTTCCCGGGTTGCTAATCGACAATAAATCGTAGTCATCAAATTCACTGAAAAAAAGAATCCCCAAACGAGAGTTGTCGCTAACTTTCACCTTATCCACAATAGCCCAGTGTGGCAACAGAAGAATACTGTTCTTCTCGACACATAGCTCCTGCAGATTGACTCGTATGGAAACTTTGCCTTCGACACAGAAAAACAACGTAAAAAAGGACAAGTAGGTTGGTCTGTCCTCGAATCCACTAATTGCATGGTCCAACTCTAGATTATCAGTGATAACCAGATCTCCGTTAAATGCAATTTGTTTCATATCTACAGGCAGTGTAAGTGTCCTGCTTTCTAACAATCCGTCTCTCTCCATTTTAACTCGTCATTCTGCCTTTATACTATTTCAATTCAAGTTCCACACGCTCAACGATGAGGTCTCACAATTTGATTATCCCATAGTAACGCCTATACCCAAAGATTGTTCATGGTGAACTAACAAATCAAGTACAAAAATATCGTTTTACAAACATTTTGCCAAATTTGTTCAACGAACTCGCCTTTTTATTCAGCGAAAAGACAATCGTGAAATTCTTGCTCCGTTTCTCTACGCAAGCGTCACTGCAACGCAGATGCCGAGCGGTCCAATTGTAAAATTGTCAAATCGTCAAATCGTAAAATCATCAAATGAGCGCTTTGCCATTCTCACATAAAGCGAAAAGCGGCAGGGGGGGGGTAATTTTGTTAATAAAATTAAATTATAGGGTTCAATATTCATACTTTCTGCTTTTTTCATTATCTTTGTGCGAAATTTTGAAATATATGAGCAAGATATACTCGGTTTGGGAATTTATCAAACGGCACAGATATGCCGTGGTGATTGCCTTTTTCGCCATTATCGTGGGCTTTGCCGACGAGGACAGCTTCTGGCAGCGTCGCATGAGGCTGAAGGAGATTGAAGCCCTGCGCACGGAGATGCAGAACTATAAGGACCAATACGACCACGACACGCGAGCCCTGGAAGAACTGGAACATAACAGGGAGGCGGTGATTCGCATCGCACGCGAGAAATATCTAATGAAGCGCGAGGGGGAAGATGTTTACGTGTTGCTGCCAGCACAGGAAGACCCACTCCCCGAACCCTCTCCCTTAAAGGGCGAGGGGAAAGTGAAGGAATAAGAATGAGGCAATGAGGTTTGAGAGTTTGAGGTTTTAAAGTAATTGTAAAATCGTAAAACGTCCAATTGTCAAATCGTATTATCTTGCTCCTTGCTCCTTCACACTATAAAGATAAATAATGAACGAACTAAATAATACAGAGAACGCGATATTCCGAATAGGGGCTGTGCTCATGGTGTTGGGTGCAGGCGTGTCGTTGTTTGCCGGTTGGTGGGCAGTGGCGCTCTTTACGTTGGGCGTGGTGATGTTTTCCGCTATGCAACTGCGTGCAGGCTACGATGGCAAGAACTTCGTGGTGCAGCGCTTGCGCAGGCAACAGTTGTTCGGGGCAGCAGTACTCGTGCTGTCAGCCGTAGCCATGATTGCCCAGCAGTCGGGCTACCATCTGCTGCGCCACAACGAGTGGGTGGTGCTCTTGCTCATCGGGGCTGTGATTCAGTTCTATACAGCAATAAGAATTCCCAACGCTTTGCGCGAAGGCTAGCTCTTCGCTAAAGAATAATGAATAATGATAAATGAATAAAGAAGGGAGCATTAGAGGGCTGATATGAAACATATATTCCTTGTTGCTCTGGTGGGGCTGGTGATGACTGCCTGCTCCGACCAGTATTTGGTGGACGGAACGACGACGGTGCATGGGATGGAGGGCAAGATGCTCTACCTGAAAGTGTACGACAACAACGACCTGCGTAGCATCGATTCAGCCTACGTCACACACGGAAAGTTTGCCTTCAAAGGCGCTATGGACACGACTACGATGGCCAACCTGTTCGTGGGCAATCAGAGCCTGATGCCCGTGGTGCTGGAGGGTGGCGACATCCTGCTCACCATCGACGACATCCGTCAGTCGGTAACGGGTAGTCCGCTCAACGACAGTCT
This sequence comes from uncultured Bacteroidales bacterium, assembly GCA_902801325.1. Classification (GTDB taxonomy): domain Bacteria; phylum Bacteroidota; class Bacteroidia; order Bacteroidales; family Bacteroidaceae; genus Physcousia. Next base: position 72,800 of record CADCHQ010000003.1, on the reverse strand, counting down.
CTATGCCTTTATACAGCGCAAGACACAGATAGACAATCAGTTGGCTGAACTTCCACGCAAGGAGGGACGCATGATTATGGACGGTATGGACCACGATGAGGTGCTGGCACAACTGGCGAAGGAGGAGATGATACTCAATAGGCAGGCCGACCAGCTGATATCGTCGTTCATCAAGAGCAACTACAGCAACGTGCTCGGTCCGGGCGTGTTCATGATCATGACATCGGAATATGCCTATCCCGTGCTCACACCGCAGATAGAGGCCCTTATCGTGGGGGCGCCAAGCTACTTCCTCAATCATCCCTATGTGAAGGAATACCTCCGCGTGGCTAACGAGAATATGGAGAAGATGAGGGAATAGGCGCTTCGCTAAAGTATAATGAATAATGAACAAAGAAGGAGTCGAATCGAGGATTCAGATCTTGCGCAAGCAGTTGCACGAACACAATTACAGGTACTACGTGCTTAACGAGCCGAGTATCAGCGACTTGGAGTTCGACCAACTCATGCGCGAACTGCAGGACCTGGAGAAGGCGCATCCCGAATGCTTCGACCCCAACAGTCCGACGCAGAGGGTGGGGAGTGACCTCAACCACGAGTTCACACAGGTGACACACCGCCGCCCCATGCTCTCCCTGGCCAACACCTACAGCGAAGAGGAAGTGAGGGAGTGGTACGAGCGCGTGGAGGAGGGACTGCAAGGACAACCCTTCGAGGTGTGCTGCGAGATGAAGTACGACGGACTCTCCATCAGCCTCTGGTACGAGGGCGGACGCCTAACAAAGGCCGTGACGCGAGGCGATGGCGTGCAAGGCGACGACGTGACGGAAAACATCAAGACCATACGTTCCATCCCCCTGGTACTCCCACCCGAAACGGGATGCCCCGACGACTTCGAGATCAGGGGAGAGGTGCTGATGCCGTGGGACAGCTTCGAGAAACTGAACCGCGAGCGCGAGGCAGCAGAAGAACCCCTCTTCGCCAATCCCCGAAATGCCGCAAGCGGAACACTGAAGAGCAAGAATTCGGCTGTGGTGGCACAACGCCGACTCGATGCCTACCTCTACTATCTGCTGGGTGACGAGATACCTACTACAAGCCATTACGACAACATGCAACTGGCAGGCAGATGGGGCTTTAAGATAGGTCCGCAGATGAAGCTTGCCAAGACCCTGCAAGACATCTACGACTATATACACTACTGGGACAAGGAACGCAAGAACCTGCCCGTGGCCACAGACGGCATCGTGCTGAAAGTCAACTCCATAGCACAGCAACGCAGTCTGGGAATGACGGCAAAGAGTCCGCGATGGGCCATCGCCTACAAGTTCATGGCAGAGAAGCAAACCACCATCCTACGTTCCGTAACCTTCCAGGTAGGGCGCACAGGCGCCATCACGCCCGTTGCCAACATGGATGCCGTGCAACTCTCCGGCACAATAGTCAGGAGGGCTACGCTGAACAACGAGGACTTCATACGCAAGTTCGACCTGCACATTGGCGACCGCGTGATGGTGGAGAAGGGAGGAGAAATCATCCCGAAGATAGTGGACGTAGACCTCGATGCACGCGACGAGAATCTCGGGCCTCGGGTGGAGTTCATCACCAAGTGTCCCGAATGTGGAACGCCACTGGTGCGCTACGAAGGCGAGGCTGCACACTACTGTCCCAACGACGCCTCATGCCCACCACAACTCAAGGGTAGGATAGAGCACTTCATCAGCAGAAAGGCGATGAATATCGACTCGCTGGGACCTGAGACCATAGCCGAATACTTCCGCCGTGGCATCATTCGCGACCCAGCCGACCTGTACGAGATACGACGCGACCAGATAAGCGGAGCACGCGGACAGAAGGACAAGAGTGCAAGCCGCATTCTCATGGGAATTGAAGACAGCAAGAACGTTCCCTTCCCACGTGTCCTCTATGCCCTGGGCATCCGATTCGTAGGCGAAACTGCTGCCAAAACGCTGGCGCGCTATTTCAAGAACATCGACGCTCTGGCAACGGCCTCAGAAGAGCAACTACTGGAGGTGAATGGCATAGGACAAGTGATAGCCCAAAGCGTACGCACGTGGTTTGCCAATCCACAGAACATCTGGATGCTCGAACGACTGCGCTCCTACGGTCTGCAGTTCGAACTCTCCGAAGAAGAGCTCACCGAACATACCGACCGACTCGCAGGGCAGTCCATAGTCATTAGCGGAGTCTTTGCCCACCACAGTCGCGACGAATACAAGGCGCTCATCGAGAAGCACGGGGGCAAGAACGTGGGTAGCATCTCAGCCAAGACTTCCTTCATTCTCGCAGGCGAGAACATGGGACCTGCCAAACTAGAGAAGGCACAGAAACTGGGCATCAGAATAGTTAACGAAAATGAATTTTTGGAATTAATAAAGGGTTAACGGGTTAAAAGATTAACAGGTTAACGGGTTAATAGGTTATTAGGTAAAAAGATATAATATGACGCAACCGACACTTTTCGACGAACCGTTTAATACGACAGCGCAAACAACAGGTAAGGCAAGCAACGGAGCTATATTCCGGGGCTTGGGTGTTGCACTCATAACTCCCTTCACGCCAGAGGGGGAGATTGACGAGGACGCCCTACGAGGGCTTATCGACTGGCACATTCGCAGTGGGGTGGATTTCATCTGTCTGCTCGGGACTACTGCCGAAACGCCTTGCCTCAGTCAGGAAGAACGCCATAGGGTGAAGGACATCGTGGTGCGCCAAGCCAAAGGACGTGTTCCCCTGCTCATGGGATGCGGAGGCAACTGCACGAAGGCCGTTGTAGAGGAAATCAAGCATACCGACTGGACAGGTATCGACGGAATGCTCTCTGTATGTCCCATGTACAACAAGCCCACGCAGGAAGGACTCTACCAACACTTCCGGGCCATTGCAGAGGTTAGTCCCGTGCCGGTAGTACTTTATAATGTACCCGGGCGCACAAGCGTGAACATGACTGCTGAGACAACGCTCCGTCTGGCTCACGACTTCAAGAACATCATCGCCATCAAGGAAGCATCGGGAAATATGGCACAAATCAAGCAGATACTTGCCGATAAGCCTCAGGGATTCCAACTGCTTTCGGGCGACGACAGCCTTACCCTGCAAATCATGCAACTGGGTGGAGTAGGGGCTATCAGCGTGATTGCCAATGCCTTGCCTGCCGAGACAGCACGCCTCGTTCACTTCATGCAACAGGGTAGACTGGCAGAAGCGAAACTCGTCAACGACGCACTATTCGAACTCTATAGTCTGATGTTCATCGAGGGAAATCCCGCTGGTGTCAAAGCAGCACTCTCACAACTGAGCGCACAATCGCCCATGGGTCTGAGTCCTGTCAGGAACAAGTTGCGTCTGCCTCTCGTTCCCGTAAGTCAAGGAACTACCGCACTCATCCATCAGGCGATGGAAAGGGTGAGCAAAGATGTGATATAAAGACCCTCTCACTTTTAGGGCGAGGGGTATAATCTTGAAGATTTCTGCTCAATTATTAATTTTTCCTCCCTTCCCAAGGGAAGGAAAAAATAAGGTCTATTCCCATATTACTCCCCTCCTTAAAAGGGAGTGGATGGGGGCGAGTCTTCTTCTCACTTAAAGTAATACACAAACGTAGCCAGTCCCTCAAGGGCCTTCTTGCCAGTCTCGTCTATCACGATAGTGATTTTCACCGTAGTCTTAATCGCTCCACGCAGGTTGACAAGTTCCTCAAGACGGGCAGTCATAGAGACATGCTGACCTGACAGCACGGGCTGAGCAAACTTCAGTTTATCCATTCCGTAGTTCATCTGGCGCTCGAGATTGCCAACGTTTACGATCTGTCCCCACATCACGGGAAGCAGGGAAAGCGTGAGATAGCCGTGGGCAATGGTCTGTCCGAAAGGACTCTCCTGACGGCAACGCTCCTCATCGACATGAATCCATTGGTGATCGAGGGTGGCATCGGCAAACTGGTTGATGCGTTCCTGAGTTACATGAATCGAACCGCTATGGCCCAGTTCCTGTCCTTCGTACTGCTTGAAGTCTTCGTAAGAATTAATCTGTATCATAGTTTTTGGCTTATATTTTCTGCAAAGATAGTTAATATTTGCCATTTACCATTTCCATTTACCATTTTATTATTATCTTTGCAAGGATTTCAATACCACAAACTGGATATTTGACATTTAACATTTGACATTTGACAATTAACATTTGACATTATAGGATGAAACCTATTTTCATTGCGGGACCTTGCGTCATCGAAACGGAGGAATGCCTCAATGATGTGGCTTCCGAACTTGTTCGCCTGCGCGACGAGCTGGGTATCGAGGTGTACTTCAAATCATCGTTTGACAAGGCTAACCGTACAAGCCTGTCGTCCTACCGTGGACCAGGACTGGAGCGCGGATTGGAAATGCTTGCCCGCATCAAGGAGAAATATGCACTGCCCCTGCTAACCGACATTCACGAGGCTTGGCAGGCAGAACCTGCAGCAAAGGTGGTGGATGTGTTACAGATTCCTGCCTTCCTTTGCCGACAAACCGACTTACTTGTTGCTGCTGCCCAGACAGGGTGTATCGTCAATATCAAGAAGGCGCAGTTCCTTTCGGGCGAAGACATGAAGTATCCCGTGGAGAAATGCCGACAGAGCGGGGCAAAGGAGATTTGGTTGACAGAACGCGGAAACTCGTTCGGATACAATAATCTTGTTGTTGACTTCCGCAATATTCCGGATATGAAAAAGTGGACGGAGAGAGTAGTTATGGATTGCACCCATTCAGTTCAGCGTCCAGGAGGAAACGGAGGTTCGACTGGAGGCAATCGTGAATACGTACCCGCAATGGCAATGGCAGCAAAAGCCTTTGGCGCCAACGGGTATTTCTTTGAAGTTCATCCCAATCCCGACCAAGCCTTGAGCGACGGACCAAATATGCTGAGGTTGTGCGACTTGGAAGGTGTTGTCAGAAAACTTATAGCTAATGACTAATAAGGAGATTGCAGTTCAATGTTTGCGCGACGAGGCGCAAGCCATACTGAGTCTGATTCCACAGATTGACGGGGAATTCGACAGAGCTATTGATATTATTTTACGTTGTAAGGGTAAAGTCATACTTACGGGTGTGGGCAAAAGTGGACACATCGGTGCAAAGATTGCTGCCACGCTGTCGAGTACCGGCACACCGGCATTCTACGTTTCTCCCTTGGACCTCTATCATGGTGACCTCGGCGTGATGACGATAGATGATGTGGTTGTCGCTATCAGTCACTCGGGTATGACCGACGAACTGCTGCGCTTCATACCGTTTCTCATAGAAGAGAACATACCCATCATCGCCATCACGAGCAATCCCGAGAGTCTGCTTGCACGCAACTCTACTTGCCACATCAATGTGGGAATCACAGGAGAGGCTTGTCCGCTGAACCTTGCTCCAACAAGCAGTACTACAGCAACGCTAGCAATGGGCGACGCACTCGCTTGTGCTTTGATGGAACGCCGCAACTTCAAAGAACGAGACTTTGCACGCTTCCACCCAGGCGGTTCACTGGGCAAGAGATTGCTGACACGAGCAAAGGACGTTATGCGAAGCGACGATCTTCCAGTTATCGCTCCAGGCATGTCTTTAGCCGAAACCGTATTGCACGTAAGTCAGGGACGTCTGGGCCTGTGTGTAATCGTTCAGGATGGCAAGGTAGAGGGTATCATCACGGACGGAGACGTACGTAGAGCCATGCAGAATCTGCAGGAGAAGTTCTTCCGCGTTCCCGTTGAGGAAGCGATGACACGCCATCCGAAATCTGTTAGTCCTACAACTCAAATCAGTGAGATTCAACGCATACTACAAGAAAATAAGATTCACGCCGTGCTCGTGGTTGATGAAGATAATCATCTGCTGGGCATTGTCGATAATTTCAGTTGCGCCCTGTAAAGGTCAGAAGACAGCAACAGAACTATTGCGACAGGCTCTTGCCGAGCAAGGGAATCCTGAATATCGAGACAATGAGGTGACACTACTGCCTTCGGCTGCTGAAAAGTATGCCGATCTACTTCAATGTATAGATTCTGCACGCCATTTCGTCCACCTCGAATACTTCATCTTCCGACGCGATTCGGTAGGTAATGCCTTCCTCCATCTCCTTCACAAGAAAGTGAACGAGGGCGTGGAGGTGAGATTGCTCATTGACGCATACGGCAACTACAAGTCGCCCATTGCCATGAAGCAGGAGCACCTCGACAGCATCAGGGCATTAGGCATCAATGTGCAGATATTCGACCCGCTACATTTCCCCTGGATTCAAAACATGCTTCATCGCGACCATCGTAAGATAGTGGTAGTGGATGGGGAGGTGGCTTTCACGGGAGGCATGAATATTGCGGACTATTACGAACGGGGGACGGAAAGGACAGGACGTTGGCGCGACATGCAGATCCGACTTCAAGGACCTATCGTGAACGAGTTTGAAAGCATCTTCGCACAAATATGGCACAAGACTACGGGGGAAGAACTCGACAACCTGAAGTATTGCAATAAGGCGGAAGCGGCAGGAGACAAACTCATTAGCGTAGTTAATCGCGAACCAAAGAAATTGAGCCGGAAAATGAGAAAGGCTTTTGTCAGTGCGCTCGATGTTGCCCAGCGTGAAGTACGCATCGTTAATCCTTATCCCACCAACACGCATTCTGTACGCCGAGCTATGAAGCGACTTCTTCGTCGTGGTGTTCGCTTGCAAATTATGGTTTCCTCATCGATGGACAACCGAATTACTCCTGAAGTGGTGGCGATAGAGATGAAGCGAATGATGCGCCGAGGGGCAGAGGTCTATTACTACGAGGGAGGATTTCATCACACCAAAGTCATGATGGTGGACGATGAACTTTGCTCCATTGGAACGGCAAACTTCGACGGGCGTTCGCTAAGGTATGACTATGAGGTAAACGTGTTTGTCTTCTCTCCGCAAACAACTCTGCAACTGAATACGATCTTTAATGCTGATTTGCAGAACAGCGTCTTATTGACTCCGAACAACTTCAAGCAACGATTCTCATTACGCCGTCGCTTTATCGGACGCCTGTTCCAACCCATCAAGGGGCTTTTGTAGCGCGTACTTTACTCCGTTTCTGGCGAGTAAAGATATCCTTCCACGAAGTGAAATCCTTCTTAAGCATGACACCTATGCCTTGCGTGGTAAGCGAGGACTTGGTGAAATAGCGGTCATTGGTTTCGCTATAGGCTTTCAGCGCCACACTTCCGCTTCGCGTGAGCAAGTATTTAACATCGAAGTCGCCAATGAAGTTGCTGGTGGCTACGGGATTATCACGATAGCCAAAGTTTCCGTTGATGAGCAAGCGATTGTTGAGCAGATTGCCTTGCAACATTCCTTCCACGTCTAGGTCGTTCCATCCGTCTTGTCCCGTACGCAGGTTTGCACCGAAGTTCCAGTTTGATGAACCAATCATGTTGCTGAGCGCCTGATTGATAGTGCCAGAGAGCGTAGAGGATAGCAAGGAGTTCATAGCCATAGTGCCTTGCGTCTGCTGGTCATTGGCGTAATCATAAGCATAGAATCGACCTATACCCAGCAGATAGATAACCTGCATGTTGCGTTCCTCTTCGGTAGAGATGAGCGAGCGCACCATCTGCTTTTCCTCTTCGTTGGCATTGGGGATATCGAAGTCGAAGGTTATACGCGGAGCACGAGCCTTTCCGCCAATGTTCATAAGGCAGTTGACGCGAGTTGTCGTATTCGAGAAATTGGCCTTCGGATTGATATCGTTCAGCGAAACACCCGAAACGGTATGAACTGCCTGCAGATTAAGGTCTCCAGCATAGGGTTCGCCATTGAAGGTAATTGTTCCGTCGGGCGAGAACTCGAAGTTCTTATGGATGATTTCCTGAAGCGATAGGTTGTAAGTGCCTCGATTCACGCGATAAGTTCCAAAGAGGTCGAAACTACCTTTATTATAATAATGCGCGAGCATGTGACCACTTCCGTTCAGGGTAATCTTGTCGCCCGAACGTGTATCCATGAGCAAGTTCATCGTGGAATTCTCGTCGATGTCAAGGTCAAAGTCGATGAAGAGGTCCGAGGATTCCTGATCTTCTTCGGCATTATCCCCATCAGCATTCGACTGGTTCTCTTCCTTATACTTCGCATACAGCAAATCGGACTTACTCCGGTAGGTAATAAACGGCGTATCGGTAAGTTTATCGGGCGAAGTTGCATTATAAGTGAAGGAAGTACCTCGTTCCGGATGAGCCTTAATACCAATGCGCACCTGTCCTGGATGGCCCTTCAGCGTCACATCACCCGTGGCCAAGACTGTGCCGTAGAAGTTCATATCGCCCAACTCGCGGAAGTCATAACCAAGGATGTTCTGGCCCCTAATACTAATGTCGTAGGTTAGGTTCTTGAACGAATCGTGATGCAGGTGTCCCGTCACGAGTGCCTGATGCCCCTGCACGTCGGGATTACCTTGTGGGTCATAGAGGTGAGCATCGGTAAAATAGATGTTATCAGGCCGCAACTGCACCGAATCGTTAAGCATGTGATAGCGAACACCGATAAAGGGAATACCGACATTGCCTTCGTTGACTAGTGCATCTCCTTCGATGTTGATCTGCTTGAAGGGACCAAAGATGTGAACCCATCCTGTGGCTCTTCCCTGAAGGTTGTCGAAGATGGCAGAAGTCCATTTATTGATGAATTCCAGATTTACGCGTTCGGCATTCACGTTCAGGTCAATGCCGTGATAGTCAACGTCTTTCTTCGGCGTGATGTAGCCTTTGACAAGCGTGCGCCCTTGATTGGGAGAGTCTGCAATATCGCCATCGAGGAAGATGGAGTAGGGACGTTCTCCCCAATTGAGATGAATGTCGAGGTCGCCCATCGTTCCGTGATTCAGAGCGAACTTGGGAATACGGATGTAAGCATCGGCCTTAGGCGAGGAGAACAGCGAATGGGCATAAGCGTCGCCTGTGGCTTCACCACTCAGTTCTACCGCATGGAAGTTGATGAGCGAGAAGATGTATTCCAGATTGATGCGTTGCAACTGAGCATGTAGGGTATCAGCCTCTGAATTAGATGCACGTCCTTCGACACGAATGAAACGGTCTCCCTGACTAATGCCAAAACTATCCACCTGCAAAGCCCCGTTATAATAAGATACGAAGCCCGGATGAATACTCCACACGGTATCGCTCACGATGAAGTTGGAAGGCATGATTTCGCTCTCGAATCCCTGCTTACCTTCGTGGTCTTTCCATAGGCGCGAGATGATGCTAATGTCTCCAGCATAGGAAGTCTGCGGACGTTCTTCTCCCTCTACATTATTATTAAAGTATAGTCGGGTAGTTAGTTTACCGTCATGTCCCTGTGTGTCAGCACCAACGTTAATCCATCGTCCTTTCATCTGTCTTTGCAGACCCAGATTGGCAACCAACGACTCGAAATTGCTCTCAAGATGCAGATCGACGTCACGCAATTGTTCGTTGCCGTAATTAATGCCGGGGGACTTCAGAATCACCCACAAGGCATTCTGCTCGCTATCCATCTCTCCGTATGCCGTAGTCGTTCCGTTTAGCGTAAGCGGAACGCCCAAGAATCGTTGCAGAGGTTCGGCATTATAGGCACGGACGATAAACGAAGCATGGCCCTGGGATTGAGCAAGCTTAGCCGTAGGGTTGTAGTTAACACTCGGCAGGTAATTACTAAGCAAGCGCTTGAATTGAGCAACCAAAACATCAGGCTCGAAAGTACCATTGACCTGGGCTTCGAGGAACGGACTTATGAGTAAGATATTACGGTCATCGCCTTCCGGACGCGAAGTCAAGTGTATGTCGCCTGGGTGATAAGTGCCAGTGGAATCGGTCATCGCGAAGTCATTGAGTTGAATCACTCCCTTCATATTATCAAACGACGATCCCGCGAGGTCCGCAAACAATTGGCCAGAGAAGTGCGTATCGGGGTACCGCTTCGTAAGATTAAGCATGTGTGACGCAAGACTGGCGATATCAGCTTTTACCTTATAGACGTGGCTCTTCAAGTCCACTTCGCCTTCAGCATCAAAGGCAGCATTCGGGTCGGATGAAGCCAGATTGACATCGACCTTCGAATTGGCAATATTGAGCCGTTTGACATCGACGTTCCTATAGCGATATCCCTTGTACTCAGCTTCGGATATATGTCCGTTTAAATTGAGCCTTAGGTCTTTCGCAATAAGGCCTGAGGCCTTAACGTCGAAGGCCATATGTCCGATGTCGTTGCGCTTAAGGAGCTCTCCCAGCTCAATGCCGTCGCTCTGCAATCGGGCCTCTATTTTCCCGTTCTTTTGCCTGCTTCCGATGACAAATGCATTACCCAATGGCGTGTTTGCCTCTATGTTTCCGCTTACTCCGCCTTGGATATACTCGACTCTTCCCTTAGCATCGACAGCACCCAAACGATCGAGTATCTCATGCGAGAAATAGGGCTTCAGGGCTTCGTTCTCAGCATGCAAGTCCCAGATGTCGACTATCGCACGCAGACTGTCCTTGCCTTGCCACACTTGTTCTGCTCTTCCAGAAGCCGACAGACGTAGGTGTCCTTCTCCATCGTTTAAGAGTAACGAACCAATATTCAAGCGGTCGTCCTTTCCCTGAAACGCCATCTCCAAATCGGCAACATCCTTCACTTCGTTCAGACGAGGGAGCAAAGGAGCAAAGTCAGTGGGGGAGAGGTGAGCCTTAATCTTGCCTGTATAATCTACGAGTTGCCACTTCGAGCCCTGTTTGCGATAGGATGAATTCAAGGAAGGAATCTCCACCTGCGAGTTGGGCAACTGTATCTTGAAGTCCGAAAGTGTGCCTCCCTGCTTGTTGCCAACTAAGTTGAAAGCCAGCGACTTAACTTCAAGTCCACTTCCTTCCTTAACATCGAAGCGCTTCACACGCACGTTAAGAGAATCATCGGTAAGAGCGTTGAGATTAGCCGTGACATCAAGGTCTGACAAGTCGAGGTGCGCGGGAGTGAAGGCAGTGGTGTCGGGTTTCCATCGCTGATGCCAACTAATGTTTCCGCGACGTACCAGTATCTGACTGATGCGTAGGTCGAGAGGTGTGTGCTTGGTGGTGTCCTTCGAAGCAAAGGCATCAATGAGGAACTTGAAATTTGGATCACATTCCTCACATTCTTGGTACAGATTGGCGTGCATACCGAAGAGTTGGGCATTACTGATGCGAATGCGATGGTTCACCAAATCACGTATACCCAACCGAGCAGCCACGTGAGCCACGCGCAACATCTCTTCGCCTTGCTTGTCCCATACTTGCAGGTCATTAACGATAAGACGTCCGTTCCAGGCAATCTCTATTCGCCCGACTTCAATTTCGGTATCGAGAACACGTTCAAGTATTCCTTCAACTCCATTGGCTAACCACCTCTGTACGAAAGGGATATTAACGAGGAGTGTCACCATCAGGTACAAACCTACGATGATGCCAACCAGCCAACTTAATATCGATTTCGTACGTTTCATTTATATTAGGTACACATTACGCCAATTTAAAATCTGCACAAAAATACAACATTATTTCGGAATTATCGTGTTTTTGTCATTTATTTTTCGTACCTTTATGCCCGTTTAAGACACATTCATTATTATTTTTTAACATATGACAAAAGTAATCAAGTTACGTAAGGGCCTTGATGTCAACCTGAAAGGTAAGCCTGCGGAGGAGATTGCCCAAGTGAAATGTCCGGGAGAGTATGCGCTCCAGCCCGATGATTTCACGGGTCTCAAGCCAAAGGTTGTCGTGAAGGAAGGCGATAAGGTTCTTGCGGGTGATGCCTTGTTCGTTGACAAGTTGCATCCCGAAGTGAAGTTTACGTCGCCAGTTAGTGGCGTTGTCAGTCTTGTTGAGCGTGGTGACCGCCGCAAGTTGCTCTCCGTTCGCGTGAAGTGCGATGAGAAGCAGGAGGCACGCGAGTTCGATGTTAAGCAAGACGTGAAAGCGTTGCTCCTGGAGAGCGGTCTGTTCGGATTCTTCCGCAGCCGTCCCTACGACGTAGTAGCAAATCCAGAGGACAAGCCAAAGGCCATCTTCGTAAGCGCCTTTAATTCAATGCCTCTGAGCCAGGACTTCGAGTTTGTCCTAAAAGGTCAGGAAGAGGAGTTCCAGGCAGGTATCAGCGCGCTGGCAAAACTGGCCAAGGTGCACTTGGGCGTAAGTGCCAAGCAGAGTGCAAAGGCGCTGTTGGAAGCTAAGGATTGCGAGGTAACCGTGTTCGACGGTCCTGCTCCTGCCGGCAACGTAGGTGTGCAGATCAATCACGTTAGCCCCATCAACAAGGGCGAAGTGGTTTGGACGCTGGGCGCAGAAGAGGTTATCTTCGTAGGTCGTCTGTTGCTGACTGGCAAGCTTAATCTCACTCGCACCATCGCTTTGGCAGGTAGTGAGGTAAAGTTCCCCAAGTACTACAAGGTGCTGGTTGGCCAGAAACTGACAACCCTGCTCGAAGGCCAGATTGAGGACAATGGCTACCACGTACGTGTCATCGACGGCAACGTTATGACTGGTCTGAAGACCACCAAGCAGGGATTCCTTGGCGCACATCATACGGAAGTAAACGTCATCCCCGAAGGCGACGACAACGCCGAAATGCTGGGTTGGATCATGCCTCGTTTCCACGAGTTCTCCACCAGTCGCAGCTATTTCTCTTGGCTCTTCGGAAAGAAGAAGGAGTATACGTTGGACGCCCGCATCAAGGGTGGTGAGCGCCACATGATATTCTCTGGCGAATACGACCGCGTGTTCCCGATGGATATCTTCGCAGGCTATCTTATTAAGGCCATCATCACTGGCGACATCGACCGTCAGGAACAGTTGGGCATCTACGAGGTAGCTCCCGAGGACTTTGCCATTGCCGAGTTTGTAGATAGTTCGAAACTTGAACTCCAGCGCATCGTTCGCGAAGGCCTGGACATCTTACGTAAAGAAAACGCATAAGATATGAAAGCATTAAGAAATTATCTGGACAAGATAAAGCCGAACTTCGAGGAGGGAGGCAAGCTTCACGCATTCCAGAGCCTGTTCGATGGTTTGGAGACCTTCGCCTTCGTACCTCGCACAACCAGCCGCGTGGGAAGCGTGAACATTCACGATGCTGTAGATAGCAAGCGTCTCATCAGCTTTGTCATCATCGCACTGCTGCCAGCTTTGCTCTTCGGCATGTACAACGTGGGCTATCAGAACGCACTGGCCGCTGGTCAGCTGGGACAAGCCACTTTCTGGGGCATGTTCTGGTATGGTTTCCTGGCCGTTCTGCCCAAGATTATTGTTTCGTATGTAGTTGGTCTGGGCATTGAGTTCACCGTTGCCCAGTGGAAGCACGAAGAGATTCAGGAAGGTTTCCTGGCTTCAGGTATCCTCATTCCGATGATTATACCCGTAACCACTCCCTTGTGGATGCTGGCCATCGCCGTTGCCTTCAGCGTTATCCTCGCTAAGGAGATATTCGGTGGCACTGGTATGAACATCTTCAACCCTGCACTCGTCACACGTGCATTCCTCTTCTTCTCTTATCCCTCTGTAATGACGGGCGACAGCACTGTATGGGTCAACCAGCAGTCCATCCTCGGTCTGGGTTTCAATGCTCCTGAGGCTTACACCGCAGCCACCCCTCTTGGTGAAGCTGCCACAGAAGGCTTTGCAGGTTTCGATTGCCAGACTATCACCAATGCCATTACAGGTCTGATTCCTGGAAGTATCGGTGAGACCTCAGTCATTGCCATTGCTCTGGGTGCGATCCTTCTGCTCTGGACGGGCGTTGCTTCGTGGAAGATCATGTGCAGCGTCTTCGTAGGTGGTGGCCTCATGGGTTGGTTGATGCAAGTGCTTGGTTTGACGGAGATTGAGTGGTGGCACCACTTCGTACTGGGTGGCTTTGCCTTCGGTGCTGTGTTCATGGCTACCGACCCCGTTACTGCTGCTCGCACAGAGACCGGTAAGTACTTCTATGGCTGTCTGATAGGTATCGTAGCCGTAATGGTTCGCGTTCTGAACCCCGGTTATCCCGAGGGTATGATGCTGGCCATCCTGCTGATGAACCTGTTTGCTCCGCTGATTGACTATTGTGTAGTAGAGCGCAACATTTCGATGCGCGCAAAACGTGCAACTAAAAAATAAACAGATATGGCAAAGAAATTTATATGCAGTCAGTGCGGCCAGACATTCGAAGCCGCATCCATGCCCGATAAGTGCCCTATCTGCGGCGCTGATGCTTCCAAGATTACGGAGGTAAAATCTAAGGGTATTAACACAAACGGAAACGTCTACACATTCTGCTATGCAGCCGTGATGGTGATTATCGTTGCCTTCCTGCTTGCTTTCATTTCTTCGGCTTTGAAGCCCATGCAGGATGCTAATGTGGCACGCGACACGAAGAACCAGATACTGACCTCGCTGAACATCACAGGCCTGAGCGGTGAAGCCATCGACAACAAGTATGCCGAAGTCATCACCAGCGAGCTCGATGAGCAGGGCGGCAAGGTGTTCGTAGCAACAGTAAATGGCGTCACAAAGTATGTCCTCCCCGTCAAGGGACGTGGTCTGTGGGGTGGCCTCTGGGGCTACATCTCAGTTAACGAGGACAAGCAGACAGTGTACGGAACGTATTTCGACCATGAGAGTGAAACGGCCGGTCTGGGAGCTCGCATCAAGGAACGTTGGTTCCAGGAGCAGTTCAACGGCAAACCCATCTTCAACGAGGATGGCGACGTAGTGCTGACCGTAGTGAAGAAAGGCAATTCGAAGGTAGAGACCGAAATCGACGGTGTCACCGGTGCCACGCTCACCAGCAATGGAGTAGGGGCAATGGTTACCGAAGGCCTGAATGCCTATAAGGAATTCTTAAATAAATAAGGAGGAACAAGAATATGGGAAAACTGTTTTCTAAGGAGAATCAGGAGGTCTTTTGCAATCCTCTGAATCTCAACAATCCTATTGCAGTTCAAGTCCTTGGTATTTGTTCTGCCTTGGCTGTCACCAGTCAGCTGGAGCCCGCCATCGTGATGGGTCTGTCAGTGACTGTCATCACAGCATTCTCTAACGTGATTATCTCACTCATCCGCAAGAGCATTCCCAACCGCATCCGCATCATTGTGCAGCTGGTGGTTGTGGCAGCGCTGGTAACCATTGTTAGCCAGATACTGAAGGCTTTTGCCTATGACGTCAGCGTTCAGCTCTCTGTCTATGTAGGTCTGATCATCACAAACTGTATCCTCATGGGCCGCTTGGAGGCATTTGCCATGCAGAATGGTCCTTGGGAGTCGTTCCTCGACGGAATTGGTAACGGACTTGGCTATGCCCTGATTCTGGTCATCGTCGGTTTCGTTCGCGAACTGCTGGGCTTCGGCACACTGCTGGGCTTCCAGATTGTTCCCGATTTCTGTTACGAACATGGATATATGAACAACGGTATGATGACCATGCCCGCCATGTCGCTCATCATCGTTGGATGTGTAATCTGGGCACACCGTGCTTATAATAAGGAGGAGAAGTAGTATGGAACACATGATTAGCCTATTTGTCCGCTCCATCTTTGTGGACAACATGATTTTTGCCTTCTTCCTGGGTATGTGCTCATACCTGGCTGTGTCTAAAACCGTTAAGACCTCTCTCGGCCTGGGTATCGCAGTCACCTTTGTGCTGGTCATCACCGTACCCGTGAACTATGCTTTGCAGATGTACGTCCTCGGTCCCAATGCCCTCGTCGAGGGTGTCGACCTGACGTTCCTCGCCTTCATCCTCTTCATTGCCGTCATTGCTGCCATAGTGCAGTTGGTGGAGATGATAGTCGAGAAGTTCAGCCCCTCGTTGTATGCAGCCCTGGGCATCTTCCTGCCTCTGATTGCCGTTAACTGCGCCATCATGGGTGCCTCGCTGTTCATGCAGCAACGCGTGCAGATGGACCCCGAGACAAGTTCTCAGGCCATCGGTTCGTTTGGCGACGCCATTGCTTATGCACTGGGTAGCGGTATCGGTTGGTTGCTGGCTATTGTTGGCCTGGCTGCCATTCGCGAAAAGATGGCTTATGCCGACGTTCCCAAGCCCCTGCAGGGACTGGGCATCACGTTCATCACCGTTGGTCTCATGGCCATGGCCTTTATGTGTTTCAGCGGTCTTAACATCTAAATTCATTTACCATTTAGCCATTTACCATTTACCATTTGAATGTTATGGAAAGCAACGAACTGAGACTGAGGTTAAAGGATTTTGCCATCCGCATCATAAAAATGGTAGATTGTATGCCCCGGACAATTTCGTCCGATGCAATAGCAAGGCAGATAGTCCGTTCCGGAACTTCACCCTCTGCTAACTACAGAGCAGCCCTTTTGGGAAAGTCTGACAAGGACTTCCTGAATAAGTTGAAGATGGTGGAAGAGGAACTCGACGAAACGCTCCACTGGCTGGATATCATCATGGAAACAGAGATGGTGAAGCCGGAGCGCCTGGAGGCCCTGCACAATGAATGTCACGAACTGCTGAAAATCATCGTCAGCACGATTCTCACCATGCGAAGCAAGGTGAACAGGGAGTGACATTATGGTGAATGGCATGGTAATTAGGAAACGTATCAAAAATGGTAAATGGTAAATGATTAAATCGTAAATTAGATTATGGATATGAATTTGATTCTTACCAGTATGGGTGTCTTCCTGGGCATCATACTGATTCTCGTTGCCATACTGCTCGTGGCTAAGGCCTACCTGAGCCCCTCGGGCAACGTCAACATCACCATCAACGGCAAGGACACCGTCAGCGTACCTCAGGGCGCAAGCCTGTTGTCCACACTCAGCGAGCAAGGCATCTTCCTGCCTTCAGCCTGTGGTGGTAAGGGCAGCTGCGGACAGTGCAAACTGCAAGTCATCGAGGGCGGTGGCGACATTCTCGACTCTGAGAAGGGTCACTTCACCCGCAAGCAAGTGAAGGACCATTGGCGTCTGGGCTGCCAGTGCAAGGTCAAGGGCGACCTCGGCATCAAGGTTGACGACAGCGTCATGGGTGTCAAGGAATGGGAGTGCACCGTCATTGGCAACAAGAACGTGGCTACCTTCATCAAGGAGTACAAAGTGGCCCTGCCTCCTGGCGAGCACATGGACTTCGAGCCCGGTTCGTATGCACAGATTAAGATTCCTGCATTCGACTGCATCGACTACGACAAGGACTTCGACAAGAGCCTCATTGGCGACACCTATCTGCCCGCATGGGAGAAGTTCGGACTCTTCCCACTGAAGTGTACCAACCCCGAACCCACCATTCGTGCTTACTCCATGGCCAACTATCCCGACGAGGGCGACATCATCACCCTGAACGTCCGCATCGCCACACCTCCCTTCAAGCCGAAGGATCAGGGACCTGGCTTCATGGATGTCAACCCCGGTATCGCTTCTTCGTACATCTTCTCGCTGAAGCCCGGCGACAAGGTCATCATGAGCGGTCCTTATGGAGAGTTCCGTCCCCAGTACGGCACAGGCCGTGAGATGATTTGGGTCGGTGGTGGTGCCGGTATGGCTCCCCTGCGTGCTCAGATCATGCACATGCTCAAGGGCCACGGCGTGAAGGACGAAGACCGCCAGCGCCCCATGCACTACTTCTACGGTGCCCGTGCCTTGGAGGAAATCCCCTTCCTCGACGACTTCCTGCAGTTGGAGAAGGACTTCCCCAACTTCCACTTCCACCTGGCACTGGACCGTCCCGATCCCAAGGCCGACGCAGCAGGCATCAAGTACACTCCGGGCTTCGTAGCACCCGTCATGGGCGACACCTACCTGAAGGCTCACGAGGCACCCGAGGACTGTGAGTACTACCTGTGCGGACCTCCAATGATGGCGAAGACGGTGCTCGATCTCCTGCACTCTCTGGGTGTTGAGGACGACATGATCCGCTTCGATAACTTTGGCGGTTAGCAAGAGTAGAGCGGAACGCTATGCATAACGGATGTGTGCTGAACCAAGCCAAACTTGTTTGAGCATCGGTTTATGCACACAAACGTTAAGCAGAGGTCTCTAATCCTCTGCCGAGCGCAGCCAAAGTCAACGAAATTAGCTTTGGCGGTTAGCGAAAGCCTTTAATAATTAATAAGGTAATGTTTAATGCAATCCCCGGCGTGGTATCTCACCAGTCGGGGATCGTTGTGTTTACAGGAGTATATATGAGTTAATAAATAAAGCAGAAAAGGAGGAAAGTAGACATTAAGTACTTTAAGGTAGTAGATTTTAGCAGTAGTAAGTAGTAATAATATATCGTATTATATATAATTATTATAATATAATATAAAACATATATTTATAATGTCTCTCTTTCTTCTGCCCCCGAAAGCCCTCGAAAAGTGAACTCGAAACATGTTAATGTCTACCTTCCGCCTTTCCTCTTTACTGTATTATTCGAAATATAATCAGTACAACAACTATAAGTTATAGCACAATATTATAGCCTAAGGGCTTACGTCCGAAGACTTGAGAACATAAGAAAGAAGACATCTGGGCTTACGAATGAAAACCTAAGAGTGATGGATAAAGAAATAAAGAAACTAAGGATCAAATCATTATTAAGAGTCTGTTCACACACGGAAGAACTGATATGAGCATCGGTCCTCTCGCACACAACGTCATATCGCTGTTAAATAATGAAAGAATATCCAATCGCGATGAATATTTGATAATTTATGCATATTTCTACGGCAATTATTTGCTCAGGCCAATAATAATTCGTAAATTTGCACGCAAAATAGGTATTAGTTTTTAATTTGAACTTTACAAATGATTAAAGTAATTTATGCCGACTCGTCGCACACGCAGTATGCACCACGCATCTGCCAGCTCATCTACGAATCGGCACTGCAGCGCGGAACAGGAATTGCCAAGCGCGAACCGGAGTACATCAGCAGCAAAATGGAGTCGGGGAAGGCAGTCATCGCACTGGACGACGACAAAGTGGTGGGTTTCAGCTACATAGAGTGCTGGAGCCATGGCGACTATGTGGCAACGAGTGGACTCATCGTCGATCCTGACTATCGTCACATGGGACTGGCCACGCGCATCAAAAACCTGACCTTCCAACTGGCCCGTGAGCGATTCCCCTACGCCAAGATCTTCAGCATCACCACCTCGCTCGCCGTGATGAAACTCAACACGCGCCTGGGCTATCAGCCTGTGACACTGTCGGAACTGACCCACGACGAGGAGTTCTGGGAGGGCTGCAAGGGCTGTGTCAACTACGACGTGCTCTGTCGCAACAAGCATCGCGTCTGCCTCTGCTACGGCATGCTATGGGACCCCAAGGAGCAAAATCAACCGAAACCAGCCTGGTACACGCCTTACCTGATGGCTCTGCGCAATTTTGGCAAGAAAATCTTCAGGCTTTAAGGAGGAATCGGCGTTATCGGAAAATCTCAGAATTTTCGGAATTATCGGAGTTCTCAGAAACAATCAGAATTATCAGAAATTATCAGAATAATAATGAAAAAGAAAGTAGTAGTAGCCTTCAGCGGCGGACTAGACACCTCGTACACTGTCATGCGACTCAGTCAGGAAGGCTGGGAAGTGCATGCAGCATGCGCCAACACGGGCGGATTCAGTGAACAACAACTCAAGACTAACGAAGAGAATGCCTACCGACTGGGCGCCACACAGTATGTCACCCTCGACGTTACCCAGGAGTATTACGACAAGTCGCTCCGATACATGATCTACGGCAACGTACTGCGCAACAACTGCTATCCCATATCCGTCAGCTCGGAACGCATCTTCCAGGCCATCGCCATCGCACGATACGCCAAAGAGATTGATGCTCAGGCCATTGCACACGGAAGCACCGGAGCCGGCAACGACCAGATACGCTTCGACATGACCTTCCTCGTGATGTGTCCCGGCGTGGAAATCATCACTCTCACCCGCGACGAGAAACTCACTCGCCAGCAGGAGGTGGACTACCTGAACGAACACGGATTTCAGGCCGACTTCACTCGTCTTAAATACTCCTACAACGTGGGTATCTGGGGAACCAGCATTTGCGGTGGCGAACTGCTCGACCCACGTCAGGACCTGCCCGAAGAGGCTTACCTGAAGCACGTGACTGCCAAGGAACCCGAACAGCAGCTGACCATCACCTTCGAAAAGGGAGAAATCACGGCCGTCAACGGGGAACCCTTCACCGACAAGATCAAGGCCATACAGCGCATCGAACAACTGGGTGCCGCCTACGCCATCGGTCGCGACTGCAACGTGGGTGACACCATCGTTGGTATCAAGGGTCGCGTCGGTTTCGAAGCCGCTGCCCCCATGATTATCATCGCTGCCCACCGCGAACTGGAAAAGCGCACGCTCTCGAAGTGGCAGCAGTACTGGAAGGACCAGGTGGCTCAGTGGTATGGCATGTTCCTCCACGAAAGTCAGTACCTGGAACCAGTGATGCCCGACATCGAGGCAATGCTCACCAGCAGTCAGCGTTACGTGACGGGTCACGTCACATTAAGATTGCGCCCGCAGGCCTTCGACGTCGTCGGAGCCGACTCTCCCAACGATCTTCTTCGTTCTCCGCTTGGCGAATACGGTGAAACTCAAACGGGATGGACAGCTCAGGAGGCTAAAGGTTTCATCAAGCTCCTGTCGATACCCCTGCGCGTGTACTACGGAATACATAAAGACGAAAAGCGATAAAAAGGACCCACTCTGTCTCTCCCTTAAAGGGAGAGAAATAGCCTTGCCCTTTAAGGGAAAGGTTTGGAAAGGGTCCGTTTGGGGAAACAAGGTATTATGATCAAAATCGGCATTTACGGTGGAGCAGGATACACGGCAGGCGAACTCATCAGGTTGCTTGTCAATCATCCGCAGGCTCAGATAGAGTGGGTGGTCAGCAACAGTCAGGCCGGTCGCCCCATTAGCGAAGTTCACAGCGGACTCGTTGGCGAAACCGACCTCAAATTTATAGGTGAGTTACCTAACCTAACCCATATCGATCTCCTGTTTCTGTGTCAGGGACACGGGCAGAGCACGCAATTCTGGAGCGAACACGAACGCCCCGCTTCCCTGCGCGTTATCGACTTGGCACAAGATTTCCGTGACGAAAGCGAAGGCTATGTCTATGGTCTGCCCGAATGGCAACGCAATCGCATCACGAAGGCCCAACTCGTGGCCAACCCAGGTTGCTTTGCTACCGCCATACAACTGGCCCTGCTGCCTGCTGCATTAAGAAGACTGCTCACAAACGACATTTCCGTCAACGCCATCACCGGTAGCACGGGAGCTGGAGTGAAACCATCGGCCACCACACACTTCTCGTGGCGCGTCGACAACTTGAGCATCTACAAACCCTTCCAGCACCAGCACCTGGCCGAAATACGCCGCACGCTGAGCTCGATGCAACCCAGTCTGCCCGACATCGATTTCATTCCTTACCGAGGAAATTTCGCACGTGGCATCTTCTGCACAGCCGTCATTAAAAACCGGGAACTGGACGAGACCATCATCGATGTCTACAAGCAGTTCTACGCATCATCGCCCTTCACCCACGTCAGTGACCAACCCATTGACCTCAAGCAAGTCGTTGGCACCAACAAGTGTCTCCTGCACATCGACGTCTTCGAAGGGAAGATCCTCGTAACCTCCGTCATCGACAACCTGCTGAAGGGTGCTGTGGGACAAGCCGTTGAAAACATGAACCTCATGTTCCACCTGCCCGAAGACACCGGACTGCACCTGAAAGCCAGCGCATTTTAAAACATTGAGCATTGAACATTGAGCATTGAAGGCTGCGATTGAGCGAGGGCAGAATGAAGTTTACTTCGATTATGCCGAGCGTGAGCAGACTAGAGACAAAGTCTCAACATTGAACATTGACTATTGAACTATCAACTTTCAACTATCAACTCCCAACTATCAACTCCCAAAAGTGAACTCTCAACTATACAACGTATATCCCCTTTTCGACATCACCATCACACGCGGACAAGGTTGCCACGTTTGGGATGACAAAGGCCAGCAGTACCTCGACCTCTATGGCGGTCATGCCGTCATCAGCGTCGGACACTGCCATCCCCACTATGTCGAAACACTTACAAAGCAAGCTGCTCAGCTGGGTTTCTATTCCAACAGCGTCATCAATCCCTTGCAACAGGAACTGGCGCGCCGTCTCTGTGCCTTCTCGGGTTACGACGACTACAGTCTGTTCCTCATCAACAGTGGTGCAGAAGCTAACGAGAACGCCCTGAAACTGGCATCGTTCCACACCGGACGCTCACGCATTCTGGCCTTCGAGAAAGCCTTCCACGGGCGCACATCTCTGGCTGTAGAGGCCACCGACAACCCAGCCATACAAGCACCCGTCAACCGCAACGGACACGTCACTTACCTGCCCATGAACGACATCGATGCTTGGCAACGCGAACTGGAAAAGGGCGATGTGGCTGCCGTCATGCTCGAATGCATTCAGGGTGTAGGTGGAATCCGACTAGTAGAAGCCGATTTTGCTCAGCAACTGCAAGTTCTCTGTCAGCGCTATGGCACAGTGCTTGTGTGCGACGAGATACAGTGCGGCTACGGACGCAGTGGCAAGTTCTTTGCCCATCAGCATCTGGGTATTCGTCCCGACCTCATTACCATGGCCAAGGGCATAGCTAATGGGTTTCCTATGGGCGCTGTGCTCATTGCTCCACACTTCAAGCCCGTCTTTGGTCAGTTGGGAACGACTTTTGGAGGCAATCATCTGGCCTGTTCGGCAGCTCTGGCCGTGCTCGACATCATGGAATCGGAACATCTGGTCGATAATGCCCGTGAGGTGGGTGACTATCTGATGCAACAAATCCGTTCGCTCAACAATCCTCACATTCTGGAGGTTCGTGGACGCGGACTGATGATAGGCATCGAACTCGACATTCCGCAGAAGCCCGTTCGCGAAAAACTCATCTACGAACAACACGTCTTTACAGGATGTTCTGGCCAGCACACACTGCGTCTGCTACCCCCACTCACACTGAGCAAGCAGCAGGCCGACTTGTTTGTCCAATGTCTGGCAACAGTACTCCAATAATAATATAGAAACATACGACACATGAACATGAATATAGCCATCATAGGAGCAGGTGCCATAGGCGGTGCTGTGGCCGAAGGACTCTTGAAAGCCGATTTCGGACACGTCACACTGAGCAATCCCACAGCCTCTAAACTGCAACGCTTTGCCCGCATGGGTGCTAGCGTGACCACCGACAACCAGGCTGCTGCCGACGAAGCCGATGTGGTGATTATCGCCGTAAAACCTTGGTTGGTGGAACAAGTAGTCACCAGCCTCGACCTTAAAGGGAAGACCGTTGTCTCCCTGGCTGCTGGCATCACGTCGGAACAACTTTTAGGTTGGATAGCTCCCGATGCCGATCTCTGGTTGGCCATCCCAAACATTGCAGCTTCGTTGCTCACGTCAATGACCTTCCTCGTCGAAGTTCGTAACGAACGCCACGCTCGCATAAAAGACCTCTTCGATGCTATCGGACTCACTATTCTTTGCAAGGAAAACGTTCTGCCCGCCGGTACCGCTCTGGGATCGTGTGGCATAGCATACGTTATGCGTTACGTGAGAGCCGTAACGGAAGGCGGTGTGGAAATGGGATTCCGCGCGCCCGATGCCCAGCGCATCATCATGCAAACCATGATGGGAGCCGTGAGACTGCTGGAAGAGACTGGACTGCACCCCGAACAGTTCGTCGACCAAGTTGCCACACCTGGCGGACTCTCCATTAAAGGACTCAACGAGATGGAACACGCAGGATTCACCTCGGCCATCATACGCGGACTTAAAGCTAGCATGTGATGAAACAGCAGAGAGTGGTCGTAAAAATCGGTAGCAACGTGCTGACGCGTGACGATGGCAGTCTCGACGTCACACGTGTTTCGGCTTTAGTAGATCAGGTAGCAAGCCTTCGCCGACAAGGTCACGAGGTTATCGTCGTCTCCTCCGGAGCAGTAGCTTGCGGACGTAGCGAACTGAAGGTGGACCACGCCCTCGACTCCGTTGAACAGCGCCAACTCTTCTCTGCCCTCGGACAGGTGAAACTCATCGGACTTTACTACGATCTCTTCCGCGAACACAACCTACATGTAGGACAAGTGCTGACGATGAAGGAAAACTTCCTCCCAGGCGAACAGTACGACAATCAACGCTCCTGCATGACCGTCATGCTCAGCAATGGGGTAGTGCCTATCGTTAACGAGAACGACACCGTCAGCATCACCGAACTCATGTTTACCGATAACGATGAACTTTCGGGACTCATCGCCGAGATGATGCAGGCCGACGTCCTTGTCCTCCTTTCTAATATCGACGGCGTATTTACAGGTCACCCCGACGACCCAGCTTCTGAACTCCTGCCTTTCGTACATCCCGACGACGACCTGTCGCAGTACATCAAGGCAGAGAAAAGCGCCTTCGGACGAGGTGGCATGCATTCGAAATACATTACGGCCAAGCGTGTACAACAAGCAGGCATACGAGTGATGGTGGCAAACGGCAAACGCGAGAATGTGCTTACCGAACTCATACAAGAGCCACAGAACGTACCACACACGGAATTCCTTTGCTCATGATACAGCAATTCGAACAAGTAAAAGCGGCCAGCAAAGCCATAGCCCGTCTTACCGACCAACAGCGCAACAAGGTGTTGGAGGCATTGGCTGATACCATCCTGAAAGAGAAGGGCACCATTCTGCAAGCCAACGAGTTAGACCTGGCTCGAATGGACAAATCGAGTCCGCTCTTCGATCGTCTGCAACTCACAGAGAGTCGGCTGGAAGCTATAGCTGGCGACATGCGAAACGTGGCACATCTACCTTCACCTTTGGGACAAGTGAGTCAGCAGCGAGTGCTCGGAAACGGACTCCGTCTGTGCCGCACGAGTGTACCCTTTGGCGTAATTGGCATCATCTACGAGGCCCGACCCAATGTCACGTTCGACGTATTCTCCCTTTGTTTTAAAAGCGGAAACGCCTGTGTGCTGAAAGGTGGAAAAGATGCCCTGAATTCAAACGAGGCTGGCGTGAACATCATCAAACGGACGCTCCGAGAATATGGCATTGACGAGCATGCCGTTGAACTACTGCCTGCCACCCACGAGGCAACTGCCGAAATGCTGCAAGCTGTCGGTTACATCGACGTCTGCATTCCTCGCGGTGGACGCAAGCTTATCGACTTTGTCCGCGATACCGCCCGCATCCCCGTCATTGAGACAGGGGCTGGGGTTGTAAATACATACTTCGACAGGAAAGCCTCGTTGGAGAAAGGCAAGTGCATCGTGCTGAATGCTAAGACAAGAAGAGTTTCGGTGTGCAATGCGCTCGACTGCCTAATCATTCACCGCGAACGACTAAGCGACCTGCCCGAACTCTGTCAACAGTTGGCTGAGAAGCATGTGACGCTCTATGCCGACACAGACGCATATAAAGCTCTGAGCGACAATTATCCTTATTTGGAACATGCAACAGCCGACTCCTTCGGCACGGAATTTATGGACTACAAGATGGCCATTCGTGTGGTCGGTTCCATCCACGAGGCCCTTGAGCACATCACATGTTACAGTTCGGGACATAGCGAATGCATCATTACTGAGGACGAATCGGCAGCTCGACTCTTCCAGCAAGAGGTGGATGCAGCCTGCGTCTATTGGAATGCTCCTACTTCGTTTACCGACGGAGCACAATTCGGACTGGGAGCAGAGATAGGAATCTCAACACAGAAATTAGGTCCGCGAGGTCCCATGGGATTGGAGGAAATCACCACCTACAAATGGCTCATCGAGGGCGAAGGACAGACTAGACCATAATTAAGAGTTAAGAAGGCTGCGATTGAGCGAGAGAAGAGCCAAACTCGTTTGAGCTATTCCGAGCGTGAGCAGGCTCGAGACGCAGTCTCAATTAAAAATTAAATATAGTATGAAATCATTCATCAACGTATCCGACATAGGTCTCTTGTCACAGGCATTGGCCGAAGCACGGGAGATAAAGAACGACCGTTACAAATATCAGGAACTGGGACGCAACAAGACGCTCCTGATGATATTCTTCAACAACTCGCTCCGCACCCGACTTTCCACACAGAAGGCCGCTATGAACCTGGGCATGAACGTCATCGTGCTCGACGTTAATCAAGGAGCTTGGAAACTGGAGACAGAACGCGGCGTTATCATGAATGGCGACAAGAGCGAACACCTGCTCGAGGCTATCCCCGTGATGGGATGCTATTGCGACATCATTGCCGTGCGCTCGTTTGCCGGACTGAAGGACCGCGACTACGATTATGCAGAGACCGTCGTTCAGCAATTTATCCAGTATAGCGGTCGCCCGGTAATGGCTATGGAGACAGCAACGGTGCATCCCTTGCAAGCCTTTGCCGACCTCATCACCATCGAGGAATACAAGACCACAGCACGTCCGAAGGTTGTCCTGACTTGGGCTCCCCATTGCCGCGCACTTCCTCAGGCCGTTCCCAATTCGTTTGCAGAGTGGATGAATGCTGCCGACGTTGACCTCGTCATCACCCATCCGAAAGGCTACGAACTCGACCCGAAGTTTACAGGAGGCGCTCGCGTTGAATACGACCAGAAGAAAGCCTTCGAGGGTGCTCACTTCATCTATGCCAAGAACTGGAGTTGTCCGGGCGTAACGAATCCTGAAGATTACGGAAAGATACTGACCGACGACCCCACATGGACAGTAGATACCGGGCACATGAGTTGGACCGACAACGCTCGCTTCATGCATTGTCTGCCCGTTCGTCGCGGTCTCATCGTTACCGACGACGTCATTGAAAGTCCCAACAGCATCGTCATTCCAGAAGCAGCAAACCGAGAGATTTCGGCTACTGTCGTGTTGAAAAGAATGCTTGAAGAATTGGTTTAACGAATAATATATATGGAGCAGAAAATCAGCATAATAAAGATTGGTGGAAATGTCATAGACAACGAGTCGGCATTACAGTCATTCCTTCGCGACTTTGCCTCCTTGCCCAATCCCAAGATACTGATTCACGGTGGTGGAAAACTTGCCTCGCGCTTATCAGAGAAACTGGGTGTTGAGACGAAGATGATTGACGGACGTCGGGTTACCGATGACCAAACCATCGACATCGTCACTATGGTTTATGCTGGTTTGGTTAACAAGCGCATCGTTGCCTCCCTGAGTGCGCTGTCGTGTCCCGCATTGGGATTGTGTGGAGCCGACGGCAATGTCATTCCTTCCCATCTGCGCTCGAAAGAACCCATAGACTTCGGTTGGGTGGGGGACATCTGTCCCGAAGACATCAATACCGACTTCATTGCCTCCCTCCTGCAACAAGGCATCACGCCCGTATTTTGCGCCATTACGAATGACGGCGAAGGACATCTGCTCAACACCAATGCCGACAGCGTAGCTACGGGAGTCGCATTAGCCTGCTCAAAGTTGGGACGCACAAGCCTCGTCTTCTGCTTGGAGAAGAACGGAGTTCTGAGCAATATCGATGATCCGAATTCTGTCATTCCAGAAATAACTCCCACATGTTACGTGACGTTACGCGTCACGCAACAAATACAAGGTGGAATGATTCCGAAAGTGGAGAATGCCCTCAAGGCCATCGACGGTGGAGTGGGAGAGGTCATCATCAAACATGCCGACAATCTGTTGAATAATATAGGTACGGTGATTAGCAAATAGCATCCGATGGACAAATACATTTCATTATTAGACAAGCTCATTTCTACGCCCTCCATCTCGCGCACAGAAGACCAGACGACCGACCTTCTGGTTTCCTTCCTGCAAGAGCAAGGCATACAGGACGTACACCGAGACAAGAACAACGTGTGGGCCGCTTGTGCCAAGTTCGACGACAAGAAACCCACCTTGCTGCTCAACTCCCATCACGACACCGTCCGTCCTTGCGCTTCGTACACGCGAGACCCGTTTAAGCCTACACACGAAAACGGACGCATCTATGGTTTGGGAAGCAACGACGCTGGCGCCTCGGTCGTAAGTCTTACTGCCACCTTCTGCCAGCTTTACGAGACAGAACTCCCCTTCAACATCATACTTGCCCTTTCGGCCGAAGAGGAAGTGACGGGCGAGAATGGTATTCGCCACCTGCTGCCGTCGTTGCCCAAGATTGATATGGCGATTGTGGGCGAACCCACTTGCATGCGAGTGGCTCTGGGTGAACGCGGACTCATGGTCTTGGACGGAATAGCCCACGGGGTGAGTGGACATGCGGCACGAAACGAAGGCGTGAATGCGCTCTATCTGGCCATTGACGACATCAACACGCTGCGGAACTACAAGTTCGAGAAAGAGTCCTCGCTGTTAGGTCCCATCAAGGTTTCCGTGACGCAGATTCAGGCAGGAACGCAGCACAACGTGGTTCCCGACGAATGTCGCTTCGTTGCCGATGTTCGCACCACCGACGCCTACACCAATGCGGAAACGGCGGCAATATTGCAACAGGCCGTAAAGAGCCAACTGACTCCTCGTTCCACACGCATCCACGCTTCCGCTATTGCTGAGACTCATCCGCTCGTGACGGCAGCACGCCGACTGGGACTTGAAACCTTCGTGTCGCCCACCACCAGCGATATGTCACAAATGAATTTCCCCTCCATAAAGATTGGTCCTGGCGACTCCGCACGAAGCCACAGCGCCGACGAATGGGTGGAAATCGAAGAGATAAAGCAAGGGATAGAAACGTATATTGAATTAGTAAAGGGTTTAAATTTTTAACTCTTAATTCTTGCTCCGATGCTCTACGCAAGCGTCACTGCTTCGCAGATGCCGAGCGCTTAACTCTTAACTCATAACTCTTAATTCTTAATTCTTAACTCTTATGAAACTTTGGGATAAAGGCTACGACATAGATTCGTGGATAGAACAATTCACCGTTGGCAACGACCGCCAGCTCGACATGCAGATTGCACGCTTCGACGTGGAAGCATCTATGGCACACATCCGCATGCTTGAAACCATCGGTCTGCTCACGTCCGAAGAACTCCAGATACTGCTCTCCGGTCTGCAGCAAATAGCCGATGAGATAGAGCGAGGCGAATTTGAAATTGAGGACGGAGTGGAAGATGTCCATTCGCAAGTAGAACAACTGCTTACCCAGCGACTGGGAGATGTCGGCAAGAAGATTCACAGCGGACGTTCACGCAACGATCAGGTGCTCGTCGACCTGAAGCTTTTCTATCGCGCCCAACTGCGTGAGGTTGCCGACGACGTGAAGAACCTCTTCGACCGCCTGCTTCTGCTGAGTGACGAGCATAAGGACGTGCTCATGCCCGGTTACACCCATCTGCAGGTGGCTATGCCCAGCAGTTTCGGGTTGTGGTTCGGAGCTTATGCCGAGACGCTTGCCGACGACACTCGGTTGCTGGCAACGGCTCATGCTATCGCCAACCAAAATCCACTCGGTTCGGCCGCAGGTTATGGTTCGAGTTTCCCCTTAAACCGCACGATGACCACCCAGTTGCTCAACTTTGCCGACCTACACTACAACGTCGTTGCGGCACAGATGAGTCGCGGAAAGACTGAACTGACGCTTTCCTATGCCATCGGGGCCATCGCTTCCACACTGGGCAAACTGGCGATGGACATCTGCCTGTTCAACAGCCAGAACTACGGATTCATCCGCTTCCCCGACGCCTTCACCACGGGCTCAAGCATCATGCCTCACAAGAAGAACCCCGACGTCTTTGAAATCATGCGCGGACGCTGCAACCGACTGATGAACACGTCCAACGAGGTCAGTCTGCTCATTTCCAACCTGCCTCACGGCTATCACCGCGACCTGCAACTCCTCAAGGACATCACCTTCCCGGCACTCTCTGAACTGAAGGAATGCCTGCGTATGGCCGACTTCATGTTGCAACACATCATCGTGAACAAAAACATTCTCGACGACGAGCGCTACAACTATCTGTTTACCGTAGAGGATGTCAATCGTCTGGCCCTTTCCGGCGTACCCTTCCGCGATGCCTACAAGCAGGTGGGAATGCAGGTTCAGCAGGGCACATACAAGCCCACGAAGTCCGTTCACCACACCCACGAAGGCAGCATCGGCAACCTCTGCAACGATAAGATTCGTGAAAAAATGCAGAACATATTAAAAGATTTCGTATCTTTACCGGCGTAAACTCACGTTTTTAGCCATGAAACGCTATCTCTGGCTCCTGCTGCTGCTCGTTGCAGCTCCTGTTCTGGGACAGAAACACCAGATCAGGAAGGATGGTCGTGTCCTGGCTCATAGCCTGCAGTTCAATCCCAACCGGATTACCGACGATATGCCTGTCGGCTTGCAGGAGATGCTTCGCGTCTATCAGACCCGTCCCCGATACGCCGAACGCCTGCGTGGCAAGGCGGTCAGTCCGTTGCTCAAGACTCGTCGCCATCAGGAAGACCCCTTCAATCGCCGTTGCCCCTATTACATCTATGATGACGGGAAGACGAGCAGCACACGCAGCATCTCCGGCTGCGTTGCCACCTGCATGGAACAGGTGCTCACGTTCTATCGTTATCCCGAGGCACTCATCGACACGCTATGGGGTTGGGAGACAGAGCATTACAAGATAGAGACCGTAATGCCCGGAACGCCCATCGACTGGGCTCACATTCTCGACGACTACAGTCAAGGATTTACCGACCAGGAGGCTCAGGCGGTGGCCGACCTCACGTATTATTGCGGAATGGCGGCTCACATGAACTGGAGTCCCACGAGCAGCGGCGCCAATCTGGGCAGGGCGTTCGAACCGCTATGGCGGGTGTTCGATTACAAGACGCTGGCCTACGTCTCGCGAGCCATGTATTCGTCTCCCGCCTGGAACAGGATGCTGCGCAACGAACTCGAAAGCGGGCGCCCCATCTGCTACACGGGTCACAACATGGCGCTCAGCGGTCATGCTTTCAACATCGACGGGGTGGACGAGGAAGGCTTCTATCACCTCGTGTGGGGCTACGACGGCATGTACGACGGCTATTTCGACCTCGACTATCTCAATCCCTTCGAGAGTCTGGGCAACGAGACGGCAGTGGGGCAGAACGAGGGTTTCTTCTCCAATCAGACTGCACTCTTCATCCATCCCGAGGACTTCGTCATCGACATATTCGACACGCTCAGGTCCGAAGTTGCCTTTGCCGGAGTGGTGGTCGACGACATCTCTTTCCGCCGCCAGCCCGACACGGAAGGCTTCGTAGTGGCCGACTTCACCATGCGGAACACCTCAGCCGACAGCCTTAACTTCACCTTCGAGGTATTGACCTATCTGCCCACCGACACCGCCATATTCGAGCAAGCCGACTACGTGGGGCTTTCTGCTGTCAACCTGGCTCCGGGACAGAGGAAGACGTGGCCCGTCTATTGCAACTTCACGGAAAAGGGACAGCGCATACTGGCTTTCTCGGCCGACGACATCACTTTGCCCTACAAGATGGACGTTGACGTGAAGGAAGGGACCGCCCCCAAACTGATTTTCGGAGATGTGGAGTATGAGTTGTGGACGTATGGCGACAATCTTGTGGCCCAACTCTCGCTGGATATCTCGAACCTTGCCGAAGCAGGTTTTGCCGGCAATCTTGTCACCTATTGCCTGTTTCCCGAAGGGAGCGACATCGACGAACGCCACTGGGAAGTGCTGTCCTTGGCAGGCGGTGACACATACCGAGCCACTACGCGCTTCCAGCACCTCGAGGACGGCAAGACTTATACCCTTAGGGTGCGCTGCCCGTGGACCATTAAAAAAGAGTACACGTTTACGGTAAACAGCCATGAGGCGGCGGACGGAATTAAGGACCTTCGGTCCAGTTCAGAGCGCAGAGTTCAGAGTTCAGAGTTGTATGACCTTGCAGGCCGCAAGTTCACTTCATCATTCCCCAGAGGCATATACATCAAGCACGGCAAGAAGATACTGATTCCATGAACCCCGAGGCACTCATCCACAAATATTATGCTGGGCAACCGGAGTTGGAGGACATCCTGCTCCGTCACAGCCGTCAGGTGGCAGACTTGGCACTTCGAATCTGTCAGGCCCATCCCGAACTCGATCTCGACCAGGACTTCATCTTCGAGGCCGCCATGCTTCACGACATCGGCATCATCCGGTGCGATGCTCCTGGCATCAAGTGCTTTGGCACAGAACCCTATCTCCGTCACGGTCAGGTAGGAGGGGAGATGCTGCGTCAGGAGGGCCTTCCCCGTCACGCCAGAGTTGCCGAGCGCCACACGGGTGCCGGACTGCCCGGCTGGCTGCCCGAGACCTTGGAAGAGCAAGTGATTTGTTATGCCGACAAGTTCTTCTCCAAGTCCCGCATCGACCGCCCGAAGGACTACGAAGGTGTGATAAGGAGTCTGTCGAAATTCGGCGCAGAAGGCGTCGAACGCTTCCGTCATTGGCACGAAATGTTTAGTCTTAGATAATTGGACAATTTCACGATTTCACGATTGGACGATTGCGTAGCAAAGTGGAGTAAGAAAGTACAAATTCCAGTGAAAAACAACGAAGCGTCCCCGTAGGAACTTTATATGGTATTGAAAGAAATCATTCGTCCACGACGTGCGCTACTTCAAGTTTGAAGCCCTTTAACTTGTTTTCCTTGATTATTTGCATCATACGATTGGAGCAGAAGAGCAGGTGGAAGGGACGGAAAAGATTTTTTTTCAAACCTACGGTTTGAGTGCTGGCAAAATAATCCAGATCCTTCAGAATAGGGCTGTCCTTGATATAAGCTTCAGATAAAATATTCAATCCGAGATTGTCTCCATTAGGGCATTTGTATACTTCAGGTGGATTAAATGGACGATAGAATCCTCCTTTTCCATCTGGTAAAGGAAAGCCGTAGCAACCTTCAGATCTTTCACTATAATCAAAGGGTCTACAACCGAATACTGTCTTTTTTGACATATCAATGTATTGCTCTGGTAAAAGCTGGAAATAATCAATTTGTTTCCGCCCAGAATAGACTGGCTCAAACCGCAGTCCCCTCATGTGATTATCCTCCATGACTTGCCTGAACTTTTCCGAGACAAGGATTTCTTCTCCTCGCGCCAATGTTATGCTGATATCCGTCTTGGGTATACGGCTCCTCCTTATTTTTAAAGGGGGTATTATCTTTCCGCCGGAACCGCAGATAGGGCAAGCACAAGAATCGTCGTATTTTGTTCCACACTCCTCACCTGCGAGAGTGAACAATTTGGGGATAATTTGGAAGAAACGAGCTTCAAGTAATTCTTTCTCGGTGTATTCCCTAATGTATTCCCAACCAAAATAGAGAGCACTATCGTATTTTTCCCTAATCATTTTTTGTGTTTTCCCAATCTCCTCATAAATAGGATCACTTGTATCAACCCGAACTAGCTTTACGGAACCAAGGTCTTTTCCCTCGTCTTCCCTGAAAAGGATATGGGCAAAATCCTTAACGACGCGTAATTCCAGAAACTCTTTCATAGTATAGATATTTCTATTTATTTGCCCACAAAATTACGAATTGATTCTGGAAAAGCAAAAAGTTTGGGGTGGAATAGTTGGGGAAGCTGAGTAAAATCAAAGCGACTCCGTCAGGAATCGCTCCGAATAGCCCCTTCCTGTCCTCCCCGGGGAGGACAAAAAACCCTCTTTCTTTGGGAGAGAGGCTTCCTCTTTCTATGGGAGAGAGGCTTTTTTGACATTTAACATTAGACATTGAGACTGCGTCTCGAGCCTGCTCACGCTCGGCATAATCGAAGTAAACTTCATTCTGCTCTTGCTCAATCGCAGCCTTTGACATTGCCTGCAGCGTCCTCTGCAGGCAAAGCCGCTTTTGCACTAAACAAACATGCCTAACCAGCTGAAAGAGAGAAGATTGGCTCTTTTCTCATAATCTCGTCATAACGTTATCGCGTAATTACGTAATCCCGTAACAACGCCATCAAACCATTACGATCCCCCCCTCACTCAATCTTCCTCGTCCCGTTGCACCTGGGGTAAGCAGAACAGCTCCAGAATTCCTTGCCGGAGTTTATGCCTTTCTTGGCAACCCGTTTAATCATGGTTTCACCACACACGGGACACTTGGGGGCATCGTCCCGTTTGCTCTGCTCTGTGCGGTAAGCAAGACGTTCGGCCGTCAGAGCCTCGGTGAAGCCACCCTCCTCACGGAAGGCTGCCAACTGGTTCTCTATCTGCTTGCCAAGCATCATGATAAGCCGGTTGCACAACACCAGTATGCAGTTGGCCACGGCCATGGAGTCGTCGCTGGTCAGCCAAGCATCGAAGAGATGCTTTTGTCTGAGGATGTGCATGCTGCTTTGGTACTGCACGTCATCCGTGTATGTTGGTTTGTCCAGCCGTATGTTAGCCACGTGCATGTATTCTGCCGAGTGCTTGGACCATGGTGCCCGTTCGTGCCGCATCAACCAGTTGAGGTAGTCGTTGGCCAGTTCCGACAGGGTGGCGCGAGCCACATCGGTCAGTTTCATTTCGGTTTCCTTCGAGGTCGAGTGGCGCGAATTGCCCTCTGCGATGTTGGCTTGTGCCGAGCGTGCCGCCTGTGTCATCTGGTCATACTGCCGTCCGCAGGGGTC
The DNA here is from genome assembly GCA_902801325.1 of uncultured Bacteroidales bacterium. Lineage (GTDB taxonomy): Bacteria > Bacteroidota > Bacteroidia > Bacteroidales > Bacteroidaceae > Physcousia. The sequence continues at coordinate 38,220 of CADCHQ010000003.1, read as the reverse complement.
GTTAGAATGATTCAGGAAGCGGGCACAGAAGTCCTGCGTTGCCAACTGTATCACGTTGGCCATCACCCACGTGTCGAGCCAGTAATATCCGAAATTTGCAATCTGTATGTTTTTGTCTTTCATGTTTCGCCCACAAATATACAAAATAAATAATCATTTAAGGAAATAATAAAGAACTTTTCAAAACGAGATAAAATAACCCCAGCGAACAGTTCGAACAGATGAACAGTTCGTTTTTGGCTCTATAGATTTAGAGTTACTTTATTATATTATATTTATATAATATAATAAAGTAAAATTTTTCAACCATGATTTTTTTAATTGTTCATCTGTTCATCTGTTCGTTTGTTCGGTCTCGACAGCTTGTTCTCTCTTTAATATCCTCCCTTGCTGAAAATCGCCCCTTATCGTGCTGAATTTGGCCCCAAATCGACGTTTATAATTTGCACATGTCAAAGATACTTTGTATCTTTGCATTAGATTCGAAGGTCGGAGAATAAGCGTTCGAAGCGCGCCGAATAATTGTTCAATTGACCGCAAACCTAAGCGCGATGCAGCGGCATCGCTAATGAAGAATGAATAATGTATAAAGTAATTTAATCGTCAAAGAAAAGCAAAACAACCAACTTCAAAAAAACAATGAAAACCCTTTCTACGACCTCTTAGGCCTTTCGGCCTTGTCGTTTGAAATAGTTTGTCCAGTCTCAAACAAGCTTGATCTGTTCCGCCTATTCCATCCGCCGCCTCTTGGCGGTACGAGGTCTCGAAAGAAAAACCTTTGTCTTCGACAGAAAAACCGCAAACTGAAACTATTTTATTCTATCTGTGGAAATAATTTTTTTGGTTTTTCCTTGTGGCTTGGTGGGTAGCACATAGTGCGCGATGATTGAAGAGTCGACGCGGAAGTTTACTTACAGAGTCGAACTCAAACGGCATCGCAGGCCGTCGAAGACGGTCCCAACAAGCTAACAAGGGGTTTTATCGGTTTTTGTTAAAAATTAAATCGTAAATTTGTAAATTGTAAATTAATATCGAGAAACAAGAACGTAAGCGGGAACTATTCAAGTTCCTCTGGAAAATCCTAACGGCATTGATTGCCGCTCTTAGTGCAGCCGCTGGCGTTTCAGCCTGCTATACCGTGAACCTGTAAAGTTCTCCTCTCCACGGGGGGCAACGCAAGTCGGGCGTTAGCGTTGGGGAGCTTGCAACGGAGGTTGGAGAGAGGGGCCGTTGGGGTAAGGGGGTGAGTCCGTTGCTGCAATAGCCCTCGGACTAATGTAAACGTAGAGAACCGAGAACTCCACGAGGTTTCTCGGTTCTTTTGTCCAATCGTAAAATCGTGAAATCTGCGGTCTTTAGATTTATTTCACACTTCGAATAGCCGTTATTCCGAGAAAAAGCAGTATCTTTGTGACCTTCTATGGGCTCAAAGATACATAGGTATCTCACCCAATTGGGTAGAAATAGGTAAGAGTTGAAACAGAGACTACTGACAACGTGGATGCTGGTGAGCATGCTGTGCATGCTGGCCTATGCCGTCGTTCCACCCCGACAGAACATGACGAGAAGTGGGGGAGAGGAGGACACGACAGCTAGGGACTCCATGCGCGACTCCATTGCCGACTCTGTACCTGTGCGTGCTCGCCAACTGACGGTGGATAGCGTGCTTTCCACCTATAACGCCGACAGTATCATGGCCATGCTGGCCGAGAACCGCGTGCTGGAGGTTGCGCCCGACACGTCGAAGATGGACACGACGAAGCACGACACCATAAGCGTGAGCAAGAGCGCACTGGAGGAACCCGTGCACTACAGCGCCAAGGACAGCATCACGTGGGACTTCTCTACCTCATGGGCCAACCTCTACGGCGACAGCAAGGTGAACTACCAGAACCTAGAACTGAATGCCGACCACATCAGCATGAACCTGGACTCGAGCATCGTGCACGCCGTGGGCCGAAAGGATTCGACAGGAGTGGTTCAGGGACCGCCCGTCTTCAAGCAGGGTGAGGACTCCTACGAACCGGACAGCATAAGCTATAACTTCAAGTCGCAGAAGGCCTTCATCACGAACGTCTATACGGAGCAGGGCGAGGGCTTCCTCATCAGTCAGGACTCGAAACGCGACTCCACGGGAACGCTCTACCTGCAGACCGGTAAGTACACGACTTGCGACGCCCCGCATCCGCACTTCTACCTGAAACTTACGCGAGCCAAGGTGCGACCTGGCAAGAACGCGGTGTTCGGACCTGCCTATCTGGTGGTGGAGGACGTGCCCCTGCCGTTGGCCATTCCCTACGGATTCTTCCCCTTTTCGAAACATTATTCCAGCGGATTCATCATGCCCACCTTCGGCGACGAGACGCGAAGAGGCTTCTACCTGCGCGACGGCGGATACTACTTTGCCATCAACGACAACATCGACCTCAAGGCCTTGGGCGAGATCTACACGAAAGGTTCGTGGGGCGTGTCGGCACAGTCGACCTATCGCAAGCGTTATAAGTTTGGGGGTAACTTCTTCTTTAGTTTCCAAAACACCAAGGAAGGGGAGAAGAACATGCCGGACTACAACGTGGAGAAGTCTTTCAAGGTGATATGGAGCCACAGGCAGGACGCAAAGGCCAATCCCTCACAGACCTTCTCAGCGAGCGTGAACTTCGCCACATCGAGCTACGAGCGCAACAACCTGATTTCGATGTACAACCCGGAGAACTACACCCAGAGCACGCGCACCAGTTCGGTGTCCTATTCAAAGACTTTCGCCAACATCGGACTCACGCTGTCGGGAACATTCAACCTGAGTCAGAACATGCGCGACAGCATGATATCGGTCACCCTGCCTTCGCTCACCATCAGTCTGGCTCGCTTCTATCCCTTCAAACGCAAGAAAGCGGTGGGAAAGGAGCGTTGGTACGAGAAGATTTCGGCCAGCTACACGGGTGTGCTCTCCAACTCCATCACGACAAAGGAAAACCGCCTGCTGAAGTCGAACCTCATCAAGGACTGGCGCAACGGCATGCGACACAATGTGCCCATCAACGCCTCGTTCACGCTGTTCAACTACATCAACGTCACACCCTCGTTCAACTTCACCGACCGCATGTATTCGAACAAAGTCATGCAGTCGTGGGACACCGAAAGCCAGCAAGTGGTGCGCGACACCATCTACGGCTTCAACAACGTGTATAACTACAACTTGTCCCTGTCGGCCAACACCAAGCTATACGGATTCTGGACACCGCTGCCTTGGTTTGGCGGCAAGAAGATTCAGACCATCCGCCACGTCTTCACGCCATCCCTCAGTTTCTCCTATGCTCCCGACTTTGGGCAGTCGCGCTTCGGATATTGGGATACGTATGTGAAGACGGACAAGAACGGCAACGTGTCGACCGTGATGTACTCGCCCTATGCCGGCGCCCTCTACGGAACGGTATCGCGAGGAAAGACGGGAAGCATCACGCTGGACGTCTCCAACAACATCGAGATGAAAGTCCGCACGGACCGCGACTCCACGGGCTATCGGAAGATAAGCCTCATCGACGAACTCGGTGCCAGCATGTCGTATAACTTGGCTGCCAAATCGCGCCCCTGGAGCGACCTATCGATGCGTGTCCGTCTGAAACTGACCAAGAACTATACCTTCAGCATGAATGCCGTCTTCGCCACCTATGCCTATGACGTGGATGAGAACGGCAACGTCTTCGTCAGCGACCACACGGAATACTCTCAGGGACGTTTCGGACGCTTCCAGGGAATGTCGCAAAACCTGTCGTACACCATCAACAACGACACCTTCAAGAAACTCTTTGGAAAGGGAAAAGACAAGAAGGGAACAGAAAACGAGGAAGGCGTGAGCGACGAAGAGGAAGAGGAAACCGACCCTGAGGCACAGAACGTTGACCCCGACCGAGCCCGTTCGCGCAATGCGGCCAAGGACGATGGGAAAGAGGGACTGGACGAGGACGGATATGTACGCTTCACGCTACCTTGGAGCTTAACCGTGAGCTATGGTATCTCGATGCGTGAGAACACGGGCGGACGATTCCACACCAGTCGCATGCGTTATGGTTACAAGCTCACCCACACGATGAACTTCTCGGGCAACATCCGCATAGCGAAAGGGTGGAACATCAACTTCTCATCGGGTTGGGACTTCAACTACAAACGCCTCTCCATGACGACGGCCAGCGTCAATCGCGACCTCCACTGCTTCAACATGGGATGTTCGATGGTAATTGCCCCATACCGCTCATACAACTTCAACTTCTCCTGCAACGCCGGTTCGCTGGCCGACGTGCTTCGCTGGAAGAAGCAGTCAAGCTATTCGAGCAACATCGAATGGTATTAATACCATACTCAACTTTCGCAAGCTCCAGTATCGTCAGGTTTTCAGGTTTTAAGGTCGCTTCGCTTTTCGGTTTTAAGGTGAAAATAGCAACCATCATACCTTACAACCTCAACTCAAAACCTCATATAATATAATTAGAAAAGAAGCATCTGACGACCTTCGTCGCGCTTGAGGAGTTTCGCTGGACGTTCTTCCTCACGAGGAATGTCGATGAAGAGATCCATCTGAACGGCAATATCCTGCCGGAGAGCATACTGTCCACGATGCAAGTGCAGGAATGGACTGTGGCGTTGCCGCGATTGGTAATAAAGATAATGCCGAACCTGACTGTATAGCGCATCATAAACGACGTCGGAAGCAAAAATACCGCTATGCAGGTTGTAGAGTTGGCGAGCCAGACGACGCACATTCATACCCTCGCGACCACTGCGCAAAAGCATGTCCATAAGGTCATTATGATAGGCGTTCTTCATAACTCGTCCCCTCTCGTGGGAACAAAGTTACGAATAAGCGAGCGAAATTGCAAACAATGGTAAGAAAAAACATAGAAAAAGTTATTGATTGGGCGTAAGCTTGCTTACAGAACAATCGAGAACATTTTCAGGGCATCGCCCATATGCTGTCAAGCATGTTTTTTCGTTCCTTCTGCAATTTCCGAGTGAGAGTATCTTCGACCAAAGGTCAAAGTTACGAATAGACCGAAGGTCAGAGATACGAAATCGATAAAGCCAAAGATACGAATAAAGTTAATCAAAAGTTATTTTGTATTAAATTACGATTGGATGCTTGATAATATGAGATTTTTTTTCGTATCTTTGCGTCATTATTAAGAAGCGTCAATATTAAGAAAATAACTAACGAAAATATGACTATGAAAAAGTTCCTTTTATTTGCCGTTGCTACGGCTGCATTCCTCTTCACTTCATGCAACAAGGAGAGTACATACCACACCTTGGGCATAGTTTATCCCACGCAGTATTCATCTGCAGTAATCTATGCCGACCAGAAAGTGGACTCCATCACCTTCCAGACAACCGACAACTTCCGGTTAGACGCCATGAACAACTGGATTCTGATTGACGATTCGTTGCGCAACGTTAAAGTGGAGAACTACTATCGTCTGGTTTATGTCCTCACGCTCCCCATACGCTTTGAAGCAAACGCAACGGGAGAAATCCGTCAGGGTCAGGTGAAAGTGTCATCTACGGGCGATGACGACTGGGACCAGTCGGCTTACGCAAGCTACACGCAATTGCCTTGGCACAACATCCAGCGCCCTGCACCCGCATTCTCGTATGAAGACCACCAAATCAAAGAAGCCAAGTTTGAGCTTACTGACTCTGCAACGCAAGAATGCGACACACTTCGCTTCACCACTTATGAGAACTGGACGCTAACCGATGGTGAATTTGCTCACCCTGCAAAACTCTCTGGCAAACCCGGTAACCAAACGGTGCTCCTTGCCATCGACCCGAACGCAACTGCCGAAGAGCGTACTGCCACAATCGTCCTTGAGAGTCGCGGTGTGAAGACAAACATCTTTGTCAAGCAGGAGGGGAAGAAGGAGTGAAGCCTTTTTAATTCATAATGCATAATTGAGACTGCGTTATCTGCGATACACTTTTAATTCTAAAATCTTAATTTTGTTCTTCTGCTCCATTTTGCATTGCAAAGTCCCTCCCATTCGGGGGCGACGGGGGTCTTTAGAGTAGTGAATGAATTTCACTACGGCCCCACAAAGGGGAGCGAGTCCCCACTCGCGACGGAGGGCAGATTTAGGGAGAGGGTCCTTTACTTTATATCAACTATGAAAATTCACCTACTAGCAGCATTTCTAATAGCATCGATCCAGAGCTTTGCATCGATTCCCGATTCCGTGTTCATCCGTCCCGTCGGACTTCCACAGGGTGGGGGACTAGGCATCGAATGGTCGAGCGACGGAGAACGATGGCAAGCACTTACGCAAGGACGCATTCTCGGAAGCGACTTCGGCACATGGGGACCTGAGAAGAAACTCTACAACCCAAGCCTTACGCAAAATGCCGACGGTCTGCTTGTGCTCGCCTTCCAAGTGAACGAGCGTTCTCCGCAATTCGCCATCACCACGACTCGCGACCTCATTCACTGGCGTCCGCAAGACTATCCCATCATGCAAGGAGTAGGGCAGTGTCTGAATCCCGTCATTACTTGCGAAGGCGATGGGTATCGGGTTACTTTCCACAACAAAGAAGGCAAGTACTTTCAGACAAATTCCTCTGACCTTGCCCATTTCACTTCGCCCGTGACGACCAGCATGTCTGCTCAGCCCTCACCATTACGCGTTCCTTACATTATGTTGCAGGCGCTGAAGGACAATCAAGTGGCAGCTTCCGCAAAGGCAGAACGCGAAGGCGAACTGGCACGCGATAATGAAGAGCGCTTTGCCCAAGTAAAAGACTTGCGGGCAGAGGTCGTTGTCGATAGCAAACAGATGAAACCAATCAGCGACAAACTGATGGGCATCTTCTTTGAAGACATCAACTACAGCGCCGACGGCGGACTGAACGCACAACTCATACAGAACGGAGACTTCGAGTACGACCCGCACGATCGCAAAGGTGACCAGAACTGGAACCAGCTGACTGCATGGAAGGTGAAAGGGGACAATTTGAAGGTAACGACCGATGTAGAAGGAGTCAGCACGAACAACCGTCATGCTGTAGCCCTGAAACTTGAGGGTGGACGAAATGGATACTTCGAGAACACGGGGTGGGACGGCATCGTCGTGAAGGCACACGAGAAGTACAACCTTTCTATGTACGTGAAGGGTGGCAAGGTGAAGGTGAGTCTGAAGGTCGGTGAAAACACGATGGCCTCAACGACAATAGGTGGTGGAAGCAAGGAATGGAAACAAGTTCGTGCCGTACTAAAGCCCAATGCTGGTTCAAACAACGCCTACCTATCCATTCAACCCATAAAGAATGACGAGACGGTGTGCATCGATATGGTCTTCCTCATTCCGCAGGACACCTACAAAGGACACGGGCTTCGTCGCGATCTGGCAGAGACGCTGGAAGCCCTGCATCCTCGCTTCATGCGTTTCCCTGGCGGTTGTGTCACTCACGGCGACGGCATAGGAAATATGTATCGTTGGAAGGAGACTATCGGGCCACTCAAAGACCGCAAGCCCTTGCGCAATATATGGGGATATCACCAAAGCCGACAGATAGGTTTCTACGAATTCTTCCAGATGTGCGAAGACATGGGTATGGAACCATTGCCCGTTTTGGCCGCAGGTGTTCCTTGTCAGAATTCGAGTGACGGAGGCGATGGTCAGCAAGGCGGTATTCCGATGGAACAGATGCCGGAATACGTGCAGGAGATTCTCGACCTGATAGAATGGGCTAACGGCGACGCCTCAACGGAATGGGGCAGGAAACGTATCGAGCAAGGACACAAGAACCCCTTCAACCTGAAATACATCGGCATTGGAAATGAAGACCTCATCAGTCCGACATTTATTGAACGTTACCTGATGATCTGCAAGGCCATAAAAGAGAAATATCCTAAAATAACCGTATGCGGAACTGCAGGTCCCTTCTATCAAGGTAGTGACTACGACGAAGGATGGCGCATTGCCAATGAGAACCGAGATGTGATAGAACTCGTAGATGAACATTACTATGTAAGTCCAGGTTGGTACATCCATAATCAAGACTTCTACGACAACTACGATCGCAAAGGACCAAAGGTCTATCTTGGTGAATGGGCAGCACATGGTCCCGGTCGCAAGAGCACTATCGAGACAGCCCTATGTGAAGCACTCCACTTCTGCACCCTCGAGCGCAATGGCGATGTGGTGGAGATGTCGTCTTATGCCCCTCTGCTTGCCAAAGACGGGCATACGCAGTGGAATCCCGACATGATTTACTTCAACAACACAGAAGTGAAACCAACCGTCGGCTATTATGCCCAGAAGATGTGTGGCGAAAGTCAGGGCAACTATTACGTTCAATCCTCAATTAAGTCAAACAGCAGAGTGCAGGGCGTGAATGAGCGTTTGGCAGTAAGTACAGTACTCTCCAACGAGGGGAAGTATTATCTGAAACTCGTCAATGTGCTGAACCACGACGCAAAGGCCCATCTTGTCCTGAAGGATATCGTAAAGGGCGAACAAACTTGCAAGCGCACGCTGTTAACGGGCGCCTTTGACAGCACAACGGCACGTCCCACAGAGGACGAAATAAGACTAACGGAGGACTGCGAATATGTTATGCCCGCGTATTCGTTTACATTAATAGAAATACCCTCGCCAACGAGTGGTAAAACAAAATAGTAACTATGAATAAATATCTTGTGGCTCTCGCTTGCTGTCTGGCCATCGCACTATTGGCCGTTTCAGCAATCTACCTGACAAGTTGTTACGGAAACGACGAACAGGCCGACATCTATATCCGAAAAGGCGAAAGCAAGGAAGAGGTTCGACAAAAGCTGTCGGAAGCCGGTGTGAGGACAACGGGATTCAACCTGCTCGACAAGGTTCTGGATTATCGCGTACGTCCTGGACGCTACGTCGTGAACAAGGGCGACAATATGCTCACCCTTTTCCGTCGTCTGCGAAACGGTCAGCAAGAACCCGTCAGACTTACGATTCCTTCGGTTCGCACCATCGACAAACTGGCAGCACAACTTGCTGAGAAACTGATGATTGACTCGGCTCAGATAGAGGAAACCTTTCACGACAGCATTCACCTCTTCATTCCCAACACCTACGAGGTGTATTGGACCATCTCTCCCGAAGAATTGCTGAAACGCATGCAACGCGAAAACCGAGCTTTCTGGAATTCCGAACGCGAAGCTAAAGCCAAAGCTATGGGGATGAACCATCGCGAAGTGATGACACTGGCTAGTATCGTTGATGAGGAAACAGCTAACAAGGCAGAAAAACCTATGGTTGCAGGCATGTATGTCAAACGTTTACAAGTGGGAATGCCTCTGCAAGCCGACCCTACAGTGAAGTTTGCCATTGGCGATTTCTCTCTTCGTCGCATCTGGGGCAAGCATCTCACGGTCGACAGTCCTTATAACACCTACAAGAATACGGGTCTGCCTCCTGGTCCCATACGCATTCCTTCGGTTGACGGCATTGATGCTGTGCTAAACTATGTCCACCACGACTATCTGTACATGTGCGCTAAAGAAGATTTCTCTGGTACGCACAACTTTGCCCGTACTTACGGAGAGCACTTGCAAAATGCCCGACGCTATGCGCAAGCTCTAAACCAAAGGAACATAAAGTAGATTTTATAATTTGACGATTTACAATTCATCATTGAACATTCATGAGACGCCTTATCATCATCCTATTGATCCTTAGTCCTTCATTCTTCACCCTTCATCGTGCGTTTGCACAACCTATCATCCTTAACCTGAAGGACAGCCTCAACAAGTCGTCGTATTATACTTCCGTTGCTGTTCCCGACGGCAACTATCGTGTAACGGTTACGCTTGGTGCTAAGAAGCAAGCAGGAAGTACTACGGTTCGTGCCGAGAGTCGTCGTCTCTTCATCGAGAATGAGGCCACAAAGAAGGGGGAGACAAAGACCATCTCCTTCCTCGTCAACAAACGCACGCCACGCATCAATGAAAGGGAGAGTGTGCGTATCAAAGATCGCGAACGCACAAAACTAAACTGGGACGACTTGCTCACGTTGGAGGTTACTGGAGACCGACAGGTCGTTCAGCAGATTACGATTGAGCGAGACACTATTGCACCAACCGTATTCCTTTGTGGAAACTCGACTGTGGTAGATCAGGACGACGAACCTTGGGCCTCATGGGGACAAATGATAACGCGCTGGTTCAACGATTCCGTCTGCTTCTGCAATCTTGCCGAAAGCGGGGAGACGGCCTCCACCTTCATCGCTGCAGGTCGACTGAAGAAGGGTTTGTCGATGATGAAGTCCGGTGACTATATCATCATGGAATTTGGACACAACGACCAGAAACAAAAGTTTGCTGGTGCTGGAGCATACTATAACTTTGCCACTGCCCTCAAGACCTTTGTCGATGAAGCCCGTCAACGGGGAGCTACACCTATTTTCATTACTCCCACACAACGTCGTTCTTTCGATGAGCAAGGCCGAATCAAGGAGACGCACGCCAACTATCCTGAGGCAATGGCATGGGTAGCAGAACGCGAAGGGTGCAAGCTTATTGACCTCCATCTGATGACTCGTCAACTCTTCGAAGCAATGGGAGAGGAGGGGAGCAAACGAGCCTTTGTACACTATCCTGCAGGTTCTTATCCCGGACAGACCAAAGCATTCGCCGACAACACCCACTTCAATCCCTATGGGGCCTATCAGATTGCAAAGTGCGTCATAGAAGGTTTAATAGAGAAAGGCGTCGGTTTCACTCGCTTCCTTCGTCCTGAATATCCTCGAGGCTACAATCCCAAGCATCCCGATAGTCTTGAATCCTTCCACTGGGTTGAAAGCAAACATGTTGACCTCATAAAGCCCGATGGGAATTAAAAAGACATATCGCCGATTTCGTGAGTTCGGAGGGTTAAACCTTATCCGAACTTATTGGCGTATGGGTGTGCTTGGAACCGTTGCACGCGAAATTATGCGTTACCTCATTGGGCAAAGCAATAGAAACAGGATGTATTCACGCATTCAGCAACGCATCGCCCCCATGCTTCGCGAGCAATACTATCCACTTTTGCTTACACTCAAAGAGAAATACAAAAACATTGCACTTGAGCAGCATCAAAGCAACAAGGTCTGGTTCTGCTGGTTGCAAGGACTCGATAATGCCCCTGAGTTAGTTAAAGTTTGCTTGCGTTCCCAACAAAAGTTGCTTACCGACCGAGAGATTATCGTTATCACACTCGATAACTATACTGATTACGTACAATTGCCCGACTTCTTTGTCAATAAATACAAACAAGGACACATACCACACGCGCTCTTCTCCGACCTTCTACGCCTCGAGCTCCTCATCCGCTACGGAGGCACATGGATGGATGCTACACTCCTCGTTACCAACAACAACTATCCGCCGAAAGCACTCAATTGTCCGCTCTTCATGTTCCAATACTTTACAGGACACGAACGGCGTCCCAATGGTATCTCCAACTGGTTTATCACAGCATGTACCAACAATCGTCTTTTACTAATTCTTCGCGACATGCTTTATCAGTATTGGAGCGACTACGATTGCACGGTCAACTATTATCTCTTCCATCAGTTCTTCTCATGGATTGCTTATGAGCATCCTGAGGAATACAAAGCAATGCCTCGCGGCTCAAGTATGGTCGCCATAGAACTGGGACGGCGTATGGAAAGCGGCGAGCCTTTCGATGAGGAATGGTTCAACGACCACATCCAACGCTGTTGCTTCCATAAGATATCCTATCGGCTCACACCCAAAATCAAGAACGATCCTAACGGCTATTATCAGCATATAATAAAATACCCGTTAACCTTTTAACCCGTTAACCTTTTAAACCCTTACCCACCATGAAACGCCTCTTAGCAATTTTAATTCTTCAATCTTCACTATTTACGCTTCACATTCATGCACAGGCTTTGCCCGACACCATCGTCACCGCATGGAAGGGCGAAAGGGTAGGGGTGAAGCTTCATGCGAGATGTGAGACAGAGACAGCTGTTCGCCTTGCCGTTCACCCCCTTTCGCATAAGGCTAGTCAATGGCAAACCATTCCCCAATTTGTCGATTCCGTCCTTACAGACGAATTCAACACCTGTGGCGAGCATCCTCTGACGCTCAAACCCTATCGTGTTCCCGATGTACTCAATCCCGCTTCCTACAAGTTATTCCAACCCACTGCCACCTATCCGCTCTGGTTCACTTTCGAGGTGCCTCACGATGCCAAGCCAGGCGATTACAAATGGGAAATACAGCTTATAAATGCATACAACCATCGGGTGTTCCAAAAGCAGAAGGTCACCATTCGCGTCATCGACCGCGCTCTGCCTACTCCTAAAGAGCAAGCTCTGCACATCGACTACTGGCAACAGCCCTATGCCGTCAGCCGTTATCATGGAGTGGAACGATGGAGCGAGGAACATTTCCGCCTTCTGCGTCCCTATCTTCAGCTTTTGGCACGAGCTGGTCAGAGTGTCATCACAACCATTCTTTTCTATGAGCCTTGGGGACGGCAAAGCAACGACAAGTTCGACCCGATGATTCGCACAACACGACATGCCGACGGCACGTGGAGCTACGACTACACCATCTTCGACCGCTATGTCCAGCTCTGCGACTCCTGTGGCATCGGTCCGCAAATCAATTGCTATTCGATGGTGCCTTGGGACATGACCTTCCGCTTCTACGATGAAGCCAAAGGTCAAGACATCGATCTCAAGACCACAACATCCGCACCCGAATACGCCCAGCTCTGGACACCCTTCCTACGTGCCTTTGCCCAACACCTCAGGCAGCGTGGATGGCTCAATCGCACCTGCATAGCAATGGACGAACGCCCCTTGTCCGCCATGCTCGATGCCTGGCGCATCTGTCAGCAGGCCGATCCCGAACTGCGTATGGCACTTGCCGGCAACCATCATCCCGAGCTTGCTCCACTGCTTCAAGACTACAGCATTGCCTACGGCCAACACTTTACACCCGAAGAACTTGTCAAGCGACAATCCGAAGGCAAATCTTCCACCGTCTACACCTGTTGCTCCGAACGCCGACCCAATACGTTTACCAACAGCCAACCCGTCGAAGCCCTCTACCTTCCACTCTATGCCGTTGCCAACCACTTCGACGGACTATTACATTGGTCGTGGATGAACTGGACGGACTATCCCCTCTACGACTCTCGATTCTTCCTCTTTGGACCAGGCGACACCTACCTCATCTATCCCGGTCCTCGTTCCTCCATTCGATGGGAAGGCCTCATCCAAGGCATTCAGTTGGCTGAGAAGGTCATCCGTCTCCGCACGGAGCTCGCTTCAGACCATCCACAACGCCAAGCACTCGAGCAAGCCCTTGCCCCCTTCAAGCGCGAAGACCCAGGCACCACAGAACAACTCACCAATAACATCCTCGACCTCATAGAGGTGGTAAATCAAAATTGAACTATACATTTGAAGCCACCTATATTAATGGTAAACAATAATAATATACGAGGTATAAAATGAAAAAGCCGGAATATTTCCATTGTACAAGCCCATCACACAATTGGATTGAATGGGAAAGCGTAAAGTTTTCCCCGAAAACATTTGGAGGTATCGGAAAGTTGTTGTACCTTTGTCGTCGCAATTTAAATGAGTTGCCGAATTATGCGACAACGAATGAATTTGTAAGCCGAATTGGCTCAGTTGGTAGAGCAACGCATTCGTAATGCGTGGGTCGGCGGTTCGAGTCCGCCATTCGGCTCAAACGATGAAAAGAATCCCCAGAAGACATTAAAGTCGGCTGGGGATTTTTGTATTTCAAGATTTATTTGTATCTTCGCAGCATAAAACCTTAAACACAAATTATTATGAAGAAGATTGTGTTCGCCCTCACCGCTTTGTTTGCAAGCGTGGGCATGATGGCTCAGGTTCGTTACAATGTAACGCTGAAAGGCCCTGAGAACGGAGTTAAGGTATATCTGCACAACTACGAAACAGGGGCTGTGCTGGATAGCGCCGTAGTGAAGAACAACACCGTAGCTTTCCGTGGTGAATGCGCGGAAGAGATCGTGGCTTCACTTGAACAGCTGAAGCCAGAAAAGATGTCACTTCTTCAGTTTATTGTGGACGGAAGCAAGGTTGCAGCCAACCTGCATGAGATGACCGAAGGAAGTGCCCTGAACCTGCGATTCTATGAGTACCAGAGTGCCGAGAAAGAAATGGAACGCGATGCGATGGGACTGATAGGCGAATACCGTCAGTTGTATGAGACCAATAACGGGAAAGTGCCTGAGGCAAACATGAAGGATATCGAAAAACGCTATGAGGCTATTGCTACACAGAGCAAGGAGTTGAATAAACGCATCCTAGATGATAACTCCGACAACATGATTCCACTGGCATACCTAATTCATAATGCAAATGCTTTGGGTTATGAGAAGGTGGGCGAGTTCCTGAAGACTTATAAGTATGCCGACCGTGCCAGTCTGAATCCTTTAAAGAAGACTTTAGAGGCCGAGGCTTGTAAACTGCCAGGAGCTAAGTTGATAGACTTCGAAATGCAAAACTTGGAAGGCAAAAACGTACGCTTATCTGATTGGGTTGGTAAGGGGAACTATGTGTTGGTTGACTTCTGGGCAAGTTGGTGTGGCCCCTGCCGTGCTGAAATGCCTAACGTTAAGGCAGATTATGAGAAATACCATCCTAAGGGCTTCGAGATCGTAGGTGTAAGCCTTGACAACAAGCGCGAAGCTTGGGAAAAGGGTGTGAAGGATCTGGGCATCACTTGGCCACAGATGAGTGACGTGAAGGGCTGGCAATGCGAAGGCGCAAAGCTGTATAACATTCGTGCTATCCCTGCAACCCTTCTGTTTGCCCCCGATGGAACTGTTGTTGAATATGGATTAAGAGGTGAGAACCTGAGTAAGAAACTGGCTGAGATATATGGCGAGGAATAAAGAAAATCTAAAACATCTGGGCAAACGGACGGAATACAGTCAGGATTATGCCCCTGAGGTACTGGAATCCTTTGAGAACCAGCATCCCGACAATGATTATTGGGTAAGATTCAACTGCCCGGAATTCACAACGCTTTGTCCCATCACTGGGCAACCCGACTTTGCGGAAATCCGAATCTCATACTTGCCCGACAAGCGTATGGTGGAATCGAAAAGCTTGAAGCTATACCTGTTCAGTTTCCGTAATCACGGAGACTTCCATGAGGATTGCGTAAACGTAATTATGAAGGATCTCATCAAGTTGATGGATCCAAAGTATATAGAAGTAACGGGATTGTTTACTCCTCGTGGAGGTATAAGCATTTATCCTTATGCTAATTACGGACGCCCTGGTACAAAGTATGAGAAGATGGCCGAGCACCGCATGCTCAACCACGATATGTAATGTGCATCGAAAACATTCAAAGCATAAGAAGGTTTAGGTTTATAGGTAAATGATTAAATACTCCAACCTGTTCATAGACTTCGACGATACGCTCTATGATACGCACGGCAATGCCAACTTGGCTTTGTCGGAGTTGTATGAGCACTATCAGTTGGGGCGTTATTTCAAGTGCGAGAGCGACTTCACAGAACCTTACTGGTACGAGAACATATTGCTTTGGAGTCAATATGCCAAGGGTGAGATAGATCGTGATTACCTGATTGTGGAACGTTTCCGTCGCCCATTGAGCATAGGGATGGGAGAGAAAGCGACACGGGAGTTTTGCCTAGAGGTAAGCGACTGGTTTCTTGAATGCTGTGCCGATAAACCTGGTGTCATTGAGGGGGCATACGACTTACTTGACTATTTGAAGGGAAAAGGTTATCGCATGCACATCACCAGCAATGGATTCCACGAAGTGCAGTATCGCAAACTTAGGGCAAGTCGAACGCTCGATTACTTCGATACGATAATACTTAGTGAGGACGCTGGCGCCAACAAACCATCAAAAGCATATTTTGATTATGCCTTCAAGGTAAGCGGTGCAAGAAAAGAGACAACGCTGATGATTGGCGATAACTTCGTTACCGACATCATGGGAGCAAAAGAGGCAGGACTGGATGTCATGTTTTTTAACCAACATCCCGAGCGTTTCCAAGCTACAGCACCCGTAAACTATGAAGTAAACAAACTGACGGATATCATTCAATACCTGTAACTGTAGATTAAAGAATAAGGATTAGAGTATTAGATTAAGGAATCGACGATATGGCATTGAGGCTCAAGAATTTAAAGTTGGTTGAAAGCAGGAAGGAATTGGAAACATTCCCACAGGAGAAGATGATGATCAATACCATCAATGCTCATTCCTATAACGTGGCACAACGCGACGAACTGTTTGCCGAGGCGTTGATGGCCGACAAGCTAATTCCAGATGGAGCAAGCATCGTGTGGGCCTGCAAATGGTTGAAGGCAAAAAGCCGTCCCAAAGAGCGCATTGCCGGATGGGACCTCTTCATTACGGAAATGAAACGAATGAAAGAAGGGCAGACGGTGATGTTCATGGGCTCGAGTGAAAAGGTTCTGACATTGATTAAAGAACGTGCCCGTAAGGATTATCCCAACCTGAATGTCGTCACATACTCACCGCCTTACAAAGCTACGTTCAGCACTGAGGAAAACAATGCCATAATTGAAGCCATCAACGCAGCACATCCCGACCTCTTGTGGATAGGTATGACAGCGCCCAAACAAGAGAAGTGGGTCTATGAGAACTGGTATGCGCTGGACATCAATTGCCACGTGGGAGCAATAGGTGCAGTATTTGACTTCTATGCAGGAACGACGAAGCGCGCACCTGAGAAGTGGCAAAAGTGGGGCTTGGAATGGCTTTACAGGTTGTTGAAAGAACCTCGTCGCATGTGGAGGCGCTATCTTGTGGGCAACGTCAAATTCTTATATTACATAACGAAAGAAAGATTCTAAGATTACGGCTATGAAGTGGGGTGTCCTGATGGTTTTGCTATTTGTTTTCAGTTCTGCGCCTGCGCAGACACCCGACACATGCTTCACAGTCAATCCTATTCCCGACAGCATATTCACTCGGATGCAAGGCAGAAGCTATAAAAAAGGTTGCCCCATCCGACGTGAAGAATTGCGCTATCTCCGTCTTTCACACCACGATGCGAATGGCAATACAAGGGTGGGGGAGATCATCTGCAATAAGGCTATAGCACAAGACTTGACAGACATCTTCCGGGAACTATGGAAAGCCGGATACCGCATCGAACGCATGGAACTCATCGACCAATTCGATGGCGATGACCAGCGCTCAATGGAGGCCAACAACACTTCATGCTTCAACTACCGAACCATTTCGGGTTCGACCAAGATTTCGAAGCACGGCAAAGGGATGGCCATAGACATCAATCCGCTTTATAACCCGTATGTCAAGGGCAACCGAGTAGAGCCAAAAGCAGGACGCAAATGGGCGTTCAGGCGAGGACAAAGGAAGGACATTCCATACAAGATTGACCACAGCGACCTCTGCTATAAGCTTTTCCATAAGCACGGATTCCAATGGGGAGGCGACTGGCGCTATAGTAAGGACTATCAACATTTCGAACGATGACAGACAAAGATCTTTTCCTCGAACTCCTAAGGGCCTCGCTCGGAAGCCCTAAGGCCTTATCGCGGAAGCCCTCAGGCTCAGAGTGGGAAGACCTATATTCGGAAGCCAGAAGGCAAAGCGTCATCGGTCTGTGCTTGCAAGCCATACAACAAGATGGTGGAAAATGGGGAGAAGAAAACGGATTGCCCATCGACCTGAAACTGAAGTGGATAGGAAAAGCCGAGAAGATAGCCGACGAAAACAAGAAACTAAACCAGCAATGCCGTCAACTCTCAGAGAAACTGACACGAAGCGGCTATTGGAACTGCATACTGAAAGGGCAGGGGATAGCCACGCTCTATCCACATCCCGAATGGAGGCAAAGTGGAGACATCGATATTTGGGTCGGAGGTGGACGAAAGCGCGTTGTTGAGATGACGCGCAGAGTCACAAAGCGAAAAGAAGAGGTAACCTATCATCACACCGATTTTCGCGTCTTTGAAGACACATCCGTCGAAGCTCATTTCACCCCAACCTGGATGTTCAATCCCATTACGAACCGCCGTCTGCAAAGATGGATGGAGGAACACAAAAACACACGCGAGGAGAATGGTTTCCCTTGTACCACAATCCAGTTCGACGTTCTGTTTATCCTCATACACATCTATCGCCACATCTTCGACGAAGGCGTAGGATTGCGTCAAATCATCGATTACTTCTATGTGCTGAAAGCCTACAAGGAGCAGGGCGGTGGTGACATATCCAAAGAACTTAAGTCATTGAACCTAAGCAAGTTCACACAGGGACTAATGTGGTTGATGGCGGAGAAACTGGATATGCCTTCCGAATGGATGATAGCCAAAGCTGACAAGCGAGTAGGAGAGTGGCTCTTGCAAGAGATTATGGAAGCAGGAAACTTCGGACACTTCGACAAGCGCAACGAAGGTATCTATCACAATAGTCCTCGACTCAAGAGACTGTGGTGGAGATTCAAGCGCAGCAGTGAGCGCATCCTATACTTCCCAGGTGAAGCCCTTTGGGAAATGCCTTGGCGTATCTGGCACTACCTGTGGAGAATGAAGAATGGTTACTTGTAGTTAAATCGAACTTCATCTAATCGTATTTGAATTGTAAATCATAAAATAAAATAGTAAATAGCCTTATGTCATCAACACTTAGATTCCAAGTCGTGGGTGAGGCATTCAAGAAAAAGCCCATCGAAGTACCCAATCGCGAAGTTCGTCCCAGTGAGTTCTTTGCCAAGTACGTCTTCAATCGACAAAAGATGCGCACATTCCTTTCGGACGACGTGTACGAAAAGATGTGTGACGTCATTGACAAAGGTACGAAACTGGACCTGCAGACGGCTGATGCTGTGGCAGAAGGTATGAAGCAATGGGCCATGAAACTTGGCGCAACTCATTGCACCCACTGGTTCCAGCCCCTTACCGAAGGAACGGCAGAAAAGCATGACGGATTTGTGGAGCATGATGGCAAAGGTGGCATGATTGAAGAGTTCACGGGCAAACAGCTGGTTCAGCAAGAACCCGACGCCAGCAGTTTCCCTTCGGGAGGTATCAGAAGCACATTCGAGGCTCGCGGATATTCAGCATGGGACCCTGCAAGCCCAGTTTTCGTGATTGGTGACACGCTGATGATTCCCACCATATTCATTTCCTACACAGGCGAAGCTCTCGATTACAAGACTCCGCTAAAGAGGGCTTTGAAGGCAGTAGACAAGGCCGCAACAGCTGTGGCTCAATACTTCTACGAAGATGTTACGAAAGTGATTTCTAATCTCGGTTGGGAACAGGAGTATTTCCTCGTGGATGAAGGACTGTATGCTGCACGTCCCGACTTAGTGATGACTGGACGCACACTGATGGGACACGATTCGGCAAAGAACCAGCAAATGGACGACCACTACTTCGGAAGTATTCCACGTCGTGTGGCCGCCTTCATGAAGGACTTGGAGATACAAGCTCTGGAACTGGGTATTCCTTGCAAGACAAGACACAACGAGGTTGCACCTAACCAATTCGAACTTGCCCCGATCTTTGAGGAAACAAACCTTGCCGTTGACCATAACATGCTGATGATGAGTTTGATGCACGATGTGGCACGTAAGCACGGATTCCGTTGTCTGCTCCACGAAAAGCCTTTTGCCGGCGTCAATGGAAGCGGAAAACACAACAACTGGAGCTTGTCGACAAACACAGGCATTCTGCTTCACGCACCTGGTAAGACGGAACTCGACAACCTGCGCTTTATCGCCTATATTGTTGAAACGCTGATGGCCGTTCACAAGCATAATGGCCTGTTGAAGGCAAGCATCATATCGGCAACAAACGCCCATCGTCTGGGAGCAAACGAAGCACCGCCAGCCATCATCTCTTCGTTCATCGGCAAACAACTTACCGACCTGCTGACGGCTTTGGAGGAAAGCGACGACGACAAACTGTTTATTATTAAGGGTAAGAAATCGCTCTCACTCGACATCCCACAGATTCCCGAAATCTTGCTCGACAATACTGACCGCAATCGCACCAGTCCCTTTGCATTCACGGGTAACCGCTTCGAATTCCGTGCAGTAGGTAGTCAGGCCAACTGTGCCGCAGCAATGATTGTGCTGAACACGGCTGTTGCTGAAGCTTTGACGAACTTCAAGAAACGCGTGGACAAATGCATCGAAGAGGGAATGCCTAAGATTAAGGCCATCGTGGCAGTTGTTCGTGAGGACATCAAAGCATGCAAACCCATACACTTCGAAGGTAACGGATATTCCGAAGCATGGCGCGAAGAAGCAGAAAAGAGGGGGCTTGACGTGGAAGCAAGTGCTCCACTGATTCTGGACAACTACCTTCGTGAGGACAGCATAGAGATGTTTGGCAAGATGAACGTAATGACAAAGGCCGAACTGATTGCACGCACAGATATCAAGTTGGAGACCTACATCAAGAAGGTGCAAATCGAAGCACGCATCTTCGGTGACCTGTGCATCAACCACATCATTCCTGTTGCCACACGCTATCAGAGTCAACTCATCGACAACGTACACAAGATGGGCGAGATATTCCCTGCCGAAGAGGCAAAAGTGGTGAATGCCAACAACCTGAAACTCATCAAGCAAATCAGTGAACACTCCATCTTCATCACAGAGAATGTTGACCGTCTGATTGATGCCCGTCGAGTGGCTAATCGCATAGAGGACACTCGCGAGAAGGCGATTGCTTACCACGACACGGTTGCTCCACTTATCGAGGAGATACGCTATCATGTCGACAAGCTTGAACTGATTGTCGACGATGAGATTTGGCCCTTGCCGAAGTATCGGGAAATGTTATTTATCCGTTAAGCGCAACTGCCAGAAAGCAACAGCCGAAGCAGCAGCAACGTTTAACGAATCAACGCCATGCGACATGGGGATGCGGACGACATAGTCAGCATCCCTAATTGTTTCCTGAGCAAGTCCGTCGCCCTCCGTTCCCATGATGATAGCAAGGCGAGGCTCAGAAGCGAGTCGTGGGTCATCAAGTGAAATAGAGTTGTCCGTCAAAGCCATTGCCACCGTGCAAAAGCCTTGCTGGCGCAAACTGCTTATAGGTTCGTCGATCCACGTCCAAGGAACAAGAAAAACGGAGCCCATAGACACACGAATAGCCCGACGATTCAGAGGGTCGCACGACTGACGGGTAAGCAAAACAGCATCGATGCCTAGAGCTGCAGCAGAACGAAAGATGGCACCTACGTTTGTACTATCCACAACGCCGTCTATCACTACGATGCGACGAGCCTGACGGCAAACGTCCTCGACGGATTGTTCTTGCGGACGCTTCATCGCGCACAAGACTCCGCGAGTGAGTGTATAACCAGTGAGCTGGGATAGTACTTCTCGAGTGCCGGTATATATACAAGCATCGCCCATGGCTTGGGCAATCTCGCGAGCATCACCAGTTATATGTTTTTCTTCACAAAGAAGGCTCAAAGGCACCAGACCTGCATCGAGTGCGGTCCGGATTACCTTTGGGCTTTCTACAACGATAAGTGCTTCGTCGGGATGCAGGTTGTTACGCAACTGACGTTCAGTGAGTTGACTGTAAACAGCAAGCTCCGGCTGACTGATATCACTTATTCTAATGACGTTCATCTAAAGGATTACTGGCGAACCATTGTCCAGCCAAGCTGGAGTCCATTGTAGCTCGAAAGAATCGACGATAGGGCAGAGGTCTTAGCAACACTTGACAGAGCACCAAAAACAGAGAGGAGTTTGTCGGCTTCAAAGAGCACGTACATCTGGTTGCCCATAACCGTTACGTAAGGAGTAACTGATGCAACACCCAGTGCACCCTGAATGGTCATCTGACCTGTCTGCTGACTGTAGGTGTAAGTACCATTGTATGCCTTTCCACCACGAATCATCTGGCAGTTGCCCTGATTGTCGAAGGCCAGTGTGGTCTTACCAGCTTGGAAACCAAGCTTTTTCAGCTGAGCATCGAGTGTGGACTCAATCTTTGAACTGGCAACGCTCGAACCGATCTGTGCCAGCACGTTCTCTGACTTGAAGGTAACCTTAGGCTGACTGTAAACCCAAGTACCAGCGATGGTGTTGGCATTGGTCGTGGAATTGCCCAGAATAGAGCTAAGGATACCACCCAGAATACCAGTTCCAGCATTTGCCAACGTAGAGTTTGCGTTGCCAGCATTACCCAGAATGCCTCCGGTATTGTTGCCTTGTAAGCCTCCTGCGTTGCCACCCATCATGCCGCAACCACTGAGCAAAACAGAAAGGCTCAGCACGGATGCAAGAATAAGATTTTTCTTCATAACAAGTTGAATTTTAATTGTTTATAAATAAATTTAAGAAATCAGTCGGGTAGGGGGTCTCAAATTCCATCCGTTGCCCAGTGACAGGGTGGTAGAGGAAGAGACGATAGGCGTGGAGACAGAGTCGATGAAGTGGATTCTGCGTACTTCCGTACTTGTCATCGCCACAAACGGGATGCCCAAGGTCGGCCATGTGAACGCGAATCTGATTCTTTCGTCCCGTTTCCAGGCGAAGTTCCACAAGCGAGAATTTTGGATTCTTTTTCAGCACACGGAAGTGTGTGATAGCCAGTTTCCCGCCGTTGTCAGTAGGACTGCTAAAGGTGACACATGCCTTGTTGTCCTTGAGCCACGATTCCACAGTTCCACCTTCCTTGTCAAACTCTCCGCCCACAACGGCAATGTATCGACGATCGAAGACGCGTCCTTTCCAATCGTTCTCCAGACACATAGCCGCTTCAATA
Source organism: uncultured Bacteroidales bacterium (assembly GCA_902801325.1). Classification (GTDB taxonomy): domain Bacteria; phylum Bacteroidota; class Bacteroidia; order Bacteroidales; family Bacteroidaceae; genus Physcousia. The sequence goes on along the minus strand of CADCHQ010000003.1, from coordinate 15,402 downwards.
GTTTTAGCATATACCATCAGTCCTGAAGTCTCTCTGTCGAGACGATGAACCACATGTGCATGGCACTTAAAATGGCGACGCACGAAATACTCGTCGAGAATCGTCTTCACACAGAACTGTCCGCCAGTGGAAGCGGCAGAGAGAATGCCGGGTTGCTTTTCGATAACGATGATATCCTTATCCTCATACACGATGCGAATCCAACGACTGTCCAACTCCGTCTTACGACGATGCTTACTTACGCGAACCACCATACCTGGTTCGAGCGGATGGTCGTAACGAGTCACGAGTTTACCATCTACTGAGATTCCGCGTCCTTGCAGGATGTCTTTTGCCTTGTTCCTACTGATTCCTTGCATCTCCGTCATCAGGAACTCGAGCAAGGTGGATGACTCTCGCACGGTGTATTCGTTATATTTGGTTGCAGCGTATTGTTCGCCAGAAAGATTCTTCATTTAGTTTAGTTGACAGGTGATTTGATAGTTGACAGTTGATAGTTGACAGTTGATAGTTGACAGCTGACAGTTGACAGTTGATAGTTGACAGTTGTCAGGTGATAGTTCTTTTTCGATATCTTACCTTATTATTAAATAGAATAGGGAATTCCCAATTCTCGATTAAACATAACAGAGATTCCAATTATTTTGCATAGGAACATTAGTTTGAGGATATGGAGACGCCACGAATAAGCTCAAGACGCGATTTTAATTGTGGTGCTTCACTTTGTCGAATTTGTAGAACAATAAGGCAATTCATTTCGAATTGTTGACTCAGCACGCGAGGATTCATTTCCTTGACGACTCGCATGACATCGTTCATCAGTGGATACTCGAACGAGACGTTGAGAATCTCGTCAACCGTCCGTTCTTCAATCTCTGCGTTGTCCAGCGCAACGATGGTTGCCTGCTTGTAAGCATTCGTAAGTCCACTTGTACCCAACTTGATGCCTCCGAAATATCGAACCACGATAACCAGCGTATTTGTGAGATTGTACTTGGTAAGTTGTCCGAGAATCGGTTTTCCAGCAGTTCCTGAAGGTTCGCCGTTGTCTACGGCACGGAATTGGTCATGAAGATGCCCGATCACATAGGCATAGCATACATGTCGGGCATCGTAGTATTCTTTTTCATATTGCTGCACCAACTGCTTTACTTCCTCGGTGTTTTCAACGTGGAAGGCAAAGGCAAGGAATTTCGAGCGTTTCTCGCTGTATTCGCCTGTGCTTGAGCCGTTTATGGTGAGATATGAATCGGTCAAAAATAAATTACTACTTCATTATGAATTGTTCAATCCAACTTATGCACCACCAATCCACTACGCAGTTTCGGCTCGAACCAAGTGGCCTTCGGAGGCATGATCTTGCCACTGTCGGCAATGTTCATGATTTCCTGCATCGATACGGGATACAGCGCCAGTGCCATAGCCATTTCGCCAGAATCCACACGGCGTTCCAGTTCCTCATAACCACGCAATCCGCCTACGAAATCGATACGGTTACTACTACGTAAGTCTTTAATATCCAATAACTTATCAAGGATAAGATTACTGCTCACACTCACGTCGAGCCCCCCTATCGGATCTGAGTCATCGGCCAATCCGTCGTGCAGTTGCAGACGATACCAATAGCCGTCGAGATACAGCGCAAACTGATGTTTCTTCTGCGGATGGCGACGTTCCTTGCCACAGCACTCGATGTCGAAGTCCTCTGCCAATGCAGCCAGGAACTCCTGCGGAGTACGTCCGTTCAGGTCCTTCACCACACGGTTGTAGTCAAGGATGGTGAGCTGTGAAGCCTGGAAAGCCACAGCCATGAAGTAGTTGTACTCCTCATCGCCTCGGTGGTTGGGATTCTGCTTAGCCTTCTCAGCACCAACGAGTGCAGCAGCAGCCGAACGGTGATGTCCGTCGGCAATGTATAGCGAAGGCATCTTGCGGAACTCCTCCGTAATGGTGGCAATGTCGTTGGCATCGCTGATCACCCACAGTTTGTGGCCGAAGCCGTCGATGGGTGCAATGAAGTCGTACTCAGGCTCTGTCTGTGCATAGCGCATGATGAGTTTGTCGAGGACGGCATTGTCGGGATAGGCAAAGAAGACGGGTTCCATGTTGGCATTGTTCACGCGCACGTGCTTCATGCGATCCTCTTCCTTATCGCGACGGGTGAGTTCGTGTTTCTTGATGACACCGTTCATGTAGTCATCCACATACGCACAGATGACAAGTCCGTACTGCGTCTTGCCGTTCATCGTCTGGGCATAGATGTAGTAGTGTTCGTCCTTGTCCTGCACCAGCCATCCCTTGTCCTGGAATTTCTGGAACTGGCGTGCGGCTTCCTCATAGACACGCGGGTCGTACTCGCTAGTACCTACGGGGAAATTGATTTCGGGCTTGATGATGTGATAGAGCGACTTCTCGTTATCACCTGCCTCTGCCCTAGCCTCTTCGCTTTCCAGCACATCATAGGGGCGGCTTTCCACTTGTTCTACAAACTCTTTTGGTGGGCGTAAGCCTTTGAAAGGTTTTATTGTTGCCATTTAATTCTATTGAAAATTGAACATTGACCATTGAACATTATGATAAACGTTCTTTCGATGTCTTAATGATTTTCGTGAGTGTTGCCACGATTTTACCACAATCATCATAGATGGATAGAAACTCCTCATCGTTTAGAAAATCCGTTTCATGCAACAACTCTAGCCAATATTCAGTTTCGTTTGCCTCCTTTAGAGCAATATTTAGTTTGTTTATAAAATCCATTTTACTTTGAGCATTGACACTTTCCCGAACATTTGCTCCAATGCTTGTACCACTGCGTAACATCTGTTTAGACAATACTGACTCTTTTCTTACATCCCTAAGAAACGTATACAATCTTATGATACGTACAGCAAAAGCCTTAGTTTCATTCAGTATTTGATTGTCTGCCCTCATATCGCTCAATGATCAATGATCAATGTTCAATCCTCAATGTTCAATCCTCAATGGTCAATGATCAATGTTCAATCCTCAATGCTCAATGTTCAATGTTCAATGTTCAATTAACCTTAAACTTCGTAATGCCCTGCTCGAGGAAGCCCACGATCTGGTTAGCGGCAGCGATGCCGGCGTTCACGTTGGCCTCGGCGGTCTGAGCACCCATCTTCTTGGGAGTGGCGAAATAGCGACCGGCAGCCTTCTCGGCGAACTCAGCGTCCATGTCGGGCTTGATGTCCGTCAGATACTTCAGGTCGGCACGCTCTTCCATCAGCTTCAGCAGACCTGCCTCGTCAATGACCTCCTTGCGGGCGGTGTTCACCAGAATGCCACCCTTCTTCAGTCTTCCCACGAGGTCGTAGTTGATGCTCTGACGTGTCTCAGGCGTAGCAGGGATGTGCAGGGAGACGATGTCGCACTCGTCGAAGAGTTGCTCCTGACAGTTGGCGGCCTCTACCCCAGCCTGCTCAATGACTTCCTTCGGGCAGTAAGCGTCGTATGCCATCACCTTCATGCCGAAGCCCTTGGCGATGCGAGCCACGTTGCGACCCACGTTACCGAAGGCCAGGATGCCCAGTTTCTTACCCAGCAGTTCGGTGCCGCTGGTACCGTTGAAGAAGTTACGCACGCCATAGACGAGCATACCAAACACCAGTTCTGCCACTGAGTTGGCATTCTGTCCGGGAGTGTTCATGGCCACCACGTTGTGGGCGGTGCAAGCCTGCAGGTCGAGGTTGTCGAAACCAGCTCCTGCGCGAACCACAATCTTCAGTTGTTTAGCGGCTTCCACCACTTCGGCGTCCACCTTGTCCGAACGAACGATCAGGGCGTCGGCGTCCTTCACGGCCTCCAGCAGTTGAGCCTTCTCTGTATATTTCTCCAGCAGGGCCAGTTCATAGCCAGCCTTGTCAGTCACTTCACGAATGCCATCCACAGCAACCTTGCTGAATGGCTTTTCTGTAGCAATTAAAACTTTCATAACAAAAGAACGACCCCTACCCCATTCCCTCCCCGTGGGGGAGGGCTTAAATAGCATTGGGATATTGGGGGTTATTTAATTATTGGTAAAAATGATTTAATTCTCGAATCACAGACATCTCCTCCCCTATCACTCCTCCCCCTAGGGGGAGGCTTGGGAGAGGGGCCTTTTAGTGCAACTTCTCAAACTCCTGCATGCAAGCAACGAGAGCATTCACGCCCTCCATGTCCATAGCGTTATAGCACGAGGCACGGAAACCGCCTACCGAACGGTGGCCCTTGATGCCCACCATGCCACGCTCAGTGGCAAACTGCATGAAGTCGGCCTCCAGTTCCTTGTACTCGTCGTTCATCACGAAGCAGAGGTTCATCACCGAACGATCCTCCTCGGCCACTGTTCCGCGGAACAACTTGTTGCGGTCAATCTCGCCGTAAACCACCTTTGCACGCTCCAGCGCACGACGCTCCATCTCCTTCACACCGCCGCACTTCTTTATCCACTTCAGGGTCTGCAGGGCGCAGTAGATGGGCACTGTGGGAGGTGTGTTGAACATAGAACCGCCCTTCACGTGAGTGCGATAATCCAGCATCGTAGGAATCTGACGGCTCACCTTACCCAGGGCATCGTCCTTCACGATCACGAAGGTCACACCAGCCATCGACAGGTTCTTCTGAGCACCGCCATAGATGCAGTTGTACTTGCTGACGTCGATGGGACGCGAGAAGATGTCCGACGACATATCGGCAATCATAGGCACGGGGCTATCCAGCTCCTTGCGAATCTCCGTACCGTAGATGGTGTTGTTCGTTGTGATGTGGAAATAGTCGGCATCCGCGGGAATCACGAAGTTCTTGGGGATGTACGAATACACGCTCTCTGCCGAGCTTGCCACCTCCACTACTTCACCGAAGAGCTTAGCCTCTGCCATAGCCTTCTTGGCCCACACACCCGTGTTCAGGTAAGCAGCCTTGTGCTCGAGGAAGTTGTAGGGAACCATGCAGAACTCCAGGCTTGCGCCACCACCCAGGAACAGCACGCTGTAGCCTTCGGGGATGTCCAGCAGTTCCTTGAACAGGGCAACGGCCTCGTCCACCACAGGCTGGAAGTTCTTAGCTCTGTGGCTCATTTCCATTAGTGACAAGCCGCTACCCTCGAATTCGAGACAAGCGGCAGCAGTAGCCTCCATCACTTCGCGGGGAAGCTTTGAAGGACCGGCATTGAAATTGTACTTTTTCATCGTCAATTCTTTATTTGGGGTTATACTGTTTTTATTTGCACACAAATGTACGAATAAATGCCGACCCGACCAAACTTTTTAATGTTTATTGAACATTGAATATTGAATATTGAACATTGAACATTGAACTTTTGGAACAGCGAGAGCAGAGTGATGCTCGCATCAACTTTGCCGAGTCGTGACAAAAGTCATGGAACGAAGTTACATAAGGCTGCGATTAAGCGAGAGCAGAATGAAGTTTACTTCAATTATGCCGAACCGACGGAGCAGCGAGAGTAGATAAGAACTTGTTCTATTTCTGCCGAGTCGCGTCGGAGGAAGACCAAAGGTCAACGTGAGCAGGCTCGAGACGCAGTCTCAACATTGAAGATTCTTGCTCCGCTTTACTACGCAAGCGAACAAGTTCGAGCGAAGGAGTCAAGAAGATAAGTAGTTAAGCCGAATGATTTGCAAACTAGCAGCAATAGTAATGGCTTTAACTCCTGTCCGAAGGACGAGCGAAGCGATAACTACCTAACTTCTTTAACTCCTTCGAGCAAGTCCCTCCCATTCGGGGGAGGGATTTAGGGAGAGGGGCCTTTCGCTTGCTTCGCAAGCGCTACTTCTCCGGCCCCCACAGCCGATAGCGAACCCACACGTGAAGTCAGGCACGGGCGATGGAGTCCGCAGCATCCGCCATCAGCTTCGCGCTGTACTCCTCGAAGCGCTGCGCCTCAGGCCTCTTCTTATACTCCGTCCACCCCATGTCCTCGAAGTCCTTCGGGAACATCTCGTAGGCCAACAGATAAGAATACTCCGTCACGGCACTCATGTAGTCCCACGTGCTATATTCGCTGTTACCCCAGTTGTAGATGAAAGGCCGTTCCAGAATCTTCCTCTCCACCTCCCCCATCAGGCTCGTCACCTTGTCCGTCTTCAGCGGATAGCCGTCCGGGTCGTAGAAGAAACGATAGTTATCCTCGTCTATTTTGTACGACTTCTTCACCCCGTTCTCCCACTGCGTCTCCACCGCCGCATGAATTTTCGCCAGCGAACGCGCATCGCAGTGCAGAGGCATGTGAGCGTCGGCAATATAGTGACTCATGATGAAGAAGCGCATCGCCATGTGCGTCGACGAAGGCGCTATCGGGTTACCCTTGTCCTCGCGGTACTGAATCTTGAAGTTGTCGACGATGGTGTGCGCCATAGCGTCGCAGCGGTCACACAGGTTACCCTTCTCTATGGTAAACTGCCTGCCGAACAACCTCGACTCCGCCATCATCAGCTGTCTCACCTCCATCGACTCCGGCAGGGCCTTGAACGAACGCGGTTCGTCGCTTATCTCGTCCGGCACGTACTTCACGCCGTGGCTCACCCCCTGGTCGGAGAACACCTCGTCGGGATACCACGCCCCCTGCACCACGTAGTCGCGGTAATTCTTAAACCATCGCACGAGGCTTTTGGCGAACCTCTTCACCTCCACTGTCGACTTTCCCGAGCCCTCCGTCTCGGGCAGAGCAGCCTGATCCAGGCGTTTCATAGCCATAAAGGCCAGCCATGCATGCGTGTACTTCTTCATAGTCGTAATCGTTTAAAGTTAATCCGCTTCAAAGTTAGTGCAAAACGACGAACGAAACAAGCGTAAAGGACAAATAATTTGCACTTTACCCTGCAAGGAGGAGCAAGAATGTTAAATGTTCAATCGTCCGTGTTCAGCAACCTCCATGCTTTGTGATATTTCTGCAGTCGGCGCAAGTCCTCCTCCTTCAGATCGTAGAGGCGAGTAATGTCCATGTTATCCTCCAAGTCCGCAATCTTCACCTCCCTTGCAAGCGAATCGTTCGACACGCGGTCTATGAAGTCCATGTAGTCCTCCCCTTCCCGCTTCGTCAGGGAAATCACGGCGTCCACCATATCTTCGGGAATGCCGTACGAACGCAGGAAAGCCTCGTCCACATCCGTATCCTCCACCAAGTCATGCATCAGGGCCACCATTTTTTCTTCATCCCCCGAACACTTCTCCGCCACCCTTGCCAGGTGACCCATATACGGCATACCCGCCTTGTCACGCTGATTCCTGTGCTTCTCTGTGACCAGCGTCAGCACCTTTTCATACATCTCATAGTACTCCTCGCCAACGGATAAGTACTCATACTTCACGTCGTCCGGGTCTTTCCCATACGCCTTCATTTTATCGACAAAAAACTCCTTAGCCTTTGCCAGCGTCGAGGCTTCAACACTCACGCCGTCTCCGCAATATAAAAGGATATGCACCCTTCCTGTGTCCGTCAGGGTCACTTCGGCCGTATTTTCGTCGTCATCATCGTCGTCATCTTCATCATCGTCCTCGTCAGGGTCATAGTCATATCTCCGCGCATAGTCACCATTGTTAAAGGCATGCGTGTTGAACATATCCTCATTCTCCTTCAGGAATCTGCGCCACAACGTCTCCAGTCGTTCGGCCATTTCAGGCGAAAGCAATCGTCCCGAGTGACCACCCGTCCAGTCGAAGCCAGGCAACTCCCTCCTCAGCACGTCAGTTGTGAGTATGGGGCAACGTTCGGGATCGATGGCAACTTTAGTGACCAAGTCCACGTAATGCATGTCGCGGTCCATACCCGACCAGTCTTCGCCTTTGAACGCTTTCGACGTTATGAAACCACTTTGGCAGATGCCCGTCTTGCCTGCGCCACATTTCACCATGAAGTATCGGTCCCCTGCCCTAGCCTCGCTATAGTCCCAGATGGCCCAACTGTCCATATCAATAAGCTCACTTTTTATCGCTCTCGCATTGTCCTTCAGTGTCCAGTTCGAAAGCGCTGGATTCCAGAACATAATGAAAGTCTTCCTTTCCTTATTCTCTTTCTTTTTCCTATTCCCGGTATACAACATGGTATTAACTATTATTTTCAAACTTTAATCCTTATTCATCAGCTTCACTCGCGAAGCGCCTCTGTCAGTTCATCGATGGAACAGACGACGGCAGAAAAGAGTTTATACATCAGTTCGGGTTCCTGCCTCGTGGGGATGTACGCCGCCACCTTTTTGCCCTGTCCTGCGAACCAACCCGCCTCAGTGTGAGCCGAGCGTCCGCAAGGCAAAACGAGGACACAGGCGTCGCACGAAGTCATGGCTTCGATGTCGTTCCGGAACTGCCGTTCGGCAAGTGGATGATGCAACTGTTCGCGATATTGCTGAGGAGTCCATTCCATGAAGTCCTCACTCACACAACTCCACTTAAATCCCGGGTCACCCGAGGGAGGATTTCGAAAGTCGTACACCTCGTGTCCTGCCTCCCTCAGTCTCTCCACCACCTGAGGGTAGTATTCGTTTCTCCACGATGAAGCCACATACAATTTCATGGTTGTGAGGGGTTAAATATCTGCAATATTAATCAGAGCGTTTCTTGGTATTCACTTGAGAGTTCAGGTTTCTGGATAATGATTGTTTTATCAAAATCCATCTCTGAATTTTTTCAGTTTTTCAGCTGTAGTAAACAAAGGCTCTCCTTCAGTATATGAGCCAAATTCGTCAAGATGAGCAATTTTAAGGTCTTTTAGAATATCAGCGATTCGGAGTTTACCCAAATTTACCTCCTCGTCAAATCGGAAAAAGAAGTGAGGCCCCTTTACTTCAAATGGGTACCATGTTTCACGCATTCTTTCTTCCGTGACTTTGCTGGCGGTGTCTTTGACATGAAAGACACGATAATTCCCTGTTTGGCCTGCATCATCAGTATAAAGAATCACAAACTGAATATTCTTACTGCTATAGAAATTAGCAGGATGCGAACCCGGTCTTGGTTCCTCACCTTTAACTTGTAAGCGTACATTATAAACCAATGTACCTTTGTCGTTATGGCCAAGAATCCATTGCAAATGTTCTTTGTCCTTGTAATAACCTACCAAAACTCCTTTCTCTTTATAACGCTCCAGATAATGCAACGTAAGCCATTGTGCCGCCTCCAGCGGTTTCTTCAACTCCGTATCCATATCGCCCTTAAGCACCTCTTGCGGGTCTTCTCCCATACCACATTTTTTAATGACGAAGTATTTCTCCAATTCATCATATTGCGCTTGGGTCTTGTCCAAGTTTTTAGTAGGACGGGCATAGGCGAAATATGTCATTCGTTTCTCTCCGTAGGGCTGGAAAACTCTTCCGTTCAAGTCATAAAAGTGCTGTTGCAGGTATAAAGTTCCGTCCACGCCCAATCGTGCTCGCATCGCATATATCTCGAATTGTTTCTGTATAACAGACCTTATCTCATTGCGGAAAATTCTTCTCACTTTATCTTTCCATTGTGCCTTTTCGCTAGCCTTGTCTCTGGCGTACAAGTATATCACATATAGAAAGTTCACGTCGTAGTGCGACAGAATGAGTGTGTCGCGGTCGAACAAGCGGTCTGGGAACTGTTGCGAGATGTAGGTTTGGGGTATGATTTTTCCTTCCTTGTCTCTCTTGGGATTATTGGGGTCGGGATGTCCTTTGATATCCTCCTGTGTTACATACTTCCTTTCCTTGTCTACAAAGGCACTAATAAAGAAGTTGGGAATAACGTCATATCCCTCAGTCACAGAAGCATCCTGAAGACGGATTTTTCCGAAAGCACCTCTATCCGCCTGTCTCTTCTCCTTATCCAATTCATCATATGCTGTATCTTCAGGTAAGAACAAGTTGATATTCCACTGAATCACATTTCGGGCATAGGTGTATTGTTTGTAGATAGACTCCGACGTTAACGCATGCCCGCTCTTGTAGTATTTAGAGTCGCCAATGTAATACACCTCTCTGTCTGATTGGGTTTCAGCAGATGTTAAAGCTAAGTCAGTGTACATGTGGTCTACCCGCTTGCCGTCTTCCTGATCAGCTAAGCCCTTAGGTATATTATCATGAGGCGTACCTATCAGTTCATCTATCATCGCCTCAAAGACCACATTGAAACTCTTTGCCAGCAGATATTCGTTCTGTCGGGTGTTGATGGCCAATATATGATACCTGACAAAGAAAGCGTAGCACAAGTCCCACATCCGCAGCGTCTTGTCGGAGAAGTACTTATACTTTATCTGGCGCAGTTTCTGAGGTGCTCGTTTGGCAAACGCCTTAAACTGTGCATCGCGAATCAGTTCGTAACCATAGTTTATGGGTGCCTTGAATCCATATTCCTCATTCACGAAATTCAGTATGCTGAAGAAGATGATGAACAATTCCTCATCGAAGTTCACCTGGCGTTTTTTGTTTATCGGGTTCAGGTAAACCACACTATCCTTCTGTATGATGGCACTCGAGCGGGCAATGGTCCGCGTCCAGTTTATCTTGTTCATGCCCGAGTGCTGGTTCTTGATGGTGAAGGTGAAGAAGTTCTGATTCTCTTTGTTAAAGCTAATCATGGACAGGATTACGTCGAGGAAGCTCTCCGCCCTACGTCTTTTTCCCTGTCCCTCTAGTGGCAGTTGACGATAATAGAGTGCTTGGCTATTACTGAACTTCTGGCGATAGACCGTCAGGGCACGATAAATCCAGACGGCAAACTCGTAGATGAACTTGCGATATTCCATCGACAGATTCTCTTCCTGGCCTTCGGGCGAGATAATGTCCTCAGGCATCACTGGCGAGCCGTCTTTCTTGGGTGGGATGTCGGCAATCGTGTCAGGAACATTTCCCCATTTCGGGTCGTTCTTCAGGTCTTTGAGTAGCACCTTGGGTAAGATGAATATGCAATCGCCCACCTCTTTGTTAAAGAAGTAGCCAACATAGCCGACGCTGATTTTCTTCTCCACGTCCTGCAGGGCACAGATGTCCCTCAGGTCGCGCAGCACTTCATCCGTTGCCTGATACTGATGCTCCTCAAAGTAGATTCTCATTTCGCCTTATTTGGATATAACTCTCTCAATATTTCCAAACTCTGGATGTTGGTTCAGCGCATGTTCCAATTGATCTAAATATCCGTCGGTATCTCCCCAAAGGTTTGTGGTTACGTACACCGCCTCACCATTGACATCAAAACGCCTTGTTCGCTCTTTTACAGTCTCTCCCAATACATCAAATTCGGTTTGTCCGATTACAAAATTAGGATTCTTAACGCCTAATCCTTTCCAATTATTGATTACATCTTGGGCAGACATTTGTCCGTTCTTTTCTATGTAATGCTTAACAAGTTCGTATGCCACATATTTCTTTGCATATGGGCCTTGGCCGTTAACCATGAATTTGTCATAATTCCTGCCACTCCCTTGTGCCGCACCATTGCTTCCACTTTCTTCCTCAATTTCTACATCCAGATTCTTCAGCAATTTTTCCACTTGTGCTCCATTTGCGCCGCCATCAGTGTTGAAATATTTCGCAAATGTCAGGACTTCCTCATTCTCGCCTTCCTTGTACTTAAACACAGCCTTGCTGTTCAAAGTCCAATCAAGTCCATTATCTTTAAACACATCGTTATAGAGGTAGAACAACACCTTGCTTACGAATCTATCTGCAGAAATGGTTTCGTTCTCCTTGTCAGGCTTGCAGAAGAAGTATCCCATCTTTTTGTCTTCCGACTGGGTAGCAGCTTCCACAACACGATTCATCTTTTCCACGAACGACCACCATTTGTATAATTTTTTATTAACCTCAATCAGGTAATCGTGCTCTTCAGACTCTGCAATGGGAATGTATTTCCAATCCCAGCGACGTTTGAAGGCCGAGTCTATGGGGAACAGGCTTTGGTCCGAGGTGTTCATCGTTGCCCAGATGTAAAGGTTTGAGGGGAGCACCAGCTTCTTTCCTTCTTTCACCCCCTCAGGGAAGTCTGTCCTTGTGCTGTTAGCCAGTTCCTTCTCAAGGTGTTTTGCGAGATCGGTATCGGCATCTATGGGGTATTCCGAGAACCCATCTTCCTTTCTGTCGAGAAGCTGGAACAGATCGCCAAAGATTTGGGCACAATTGCCACGATTGATTTCCTCTATTATCAGGTAGACATCATCTTCCGTGTTCCATGCAGCAGTATAAGCTTTCGTAAAGGCCTGAGGAGTAAAGCGATAGACTATCTTTTCTTCTTTTGATTTGTATAGTATTTCTTCACCAATGGCAATTCCCTTTGAAATCTCCACATTCATGCTATCTGTAAATCCGCATGCCTGAAGCAACTGTTTTATCTGCTCAGCCGATAGGTTCTTAAGAGATTTCCAATATTTTGCAGCAAACTTATGACAAGGATATGTAGTACCTGTCAACTTTGTTTCTTTTAATAAAGCTACCAGTTCTTCCAAAGAATACTCTCTTTCGGGTGAATCCATAGTAGGCTTGTATGCGCCCACAAATGTCGAGTAATCGCTATCAGGATGGAAGGTTGTACGGAAGTTCTTTTTTCCTTTGTCGTCAACTTCCCTTTTTATGGTGTTCGACTTACCCGTGCCAGGAGCACCATAGAAGATTTGCTGGAGAGGTTGATTTCCAAAGGTGTGCTGGATAGATACTTTCTGATATTCTTTATCCAAATTTGGTATAATTTCTAACCATTTCTTTTTGCGTTCTTCGGAATTCAAATATTTAACATTTTCATCTAGAGTTACTACACCAGCATACAAATGTAATTCATCCTGTTCACAAACCTCAATTTTATAAATGAACCAACATGCGTTTTCACCTAAACCTACGACGTCACGTGCTATTCTAATAAACTCTTGGTTCGAGAAATGGCCTTCTGGACCTTGATACTCTATTTTATCAGAATACTTTATTGTCTTCCTTCCTGAGTGGCTATCGGAATCTTCCTTCAAAAGAAGCATGGCAAATGGATAGCCTATTTCTCTTCCATTTACATAGACCTTACGAAAAAGAGAGGCGAGTTGACAACCAACATACTCTGAGGCTTTATAAACATGTCCACCCTTCCCAAGAGGAATAGATATAGTATTAAGAGGCACAGACATATATATCATACCTATTAATAATTCATTAGCACCAGGGTATGTTATTTTGTAGTCTTTACCCTGACCAATAGAAGTTCCCCATGATGGAGTACCACTGCCTGATTCTAAGGAAGAACCAAAAGCGAAAGAACCTAAATCTAAAATCATAATATTTGACTAAATATGTGATTCAATAATATACCTACCAAATTCACATCCCAACCATTTCCAGCTCTAGTGGACAATTGAGAATATGATTGCCCTGCATAATTCAATTCGCCATCTTCAAATCCCATAAATCTAAACTGCTCATCGACGGACATCTTTCTTACTATCTCCAATCCATCTTCCTTAGGAACTTCAACAACTCGAAGACTATTGTGCTCAGGTTGAGTTATTGTAATACTCAAAGCATTAGTCTTGATTTTCTTGTTGTAAACGTCAAAGCATAGTGGTTCTGTAACCACAAAAGACGGAATATTATGTTTCTCTTTTAGATGTGCTATTTGTGCCTGAGAAAGATATAGATATTCAGGCGGATTTGCATCAAGCAGATCACCAAACCTTTTTGTAAGTTTTACCTTTGGAGGCTCTAATTTAAAACTTTCTGGAACCCCTCCTAACATTGCAAACATCCATATTCTTTCACGATTTTGGGGAATTCCATAATCACATGAATTTAATAGTGCATATTGAAGTTCACCATATCCCAATTCACGCAAAATCTCCATTATACGATTCCTTGTTGGTGCAAACTTCTTTGCGGTAAAACCTTTCACATTCTCAAGCAAAAGGTATTTAGGACGTTTCACTTGAAGGATTCTCATTATTTCGTAAAATAATGTTCCACGTCCATATCTATCTTCTTCACCCATCTGCATACCTGCTGAAGAAAAGGGCTGACAAGGGAATCCCCCTGTGAAAAAATCGAAATCAGGCAATTCCTCTGGAACGATTTTTGTAATGTCCCCCCAATTCTTAATACCAGGGAAATTTGCAGAAAGGAGTTCGCTTGCATATTTATTAAATTCAGACATTCCTACAACTTTATAGTTCAGTCCAGAGCGTCTCAATCCAAAAGAAGCACCACCATATCCGGCGAAACCTTCAAATACTCTTATCTGTTTGTGTCTTGGTAATCTATGCATTTTCTTCAGTTCAATTATCGTTCTTCTTCGTCATATCACTCTTTTAATAATCAAACAATTGCGATAATGACACGCCCAGAGCCTTGGCTATCTTGGAGATAGTGTTCAGCGTTGGACTCTTCTCACCGCGTTCTATAGTGCCAATGTAGGTGCGGTCGACCTCACAAATAAAGGCGAATTGCTCTTGCGATAGGCCCTTTTTCTTACGCATTTCTGCAACTCGTTGGCCAAAAATCTTGTTTACATTCGTTTCCATGGGGACAAAATTAAGAAAATGCTACCTTTAGCACAACGGACTAAAGATAGCATTTGAGATTGTTTGCAATAAATTTGCAATAAATCCTAATAACAAAGTTATGGGATGAAAAACAGACCTATTACATCCAACCTAGGGCGATGGAGGACTCACCCCCATCCCCTCTCTTGTAGCGAGGGGAGCATAATGGGGAGGAGAACTTTACAGATTCACGGTATAGCAGGCTGAAACGCCAGCGGCTGCACTAAGAGCGGCAATCAATGCCGTAAGGAATTTCCATAGGAACTTGAAGAGTTCCCGCTTTCTTTCTTGTTTCATACGAGTAAAATTTTTAATTAAAATTTTAGGAGTTAAAAAGGAGTTAAAAGGGAGTTAAAGAGGAGTTAAAAGGACATTAGAATTTGAGAGGATGCAACCAGTCTAATACATTCGTCCCTTTAACTTCGTGAGCGTAGCGAACTAACTCCGCGAAGCTAACTCCCCTTTACAGCCCTTCTCCCTAAGTTGGGCCATTGAGGCCCAAAACTTAGGGAGTAACATCTCCAGCGTCACCACTGCCACTGCCACCGGAGTTTCCACCACTGGGCGTAATACTACCAGTCGTTTCACCAGCGGCCACGCGGGCCTTCTCGTCCTTCTTCGCCTGCATCTGAGCAGCACGAGAGCCGACGTACTCGAACTCCGTGTTCGTGTTCAGCTGGTGGATCATCTCTGCGTCGGGGTTGAAGGTCACACGCACGCCAGTGATGTTGGCGGCAGAGAACTCCTCGTCCATATCCGCACCCGTGCAACGGAGGCTGATGCCGAACTTGCCCAGGCCATCGAGGTTTACACCGTAACCACCCTGCAGACACTCCACGATGCACTCCACTGCGTCCTGCAGAACACCGTAGATGGTGCCCTTGGAGAACGAGCTTCCGTGCTCCTTGATGTGCTTA
>CADCHQ010000002.1 GCA_902801325.1 uncultured Bacteroidales bacterium | reverse complement strand
CAGGGGGCGGAGCGTCATGTCGCGGTTAAACTCTCCCTGTTCTTTGGGTTTGTCATAGACGGGGAACACACGGCTGTAAAGCTTCTCATAGTCGCGGAAATAGTCCTTCGCCATTGCCTTGTTGTAGAACCAGAGTTCCGAGTACTTGTTGTGCGGGTGCTCCGTCTGTCCCCAGTTGAGCTGCCAGCGGGTGTAGGCCCGAAGTTCGAAGTATCCCGAATACAGCGTGTCGGGCAGGGCAAAGAATCCACTTCCCCTTCCGTCGCGCATCTCCACCAGTTTGCGTTCTACGAGGAACCCGTCGTGGTTCCACAGCTCGGCATATAGCACTCTGCTGATCTCGCTCGGCCGTCCGCTGTTCGTCCTGCGGGTAAACGCCGAGAACCAAATCGTATCGCCCAGGAAGTAGCAAGTATTGTCCATCTGCACGAACACCTTCTCCTGCGGAATGCGCTCGCCAAAGAGCCGCGCCCGTTCGGCCAGTCGCGTAAGTCCCGAATCAGTAGGTTTTTGCGCTATTCCCATAAATGGGAACAGACACAGCAGAAGGAAAATACTTGCTCGGTTCATGGTACAGTATTACTTTAATGGGATATACTTTCAGGCAAAGTTAGGAATTAGGGAATTATGCTCCAAATTATTTCGCAACTAAAAATTGACAAAAATTGACTGGAGGCAAAAAAGACGTAAAACGAAGGGAAAACCCGTCACATGCAAGCAAAAACACAACAAAAGAAGACCGAAGACAAAGAGCCCTCAATCCCCTGCAGGGAAATAAAAAAAGAATCAGGAGACGGGAATGCCTCCTGATTCTCTTTATTGAATCCCTAATCCGGGACTTTGCCTTGAATTAGTATCCGAAGATTTCTTCGAGAGAGACGCGACGGATGGGTGCTATCTGTTCGAGAGCAGGGATGTCGAGTTCCTTCTCGTTGCCTAGGATGATGTAGCGTCCCGTCTTGTTTGCCATTTGTTTCTTCTCGAATTCGGCAATGTCCTTCAGGGTCAGGCCTTGCAGGTCGTCGTACTTCTTCTTGTCGATGTCGAAGTCATAGCCTTGGCGCTTGTCGGAGAGGTAGGCCATGATGACACCGAACTTTGTGGTGCGCTTGCTGGCCATCTGCTTGGTGAGGGCGTCCTTGGTGATGGCAAAGGCGGCCTCGCTCTGGGGCAGGTTGTTGGTAATCTCCTGGAACTGGCGCACACAGTCCATCATCTTGTCGTTCTGGGTGATGATGTGTGTGAAGAAGTATTCGGGATCGCCCTTCTTGGCTGGCGTCAGGTAGTAGGCTCCTGCGTTGTAGGCCAGTCCGCGGGCTTCGCGCAGCTCCTGGAAGACGATGCCGTTCATGCCTCCGCCGAAGTATTCGTTGAAGAGGTCGATGGTGGCGTGTTCGTCGAGGTTGGTCTGTCGGCCCTCGTTGTAGTACATGCGCATGTAGATGTTCTTGGCGTCATAGGGTGCAATGAGGACCTCGGGTTCTGTGGTCAATTGCAGGGTGTAGGGCTCTCCCTCGGGCACGGGCTTCAGACTTGCCTCAGTGGGGTGTGCCTCTGTCACGCATTTGTCCAGATCCTTCTTCGACAAGGGACCGAAGTAGAGAACGGTGTGTTCGTACTGGGCGATGTTCTTCAACAGGTCGAGCAACGTCTGGGGATTGGCCTCACGGAGTTGTTGTTCTGTCATGTTGTCGCGCTGTGCATTGTGTGGGCCGTAGATGGCGTACTGGTTGAGCATCGTGAAGCAACTGCGCTGGTCGGCTTTCTCGTCCTGACGGTTCTTGAGGATGAGTGCCACGTACTGCTCATAGGCGGCCTGGTCAACTTTTGCGTTGCGGAGCAGGTCCTCGAGCAGAGTGAGAGCCTGAGGCATGTTCTCACCAAGTCCGCTCAGACCAATCTGGATGTTGTCGCTGTTCACGCTGACGGAGTAGTTGCAGGCCAGTTTGTAGAACTCCTGCTTGACTTCAGCAGCCGATTTCTGCTGGGTTCCCAGATAGTCGATGTAGCCGGCGGCTATGTCGTAACGGTTATCATCCTCTTGTCCGAACTCGTAACGGAAAACGAGGTTGAATAGTTCATTCTCCTTGTTCTGCTTGTAGATGACGGGCAAGCCCTGCTTGGTGTCGAAGAACGAAAGGTCGCGCTTGTAGTCGAGGAACTGAGGCTGTATGGGCTTCACCTTGCTGTCCTGAATCTCCTTCACGAAGTCGCTTACCTGGTCGCGATTGGTGGGGATGGGAGTGATGGCAGGCTTGTCAATCTTCTTCTGGGTCGTGTCCTCGCCCTGACGCTTGTAGACAGTGGCGTAACCCTCAGTGAAGAAGCGGTTTGCAAAGGCAACGAGTTCGTCCTTAGTAATCTTTGACAGACGGTCGAGACGGTCGACTTGCTGTTGCCATTCAACTCCGTTGATGAAGGCGTCCAGCATCTTGCTTACACGCACCTGGTTGCGGTCGAGACTACGCAACTCGTCCAATTTCTTGTTGTTCAGTGCTGCTGTGAGCAGGTCTTCGTCGAATTCACCACGCTTCAGTTTTTCAATTTCCTCGAGCATGAGTGCCTTCACTTCGTCGAGCGACTGACCGTCCTTGGGCATACCAGCAAGCAGGAAAATGCCGTGGTCAAGCATGGGTTCCATTTCCGACTGGGCGGCCATCACTTTCATCTCTTGATTGAGGTCGAGGTCGAAGAGACCGGCCTTGCCGTTGTAAAGCACGGCGCTGATGAGTTCCAGTGTGTCGTTCTGCAGCGACTGGGCACGTTCGCTGCGCCATCCCAGCCAGATGTTCTCGGCCTCCAGTCCCCAGACAGTCGTATCGACGGGGGCAGTCATGGGCTCCAGGTCAGGGAAGGTGGGTTGACTCACATCGTCGCCAGGTTGCCATTCGCCGAAGTATTTCTCCAGAATCGCCATCGTCTTGTTGGGGTCGAAGTCGCCCGACATACAGATAGCCACGTTGTTGGGCACGTACCACTTGGCGAAGTAGTTCTTGATGTTTGTGATGGAAGGATTCTTCAAGTGCTGCTGAGTGCCGATGGTGGTTTGAGTGCCATAGGGATGATTGGGGAAGAGTTTGGCCATGAGGGCTTCGTACTGCTTGTTCATGTCGTTGGCCAGTCCGATGTTATATTCCTCGTAGACGGCCTCCAACTCGGTGTGGAAACCGCGGATGACCATATTCTGGAAACGGTCGGCCTGTATCTTTGCCCAATTCTCAATCTCATTGGAAGGAATGTCCTCTGTGTAGCAAGTCACATCGTTCGAGGTGAAGGCATTCGTACCTTCAGCTCCGATGGCTGCCATCAGTTTGTCGTATTCGTTGGGGATGAAGTATTTAGCGGCAAGTTGGCTCACGGAGTCAATCTCGTGGTACTTCTGTCGGCGCAGGGCTTCGTCGGTGATGGTGCGGTATTCCTCGTACCGTTGTTCGATGTCGGCAAGGAGAGGAGCCTCTGCCTCAGGGTTGGAGGTTCCAAACTTGCTTGTACCCTTGAACATCAAGTGCTCGAGATAGTGGGCCAAACCCGTCGTTTCGGCAGGGTCGTTCTTCGAACCCGTGCGCACGGCAATGTACGTCTGTATGCGGGGTTCCTCCTTGTTGACGGAAAGGTAAACTTTGAGTCCGTTCTTCAGCGTGTAGATGCGTGTCGCAGTGGGATCGCCCTTGACTGATTCGTACTTGTAACCCTTTTTACATGCACAGGCCAACACCAATGTCAGCACTATGACAGAAAGAATACTTTTAGTTTTCATACGTAAATCGAATATTTTAAAAAAACATAAAATCACGCAAAGATACATAATATTTGATTAAGAATTGAGAAAGAAGAATTAAGAATTAATTTTTTTTTTGTATTTTTGCACGCGAATTGTAAAAAGTGCAATTGCCAAAATCGTTAAATCACAAAAATATATAATATTTATGGCACAACAAGAAGACGTTTTTAAGAAGATAGTTTCTCATTGCAAGGAATACGGTTTTGTGTTCCCCTCGAGTGAAATCTACGACGGACTGGGCGCAGTGTACGACTACGGACAGAACGGTGTGGAACTGAAGAACAACATCAAGCAATACTGGTGGCAGTCGATGGTCCTGCTGCACGAGAATATCGTGGGCATTGACGCAGCCATCTTCATGCACCCCACAACGTGGAAGGCCAGCGGACACGTGGACGCTTTCAACGATCCCCTCATCGACAACCGCGACTCGAAGAAGCGCTATCGTGCCGACGTGCTCATTGAGGACCAGTTGGCTAAGTATGACGAGAAGATTCAAAAGGAAATCGACAAGGCTGCCAAGCGCTTTGGCGATGCTTTCGACGAGGCTCAGTTCCGTGCTACCAATCCTCGTGTGCTGGAAAACCAACAGAAGCGCGACGCCCTGCACGAGCGTTATTCAAAGGCCTTGAACGCCAACGACCTGGAAGAACTGCGACAGATCATCCTTGACGAAGGAATCGTATGCCCAATCAGTGGCACACGCAACTGGACTGAAGTTCGCCAGTTCAACCTCATGTTCAAGACCGAGGTCGGAAGCACTGCCGACGGTGCTTCTACCATCTACCTGCGTCCTGAGACGGCACAGGGAATCTTTGTCAACTACCTGAACGTGCAGAAAACGGGTCGCATGAAGTTGCCCTTCGGTATCGCACAGATAGGTAAGGCCTTCCGTAACGAAATCGTTGCCCGTCAGTTCATCTTCCGCATGCGTGAGTTCGAGCAGATGGAGATGCAATACTTCGTGAAGCCCGGTACCGAACTGGAGTGGTTCTCGAAGTGGAAGCAGACCCGCATGGCTTGGCATCTGGCTCTGGGCTTTGGTGCTGAGAACTATCGTTTCCACGACCACGACAAACTGGCTCACTATGCCAATGCTGCCACAGACATCGAATTCCACATGCCTTTCGGCTTCAAGGAAGTTGAGGGTATCCACTCGCGTACCAACTTCGACCTCAGTCAGCATGCAGCCTATTCGGGTAAGAAGATTGAGTACTTCGATCCTGAGACCAGTGAGAGCTATACGCCGTACGTCATCGAGACCTCTATCGGTGTTGACCGCATGTTCCTCAGTGTTATGTGCCACAGCTACTGCGAGGAGCAGCTGCCTAATGGCGAAAGTCGCGTTGTGCTGAAGTTGCCTGCTGCCCTGGCACCTATTAAGCTGGCCATCTTCCCCCTTACCAAGAAGGACGGAATGCCCGAGAAGGCACAGGAAATCATGAAGGAGCTTCGTTTCCACTTCAACTGCAAGTACGAGGAGAAAGATCAGATAGGCAAGCGCTATCGTCGTATGGATGCCATTGGTTGTCCTTATTGCGTGACTGTCGACCAACAGACGATGGAGGACAACACCGTTACCCTCCGCGACCGCGACACCATGGAACAGCATCGTGTCAACATCAGCGACCTGCGTTCCATCATCGAGGATAAGGTCTCCATCACAAGTCTGCTGAGGAAGATAGACTTTTAAGGCGACGACCCCACCCCCAATGTCCTCCGTCGCGAGAGGGGGCTCGCTCCCCTTTGTGGGGCCGAATCCACATTTAGTGGATTCTCCGAAGACCCCAGTCGCCTCCCGAGAGCGGGGAGTATGTACTTTAGGACATACAGGAAGTGTTAGATAGGATTTACGAAGAATTAAAGTAAATATGTTTTTCTTAAAGAAGTTATTTGTTAACGTAACCACTCCTTCCCCTTGGGGAAGGATAGGGATGGGGGTCGTCTTCATTCTTTCTTTAGCTTCAGCGCTGGTATCCTGCAGTGAGGACGAGAAAGAGTGGGACCCCTACTACAACTGGCAGGCTCGTAATGAGGCATGGTTCAGGACAGTGGCTGATTCAGCACGAACTGCCATTGCCAGTGCCAAGAAGCAGTATGGCGACCAATGGCAACAACACAGCCAGTGGCTCATGCTGAAGCGACTCGACCAGTCGCAGAGCTATGACACGGGACGTCTGGACGATAGTATCTGCGTGCGTATTATCAGCAGAGGTACGGGTGACTACAGCCCTGTCTGGAGCGATTCGGTACGCATCAGTTTCCGTGGTTGGATGATGCCTACTACCTACCGGATTCGCAACGATCAGGACCAGCTTGTCGACAGCCTTCAGCAGTTAGTCTTTACCCAGACATATTACGGGGCTTTTGACCCAGAGACCGCTGCACCTCAGTTGTCGCCTGTCAATCCGTTCGTAACAGGTTTCAATACTGCTCTGCAATACATGGTTGCCGGTGACGATTGGCTGGTGTATGTTCCTGCCCGCCTTGCCTATGACAGCAGTGCCAAGGACCAGATTCCTGCCTACAGTACGCTTGCCTGGCGCATCCACTTGGCGGCCATCTACCCCGCAGGCATTGGCGTGCCTACGTGGAAGATTAGAAAGAAATAAACCGAAATCCTATTAAAAATACGAAGCCCTCTCGAAATCAATCGAGGGGGCTTCTTGTTGTTTGAATCTCAGGATACGGAATCCGAAGTAATCTATCCTAATCGTCTTAGAGTGTAACCTTCAGATAACGGCATCCGTGAGTGGGGATTGTGCAGTTCAACTCGCCTGCCGAGAGGTTCTTCTGACGCCACAGGTCGCGAACGGTCTTGGCCTTTGCGATGTCGGAGTAGAGAGCCTTCATGTCCACCTGCTGATCCTCGTCACCTACATTGAAGATGCCAATGGCAGTACCACCGTCGGCAAGCGGACGAGCCCATACTTCGATGTCGCCCTGCTTCAGCACGCGGTCGGCTTGTTTGCCAAGGATGTCTTGGTTGATGAGGTTGACCTCGTGGTTGCAAAGAAGACCTACAGTGAAGTCGTCCATCTGGGCTATGTCGCAACCAATGAGCATGTTCGAAGCCAAGAGCGTCCACAATGTGATGTGGGTGTATTGTTCGTCGGGCGTCAGACGGCTGTCGCGCAGATTGCTGCTCCATCCTACCTTGCCTACGATGAGCATGTCGGGGTCGTTCCAGTGTCCGGGTGCGGCATAGGGAGCAAGTCCTGCCTGACGTTGGAAGCCGATGTCGTACATCGAACCCCAAGTGTCGTTGATATCGCCTGTCGTACGCCAACTATTGGCGTCAACGAAGGGTCCCCATTCCCATACCTTGGCCATACCATACTGGCAGAGGCTGTAGAAGATGTCGCGAGGCTGTTCGCGCAGGAATTGCTGCATGAGCAGGTAGGGACGAACATAGGAGGCCACTCCCTTGTCTCTTTCCTTGGCGTGTGCACGGCTGTAGCCACACCAGTCATATTTCAGGTAGTCGATGCCCCAACTATTGTACGACTCAGCATCCTGCTTCTCGTGGTCAATAGAACCCAGATAACCACCACAGGTGAAGTCACCAGGTGAACTGTAGATTCCGAACTTGAGACCGCGCTCGTGGAGCCAGTCGCCCAAAGCCTTCATGGAGGGGAACTTCTCGTTCACGGCAATGGTTCCATCGGGGTTTCGCTCAGCAGCTTCCCAACCATCGTCGATGTTCATGTAGCAATAGCCGTAGTCGGCCAGACCTTTGTCGATGAGCGCTTGTGCCGAAGACATTACCTTCTCTTGTGATACACTCAATGCCCAGCAGTTCCATGAGTTCCAACCCATGGGAGGCGTTAGGGCAATCATGCGGTCGCCCACCTTCAAGGTGAACTCCTGTGATGCTTTGCCTTTGGCGTTCTCGGCAGTAACCGTGAAGGTGAGGTTGCCTGGACGACGAATCTTACCACTCAGGACGCCATCGCTCTCAGAGAGGGTCAGGCCTTCGGGCAGATTGTCGGCAGTGAACTTCATGGGACGTTCGCCAGAAACGGGGAAACGATAGATGACGGGTGAGTTGGGACGCACACCGAACAGCGGAGCACCATTGAAGCGTGGAGCAGCAGGTGCAGGAGGCGTCAGGATATATTTCAATGGGAACTTCTGACTAATCTTCTTGCCCGTCTTGGCATCGGTAAAGGTTGCCGTGAGCAAGCAGATCTTCTTTTTGTCGTATGGTACACTCAGACGAATGGGCTTGCCTTGCTTGGGTGACAGCTTCTTGCTGAGGCCACCAATCTTCTTCCCTGTCTCGCGGTCAGTGATGTCGATGTCGAGTTTGCCAGTGGTGGTCAAGGGATAGGAATTGCTGAGCTGCACATCGCAGTGAGCCTGTCCGTCGTTCACGTCTGTAAAGTGCATGGACAGACCCTCTATGGCATTGGGCACACGCACGGTAAGTGGGTTGTCGAATAAACCACCGGGTTCACCAGCATTATACACGCGGATGGCAATCACGTTGTCGGCATCCCAACGAATGATGCCGTCCTTGACATTGACAGGGTAGTTACGTACTGTGCTCCAGGCAGAGCGATAGCCGCCTTTGTCACCAGGCATGCGTCCGGTCTTACCAATCAGTTTGCCATTCAGGTAGCATTCGTCGGTGTCGTCTGCCTTGGGCAGATTGAACACGACAATCTTCTGTTGGTCGGCACCCTTGATCATGCTGCTCGACAGCTTTAGGTGTACACGATACCAGCCATAACCCTGATTGATAACATACCCTTGTTTGTCCCAGTTTCGGGTCATGTCGATCTCACTCCAAGAGGCATCGTTCAGTTCGGGCTTTGCCCAGTTAGGATCATCGCCTCGTTGGAAGCGTGCTTTGCTCACGCTCACGTTCTGTGCACTCACATTGATGGACAAACCAATCAGGAGTGCCAATAGAAATAGTTTTTTCATGATTTAAAGATAAGAGTTTATTTTACGTGTCCAACACTAATCAAATATTGCGTAACTTCGTTCCGTGATTCCTGTCACGACTCGGGTATTCATGAACGAGTTCCGAACTCCCCTTGCTGCACCAGGAATTCCGCAATCTGCACGGCGTTGAGAGCTGCACCTTTCTTGATTTGGTCGCCCGAGAGCCACAGCGTGATGCCGTTTTCGTTGGCAAGATCGCGACGAATGCGACCTACGTAGATGTTGTCCTTGCCGGCAGTGAACAGAGGCATGGGGTATTGCTTGTTGGCAGGATCGTCGACGACAGTGACACCTGGAGCCTTTTGCAAGGCTTCGCGTACTTGTCCGGGAGTGAGCGGTTGTTCAGTCTCAATCCACACGGCTTCGCTATGCGAACGGAGAGAGGAGATGCGTACGCACATTGCCGAACAACGGGCATCGGTGTGCATGATCTTGCGGGTTTCATTGAACATCTTCATCTCTTCCTTCGTGTAACCGTTGTCCTGGAAGACATCGATTTGTGGAATGACGTTGTAGGCCAACTGATAGGCGAACTTCTCTACTGTGACGGGTTTGCCCTCAGCCAGTTCGCGATATTGCTGCTGCAGTTCGTTCATGGCGGCGGCACCAGCTCCAGAAGCACTTTGGTATGAGGCCACGTGTATGCTGCGGATGTGGCTCAGGTGCTCGATGGGTTGCAACACGACCACCATCATAATCGTTGTGCAGTTGGGGTTGGCAATGATGCCTCGAGGGCGTACCAATGCATCCTCGGCATTGCACTCGGGAACTACCAGGGGCACATCCTCGTCCATGCGGAAAGCCGACGAGTTGTCAATCATCACAGCCCCATATTTGGTAATGGTCTCGGCAAACTCTTTAGAGGTGCCTGCTCCAGCACTGGTGAAGGCAATGTCGACGCCCTTGAAGTCGTCGTTGTGTTGCAGGAGTTTCACCTCCACTTCCTTGCCACGGAAGGTGTATTTGGTGCCGGCACTGCGCTGGCTGCCAAACAGCAGAAGTTCGTCGATGGGGAAGTTGCGCTCGTCGAGCACTCGCAGGAATTCCTGCCCTACTGCGCCACTGGCGCCTACAATTGCTACTCTCATATTATGTAAGGATTATGTTTGTTCAGTGAACTAAGGGGTTGAGGTTGCGATGGAGGAAGAAGCTGCGGGTGGCGAGGAAATAGGTGAGCACACCGCAGAGGTTGACTGCTACGACCGTCCAGAAGGCAACGCCGTAGCCAAGATATTCGGCCACTACGCCCCCGCCCAGCACACCCAGTCCCATGCCTATGTCCCATGAGATGAGTATGGTGGAGTTGGCCGTGCCGCGCTGGTTGTTTCGTGCCACACTGATGGTCATGTTCTGGAAGGCGGGCCACATGTGCCCGTTGCCCAACCCGATGAGCAGTGCCGAGCTATAGTAGCCTATGGCCATGGACAATGGATGATGGATGAAGGACGATTGGGCAAGTGTGGGCATTAATATAAATAAGGTGTAGCCAAAGAGCGAAATGCACATGCCGGTGGCGGCGTTGTGGGTCAGCCGGCCTTGGCGCAGCGAGCGGGCACCTTGCAGGCGGGACAGCATGAGACCGGCAGAAAGGAGCATGAAATAGGTGCCAGTGCCCCCCGTGATGCCCATGGTTTCCTGACTGTAGATGGCCAGATAGGTGCTGAGCACACCGAAGCAGAATCCGAAGGCCACCATGTTGAACCCCAGCAGCCAGCCACGCAGGAGGAAGAAGCGGTCGAGCGACAGAGGGGCTTTGTTCTTGAACTGTTCCTTGTGAGGCAGGCGCACGGTGGCATCGACGGCCATGCCCAGGCAGGCCATCAGCAGGGAGAGCCAGAAGAGCAGCTCGAAGCTGTGGAAGAGTTTGAAGATCCCGATGCCTATGGTGGGTGCCAATGCCATGGCCAGATTGTTGCTGAGGCCATAATAGCCAATGCCCTCGGTGCGGCGCGAAGAAGGCAGAACGTCGATGGCCACGGTGGAGTTGGCCACGGTGACAGCCCCGAAGGGACCGCCGTGCAGGGTGCGCACCACGGCAAAGAGAAGCAGGGTGCCTGCTGTCAGATAGCCTACGAAGAAGGCGGAAAACAAGGCGAAGCACACCATGAGGACTCGTTTGCGAGGGAAGGAATCGACGAAATACCCGCTGAAGGGGCGGCACACCAACGCCGTGACAGAGAACAGCGACAGCACCATGCCCACTACGTCCTTGGTGGCACCAAAATGCTCGCTAAGGTAGATGGGCAGAAGCGGAGTGAAGAGATAAAAGGCAGCAAAAAGAAGGAAATTGGCTGCCATCACCTTGCAATAGTTTCTGTTCCAGAGTCTTTCCATTGACGACCTCTCGTGCTGAATGTGTGTGCAAAGTTACATAATAATTCACAATTCGCAATTCACAATTCACAAATATTTCGTATTTTTGCACCATGAATACTACTCCAGCACTGATAACAGACCCCACATGGACCTTTTTCCTTGTCTTGGTCATCATCCTCTTTGCTCCGTTGCTGCTACGTCGCATACGCGTTCCGCACATCATTGGCTTGATGTTGGCGGGCGTTATCATTGGTCCATTCGGACTGAATGTAATAGAACGTGACCGCTCGTTCGAGATATTCGGACAAGTGGGCATCTACTACATCATGTTCTTGGCTGCTTTGGAGTTGGACATGGGCAGTGTGGAGCATTATGGCCGGCGTGGGCTGCAGTTCGGTTTGCTCACGTTCTTCATACCTCTTCTTATAGGGGGAGCATCGGCTCAGTTCATACTCCACTATGGGCCAGGCACCTCGTCCCTTTTGGGATGCCTGTTTGCCTCCCACACACTGGTGTCCTACCCCATAGCTCGTCGCTATGGATTGGGAAGGCATCGCAGTGTGGTCATTTCTGTGGTGGCCACCGTCATAGCCATTTTCCTTGCCCTGTTGCTGGTGGCAGTGACAGTGGGGCGGATGAGGGCCGACTCTGATTGGCACTTCTGGCTGTGGTTTGCCTTGAAGTGTGTGGCTTATGGGCTGTTTGTCATTCTGGCTTTCCCCAGGTTGGGGCGGTGGTTTCTGCGTCGCTATGACGACAGCGTCATGCAGTTCATCTTCATCCTTTCGCTGATGTTCCTCAGTGCCGCCTTGGCCGATTTGGCAGGTCTCGAAGGCTTGTTGGGTGCATTCCTGGCAGGTTTGGTCGTCAACCGCCTTATCCCACGCACGTCGCCTTTGATGAATCGCATCGAGTTTGTGGGCAATGCGTTGTTCATTCCTTATTTCCTTATCGGAGTGGGCATGATCATCGACGTCGGCATTCTTGTGAGTGACACCAACACGATGTGGATAGTCTTTGTTATGGTCGTGGCAGCCACGCTGGGCAAATTGCTGGCAGCGGAGGTCATGAGGTTTACCTCGCGGGGCGACCGTGACAGCAGCATGCTGATGTTTGGGCTGACCAATTCACATGCCGCAGGTGCGCTGGCGATAGTGATGATAGGCACCGACCCTGCCGTTAACCTGATGGACAATTCGGTGCTCAACGGCACGGTCATGCTCATTCTGTTCTCGTGCATTATCTCTTCGTTGGCCACGACCTACGGAGCCCGTCGCCTGGCTTTGAAGGAAACTCAGCTGGAGGAGAATCGCGGTTCGTATCACGGCAAGTGCTTGGTGGCCTATTCGCAGGAGTCTTATGTGGGGGTAATGACGCAGATGGCTATGCTCATCCGTAATCCCTACATACCAGAAAGTATGGTAGGTCTGACCGTCTCTTACGAGGAAGAGATGGGTACGGAAACCCACAATCGAGGACGTGAGATGCTGGCTGAGGCTCAACAGATTGCTGCTGCTGCCGACGTGCACATGGTGACCCTGAATCGCGTTTCCACCAACATTGCCAGTGGTATCCTGCATACGATGGTTGAGAACGAGTGTGGTGAGGTCATCGTAAGTCTGGCCGACCGCACGACAGACATGCCTCGTTCGTCGTTAGGAACCGTCATCGATAACCTGTTGGAGAGTTGCCACCGTGAAGTGATGGCCATTCGCTGTATCGTAGCACCAGGCACCTTGCGATATCTCGTAGTGGCTGTGCCTCAGAAGGCGGAATATGAAGTGGGATTCTACAAATGGCTCGAGCACGTAAGCCGTATTGGCGAGCAGTTGGATTGTCATGTCGAGTTCCATGCCCATCCCGATACGATGCCTTTCATTCGTGGCTATATGGGCCAGAAGCATGGAAACCTGCGCAGTGAGTTCTACGAGATGCCTCGTTGGTCGCAATTCGTGTCGTTGGCATCCCGATTGGACAAGGACCACATGCTGGTGGTAGTTGCAGCTCGTCCCGACTTCATCTCGTATCGGTCGGAGTTCGACAAGTTGCCTTTGCTCATCCATCGCTATTTCAGTCACACCAGTGTCATGTTGCTCTATCCCGACCAGTGGGGCGAACCGATGGATACGGTATCAGTCTTTGCGCCTAACGGACGTGCCGTTACGCGTCAGGGCTATTGGTTCAGAAAGATTTTCTCGAGGTCTTAGTTGTTAATCACGCCGTCCTGCATGTGGATGGTGCGATCGGTCAGTTGTGCCAGTTGTTCGTCGTGAGTGACGATGACGAAGGTCTGACCATATTGCTTGCGCAAGTCGAAGAAGAGTTGGTGCAGTTCTTGTTTGTTTTGTGAATCGAGACTGCCTGAAGGTTCGTCGGCCATAATCACGGCAGGATTATTGACCAGGGCACGGGCAACAGCCACACGTTGCTTTTCGCCACCCGACAGTTCGTTGGGCTTATGGTTGGCACGGTCGGTAAGTCCCATGAAAGCCAGCAGTTCTTCGGCTTTCTTGCGTGCTTCCTTCTTGCTTACGCCTCCGATGAAGGCCGGAATCATGATGTTTTCCAGAGCTGTGAACTCGGGGAGCAATTGATGGAACTGAAACACGAAACCTATCTTCTGGTTTCTGAACTTTGCCAGTCGGTTTTGCGACAGCTTGTTCACGTCCACCCCGTCAATCTCCACCGTACCGCTGTCGGCTTTGTCGAGTGTCCCCATGATTTGCAGCAAGGTGGTCTTGCCTGCACCGCTTGGTCCGACAATACTCACGATTTCGCCCTGTGCGATGTCGAGGTCGATTCCTTTCAACACTTGCAACGAACCGAAACTCTTGGTGATGCCCCTTAGCTTGATTATATTGGACTCTCCCCCTTTCCCCTCCCTTGTAGGGCGGGGCGTGGTTACATTTTCCATTTGAATGTTTTGCATTTCCATGATCTGATTCTTTATGTGGGTATCTGTTCCCATCCCTTTAAGGGAGGGGCTAGGGGAGGGTCTTCAATCCCTCATCCGTAATGGCTATGAGGTGACGTTTGTACAGGTCGCCAACGGCCTTTTTGAAGACCTTTTTGCTGACGCCAAACACGTTGTAGATTTCTTCGGCAGGACTCTTGTCGCCCAGTGTCGTGTGACCTCCATTGTTGCGAATGTGTTCGAGCAGTACGTCGCTAAACTCCTTTGCTGCCTGCTGACCAATGGGTTGCAGCATGAGATCGATTTTTCCGTCACCACGCACGTATTGCACATAGGCAGTCAGGCGGTCGCCAGTATGCAGTTCACGGAATATTTGGTGGTCGTAAAGCAATCCGCCAAATTGGTTATCGACGATGGCCTTGAATCCTAGGTCGGTCTTTTGCCAGATGAGCACGTCTACGGCATCTCCAGTGCGATAGGGAGGCATGTCGTGGTTCATGAACTTTTCCACTTTTGCCGAAGCCATGATGCGATGACTTTCTTCGTCGAGATGGACGTGCACGATGTATCGGTTGCCCTTCTGCATCTTCATCTTCTGTTCACGGAAGGGCACGAAGAGGTCCTTCATAGGTCCCCAGTGGAGGAAGGCACCGAAATTGTTTACCCAAGCCACCTCGAGCCAGGCAAAGTCGCCTACCTGAGCCAGAGGCCGTTCGGTGGTAGCCACGAGGCGTTCGTCTTGATCGAGATAGATGAAGACGTCCAGTTCATCGCCAACTTTTGTTCCTTCAGGCACATACCGAGAGGGCAGGAGAATCTCTCCGTGCACATCTCCTCCGTCGAGATACATACCGAAATCCACCACCTTGACCACTGTCAGGCGGTTCATCTTTCCAAGGTTTATTTCATTGAACATAGAACGATTTCACAATTTGACAATTTCACAATTTGACGATTTGCCTTTAGCCTTTAGCCGAAAAAAGGCATCATGAGCGTTTGCCCTTGATGCCTTTCCAATTCATTTCGAGACGCTCGCTTATTCGGCAGCGACAGCTGCGCGCTTCTCGGCGATGCGAGCTTTCTTACCGGTGAGGTTACGCAGGTAGTACAGCTTAGCGCGACGTACTTTACCTACCTTGTTTACGGTAATGCTGTCAATGTTGGGGCTTTCGATGGGGAAGATACGCTCTACACCCACTGTTCCCGACATTTTGCGGACGGTGAAGCGCTTCTTTTCAGCATGGCCGCTAATCTTGATGACTACGCCACGATAGAGCTGGATACGCTCCTTGTTGCCCTCGATGATTTTGTAAGCTACGGTAACGGTGTCACCAGCCTTGAACTTGGGGTGCTGCTTACCGGTAGCAAATGCCTCCTCAGCAATTTTAATTAAATCTGCCATTGTTTTGGTCTTTTAAATTGTTGTACATCTCAACCCGAGGCATAACAGGGAACTCTGCATCCTGCCAGCGACCTGGGGCGGAAAGCGGGTGCAAAATTAATAAAAAATTCATAATTGACAATCCATAATTCATAATTTTTTCTTTTTCAAGTGTTATTTTGCCCGTTTTGGCGACGGAATATCATCTTTTTTGTATCTTTGTTGACGTTATATATATATAATAAGGTATGAAAAAGACATTGCTCCTGTTCCTGTTTTTCAACTGTCAGCTTTCAACTGTCAACTGGATCAACGCCCAACGCGTCATTACCACAGAACGACTGGAAGTGACCAACGTGCTGGATAGGAATCCCGATAGCGAAGCGCTTCGCATCGTGTCGAAGTACAAGGCATCGGTGGATAGCGTGATGGCTCCAGTCCTGGGCGAAAGCCTGGTGGGCATGAGTGGCGCACGGCCAGAGAGTCTGCTCTCTAACTGGGCAGCCGACGTCTTGATGGAGTATTCCGACTTCAAGGATGGCAAGAAAGCCGACCTGGGTATAGTGAATGTTGGAGGTCTGCGCAACAACATGCCTAAGGGCGTTGTAAGGCGTGGCGACATCATCCTCATCTCGCCGTTCGACAATCGTTTGGCTGTGGTCTACATCAAGGGTTCCGACCTCCTGTCGCTGTTTCAGGATGTGGCCGCAGTGCATGGCGATGGTGTGAGTAGGGAAGTGCGGTTGGTAATCACGCAGGATGGCAAATTGGTGGATGCTAAGGTGAGTGGACAGCCCATCGACCCCAATCGCACATATCGCATTGCCACGCTCGACTATCTGGCAGAGGGCAACGACCGCCTCTATTCGTTCAAGAAGGCCCAGAAGGTCGATGTCAGTGACCTCTTCTCTCGCGATTGCATGATGCAGTACGTCAAGCAAAAATCGCCCATTTCATCGAAGATTGAAGGCCGCATTCTTGTTAAATGAGGTTATATGGTTTTGAGGTTATAAGGTTATAAGGTTTAAATTGAATGATATGAAACGCATAGTATTACTATTTATAATTTTCAATTTTCAATTTTCCATTTTCCATTTGTCGTTTGCCCAGACGCTGACTCTCGTTCACACCAGTGACACGCACTCGTGCATCGAACCCATTTCGCCCAACGACGTCAAGCCCGAACAAGCCGACAAGGGCGGTTTCATCCGTCGTGTGTCGCTCATCAAGCAACTGCGTCAGGAACACCCCGACTTGCTGCTGCTCGACTGTGGCGACTTCTCTCAGGGCAGTGTCTACTACAGCCTGTTTAAGGGCGAGGCCGAAGTGCAGTTGATGAATCTCATGCATTACGACGCCTGCACCATTGGCAATCACGAATTCGACTGTGGTATGGACAACATGGCTCGCCTCTTCCGCATGGCACAGTTCCCCATTGTCTGTTCGAACTACGACTTCACGGGCACCGTGTGCGAGGGACTCGTCAAGCCATACATCATTAAGGAGCGTGCGGGCATGCGTGTGGGCATCTTTGGCCTCTGTCCGCAGTTGGAAGGCCTCGTCTCAGCCGCCAACTGCGAGGGTGTCAAGTACCACCATCCCGTGGAGGTGGCTCAGGCCGTTGTCGATAAGTTGAGGAATGAGGAGGGATGCGATTTCGTCGTTTGTCTGTCGCATCTGGGCTATGGCGATCGCGACGATCAGGACCTTGCCGTCATTCGTCAGACGCGAGGCATCGACGTGGTGTTGGGAGGCCACAGCCACAGCTATTTCGAGTACACGAAATACGTGCCTAATGCCGACGGACGTGAGATTCCTCTCGACCATCAGGGTAAGAATGGTCAGTTCGTGGGACTGCTGCAGTTCGAGTTTTAAAGAAGCCCCCTCCCAACTTCCCCCTCAAGGGGAAGAATATGCCCCCTTCCGGCTTCCCCCTCAAGGGGAAGAGATACTGTTCCCTCTCTTGAGGAGAGGGCTAGGGAGAGGCTTACCTACTCAAAATACAGCGTAAGCGTGATCATCTTTGTGTGTGCACCACCGACGGCGTTGGTGTACTTCATCAGACTGTTGTCGATGAGGTCGGTGCGCTTCTTCTGCAGAATGTCGAGCAGACCGAACGAGAACTTCAGTTCGGGAATGAGTTTGAAGAAGGGCAGATACATGTCACATCCCATACCCACCTCTATGAAGCAGTCGAAGGGGTTGGTGCGGATGGCCCTGTGCTTGTGGTTGGCAAGGTCGATGGCAGGTGCTGCTCCAGCCACGAAATAAGGTCTGAAATTGTTGTATCGGGGTGCCGAGAACTTGATGTTGATGGGCAGTGCGATGTAGGCACTCTTCAGCACTTGCGTGGTGTCGCGTCCGCTGTTTTGTTCGTGGAACCAGATGCGTTTCTGCCCGAAGTACATCGACGGCGTAGCTCTCAGTGCAAAGTGCTTCGACAGACGCAGTTCGCCCAGTATTCCCACCGAGAAGCCCGGGTTGTACGAGTCGACGTCGACATACCACTGCTCGCCTGTCTCTGGGTCGGTGATGCCTTTGTTTTTGAACTCCATGTCTTGCATCTGCAGTCCGAACATAAAGCCCCAGTGCAGCTTGCGCATGTCCAGGAAGGGACGGTGCTGCAACTTGCGTTCCTGACCCTGCATCTCGCCTACCGTGAACTGAAGACGGACAACAGAAGACGGGGCTATGCCAAAGAGCATAACCAGCGTCAGCAGGATGTACTTACAACGTTTCATTTCCATCAATCCTCATAAAAAACGAACACTTCCCCTCTTTTATTGCCCGCGCACGCAAAATTAACGATTTAACGATTGCACGATTTGATGATTTCACGATTGGACGATTTCACGATTTCACAATTTCACGATTTCACGATTTTTAGGAGTAATGGAGTTAAATCGATAGAATTGAGACAGCCCTTTTCTAACTGTATTTTAACAAAAACATAAAAAAACCTTTCTCCACCTCTTAGGCCTTTCGGCCTTGTCGTCTGAATTGACGACTCAAACTCAAACCAGTTTGCTCCGATTCGCCAATCCATCCGCCGCCTTTGGCGTCTGAGGTTTCGAAAGAAAAACAATAAAAACAATCTTTTATGATGGCTAATGGCTAAAGGAAAAGCCCTCCTCCCAACGGGGGGCAACGCTAATCGGACGGCGAAGCCTACGCTTGCGTAGAGAAACGGAGCAAGAAGGGGGGAAATGGGCCTTGTTTTTGTCTGTTTTTGCCCTCTTTTTATCTAAATATTACCCCTATATACTCCCCTCGCTATAAGAGAGGGGCAGGGGGTGAGTCTTTAATTTCTTCGATGAAATGGGCGTTTTTTGAGTATTTCAGTTGTCTTTCATGTTCGTGACTTCAAAGATAGTAAATCATTTTTATAATGCATAGCACAGCAGGCAAAATTTATTAGATGTCGGAGTCAAGCACATCTGAGAAAGACAATTTGTGCCATTGTCCCTTTGTTGCATTGTTGCATTAAGGATTTCCACCAATGCAAAGAACAAAGGGTATATATATGAAGTTATCATATATTATAATAAATTATAATATATAATAAAATATAAACTTACAATAATATCATATATTTTATTATGGATCACTATTAATTCGAAAGCAAACTACTCGGCATGCAGGTGTGGACTATGCTTAATGCAACAAAACAACAAAGCAACAAAGCAACATTTTCTGTTTCTCCTCCCTTGCTGAAAATCGCACCAATTTGTGCTGAATTTGGCCCCTTATCGATAGGTGAAATTTGCGCGGATGAACTTTTTTTTGTACCTTTACATTGTGAAAGTTCACCACACGAATAAGTATTCGAAGGGCCACGAACAAGTATACGAAGCGAGGCGAACAAGGATTCATTCGTAAAGAAGAGATATCAAAGAGATAGCGAAAAAATAACATAAAAGCACTTGTTATTGTGAAAAATTGCTTAAATTTGTAGCGAATAGTTGCATTTGTTAATAAAAACCGTCGTCAATCGCTCGGCATCTCTTTAGTAAATCCTCAATAACCTATAAACAATAACCAATAACCATTGAAAATATGAAACAGATGAAAAGACTTTTATTGATGCTCGGCCTCATCATGATGAGTGCACAGAGCGCGTGGGCCGTCAACTTTGAAGTAAAAGGAGTTCAGTACTATGGTTATGCATATACTTATTTGGATGGAACTATTTATTATCTTGCAACAGTCGTGGGCTACAATGGCACGGCAGAGACGCTGACGATTCCTGAATATGTAACTAATGGCTATAATACCTATCAGGTTACAGGTGTTAAATCTGCAAGTAGTGATGCATCTGTCAGCATCTCGTCGGTAAAGAAACTAATTTTTGAGGGATCTATAGGATTTAATGGGAATTCTAATCATCCCACTTTCAATTGTCCTGCCCTAACGGATATCGTGTTCAAGGGGGGCTTGCCTACGCTTAGTGATTCCTACTCTAAATACTTTGGCACGCGGACGGGTATCACCGCCCACGTCACTGGTAAGACGGACGAGGAGATAACGGAGTTGAAAGAAAATACCTCTGTCTGGAGCGACTTTGCCGATATCGTACCTTATAACGAGGCTGTGAACGAGACGGTGAACGTGTATTTGACTGTGGAACATGCCAGAACGATTGTTGGTGACACTAATATCAGCACGCAGTCAACTGAAACAAGGACCTTTACAAGGAACAAGCACTCCGGCTTCTTCTTCCAGGTCTATAATAATTACTTCACCTATGATTTGTATGAAGTCTATGTTAATGGTAAAAACATCAAGGACGAAATGACGCAGAACGGCAGTTTGTATGAATATTCTGTCATCGACATCGCCGATGATGTCTATATCCGAATCGTAGGCAAGAAACCAGGTATGGATTGCTGGGCTGCTGCTACGGATGGTGCAACGGTCAAGATAAAAGTAAACGACGAGGATGCACAGACAATCACAGAATATTCTTGGTTCAACAAAAACTTGGTGAATACCGATCAGGTAGAGATAACCTTCACCCCCAATGAGGGCTACGAACTTTATAAATTCTATTATGGCGTTGCCAATGTGATGGATGCCAGCCAGTTACAGCCCGTTGCCCAGGGAGATGGCAGTTACAAAATAACGTTTACCTTTGGTACGCTAACGAGCAATATTGGAACACTGATGGGATGCAACCTCATCCTCGTTTTCAAACCCGTTGGCTCCGGTTCTGGCAGCGGCACAAACCCGACGACCTTCGACCTGAATGGCGATGGCTCGATAGATGTTTCTGACATCGACAAGCTGATTGAGGAAATCAACAAGCAGTAAGGCTGTCTGTGGACAATTGATAATGGAAAATTGACAATTGAAAAGCTGACAGACTATGAAACAAAGAATTATTTTCATCATAGCGGTGCTGCTCACGTGGGCTGGCATGCTGCGAGCGGCCGACGACGGGCGTACTGACCGCGTCACGGCTCTGCCCGTGCAGGTGGTGCCCGGCGGACAGGCAGTGCTGCAGCTCTGGCTGCAGGGCGACGACGGCCTTGCCCTCGACGGGCAGACCTACCGCTCGCTGCAGTTCGACCTCGTGCTGCCCAAGGGCATCACGCTGAAGGAGAGCGAGCAGGAGGGCGAGTACCTGTATGAGACGGGCGACCTGTTCTCGACGGGTACGAACGTGAGCATCACACACAAGGAACTGACCTCGCAGAATCGCTACCGAATCATTATCTATAATGTGCTGAGCACGCGCTTCACCGCCAGTTCCGGCTCGTTGTTTAGCCTCTGGCTGCAAGCCGATAGCGACCTGCCTACGGCAACGCAGTTCGTCGGCAGCATCGACAACCAGATACTGGGACAAACGGGTGATTCGAATGTGCAGGCCGACACCTACACCTTCGCCATCACCACCGCCGGCTATGTGAAGGGCGAGCGGGCACGCGGGGTGTATGCGCATGATTGCAGTACAACAGAACTGTATGGTGGGCGTAGAGGGTTCACCGTAATTCTTGATGAAACGGAGGCCATAAAGACCGACGGCCATGCCTATCGCTCGGCACAGTTCGACCTGCATCTGCCTAAAGGTCTGAAACTAAGAACCACAAGTGCAGGAGGGTTTGCAAAGAGTACGACTTATATAGGGTATACCAATATGACGGACAAGCATGAAGTGTCTATCACTTTGCATGACGATGAGACTGATCCGTTCTATCGTGTATTGGTGTATAGCCTTACGGAGAATAAATTTGGATATCGTCATACCACACAAAGGGATTCTACAATATTCTATACATTCTTTTATGAAGGCGATAACAGCAATTCGTTCAATACGGGCGAGCACACTATTCGCATTGACAACCAGGTGCTGGGCGTGGATGCCAATAAGAGCGTGACCGCCGACCCGTATGAGTTCACAATAAACAATAACTGTGAGTTCACGATCAGCGATCAGCGTTCTGCCGTTACGCCGTTAGACAACCGGCTAAAGTTCCCTGTAAAAGTAAATCTGCAGACAACATTCATGGCTAACGAGTGGCGTCCGTTCTGTGTGCCGTTCGACTTGTCGGAAGAACAACTGAAGGAAGCCTTCGGCGAGGGCGTGCAACTGGCTCAGGCTCCCGAAAGTGGTCACACGCTTGTGGGAAACAGCCTGCACCTTCAGTTCCAGACGTGCGACGTGTCGGTTGGTGTCGTCAGAGGAAGAAACTACCTCATCAAGACCACTGAGGACTTTGAATCCGTGCGCCTGCGTGATGTGCTGCTTACATATGACTCGGGTAAGACGCCGAGCGGAATCAACTTCTTCCCCGCCGTCAACGAGCAAGGTTCTACCGTCGTTTGCATGCAAGCCAACAACTATGTGCGCATCGACGGTGAGACCATTACGTACGACAACATTGGAATTTCCATTCTTAGCAGATTTGAGGACGTGGCGTTCATAAAAGACGGGCAGTTCTACTACACGAAGAAACAGGCACCACTGAACGCGTTCAACGCACTCTTCTACAACAATGCCGTGAAAGCGGCTTTGGAAGGCTATACCGACGTGGCCTATGTGACTTCGCTAGAGGAAATCAACATGATCTTCGAGGATGGTCAGACGAAGACCGTCAACGGACAAGTTGTTACGGAGAATGGCAAGCAGTATGTGGCCGTGGGTAAGAACCGCTACGAGGTGCTCGAGATACTGGGCACGCCCGTGGGCGACGTGAACGACGACAAAACGGTGACCATTGCCGACGTGACGGCACTTGTAAACATCATCCTGGGTAAGTCAGTTAGTCCGGGTGATGTGGCCGACATCAACAACGACCACTCGGTGACCATCGCCGACGTGACAGCCTTGGTGAACATCATCCTCGGCAAATCGGAGGGGGGCATCATCGCCACAGGCTATAAGGTTAGGAATGTCTCGCCCGTAGTCGGCTACGTCGATGGGCAGGAGGTGTTCACTTGGGGTGGTACTGCCGATGCCCAACCCTAACGTCTCGCTCGGCGTCCCGATAGGGTGACGCGTTCTTTCAGCCAATTCGCTTGGTGAAAGCATCGCAAGCTCTGAGCGTCGTAGTGAAGCCGGAGCAAGTAATCGGACGGACAAAGTCCTACGCTTGCGTAGCGAAGAGGTGCAAGAATGAAGAATGAAAATTGAAAATGGGACGAGGGCCGAAATTTCGGCTCTCGTTCTTCATTGTTTAGTGCTGGGCTGAGAATTTAGCCGGGCCGAAATCTCGGCCGGGCTCAAATTTGAGCTCGGCTTTCACTAAAAATGGTTAATGGGATGAAAAAAATGTCGGAAAATTAGGAGGGAATAATTAAAATTGATTACCTTTGCCCCGTCAAAAGACAAAAAGAGAGGTTTTTTAAACGATTAAACATTTAAACCATTAAACTTTTATACTATGGCTTACGTAATTGGTGAAGATTGTGTTGCTTGCGGCACATGTATCGACGAATGCCCCGTTGGCGCTATCTCTGAGGGCGACATCTATTCTATTAATCCCGACGAGTGCACCGAGTGTGGCACCTGTGCTGATGCTTGCCCCAGTGGCGCTATCAGCCTGCCCTAATTGAAACAAGAAACTACACGATGCGACTCATCTCCAGAAATGGGGGCGGGTCGCATTTTTCGTTTGCTGTGGTGGAGGCAAAGAGGAAAAATATTTCTGATTTTCCTCTATATATGTTTGATAATCAAAGAAAAATGTTTAACTTTGAGGCCTGTATACCCTCTTTTGTAAGTTATTAATACGAAGATACTATGAAAAAGGACAATCAAGGCGTTTCGCGCAGAGACTTCCTGCGACGCATGGGACTGGGTGCAGGCGTTGCTGTGGCCAGCATCGTTCTCGATCCACTGGAGACTTTTGCCGACCCCGGCAAGCGCAAGAAGAAGGGTGCCGAAGGGGAGAAGGTGGTTGCCGGACAGAACCACATGACCTATCGCGTGCAGCACGGGTCGGGCGAACAGATTTCGCTGTTGGGCTATGGCATGATGCGACTGCCCAGTCGTGACCGACAAATCGACCAGGACATGGTGAACCAGGAGGTTGACTATGCGCTGGCTCATGGTGTGAACTACTTCGACACGTCGCCCGTGTATCATGGCGGGCAGTCGGAGGTGGCTATGGGCATTGCCCTGAGCCGTCATCCGCGTGAGAGTTACAAGGTGGCCACGAAGATGTCGAACTTCGACCGTCGCTCTCAGACACTTGAGGGTTCGAAGAGAATGTATGAGGAATCGTTCCGCAAACTGCAGGTGGACTACATCGACTATTACCTGCTCCACAGCGTGGCAGGCAGTATGGACGACTTTGAGAATCGTTTCATCAAGAACGGCGTGCTCGACTTCCTGCTGGAAGAACGTAAGGCAGGACGCATCCGCCATCTGGGATTCTCACATCATGGCGACGTGCGCGTCTTCGACCACTTGCTGGCTATGAACGACAAGGTGAAGTGGGATTTCGTGCAGATACAGATGAACTATCTCGACTGGCGACACGGTAAATCTTCGCGTAACACCGATGCCGAATACCTCTACGACAAACTCGACAAACTGGGCATTCAGGCCGTCATCATGGAACCCCTGCGTGGCGGTCGTCTGGCCAATCTGCCTGAGGAGTCGGCCAAGTTGCTTCGCGAGCGCAGACCCGACGACAGCATTGCTTCGTGGGCCTTCCGTTGGGTGGGCAGTCATCCCAATGTGCTGACAGCCCTGTCGGGTATGACCACCATGGAGGTGCTGCAAGAGAACGTGCGCACCTTCTCGCCTCTGGACACCTGTACGGCAGAGGAAAATGCCCTGCTCGAACGCGTGGCCGACAGCGTGGCAGGATTCCCCACAGTGCCCTGCACGGCTTGTGCCTACTGCATGCCCTGCCCCTATGGCGTGGACATCCCAGGCAACTTCGCCTATTACAACAAGGCCATCGACAGCCATCTGTTGCCGTTGCCCGACAAATCGGCATCGGACTACGCCGAGCGTGCCAAACAGTTTGCCGACGGCTACAGCGAGGCCATACCCAAGGAAAACTGGGCTGCACGCTGTGCCGATTGCGAGGCTTGCATGCCTAAGTGTCCGCAACAGATACGCATCCCCAACCAGTTGGGTCGTATCGTCGAACTCGTACGACGCAAAAGCTGACACATTTTAGGCTTGTCACTAACGTAAGGGAAGGATAAGGGGAGTGAAACCTTGTCTTTCCCTTTTCTTTTTTATTTCTAACGGGATATATTTGGTAAAGCCACGAAATTTTTGTATCTTCGCGGCGAAATTAGAATATATATATAAAGTATAACAGAAAATATGGAAAAAATTCAGGAACTCACCGAGAAAATCTTCCGTGAGGGAGTTGAAAAAGGCCAAGAGGAAGCAGAGCGCATCATCGCCGAAGCTCGCATTCAGGCCGAGAAGATTGTGAGCGAAGCTCGCGAACAGGCTGCAGGCATAGAGAACATTGCCAAGAAGAAGGCCGCAGAGCTGGACACCAACACCAAAAACGAACTGAAGCTGTACACAGGGCAGGCACTGAACGCCCTGAAGAGCGAGGTGGCTAACGTGCTTACCAACAAGGTCGTGGGCGAGGAAGTGGACAAACTGGCTGCCGACAAGGACTTTCTGGGCAAGTTTGCCGTTGCTATGGCAGAGAAGTGGAATGCCGACGAACCTGCCGTCATCAGCACTAAGGATGCCGAAGGCCTGAAGGCTTATTTCGTGAAGCACGCCAAGGCTCTGCTGGACAAGGGCCTGAAGATAGAGAAAGTGAATGGCGTTGACACCCTGTTCACCATCCAGCCCGAGGACGGAAGCTATAAGGTGCAGTTTGGCAAGGAGGAGTTCGAGTCCTACTTCAAGGCATTCCTGCGTCCACAATTGGTTGATATGCTTTTCTAAAGGTTATAAGGTCGTAAGGTTGTAAGGTCGCTTCGCTTGTAAGGTTAACTTCCATAACCTCCAACTTCAAAACCTTAAAACCTCAAAACCTCAAAACCTTAAAACCTCAAAAGAAATGGCAAATTACTATTGTTTAATGGCCGGACTGCCCGAACTGAAACTTTCGGACACGAAACCTGGCTATTCCATAACAGAACTGCGCGAGCAACTGCAGCAAGAGATAGGGCAGCACGACGAACAACTGCTCTTCTTCCTCTTCCTCAGACGTGACTGCCAGAATCTGGTGCAAATGCTGAAGGATGCTGACTCGGTCCCTGAAGAGAAGGGAAACTACACTGCCGAGCAGTTGCTGGAACTGATAGAGGAGGCCCACGAAGTTGACCTCGGAAACAGTCCGTATCCCCAGTTCATGCTTCAATTCGTGCGTGAATACGAAGAGAAGGCACAGAACGAAGGTTACTATCCCGAAGACGAGATACTGATGCACTACTACGAATATTGCACACAAGGCTGTGGCGATAGTCTGATGCGTCGTTGGTATCAACTCAACTTCGACGTCACCAACATCATGACCGCTATGATTGCCCGCCGACAGGGTTGGCGCGTGGCCGATTTCGTGAAGGGCGACGGAGAGGTGCAGGAGATGATTCGTACAAGCGAGGCCAAGGATTTCAGTCTGGGTTTGCTGTACGACTACATCCCTGATATCATGAAGATTGTGGACGAGGACGATCCTGTGAAGAAAGAGAGAATGCTCGATGCCTTCAAGTGGATGTGGCTCGAAGAACAAACCTTTGCCGACGCATTCTCCATCGAGGCCGTCTTTGCCTATCTGTGCAAGCTCGAGATCCAGGAACGCTGGGCTCGACTCGATGTGGAACAGGGCAAGGCTACTTTCGAGCAAATCATCCGTGACCTTAGAAGTGAGGCAGAAGTGCCTGAGGAATTCGTAAGAAAATAAATAATACAAAAATATTATGACAAAAGGAAAAGTTAGTGGCGTAGTCTCCAACATGGTCACCCTTCAGGTGGACGGACCAGTGATACAGGGAGAGATATGCTACATTACAACTGGCGGCGACCGTCTGATGGCCGAGGTGATTAAGGTCATCGGCAAGGACGTGTACGTGCAGGTGTTTGAGAGTACTCGCGGACTGAAGGTGAGTGCAGAGGCCGAGTTTACCGGTCACATGCTCGAGATTCAACTTGGTCCCGGTATGCTGAGTAAGAACTACGACGGTTTGCAGAACGACCTTGACAAGATGGAAGGCGTGTTCTTGAAGAGAGGACAATACACCGAACCGCTTGACAACGACCGTATCTGGGATTTCGAACCCTTGGCAAAGGTCGGCGACAAGGTACAGCAGAGCGACTGGCTGGGTAAGGTGGAAGAAAACCATCAGCCTCTGAAGATCATGGTTCCCTTCCAACTGAAGGGTATGGCTGTGGTCAAGAGCATCGTTCCTGCCGGTCAGTACAAGATTCACGACACCATCGCTGTGCTCGAGGACGAGCAAGGCAACGAAGTGAAGGTGGATATGGTACAGCACTGGCCTGTGAAGTTCGCAATGAC
Organism: uncultured Bacteroidales bacterium; assembly: GCA_902801325.1. GTDB lineage: Bacteria > Bacteroidota > Bacteroidia > Bacteroidales > Bacteroidaceae > Physcousia. Next base: position 135,995 of record CADCHQ010000002.1, on the reverse strand, counting down.
CAACTACAAGCAGAAACCCCGTCCCTTCAAGTTGCTGGAAACGGGAGTGCGCACCATCGACACGTTCAACCCCATCGTAGAGGGTGGTACAGGCTTCATCCCTGGTCCCTTCGGAACGGGTAAGACCGTGCTTCAGCACGCCATCTCGAAGCAGGCAGAAGCCGACATCGTAATCATTGCCGCCTGTGGTGAGCGTGCCAACGAGGTTGTGGAAATCTTCACAGAGTTCCCCGAACTGGTAGACCCCCACACAGGTCGTAAACTGATGGAACGTACCATCATCATCGCCAACACGTCAAACATGCCTGTTGCTGCCCGTGAGGCTTCTGTCTACACCGCTATGACGATGGCAGAGTTCTATCGTTCGATGGGACTTCGCGTCCTGCTTATGGCCGACTCCACTTCGCGTTGGGCACAGGCCTTGCGTGAGATGTCGAACCGTATGGAGGAACTGCCTGGTCCCGATGCATTCCCCATGGACCTCGGTGCTTTGATTTCTAACTTCTACGGCCGTGCAGGATACGTGTTCCTGAATAATGGTCAGCCCGGTTCCATCACCTTCATCGGAACCGTATCACCTGCTGGTGGTAACCTGAAGGAACCCGTGACGGAAAACACCAAGAAGGTGGCTCGTTGCTTCTATGCTCTGGAACAGGATCGTGCCGACAAGAAGCGTTACCCTGCCGTGAACCCCATCGATTCCTATTCGAAGTATCTGGAATATCCCGAGTTCGCAGAGTACATCAAGGGACACATCAATGAAGAGTGGATTCCGAAGGTACTCGATCTGAAGACCCGAATGCAACGCGGTAAGGAAATTGCTGAACAGATCAACATCCTTGGTGACGACGGTGTACCCGTAGACTATCACATCACATTCTGGAAGTCGGAAATCATCGACTACGTCATCCTGCAGCAAGATGCCTTCGACGAGGTAGATGCCGTGACTTCACTGGAGCGTCAGGAGGAAATCTTGAACGTCGTAACGAAAATCTGCGAGAAGGATTTCCACTTCGATACCTTCCTCGAGGTAACTGACTACTTCAAGAAGATGATCAACCTCTGCAAGCAGATGAACTACTCTCTCTACAAGAGCGAACAGTACTACGACTACATCAAGCAGATTGAGAATTTGCTGGACAGTCAAGTGAAAAATGAAAAGTGAAAAGTTAATACTAACGTACATTAGAGACAAAGCATTCAATTTTTAATTTTTCATTTTTAGTTTTTAATTTCCATATACTATGGCACAAGCATTTCAAAAAGTATATACACAGATTAGCCAGATTACGAAAGCCACCTGTTCGCTGAAAGCAAAGGGCGTGGGCTACGATGAACTGGCCACCATCAATGGCCGTCTGGCACAGGTGGTGAAGATTATGGGTGACAATGTTACCCTGCAGGTGTTTGAGGGTACGGGTGGCATTCCCACCAATGCTGAGGTTACCTTCCTCGGTAAGTCTCCCTCACTGAAGGTCAGCGACCAACTGGCAGGACGCTTCTTTAACGCTTATGGTCAGCCCATCGACGGCGGACCAGAGATCGAGGGTAAGGAAGTTCCCATCGGTGGTCCCAGTGTGAACCCCGTTCGACGCAAGCAACCCAGTGAACTCATTGCAACGGGTATTGCTGGTATCGACTTGAACAATACATTGGTTTCGGGTCAGAAGATTCCTTTCTTCGCCGATCCCGACCAACCGTTTAACGAAGTTATGGCTCTCGTGGCCATGCGTGCCAAGGCCGACAAGATTATCCTTGGTGGTATGGGTATGACCAATGACGACTATTACTTCTTCCGCAACACGTTCTCCAACGCTGGTGCACTCGACCGTATTATCTCTTTCATCAATACGACCGAAGACCCTGCCGTAGAGCGTCTGCTGGTTCCTGATATGGCTCTGACAGCCGCCGAGTACTTCGCTGTAGAGAAGCATGAGACCGTTCTGGTGCTCTTGACCGACATGACTTCGTATGCCGACTCGCTCTCTATCGTATCGAACCGTATGGACCAGATTCCTTCGAAGGACTCTATGCCCGGTTCGCTGTACTCTGACTTGGCCAAGATTTATGAGAAGGCCGTACAGTTCCCCGAGAGTGTTGGTGGTGGCAGTATCACTATCATTGCTGTGACTACGCTGTCGGGTGGTGATATCACTCACGCTGTGCCCGATAACACGGGTTACATCACTGAGGGTCAGCTCTATCTGCGTCGTGACTCCGATATCGGTAAGGTCGTTGTCGACCCATTCCGTTCGCTGTCTCGTCTGAAGCAACTCGTTGCAGGAAAGAAGACTCGTAAGGACCACTCACAGGTGATGAATGCCGCTATTCGTCTGTATGCCGACGCTGCAAACGCCAAGACTAAGTTGGAGAATGGTTTCGACCTGACCGACTACGACAATCGTTGTCTCGACTTTGCCAAGGACTATGCATCGAAGCTGCTGGCTATCGACGTCAACCTCAACACCGAGGAGATGCTCGATGTGACTTGGAGCCTCTTCCGCAAGTACTTCAAACTGGAGGAAGTCAACATTAAGAAGGAGTTTACCGACATTTATTGGAAATAGGTTGATAAGTAAACAAGTCAACTAAATATAATGGCAATAAAGTTTCAATATAACAAGACATCGCTCCAGCAGATTGAGAAGAACCTCAAGATGCGTCAGCGCACCTTGCCCATCATCAAGAGCAAGGAGACAGCGTTGCGCCTCGAGGTGAAGAAATGCAAGGAGGAGGCCGAGGAACTTGAGCGCAAACTCCAGGAACAGATTGCTGGCTACGAACGCATGTATGCCCTTTGGGGTGAGTTCGATGCGTCGCTTGTCAGTCTGAAGGACGTGGAGATGGATGTGAAGAAGATTGCGGGCGTGCGTGTCCCCATTCTCACCAACATCCAGCTTGCTGTCCGTCCGTTTGGAGTGTTCAGTGCGCCCAAGTGGTACTTCGATGGCATCAATCTGCTGCAGGGACTTGCCAAGACTGCCGTTGAACGCGAGTTCGTGGTGGCCAAGACCAGTCTGCTCGAACATGCTCGAAAGAAGACCACCCAGAAGGTGAACCTTTTCGAGAAGGTGCAGATCCCAGGCTTCCAAGAGGCAGTGCGCAAGATCAAGCGATTCATGGAGGACGAGGAGAACCTCTCCAAGTCTTCCCAAAAGATTCTGAAGTCTTTGCAAGAGAAACGCAGGGCTGAGGAAGAAGAAAGGAAGGAGGCTACGGCATGATAGAGAAAATGAAAAAACTCACCTTCCTGGTCTATCATCGGGAATATGAGGATTTCCTCCACCGACTGCAAGACCTCGGTGTCATGCATGTGGTGACGAGTGAAGTCAATCCTCAGCAGTCAGAAACCATCTCTGGCTATGTGGAGCAGATAAAGGCTTGCACCGCCCTGCAGAAGGAGATGAAGAGCCTGCTTGATGCCGCTAAACTGAAGGCAGGAGAGACAGAAGGCGATGCAGAGAAGGGACTGGAACTAATCAGTCAGCTTACTCCTCGCTATGAACGCCTTGCCGAAATGCGTCGTCAGGACGAAGAACAGCAGACCATGCTCAAGCAACTGGAACCTTGGGGCGATTTCGATCCCGAACAGGTGAAAAGCCAGATGCAAGCAGCAGGATGTGAACTGCAGTTCTATGTGGCTCCTACCAAGGTCTTTAAGAAGCAGATTCAGGATGAGTATCCTGTTATGGTGGTTTCTGAAGCCAAGAAAAATACCTACTTCGTGCTTGTGGCTCGTGGTGAGACGGCAGAAATTCCTGCCACTCGTGTCACACTGCCAGAGGTTGCCCAAAGCAAACTCCAGCACGACAATGCAGCCTTGTCTCAGGAACTGAAGCAGGAAACCGAGGCCCTGACCCAACTCTCACAAGAGAACCTACCTCACGTCGAGGAGGCTTTGCGTGTGTTGAATGCCAAGATGCAGTTCGACACCGTGAAGGAGGGAACAACGACAGCTGCAGCCGACCATTTGATGGTGCTCAACGGATGGTTCCCTGCTGCTAAGCAACAGGAGATGGAAGCCGCCTTTGCCGACAATCAAGCGTGGTATCAGGTTAGCGACCCCACACCGGAAGATGACATTCCCATCTGCTTGAAGAACAACCGCTTCTTCAAGCTCTTCGAAATGTTCACAGAGCTTTACATGCTTCCAAAGTATAATGAGTTAGACCTTACGCCTTTCCTGGCACCGTTCTATATCATTTTCTTCGGACTCTGTCTGGGCGACTCGGGCTATGGATTGTTCATCACCCTTGCTTCGCTGGCCGTTAAGTTCTTCGTGAAAGACCTGAGTCAGGGCATGCGTGCCGCCATGAATCTGCTGCTTACACTTGGCATTTCCGCCTTCTTCTGCGGACTCCTCTCAGGTGCATTCTTCGGATTCAACCTCTACGATCTCAACGTGCCGTTCTTCGACAAGGTGGGCAGTGTTGTGGCCTTGGATAACAGCCAGATGTTCAACCTCTCGCTCATCCTCGGCTTCATCCAGATTATCTTCGGCATGTGTCTGAAGACCTACAACCGCACCATCCAGTTGGGCTTCACGTATTCACTTTCCACCATAGGCTGGATGCTTGTCATCCTCTCCTTGGCTGTCACGTTGTTGATGCCTCAGTACAGCGGCATCAGCAAGTGGTTCACCTATGCCGGACTTGCATTGGCATTCCTCGTGAACAGTCCTGGACGCTACAAGAAGAATCCGGCAACGGGTTTGCTCATCAACGTTGGATCGGGCCTGTGGGATGCCTATAACACCGCTACGGGTATGCTCGGCGACATGCTTTCCTATGTTCGTCTGTTTGCCCTCGGACTCTCTGGTGGCATCCTTGCAACGGTGTTCGACAGCCTCGCCACCGGCTTGGCTCCTGACAACGCCATACTTGGTCCCATCGTGATGGTGCTCATCTTCGTTATTGGACACGCACTCAACATGTTCATGAATGTCCTTGGCGCCTTTGTTCATCCCATGCGTCTGACGTTCGTTGAGTTCTTCAAGAATTCCGGTTATGAGGGTGGTGGACTGGCCTACAATCCATTCAGGAATTAACATTTGACATTAACCATTTGACATTTAACATTAAACATTAAATATTTTAAAAAATTATGGACACAAATTTGCTTATTGCTTATCTGGGCGTAGCCCTGATGGTTGGTCTTGCCGGAATCGGCAGTGCCTATGGTGTAACAATTGCGGGTAATGCAGCTATCGGTGGATTGAAGAAGGACAGCAAGCTCTTCGGTAATGCCCTCGTGCTCACCGCCCTCCCTGGTACACAGGGTCTGTATGGTTTCGCTGGTTTCTACATGTGCCAGAACATGTTCAACCTGCTTTCTCCTGCCACTACTGCTCTTCAGGCAGCAACTGTCTTTGGTGCAGGTCTCGCTTGCGGTCTTGCTTGTCTCTTCTCGGGTATCCGTCAGGGACAGGTCTGTGCAAACGGTATTGCCGGTATGGCACAGGGCCACAGCTACCTCTTCGGTAACACCATCGTGCTTGCTGTGTTCCCCGAGCTCTATGCTATCGTATCTGTTGCCCTCGTCTATATGGCCGGTAGTGCAGTGGCTGCGTAACATATTACTCACCCTTTGTGTGTCCTCCTGTGCTGCATCCGTTGCGGCACAGGAGGATACGCTTATTGTGGACCGCGATTTTCGCATTCGTCCTCAGCAGGTCATTGTACCTGCCGCCATGATAACGGCTGGGGCGATTGCGGTATCAAACCCTCGGATGTGTGACTGGAAGATGGATGTGCGTGATGCCTTCCAACGTGGACGTGGTACACATCGCAAGGCCAATGTAGAGACCTGGTCCACGCTGGCCATGCAAGTAACGACGATGGCTTTCGGCTCAGAACCCAAGCACGCCCTCATCGACCGCTTGCTTCTCAAAATCACAGGCTACACCCTCCTCTACACCGTTATGCCCATTACCAACCGCTGTGTTCGCGAGGCGCGACCCGACGGACACGGGAATCATGCTTTCCCGTCATTCAAGACTGCTGCTGCCTTCATGGTAGCCGAACAGACTCGCATCGAGCGAGGATGGGGATGGGGCATGGGTTTCTATGCTGTGGCGGCAGGTGTGGGAGTATTGCAGATGTACAATGACCGTTGTTACATCAACGATGTGCTGGCTGCGGCAGGAATGGGTGTATTGGCCAGTCATGCGGCCTATTGGCTTCTTCCCCTCGAACGTCGTTGGATAGGTCTCGACAAAAAGAAAAGGAACAAAGACTCGGCCATGTTCTTTGTTCCCACTTATGATTATTCTACCAAAACCGTAGGCGTTGCGTTTACGGCTCAGTTGTAGGTTTTTCCGCTTCTTCTGGTTCTTCGTCTTCCTTGAGGGCAGCACTGTCTTCCGGTTCATTCTCTTCTTGCTCAACTGCAGCCTTTAGCGTGTCGAAGAGACCGTAGGTGGTGCGCAATACCTTGAACTCCGTACGACGGTTCAGCGCGTTGCATATTTCTTGTTTCTCCTCGTCTTCAATACGCAGGATAAACGCCTCGGTCAGTGTGTCGCCTTCCGCCAGGAACGGGTTTAGTTCGGCAATCTTCCGGGTCACAATCTTCGGTCGGTATTCACCATAGCCTTTAGGTGTGAGGCGGTCTGTGGCTATGCCGTGAGCAATGAGATAGTTCACCACACTCTCGGCACGCCGTTGGCTAAGGCGTTCGTTATAGGCATCGGCACCGCGATAGTCGCAATGTGAGGCAAGTTCGATGGTGATGTTCGGATTCTCTTCCAGCAGGACGACAAGTGAGTCGAGTGCAGGTGTACTTTCCGGAGTCAGTTCGGCAGAATCGAACTCATAGAAGATGTTGCGAACAAGTACGGGTGCTGTGATGCTGGCCAAGGGGAATTGCAGTACATACTCACGACTGACCGAACTCGTGTCGATGCGCAGGTCTTCTTTATGGTTCAGGTAACCCTTACAGGTGCCCAAGAAGACGTAATCGACATTAGGTTTGATTTCCTGCTCAAACGAACCATCGCCCTTGACGCTCAGCTTCAGGTTGGTGCCGTCGTTGCCCACCATATACACCACGCCCGCAGGCAGTTCGTAGCCGTCTTTCTCATATACCCATCCCTTCACGGTCTGCAGCACCTCTGGACACTCGAAGGCAAAGATGTGGTCCCAGCCGCGAGCATCGCCTCGGTTCGAGGAGAAGAATCCTCGGTTGTGTAGTCCCTCGAAGGTGATGCCGAAGTCGTCGCCAGATGAGTTCATCGGGTACTTCATGTTCTCCACCGTCCACTTGCCCGTAGTGTCTTGCTGAGCTACAAAGAGGTCCAGTCCTCCCATACCCACATGTCCGTTCGAAGAGAAGTACAGGTCGCCGTTGGGTCGGAAGACGGGGAACATCTCGTCGCCCTCCGAATTGATGGGTTCACCCATGTTCTCCACACCACCCAGTCCACTCTCGGTGATGGCAATGCGCCAGATGTCCAGTCCACCCATACCGCCTGGCATATCGCTGACGAAGTAGAGCCAGTTGCCATCGGGCGACACAGCAGGATGGGCATAACTGGTCAGTGTGTCTTTTGAGATCTCCAGCAACTGCGGTTTACTCCATGAGGCATCGCTTCGTTGGCTTTTGAATATCTGGGCATATCGTGGATAGTCGGGGTCGTGGGCACAACGGGTCAGATACATCGTTTTGCCGTCGGGCGAGAAACAGCATGCTCCTTCGTCATATTCGCTATTCAGTTCCGATTCTATGGCTTCTGGTGCTTGCCACTTCTCTTTCTCGTCTTTCTTGGCCATGAAGATGTCGCCAGCCTTCATGCCCGTGATACCGCTCATCTCGTTGCCCTTTGCCTGTGGACGTGTCGAGGTCAGGAACAACTGGTCCCACTCATCGCCATAGAGCACGGGTGAGAAGTCCGAACGTCGCGAGTTGAAGAGGGGTTCCTTCTTTACGGTGTGCAGGGTGGGCTTCTTCTTCCATATCTGGGCCTGTGTACATCCTTGCATACCTTTGATGGCTCGTTGGTCGCCGGGCACGCTGTCCAGGAACAACTGATAGTTCTTAGTGGCATTTTTGTAATCGCCCTGCTTATGTTGCATTTGTGCCAGATAGAGCACAGCCATCGAGTCGGGATACTTGTATCGGATAGCGTTCTGGTAGGCACCAATGGCCTTGGCCGTGAAGTTGATATGCCGGTAGCATTCGGCCATCTTCCAGGCTCTTTCTCCGCGCTTAGGCTTGTCCTTTACGGCGGTGCGGCTGTAGCCTTTCTTGTATTCGGCTGCAGCATCGAAGTATTCCCCGATGGCATACAGGGCATCGCCCTTCTTGATGTTCGTCTCGGCACCGCAGGAAGAGAAGAGGAGTGATGAAGTGATGAAGAGAAAGGTGATGAAGAGGAAAGAGCAGACTCTCCCCCGGCCCTCTCTGCTAGAGAGGGGGGCAGTCAGTTTTGCAACTTGCGTCTTTACCTTATTATATATATATGCGAGCATTTTGATAATACCCTTTATGTCCGTATCTACTCCCCTCTCTAATAGGGCGACTGGGGCCTTTAGAGTAATCGGACGCCGAAGGCTACGCTTGCGTAGTTCATCGGAGCAAGAATCCACTGGATGTGGATTCGGCCCCACAAAGGGGAGCAAGTCCCCACTCTCGACGGAGGGTAGGGTAAGGGGGTGAGTCCTCTATAATATAACGCGCACAAGTGGCTTTTATTGTGTCGGATATTTTGGCATTTCGATAACTATTTTGTAATTTTGACCGCAGAACGATAAAAATCCCATGGCCATGAACGGAACTCCTGCACTTTTGTTCTCCAGTTTCCCCTTCCTTTTCGCTACTCATGCCTGGGCGCAGGGCAATGTGCGTCCCAACATCGTTTTCATCCTCTGCGACGACATGGGGTGGGGCGATCTGGCTTGTTATGGACAGCAATACATCTCCACGCCCAACATCGACCGCTTGGCTTCGCAGGGCATGCAGTTCATGCAGGCCTATGCCGGCAGTCCTGTCTCTGCTCCCTCGCGTGCTTCCCTCATGACGGGTCAGCACACTGGCCATTGCGAGATTCGCGGCAACAAGGAATACCGTTCGGGTGAGGTCCTCTATAATGGAAACAAGGACTTTGCCGTCGTGGGTCAGCATCCCCTTGATACGGCTCACGTCGTCCTCCCCGAAATCATGAAGCAAAACGGCTACACCACAGCCCAGTTCGGCAAGTGGGCAGGAGGCTATGAAGGCAGTATTTCTACGCCTGAGAAGCGTGGTGTCGATGAGTTCTATGGCTACATCTGTCAGTTCGAAGCCCATTCCTACTATCCCAATTTCCTGAACAAATACAGTCGGAGCGATGGCGATAAGGCTGTCAGTCGCGACATCCAGCAAGGCAATGTTCAGCACGCCTTCTATGGCGAAGATTACTACAAGCGTCCGGAATATAGTGCCGACGTCATCCATCAGAAGGCCATGCAGTGGCTCGACAAACAGGACGGCAGTCAGCCCTTCTATGGACTGTTCAGCTACACCATTCCCCATGCCGAACTCGTCCAGCCTGAGGACAGCATCCTTTTGGCCTACAAGGCGAAGTTCTGCGAGGACAAGAGTTTCGGCGGTCAGGATGCCTCGTGGTACCACGCCATCGGCAACGTTCACGCCCAGTTTGCAGCCATGATCACCCGTCTCGATGCCTATGTCGGTCAGATTATGGACCTGCTGGAGCGCAAGGGCTTGGCCGACAACACTATCCTCATTTTCACCAGCGACAACGGCCCTCACGAGGAGGGTGGGGCAGACCCCACATTCTTCAATCGCGACGGCGTGCTGAAGGGCCTCAAGCGTTCGTGCCACGAGGGAGGCATCCGCATTCCGTTCATCGTCCGTTGGCCGGGTCATGTACCAGCCGGACTGAAGAACGACCACCCGATAGCCTTCTACGACATCATGCCCACCTTCTGCGACATCATTGGCGAGCAGGACTATGTCGCCAAGTACCGCAATCCTCGCTTGGGCGAACAGGATTACTTCGACGGCATCTCCTTCCTGCCCACGCTCTTGGGCAACGATGCCGCACAGCAGTCACACGACTACTTCTACTGGGAGTTCAACGAGACCAATCAGATTGCCGTTCGTCAGGGCAACTGGAAACTCATTGTGAAGAAGGGTGTTTCCGAACTCTACGATCTGGCAACCGACATTCATGAGGATCACAACCTTGCAGCCGACTATCCCGAAAAACTGGCCGAACTGAAGTCCCTCGTCCACAAGTCACACACGGACAACCCCCACTTCGCTGTCACCCTGCCCAAGTAATTCCTCACCCAAGTTTCCTTATAGCAAATCAGGAGGCCCGAAGGTCTCCTGATTACTTATTTATGCATTATACATTTTGAGTTTTTGCTTCGGACTATCTGATGAACAGCAGTTCGCGGTACTTGGGCAGGGGCCAGAGGCTGTCGTCGACGATGAGTTCAAGTTTGTCGATCTGATAGCGGATGGCGTCGAACATCGGGGCAATGGTGTCGTGATAGGCGATGGCCTTCTGGTGCTCGTCCTCAATCTTGTTAGCTACCTTGCGTGCGCTGACGAGTTCTTCTACTAGTTTCTCGATGGTTGCGGTTCGCTCGGCAATCTCTTCAATGAGTTTGAGGTTGCGGGCGTTGAGCTTGTCGGACTTGTCGGCAGGGAAGGCATTGCTCATGCGTTCCACGTTGCGCAGGAGCTGGCTCTGGTAACTGGTGGCGACGGGGATGATGTGGTTCATGGAGAGGTCGCCCAGTACGCGGGCTTCTATCTGAATCTTCTTGGTGTAGGTTTCCCACTTCACCTCGTTTCGTGCCTCCAGTTCCTTTTGGGTCATCACGCCGAGGCTCTCGAACATTTGGATGCTGTCGGCATCGAGGTAGCGCTCGAAGATGACGGGGCAGGAGGTCTCGGTGTCGAGTCCGCGACGGGCGGCTTCGGTCTTCCATTCGTCGCTGTAGCCGTTACCGTCGAACCGAATGGGTTTGCAAGTCTTGATGTCCTCGCGAAGGACGTCGATGATGGCGTGGTAGGTGGCATTGTGCTCGGAGTGCTCGAAGTCTTTTGCAATCACCTTTATCCGCTCGTCGACGCGTTTCTTGAAGCTGGTGAGTGCCTCTGCAACGGCGCTGTTGAGCGTAATCATGGCACTGGCGCAGTTGGCTTCACTGCCTACGGCGCGGAACTCAAAGCGGTTTCCCGTGAAGGCGAATGGGCTTGTGCGGTTGCGGTCGGTGTTGTCGATGAGCAGTTCGGGTATTTCGGGGATGTCCATCTTCATGCCTTGCTTGCCGTCCATTGTGAAAAGGTTTTCCTTGTCGGCTTTCTCGATGTGGTCGAGCAATTCGGAGAGTTGTTTGCCCAAGAATGAACTGATGATGGCTGGTGGTGCCTCGTTGGCGCCCAGACGGTGGGCATTGGTGGCACTCATAATGCTGGCCTTCAGCAGTCCGTTGTGTTTGTAGACTCCCATTAGGGTTTCGACAATGAATGTGGCGAAGCGCAGGTTCTGTTCGGGTGTCTTGCCAGGAGCATGGAGCAGTATGCCAGTGTCGGTCGACAGACTCCAGTTGTTGTGCTTGCCGGAACCGTTGATGCCTGCAAAGGGCTTCTCGTGCAGGAGGGCTCGGAAACTATGCTTACGGGCAACGCGCTTCATGAGCGACATGAGCAGCATGTTGTGGTCGACTGCCAAGTTGGTGTCCTCGAAGATGGGTGCTACTTCGAACTGGTTGGGTGCTACCTCGTTGTGTCGTGTCTTCACGGGGATGCCGAGCATCAGTGCTTGTATCTCAAGGTCGCGCATGAAGGCAGCCACGCGCTCGGGAATGCTTCCGAAGTAGTGGTCGTCCATTTGCTGGTTCTTGGCAGAATCATGTCCCATGAGGGTGCGACCCGTCAGAAGGAGGTCGGGGCGGGCAGCATAGAGGCCTTCGTCGACGAGGAAGTATTCTTGTTCCCATCCGAGATTGCTGGTCACTTTCTTTACTGCGGGGTCGAAGTAGTGACAAACCTCTGTGGCAGCTACGTTGACGGCTTTTAGAGCACGCAAGAGGGGTGCTTTGTAGTCGAGCGACTCACCGCTGTAAGAGATGAATACCGTGGGAATGATGAGTGTGTCGTCGATGATGAAGACGGGGCTTGTGGGGTCCCATGCGGAATAGCCGCGAGCCTCGAATGTGCTGCGGATGCCACCACTGGGGAACGAAGAGGCATCGGGTTCCTGCTGGACAAGTAACTTGCCGCTGAACTCCTCTATCATGCCTCCCTTGCCGTCGTGTTCGATGAACGAGTCGTGCTTCTCGGCTGTGCCTTCTGTCAGGGGCTGGAACCAGTGTGTGTAGTGTGTCACACCATTCTCTTTGGCCCATTGCATCATGCCGCTGGCTACGGCGTTGGCCACAGTGCGGTCGAGTTGTGCGCCGTTGTCCATCACGTCCATCATCTTGCCGTAGACGTCTTTGGGCAGGTACTTGTACATCTTTTCGCGATTGAAGACATGCTTGCCGAAGTATTCGCAAGGTCTTTCACTCGGTGCTATCACGTCGAGAGGTTTCTTCTTGAACGCCTCGCCAACAACCTGAAATCTTAAATCGTTTGCCATAGTCGTATGTTTATAAAAGATTAAAAATTAAAGATTAAAATTGAAAATTTAAAAAGCCTCTCTCCCAAACCCTCTCTCCCAAAGAAAGAGGGCTTTTCTTTTGATTGTTGCATCCTCTTGCCCCATACCCCTTGCTCCTTGCCCCATGAATTAAAGAGTTTTACTTAAGTATTCGTTGACTTTGGTTGCCGTCTGAAGTCCGGAGGCAATGGCGCGAACCACAAGCGAAGCACCGTTGGCAGCATCGCCACAGACAAAGACATTCGGGGGATATTGCGGATGCTTTGGCTTGAGGAAACCCATAGCAAGCAGAACGAGGTCGGCCTTGATGATTTCCGGTTCGCCCTTCTCCACCATGATGGGCCTTCCGCCTTCCGGGTTGGGCTTCCAGTCTATCTCCTGCACCCTGACTCCCGTCACCTTCCCGTCTTTTCCGAGGAACTCGAGGGTGTTGATGTTCCACCGACGTGTGCAGCCCTCTTCGTGACTGCTTGTCGTCTTTAGGATGATAGGCCAGTTGGGCCAAGGTGTGGAAGGATTATGGCCGACGGGAGGCTTGGGCATAATCTCAATCTGCGTTACACTCTTGCAACCCTGCCGATGGGCCGTACCAATGCAGTCGCTTCCCGTGTCGCCACCACCGATGACGAGGACATCCTTCCCCTTTGCCGTGATGTGCTCGTCCTTCGAGAACTCCATGCCGGCAAGGACACGGTTCTGCTGAGAGAGCAGTTCGAGGGCAAGATGCACACCCCTCAGTTCACGGCCAGGAACGTTCAGGTCGCGGGCTTTCGGGGTGCCGGTGGCGAGGATGATGGCGGAGAATTCATTGAACATTCTTGCTCCGACTTCGCTACGCAAGCGTAGGACTTCGTCCGTCCGGTTAGAACATTGAATATTGAACATTATCTCTTCACCATAACGGAAACAGATTCCCTCCTGCTCCATTACTCGAATTCTCCTGTCGATGATTTTCTTGTTAAGTTTGAAGTTAGGAATGCCATAGCGAAGAAGTCCTCCTGCGGCTTCATCCTTCTCGAAGACTGTCACAGTGTAGCCCATATAGTTTAGCGCATTGGCCGCAGCCAATCCGGCAGGACCACTTCCGACAACAGCCACCTTCTTGCCATTTCGCACGGGATGCTCGATGGTGACATATCCTTCCAGAAATGCACGTTCGGCAATGGCTGCCTCATTCTCGCGATTGGTGACGGCCTCCCCCGTCGTATGGTAAAGCACGCAAGCTTTCTCGCAAAGCGCGGGGCAGATGCGTCCCGTGAACTCGGGGAAGGGGTTGGTCTTCTTCAATAACTTATATGCCGTTTCCCACTCACCGCGATAAAGTGCATCGTTCCATTCCGGGTCTTTGTTGCCAAGCGGACAAGCCCAATGACAGAAGGGCACACCGCAGTCCATGCAGCGGCTGGCTTGCTCCTGGCGGTCGCGGGTGTTGAGCGTCTGTTCCACTTCACCAAAATCGTGTATGCGGTCGTGAATAGGTCTGTATCCTGCCTCCTTGCGAGGCACTGTCAGAAATGCTTTCGGATTTCCCATGTTTGTATATTGAAGATTGAAAATTGAAGATTGAAAGGCAAATGTCGAATGTCGAATGTCAAATTGTAAAATCTTAATAGTCACGCTGCACTTTAGCAATCTTCTGCGAGAGTTTTGCCATCTGCTCTTCCTGCATGACACGTTTGTACTCGATGGGGACAACTTGTATGAAGTCTTCCACATAGCGCTGCCAGTTGTCGAGCATTCGTCCGGCAAGGGCGGAACCCGTGTGGAGATAGTGCTGACGGATGAGTTCGAGCAGTTCCTTGCGACTGACAGCGTCCTCAACAAGGTTTATCTCCACCATGTCCATGTTGCAGAAGTAGTCGAAAACATGGTCGGGGTCATAGACGTATGCTACGCCACCACTCATGCCGGCTGCAAAATTGCGTCCGGTCTTACCCAGAACCACAACGCGTCCGCCGGTCATGTATTCACAGCAGTGGTCGCCAGCCCCCTCGATGACGGCAATGGCTCCGCTGTTGCGTACGCCGAAGCGTTCTCCAACGCGCCCGTTGACATACAGTTCGCCACTGGTGGCTCCATACAGTCCGGTGTTGCCAGCAATAATGTTGCCTTCGGCGTGGAAGTCAGCATCGCTCCTCGCAGGAGGCAAGATGCTGATGCGCCCGCCGCTTAGGCCTTTGCCAAAGTAGTCGTTGGCCTCGCCTTCGAGCCTCAGACTTACCCCCTTTACGGCAAAGGCTCCGAAAGATTGTCCAGCCGATCCCTTGAACTTGATGTTGATGGTTCCGTCGGGCAGTCCCGTCTCACCGTATTTCTTAGCAATGATTCCCGAAAGCATGGTTCCCACTGCTCGGTCGGTGTTCTTGATGGCAAAGTCGAGCGTCGTCTCTTCCTGGTTGTCGATGCTCTTTTGTGCGGCTTTCACTATTTCTTCATCCTTAACGCCACCGACTTTCGAGAAGTTGCTTCTGTCCCAATAGAGAGGTTTGTCTGTTTCGGGTTTGTAGAGCAGGCGGCCGAAGTCGATGGTACTCCATTTCTCGGTGGCGGAAGGAAACGCTTCGTTAGGAACGATGAGTTCGGTGTGTCCAATGATGTCCTTCAACTTGTGCACACCCATCTCGCTGAGATACTCGCGCACCTGCTGGGCGAGGAATGTGAAGAAGTTGACCACATACTCGGCACGCCCCATGAAACGGGAACGAAGGCGTTCGTCTTGTGTTGCCACACCTACGGGACACGTGTTGGTGTTGCACTTACGCATCATCACACAGCCTAATACAATCAGAGGCAGTGTGCCGAATGAGAATTCGTCGGCACCAAGCAACGCCATGATGACAACGTCTTTGGCTGTCTTCAGCTGTCCGTCGGTCTGCAGACGAACTTGGCTGCGAAGAGCGTTCCTAACGAGAGTCTGCTGTGTCTCAGCAAGGCCAATCTCCGGACTGATGCCAGCAAAACGCATGCTGCTTGCAGGGCTTGCTCCCGTACCTCCTTCAGCACCACTAATGACGATGAGGTCGGCTTTTGCCTTTGCTACGCCTGCGGCAATTGTTCCGACACCACTTTCTGCAACCAGTTTCACGCTGACGGCGGCAGTCGGGTTGATATTCTTCAGGTCGAAGATGAGTTGTGCAAGGTCCTCAATACTATATATGTCATGATGGGGTGGTGGGGAAATAAGGCTTATGCCAGGAATGGCATTACGCGTCTTGGCAATAATCTCGTTCACCTTGAAACCAGGCAACTGTCCGCCTTCACCAGGCTTTGCACCCTGTGCCACCTTAATCTGTATCTCTTCGGCATTTACCAAGTATTCGGCCGTAACTCCAAAGCGTCCCGATGCTATCTGCTTGGTCTTGCTGGAAAGACTAACTCCGTCCACCTCCGAGTGATAGCGGGCGTTGTCCTCGCCACCCTCACCAGTGTTGCTTCGTGTGCCAAGTTTGTTCATAGCCAAAGCCAGGGCCTCATGTGCCTCGATGCTTAAGGCTCCAAATGACATAGCGCCGGTGACAAAATGCCTGACGATGCTTTCAACGGGTTCCACTTCTTCGAGAGGGGTAGGGGTTGCTGCCTTTCGGAATCCGAAGAAGTCACGAATGAAAATGGGTTTCTCCTTCTCGTCCACCATCGCTGACCATTCCTTGAACTTCTTGTAGGAACCAAGTCTGGTGGCAATCTGCAGATTGGCAATTGTTTCGGGATTCCAAGCATGGAGGATGCCATCCTTGCGCCAGGCGAACTGACCGTTGTTGGGCAGGAACTCGTTGATCTCCTTGGGTCGGAAGGCCTCCTCGTGGAGTCGGATTGCATCCTTGGCAATCTCCTTCAGCCCGATGCCTCCAATGGTGCTAACCTCAGTACCAAAGTAGCGCCTCAGCAGGTCTTCTCCCAGTCCGATGCTCTCGAATATCTTTGCGCCCCGATACGAGCGTATGGTAGATATTCCCATCTTGCTCATAACCTTCTTCAGTCCCTTGTCGACCGCCTTGATATAGTTTGCTTCAGCAGTAGCATACTCCTCCTGAATCTTGTGTTTCTTCACGAGATCGTCCAGAACAGCAAAAGTCATGTAAGGACAAATGGCACTTGCCCCGTAACCTAATAACAAAGCGGCATGCATCACTTCGCGAATTTCGCCGCTTTCCGCGATAAGAGCCGTTTGCACTCGTTTGCCAACGCTAATGAGATGATGATGGACGGCACTTACTGCCAAAAGACTTGGAATGGCAACATGCCTGTTGTCGATGTCCCTGTCGGAAAGAATGATGTAGTTGTAGCTATCATCCACAGCCTGTTCGGCATCTCGGCATAGCTTGTCCAAGGCTACCCTAAGATTTTCACCTGCCTGGGACCAATCAATCTCCCCTCCCTTGGGGAGAGGCTGGGGGTAGGCTAATGACAACTTGATGGTATTAAAGCCTTTGTATCTGATGTTGCATAAGATGTCGAGCTGAATATTCGTTAGAACGGGTTGTGGCAACCTCACCATCTTGCAGTTGGAGGCATCAGGAGTGAGGATGCCGGTGCCTACTGCTCCTATGTATTCCGTCAGGGACATTACCAATTCTTCGCGGATGGGGTCGATGGCAGGATTTGTCACTTGGGCAAACTGTTGGCGGAAGTAGTTGAACAGCGTCTGTGGACGATCGCTAATGATGGCCAGCGGTGTGTCATTGCCCATAGCAGCAACTGGTTCCTGGCCAGCTGTAGCCATAGGTACGATGGTCTTGTCGATGTCTTCCTGACCATATCCGAAGCAGACAAGTTTGCGCTCGAAGTTCTCAACCGAATTCTCCACATGGCGTCCGCTCTTGAGTTTCTCTAATTGAACTCGATTCGTCGAGAGCCATTCACGATAGGGGTGCGCCTTTGCCAGTTGTTCCTTTATCTCGCCATCGTAGTAAATTCTACCCTCCTGAGTGTCAATGAGCAGTATCTTTCCCGGTTGCAAACGCCCCTTGCTGACTACGTCGCTAGGCTCGAAGTCCATTACACCCACCTCGGATGCAACGATCATCATGCCCTGCTTCGTAATGGTGTAGCGACTGGGACGAAGCCCGTTCCTGTCGAGCATGCCGCCAGCGAAGCGACCATCTGAGAAGAGAAGTGCTGCGGGACCGTCCCATGGCTCCATCAGTATGGAGTGATATTCGTAGAATGCCTTCAGATCTTCGGAAATGGGGTTTTTGTCGTTGAAACTTTCCGGCACCAGAATAGCCATCGCATGGGGCAGCGACAGTCCGCTCATTGTGAGGAACTCAAAGACATTGTCGAGGCTTGCGGAGTCGCTCAACCCTTCTTGAACGATGGGACGCAGGTCCTTGATGTCGCCTAAAGCCTCGCTGTCGAGAACGCTTTCCCTTGCCTTCATCCAACCACGGTTGCCGCGAATGGTGTTGATTTCTCCGTTGTGTGCCAACAGGCGGAAGGGCTGAGCCAGCTTCCACTTAGGAAACGTGTTGGTGGAGAAACGGGAATGCACGAGTGCAAGTCCGCTTGTAAAGTACGGACTCGACAGGTCGGTGAAATACCTTCGCAATTGCCCTGAGGTGAGCATTCCCTTGTATATGATGTTCTTACTTGATAGTGAACAGATGTAGAAGTCATCGTTGTCGCTGCGGTTCTCTATGCGTTTCCTTACCTTATATAATATGCAGTCGAACATTGGGGCATTTTCTTCTGTAACACCCGTCACGAAGATTTGCTTGATGTCGGGCTCCACTTCGCGTGCGGCCACTCCCAGCACCTCAGGGTTGGTGGGAATCGTGCGCAGGTACATCAACGTCAGTCCCTCACGTTCAATCTCCTCTATCATGATGCTCAGAATCGTTTGCTGCGCTTTCCCGTCCTTGGGCAGAAACACCAATCCCGTTCCATAACGTCCCTTCTCAGGAACCGGAATGCCTTGCAGGAGGATGAATTCGTGGGGAATCTGTACCATGATGCCTGCGCCGTCGCCAGTGCCATCACGTGTCTCAGCACCGCGATGTTCCATGTTCTCCAGCACCCGCAGTGCATTATCGACAAGTTCGTGGCTCTTGCCTCCATGAATGTTTACAATCATGCCCACACCACATGCATCGTGTTCGTATTGATTTTGGTACAAGCCTCTATTTGTCTTGCCTTTCATAACAATCAGTATTTCTTCTTTTTACCTTATAAATGAATCTGAGGACAAAATTATATCGAGATGTTATTAGAATAAGTGTCTTTTACACTAAAAAAATCTACATTTTAAGCAAAAATAACAGATTGTAAGCAAAGTGAGTGTTTAAATTACAATTTGTAAAATAGCTGAAAAAGGTAGAGCGAAAGCTGTGAAGGACGTATAACCATGTGACAAAAGCGTCGTAATTTTGCCCTCGAATTCAAGAAAAGTCATAGTGACACAAAGTATTAACTAAAGGTATTAAGGTATGAAAAAGATTGAAGCAATTATCCGAAAAACCAAATTTGAAGAAGTAAAGGAAGCCTTGCTTTCGTCCGACATCGATTGGTTTGAGTACCATGATGTGCATGGTATTGGGCAAAGTCGCCAGGAGAGAATTTACCGTGGTGTACAATACAGTACAGATGTGATTGAGCGTGTGGCCATCACCATCGTATGTCGCGACGTATTCCTGAATCCAACAGTGAATGTCATCTTACGAGTGGCCCATACGGGCGAGATTGGTGATGGCCGAATTTTCGTCAGCGATGTAATAGATACTTATTCTATACGCACGGGCGAGAACGGTGACACCGTATTGAGAGACAAGAAATAAAGATTTGTAAAACAACATTAAGACTTTTAATATGAACGAAATAGGATTATCACTCGATACTGTATGGATGCTATTGGCAGCCATGTTGGTTTTCTGGATGCAACCAGGTTTCGCCCTCTGCGAAGCAGGTTTCACACGTAGCAAGAACACAGCCAACATCCTAATGAAGAACTTTGTTGACTTCATGTTCGGTTCATTGCTGTTCTGGTTTATTGGCTTCGGCTTTATGTTTGGCAGTGATGGTGGTGGGTTTATCGGGATGCCCAACTGGGGCGATTTAAGTTTCTACAAAGGCGATTTGCCAGTGGAGGGATTTCTGATTTTTGAAACCGTGTTCTGTGCCACTTCCGCCACTATCGTGAGTGGTGCTATGGCCGAACGGACGAAGTTCTCTATGTATCTGGTTTACAGTGCTGTCATTTCATTGTTCATTTATCCCATTGAAGGGCATTGGACCTGGGGTGGCGGTTGGTTGTGCAATGATGCAGCCGACAGCTTTATGATGACCACATTTGGTGATGTGTTCCATGATTTTGCAGGTTCGGCCATTGTGCACAGTGTAGGAGGGGTGTTGGCTTTGATTGGAGCTTTGGCACTTGGGCCTCGTGTGGGTAAATATGGTGCAGACAAAAAGAGTAGGGCTATTCCCGGTCACAACCTGGCTATGGCTGCTTTGGGTGTATTCATTCTTTGGTTGGGATGGTTTGGTTTTAATCCCGGTTCACAGTTGGCTGCCAGTGGTGAAGTTAACCGTGTTGCCATCTCTCACGTATTTCTTACTACTAACTTGTCTGCAGCTGCTGGTGGCGTTGCAACGATGTTTCTCACTTACATAAAATATGGCAAGCCGTCGCTCTCGCTGACGTTAAACGGAATTCTGGCAGGACTTGTAGGCATCACGGCAGGTTGCGACCTTGTATCGCCTTTTGGTTCCGTCATCATTGGCCTGGTTTGTGGTATGGTACTAGTCTATGCCATCGAGTTCATCGACCATAGGTTGCACATCGACGATCCAGTCGGCGCCTCCAGCGTTCATGGTGTCTGTGGCATTTTGGGAACCTTGATGACAGGTCTGCTATCTATTTCGAATGGAGCATTCTATGGTCATGGATGGGGATTCTTCTGTGCCGAGTGTTTTGGCATTCTCGTCATCGACCTTTGGGCAGCTGTTTGTGGTGTTGTCCTGTTCTATGGCATCAAAAAAATATACGGCCTGCGCGTAGATAAGCGAATAGAGGAGGAAGGCTTAGATGTTTACGAACATGGAGAAATGTGTTATAACTAAAAAAGAGTAGAAAGGTATGAAAAGATTGTTTTTTATGGTTCTTTCCATAATCGGAACGGCTACGTCAAGCTCTCAAGAAATTATGGAAAGCAAGGTGGATACAGTAGTTAAAGAAAGAGTTTCAGCAACCATCGGCACAGATCTTGTCAGTCAATATATTTGGCGTGGTCAGGACCTTGGAAATGTCAGTTTCCAGCCAACCCTCGGTGTTGGATACAAAGGGTTTAGTCTTTCCGTATGGGGAAGTGTTGGCATTTCAAATTGGGAAGATACAAAGGAATTGGATTTCACATTAGATTATAGCTACAAGGGTTTTAATATAGGTATAACGGATTATTGGTTCTCCACAGGCTGCTATTTCCAGTATAAGAATGGTAAAACCACACATGTATGGGAAGGGTTTGTTGGCTATGATTTCAATATTCTTTCTGCCAAATGGTATACTAATTTCTCTGGTGATGACGGTACTAATTCTCATGGGAAACGTGCCTATTCCAGTTACTTCGAGCTTACTGCTCCATTCCAGCTTGTTACGCTGGAATGGGAAACCTCAATTGGCGTTGTCCCTTGGGGAACAACCTTCTACGGCAATAGGCATTTTGCTGTCACGAATGTCTCTTTACGTGCCACAAAGGACTTTACCATAAAAGAGAAATACCATATCCCCATTTATGCAGCTCTGATAGCAAATCCTCATTCAGAAAAACTCTATTTGCTTCTCGGGCTCTCTTTCAAGATATGAGAAAACTGATTTGAGTCCCAAACAAAAAATCCCATGCAACTTACAATTCGTAACATTGCATGGGATTAATGCGTTCTATTATAATAACCTATAAGTATAACGGCGTGTAATATAACAATTTGACATATTATTGGTTTTTCTTGCTCCAAAAAAATCAAAACACCTAACTGCCTAACCTTTTTTTGTATTACCTTTGTATCAGAAAATTCACGAAACGCTAATATGACCAAGATACCCTTTACAAAGATGCATGGTTGTGGCAATGATTACATCTATGTCGATGCCTTACACCATTCCGTTGCAGACCCTGCATCCACGTCCATCGTGTGGAGTGATCGTCACAAGGGCATTGGGTCTGATGGTCTGGTACTTATAGACAAATCTCCTGTACCAGAAGCAGACTTTGCTATGCGTATCTTCAATGCCGATGGAAGCGAGGCCATGATGTGTGGTAACGCTTCACGCTGTATAGGAAAATATCTTTACGAACGTGGGCTTACAAGTAAGACCAACATCGGGTTGCATACCCTGTCTGGAATAAAGGAACTTCAACTGCATACGGGAAACGGCATTGTGCGTAGTGTTACAGTAGATATGGGTGAGCCTTTGCTTAAAGACGAGACACTCTATATTCCGTCAAAAGACCCCAGTCGCGGAGTGTTTGTTTCTATGGGCAATCCCCACTATGTCATCTTTACGGATGACATCAATCAGGTTGACAAGACTGGACGAGAACTGGAACATCACCCAGCCTTCCCACAGCG
This sequence comes from uncultured Bacteroidales bacterium, assembly GCA_902801325.1. Taxonomy (GTDB): domain Bacteria; phylum Bacteroidota; class Bacteroidia; order Bacteroidales; family Bacteroidaceae; genus Physcousia. The sequence goes on along the minus strand of CADCHQ010000002.1, from coordinate 113,815 downwards.
TTGCAACATTGAATTTGCATGTACAGAGCACGATGGCAGCATCAGAACACGGGTATGGGAACGAGGTAGCGGCATCACTCAAGCCTGTGGGACGGGAGCATGTGCTACTGCAGTAGCTGCATTCCTTACTGGACGGGCAGGCCGCAAGACCGATATCGTGATGGACGGCGGCACGCTCGGCATTGAGTGGCGGGAGGTTGATAATCATGTCTATATGACTGGCCCTGCTGAATTTGTATTTGACGGAGAGGCGGAGACCTAAAAGTCAAAATAGTATATAACTCGTAAAATCGTTTTATATGGCATTAGTAAACGATCATTTCTTGAAAATACCAAACAATTATTTGTTTGCTGATATAGCCAAAAAGGTGAATGCCTTCAAGGTGATGCACCCCAAAGCCGATGTCATTTCACTCGGCATCGGTGACGTAACTCAACCTTTATGTCCGGCTGTCATTGAGGCTATGCACCGTGCAGTCGATGAAATGGGTACTGCCGAAGGCTTTCGAGGCTATGGGCCAGAACAAGGGTACGATTTCCTGCGTGAGGCAATACTGAAGAACGATTTTCTGCCACGAGGCATTCACCTCGATCTTGATGAAATATTCATTAACGATGGCGCAAAGTCGGACACTGGTAACATACAGGAGCTAATACGCTGGGACAATTCCATTGCTGTCACTGACCCAATCTATCCCGTATACATTGATTCCAACGCAATGATTGGACGTGCTGGATTAAAAGGCGACGACGGACGATGGTCAAATGTCATATACCTTCCATGTAATGCAGAGAACAATTATGTGCCAGCATTGCCCAAGCAACGCGTCGATGTCATTTATCTTTGTTATCCTAATAATCCTACAGGGACAGTCATTACGAAAGAGGAACTGCGAAAGTGGGTCAACTATGCTCTGCATAACGATGCCATCATCTTCTACGATGCCGCCTATCAGGCTTATATCCACGATGACACCATCCCCCACAGTATATACGAAATAAGAGGTGCAAGGAGGTGTGCTATCGAGTTCCATAGTTACTCCAAGACCGCTGGCTTCACTGGCGTTCGTTGCGGCTATACTATTGTCCCGAAGGATTTGACAACTTCCACTCTCACGGGTGAGCGTATCCCTCTCAATCCGCTGTGGTATCGTCGTCAATGCACAAAGTTCAATGGTACCAGTTATATTTCACAGCGTGCTGCTGAGGCTATTTACACGCCAGAAGGCAAGGAGCAGGTGAAGACTACCATTGACTACTACATGCGTAATTCGCGCAATATGCTTGCCACGCTGCGTTCTTTGGGCTTTGAGTGTTATGGTGGAGAGAATGCTCCTTACATTTGGATGCGAGTGCCCGATGGATTTGATTCATGGCAATTTTTTGAAAACCTTCTCTATGGGGCAAATGTTGTCTGCACCCCAGGCGTGGGTTTCGGACCATCTGGTGAGGGCTATGTCAGGTTCACGGCGTTCAGTAGTCATGAGAAGACGGAAGAGGCACTCGACCGAATTGCCGAATGGAAAAACCTCTGACCCCCCTTTTTTAACATTTATGGAAACAAAGTATATATTCGTCACAGGTGGCGTCGTCTCGTCACTGGGAAAGGGCATTATTTCTGCAAGTATCGGTAAGTTGTTGCAGGCTCGAGGCTACAAAATCACGATCCAAAAGTTTGACCCCTACATCAATATAGATCCGGGTACGCTCAACCCCTATGAACACGGAGAATGCTATGTAACGGCCGATGGCATGGAAACAGATCTTGACTTGGGGCACTACGAACGTTTTACAGACATTCAAACCACTCGTCATAATAGTATTACTACGGGTCGAATCTATCAGGCTGTTATCGACAAGGAGCGTCGTGGCGACTATCTCGGCAAAACAATTCAGGTAGTACCTCACATTACGGACGAGATAAAACGATGCATCAAGGAAAATGCTCAGCACGAACATTTCGATTTTGTCATCTCCGAGATTGGTGGAACGATTGGTGACATCGAAAGCGCTCCTTTCATGGAAGCCATTCGACAACTACGTTGGGAGAAAGGGAATGACACCGTCTGCATTCATCTTACCTACGTTCCCTATCTCCATGCTGCTGGTGAGTTCAAGACGAAACCGACGCAACATTCAGTGAAGGAACTGCAAAGCATGGGCATTCAACCCGATATTCTCATCCTTCGAACTGAGCATCATCTGGAGGATGGAATCTTGAGGAAAGTCGCATCGTTCTGTAATGTCGAGCCAGAATGCGTGGTGCAAAGCGAGGATATGCCAAGCATCTATGAGGTACCCGTCAACATGCAGCATCAAGGCCTCGATATTGCTATACTTAGAAAACTCAATGCTCCCCTTCTTTCTCCCCGAGGAGAAGAGAATTCCTCTACAGAAGAAGAGGGGAATGGAATTGTGCCCGGACTGCTCTCGTGGTACCATTTCCTCCATCTTCAGCAGGAAGCAAAGTCGGAGATTCACATCGGGTTGGTTGGCAAGTATGACCTTCAGGATGCTTATAAAAGTATTCGTGAGAGCCTACACCTTGCTGCCATCTATAATGGTCGCAAGGCCAAGTTGCACTTTATAAATAGTGAAGAAATTACAGACAAAAACGTTGCTTCCCGACTGGATGGAATGAATGGAATAGTCATTTGTCCAGGCTTTGGTCAAAGAGGCGTCGAAGGCAAAATTGTTGCGGCTGAATATACGCGCACTCACGACATTCCGACTTTTGGTATTTGCCTTGGAATGCAGATGATGGTCATTGAATTTGCACGAAATGTTTTGGGACACAAAGATGCTAACAGTAATGAGATGGACACTACGACGTCGCATAACGTCATTGACATGATGGAAGAGCAGAAAACAATCAAGCAAATGGGAGGTACGATGCGACTGGGAACTTATGAGTGTAATCTGAAGAAGGGGAGTAAGGCATGGGAGGCTTATAATGGCACTCAGTTAATGGCTGATGGCCAGTGTTCTATAAAAGAACGACATAGACACCGTTATGAGTTTAACAATAGGTATCAAAAAGAATGTGAAGCAGCAGGAATGAAGTGCGTTGGCATTAATCCTGCCACAAACCTTGTTGAGATTGTCGAGATACCATCATTGAAGTGGTACATCGGTACACAATTCCATCCCGAATACACCTCTACAGTGTTGCATCCGCATCCTTTGTTCATGAATTTCATCAAAGCATGCTTATAAAATGGAAGAATTGAAGCATGAATGTGGTGTGGCTTTGGTGAGGCTCTTAAAGCCGCGAGACTACTACGAACAGAAGTACGGAACGGTATCCTACGCCCTTAACAAACTCTATCTCATGATGGAGAAAGAGCACAACCGTGGGCAAGAAGGCGCCGGAATAGCTTGTGTCAATATGGATGCACCCGTCGGAACGGAGTACATGTTCCGCGAGAAAGCGTTGGGAAAAGATGCTATCACAGAGATATTCGACCATGTGACACCTGAATGGACAAAGGCCCAGCTCTTTATGGGCCACCTACGATACTCGACTACGGGTAAGAGCGGGCTTCAGTATGTGCATCCATTCCTGCGCCGCAACAATTGGCGGGCCAAGAATCTTTGTCTTTGCGGTAACTTCAATATGACGAACATCGACGAGATCTTCAGAAAGATGACGCGACAAGGACAGTCGCCTCGCATCTTTAGTGACTCGTATATAACACTCGAACTGATGGGACATCGACTAGATCGTGAGGTAGAACGTTGTTACATCAGTGCAAAGGAGTTGGGTCTGCAGGACAGAGATATAACAGACTTCATAGAGGAACACGTAAAGATAAGCAATGTGCTTCGTACCACCATGGCCGATTATGATGGAGGATATGTGATGTGTGGCCTGACGGGTAGTGGTGAGATGTTTGCTATGCGTGACCCATGGGGCATTCGGCCAGCTTTCTTCTATAAGGATGATGAAGTGATTGCTGTTGCCAGCGAGCGTGCTGTGCTGCAGACAACCTTTGACCTCACTTGCGAAGAAGTTTACGAGTTGCCAGCTGGCCATGCACTCATCGTACACAAGGATGGAAGTTCTGCCTTGGAAACCATCATCGAGGCAAAGGCTCAGGCACGTTGCTCGTTCGAGCGCATCTACTTCAGCCGTGGTTCGGACCGCGACATTTATCATGAACGCAAACAGCTAGGCCGGCAACTTACAACACCCATCCTCAAGGCCATTGACGGAGATACTGAGCACACCGTCTTTTCGTTTATTCCGAATACGGCCGAAGTCGCCTTCTATGGAATGATGGAGGGTTTGAGAAGTCTGAAACTAAATGTGCGAAGCGAAAAGGTTGCCTGGAAGGACATCAAACTGCGAACTTTCATCACAGAGGCAGGCTCCCGGAACGACCTTGCCTCACATGTCTATGACATCACTTATGGTTCGCTGCGTCCCTACGAGGACAACCTTGTCATCATCGATGATTCTATTGTTCGTGGAACAACTTTGAAGGAAAGCATCTTCAAGATACTCGACCGTCTGCATCCCAAGAAAATCGTGATGGTTAGTAGTTCGCCTCAAATCCGTTTTCCCGACTATTACGGCATCGATATGCCTCGGCTGGAAGAGTTCTGCGTTTTTCGTGCTACTATTGCTCTTTTGAAGGAACGAGGCATGTGGAAACTGGTTGACGACATCTACGAGGCTTGCCTTGCAGAACTCCGTAAGCCTTCTGCAGAACAGGACAATTGTGTCAGGGCTATTTACAAACCTTTTACAATTGAGGAAATCAATAAAAAGATGGCAGAGATGCTTCGACCTGAAGGTATGCAAACTCCAGTTGAGTTCGTATTTCAGACCATCGAAGGTCTTCATGCAGCCTGTCCCAACCATCAAGGTGACTGGTACTTTACTGGAAAATATCCAACCCCAGGCGGCAACCGCCTCGTGAACCATGCATTTGTGAATCTAGTAGAAAAGAGAAATGGTGAAATGTTAATGTTTAACGTTTAACGATAATTTGTCAAATTGTAAAATCGTCAAATTGAATCATGTGTGGAATAGTAGGTTATATTGGCACAAAACAAGCCTATCCTATTTTGATTAAAGGCCTGAAACGTCTGGAATATCGTGGTTATGATAGTGCAGGTGTGGCAATGATAAGCGCCGGTGGCGACCTTAATGTATATAAAGCCAAAGGAAAGGTCGACAATTTAATAGAGTACTGTGGAGACAAAGATGTGTCAGGCAGTATAGGTATCGCGCACACACGTTGGGCCACTCATGGCGAACCATCGGCACGCAACGCTCATCCCCATTATTCTAGGAGCCATAACCTTGCCATCATCCATAATGGTATCATAGAGAATTATGCCGATATCAAAACTAAACTGCAGGCAAATGGGATTGAGTTCAGAAGCGACACTGATACAGAGGTGCTCGTTCAACTTGTGGAGTACATCATGGTAAAGAAGAATTTATCGTTGCTCGAATCTGTTCAGGTGGCACTCCATCAGGTGGTAGGAGCATACGCAATTGCCATTGTCGATAAACGCGACCCTTGCCAAATAATCGCTGCACGCAAGCAAAGTCCGCTTGTTGTAGGCATTGGTGAGAATGAATTCTTTCTGGGCTCTGATGCTAGTCCGATTATCGACTATACCGACAAGGTAGTATATTTGGAGGATGGCAACATAGCCGTAATCCGGTTGGGCGAAGAACTGAAAGTGATAAGTGTCCTCGGCGAGGAACAGGACTTGAAAGTGAAAACGGTTGACATAGACCTCGGGCAGATAGAGAAGGGTGGGTACAAGCACTTTATGTTGAAGGAGATTTTCGAGCAACCAGAGTGCCTGAAGAACTGTATGCGAGGGAGAATCAATGTCGAAGGCAACCATGTGACGCTTTCCGCAATGATTGACTACCACCGGCAACTGTTAAGCGCAAAGCGCATTGTAATTGTGGCTTGTGGTACTTCATGGCACGCTGGACTTATCGGCAAACAACTCATCGAGAGCTTATGCCGAATTCCCTGTGAGGTGGAGTACGCCTCGGAGTTCAGATATCGCAATCCCGTAGTGATGAAGGATGATGTGGTGATTGCTATCTCGCAGAGTGGAGAGACCGCCGACACACTGGCTGCTATCCACTTGGCAAAGGAACAAGGTGCCTTTATTTACGGCATCTGCAACGCCATTGGTGCTAGTATCCCTCGCGCTACAGACACGGGAACCTACATCCACGTCGGTCCAGAAATTGGTGTAGCCTCTACTAAAGCCTTCACGGGTCAGGTAACGGTACTCTCGATGCTGGCCCTATGTTTGGCGGCAGAGCGAAACACCATACCCCCCGAACTCTACCAGCAGATTGTAAAAGAGCTAACACTTATTCCCGGCAAGATGGAACAAGCATTAAAAACTAATGGGCAGATAGAAAACCTTGCACCCATCTTCACGTATGCTAGGAATTGCCTATATCTGGGGCGTGGATATAATTATCCCTTGGCCCTTGAAGGGGCTTTGAAGCTGAAAGAGATATCCTACATTCATGCAGAAGGCTATCCTGCAGCAGAAATGAAACATGGTCCCATCGCCCTCATCGACAGCGAGATGCCTGTATTTGTCATAGCCACCCGCGATCGTCTCTACGAGAAAGTCATTTCAAACATCCAAGAGGTGCGAGCACGTGGTGGGCGTGTCACGGCTCTTGTTACAGAAGGAGACACTCAAATACAAAAATTTGCAGACCACATCATCACCCTGCCTGACACATTAGAGTGTTTCCAACCTCTTATTGCAAGTATTCCTCTCCAACTGCTGGCATACCACATAGCTGTATGTAAGGGGAAAGATGTGGATCGTCCAAGGAATCTGGCCAAGAGTGTCACGGTAGAATAAATCGTAAATTCTTGCTCCTCTGCGCTACGCAAGCGTCACTGTTGCGCAGATGCCGAGCGGCCCAAATCGTAAAATCGTAAAATCATGTGTGGAATAGTATCTATCTTCAACATTAAGAAACAGACGTCCGAACTGCGTGAAAAGGCACTGAGAATGAGTCAAAAGCTCCGCCATCGCGGTCCTGACTGGAGTGGCATTTATTGCGGAGGCTCAGCCATACTTGCTCACGAACGTCTTTCCATCGTTGACCCAGAAAGTGGTAAGCAGCCCTTGTTCTCACCAGATAGGAAGCAAGTGCTGGCAGTTAATGGTGAGATTTATAATCACCAAGAGATTCGTCGTCGTTATGCAGGTCGGTACGATTTCCAGACTGGCAGTGACTGCGAGGTCATCCTTGCGCTCTATCGTGATAAGGGCATCAATTTCTTGGAAGATATCAGTGGCATTTTTGCATTCGCTCTTTATGATGAGGAGAAGGATGAGTTTCTGATAGCTCGTGACCCCATTGGCGTTATTCCTTTATATATAGGTTATGATCGCAGTGGCATGGTGTATGTTGCCTCCGAATTGAAAGCACTTGAAGGCCAATGTGATCGATATGAACCATTCCTTCCTGGACACTATTACTGGAGTAAGGATCCTGGCATGAAACGCTATTTTAAGCGTGACTGGTTTGATTACAGTGCGGTGGAGAACAACGGGGCTAGCGTCGAAGCTATTCGCAATGCCCTGAGAGACTCCGTAAAACGTCAGTTGATGTCCGACGTTCCTTATGGCGTACTACTCAGTGGCGGGCTTGATTCTTCTGTCATTTCTGCTGTTGCAGAAAAGTTCAGCGAACATCGCATAGAAGACAATTCGCAGACACGTGCTTATTGGCCACGACTTCACTCCTTTGCAGTAGGATTGAAGGGAGCTCCAGATCTGACAAAGGCAAAGATGGTGGCTGACTATATTGGCACCGTGCATCACGAAATTAACTATACTATACAGGAAGGACTTGATGCTATCCGAGATGTCATCTACTTCATAGAAACATATGACGTGACAACGGTCCGTGCGTCAACCCCGATGTACTTGCTTGCACGTGTCATCAAGTCGATGGGAATAAAGATGGTGCTTAGTGGCGAGGGTGCAGACGAGGTGTTTGGCGGTTATCTCTATTTCCACAAAGCCCCCAGTGCTAAAGCATTCCATGAGGAGACGGTACGTAAGCTCAGCAAACTCCACTACTACGATTGCCTCCGTGCCAACAAGAGCCTTTCTGCTTGGGGAGTTGAAGGGCGAGTGCCTTTCCTCGATAAGGAATTCCTTGATGTGGCGATGCGTACCAATCCCGAAGCCAAAATGTGTCCCGGCACAACCATAGAGAAGAAAATTGTACGCGAGGCTTTTGCCGACATGCTGCCTCCAGAGATCGCTTGGCGACAGAAGGAACAGTTCAGTGATGGCGTAGGTTATTCGTGGATTGATACGTTGAAAAAGATTACATCCGAAGTTGTAACCGATGAACAAATGGCCCATGCAGCAGAACGCTTTCCCGTCAATCCACCACTCAACAAGGAGGAGTATTATTATCGCAGCATCTTTGCCGAACATTTTCCCAGTGAGTCGGCAGCGCGAAGTGTTAATCAGGAGGCAAGTGTGGCATGCTCAACAGCCATTGCTCTCGAATGGGATGCTGCCTTCAAGAACATGAATGACCCCAGTGGAAGGGCTGTTAAGGGTGTTCACGAACAAGCCTATTAAACTCATGCCTCCAAAACAAAAAGTTTAACCGCAACTTGATGATAAAGATTAACCAGAAAGCGTGCCACTTAAAATCTTAAGTGGATTGGGATGCATTTGGCTTATCCGATATTTGGGGGGCACTGTTGTCCGCCATGACGGAGAGGACGAGGTCGGTGACCATCTGCTTGAGTTCGTCGATGAACTGACGGGCTTCGTATTCGTGGCGCTCTATCTGTCGCAGTTTCCGCTCCCAGTGGCCAGTGAGTTCGGCACTCTTCAGTAGTTCGTTCTGGATGATGCCGATGAGTTGTTTGCCGGTCTCGGTGGGTGCCAGACTCTTGCGGTTGCGACGGATGTAGTTGCGTTTGAACAGGGTCTCGATGATGGCTGCACGCGTACTGGGTCGCCCGATTCCGTTCTCCTTCAAGGCATCGCGCAGTTCGTCGTCCTCAACCAGTTTTCCGGCTGTCTCCATAGCGCGCAGCAGCGTGGCTTCGGTGTAGGGCTTGGGTGGTGTGGTCTGCTTCTCTGCCAAGTTGGGTTCGTGAGGTCCTGATTCGCCTTTCGTGAAAGCAGGCAAGGTTCCCTCTTCCTCCCCGTCTTTCTCTTCGGCGGAGTCTTGTTCGTCGGTCTTCTTCTTTGCCCACAGCACTTGCCAGGCGGGTTCGGTAATCACCCTGCCGGTGGCGCGGAAGGGGATGGCGTCGGTGAAGGAGGCGACGTGAAGTCCCTCGGCACGCACCTCGCCCAGGACGGTGGTCTGCTGGAACTTGAGGTCGGGGTAGAAGATGCCGATGAAACGACGTGCCACGAGGTCGAACACGCGTTTTTCCATGTCTGAGAGACCTATCGTGGCGGGATTGACGCCTGTGGGAATGATGGCGTGGTGGTCGGTGACCTTGGAACTGTCGAAATACTTCTTGTCCTTGCGAAGTTTTCCTGCGGGAATGCCTTGTGTGAATCGGGCATACGGGACGAGGCCTTTCAGAATCTGGGGACACTTGGGATAGAGGTCGTCGCTAAGGAAAGTGGTGTCCACGCGAGGGTATGTGGTCACCTTCTTCTCGTAGAGGCTTTGGATGAGTTGGAGCGTGAGGTCGGCCGAATAGCCGTAGCGCTTGTTGCATTCCACCTGGAGGGAGGTGAGGTCGAACAGACGTGGCGGTGCCTCACGGCCAGCCTTTTTCTCCACCGAAAGGATAGTGAAGGGAAGTGAACCGATGGCGGCCAGCGCAGCCTCTCCGTCCTCCTTTGTACGGAAACCGCGGTCGCCCTCCTCCATGACGGCGGTGAACGTTGCCCCACGATAGCGTGTCGTCAGCACCCAATAGGTCTCGGGCTTGAAGTTGTCAATCTCCTGCTGTCGACGCACGATGAGGGCGAGGGTAGGGGTCTGCACGCGTCCTATCGAGAGCACCTGCTTTTCCTGCGCCATCATGCTGCGATATTTCAGGGTGTAGAGTCGGGTGGCGTTCATGCCCAGCGTCCAGTCGCCGATGGCACGCGAGAGTCCTGCCTCATAGAGGCTTTGGTACTCGCTCTGGTCCTTCAGCTTCTGGAACCCTTCGCGAATGGCCTCTTCGGTCAGTGAGGATATCCATAGCCGTTGTACGGGGCACTTGGCACCAGTCATCTGTATGACCCAGCGCTGTATGAGTTCACCCTCCTGCCCGGCATCACCGCAGTTGATGATGCGTTCGGCCGAGAGCATGAGTTGCTTTATGGTGTTGAACTGTTTCTCCACCCCTTTATCCGTCTTCAACTTGATGCCGAAGCGCTGTGGAATCATGGGGAGTTGTGCCATGCTCCACGTCTTCCACATGGGTGAGTATTCGTGGGGCTCCTTCAGCTCGCACAGGTGTCCGAATGTCCAGGTCACCTGGTAGCCGTTGCCCTCCATATATCCGTCCTTTGCTTGGTTGGCTCCCAGCACATGGGCAATATCACGGCCAACGGATGGTTTTTCTGCTATGCAAACGATCATAATTGCGACCCCCTCCCCAGTCGCCTCCCCGAGGGGAGAGCATATGAAAAATGGGAAGGTTATAAATACTTTATTTTACTATATACTTTTATTATAAATCTCAATCAATGACCACTCCCCTCACTCGGGAGGGGCAAGGGGGTGGGGTATTACTCCCAACACTCCACATCCTGCTCTATTTCGGGAAGCATGGAGCGGTGGAAGGTGGGGTCTTTCCCTTCGCGCTTCTGGCGGAAGTAGTCGTCCTTCAGGCGATAGGCGTATTTGGCCAGACGCATGACGGCGTAAAGGTTTATGATGACGATGATGGCCATCATGAGGTCGATGATGGACCAAGCCTGTTGCAGCGTGATGACACCTCCGAAGAGAACGGTCATAGCCGATATGATGCGGAAGGCCTGAATGGGCCAATGACGACGCGTGATGAAACGGATGTTCGACTCCCCGTAGAAGTAATTACCAATGATGGTGCTAAAGGCAAAGAGGAAAACAATGGTGGTGAGATACCATCGTCCCAACGCACCCAGGTGGAGTTCCATTGCCGAACCCGTGAGAATGCTTCCGTCCTCGCCGTTGTCGTAGAGGCCTGAGAGGAGGATGACAAAGGCCGTGCAAGTGCAGATGACCAGTGTGTCGACAAACACTCCCATGGATTGCAGAAGGCCTTGCTTTACGGGATGCGAGATGCTGGCAGTGGCGGCAGCATGTGGTGCGCTACCCTCACCAGCCTCGTTGCTAAAGAGACCACGCTTGACGCCCTGCATCACAGCTACGCCAATCACGGCTCCACCAGCCTGACGCAGTCCGAAGGCACTTTTGACGATAAGACTCAGCATAGCTGGCACGTGCTGTATGTTGGCGATAAGGACATAGACGGAAAGTATCAGATAGCCCACTGCCATAATGGGAACAACGATGGCCGAGAAACGAGAAATGCGTTGTACTCCACCGAAGATGACCGCCATCATGAGCAGACTGAGGACGATGGAGATGTGCAAGGAATTGAAGCCCAGAGCCACACTGGTGGCGTCACAGATGGTGCGGCTCTGTATCATCTGGTTGGCCATGCCGAAGGTGACGATGATGCCAACGCCGAAGATGATGCCCAACCAACGTTGGTGAAGGCCGTGAAGCATGTAGTAGGCTGGTCCACCATAGAATGCATCCTTACCCCGATGTTTGAAGAGCTGGGCAAGCGTGGCTTCCATGAAGGCAGTGGCGGAGGCCAGCAAAGCCATCATCCACATCCAGAACACGGCTCCTGGTCCGCCTACGGCAATTGCTGAGGCCACACCCGCAAGGTTTCCTGTACCCACACGACTGGCCAGACTGATGGCAAAAGCCTGAAACGAATTGATGTGTCGGCGTCCGTTTTGCTCGGCATTCTTGTCGTCGCTTGTGCTTGCAAACAGTTGACGTGTCATCTCACCCAACTTGCGGAACTGGACAAATCCCAGTCGCACGGTGAAGTAAAGCGAACAACCTACCAACAGGGTAATAATAAGGTAGGTCCAGAGCCATTGTTGTACGTTGTCTACAAGTGTGAAAAACATCTCCATGGCACAAAGTTACTAATAAATTGAGGATTGTGGACTGAGAATTAAAAATTATTTTGTATTTTTGTCCCGAATAACCTTATTGTATAGCCAAAACTATGAACAGACGAATAATGTTGTTGACTTTGGTGTTAACAAGCCTCTTGTCAGTACAAGCCCAGACACAGCTGTTGGTAAACGAGATGCGTTCTTTGTATACCACAGCGGGTGGCTCGGTCGTAAGTATCCACGACCCGTCGGTGGTTTATCGTAACGGCACGTACTACATCTGGGGGTCACATCTGGGTGTGGCTTCGAGCCAAGACCTGGTGACGTATAAAGGCCTGTCGGCCAATAACCAGACTTTTGCCAAACCCGATGGTACGCGATGCGACTTTGGCACGGCGTTTAACACGCAGGCCGTCACAAAAGTGAAGAACTACAAGGGCGAAATGGTGAACGTGCCAAACCTGGACGCCGAAGCGTGGTGTTCGTGGTATGCTGCCGATAAGCAGACATGGGTAAACGGTGATATGTGGGCTCCAGACATCGTCTATAACGAGACGATGAAGAAGTGGTGCATGTACCTGAGTCTGAACGGTGACAGTTGGGCATCAGTCATCATCCTGCTCACAGCCCCATCGGCAACAGGACCGTTTACCTATCAGGCTCCAGTGGTGATGGGCGGATTCACGGGTGGAAGTCACAATGACCGCAATGGCAAGAGCATAGCTGCACCCAGCTATAAGAATTCCGACATGGAACTGGCACTGGGTTCTCTCTCGAGCATGCCTGCCCGCTATGCCCAGAAGGGTTCGTGGGGAACTTATTGGCCTAACTGCATCGACCCCTGTGCGTTCTTCGACGAAGAAGGTGAACTGTGGTTGGCCTATGGGTCATGGAGTGGTGGCATCTTCATGCTGAAGCTGGACAAAGAGACGGGTCTGCGTGACTACACCTATACCTATCCTTCGGAATATGAAACGAAGGGTGCCAGCGGTCTGAGTGACCCCTATTTCGGTAAGAAGATTGCTGGCGGATACTACGTCAGTGGCGAAGGTCCTTACATTCAGCACATTGGGCAATACTATTATCTGTTCATGAGCTATGGTGGCTTTGGTCCTAGCGATGGTTATGAGATGCGCATCTTCCGTTCGAAGAATCCCGACGGACCTTATGTCGACGGTTCTGGAACAGCAGCCACCTTTACGCGTTACGAACTGAACTACGGTCCCAATGCTGCTACCAACCGAGGCATGAAGTTGACTGGAGCCTACAACCATTGGGGTAATCAGAATGTGGGCGAATGTGCTCAGGGCCATAATTCGGCTTGTCAGGACGCCGAAGGACGTTCGTTTGTGGTCTATCACACGAAGTTCAACGACGGCACAGCCGGACACCAAGTACGTACACACCAGTTGTTCCTGAACGAGAGAGATTGGTTGGTATGTGCCCCCTTCTGCTATAGAGGCGAGACGCAGACCGATGCCGATATCGCTTCGACTCCTATCACTGCCGAAGAGATTGCAGGTACGTACCACTTCATGTTGCATCCCTACAAACTGGACCATAACAACTATCAGGAAACTACCCCCACGGAAATCACCTTGTCGGCAGACGGTAAGGTTACTGGTGAATATACGGGTTCGTGGAGTGTGAAGGAAGGCACTTCGTACTTGACTCTGAGACTGGGTTCGACCACTTATTACGGTGTGTTCATGGAACAGCATGTCAACGGTGCGACAAGAGAAAATTATAAGACCACTACGCTCGGAGCATTGGCATTCAGTGCTGTGGCTCCTAACGGTGTGCCGGTATGGGGCTATAAGTTGAAACCAGAGTATGCAGTGGCCTACAACTACCTGTCGAACACCATCAACGTGAAGGCTGGAACCACCTATTCCACAAACATCAGTCTGATGTTCCCAACGGTGGACAATACCACACTGACTTGGACGTCGTCGGCACCGGAAGTTATCGATGAAACCGGCAAATATTCGCCTGTAGATACGGTTGTGCCTTTAACCCTGACTGCCCGTCTGCAATGTGGCGATTACTACTGGGAGCAGGAGTATAACATTAAGGCTCAGAAGGAGATTGTTCCTGCTGGCGACTATCTGGGTGGCTTGGTGGCTTACTACAACATGGACGCTACTCCCTGTTACAATGCCTATAACGAGGAACAGCGTACCACCTTCGGAACTACGGGCACTCGTCCTGCACTCACCACCGATTACGATCGTTTCGGAAAGGTCTTGCATCAGGCGTTTGGTGCCAATAAGAGCAATTCCTTCACGCGCATGCCCAATCCTTTGTTGAATAGTACCAATCTGCAAGGCTTTACAGTGAGCATGTGGGTTAAGCGCACGGATGCCAACATGTGGGATGCCATCTGGTGTTTCTTCAATGGCACTACTGCTGCCACCAAGAGTCCGTATCTGTTCCTTACAGGTAATGCTTTCGTGGGCTACAACGACAATGCCGAAACCACCTTCGACATCAACTATCCTACCGAGACGCCTTACACCGACATTCCCGTGGACAAATGGACGTTGGTGACTGTAACGGTAGGGCTTGATAGTGGGGTGCGCATCTATATCAATGGCGTGAACAAGACTCCTCACAGCGTAGCCAGCAGTACGGGTGTAACAAGGGTAAAGGACCTGCCCTTGACCGACATCCTGAGCACCATCTCCGGCATCAGATATTTCTACTTGGGAATGGGTTCGCCTTGGGGTTCTGCCGACTGCTACATCGACGACGTGATGATTTACAATCGCGAACTCCCTGCCACCGATGTACGTACGCTGTACACGATGGCTAACCGCGTCACCGACTTCACAAAGGGCGAAGGTGGAACGAGCATCGAGGACCTTTGGTCCAGTTCCGAGTTCCGAGTTCAGAGTTCGGAGATATTCGACCTGCAAGGCCGACGTGTTGCAAGGCCCACTCGCGGTTTGTACATCAAGAACGGAAAGAAAATACTTGTAAGGTAACTCCAAACTCGCAATTCGTAATTCCTAACTCGTAATTCCTAACTCGTAATTCGTAATTCCTAACTCCTAACTCGTAACTCAATAAACCATGCTACGAAAAATCCGTATCACACTGGCCATCATCTTCTGGGTGGGAGTGACTATGCTCTTCCTCGATTTCTCGGGAACAGCACAGCACTACCTTGCCTGGATGGCGAAGGTTCAGTTCTTGCCTGCTGTACTGGCTCTGAACGTGGGCATAGTTGTCGGGCTTATTTTGTTGACTCTCTTGTTTGGACGCATCTATTGTTCTGTCATTTGTCCCTTGGGTGTGATGCAAGACATTATTGCGTGGGTTAGCAAGCGTCGGATGTTCCGCAAAAATAAGAAGGCAAAGTTGGCCAACAAGTACAGCTATTCGCCTACGAAAAGAATTTTGCGTGCCTTAGTGTTATTGTTGTTCTTGGTGCTGATGATAGCAGGATTGAACAGTCTTGCTATCCTTATTGCTCCCTACAGCGCCTATGGGCGTATTGCTACCAACCTGATGCAACCCCTCTATGTGTGGATTAACAACGGACTGGCTACCATTGCCGAACACTACGATTCGTATGCGTTCTATTCCGTAGATGTGTGGATGCGTTCGGCCTTATCGC
Source organism: uncultured Bacteroidales bacterium (assembly GCA_902801325.1). Lineage (GTDB taxonomy): Bacteria > Bacteroidota > Bacteroidia > Bacteroidales > Bacteroidaceae > Physcousia. The sequence goes on along the minus strand of CADCHQ010000002.1, from coordinate 98,064 downwards.
TTGGTGTGGCAGTGGCAACACTTGTCATCATTGGCATTCTTGCCTGGCGAGGTGGACGCACGTATTGCAACACCATCTGTCCTGTAGGCACAGTGCTGGGCTACGTCAGTCACTTCTCGCTCTTAGGTCCGGTCTTTGACTTGGAAAAGTGCAATGGTTGTGGACTTTGTGCTCGCAATTGCAAAGCCAGTTGCATCGATGCCAAGAATCATCATGTAGATATGACTCGTTGTGTGACGTGTGGTGACTGCATGGAAGTGTGCTCACAGCATGCCATACACTATGGTTCTAGATTATCGAGATGGTCTGGGAATTCGAGTCCGTCTAGTCCCTCCCCCGACCGTCGTGCCTTTGTGAAAGGTTTGGCCATTGTGGGAACGGGAGTCACCATCGACGCTGTTGCCAAGACGGTGGACGGTGGCTTGGCCGTTATCGAGGATAAGGTGAATCCAGAGCGCAAGACACCCATCACACCTCCGGGTTCGGTGTCTGCCAAACACTTTGCCCAGCACTGCACGGCTTGTCAGCTTTGCATTGCCGCCTGTCCCAATCATGTACTTCGTCCCAGCGAAGATTTGGAACACCTGATGCAACCCCGTTTGGAGTTCGACCGTGGCTATTGCCGTCCGGAGTGTAATCGCTGTTCGCAGGTGTGCCCAACTGGTGCCATTCGTCCTATTACCGTCGAGGAACGTACTGCCCATCAAGTGGGTCATGCCGTGTGGGTTAAGAAGAATTGCTTGGTACTGACCGATGGCGTGGAGTGTGGCAATTGTGCCCGTCACTGTCCGGCTGGAGCCATTGAGATGATGCCTATGGAGGACAACGATGAGTTGTGGGTTCCGACGGTTAACGAGGAGAAGTGCATCGGTTGTGGTGCTTGTGAGAACCTGTGTCCGGCTCGTCCCTTCAGTGCAATCTATGTCGAAGGCCACGAGACGCATCGTGAGGTATAATTGACAATTGACGATTATGGAACGTAGAGAATTTATCAAGATATTAGGCACAGGTGCTGCTACGGCAGCCCTAGCCGGTTGTGGCCTTAAAGACCCCTCCCAGTCTTCCCAAGGGAAAGAGGCAAGTGACGCAAATCACCCCTCGGGAGGGGCTATGACCTATCGCGACAATCCCACTTCTGGCGACCATGTCAGTCTCCTCGGCTATGGCATGATGCGCTTGCCCGACAAGCCTCAGAAGACTACCTCCGGTGGAACTCCTGCACCCGAAGAGATTGATCAGGCCGAGGTTAATCGGCTTGTCAAGTATGCCCTCGACCACGGTGTCAACTATTTCGACACCAGCCCTGCCTATTGCCGAGGCGAGAGTGAACGCAGTACTGGCGAGGCTCTGGTGGCCAGTGGCTATCCACGTGACAAGTACTACATTGCCACGAAACTCAGTAATTTCTCGCCCGAACAGTGGTCGTTCAAGGAAGGTGTGAAGATGTTTGAGAACTCGTTGCAATACCTCCAGACCGACTATCTCGACTACCTGCTCCTCCACGGAGTGGGTATGGGAGGCATGGAAGCCCTAAATTCACGATACATCGAAAACGGACTGCTCGACTATCTCTTGCAGAAGCGTGAGGAGGGTGTCATCCGCAATCTGGGCTTCTCGTATCATGGCGATGTGGAGGTGTTCGACTACCTGCTCGAGAACCAGGATAAATACAAGTGGGACTTCGTGCAGATACAGATGAACTATGTCGACTGGCATCTGGCCGACGAGACCAATTCGCGAAACACCGATGCCGAATACCTGTACGGCGAACTCGATAAGCGCGGTATTCCCGTCGTCATCATGGAACCCCTGCTGGGAGGCCGTCTGGTGAAGATGCCCAACCACATCGTGGCCACATTGAAGCAGAAACGACCCGACGACAGTGTCGCCTCTTGGGCATTCCGTTATTCGGGCTCTAAACCGCGTGTCCTCACTGTGCTTTCGGGTATGACCTACATGGAGCACCTGCAAGACAACGTTCGCACGTTCTCACCCCTCGACCCCCTGACGGAAGAGGAACAGACTTGGCTTGAGACCGAGGTGGCAAACCTCTATGTCAGTTATCCTACTATCCCTTGCAACAACTGCAACTACTGCATGCCCTGTCCCTATGGCCTCGACATCCCTGCCATACTGCTGCATTACAACAAGTGTGTCAACGAGGGCAATGTGGTGGAGATTGACGACGAAGAAGAGGTGACGGACGACGACCTGAAGAAGTACCGCAAGGCTCGTCGTGCCTTCCTCATCGGTTATGACCGCTCTGTGCCTCGTCTGCGTCAGGCTAGTCACTGCATCGGTTGTGGCCGTTGTGTGGAGCATTGTCCCCAGCGCATCAACATTCCTCGCGAACTGCAGCGCATCGACAACTTTGTGGAAGAGTTGAAGAGAAAAGCTTGAGACCCCTCTCCTTGCCTCCCCCGAGGGGGAGGAATTTGCAGTAAACATTACTTTAATTTTTAATTTTTAATCGATAATGTCACACTTACTATTCATTGGCGGCATCGGATTCCAGGAAATCCTCGTTGTCATGCTCATCGTGTTACTCTTCTATGGAGGTAAGAAAATTCCCGAACTGATGCGTGGCTTCGGTCAGGGCGTGAAAGCCTTCAAGGACGGCATGAACGAGACAACCAAGGTGCTGGAGGAAGACACTACCCCCAAGGAGGCTAAAGAAGAGAAAAAGGACGAGACCGTTTAACGTCACCCTTCAATTCTCAGTACGCTCATGACCTTTGGGGATCATCTCGACGAACTTCGGGGAGTCATCATCCGTTGTTTGGCCGTAACACTTATGCTCATGGTGGTGGCCTTCGTCTTCAAGGACGAGGTCTTCACTGTTATTCTTTATCCCAAGGCCGACGACCTGCAACTCATCAACACGGCAGTCACTGGGCAGTTCGTCATACACATGATGGTCTCGTTCTATGTCGGGCTTATTGGCGCCATGCCCTACATCCTCTACCAACTGTTCAGTTTCATTGCCCCTGGGCTCTATCAGCAAGAGCGTCGTCTGGCCATCCGCATCGTCGTCAGTGCCTACATCATGTTCGCCGTCGGCGTACTCTTCTGCTACTTTGTCATCTTCCCATTCACTCTTCAGTTCCTTGGCGGCTATCAGGTCAGTGGCGAAGTCAGCAACCTCATCTCCCTTGAGAGTTACATCGACACGCTCACCATGCTCAGCCTCATGCTGGGTGTCGTCTTCGAGTTGCCGGTAGTCAGTTGGCTTCTTGGCCGTTTCGGTCTGATAGATGCCGGTCTCATGCGTCGCTATCGCCGTCCTGCCCTCCTGGCCATAGTCGTCATCTCTGCCATCATCACCCCCACCAGTGATGCTTTCACACTTCTGCTCGTTACCATTCCCATCTACCTTCTCTACGAGTTCAGCATCCTCGTAACCCGCAAGGCTCGGGTTCCATCTACGTAAATCCGTTTTTCGAAGAAAATCTTCAAAGAACGTGAAAGCCGGGCGCAATTTTGCGCTCGACTTGTTAATGCCATTGGCTACGCCGAAGGTACTTTCACTCGGGAAAAACAAAATGTGCATATTGACATATCGGTCTTTTTATAGCTCAGAAATCAAATAAATGCCAGTATTTCTTTGCCTTTTTCTCAATAAAATTTGTTTTTTCTCTCGCTTATTCGTACCTTTGCCGTCGTAATGCGGATAAGGGAATCGGGTGAAAGTCCCGGACAGTCCCGCTGCTGTGAGTCGCTTTGACGGAGGAAACACGATGTCACTGAGATGCAACCCTCTCGGGAAGACGTTTCTTTCAGGCGACGAGTCAGAAGACCTCCCGCTATTACCATCCAACAAAACGCTGCGTGGATACAGCTGATGGAGACACTATTATTGTTAAACTAATTAAATAATAAACAGATGAAGAAGTATCTTTATTTGGCATTGGCTCTGTGTATGGGCTTTGCTATGACGTCGTGTAGTGACGATGATGAGAACACCGTGACAGTTGACTTCGAGGGTGAACAATGGACTGCATGGATTGACAACCCTCAGTACAATGGTCCACTGCTCTATGGTGAGGGTAAGGACACTTATGACTGGGTAGATCTTGGAACCGGTCTGTCGGGTGGTCTGACTCGTGCTTGGGGTGGTACCTATGGTTTCAGCGAAGGTGGAACGGCTATCTCGAACTACATCGATGCAAACATCGACGAACATGCTAATTACCAGAATCAGTTGGCAGTGCCCGTGTCGAATGGTTCGAAGAACTTTGCCGTGGTTTACTGCGATGCTACCATTAAGTTTGCCGATGGCGTAAGACGTCAAATCAACTCCATTGACATTGCTCCCACCACCTATCTGCTGGGTTGCGAGGTAAATGGCGACGGCTATGCTGCATCTCTGGCCGAGAGCGGTCACATGACACTGACCATCACTGCCGATAACGGTATGAAATTGGACGTAGATATGGCTCGCGACGGTAACATCCTGAAGACATGGAAGCGCATTAGCCTGCATCATATGGGTCCCGTGAACAGTCTTTCGTTCACCATGGATGGCAGCGACAAGTCGAGCTATGGCGTAAAGCATCCTAAGTACTTTGCACTCGACAATATCGTGGTGAAGATGGACTAATTGGAATAAAGATTAAGAGTGAAGGATTAAGGGTTAAGGGTGAAGAATTCGTAGCTTGAAACTCGTAATTTGGATTTCGTAATTCCTAACTTGTAACTCGTAACTTGTAACTCGTAACTTGTAACTCGTAACTCGTAATTCGTAATTCGTAACTCGTAATTCGTAATTCGTAATTCGTAATTCGTAATTGAAAAATCTCTCTATCTATATATGTAAAGTGTGCATGCTGCTGGCAGTTCTCGGACTGTCGGCAGCATGTTCCAATTCCGATCCTGACGGACCTGAAGAACATTTTGCAGACACGGGAAAGGGTGTCTTCATCCTGTGTGAAGGCAACTATCAGAGCGGTAACTCCACGTTGTCGTACTACAATCCCGTAACGCGCCAGGTGGAGAATGGAGTGTTCCAACGGGCTAATGACCGCAAGTTGGGCGACACGGGCCAGTCCATCCAAATCTACGATGGAGTGGCCTATGTGGTTATGGAGAACAGCGGCATCATCTGGGCTCTGGACACCGCAACCTTCCGTGTGCGAGGGCAACTGACCACAGGACAGACGGAACACATGATAAACCCGCGTTACATCCATTTCCTCAATAGCGAGAAGGCCTATGTCAGTGACCTATATTCGCCCTACATCACCATCTTCAACCCTAAGACCATGCAGTATGTGGGTAGCATCTCCACCCTTCAGGAGGAGGCCTTCGGTTATCATTCTACGGAAGAGATGATAGGGTGTGGCGATAAGGTGTTTACCAACTGTTGGAGCTACTCGAACAAGATTTTGGTCATCGACACACGTAAGGATGAGGTGTGCGACAGCATCGTCCTCTCCAGTTGGCAACCTAAGAGCATGGCTTTGGACGCGCGTGGCAAGTTGTGGGTGATTACTGACGGCGGCTATTCCACAGGCGATGAGTCGTTTAGCGACAACATCCCACACCTCTATCGCATCGATGCCACCACGCTCAAAGTGGAACTCGACCAAGAGTTGGATACCGATAATGCCAACGTGCAACTGGCCACAAACCCCGATAGAACCATGCTTTATCTCATCAACAACGATGTCTATCGAATGCCTGTCGATGCCAGTCATGTTCCAGTTCGTCCATTCATCGAAGCCGAGCGCAACAGCAATGGTCAGCGTCATTTCCTCTATGGCATTGGCGTGAATCCGCATAACGGCGAGATCTATGTAGCCGATGCTGTGGACTATCGTCAGTCGGGTGTGGTGTATCGCTATACGGCGGACGGCACACTCTTGGATAAGTTCCGTGTGGGTATTACACCCAATGGGTTTGCCTTTAAATAAAGGCCCTTCTCCCGACCTCCCCCGAGGGGGAGTAGATTAGATTAAGAATTAAAGATTTAGGATTATATGAACCGATTGCAAAAGAATATACTCCCTTCCCTAACAGGGAGGGGCTGGTGGAGAGTCCTTTGGGGCTGTGTCCTCCTTTCTCTTTTTTTATTCCTTTTTCCCTCTTGTGGTGACGACCCAGCTACTCCTCCTTCCGAGGATAGCCGTTTGCCTCAGATTACATGGGTGATGTCGTCGGGTCGCTTCCGCATTCAAGCGGGGGAGAGCATTCAGTTGGTTCCCGACATTGAGAACCTTGACGAGACGTCCGTCTATGTATGGACCATAGAAGGCGAGGTGGTGGGACACGACAACTACTACACCTTCACCACCGACACGCCTGGCGAGTACTTCGTAAAACTTACCATCAACAACCGCTATGGAACGGTGGAAGACGAAGTGAAGATAACCGTTACGGAAGCTACTACGCAAGACCTGCCGGAGATACCAGAGATGGCCGAATGGCAGTTCCCTTGGACAGAGATAAATGTGGCACTGGGACGCAGCATCAAAGTGCGTGCTTATATGACAGGTACTGACGAAGAAGTGTCAGAGGTGTTTATTGCCACAGCCGAAGGATGCCACACCGTTACACTCACTCATCCCGTTACAGGCGTACAAAAGGAGTTGACCATCAATGTTTGTCCGCCTGCAGGTAAATATCGTCGTACGGACAAGGGACAAGCGATGGTAAACAAGGTCTACGAATACATGCCTGCACCCGGTCATCAGGTCAACGGATACATCATCACAGGCGAGGCATATCCGAAGGATTGTACCCACAAGCAGGCGTGCGATTCTGTGTTGGCACATTTCAGTCGCAAGTGGTCGGTGAGTCTGGGTGGACAAGGTGGTTATCTCATTGCTGGTTTCGACCACAGTGTGCCTAGTGGAGGTGCGGAGTATGACCTCTGCATCAAGGGCAATCCTTTCAGTTACCAGAGTGAACCCGGCATCATTTGGGTAAGTCAGGACGACAATGGAGACGGGCTCCCCAACGACCAATGGTTCGAACTGGCAGGTTCGGAATATGGCAACGAAAACCATACCCTTGAATATGCCATCACTTATTATCGGCCCGAGAAGCCAAAGTCGTATGTCGGATGGCGCGATACGAATAACGGTACGGGTTACATCCCATACATGAGTTACTGGAATCCGTCGGCCTATTATTGGCAACCTTGGCAGACAGCTACGGAGATGACCTTCTTCGGTTCCCGTCTGCGTGATCGCAGCACCTATGACAATGGCATTTCCGATATACCTCCTTACGACTGGGGCTATGCCGACAATTTGGGCGATTTCATCGATGGCCCTGCCGGTAAGATGGGGTATTACAAGATATCGAATGCACGCACTTGGGACGGCCAACCCGCCAATCTGGAGTACATCGATTTCATCAAGATACAGACGGCTCAGACGGGTTCGACTCCGAACTTGGGCGAAATCAGTACTGAGGTTTACTACATCAGTGATTACCATCTTGAATGAATTAAGAGTTAAGAAAGAAAAATTAAGAATGAGACGCTTAATTGCTTTCTTCACTACCTTACTTGGCATTGTCCAATGGTCAATGGTCAATGCCCAATCGTCAATGGTCAATGGTCAACGCTCAATGGACTTAGACGAAGTCCAGGTCACAGCCCATCGCCGTTTGGTGGACACAGGCGTACAGAAAACAGTGCTCGACACAGCCATTCTGCACCAAAACGTGGCACTCTCGATGTCCGACATCCTTACCCAACACTCCACACTCTTCATCAAGAGTTACGGAAGGGCAACCGAGTCGACAGCAGAATTCCGAGGCACTTCGCCCAGTCACACACAGGTGCTCTGGAACGGGATGAAGATTAACTCTCCCATGCTTGGAACCGTCGATTTCAGTATCATTCCTGCCTACTTTGTCGATCAGGCCAACCTGCTTCATGGCGCTTCGTCGTTGACTCTGACCGGTGGTGGACTGGGTGGTGCTGTCGATATGCATACCTTGCCGCTCTTCGGGCAGGGCTATGCTTTGCAATACATCCAAGGCATAGGCTCGTTTGGCACTTATGACCAGTTCTTGCGCTTCACTTACGGCAACGATCGATGGAGCAGTAGTACGCGTTTGGTTTATTCCACTTCGGACAACGATTTCAAGTACACCAACTACGACAAGAAGGTCGATATCTTCGATGAAATGGGCAATATTGTGCAATCCTATCATCCAACGGAGCGCAATAAAAGTGGCTATTTCGATGATGTACACGTCCTGCAGGATGTCTATTACAATGCACCGAAAAACAATCGCCTTGGTGCGATGCTTTGGTACTCCTATAGTTTGCGTGGTCTCCCTTTCTTGAGTGTCGATTACAAAGACAATACCGACTTCAGCAACGAACACAAGCGAAACAGCATTCGTTCTGTGCTATCGTGGGACAAGACCTTCAACCGTTGGAACATGGGTGTGCGTGGGGGATACATGTGGCAGGATATCCGCTATGATTATTCCACCAGTCGTGAGCATGTGAGTACTGACATAACCCATTCGAAGAGTGTCAGTAAACAAACCTATGTGCAGACCGATGCCGACTGGATGCCTCGTGACAACTGGCTCTTGACTGCCGACCTTTCGCTTTACTACAATCATGTTCGAAGTGAGGACAAGAGTCCTTTCCATATTGGCGACAACTACAATCTGGGACGCATGGAGTATAACCTGAGTCTCTCTGCCAAGTGGCGACCAATAGAGTCCCTCAGCCTTTCTGCCATCCTGCGAGAGGAGTGTTACAAGCGCGACTTTGTACCTATCATACCTGCCCTGTTCCTAGAATACAGATTACCTTTTAGTTCCCCCTCTTTGGGAGGGGGCAGGGGGAGGTCGTTTGTCCTCAAGGCCTCCATTGCTCGCAACTATCGCTATCCCTCGATGGACGACCTCTACTTCAAACCTGGAGGTAATCCTAACCTGCGTCCTGAGAAAGGTTTTACCTACGACGGCGGACTGGAGTTTAGCGTTCAGCGCAAGCGCTATACACTGAAAGGCAATCTCTCGGCTTTCGATTCACACATTACCGACTGGATTCTCTGGACACCTAATGCCAAGGGCTATTGGCAACCTTCGAATCTGAAAAAGGTACACAACTATGGCACGGAGATGATGGCTTCGGCAGAGGTGAGAATGAAGCATCAATGGCGACTAACCCTGACGGGTAATTATGCCTACACACCCAGCATCAACAAGAGCGAGCATATGGATGGTAACGATGCTTCGTATGGCAAGCAACTGGTCTATGTGCCCCGTCATTCTGCCAATCTTTCGGGAGGTCTCAGTTGGCGCACTTGGACCTTGCGTTACCAATGGACGCATTACAGCGAACGCTTTACCACCACCAGCAACGAAGTGTCGTACATCACAGGCCGCCTGAAACCTTATTACATGAATGATATCTCCTTGGAGAAGACCTTCCAGTGGCGACATTTCCACGCCTCAGTGAAGGCCGTTGTCAACAATTTGTTCGATTCGGAATACGTTACCGTCCTCTCGCGACCGATGGCAGGGCGTAACTTCGAGATATTTCTGGAATTAAAACCCCTATGGAAATAAACGGCCTCTCCCCCCTTATCCTCCGTCGCGAGAGGGGTCTCGCTCCCCTTTGTGGGGCCGAATCCACATCCAGTGGATTCTCAAAAGACCCCAGTCGCCTCTCTGTTAGCGAGGGGAGTAGTTACATATTTTAAAATGAATAGAATAATGGATATGTTGCAAATGTATATGCCTCTATCCCTAAAAGGGAGGGGCTGGGGGAGAGTCTTTTTCATCTTTTGTATATTATTAGGTTTTGTATCTTGCACGGGTCGTCAGACGCAGATGCAGACAGATGCGGGCGATACCATCCCGATGAAGTATGCTCGCAATCTGACGATGGTGCGGCATAAGGACTATACGGAAGTCTTCATCCGCAATCCTTGGGACACTACCAAGGTGTTGCATCACTACGTTTTGACTCCCTCCGAATCCTATGCAAGAGAGCGAGAAGGTACTCTCGTTAGAGTTCCCCTTCAGCGGGCAGGCATCTTTACGGCTGTTCATTGCGGTTTGGTGAAGGAACTCGGACGCGAATCCGCTATTCGGGGCATCTGCGAGATAGAGTACATCAACATACCTTCCATCAAAAAGGCGGTTGCAGAAGGACGTGTGGCAAACTTTGGCAGTGCGATGGAACCTACCATCGAGGTCATCATGGATGCTCAGCCCGATGCCCTTCTCATTTCCCCCTTCGAGAACTCGGGCGGTTATGGCAGGGTGGAGCGTTTGGGAATCCCCATCATCGAGTGTGCCGACTACATGGAGTTCAGTCCTCTGGCTAGAGCCGAATGGATGCGGTTCTACGGGCGTTTGTTTGGCGTTGGGGAGAGGGCCGACAGCCTATTCGCTGAGGTGGAGCATCGTTATCTCGCCCTGCGGGAAAAGGCTCGCAAGGTGGAGTATCGTCCCACGCTCATTGCCGAGAAACCCTATTCGGGCGTCTGGTATGTGGCAGGAGGCAACAGTGCGATGGGCATCTTGTATCAGGACGCAGGCAGCAATTATCTGTTTAGCAATCGCAAGAAGAACGGTTCGCTTGCCCTCTCTGTAGAGACCGTCTTCGAGGTGGGACAGCAAGCCGACATCTGGCTCATCAAGTACAATCAGTCTACGCCCCTTACTTTGGCGCAAATCAAGTCGGACTATCCTTCCTTTGCCCACTTCCGTGCTTTCCAGACGGGTCGGGTATATGGTTGCAATCAGGAAACCTCCCGCTTTTACGAGGAGACGCCCTATCACCCCGACCGCCTTTTGAGTAATCTTGTGGAAATAATACATCCAGAACTTGGAATCAAGGCAGAAAAGCATTATTTTTGCAGAATTGAAGAATGAAGAATTATATTAACCAACTACGAAAGAATATGCTCGCTCCCTTTAATGGAGGGCTGGGGTGGGTCCGTTTCGGGAGAGGCCTTGGGGTAGGGTCTTTGTTGGCCATACTTACCCTTATCCTTTTCGTCGCCTCGCTCTATAGCGGAAGCGTGAGCATCCCCTTGTCTGCTATCACGGACATACTGATGGGACGGGGGTCGGCCGACCATCCTTCGTGGCAATACATTATTATCGAGAACCGTTTGCCGCAGGCCGTCACCGCCTTGCTCTCTGGAGCCTCGCTGGCTGTGAGCGGACTTCTGTTGCAAACTGCCTTCCGCAACCCCCTTGCAGGTCCTTCGGTGCTGGGTATCGACAGCGGAGCCCATTTGGGCGTGGCGCTTGTCATCTTGGTGGCAGGCGGAAGCCTGTCGAAGGGTTCACTAACGCTTGGCGGTTTCGCCCTTGTTATCGCTGCAGCCCTTGTGGGAGCCCTTTGTGTGATGGCCATTCTGCTGATGCTCAGTCGACTGCTTCAGAACAATGTCATGCTCCTCATTGCAGGTATGATGGTGGGGTATATTGCGAGCAGCATGATTAGTCTCCTCAACTTCAAGGCTACCGCTGAGGGCGTGCATGCTATGACCCTTTGGGGAATGGGCTCCTTTAGCAGCGTCTCCCTCGACCGCCTTCCCTACATGGTGGGCATTTGTGTGTTGGGCCTCGTACTCTCAGTCTTGCTCATCAAACCCCTCAATGCCTTGCTTTTGGGCGATAATTACGCCCGCAATCTGGGTATCAGTATCACGCGCACTCGTACGCTTTTGCTCTTCACCACAGGCTTGCTCACCGCTGCCTCCACAGCCTTCTGCGGCCCTATCGCCTTTATTGGATTGGCTGTGCCCCACATCGCTCGACTCTTCTTGGGCAGTGCCAACCACCGCACCCTCTTGCCTGCCACCCTGCTGACGGGTTCCTCGCTGGCCCTTGCCTGCAATCTCATCAGCACTCTGCCAGGCGAGCAAGGCGTCATTCCCATCAATGTCATCACCCCCATCATTGGGGCTCCCGTTGTCCTTTGGGTTATCCTGCGGCTGGAGAAGTAGGGAGTGAGTGGCAGAACCCCTAGGCCTTTTTGAATAACCCCTAGGCCTTTTTGAATAACCCCTAGGCCTTCCGTCCGAACCCCTTAGGCCTTCGGAAATAAGCCCTAGGTTCGATTTGCCTCGAACCCTTGTTCGATGGTCCTCGAGCCTTTGTTCGATTCGCCTCGAACCTACGTTCAATTGAGATTGAGTCTAATCGTGATTGTTTCTGCTCGGAAAAGTTCAAATATATTTGACTTTTCCCTCAGTTATTCGTATCTTTGAGGCGATAAACCCAAAATATGATACGATGAAAAGAATTCTTTCCTTTGTGTGTGTAGTCCTTATGACCGCCTTTGCGTGGGCGGAAGTGACTTATGATGTACTGCCTCTGCCACGTAGTATCGAACTGAATCCCAAGGGTGGCGAGTATGTGCTGACGGAGGGTGCTGTGGTGACTTATCCGGCTTCGAACGCCCAGATGGCCTCGAACGCTCAACTGTTGGCGAAGTACCTGAAAGAGGATGCAGGCTTCGGGCTGAAAGTACAGCCCGATGTGAAGAAAGGGGCTGCCATCACCTTGTGCCTGGGCCTAAAGAACGATTGCCCTGATGCCTATCTGTTGAAGGTAGACAAGAAGGGTATCACCATTCAGGGTGCAACAGAGGAAGGAATCTTTCGTGGGCTGATGACCTTGCGTAAAGCCATTGGGACGGAAGGTGGCGAGAAGATTCTTTTGCCCTTTGTCACCATACAGGACGAACCGCGTTTCGCCTATCGAGGCGTGCATTTCGATACAGCTCGACACTTTTTCTCAGTGGATTTCATCAAGGAATTCCTCGATATCATGGCCCTTCACGGCTGCAATCAGTTCCATTGGCACCTGACGGAGGACCAAGGTTGGCGATTCGAGGTAAAGTCGATGCCTGAACTGGCTCAAAAGGGTTCTGTCCGCAAGCAAACGGTGATAGGCCGGAATGCAGGCATCTACGATGGTCAGCCCTATGGTGGATACTACACCCAACAAGAGTGCCGCGAGATTGTGGCCTATGCTGCCAAGCTCTTCATCAATGTCATTCCCGAAATCGACCTTCCTGGCCATATGCTGGGTGCCCTGCATGTCTATCCCGAACTCGGTTGCACGGGCGGTCCCTATGAAGTGTGGCCCATCTGGGGAGTATCGGAGGATGTGCTCTGTGCAGGTAATCCCAAGACGCTCGAATTCCTGAAGCAAGTGTACGGGGAATTATGCGATGTGTTCCCCTCGAAACTGATTCACATCGGTGGCGACGAGAGTCCGCGTGTGCGTTGGAAGAATTGCCCGAAGTGTCAAGCCAAAATGAAGGAACTGGGACTCACGCGAGAGGCTGAGTTGCAGACCTATATCAATAAGGAAATGGACAAGTTCCTGACGGCAAAGGGTCGCACCATCATCGGCTGGGACGAAACTTTGGAAGGCGGATTGAGCGAGAACGGAATCGTGATGTCGTGGAGAGGTATGAAGGGAGGCATTGCTGCTGCCCGTCAGCATCATCGCGTTATCATGACCCCGACCGACTATTGCTACATCGACTACTATCAGCTGAAGGATGACTGGGCGCAACCTCACGGCATTGGTGGCTATCTGCCCGTGTCAAAGGTGTATAGCATGGAGCCCGTGCCAGCTGAACTCAGCAAGGAGGAAGGCAAGTTTATCATGGGTGCTCAGGTGAATTTGTGGACAGAGTATGTCGGATACCCCGATCATGCTATGTACATGTTGCTGCCCCGCTTGGACGCTATCAGCGAGGTACAATGGATGCAACCCGAGCAGAAGGACTTCGAGGCCTTCAAGGTTCGTCTCGCTCGCATGGAGAAGTTGTACGATAAGCTCAACTATAAGTATTGTCACAAGATAGAATAGGGGATGTTAAATGTTTAAAGTTTAAGGTTTAACGTTTAATGGCTAACTTTGAGATTTGCTTGCCTGAACACTTACGAAGAACTGAGAATGAATGATAATATATCATCTGTTGTAAATACTCCCCTTCCTCGGGAGGGGCAAGGGGGTGGGGTCGTTCTGGACGCTTTAGTTATCGGATACCCAGGTCACAAGGTGGCAGGGCCGATGACTGCTTGCCTGCACGCAGGTGAACTTTGTTGCTTGCTCGGAGCCAACGGAGCAGGTAAAAGTACGTTGCTGAGAACTCTGGCAGCCTTCCAACCTGCCCTGAGCGGTGAAATGTGGATAGGCGAACGCAAACTCACGGAGATTCCTCCCCGCCAGCTTAGCACCATGATTGGTATCGTGCTGACGGAACGAATCCGTACTGGAGGCATCACGGTCAGAGATATGGTGGCAATGGGACGTAGCCCTTACACCAACTTCTGGGGACGACTGAAGGAGGAGGACAATCGTGAGGTCGACGAAGCCATGCAGCAAGTGGGCATAGTGCAATTTGCCGATCGCCAGATATCGACCTTAAGCGATGGAGAGCGACAGAAGGTGATGATTGCTAAGGCTTTGGCTCAAGGAACGCCCATCATACTTCTTGACGAAGCCACAGCTTTTCTCGACTTCCCGAGCAAGGTGGAAATAATGCTCCTGCTCAGTCGGCTGGCTCACGAGATGGGGAAGACCATCTTCCTTTCCACCCACGACCTCGACTTGGCGTTGCAGACGTCCGACTGCCTGTGGCTGATGGGTCGGAACTTGCCGCTGGCAGTAGGCACGCCTCGCGAACTGGCTTCCGAACTTCCTCGTTATTTCCCCAGTCAGCATCTCTCTTTCGACTCTTCAGTCCTCCGTTTTAATATCAAGTTATAGAGCAAAATATAAATCGTAAAATCGTAAAATCGTCAAATATCATGTATGACTATCTCATTGTAGGTTCAGGTCTGATGGGTGCAACCTTTGCCCATCTGGCAACGAAAGCAGGTAAGAAATGTCTCGTAGTAGAGCGCCGTAGCCATACGGGTGGAAACGTCCATTGTGAGGAGATAGAAGGCATCAACGTGCATCAGTATGGTGCCCACATCTTGCACACAGGCAACAAGGAGGTTTGGGACTTTGTCAATCGCATTGCGCCTTGCAACCGCTACACCAATTGCCCTGTGGCGAATTATGAAGGAAAGCTTTACAACCTGCCCTTCAATATGAACACCTTCTACCAGATGTGGGGAGTAACGACTCCCGCCCAAGCACAAGCCAAGATAGAGGAACAGAGGGCTGAGGCTTTGAGCAAACTCAATGGACGAGAACCCCAGAATCTGGAGGAACAGGCGCTGACGTTGGTGGGTCGCGACATCTATGAACGACTCATTAAGGGCTATACAGAGAAACAATGGGGTAGGGCGTGCACGGAGTTGCCTGCCTTCATTATCAAGCGCTTGCCCGTGCGTTTGGTCTTCGACAATAACTATTTCAACGACCCCTATCAGGGTATTCCCATTGGTGGATACAACCGCCTCATCGACGGATTGCTTGAGGGCATTGAGGTGCGAACCAATGTTGACTTCCTCGCTCATCGCGACGAACTTGCTTCTTTGGCTCCGCGCATCATGTATACAGGGCCCATCGATGCCTACTTCCAATATCGTTTGGGACATCTCGCTTATCGTACCGTCCGTTTCGAGACAGAGGTCCTCGATATGGCAAACTATCAGGGCAATGCCGTCGTGAACTATACCGAGCGCCAGATTCCCTGGACACGCATCATCGAACACAAGCACTTCGAGATGTTCGGTCCTCAGGTTGAGTCTAATCCCAAAACTGTCATCAGTCGGGAGTTCAGCACGGAATGGACACCGGGAATGGAGCCTTATTACCCCGTGAACGATGAAACGAACAGCCGTCTGTTGGCGCAATATCAAGAGTTGGCGCAAGCCGAACCCAATGTCATCTTTGCCGGTCGACTGGCCGAATACCGGTATTACGATATGGCTCCCACCATCGAACGTGCTATGCAATTGTGGGCGGCAGAAAGTAAGTAACATTACGAATAATACCATGAAACGAATCCTGTTATTATTGAGCATGTTCCTCATGCTATTAGGCGTGTCGGCTCAGATAAACGGAACTTACTTCTTGGAAAATCAAGAAGGAAAGTTCATGGCTCGTGGCGCTGACTGGGGCACTCGTGCCATTGTCGACGAATGGGGCCTGCCAGTTGAAATTTCCACGGATAGCGAAGGGGTTAGCACCCTGAAGTTTGTTGACACGGGGAAGTATCTATATAATACCTCTTGGAATGCTTATACCGATTGTGGAACTATTGAGGAAAAATCACAATGGAAACTGGTCCTGATTGACGGAACATATAGACTATCAAGTTTGCAGCAGGCGGGTAAGTACACAAAACAGGATGCAGGTAGTTCCAACATCTATACAGATGGTACGGGCAGTAATGGTACGCTGATCCAATGGACCCTTGTAACCCCAGAGGAGCATGCCACTGAGATGGCCAATCGGAAAACGAGTCTCCAAGCCTTGAGTCAAAGTATTGAGGGACTGACATCAAAGACCTATGTAGTTTGTCTGCCTACAAGAACGGAAGAACGATATCAGCAATGGGACAATGAGGCAAAGTTGGGTTCCATCCGCATTACGGCTCCTGGCATCTACCATTTCTCTGTACAGGCCTTCCATCGTATGGCCTCTAATGATGTTACCTATCCTCTCCACCAGTCACAAGCAGAAAGTCCTTCGGTTTATGCTTATTTTGGTGATGCAAAAGTGCAATTGAAGAGTGTCTTCGATGAAACGGTTTCTGGTAATACGGGCTTTTCATACGAAGGGCACAACTATCCCAACGGCCAGGGTGGGGCACTGACGGCATTTCAGGAAGGATGCTACCATAATGACATATGGTTGCGCATCGAAGGAACTGGAACTTATGCCTATGGAATAAAGTATCAGGGTAACCCGCAGAACAATGCGCATTGGACTTGTTGGGCTCCTGATGGCATAGAGATAACGCGATATTATGACCCTGAGACTGATGGATTGGACGAGGAGGATCAACTCATAGAATCCCTTCGCTACACCATTGGCGACGTGAATGAAGATGATGATGTTACCATTGCCGACGTAACCTCTCTTGTCAATATAATCCTTGGTAAGCAGTCGGATTATCGTATGGAGGTAGCTGACGTGAACGAAGACGGCGATGTTACCATAGCCGACGTAACAAGTTTGGTTAATATTATTCTTGGTAAGCAAGAGGCAAAGGTGGTAGATAACACATGGACTTGCGCCAACATTAATGTCACTATTTATGCCGAACAATCGGCTTCGGAGAATGCCAGTGGGGCAAACTATGCCATGAATTCTGCCACCTGCACCCTAACCGATGAAGACGTAAGTGGCAAGTACACGGATATCAAGGACTATCTGACCACATTGAACATCATGACCTCTCTTCCGAATGTAGTGAGCGTCAGTGTCTATGCTAAAGGCAAGGAGAACATCGCCGGCCTGATGGATTACAACACGATTTCGAAGACTGCCAACTGCTCGGCTGGCGATTCCCCTTCAGTCTATGCATCCAATGATCAGGCTAATAAGAATATGTACAGTGATGTAATAACTGTTACAGGCAAAAATGCTGGCACCTATGTGGCTTATCTCTTGCCCGTAAGCCTGAGCAATGGTGTGACAATTACTGTACGTGACAGTAATGGAAAGTTCTACAGTCAGGACTTTGACGTCACAGAGGGCGTAGTAAACGACTTGACATTTACTGAGACAGCTGCCACCAACAATTGGATGGCTACTATCCCTGGCAATGTCAACTTCAGCATGCTGAGTACGCCTGGAGCCCACAATGCGGCAACAAGCAGTGTGAGTGGAACATTCTCAAGTTATGCCAAATGCCAGAGCGAAACCATCCAGGAGTTACTTGACAACGGTGTTCGAGCCTTTGACTTGCGTCCGCAGTACAAGTCCAACAGCACCATCACTGCCGACAACCTTACCATCTATCATGGTACATATAGTACAAATGTACTTTATAAGGATGCAATTGCAATTATCACCTCGTTCCTTGACGCACATCCCTCTGAGGCTATCTCCATCATTATGACGAAGGAATCGGCAAGCGGCTCAGACCAGACCAGTACCTTGATTGAGGTCATTACGGCGATTCATAATAGTTATAGTAGTTATTTCAAGGAAGTTGACCACTCCTACTACACACTCGATGACTTCCGTGGCAAGATATTCTATGGTTGTCGCCCCAATTGGTATGTATCAACAATGACGAGAGTTACCAACTGGCCTGACGATAGTTCTGTTACCGACTATGGCGTTGGCATAGGCGGAACATGTTTTGCCAGCGTTGAGGATGCCTATAACACCAGTGGCAACTCGAAAAAGGCTGTGGTGAATGCATTGCTCGACTTAGCTTCTTCCAACACTGATCGTTCACATTTCCATTATACCTTCACTAGTGTGGCCAACACCATTACCAGCAGTGCCAATACCCAAAACCCTGCTGCCGCCCAGTATATCAGAGGAACCCTGACTGGTCCGACGGGTTATGTCTATGCCGACTTTATGGGTAGTAGCAGTTACAGTGGTCAGGCTTTGCTGAAGGCTGTTATTGAACAGAACTACAAATACGTGTTTAAGGGAAGGAGCAGAGTGGGGCAACAATAAACGGGCATAGGCACAATCGCCGAAGACCTTAGGCCTTATTCCAGAAGACCTTAGGTGCAAATGTCGAAGACCTAAGGTTCATTTAAGGAAACCCATAATCGTATGAGGGCCAATGCAAATTCGCATCGGCCCTCACTTTATTGTTACTAAGGTCTTACTTACTTAACTAACGCAAGATTGAAATGTCTTTCGACTTCACTCATGCTCGGCATAACTTAAACAGGTTTAGTTCTGCTCTCGCGCAATCGTGAAGTTAACCTGTCGGTTGACTTCACTCATACTCGGCATAACTTAAGCAATCTTAGTTCTGCTCTCGCGCAATCGTGAAGTTGACCTATCGGTCGACTTCACTCATGCTCGGCATAACTTAAACAGGTTTAGTTCTGCTCTCGCGCAATCGTGAAGTTTAGTTGCTTGCGGTCGAGATTAGCAGAGGCTATCTTGATGCGTACTTCATCGCCCAACGAATAGCGGTGGTGGTGACGGCGTCCCCACAAGCAATATTGCTTCTCGTCGAACTCATAGATGTCATCGTCCAAGTCACGAATGGGCACCAAACCTTCGCACTTGTTCTCGGTGATTTCCACATACAGTCCATATTCTGTGACACCAGAGATGACACCATTGAACTCCTGCCCGATGCGGTCCTGCATGAACTCCACTTCCTTGTACTTGATGCTTGCCCGTTCGGCCAATGCTGCTGTCTGTTCCATCTGGCTCGCATGTTCACACAGGTCTTCGTAAGTGCGTCGCATCACGCTTCTGCCCCCCTCTGCATATCGGAAAAGCAGTCGGTGTACCATAAGGTCGGGATAACGGCGAATGGGACTTGTGAAGTGGGTGTAATAGTCGAATGCCAATCCGTAGTGTCCAATGTTTTCTGTACTGTATTTGGCCTTCATCATGGCTTTCAAAGTTACCATTTCCACCAGATTGCGAGCCTTCGTGTCCTTTGCATCGTGTAACATTCTGTTGATGCTTTGGCTTACTTCTGCGTTCGAACCTGTGGGTTTGAGTCTTAAACCGAACTTTGTCACGAACTCCGACAAGTTCATCAGTTTGTTTTGGTCGGGTTGCTCGTGAATACGATAAACAAATACCTTCGGCGTCTTGTTCTTCCCCACCTTGCCAATGCTTTCGGCAACTGTTCGGTTGGCCAATAGCATAAACTCTTCCACCAGTTTATTGGCATCCTTTGCAACCTTGAAATAGACGCCTAAAGGTTTCCCCTTCTCGTCAATGTCAAAGCGCGTTTCTTGACGATCGAAGTCAACTGCTCCTTCTTGGAAGCGACGCTGGCGAAGTTTCTTTGCCATGCGGTTCAAGGTAATGAGTTCCTGTGCAAAGTGCTCTGCTGGTTCATATTCAGGTCGCTCTGGATCTACGTGATCACCAGGGTTTTGGTAGTCCTCGGGACTTGCCTCGCCGTGTGCCTCCAACACTTGTTGCACTTCTTCATAAATGAATCTTCGATTGCTTCTTGTCACAGTCTTTGCCAAGTGCCAATCGTGTACTTTCGCCTCTTCGTCCATAAGGAAGACAACGCTATACGTCAGTTTGTCTTCGTCAGGGCGCAAGGAGCAAACGTTGTTACACAATTTCTCGGGTAGCATAGGCACTGTACGGTCCACCAGATACACACTTGTACCTCGCTTTTGTGCTTCTTTATCGATGATACTGCCCTCTGTGACATAGTACGACACGTCGGCAATGTGTACGCCCACCTCCCACATGCGAGTACTTACTTTCCTGATGCTTAAGGCATCGTCGAAGTCTTTCGCATCGCGTGGGTCAATGGTGAAGGTCATTACATCACGCATATCTTCACGTCGACGTATTTCTTCCTCAGGTATCTCGTCCGAGATGCGATTGGCGGCTTCCTCCACTTGCTGTGGATAACTATATGGTAGGCCGAACTCTGCCAGGATGGCATGCATCTCTGTTTCATTTTCACCTGATGCTCCCAGCACCTCAACTACGCGTCCGATGGGGTTCTTGGCAAACATAGGCCATTCTGTAATCTTCACAATGACTTTATCGCCATCCTTCGCTCCGTGCAGTTGTTTGCGTGGGATAAGGATGTCGTTGGCTAGCGTGCGGTCTTCAGTAAGGAGATAGGCCAAGTCGCTGTGTACTTGCAATCGTCCTACGAACTGGCGGTCGGCACGTTGGAGAATTTCTGTCACCATACCTTCACGCACATGGTTGCGTCTGCGAGCCATCATTGTCACTCTCACGCGGTCGCCGTCCATTGCGTGCTGCGAGTTGCGTTCTGCCACTAGCAGGGGCTGGCCTCCTCCGTCAGGCACGAAAGTATTCTTACCGTTCGCCTTGCGGTTGAATATGCCCTCCAGTGTCTGACTCTGCTGCTTCAAGGCATACGTGTAGCGAGGTTTTTCGGTAATAAAGTCATCCATGAGCATGGCATCCAATACGTCCATACACAACATCTTTGCGGGATGTGTGTTTAAGTTTAGCGTACGGAAGATTTCTTTCAGAGGAAGACTTTCTTGGGCATTCCGCTCGAACAGCTGTTCCAGCATTGCCACCATCTGTTTTCTGGTGACGCGCTTAGCGCCTTTTCCTTTACCCTTTGCCATAATTGTCAGTATTTAGTCATGCAAATATAATGATTATTAAGAACATTTTCTTAATTTTGCACAAAATATTTACGAATTATGGATAATGATGTAAAAAGCATCTTGGTCACTGGCGCATCTGGCTTTATCGGCAGTTTCATCTGTAGCGAAGGACTTGAGCGCGGTATGGAAGTATGGGCAGGCATGCGTCGAACCAGCAGTAGTCAGTATCTGAAGGACGAACGGTTAAAGTTTGCAGAACTCGATTTGGGGAATTATGATACGTTATGTAAGCAACTTCGTGCTTACAAGCAAGAGATGGGGGGCAGAGGCTGGGACTATGTAGTTCATGCCGCAGGTGCTACTAAGAGTCTCAAGCGCGAAGGTTTCTTTAAGACAAATACTGAAGGCACGAAAAATCTGGTCCGTGCACTTATTGCCGAGGGAATGGTTCCTAGTCGTTTCGTCTTTGTATCCTCGCTCAGCATCTTTGGTGCCATTCGCGAAGAACCTTATCCCTATGAACCGATCCGTGAGACCGACATCCCGCGTCCCAATACAGCCTATGGCGAAAGCAAGTGGCAGGCCGAGCAATTCCTGGCAACAGTGAAGGACTTCCCTTATGTCATCCTTCGACCAACGGGAGTTTATGGTCCTCGTGAGCGTGATTACTATATCATGGCAAAGAGCATCAAGCAGCATGTCGATTTTGCCGTGGGCTACAAACCACAGGATATCACCTTTGTCTATGTGTCCGATGTAGTGCAGGCTGTCTATAAGGCTATGAAGGCTGAGGCTGCTGTCAGTCACGCCTATTTCCTCAGTGATGGGCAGGTCTATAACAGCCGTGCCTTCAGCGACCTTCTGCAAAAGGAACTAGGTAATCCGTGGGTGCTTCACATTAAAGCTCCTCTGTGGTTCCTTCGTCTCGTCTGTGCCATAAGTGGTACGGTAAATGGATGGCTCGGAAAACTTACCACGCTCAATCTCGATAAGTATCACATCCTGAGTCAGCGTAACTGGCAGTGCGACATAGAACCTGCTCGTCGTGACCTTGGCTATGAGCCTCAAGTGCTCCTCGACGAAGGTGTACGCCGTTCCGTTCAGTGGTATAAGCAAGAAGGCTGGCTTTAAAATTGATAAAACATAAACTACTAACCAATGAAAACAAGACTTCTCACCTTCGCGCTGTTGTTCATTAGTCTGACAGCAGTCGCACAAACTCCAGTTACTACGTCCGACCGAGGCTTTATCCATCCTGGAGGACTGCACACTCAGGCTGATTTCGATAGAGTGAAGGCACAGATTGCCGCCAAGAATACGACCATTATGAAAGCTTGGACCAAACTGAAGGCGGCCGAATATGCCCAAAGCAGTGTGCAAACCTATCCCGTTGAGACCATTGTCCGTGGTGGCTCTGGAGAAAATTACATTAATGCGGCTCGTGGCGCAACGATGGCTTATCAGAACGCGTTGCGTTGGAAGATTGGTGGCACGGTTGCCAATGCGAAGGCAGCTGTACGCATCCTCATGGCGTGGTGCAATAAGACGACAGCTATCAGTGGCACTAGCGATCAGTGTCTTGCAGCTGGCCTTTATGGTTATCAATTTGCACAGGCGGCTGAACTTATGCGTGACTACGAAGGGTGGAAACCAGAAGAGTTTGAGCAGTTCAGACAGTGGATGCTCACATTGTGGTATCCCAAAGCCATCGGTTTCTTGCGTGGCAGAAACGGAACGTGGGAGAATAGCGGCAAGTGGTGGCAGGCTCCTGGCCATTATTGGTCAAACTGGGGACTGTGCAACGTCCTGTGTGTAATGTCGATAGGTATTTTATGTGACAATGTGCAGATATACAACGAAGGTATTTCCTTTATTAAATACGATCAAGTGGGCAACTATACCGATCCACCCACGTTGCATGATGCAACAGATGCTGAAGGAAACACTGTGAAAGCTATTCACAACAATGGCTTGACGGAGTTCTGGGGAAACCTTATTGTAACAGCTGTAGAGAGCGAACTGGAGACAGGTGCCTATGGTCAGTTGGGACAGATGAATGAGAGTGGACGTGACACTGGGCATTCGTCGCTGGCTCTGGGTTTGGCTGTCGATATTGCCAAGGTTGCCTATAATCAAGGTGATGACCTCTTTGCCTATATGAATCACCGTTTGGCTGCTGGAATCGAGTATGTGGCAGCACAGACGCAGAGTGTAGAGGGATTGCCTTGGACAAATTATCACTATGGTTCCAATGGATATTACTATTCTGATTCCCGTGCATGGCTGATGACTGGACCTGCTCTTGGTGCTCAGATGCGTCCTTACTGGGGTACAGTCATTGGACTTTACGAAGGCGTCAAGGGCATTAGTATGCCATTTGCTGAGAAGGCTTATGAGGAGATGGGCATTGACGAGGGTGGAAAGGGTTCTACTAGTGGCGGTTACGACCATTTGGGTTACTCTGTACTGATGAATACCTACGAGCCTCAGCTTTGTCCTGCCGACCAAGTTCCCACTGAACTTTCGCCACAGATAGAGTACAGCACTACACTCAACACTACTTTCATCCCTAGCTTTGCTCAGGAAAAGAAGCGTGGACTAGTGAATGGAAAGATTACGAACCACAACGAACTCGGTGCACTTGTCAACACTTACTCCACCACCAAAAGCACACTCCTGCCCCAAGGAAAGACATTGCGACTGATTCCCCAACTGCCAGAAGGTGAAGAAGATACGGGACTATGGCAGTGGAATACAGGCGAGACGACGCGTGAAATCACGGTTAATACCGACTGGAGTTACGTCTATCGCGTCACTTACACGAATGCACGTGGTATTCAAAGTTGTCTTGCATTCTTCATTGCTACTACGGACAAGGGCGTTCCCGTTGGCATCGAAGGCCCTACAGCAAGTTCTTTTCAGAACAAATCAGAGGCTAATGCCTTGTTTGACCTAAGTGGACGTAAACTGAAGAAGGCTTCCCGGCACAGCATAGTTGTGTCGAATGGCAAGAAGATCTATAATCCGTGACTGCGCGATACGGATATAATTCCTGTAATCGAGCTAATAAGTCGAATTTAGCAATCTACTTTTATGAAAAGGATACTCATCACAGCATTTCTTTTTATATTGATGCCTTTTGGCTTCATCAATGCACAGTCAGAATATAAGATGGCTGGTCCTTACGAGGTAGTGGCACGTGACGGTCAATATGCCCGTACGAAAGGTGGTAGTGAACGGGACATGAAGACTGCGTGGGATTTTGCTCGTGCAGGTAAGTATGATGAAGCGATACACATCATCAATGCCTATGCCGAGACATTGCAACGCTTTGAAGGACACGATGCTCCGCTATGCCTTATTCAAGGTTATTGGCTATGCCGAGCCATGATAGAACTCAAATTAAAAATTAAAAGTGAAAAATTAAAAATTGATACTAAAGCATGGGAGGCTATGCTTCGGAGGGCGATGCTGCCTGTCATGGAAAAGTTCGAGGCCGATAGTCCATATGCCAACGGCAATTGGGGACATATTGTGAATCGATGCAGGATGGCTGCAGCCATTTTCATGGAGGATAAGGAACTCTATCAACATGCTCTTGACGTCTACCTTCATGCCAATGACAATGGTTCCTTGCCTAATTACGTAAGTGAGACGGGACAGTGCCAGGAGACAGGACGCGACCAAGCGCATGCCCAATTGGGACTTGGTGCCATGTGTGAAATCTGTGAGATGGCATGGGAACAAGGCGATGACCTGTGGGGAGCATTGGACAACCGTCTGATGAAAGGCATAGAATACACGGCACGATACAATCTTGGTTATGATGTCCCCTTTGAGACATGGACTGACTGTACGGGGCTGTACTGCAACTGGACAGAACCTGGTGCCATGGCGCGTGGGCGCATACGCAACATCTACCATTTAGCCTACAACCACTATGTGGGCAGGAAACACTTGAAGATGCCTTATACCAAGAAGATAAAAGAACTGGCTAAGAAAGCTGAGAAGAAGGGTGAAATACGCCGTGGGCTTGAGAGTGACGAGTTTACAGCTCCTGGCGTACAAGAAGTCAAACGTCTGCATCAGGTCTTTACTTACCCAGCTCCTAATGGTGCTCCCTTAAAGCATGACTACGATGTCTTTGTCCAGCTACGTGGAGGCAAGGAGTGGACAAAGGTGGATACCTATATGGCAAAGGTAAATGCTCCGGTTGGTGGTGGCAAGCATGCCATTCGTGAAATTTCCTATGTATATTTCGACTTCACAGGCGATGTGCTCGTGCGTGTGGTGAGCAAGAACAAGAAGTTCAAGTCGGCAAAGATTCGCCCAGACTATCGTGGTACGATAGCCAATGTACAGAATGACTCCACTGTGCAGTTCCTGCTATTCCAACCAGAGAATGTGAGTGTGGAGTTGGACGGAGACATTACCAGCAATCTTCATGTTTTTACTTCGAAACCGCCTGTGGGAAGGGAAGATGCAGAGCGCGAAGCAAAAGCGCAGGGACGTGAGTTTAAGTACTTTGCTCCTGGCTTCTACGATCGGCAGGATAGTATGCGCGTTCCGTCAAACACCACCATTTATCTTGAGGGCGGCTCGTACTTCACGGGAACTTTCGCCATTAATGACGCTGAGAACGTGAGCATCTTGGGTCGTGGCATTGCACGTCCTGCTAAAGGCTACGAAGGTTGCCATGTTTATCGTTCAAAGAATATACTTGTCGATGGCCTTGTACTGAATACCTGTCCCATTGGTGAGTCACAAAACGTGATTCTGCATGATGTACGCAGCATCTCACATCCCAGTTGGGGTGATGGGTTAAATGTCTTTGGTGGCTGTGAGAACATCCTTTTCGACCGTGTGTTCTGTCGCAATAGCGATGACTGCACCACTGCATATGCTACCCGTAAGGGTTTTAATGGAAGTGTTCACAATGTTCGTATGACTAACTCAACACTTTGGGCAGATGTGGCACACCCCATCTTCATCGGTCTGCATGGTAACCCTGCTGTGGGCGATAGCATCGTCAACCTATACTACGAAAATATCGATATCATTTGTCATGCCGAATCCCAGATTGACTATCAAGGATGTCTCGCTATCAACTGTGGCGATAATAATTATGTGAAAAATGTCACGTTCGATAACATTCGCATCGAACAAATACAAGATGGTTGCATCACGCAGGTGAAGGTGGGATGGAACCAGAAGTACTGCACGGCACCAGGTGCAGGAGTAGAAAATGTACTGTTTCGCAATATCCGTTACTATGGCACTCTACCCAATATCTCCATTATTAATGGCTATGATGTGGACCACAAGGTGAAGAATGTCACATTCGAAGGACTTAAGATAAACGGAAGAACCATTTATGACAACATGCCAGGAAAGCCCGGATGGCATGCAACTTCCGACTATGTGCCTATGTTCGTTGGCAACCATGTGGAAAACCTGAATTTCACGAAATGATGAAAAAGATCACCCTGCTTGTCTTTGCCACCTTTGTGTTAAATGGTTTCGCTCGTCAATTGTCATCTCCCGATGGCAAGTATATAGTTACCATCGACGGCTTGACATATAGTGTGACCTATAATAATAAGGTAATTGTAGAAAAGAGTCGGCTTGGTATCGACATCGACAATCGTCTTTTCGAGTCAGCATTGGCTGTACCGCGTGGCAATAATGAAGATTGGTGCAGTGACCTCTTGCTGAAGAGTGAAGAATATTTGTCTATTGATACGATTTGGAGACCGTTGTATGGCGAGAATGCGCTAATTCGCGACCATTACAACCAACTTGTACTGCACTACGAGAAAGGTTCAAATGGGCAAGGCTCTATTACAGGGGGCTACGACAAACGCAAATTCTATGCGATGGACATCGTCCTTCGGGCCTACGACGAGGGCATAGCATTCCGTTATCATTTTCCTGAGACGTGTAACGGTCTCTTCTTGCACGTTACAAGTGAACGGACCTCGTTTGTCCTCCCAGATGGAACGACTGCATGGTATGAAGAATGGGCGCAAGGACCATATAGTAGGAGAGGGTTAAGGATGGAAGGGGAATGGCTTGAGTGTGAACGCCCATTGCTTCTTCAAACTCCCGATGGAACATACGTTGCTTTGCTCGAGGCCGCTATGAAGGACTATGCACGTGGCAAGTTTCGACTTGTAAAGGATAACGAATTGCAGATTGCCATGTACTCGAGTGCCGACATTATTTCGCCTTATAACACCCCTTGGCGTGTCATCATGGCTGCAGAGCGTCCGGTCGACCTTATCAACCACAAGGATTTGGTACTTAATCTGAATGAACCTCCATCGTCAGAGTCTTCAACTATTGATTTCTCTTTTGTTAAGCCAGGAAAGGCCTTTCGTTCGTCTCGACTAGACAAGGCTTCAATTATGAAAAGTATCGACTACTGTGCTGAGTTCGGAATCGATTATGTGGAGCTGGATGCGGGCTGGTACGGACCTGAAGGGAAAGTGGAAAGCGATGCTACTAGGGTGGCTGAGACACGTGACTTCACGATGCCAGAAATCTGTGATTATGCTAAGAGCAAGGGCATCGGTGTATGGCTCTACGTCAACCAGCGTGCCCTCTATCGTCAACTCGACGAGATACTTCCTTTATATAAGCAATGGGGTGTTAGTGGCATTAAGTTCGGTTTTGTTCAGGTGGGCAATCAGCAGTGGACGACTTGGTTGCATGATGCTGTAGCCAAGTGTGCTGAACATCAGTTAATGGTGGACATTCACGACGAATATCGCCCGACGGGTCTCAGTCGCACTTGGCCTAACTTGATGACGCAGGAGGGCATTCGTGGTAATGAAGAGATGCCCGATGCTGATCACAACACCTTGCTTCCCTTTACGCGCTTTCTGTGCGGACCAGCCGATTACACACTCTGCTATTTCAACAATCGTGTGAAGAATACCAAAGGCCACCAGTTGGCAATGGCGGCTGTTTACTACAGTCCTCTGCAGTTCCTGTTTTGGTACGACCTGCCTTTTGTTGACAAAGGTGAGGAGGAACTGCAGTTTTGGAAGGACTGCCCTACAGCCTTCGACGAGAGCATAGCCCTTGACGGACGTCCTGGGGAGTACATCATTCAGGCCCGTCGTAGTGGCACAGATTGGTTCGTAGGCTGTATGACCAATACCGAGGCTCGAACGATAACCATCCCCACTGATTTCCTGATAGGTAATTCAATAATTAAGCATCATAATTCAAAATGGATGGTCACCATATATAATGACGACCCCGCGCTGAACACACGTACGAAAGTTAGATGTGAAAAGAAAACAATAAAAAGTCCCGGCAAGCCTATTACCCTGCAACTCCAGTCCAGTGGTGGTGCTGCCCTGCACTTTAGTCCCGTAGCAAAGTAAAAATCCCTGAATAATCATGAAGCACCGCACCCTATTTTTCGTTCTTCTACTCGCATTATGTGTTGGCTTACAAGCGCAGAGCCCTTATCAATCACAGGTATGGATGCCCGACCGCGGCGATGGCACATATCAAAATCCAGTGCTTTATGCCGACTACAGTGACCCCGACGTCTGTGTTGTGGGCGATGACTACTACCTGACAGCTTCATCGTTCAACTGTGTACCAGGTTTGCCTATACTACACTCGCGTGACCTCGTGAACTGGGAAATCGTGGGTCATGCCCTGCCACAGTTGGAACCAGCTGAAGCGTTCGACCAGCCGGCTCACGGGAATGGTGTATGGGCTCCTTCCATTCGTTATCGCAACGATTCACTCTTCATTTATTGGGGAGACCCCGACCGTGGTATTTTTATGGTCAAGTCACCGATTAATCGCCAATCTGCTTCGTTTGTTCCTCGGTTTACAAAGCCTGTCTGCGTTGTGCCTGGACGGGGACTCATAGATCCTTGTCCCTTATGGGATGACGACGGTCGGTGTTATTTGGTAAATGCTTGGGCCAATTCGCGGGCTGGATTTAACTCCGTTCTTACCGTGCGCGAGATGTCGGCCGATGGGACACATGCCATTGGTCTGCCACGCATCGTCTTCGATGGAGGACAAGTCAATCACACAGCCGAAGGTCCGAAGATGTACAAACGTGACGGATGGTACTGGATTATGTGCCCTGCCGGCGGTGTCGAACAAGGTTGGCAACTAGCTATGCGTTCGCGTTCGCCATATGGTCCCTATGAGTGGAAGAAAGTTTTGGAAAAGGGAAAAACCACCATTAACGGCCCTCATCAGGGAGGTTGGGTACATACATCACAAGGTGAGGACTGGTTCCTCCACTTCAACGATAAAGGTGCCTTGGGGCGTGTCGTTATGCTGCAACCCGTCGACTGGTCATCGGGTTGGCCTATTATGGGTGACAAGGGAGTGCCTATGACCGGTGGTCGCAAACCTCGAACGGTTTCGAATATACGATATAACCCACAGGAAAGCGATGACTTTACCAATGGCTTGGGACTGCAATGGCAGTGGCACGCCAACTATGACCAGACCTACGGAATGCCAACTGCTGATGGGCACATGCGCTTATACACACGTCAGTTGACAGGCTCCTTGTGGCAGGCACCCAATCTGCTGTTGCAAAAATTGCCTGCTACGCGTTTCGTAGCAACGGCTCGCGTCCGCATGGCTGCGAAGGCTGATGGTCAGTGGGGCGGTTTGGTCATGATGGGACGTGACTATTCGGCACTCGTCATCCGTCGCGAAGGCGACCATTTCGTTATACAGCGCCGCACTTGTATGGGGGCCGATGAGGGAAAAACCGAAACGTCCACCGTCGTAGAGCGTCTACAACCTACTGCCAAAGATACCACACGATATGCTCCAGCCATCTACTTCGACCTCTACCTGCAAGCCACTGTCAACGATGGAGTTTGCACATTTGCATATAGTCAAGATGGTCGGAAATTCACTTCTGCAGGCGTTAACTTCACGATGAAGGAAGGTAAATGGATTGGTGCCAAGATAGGTTTCGTGGCAGAAAGCGAGCGCGACGATGTCAATCGTGGTTGGCTGGACGTCGATTGGATACGCTTCACAGCACTTCCTGGTTCACAACAAAAGTTTGATGTTGATAAACAGTTGGCCTATTGCCATCGTCAGGTGAAACGGGCACTCGAGACCTTGCAACCTTACAATTTTGCTCAGGAGCCGCGCAACATCCTGTTGGGACAGTCTGTGTGGAACTGTCGTCCTGCTATTGCCGAGGAGTGGTGCTCAGGCTTCTGGCCTGGCATTCTTTGGATGGATTATGCTGCTTCAGGCGATGAGGAAGTTCGTCGTGCTGCCGAAGGATTCACAGAACCGTTGCAACCATTGGCTCAACAACCCGCTTATGACCACGATTTGGGCTTTATCATGCTGGGATCGTTCGGGAAGGGTATTGCCCACGACCGCACGGTTGCTCAGCGCTACCAACCTGTTATGCTATCTGCTGCCGACACACTTGCTACCCTGTTCAATCCTACGGTTGGAACCATCCTGAGTTGGCCACGCCACGTTAAGGACTACGGAGGTCACAACACCATTATGGACAATATGATAAACCTCGACCTGCTCTTCTGGGCTGCCGCAAACGGAGGCAACTCTTCACTCAAGAAGATAGCAACCACACATGCCGAGACTACGATGAAGAACCACTTCCGTCCCGATGGTTCCTGCTACCACGTGGCTGTTTATGACACACTGACGGGTAAGTTCATTAAAGGCGTAACCCATCAGGGCTACAGCGACGCTTCAATGTGGAGTCGGGGTCAGGCGTGGGCTATCTACGGCTACACGATGGTGTACCGTTGGACGAAAGATCGCAAGTTCCTGGAATTTGCCCAAAAGGTTGCCGACATATATCTGAAACGTCTTGGTGAGACCAGTGATGACTGGGTGCCTTTGTGGGATATGGACGACCCACGCGGACTAGGTGCTCCGAAGGATGCTTCTGCTGCCTGTGTCGTAGCGTCTGCCCTGCTGGAACTCAGTAACTATTCAAGTCGCAGTCGTTCGCGCGAATACAACAATGCCGCCGTCAATATGCTCACGGACTTGAGTTCTCCACGTTACCAGAGTGGCGACGGCAACGTATCGTTCCTCATGCACTCCACAGGAAACCATCCTGCAGGTTCTGAGATTGATGCCAGCATCGTTTATGCTGACTATTATTACATAGAGGCCTTATTGCGCTTGAAAGGTTTTTATAAATAATAGGAAGTAGTTCCTCTAACGCCCCCAAAAGTCAAACAGAGAACGTAGGGCAGATAGATAACACGGAGAACCGAGGGCCATTGGGCTCTCGGTTCTCTATTCTCTATTCATTATTAATTATTAATTAGCGAAGCGCAAATGTCACTTCTTTATGATGCTAGTCTCGGGATTGCGTAGGCCAGTGGCGGACTTGAGGTATGCCTTGGCGGTGCCAAAACGGAGATTGAGGTCGAGGCGGACGGGGATATGGTTATCGTCGTCAGTGATGTAAAAGGTTACGATTTCCTTTTCCTTACCCTTGCTGTTTTTCTCGAGGTAAGAGAAGACGAGGCAACGATAAGTGACGGGGTTCTCCCCTTCGGTGGTGAAGTTCTTAACACCACGATAGATGAGGGTCTCGGTCTTTATCCTGTCGCCGTCAGCAAATTGGAAAGGAACACGTTGCCCGATGGTGAAGTCACTGGCTTTGTAACTACGGCAACGCATGACCATGCTAACCATATCGTAGGGACATTCAGACGAACGGTTGTCAGCCTCGGTGATGCGTCCGTCGCCATGACGATAACGTTGGTGGAGTTGGGCTTGTCCCCCAGAATATTTGTAGGTTATTTCGTTGACGCGATATTTACCTCCCTCGTTGGCTCCCTTACGATAGAAGAGGGGTACGACTTGAGGGGTGAAGATGGAGCGCAAGGTGTCGCGCATACAG
Organism: uncultured Bacteroidales bacterium; assembly: GCA_902801325.1. Lineage (GTDB taxonomy): Bacteria > Bacteroidota > Bacteroidia > Bacteroidales > Bacteroidaceae > Physcousia. Next base: position 66,012 of record CADCHQ010000002.1, on the reverse strand, counting down.
AACCATTTGTCGATGCGGCCGGAGGTACGCGTTATGAGGTCGGTCTGGAAAGCCGACTTGCCTTGGTAGGTAGTCTTCTTCGTTGTCATCGAGGCAGAACCTGCGGTCTTCCATATGAACTTCCAGTTGAAAAAGAGTTTATATTCCAGTCGTTCCCCATCCTGAAAGGCAGTGTTCTGCACAGGGCATTGGGCGGAGAGAAATTGGGAAAATGAGAAAAGGAGAAAATGAGAGAGCAGAATGAGGCGAATATTCTTTTTCATAGTCGTATGCTTTTGTTTTCTAATATGATGTCTTAAGTTCCAAAATGTTTAATTCTCCCTTGTCAATTACACATTTTAATTTTTTCTCTTTTAATTTATCTCTCCTTCCCATCGAGGAAGGACGAGTACCTACTTCCCTCTCCGCTTTTCTTCCTCTCGCTGGCGGTTCTTGTCTTTTACCGTCTTCTCCTTGTCGGCCTTCTGCTTGGTGATGGCTTTAGGCTTTTGCTGGGCTAAGTCGATGCTTCGGAAATTCCAGTCCTGTTCCATCTCAAACTTGGCTTTAAGAGGGATGGGGCGAGGAAAATAGAACACCTCCTCGGGAGGAGTAAGGCTTTTGTACTCGCCAGTATCCCATTTGCCGTTGCGGTTGCGGTCCACGAACATACGCATATAATAATCGGCAGGCTTTAGGTAGAAAAAGTCGGCACGTCCATCAGTGGCTTTTATCTCGGCCACGGGTTTGTCACTCTTGTTGAGCAATTGCACGTAATAGTCGATGGAATCGCTGATTTCTGCTCCTATGAGGTGAACAAAGATGGCGCCATATTCATCGAGTGAACGGACACGGAACTCTGCCTTGATGCCAGCATTAAAGTGCCCTAGCGCACTATGTACGGCCATGCTGTCGATCTCGAACCGATAGCGTTGCGTGGGTTCCCATTCGGCAAAGAGCTGCCACTGGCGTATCTGTCCCTCGACGGGTTTGAAGACGAACGGCGCCTCCACGTATTCGGAATCTACCTTGATGGCAAAGTGCACGCGGTCCATGTCTATCTCGCTGATGGGTTCGTTGAAAGTGATGATGGGATTTTGGTTGGGATCGATGGTGCCGGAGGGACGTATCTGCTGGGTGACGAACGTCTCTTCATAGGGATTACGTTCGTACTTGACATTTCCTTTGGCACGCTTGATTTCCTTTTCCCGTTGCTTTTGCCAATCCTCCCAGTTCTTCAGTCGTTCCTTCTCGAGTTTGGCATGCGTCTGCTTTGGCACCAGATTAAGGGTGTCGGTGTGTGGACGGTCGATGCCCAATGTGTCGGTTTCAGGGAAGGTGAGGGCGATGGAGAGTGTGTCTGGATACGAGTAGAGGGTATCGGTAATCCAGTAGGTGATGGTATCGTTCTTGGCTGACGGCTCGGCAAGGAGAACACGGCTTGCATCAAAGCCTAAACCCTCGATGTGCGGTAATGTATCCTGCGGAGCGGTAAAGTATATGGTGAACGATTCGGGAGTCTTGCGTTCTTCCTTCAGTTTATGCTTCTCTTGTCCGCCTTCGAGGAAAGCACGCAGGACAATATTGTCGGGGTAGTAGTGAATGAAGGGCACCATGCGTATTTTCTCAATCTGGGTGGTGTCGTACCATACTGTGTCGGGACGTATGTCAGGGCGGTTTGTCGTTTTGATAGTAGTCGTGTCAAAGGCCACCATTTCGCTCTTCTGGCTGAAGAAATAATTGCCATCCATATCCTTCAGGGCATAGGTGCGGTAGTGTCCGTTCTTTACGCCCTTGATGGTGAATTGTCCGCTTCCGTTGGTACGTGCTACGCGGATGAGAGATTGACTGCGGAAGAGGGAGTCATGGAAGGTAGAGTCGGCAGCATAGAGTCCGACGAGTATGCCCTTTATGGGTTCCAGATTCTCGGCATCGAGTACCGTGCCGGAAACCTCCATCGTGTCGATGGTTTCGCCTGTACTGAAAGAGTATGTGTATTTGCCCAAGGGGTTACCTTCATTGTTGTCAACGATGGCGTCGCTAAAATCGATAGTATAGGTGGTGTTGGCTTGCAGTGAGTCGAACAGGTCTATCTTAACCCGTTTGCCTACGCTTCGGATATTGGGCATCTCTATCTGAGGAGGGGAGACAACAACCTTCTCGCTGGCATTCTCCATCTTGATGTATTCATCGAATAGGATGCTCACCTTTCGCTTATCGTTCATAACGGCCTTGTTCGCAGGTGTGCACTCCACCACCTTTGGGGGTGTCTCGTCATAGGGCCCGCCATCAGGTGAACCAATGCTGGCGCAGGCTGCAAGCAGCATAGCCGACCCCACCCCCAGTCCTTTCCCGAGGGAAGGACGTAAATATGATTGCATCCATTGTATGATACTCATAGGTTTGGCTTAAGAGTTTAGTTCTTGGCTACCCCCTCCCTTGGGTGGGGCAGGGGAGAATTCCTAGGAGGCGTTTAGTTTCAATATCTGTTCAATAATTCGTCTATCGTTTGAGAGTCGGGGCACCTTATGTTGTCCACCTAATTTGCCTTGACTTCGCAACCATTCATCGAAGACTCCACGACGAGCTGGAATAACCTCGAGGCGTTGTAGAGTTATGTTCTTGTATCGCTTGGCCTCATAGTCGGAGTTGAGCGTCTGCAGAGCCAAATCCAGTCGATGGGCAAAGGCTTCGATGTCTTGTGGCTCTTTGGTGAACTCGATGAGCCATTGATGGCGGCATTGCCCGTGTTCGTCCATGAAGACGGGTGCTGCTGTGTATTCCCTAATCTCTGCGTCGGTTGATTTACAAGCAACCTCAAGGCCACGTTCGGCATTATCTACGATAAGTTCCTCGCCAAATGCGTTGATGAACGACTTCGTGCGTCCGGTGATGATGAACTTATAGGGCTGGAGGCTGGTAAAGCGCACGGTGTCGCCAATCAGATATCGCCAAAGTCCACTCGAAGTAGTGATTACCATCGCGTAGTTCTTATCTTTCTCCACTTCCCACAAGGGTACGACCGTTGGCGAGTCGTTTGACAACTCGTTCATCGGGATGAATTCGTAGAACACGCCATAGTCCAGCATTAAGCTCATGGAGGGGTCGGATGGGTCGTCTTGAAGTCCGAAGAATCCTTCACTCGCGTTATACGTCTCCATGTAATGCATCTTAGGCGTAGTGATCAGGCGATGATATTGCTCACGATAAGGTGTGAAGGCTACTCCCCCATGGAAGAACACTTCCAGGTTCGGCCACACTTCTTCGAGGTGTTGCTTGCCAGAGAGCTCCATCACGCGGTCGAGAACCGAGAGCATCCAAGAAGGCACACCACTCAGGTTCGTAACGTTCTTGTTGAGAGCCTCATGGGCAATGCGGTCGCGCTTTTGTTCGAAGTCGCAGAGCAGGGCGGTCTCTTTCTTGGGAACGCGGATGAGATTGACCAGCGGATTGATGTTCTCGATGAGAATGGCACTGAGGTCACCTACGAGAGAGTGTTTCAGATTGTAGTTAGGTGCATGGCTTCCGCCAAGGATGAGGGCGTTTCCGTCAAAGATGCGACTTTCTCGGTTATTCCTGAGATACCATACCACAGCGTCTGTGCCGCCCCGATAATGTGTATCGTGCAAACCATCGTTGCTCACAGGAATGAATTTGCTCTTGTCGTTGGTCGTACCGCTCGACTTCGCATACCAGCGTATCTGACCCGGCCAAAGCACATTCCGTTCACCATGACGCATGCGCTCAATGTATTCCTTCAATTCTTCGTAGGTGTTGACATTTGAGGACTGACGAAACTTCTCGTATGAGTCCACTTCATCGAATCCATGTTCCCATCCCCACAAAGTCTTTCTGCCCTTTGCAAGAAGATGGTCAAGCACCTTGCGTTGCAATTGTTCGCCTTCCGTCGCATAACGGTCCAGTTGATGCTGACGAGGAAGAAACAATTTGCGTATGATTCTTGTCTTGTTCACGAACGCCTAATCTCCAATCTTCTAATTCCTAATCCTTATTCTTTTAATCCTTAATCCTTCTTCCAATTGAACCTATGTTCGATGCTATTTGAACCTATGTTCGATGTACTTCGAACCTAAGGCCTTTTTCATTTGAACCTAAGGTTCTCGCGCGGAAGACCTAAGGCCTTCGGACGGAAGCCCTAAGGCTCATTTTCGTAAGGCCTATATCTTATGCGAGTCGAGCCAATGTCTCCTTGATTCTACGCATGGCCTCGATGATGTTTTCGTCACTCGTGGCATAGCTCATGCGGAAGCACTCGGGCGAACCAAAGGCATCACCACCCACGGTGGCCACATGTCCTACCTCCAGCAGATACATGGCAAGGTCGCTGCTGGTATTAATCACGCGATCCCCATCGCGCTTGCCAAAGAAGCTGCTGCACTTGGGGAAGAGGTAGAACGCACCTTGGGGTTCGTTGACTTCCAAACCCGGTATCTCGCGGGCTAACTTAACTATCAAGTTCTTGCGACGCTCGAAGGCCTGACGCATCTCTTCCACACACTCTTGCGGACCAGAGAAAGCCACCTCTGCAGCCTTCTGACTCACGCTGCACGGCCCACTGGTGTACTGGCCCTGAAGCTTGTTACATCCCTTTACAATCCATTCAGGTGCAGCGATGAAACCTATGCGCCAACCCGTCATGGCGTATGCCTTTGAAACACCGTTGATGATGACCACGCGGTCCTTGATGTCGGGGAACTGAGCCATCGAAGCATGTTCTCCCACATAGTTGATGTGCTCGTAAATCTCGTCGGCAATGATAATAACTTGCTCGTGACGAAGCAACACGTTCTTCAGACCTTCCAATTCCTCGCGGCTGTAAACGGCTCCTGTGGGATTGCTTGGCGAACAGAGGATGAGCGCACGAGTGCGTGGTGTGATGGCAGCCTCCAACTGTTCGGGCGTAATCTTAAAGTCTTGCTCGATGCCAGCCTCGATATAGACGGGTGTGCCATCGGCCAGCAGCACCATCTGTGGGTAGCTTACCCAATAAGGTGCAGGAATGATGACTTCGTCACCTTCGTTCACCACGGCCATGATGGTGTTGCAGACACTTTGCTTGGCACCATTGGAACAAAGGATTTGGGCAGGTGTGTAATCCACGCCGTTTTCACGCTTCAACTTGTCCACGATAGCTTGGCGCAGGCCGGGATAGCCTGGGACGGGAGAGTAGCGACTCCAGTTGTCCTCAACTGCTTGTATGGCTGCTCGCTTGATGTGGTCAGGGGTATTGAAGTCGGGTTCACCCACACTCATGTTAATGATGTCAATGCCTTGTGCTTTCAGTTCTCCACTGCGTTGACTCATGGCCAGCGTGGCGCTGGGCGATAGTCTCTTTAGTCTCTCAGATAATTGTGTTGCCATATTATTTCACTTATTTTTTTTAATTCTTAACTCTTAACTCTTAACTCTTAACTCTTAATTTAAAGCCTGTGTCCCATGCGATTTTTCTTGGTTTCTAGATAGCGACGGTTGTATTCGTTGGGCTCGATGATGATGGGCACATTGCCCACAATCTCAAGTCCGTAGGCTTCCAGTCCGACACGTTTTACAGGATTGTTCGTAATGAGACGAATCTTCGTTACCCCCAGACTGCGCAGAATCTGGGCGCCTACACCATAGTCGCGTTCATCGGGGCGGAAACCCAGATGAATGTTTGCATCTACGGTATCATCGCCTTGTTCCTGCAGCTTGTAGGCGGCAATCTTATTCATCAGACCTATGCCTCGTCCTTCCTGATTGAGGTACACGATTACGCCTTTGCCTTCTTTCTCGATGAGATCCATGGCCTTGTGCAGTTGTTCGCCGCAATCACAACGCTTACTGCCAAAGATGTCGCCAGTCATGCAACTCGAATGCATCCTGACCAGAATGGGTTCGTCCTTTTCCCATTCGCCTTTGAACAAGGCAACGTGTTCCAGACCATTGCTCTTCTGACGGAAAGGAACGATGCGGAAGTGTCCGTGCTCGGTAGGCATGTCGGCTTCCACGCCTTTCTCCACCAACGATTCGCGTTGCAAACGGTAACTGATGAGATCTTTAATGGTAATGATGCGAAGCCCGAATCGCTTGGCCACTTCCTGCAACTGAGGCATACGGGCCATAGTGCCGTCTTCGTTCAGGATTTCAATAAGTGCCGATGCAGGTTGCAATCCAGCCAGTCGAGCCAGGTCGATGGCGGCCTCGGTATGTCCTGCGCGCCTAAGCACGCCTTTGTCTTGTGCGTACAAGGGATTGATATGCCCCGGACGGCCAAAGTCCGATGGCTTACGGTCGGGGTCGGCCAAAGCACGGATAGTGGCAGCCCTGTCGTGGGCGCTCACACCTGTGGTACATCCTTCCAATAGGTCAACTGTTACCGTGAAAGGTGTCCCCAGCATCGAAGTGTTTTCTTCCACTTGATGAGGTAGTTGCAGTTCCTCGGCTCTACTGATTGTGATGGGAGCACAAAGCACTCCGCGTCCGTTCTGCAACATGAAGTTCACCTTTTCGGGTGTAATGGTTTCGGCCGCCGTGATGAAGTCGCCTTCGTTCTCTCGGTCTTCATCGTCAACAACAATGACAAACTTGCCTTGTCGGAAATCCTCTATGGCCAATTCAATGTTTTTCAGATTCTCGTTCATATCTCGTTTAGAAACTTTTTGTCAATTCTTTCTATCAAGGTTTGTGACTTCTGCCGGATGGCGGTCATGTCGCGAAGCAGTCGCAGACGATAACGCCAAATGCGGAAGAAGAAAAACAATCCTATGGGGAACACAATACCCGCAATCATGTTCTTTCGGGCGTTGTGGAAGGGACGTGTGTGCGCATCCGGAACCAACACAGGAAGCTCGTTCAGCGTTCCCAGTATGATGTTGTCCCGACTGTTGTGCAACTCATCGACAATGGCTTCTAGCCTTTCGTTGATGCCAATGACCTTAGTGTCTTCTTCGTATTCAAAGAACGCCTTCTTGTAATTGGGCATTCTTATGAGGTGATGCTCGTTTACGTACCTCTCACAATCTTCCTGCAATGCTGTCAGTTTGGTCCGTAGCGTGCTATAGTCGGGATCGTTTATGATGACCTCCTTGCGATCAATATTCCTCGACTCGCGCAGTCCGAACAGACGCATGAAGAACATGCGATAGCCGTCGATGTTGAAGACGGCCGAGTCTTTGTTCGACTTATAGGTGAGGAATGCACCTATGGGAGCCAGCACCATGCTGCTTAGCCAAACGCCGAAAGGAATATACCACACTCCTGTCTTGGCCAGTTTCTCGCCACTGGCATTCACGATGTAGTAGAAGATGAATATGCTCACACTGATGATGACAGGTATGCCCAGTCCTCCCTTACGTATGATGGCTCCCAATGGAGCACCGATGAAGAAGAATATGAGACAAGCCAGTGAATATGTGAATTTGCGATGCTGTTCCACATAGTGCAGTCTCAGCACGCGGTTGTCCTCGTCCGAGATGAGTTTGCGAAAGTCATATTCTGCCTTCAGTTGTCGCACCTTGGTGGTGGCAGTTCGGAATGTTCCTTGCAGAGCCTCATGGTTCAGCGCCAAAAAGAGACTGTCGAAGGGTTGTGTCTCTGGCACTCGTGCGATGATACGCGCAGAATCCTTAGCTGTTTTGTCGGTCAGGCTACGCACCATCACGGTTCTCTGTTCCATATCGTAGAGTTCTCTACCCGTACTGTCAATGCGGTTGACGAGGGAATCGATGCCTTCTCGAATGCTCTTTAGTCCTTTTGTCTGTGCGTTTCCTGCAAAAAGCGAGGCATCCATTACATTGAAGTTCCCGTCGAATTCTATCAAGTCAACTTCATGGGTAAAGGTTTCGCGCATGTAAGGCACGGCAGCCCTCATCATGTTGGCACTATGTGCATCCATGTTACGGAAACGTTCGCCACTGTAGAGGGTCAGCATCAAGTGCATCTTATCGGCAGTACTCTGCAGTCGTGCCGAGTCAGCTAGTACAATTTGCGTATCGTTTTGCGTGTTGACGTTACTGTAGATCATCACGCCATAGAGCATGCCCGTCTTCGTGTCTTTATGTTCAACAAAGATATTGTAGCCAGGAATCTCACCATAGAAAACGCCTTCAGGAATGTCCAGTTCAGGCGATTTCTGTTTCATGGACCAAACCAAGGCTGCCAGTTTTTTGGCGGCTTCAGGACCAACGTTGTTCTGGAAATAGAAACTGCCCGCACACAACAATAGCACTACGAAAAGGAGTGGACGTATAATGCGCAGCAAGGGTATGCCTGCTGCCTTCATGGCCAGCAGCTCCAGTTTCTCACCCATGTTGCCAAAGGTGATGAGCGAAGCTAAAAGGATGCCTGGGGGAAGGGCTGCGGGAACGAAGGTCAGGGCCATGTACCCGAAGAACTTCGCCAGAACATCTACGGAAAGTCCCTTACCTATTAGTTCGTCAATGTATCGCCACGTATATTGCATCATGAACACGAACAGACATACGAAAAAGGTTGCTGCAAGCAGTTGCAGGAATGCCTTCGTAACAAAGATGTCTAATCGTTTGATTACCCTCATGCGCGTACGTACGTGTCGAAAACGGATGTAAAGGTACAAAGAAAATGCGGATAGACGATGCAATTAACTGTTAATAATAAAAAAAACGTACAATTTCTTTGCAGATTCGGATTTTTGACCTACCTTTGCAGTCGCAAAAATGATGATGGCGGGATAGCTCAGCTGGTTAGAGCGTCGGATTCATAATCCGAAGGTCAAGGGTTCAAGTCCCTTTCCCGCTACGAAGAAAGGCAACCAATCGGTTGCCTTTCTTGCGTTTATCTTCTCGCTTTTAACTTTTCATTCTTAACTCTTAACTCTTAGCTCTTAACTCTTAGCTCTTAACTCTTAACTCTTAATGTCCCCCTTCTCCCTCTCCTTTGGAGAGGGCTGGGGTGAGGTTCTATCTCCCATACCTTTTCACCAGTCCCCTTATCCTTTCGTTCAGGGCTGTACTTTGCATCAGTTGCTCGATGGTCATGTGCATACGATAGCGCCAGTAGTGGCGTGGGTTGGCTGGTACGTTGATGCGTTCTGCATTAGGATCGGGGAATCGCAACTTTTCATCGATGGCTAACCAATCCTGCAAACTCAGCAGACACAGCATGGAAGGACATTCCAGATGACCATTCACAATCTCCTCTGCCACTTCGGCTGTCATGGGGTGGGGAGCTTGTCCTTCGTGATACAGCATCTGGTTATAGTATTCCTGTGCAGTCTCGCGTTGCTCGTCCCACCAGCCACGCATTGTGGGCATGTCATGAGTCGATATGGTGGCAACACTTACATAAGGATTCTCCCACAGGTTGGCAAAGTTCAGCCAAGGTGCTTTCGGCATGGTCTGAATCTCCAAGGTCAGTATCTGCAGGTTCTTCATGACCCAACTTACGCACTCGGGTATCATACCCAGATCTTCGGCACATACCAACATGCGTGTGGCACCTACCAATGTGGGCAGTTTCTTCATTGATTCCTCATACCAGAACTGGTTGTGGCGATGGTAGAAGTAATGTTCGTGAATACGTTTGAAGGCGTCCTTTTCCCAGTCGCCCAAGTCCTCGAACAGGTAGTCCTGATGGGCACCGATACGGGGATGGAACATGTGCGGGTCACGGCGGTCGGGAACAAACAGCACATTGCTGATGAGCGTGTACAGACCATCACGGATCTTAGTCGAGTGCTCATCGTTCTTATCGGCAAAGGCGGCCTGCACCTTGCGTTGTGTCTCGTATTCCGGCTTCATGGCATAGCGCCCGTTCTGCATCGAATCCAGGTAGAGCCGGCGCACTTCTGCTGTGTCATCACCAAAAACGCGATGAATGATGCGGTCGGTAATGTAAGGCTTGATATAAGTGTCTTCGCGCCAAGGAAGTCCGTAACTCTCGATTTCTTCAACGGACATGGGCAGTGCAGGTGAGAACTGGCCTAACAGTCCGTGTACGCTATGCTGAGGTATCTCCCAAATGCGGAAGAATCCCAGCACGTGGTCGATGCGATAGGCGTCGTAGTATTCTGCCATCTTTTCGAAGCGTCTGCGCCACCACTTGCATCCGTCAGCCAACATGGTATCCCAGTTATAGGTTGGGAAACCCCAGTTCTGTCCATTGGTGCTGAAATAGTCGGGTGGGGCACCGGCTTGTCCGTTCAGGTTGAAGTAGTGAGGTTCTTTCCAAGCCTCTACGCTGGTGGGACTGATGCCGATGGGGATATCGCCTTTCAATACGATACCCTTCTCTCTTGCATGCTCGCGCACTTGACTTAACTGTTCGTGCAGAATGAACTGAATATAGCAATTTTCTTCGATGGAATCGGCACTTTCTGTTCCTTTCTTGGTCAGCGCTTTCACCTTCTTTGCATCGTATTTGCTCAGTGTCTTCCAATGGTGGAAGTCGGGCGTTCCATACAAATCGCGCAGGTAACAGAATGCAGCATAGGGCAACAGCCACTCCTCGTTATCGGCATAGAATGCCTTATAGGCTTTGCTGGCTTTCACGGTGCTCCATTCCTGACGGAAAAGTCTGCGCAGGTAGTTACGTTTCGTGTCGAATGCTTTCTCGTAGTCCATGGCAGCCAGGGCATTCAGTTTTTGCTGTGCTGAACTGTAGCAAGTACGCATAGCGGCATCTTTCAGTTGAGGCAGAGCCGCGAGGTCGGCATAGATGGGATGTAGGGCGTAGATGCTGATGCTGTTATACGGGTACGAATCGGTCCACTTGCCCGTCTGTGTAGTGTCATTGATGGGCAGTATTTGCAGGACGTGCATACCTGTCATGGCCACCCAGTCCACCATGCGACGCAGGTCGCCGAAGTCACCGACGCCAAAGCTATGTTCGCTTCTCAGGCTGAAGACTGGGATTACACAGCCCGCACCGCGCCATGGCGCTAATGGCAGTTTCACGGTTTCGTCCTCTACCACCACGGCCATCTTTCGTTCTGCATTGGGGCATTGCAGGCTGCGGTTGTCGTGCATTTCCCACATGCCTTGCTCTCCCGTGCTGGTGTTCAGCGTCAGGAACTTATATTCTACAGGTCCTTGCAGTTCGGCCAGGTCTAACGACACCGCCCATTCGTTGGGAGCGACGGAGGTCATCCTTACCTCCTTGCCCGTTTGCCAGTTGCCCAGTATAGGGGCACTTCCCAATAGGGCCAAAGTCTGTTCGGCAGGAACTTCGGGAGCAAAGACGCGCAGGATCACTGTCTTCTCGTCGTTACTTTCGGGCCATGCTTGATGCTCGTGGCGAACGAAGGCTTCGGTATATGCACTGGTATAGCGATAGCTGTCTTCAGGGCAGTCGCGCCAGTGGTCTATGGTCTGCACGCGATTCTTTCCTTTTGGCAGTTCCAACTCGCGAGGCAACACGTTCCATTCGCTTCTGGCCACTTGACCATCTTTAATAATAAGGTATTGGTAACGGACCTTTGCGGCACTGGCAGGCAGAACTGTCTCTCCTCGCCATGTCTCTCCGTCGATGGTGGCAAGTGCCACGTCGATGCAGGTTTCTTTTCCAGTTTTTGTCATCCATGTCAGGGCCACGCGGACGTTTTCGCCCCACACGGTACGATACTTTATTTGAAAACCAATGTTCATGATATTTTGTTTAAGTTTAATTATTTATAATGCGAAGTTATAAAATATTTTTTAATTGTGAATTATGAATTGTGAATTTATCGTTATCTTTGTCCTATAAATTCGCATATTTTTCATTAACACCTTTGATTTTTATGAAAAAACTATCGCTCATTGTATGCTTTGCTTTGCTTGCTTCTGTCCTATACGCCCAGCGTTCTGAAACGTTGTTGCACGAAGGCTGGCTCTTCCATCGTGGTGATCTGCCAGAAGCTAAAAATGCCGATTTCATCGAGAAAAACTGGCAGTCAGTAACTGTTCCGCACGATTGGGCTGTGTATGGTCCTTTTGGCAGTTCGTTCGATTTACAGAATGTTGCTGTCACGCAGAATGGTGAGACGGAGGCCAGTTTGAAGACGGGTCGCACGGGCGGTTTGCCTTATGCCGGTGTAGGATGGTACCGTACCCGTTTCGTTGCTCCTCGTTCAGGTCGTACGACCTTGGTGTTCGACGGAGCCATGAGCGAGGCACATGTCTATGTCAACGGTGCGGAGGTCATCTTCTGGCCCTATGGCTATAATTCTTTTTATGTAGATGTAACCGATCAGGTGCATAAGGATAGCACTCCTAATGTCCTTGCTGTTCGTCTCGAGAATCGTGACGAGAGCAGTCGATGGTATCCGGGAGCTGGCCTTTATCGCAATGTCCGATTGGTCACCACGGGCGAAGTTCATGTTCCGGTATGGGGAACACAGGTGACAACGCCGCATGTGGAGGTTGGTTATGCTTCCGTTACCTTGAATACTACGGTAGAGAAGGCTGGTGACAAGCCCGTACGCATTATCACGGATATAAAGGATGCTTCCGGAAAGGTTGTGGCACAGAAAGACAACACACAACGCCTTTTCCATGGTCAACCTTTCCAACAGCATTTCATCATCGACAATCCCCATCTTTGGTCACCTGAGTCTCCCACCTTGTATGAAGCTGTTTCAAAGATTCTCATAGATGGCGAGACCGTCGACACTTACACCACTCGTTTTGGCATTCGCAGCATCGAGTTAGTTCCCGATCGCGGTTTCTTCCTCAACGGACAGCATCGTAAGTTCCAAGGCGTTTGCCTTCACCACGATTTAGGTCCCCTTGGTGCTGCCGTCAATCGTTCAGCCATTCGTCATCAGTTGACAATCCTGAAACAGATGGGTTGCGATGCCATTCGCACCAGTCACAACATGCCCACACCCGAACTCGTGGAACTCTGTGATGAGATGGGCTTTATGATGATGGTGGAACCCTTCGACGAATGGGATGTGGCCAAGTGTAAGAATGGTTATCATCGTTACTTCCAGGAATGGGCTGAGCGCGATATGGTGAACATGGTTCAGCAGTATCGCAACCACCCCTCTGTGGTCATGTGGTCGATAGGTAACGAAGTGCCTACCCAAGGCCGTCGTGAAGGTTATCGCGTGGCGAAGTTCCTGCAGGATATCTGTCATCGTGAAGATCCCACCCGCCCTGTCACCTGTGGCATGGATCAGGTGGATGCCGTCTTGGCAAATGGCTTTGCATCTTTGCTCGATGTTCCGGGCTTCAACTATCGTACTCAAAAGTATATCCCTGCCTATGCTCAGTTGCCCCAGAATCTCGTCTTGGGAAGTGAGACGGCTAGCACTGTCAGCAGTCGTGGCACGTATATGTTCCCTGTTCAGGTGAAGAGTGGTGTCAAGTACGACAATCATCAGAGCAATGGCTATGATGTCGAAGCCTGTTGGTGGAGCAACCTGCCTGAGGAGGATTTTGCTTTGGCAGATGACTATCCTTGGACCATCGGTCAGTTTGTGTGGACGGGTTTCGACTATCTGGGCGAACCCACACCTTACGACACGAATGCTTGGCCCAGTCATAGCAGTCTGTTTGGTATTGTCGACCTCGCTTCTCTGCCCAAGGACCGCTATTGGCTCTATCGCAGTGTGTGGGCACCTGAAGAGAAGACTCTGCACATCGTTCCCCACTGGACTTGGCCCGGACGTGAAGGTGAACTGACTCCCGTCTTTGTTTATACCAATGCCCCGTCGGCCGAACTCTTTGTCAATGGAAAGAGTCAGGGTGTTCAGCGTAAGTTGTCACGTACTGAGGCCGAAGCCCTTAAGGGAACTGATCCTTTGTGGTTACAGCGTCGCTATCGCCTCATTTGGGATAAGGTTGTCTATGAACCGGGCGAACTGCGTGTCGTGGCTTATAATGCCGATGGCAGTAAGATGGGAGAGCAGACCGTACGTACGGCAGGAAAACCACATCATTTACAGCTTACCACAGACTGTAAGGGGCTTCAGGCCAATGGCGAAGACTTGGCGTATGTCACCGTTAGCGTAGTGGATAAGGACGGAAACCTCTGTCCCGATGCTACTCCTGTGGTAGAGTTTGCGACGAAGGGCGCAGGTCGATTCCGTGCTGCAGGCAATGGTGATGCCACTTGTCTCGACCTCTTCCATCTGCCTCGTCATCATGCCTTTGCAGGTCAACTCACTGCCATCGTCGAGAGCGGCAAGTCGGCAGGAACTGTTACCCTTACTGCCAAAGCCAAGGGTTTGAAACCTGCCACCCTTACCCTAACGGTTTTGTAAGCGCTAGATCTCCTCCCCTTGAGGGGGAGGCTGGGTAGGGGCTGCTGTCTCCCCTTGAGGGGGAGGTTGGGTAGGGGCTATTAAGCCTTATTGCTATAACCCCTAAGCCTTATTGCTATAACCCCTAGGCCTTCCGCCCGAAGCCCTAGGGGTTATTGTCGAAGCCCTAAGGCTTCTTCGGTGATATTATATACCCTCGCTCCATACTTGTATATGTCGTTGCCTCATGCTTGTATATGTCTTCGGTAACGATTGTATATATCATCGTCACATGATAGTATCAATCATCGAAATTTTACTTGACAATCTCCAACTTTTTACTTACCAATCATCGCCCTTTGATTGTCAAGTAAAATTCTCGTGATTAATAACCCCTCTGTTAAGCAATCGTAAGTCCTTGGATGTAAGGCTTCTCTCTCCTCATAGGGATTGCACAGTGAATTTATCACACTATGGCTTAAAGTGCCATCAGTGACATCAGTGACATTGGTTCTATAACATTTTATTATTTTTTAATAAATAAACCTGTACTATAATGGTACAGAGTTTTATAATTATTTTTATATAATCTATATAACAGTGACGTCACTGATGTCACTGTTGTCATTCTTCTCCGTTTGGGTGCAATGGGTGATATCACCCTATATAACATTTATATAAAATGATGTAAAAAGCTGTACCATTATAGTACAGCTTTTTTATATAAAAAATAAAAATGTATATTATTCTATTGCACCCATTGCACCCATTGCACCCAAATCAAGGATGGAACAACAAAATCCTCCGTGAGAGCAATTGCTCACGGAGGATTATTATTTAGGCATTCTCCTCCCCACGGGGGGAGTTAGAGAGGGGCCTTACTGCCAAAATTCTTCTTCGAAGACACTGCCTTTTACGTCGGCGTCCTCTGGGATGGTTTCAGTGGGATCAGCCAATTCGATAGGGCCTTCAACTTTGGTAATGCTGCCAGCCAACATCTCTACTACGTTCACGTTCAGAACTTCTACTTCGGGTTGCAAATATGACTTTTTCATAGCTAATATCAATTATGAATTATGAATTACGAATTATGAATTATTTAACAACCACCTTTCTTCCGTTCTTAATGAAGATACCCTTCGTGGCCTTGCTTACGCGCTGGCCAGCCAGGTTGTAGATATTGCCATTAACCATTGAAGATTGAGCATTGACAATTTCGTCGATAGAGGTAGCAACGCCATCAATGCAAAGCTTAACTTCGCCACCGACCTTGTTCTTGATGTATGCACGGAAGCCCTTCAGGTTGGTTGCGCCTGTGCTCTTGTAGAGTTTGCCACCGCTAACGAAGTAGTCGCCCTCGACAACAGTCATGGGAGCATATACGCCTACGAAGTCGAAGTTAGTGCCAGTGACCTTAGCCTCGGCGGTCTTAACGATTACTCCCTCAACAGTCTGCGAAGTGGAAGCAGCAGTCGCCTTCACCAGTACGGGCACGTTAGCCTCGATGGTAGCCTCTTCCTTCTTGTTGAAGTTGACGGTGGCGTTGTTGGCATCTTCACTGTTCTCGCTGTAAGCATATACCTCAGCACCTTCACCGAACATAGTAACTACCTGAGTAGCATCGAGTGCGAAGGGCAGAACAACGGTGTTCAGACCTTCCTTAATGCTGCGGGTGATGTAAACATAATCACATTCTTTATTTTCATTTTGCTCAAATGCCTCGGTGTCTTTGAGGATAGCATACGTCACATCTGAAGTCATGAGTTTAATATCACCATAAACATACTGGCTTTGTACATTCTCATTGTCTTTACGTAAACCCAGAACATAGTTACCAGCCTCACCTGTGGTGAAGTAGGCTTTATATTTTTTCCATGAATCCTTATTTGAATCAGCATCCACCTTATCAAGAGGAAGACGACTAACAGTGAGTTCTATGTCATTGCCATCTTTGTCTTTTACGGTAACATAGCCATCCTTCTTGCAATCGCCCCAACCGCCATATATGAATGAAATTTCATATACTGTGTTGGCATTCAGAGGCATAGTATAACCATCAGCCCAGCCATAATAGGCAGCAAACTTGGTAAACAAAGCCTTTCCGGTGCTTGTTGCAGCCAGACCCTCATTAGTTCCACCCATGTAACGTACATTGTAACCATCACCATCTGTGTCCTTAATACGATACCATCCAATTGGCTGAACATTTCCACTCTGTGCACTGTAGTCAGTTTCAAATCCACCATCGAAAATGGCATTAACCTCTTCTGTATTAGCAGTCCAAGTGGCATTGGTCAGGGCAGATGTGGCATTGTTTACAACCTCCTTCGTGTTGCCGTCAGTAGCTTCAGGATCAATGGCCTTGGCTGCAGCAAGAGCCTGCAAAGCTTCTACGTTATTGTAAGGAGCATATTCGCCAGCGTCGAAGCCAAGAGTATTAGCTTCAGCATCAGCAATGGCGGTAGCCAAAGCAGTGTAGTCGCCTGCGTCAGCCATGGGAACTGCGATCTCTTCAAGCTGGACAAGACGGAAGTTAGAGATGGAGAACCACTCGTGAAGTGTTGAACTAGTTGCAGTAACTTTAATAGTGGCGCTACCATCTGTTGTCTCAAATTCTAATGAGGCATCACCCCAACCACGGTCAAATACATTGCCTGTTGAACCAACGTGAGGGAGTTCTACACTTTCTTCACCAACAGCCATGGTCAATGTAGTATTAACTGCAGCACGACCCTTGGCGGTAAGAAGATACCTACCAGAGGGGATATTGATTGTCTGCTCCATGGTAGTAGTCCAAGAGTTTGCCCCCCAGTTACCACCGTCGAAGTAACTATGCTCATTTGTTCCGTCAGCATCAGTCCAAGGCTCGTTGCTGGCGGGATTATTCTTATTACCAGTCCATGTCCATCCATCGTTGTTCGTTGGGTTGGTAGCATTGGCGATATGATCTGTCATATCCACAGCGCCCTCAACATTTTCAGCCATAGCATGACTCTCGTAATAAGTACGAAGTGCAGTGTAAACGGCATTTGTCTTTTCAACAGCATCAGCGGCAGATGTAGGTTCAGCAGAGGCAGCTTCGTCAAGTTGCTGTCTCTTAGTTTCTGTACCATAATCCAGAGTAGTAACATAGTCGGAATTAGCGATTGCATAGAATGCGTCATAAGCAGCCTTGGCTGCGGTGAAGGCGTTGGTCGCTGCTATCAATGCTGCAGTAGCCTCCTCATAACCTTCCTTTGTTGTAGGTTCATCTTTTGCAATCTCATCATTCAAAGTTTCACGCTCTTCTCCTGTAACAACTTCATAGTCTGCATTTTCAACAGCAGCCTCGGCAGCCTCTTTAGCCTCTTCCCATAAAGCCTTAACACCATCGAGTAGAGACTGATAGGTCAGTTTCAGGTGACTAACGTGGATGGTTGGTGTATTCTTGGAGGGAGTGTTATTACTTCCAGTTCCATATCCAAAACTAATAGTTGCAGTGGATGCCTCTTCTAAGGTGAAGGAGATAGTATGAGTTGTCCAACTGCTCTTGCCAGCATTCATCCATTCAGTGGCAGTGTCCTCATGTTTGGTGGTTCCAACCTGCACATAAAAAAGATTATCATAACTGAGCTTGCTTGTGTTGGGATTGGTGTCTTCAACATCGAATGTCAGCGTATACACACCCATAGGAAGTTCAGATGTTGTTTGGTTGAATGATGCATAGCTGGAAGACCAACGACATTCGAAACCAAAACAGTACTCTGTTGCTAAATGAGTTTCGTCTATAGTTGAAACGGCTTGACCCTCAGCTGTACGAACACCATAGGTTCCAATAAGACCATTACCATAGTCCTTGAAACTGCCAGAGACATACGCTGTCCATCCATCAGTGGATGAAAAGTCCGCATTCGTGATGTACGTTGCCGTTACATCTGTCTGGGCCCACGCCCCAGTAGTGATCAGGGCAAAGAGCATAAGTAAAAGTTTTTTCATTTTGTTTGTAAATTGGTTAGTTAATTGTAATAATGTCTTTTCTCTTTATACTTAATTTATATGTGTGTGCGTACACATGTGCGCACAAAAACGCCACAAAGGTACGGATAATAATTGGAAAAAATGCACCAAAATTAAAAAAAATGACACATTAGTTCCCTTTTGCCAAAAGAATGGTTAATAATGAAAAACTCCCTCCCAACCATTTGGTCGAAAAGGAGTTTTATCATAAGTCTCCCCCATTCTGCTCCCCTCCTTAACCATTTATAAAGTTACATAAAATAAATCCTCCGTGAGCACAATTGCTCACGGAGGATTTTTATTTCTCCTCCCCACGGGGGGAGTTAGAGAGGGGCCTCTTCTCCTCCCCTTGAGGGGGAGGTAGGGTAGGGGCTGCGTGGGGCCTTACTGCCAAAAATCTTCTTCGAAGATGCTGGACTTTACGTCAGCGTCCTCTGGGATGGGATCAGTGGGGTCAGCCAAATCGATGGGGCCTTCAACATTGGTTATGCTACCAGCCAACATCTCTACTACGTTCACGTTCAGAACTTCAGTCTCGGGTTGCAAATATGACTTTTTCATAGCTAATATCAATTATGTATTATTAATGTATTCCATCCCCTTCGCCCCTCCCATTTAGGGGAGGGGACGGGGGAGAGGGGCTTTACTTTACAACCACTTTTTTGCCGTTCTTAACGTAGATGCCGCGAGTGGCCTTGCTTACGCGCTGGCCAGCCAGGTTGTAGATGACACCGCTTTCCTGAACGTCAGCATTGATTTCGCTAATAGCGGTAGCAACGCCGTCGATGTACAGCTTAACTTCGCCCTCACCATTAGACTTATTGTCAATGTAAGCACGGAATGCCTTCAGGTTGGTCGATCCAACACTCTTGTAGAGTTTGCCACCGTTTACGAAGTAGTCACCCTCCTCAACAGTTGTGGGAGCATAAACACCTACGAAGTCGAAGTTAGTGCCCTCAACTTTGGCTTCAGTAGCAGCTACAATCTGCACACCTTGGAAGGTTTGAGAGGTGCTAGCTGTGGTAGCCTTCACGAGAACGGGGACATTAGCTGCAATAGAGCCATCGCCCTTGGTGAAGTTAACTGTAGCATTCATAGCATCCTCGCTATCTTCACTGAAGTTGTAAACCTCAGCTCCAGAGCCAAAGGCTGCTGTTACTTGGTTGGCTGTCAAAGCGAAAGGCAGAACAACAGTGTTCAAACCTTCCTTTACATTGCGTGTGATGGTGACATCGGCAATGATGGTGTTGGTGATTTCGTTCTCAGCAGTTTCGTTGTAGGCTACATCCTCTGCAAGTTTGGTTGTCGAGAGCAGTTCGCCGTCGGAAATTGACATCCAGTTATATTGCTTGTTAGTTTCAGCATAGAATGTCATAGTTACTTCTGTCTCTTCATCAAGTGTGAAGGGGAGGAAGCGCCATTGCCATCCTGCACCGGCATTCTCTACGCCAGCAGTGCTTGCGATGAACTCATCGCTATCAGCCCAGCTAGCTACGCCTGATTTAGTGATACCGCGACCACTATTGCCTACGTTAGGTAAGGATATTTTATTTTCCGTAGCAGTACAAGAAACGTTGCTTGTCACATCAACAGAAGAGCGCGCAGCAACCTTGATAACATAGTCGCCAGCAGGCAGAATGCATGTCTTTTCATACTTGATAGTCCAACCACCAGCATTGCCCCAACCCGAAGCTGCTTGCTCGTAATAAGCATGAGTCTGGCCACTCCAGTGCTCGTTGCTTAAGTAATTGGGTTCAGCGGGCTCACCGGCTACGGTTGCCGTACCTGTCCAAGAACCAAAGTCTCCAATCAATCCGGTAGCAGAGAAAGTATAATCTGTAGCAACCTTGTTGTACTGAGCCACGTTCAGAGCTTGAACAGCAGCAGTAGCCTCGGCAGCAGTGGTAGGAACGGCAACATTAAAGTTTGTTCCCCATAGATTCTCGGTTTCTGCCTTGTATGCTGCGTAAGCATTATAGGAAGGAGCTGCAGCATTGAATGTCTGAAGAGCGGCTTGCAAAGCACTAATCTTTTCATTATAGGTAGCCTTGAGGTTACTGCCTGCGGGTGAATCTGCAATAGCGGCATTAAGCGCTGTGAGCTCAGTTCCAGTCACATTGGCATTAGTAGTCTTTGCCGTGTTTGCCTCAGTGACAAGAGCTGTCCACTGGTTCTCGTAAACAGTATAGTCGGGAGCACCATAATACTTCAGTGTGAAGTCACGGAAGATGGTCCACTTGTCGGTCTGGGTGTCTTGGTTGTCAATACCAATCTCAACATCGCCAGCAGTCTCGATGAGGAACTGCAGGGCAACTTTACCATTACCGTTATTGAAATATGTCTCAGCAGCAGCCATAGTGTTAACAACAGAACTTTCCACGCCGGGGATGAGAATTTTGTCATCACCGGCATAGAAGTTGGTATTGTGGTTACCTGCGCGGTGGAAACCAGTTACGCCAAATTCCCATGTGCCAGGTGTCAGGGAAAGCGTCTGATAGAACTTGAAGTTTGCAGCATAGAACTCACACTCATTATATGCACACTTGCCAAAACTATCATTTCCGTGTTGTGTACCTTCTTTCGTCCAATAGTCTGTGTTCTGGCGAACGCTGGCATTATCAACCATAACGGCGGTAACGTCGATGTAGCCGGGATCTGCAGGAATGGTAACGTTGGACAGTTCAGCGAGGAATGCTGCGCGCAGGGTAGCAATAGCAGCATCGATAGCAGCCGTAGTAGTAGCGGCTTCAACCTGAGTGTCAGCTTCTTCTGTGTCAGTTTCCAGAGCAACTGCGAGAGCTGCAGCCTTTACATTCTTGTAGCGGCTGTAATCAGCTATGATGGCAGCAGTAGCGTATGTGCTGACGGCATTGTTGATGGCCGTGATGGCAGCTGTGTATTCAGCTTCGGTGGTGTAGGTCTTATTGTTCTCTGTTACTACAGCCTCAATGCTGGCATATACGGCAGCAGGTAACTGACTTTGGTAAGCCTGAGCGGCGGTTACGGCATTGGCCAACTCGGTAGCGTATGCAGTGAGGTCGATGGGGCCCATGTAGACCAAGTTGAAGTTGTCCCAGATACACCAAGTGTCGGTGCGGGTACCCTTCACACCTACGGTCAGACTACCGTTGGTGACAGTGATAACATCGGTGTAACCGGTGAAGTAGTTGCCATTGGTGAACTGGGTAGACATCGCATCCATTGAGGCTTCTCCATTCTGCATGGTCTTGAAGGGAACGCTAACGGTGTTGGCACCACTGGTGGCATATACCACGGGGAAGTCGGTCCCCGTAACGGTGTACTCCGTCAGGGCAGCCTGTGCCTGCAATTTGTAGTAACCATTAGGAACGGTGATGGTCTGGCTCAGCGTGAAGGCTGCACGCCAAGATTCGGCACACTTGTTTTCATTCGTGCCGCCACAGAGATTCTGGTTGCTGGCAACCATGGTCCATTTATTGCCCAGGTCATTGTTATCGCCACCGCCATTACGGTTGTTACGGTCGAAGTTTGAGTCGAGAATGCGATAAGTGAGGTCAGCAGGATTCTCTTCTGTAGCATCTGCATAGTCATAGTCGAAGGGGATAATCTTCCACTGTGCGTTGGCAATGGTGGGGTCAGTGAGGTTACTTGCAAGTACGGTTGAGGAACCATCATAACCGTAGTACGTTGTGCCATTGGACATGGTATAAATGCCATCGCCATTGTCCTGAATCGTGACGTTGACAGCTGCACCATCCATGAAGCTGCCAGTAAAGTAATGGTTTGTTCCACCATTGCTAACCTGAGATTCGATGGTATAGACACCATCAGAAATCTTAGCTAGCGTGTTGTAATGACTAAACTGAAGTAGAGAGGCCTGTGTACCCCATGAGTTGCTGGGACCGAGATAACGGCCAGAACCCACGTTCTGGAACACGTACTTTCCGGCGGCCAGGTTGGAGGCCGTCCACGTCTGTGCCCTCATTCCGAGTGCACTTACGATGCATAGCATCGCGAAAAGTAATCTTCTTTTCATTTGTTTTTGTTAATTGGTTAATAAATTATTAGTTTCTTGTTTTCACATGTTATAATATGCGCATATATGCGTATGCGCACACAATCGGCGACGAAAATACAAATAAAAATTGAATAATGAGCAATGAATATTAAAAAAACTTCTCAAAAGGGGCAAAATGATACCGAAGTTGTGACGAAAACCACTCTTATGCTTATTGCTATATCTAAAAAAAACAAGAAAAACACTTTGGTGAGGACAATGCGACAGTTGTCGCCTCGTATTTGCTGTCGTGTCTGCCATTATAAGTAAACTTCCATGGCACTCACGTCATCAATTACGCCACTACGTGGCTCGTCCTCCCCAAAGAAAAACCTAAAAAACTCACCTTTAACCCTTAACTCTTAACTCTTAACCCTTAATCTATTTATTGTGTCTGCCATTATAAGCAAACTTCCATGGCGCTCACGTCATCAAATACGCCACTATGTGGCTCGTCCTCACCAAAGAAAAACCATAAAAACTATTAATTCTAATCTATAATCTGTAATCTATCTCAAAGTAATGTGTCCTTGCAAGCATGCTTTCATGACACTCCTGGCCTCATCCCTCGCATTTCATGCTACCTGCTTCTCCAAAGAAAAACCTTGAAAACTTCTTCTCTCTTTGTTCTTCTTGAGCTTGTCGGAGCAAGAACCTCCCTCCTTTAGCCTTTTGCCAAGAGCAAAGCTCGCAGTTTGCCCTTAGCCTGTAAACCATTAACTTATTTCGCCGAGAAACTGTTGATGCTCAATGAGGGCTTTTTCGTAAATATAGGAAGAAAATGTTGCAAAGTCGTTTGAAAAAGTGTAAAGTGTACCTCTAACCGAAAAAAAGGCCTATGTCTTATGCGATGAAGACATAGGCCTTATTGTTATCGAACATAGGCGTTATTTGACTTGAACCTTCTTTCCGTTTCTGATGTATAGTCCTCGAGTGGGATTGGTGACGGGACGACCACTTATATCAAACACTTGATCATTGACCATTGACCATTGACCATTCTCATTTTCTCCATTTCTCATTATCTCAATGTCTTCTATGCCATCGACCAGGGGATCGTACATGCGATAGTTGCCACCAGTGATTTCTTCGAGCGTGAGTGGAACATAGACCATGCAATACTCATTGGGACCTTCCTCGAAGAAGAAGGCAACGCGATTGTCGGACTGCATGCACATGGTGCTGTAAGCCGAAGAGATCTTGCTCACCTGTATGCCTTGATTCCAATTTTTGGAGATGGTCTCAGAGGTATAATTATAGGTGGTGTTGTAGCTAATCTGTTTCCACCAAATGCCTACATTGGTGCGGCTGTCGCCTTGCGGAATGCTTTGCAGGAGGATGGGATAGACATGGTCATATTTGCCATCGGTGCGCTTGCCGTAAACGAGAAGAATTTCACCGTTGCACGAGTTCTGACCAAACGTAATACCATTTTCTTGCTTGTTGCTCTCGAGTGGATTGCCCCAAGAACCAGTGGTATAAGTGTCATCGTCGAACTTAAAGACATTGAAGTAACGACCATACGACTTACGTCCACTGAGAACGATATTGCCGTTGGGAAGTTCCTCGACCTTAGGCTCGTTGCTCCCACTGCAAGCCTTAATCGTATTGGGCGACAGGAGATTCCACGTCTGGCCAAAGTCGTCGGAATAAACGACATAGGCACCAGCAATGTTGTTGCCACGACACAGCAGGGCTGCATACAAACGATAATAATCACCCTTCTTGATAATGCGGCTTTGCAATATCTTTCCGCTTCCGAAGAAACCGCTGTAGCAATCGACATTGTTCTTGCTGTCGGTAAGCAAAGAACCATCTGAACCCCAGAACTGGTCGGTGATGTTCTCCGGACTGGTCCATGTCTCACCACCATCATGACTGCGGAGGCGAGCAATGCAAGGACGCCAGGAAGCGGTGGCTTGAGGATAGGGAACCTTTCCACTGACGCAGATGATGAGTACCTCGTCGCTCTCGCGGTCAGCCACTACTGCAGCATCGCCAAAACCATAGCCAAAGTGCGGATAGTCGAGGGCATTGGCAGGCACACCATCGGCAATGCACTTCGGTTCGTCCCAAGTCTGGCCATTGTCGAAAGAACGGCGCAGGATGAGATCGACTTCGCCAAAACCGATGTCTTGCTTGGCAGGGCGGTAGTCGCTGATGGACAGAAGCACACCCTTGCTGGTGTTCATGATGGCAGGTATGCGATAGGGATAACCCTCGGGACTGTTGCTGTAATGCAGATACTGGTATTTGTTATCGGGGTCAACCTCAACGTTTATCGTGATGGTTCCATCCTCGGCATATTCCACACCTTGCAGTTTGTATCCATGATAGTTGGTGTTCTCCTTCACGGTCACTTGTTCGTTGCTGGGAAGGAAGAGCGTGTTGGTGGTTCCGCTATTGTCGGTTGTCAACGACATGTGGGAGGTGACGCTTCCGTATTGTACATCGAGATACGCCACTCGCGTGTTGGTGGGGTAGGGGTTGGTGCCTGTAAGTTTGTATATAATAGAACGCTCAGCTACACGTTCGAAGTTCCAATGCGTGCCAGCTCCTTCGGCATTCCAGAATTTCAAGGGGAAGCCAGTCTTGCCACCATAAGAATTGATGCCCATATCTTCGGCACCAACAGGGGTGATAACATAGCCTGCATTGCTGGCGGCAGTGGCATAGGTGTCGATGAGTCTCCACTTCTTTGCCTGTACTACGGGAGTGAAATATGTGGGTGTTCCCTTCTCGGCATTATCGGCTGAAAGGGCAACCTCACTACCCATGGCCCGGTTGTAGATGGTATAACTATCGGCAGTGCCTACGAAGCACCACAGATAAGCCTCGCTTCCCACATCCAGAGTAGTATGCATGGGTGTGTCATTGCCATTGCTTCGTGCTGCAGAGTTGATGTCCTCGATAGTGCCAAAACGAATCCACTTCTCGCCGTAGGCTTGACTAAAGATATCGAGTTCGAAGATGGCATTTAGCGTGACACTGCCCAAGCCGTCCACGTTAATCTGTGTGCCCAGATTCTCATTATTGAGATAGAACCCTTTGAATCGGTAGGCAGCATTCCCGCTTTCGCCTGTGAGATAGACTGTTTCTGCGTCTCCTGGTTCGTATATCATCTGGCAGTTGCCCGTCTTGGTCTTCCCTTGCAATGTGAATTTGCCGCGAGCTTGCGCCAAGTTGCACTGAATGGTGATGGGAATTCCCTGTTCACTTGAACCGCTGGCCTCCACAAAGCAGAAGTCGGAACTGAAGTCTGTAGATGCCTTACTGAAAGGCTTTGCTGCTTGGTCGAAAGCACCTGTGTTCTTGATGACGTAATAAAGATTTCGTCCGTCGGGGTAAGTACCGAATAGTGTCACGTTGCCCTCTTCAAATGCGCCTTCGGTACTGATGGTCCACTCAAAGGGGGCGTTCTCCATCTTCTTAAAACCGAGATAGCACGTGGCATCGCTTGTACTCTGAAGAGTGTAGGTGTTGTCACCCGTCTGCGTCACTTTCCATAGATAGATGGGGTCGCCTTCGTTAAACGAACCATTCATCGCCAATGCACCGTTGTTGTTATAGAAGTACAACGGGCTGTCATTGTCGTTGTAGATGTAGTAGGTTTTGCCGTCTTTCGGCATTCCCTGAGCCCACGAGATGCATATCATCATGGCTAGGCATAGCAATGAAAACAGTCTTTTCATAAGTTAATAGGTTTAGGGTTAGTATTGTTTTTGCTATTCAATGTTCAGTTGGGTCTGCGCTTCCGTCATCATGCGTCGCATGGTAGCAGCGTTGTTCTTGGGACAAATCATCAGCACGTCGCCCTCCTCGACAATCACATAGTCCTGCAGCCCGTCGATGAGGGCGGTGTGGCCCTTCTCCAGGCGGATGACGTTGCCCCGGGAGTTGGTGAGCAGGGCGCGCGTGTCGAGTATGATGTTGCCCTCGGCATCGGTGACATGGTTTTCGCTGAGGGTGCCCCAGGTGCCCAGGTCGGCCCATCCGAAGTGACATTCATAGACATAGACGTTCTGACTCTTTTCCATGATGTTCATGTCAACACTCAGTTTGGGCAGGACACTGAAGAACTCGGGCAGGAACTTGGGGTCGGCCGTCTCGGCATCGGCCATCATTTTGGGAATCTCCACCTGATACTCGGGAACCAGCTGGTAGATGTTGCTCAGCATGGCATCGACGCCGAAGACAAAGATACCTGTGTTCCAGAGGAAACTGCCGTCCTGCAAGAACACCTCGGCATACTTCAGTTCGGGCTTCTCGGTGAAGGTCTTCAGGCGGGAAATGTTGGGATAGTCGGTCTCGTCGCCCATCTGCACATAGCCGTATCCCGTCTCGGGACGGGTGGGGCGCAGACCCATGACCATGAGGCGATTGCCGTGTGAAACGAAATCGAGTGCGGCATTGACATCCTGCTGGAAACGGGCCTCGTTGAGGATGAGTTGATCGACGGGCGACACGATGAGGGAGGCCTGTGGGTCGGCCTTCTTGATGACCACTGTGCCCCATGCCACACTGGCCAGTGTGCCACGGTGAAGAGGTTCCTCCAGAATGTGGGTATCATCGACCATGGGAAGCTGTTCATAGACGAAGGGGAGATAGTCCACATTTGTGGAGATGTAGATGTGGTCGGCCGGCATGAAGCGTGCAAAGCGGTCATAAGTCTCCTGCAAGAGTGTCTTCCCCGTGCCAAAGATGTCGATGAATTGCTTGGGGAAGCTCTTGCGGCTCATAGGCCAGAGACGACTACCGATGCCACCGGCCAATATAAGACAATAGTTGTGATTTTCCATGGGGTTATAGGAGATTCACTGAATAATCTGAGTAACCTGAGCGTTCAAGTTATTCAGATTATTCGGAGATTGTTATTGCTTCTCGAAGGCTTTGCGAATGGCGTCGGCCACGCTTTGCATTTCTTCGGGAGAGAACTGCTTCTTAGGATTGGCAAAGTTGAGGTCGCTTTCGCTTTGCATGGGCACAAGATGGATATGTGCATGAGGCACTTCCAGTCCCAGAACAGCTTGTCCCACCTTGCGACAGGGAAGAACTTCCTTAATGGCTTCTGCCACATGTTTGGCAAAGACCTGCATGGCTCCGATTTCCTCGTCGGTCAAGTCGAAGAAGTAATCAACCTCGCGCTTGGGTATAACTAATGTATGACCTTTGGCCAATGGTGCAATGTCGAGGAATGCATAGAAACGGTCATCCTCAGCACACTTGTAACTGGGAATATCTCCAGCTACGATCTTTGAGAATATGGTCATGGGAGTTATAGGATTAAAGTGGTTATAAACTAAAGGTCGAAAGTGATGCTGGTAATTTCCAGTTCTACCATGCCTGCGGGCACTTTGATGGTAGCAACATCGCCTACATGCTTGCCCAGCAAACCTTGTGCGATGGGGGTGCCGACGCTGATTTTTCCTTCGCGCAGGTTGGCCTCGCTCTCGCTGACGATGGTGTATTTCATCTGCATGCCGTTTTTGCGATTCTTCAATCCAACGGTGGCCAGTATCTGCACACTGCTGGTGTCCAGCGTCTTCGTGTCGATGATCTTGGCCTCCATGATGGTTTGTTTCAGCAATGCAATCTTGTTTTCCAGCTTTGCCTGATACTCTTTTGCTGCATCATATTCAGCATTCTCGCTCAAATCACCCTTGTCGCGGGCTTCAGCGATAGCAGCACTTGCGGCGAGTCGTTCGACGCTTTCCAAGTGCTGAAGTTCGGCTACTAATTTGTCGTAGCCTTGTTGTGACATGTATGCCATATTGATTTAATATTTTACAATTTACGATTTACAATTTACCGATTTAACGATAGTCAAAAGAAGAATCCCGACGAATTGCTTCATCGGAATCCTTTCCTTATTGTTCTCGGGGCAAAGTTAGGAACAAAAAACGTATGTTCCAAACTTTTCACCTATTTTTAACTATTTTTTTACCTTATACACATAGAATGACTTGGCAGGCAGGTTGACCATGATGGCATTTCCGCCTTGTCCCAAATGTTCAACTTTCTCTTCTTTGGGTTCGATGGCATTGGGGTTGTCAACTGTATTTTCCAGGTCGTACTGGCTCAGGTCGAGTTTGATAACGCTGGCATTAGAAATTTGCTTCATGCCTTTGAGTACGATGCTGACTGTCTTGGCTTGGTCGTAGGTGTTCACCACCTTAACAATATATTCAGCCTTGTCCTTGTCCCATACTGCGGAAGCTACAACACCATCCTCGCCCTTCTTGGGGAAGTTGGTCTGCTGGACGGGCAATACGTTTGTGCCCTTGTTCTGGGCATAGAGAGCCTGCACCCAGTAACTGGCGCTCTTGGCTACGCGCAGATTGTCGTACCAGATCATGTCGGGACGCCACTGCCATCCGTCGACATGACTAAACAAAGGAGCATAGGTTGCCATGTGTACGATGTCGGCATTGCGCTCAAGACCTGTCATGAAGGCAGCTTCGTAGATGCTGGCGCCGGCATGGTTCCATTTCTTGCCTCGGTCATGGCAGGCATATTCACCAGCAAATACCTTTGGACCTTTGCGGTCATATTTGTCATAGCGGTTCCACTCGTTCTTGAACCAAGAGATGGGACGATAGAAGTGCTCATCGACGAGGTCGGCCTTCTGGCGTTTCATGGCTTCCCAGCCAATCTCGAAGTTGTGACCTTCGGCATCAGGACCACTGGTGCCAATGATCTTAATTTCGGGATGAGCCTTGCGCACAGCGTCGGCAACAATCTTCACACGTTTGAAGTAGGGATCAGCCCACTGCTCATTTCCAATGGCCAGCAGCTTCATGTTGAAGGAAGCGGGGTGTCCCATGTCGGCACGCAGCTTTCCCCATTTGGTGTCTGTGTTTCCGTTGGCAAACTCAATGAGGTCGAGACAGTCGTCGATGAAAGGTCGCAATCCTTCGACGGTGGCCGGAGCATGAGCGTTGTCACCATTCTGGAACTGGCAGGCCATGCCCACATTCAATACGGGCAAGGGTTCGGCACCAATCTCTTCACTCAGAAGGAAGAATTCGTAGAAGCCGAGACCATAGCTCTGGAAATAGTCGGGATAGTAGCGATAGGTGAAGGTGCACTCCCAACGATTTTTGTTGATAGGACGATTCTCGACAGGACCTACAGAGTTTTTCCAGTTGTAGCGGTTGTCCAGCGTTACGCCTTCAACGATGCAACCACCAGGGAAACGGAATACTCCAGGCTTCATGTCGGCAAGAGCCTGAGCCAGGTCCTTACGCATGCCGTTTTCGTGTCCCTTCCAAGTGTCAACAGGGAACAGACTGATGTGCTCTACATCAACTGTACCACGTCCACTGCGTCCGTTCTCCTCGCACATAAGCAGTCGCAACTGAGCTTTGTCGACAGTGCGATTGGGCTTCAGGATGACGGTGTACTTCTGCCAGTCGCTCGATGTTACCTTGACATCCTGCTGGCAGAACTCCTGATGCTCTTCGTTGGTATAAGGCTCTACCAATTGAACGCGCAACATTTGGGTCTTTCCTTCAGGTACACGCGCATAGACACTAAAGCGGTATTCCTTGTTCTGTTCCACACCAATGCCGAAGTAACCTTCGTTCTGCAGACCTGTCCACCAGTCGTTGTGGTTCATGGTGCTGAGACGTGCATAGTGGGGATTTCGGTCGAACGGTCCATCGTTCTTAATCTCAACCTTACCAAAGGCTTGCCATCCCATCAAATGGTCGGGAGTGAACTCAAAAGAGCGATTCTTCAAGAGTTCGCCATAAAGTCCACCATCGGCGGCAAAATTGATATCCTCGAAGAAGATACCATACATTGTGGGTTGAACCACAGCTCCAGGCTTTTGGGTATCGACGGTTACTGTGTAGTCTTGTGCCCAAGCCCCCATGCTGAAGGCTAACATTGCACTAAGTGCTAATCTTTTTAACTGCATAGAATGTAAGTTTTTGTGTGTTTCGGTTGTTTTCGGTTGTAAATATACGCAAAATAATTCATACTTAAAATTTTGCAACGGAAAAATGCAATGAACAGCAAACATCGGTGTAGTTGGTTGGCTTCAACATTACCTTTTCGTGCACTTGTCCATGCCATGTTTCTCCAACTTATGAGCTTGCAATGTTGGTGATAATATGTGGTTAAGAAAAAATAAAGTGGGTTTTATTTTGTTCTTATCTCGGTTTGCCGTATCTTTGTGAGGTAAAAACACTTTATATAAATAATATTGTTCGCGTGCGAAACTAAAAAACAAATATTAATACTCTGATATGACACTGGTTAAATCGATTTCAGGCATTCGCGGAACCATAGGTGGCCGCACGGGAGATACATTGAATCCACTCGACATTGTGAAGTTTACTACGGCTTATGCTACCATTATCCGTCGCACAACGAAGATTACATCCAACAAGATCGTGGTAGGGCGTGACGCACGCATATCAGGTGAGATGGTTAAGAATGTCGTATGCGGAACCCTGATGGGTATGGGCTTCGATGTGGTTTACATTGGTTTGGCTACTACCCCGACAACGGAAATTGCTGTCACAATGGAAGGGGCCTGCGGAGGCATCATCCTGACTGCCAGTCATAATCCTCGTATGTGGAATGCCTTAAAATTGTTGAACGAGAAAGGTGAATTCTTGAATAAAGCAGAGGGTGAGGAGGTATTGCGTATTGCTGAGGCCGAAGACTTTGAGTATGCCGATGTTGACCACCTGGGTAAACTCATTGAAGATGATTCATATGACCAGAAACATATCGATATGGTGCTTGGCCTCGACCTTGTGGATGTGGAGGCAATCAAGAAGGCAAATTTCCGCGTTGCTTTCGATTCTGTCAATTCGGTTGGCGGTGTCATCCTGCCCAAACTCTTTAAGGCATTGGGCGTAGAACACGTGACGGGTTTGTTCACTGAGCCTACAGGTGATTTCCAGCATAATCCCGAACCTTTGGAGAAGAATCTGGCCGATATCAAGGCTCTGATGCAAAAGGGAGAGCATGATATTGGTTTCGTTGTTGACCCCGATGTCGACCGTTTGGCTCTCTTCTGCGAAGATGGAACCATGTATGGCGAGGAATATACTTTGGTGACTGTGGCCGATTACATTCTTCAGCATACGCCAGGTAACACCGTTTCGAATCTCAGTTCGACTCGTGCCCTGCGCGATGTCACACGTAAGTTCGGATGTGAGTATAATGCTGCTGCCGTGGGTGAAGTGAATGTCGTGACTAAGATGAAGGAGACCAATGCCGTCATCGGTGGTGAAGGCAATGGTGGAGTCATCTATCCTGCCGCACACTATGGCCGTGACGCACTCGTAGGCATCGCTCTCATCCTGACCTATCTGGCTAAGAAGGGAATGAAGACGAGCGAACTCAGAGCCACCTATCCTCCTTATCAGATTGCAAAGAACCGTATCGACCTCACGGCAGGAACTGACGTTGATGCTATCCTAGCCAAGGTAAAGGCAATGTATGCCGGTAAGGCCGATGTCAACGATATAGATGGCGTGAAGCTTGACTTCCCCGACAAATGGGTACACTTGCGCAAGTCGAACACCGAACCCATTATCCGTGTCTATAGCGAGGCTGCAACGATGGAAGAGGCCGACCAGCTGGGCAAGCAAATTATGGATGTAGTATATTCAATGGTATAAATTAGGTAGTAAGGTTATAAGGTCATAAGGTTGTAAAACCTCAGGATCTCAGAACCTCAGAACCTCAAAACCTTAAAAACAATGCTTACACAAATCATCAATGGTCGCATCCTGACCCCTCAGGGTTGGCTGAAGGATGGTAGTATTATCCTTCGCGACAATAAGATATTAGAAGTAACAAACTGCGACCTTGCCATTATCGGTGCCAATATTATTGATGCCAAGGGCATGTATGTGGTTCCTGGCGGAATTGAGATGCATGTGCACGGCGGTGGTGGTCGTGACTTTCAGGAGGGAACAGAAGAAGCCTTCCGGGTTGCTGTTGAGGCTCATGCCAAACATGGTACCACAAGCATTTTCCCCACGCTGTCAAGTTCTACTGTGCCTATGATAGAACAAGCCGTGGAGACCTGCAACAAATTGATGAAGGAAGAAGATAGTCCTATATTGGGATTGCACCTTGAAGGACATTATCTCAATCCATTGAAGGCTGGTGCACAAATTCCTGAATGGATAAAAGACCCTGATCCCAACGAATACATCCCCATCGTAGAGAATAGTCCTTGTCTGCGTCGTTGGGATGCTGCTCCAGAGTTACCTGGTGCCATCCAATTCGGCAAGTTCTGTGCCGAAAAGGGTATCCTGCCCAGTATAGCCCATACGCATGCTGAGTTCAGTGATGTGAAGACAGCATTCGAGGCAGGATTTACTCATGTTACCCACTTCTACAATGCAATGCCTGGTTTCCATAACAAGCAGGGTTACAAGTACGAGGGAACGGTTGAGAGCGTTTACCTTATCGATGACATGACCATTGAGTGTGTGGCCGACGGTATTCATGTGCCTCCTACGATTCTGCGTATGGCTTACAAGATTAAGGGCGTTGAACGTATGGCTCTTATCACTGACGCATTGGCCGTTGCAGCAGCTCCTGCCGATGCTGTTGCTTTCGATCCCCGTGTCATTGTTGAAGACGGCGTTGCCAAGTTAAGTGACCGTTCGGCTTTGGCAGGTTCCATAGCTACAACTGACCGATTGATTCGTGTGGCTGTACAGCAAGCCGAGATTCCGTTGGAGGATGCTGTGCGTATGGTTACCGAGACACCTTCGCTTATCATGAAAGTCAATGACCGTAAGGGTACGCTGCAGCGTGGAAAGGATGCTGATGTGATGATTCTTGACGACAAACTTGACATCCGTTGTATCTGGCAAATGGGTAAGATTATTGAAAATACGCTCTTTTAAAAGCCTATTTTTAAAATAGTTATAAAATTCTTGCCAAAAAGTTTGACGGAATAAAAGATAATGCATAACTTTGCTGTCGAATTGAAACAAAAAGAGTTATTAAAATGAGAAATGTAAACTTTTGGTGGTGGCAAAACTCGGGATTCAAAAAATCGTGAGAAGATGGCCGCATACCCATAAGTAAGCATAAAAAGATAAAGAGGCTTGTCATTCTTACGACAAGCCTCTTTTTTAATGTTTGATTGAAGAAAGAAAAGATATTAATTGTTTAACTCAAAAAAATAATTGCTATGAAAGAGAGACAGAAAAGGTTTTTCTTGCCAGAAAGCGAGATTCCAACACAGTGGTACAACATCCAGGCAGACATGGTGAACAAGCCCCTGCCACCACTTCATCCTGCCACGAAAGAGCCTTTGAAGGCTGAGGATCTTTTCCCCATTTTTGCCGAAGAGTTGGCTCGACAGGAAATGAACCAGACGGATGCGTGGATTGATATCCCCGAGGAAGTTCGTGACATGTACAAGTTCTACCGTTCAACACCGCTCGTTCGTGCCTATGGATTGGAGAAAGCACTTGATACGCCAGCTCACATCTATTTCAAGAATGAGAGCGTGAGTCCCGTTGGCAGTCACAAACTTAATTCAGCATTGCCACAAGCCTACTACAATAAGAAGCAGGGTGTGACCAATATCACTACAGAGACGGGTGCTGGACAGTGGGGTGCTGCTCTCTCTTACGCAGCCAGGGTGTTCGGATTGGAGTGTGCTGTTTATCAGGTAAAAATCAGTTACAACCAGAAGCCCTATCGTCGTAGCATCATGCAGACCTTCGGTGCAACCGTTGAGGCATCTCCCTCTATGTCAACCCGTGCAGGTAAGGACATCATTACTCGTGATCCCATGAATCAGGGTTCTCTTGGTACAGCTATTAGTGAAGCCATCGAGCTGGCTATGTCTACGCCTAACTGCAAGTACACGTTGGGTTCCGTTCTGAATCATGTGGCCTTGCATCAGAGTGTAATTGGACTGGAAGCAGAGAAGCAGATGGCGATGGCTGGTGAGTATCCCGACATGGTGATTGCTTGCTTTGGTGGCGGTTCGAACTTCGGTGGTGTAGCATTCCCCTTCATGCGTCACAACATTCTGGAAGGAAAGAAGACGCAGTTCATCGCCGCAGAACCTGCTTCGTGTCCTAAACTGACCCGTGGTGTCTTCCAGTACGATTTCGGTGATGAGGCTGGCTATACACCATTGCTGCCCATGTTCACTCTGGGTCATAACTTCATGCCAGCCAACATTCATGCAGGAGGTCTTCGCTATCATGGTGCAGGCGTCATTGTCAGCCAGTTGTTGAAGGATGGACTGATGAGTGCTGTCGATATTCCTCAGTTGGAAACATTCCAGGCTGGTACTTTGTTTGCTCGCACTGAAGGCATCATTCCTGCTCCAGAGTCAAGCCACGCCATTGCTGCAACCATCCGCGAAGCACTGAAGTGTAAGGAAACGGGTGAGGAGAAGGTGATACTCTTCAATCTTTCGGGTCATGGACTGATTGATATGAGTGCCTACGACCAGTATCTCTCGGGCAATCTGCAGAATTACGAGGTTACTGACGAACAAGTGGCTGAGAACATCTCAAAACTTGAGAAAGTGATTTAAGTGTTTTAGATAGGTTTTAAGGTAAAAAGACAGCAAAGGGAGGCTTCGGCCTCCCTTTCTGTTTTTAATGTCAAATGAAGAAATCTTCATTCTTCATTTTTCATTCTTTTCAAGGAACATTTACAAGTTATCCTTTTCGATGTCCTTGAAGTACTTGTAAGTGCCGTGTTTCAGTTCGTCGGTTGCAGCCTCGTCGCATACGATGATAGCGTGGGGGTGCATCTGCAGGGCACTGATGGTCCACTCTTGGCTGACGGCACACTCGATGGCATGCTGTAGAGCGCGAGCCTTTCCGTGACCGTTACATACGATGAGCACTTCCTTGGCATCCATAACTGTACCAACGCCAACGGTCAGAGCTGTCTTGGGCACTTTGTTCACGTCGTTGTCAAAGAAACGGCTATTGGCGATAATCGTGTCGGTGGTTAAGCTCTTAACGCGGGTGCGGCTTTGCAGTGAACTGAAGGGCTCGTTAAAAGCGATGTGTCCGTCGGGACCAATGCCACCCATAAAGAGATCGATGCCACCAGCGTCTTTGATAGCCTTTTCGTAGGCAGCACACTCAGCAACCAGATCAGGAGCATTGCCGTTGAGGATGTGTACATTCTCTTTCTTTATGTCGATGTGAGAGAAAAAGTTCGTCCACATGAAGCTATGATAGCTTTCAGGATGTTCCTCGGGCAGGCCCACATATTCATCCATGTTGAAGGTAATGACATTTTGGAACGAAACCTTTCCGGCTTTGTTCAGTTCGATGAGGTGTTTATACAATCCCAGAGGAGATGAACCAGTGGGGCATCCCAGTTTGAAAGGTTTCTCAGCGGTGGGTTTTGCTTCGTTGATGCGGGCAGCAACATATTCTGCGGCCCAACGTGACAACTCTTTGTAGTCAGGTTCAATGATTACTCTCATAATATAAAAGTTTAAAGTTTAGTCGGGCTGAAGCCCTGTATAACGTTTAATACTTAATTAATAAACGATTATGGGTTATTATTATTGCTTTCTCGCCTTGAATTTTGCCATTTTTCCTTCTGTTTCGTAGATGCATTGGCGTAGGTCGCGTTCTGTGATTCGAACGGCATCACGAGTCAGTTCAGGCACGTTGTAACTCTTCAGTAGGAGGATGTTGTATTCTGGGTCGAATTGTGGCAGACAGAAAGCTTTATGTGCTCGTCCGTTCTTGTCGAAATATGCAATAAAGGGACGCGTGTAGTTTCCGTCCATTCGTCGGGTGCTGAAGACAATCCATCGTCCGTTTGAACTCCATGAGTGATAGGAATCCACATCGTTGGAGTTAGCCTCCGTGAGGGCGTATATGGAGTCGGTTTGTAGGTCTTTGACATACAGGTCGCTCGATTTGTGCCAGATGTGGAACTGTCCGTAATCACCTTCTGCAAAGAGGAGATAACGTCCGTCGGGACTGATGCGTGGGAATGAAGCACTGCGTTCGCGACTCTGGCAATCGACAACCATCTCCGAAGGTCCAAATGTTTTCGTCTGTTCGTCGAACGGCATACGGCGGATGTCATAGAAGAACTTGTCGTAAAGCAACACACGGCGCATTTCTGTCAGACTATCGGGGATGTTTATCTCAACATCTTTTGCTGGTTCTTCGGACACACAATAGTAAAGCCATTTACCATCGGGCGACCAGCATGGGAAAGTCTCAAACTTTGTGGAATCGGCCAGAACAAGGCTCACTTCATTCTTGTCGGCATCGTAGAGCAACAGGTCACTGGCTTCGTCCAGCACTTCAATCTTTTCTTTGTGATACATGTGGAAGGCCTGTCCCGTCTTGTTGGTAGAGAAAGCTACCAAGTTGTGTGTGGGATGCCAGGAAGGATAGACCCCGGCAGTGAGGATGCTGTCGCCCTTAATCTGCACTTTTTCGGCCTTCCCGTCGCGTATGAGTATGGTCCCGCCATGTTGCGCACGGACGTGGAACAGCATCTGGCGTGTTGAATAGTTCTGATAGTTGTGGCAGTTGATGCAATGGTTGTCCTCGTCGCTGTATGCGCGATTGTTTTCGTAGATAACCCTCTCGTCGAAATTCGTTAGGTTGCGTTGGTACAGCCCCAACTGTCTGTAAAGCTCATACCCAGGTTCGATGAGACGGTACGAAAGGTATGGGTCGATGTCCTCCTCTGCCACTTGCAGTGTGTGGGGCTTGTAGCGTACCCACCCTTGAGGGAAGAGAGCAAAGACGGATACCCGGATGGTTGCCCCTTTGTTCTTTTGCAGGAGTGTACGCCATTCCGTGCTGTCGATGAAGACCTTCAGGTCCTTCTCTCCACCGGCTACCAATGTTTCGCCATTTGTTCCCTCCATCAGGGCAACCACTTCCGTCGGTCCGCTTTCGAGCAATGAAAAGTTCAGTGGTGCTATATTGGCAGGAATGATGATGTCGGTATAGTCGGGGTAGAGCGGTGCCACACTGTCGGCCTCTGCAAACTGACTGGGCACAGTAAACGTTCGTTTACTACAACCAACAAGCAATAAGAAAGGCAAGACTAAAAAGAGGACTCTCCCCAGTCGCCCCTCTGTTAGCGAGGGGAGTATATGCTTTTGCAGATGTTTTATGTAACTTCTCATCTCCATTCTTTATTATTCAAGTTTCCCTTACCCTTTTCATTCCTCCCCCTCTTTTGGAGAGGGCAGGGGTGAGGCCTTAGTTCACTCCCTGCTTACTTGTGCCCTCGTTGTTCGTATCCTTACGCTTTGTGGCTTTCAGATTACCGAAGAAGTAGTAATACGGATAGAACCCCTTCCATTTTTTGAAAAGCTCGTGTGCATGTTCGGCACGCGTCTCATGACTACCCATGAAAGGTCTCGTTTCTTGCAGCAGAGCCAGCAGTCTTGCTTGGTTATATTCCAGTCCTGGGAAGAGTTTCATTATTTCGGGATATTTGTTCGACATCAGCAACAGTCCCTCGGCGATTGTTGGGGGAGGAGTGTTCCCTTGCAAAGGCTGACAGCGAGCTATGAACTGTGGCATCGTCTTTGTGTACAGATGCACCATCAGGCTGTTCCATAGCGCATTGATGCTTCGTCCCTCGTTCAATGCGATGTTGTAACCCATAAAAGTAGGTTGAGTGAGCAGATTCTCAAAGTTGTCATGTACGGGTTCTGTGAGTCGCATGTGATGGAATTCGGGGTCGTTGTCTATCATACTCACATTCCCCACCATGGGACGATATTTCTTAACGAAATCGCCCTCGAACGGCACATGTTCAAGTACCCGTAAGTATTTCTCGGCCACTCTCCACTCACCTTTGAGTAAAGCACCGCGTGTCAACAGTTTCAGTGAACGCAAGGTAGGTCCGTTCATTGTCATGTGTTCCATGGCGTGGTGTATGGCCGTCTGCACGAGTCCAGCATACAGGTCACAGTCCATGACATAGTAGTTTGCGGCATCGTTTGCATTCTTGTTAAACCCGTGAATGTAAGGCACGTCATAGTCCATGCGAATGTCAAACAAACGCGAAGCCTGTTCCTCCAACTGTGTTAGAGCGATAGCATAGTATGCCGCAATCTGGCGATACGACAGGTCGGCATTCTTTCGGGCAGTTTCAGCCATCCCGCGCCAGTCCTGCTCCATCATCTGACACTGCATGCGTGTCGTTACGCGCACATAAGGACGCATCCAGTGACTCACGCCCATGGGCAAGGCTATTGTCAGCACGGCCATTGCCAGTCCGGCAAGGTGTTGCTTAGTGCTTTCGCCTTTGTCGGGAAGGAAGGGATTCGGGAATTTGTGGCTATGACTGAAAGATCGTATGATCAAAGCCAGCATCATCAGTACGATAAGAGCCAGGAAAGGTACTCCCATGATTAAGCCCGTTTCTGCTTCATAGAAAAGGTCGTAACCGATGTAAGTAAGGAATAAGAGATAGGCCAAAGCAGGGACGAACTGGAGCAATTTCCACCATCCTTTCAGCCTTAGGCAGTAGCCTGTCAGCCATGTACATTTAGCCACGAGCAAGGCCATCAGTGCACCACCCAGTACAGGCCATCGGTAGGTAGTCAGCAACATGCGTCCTGCACGGCAAAGCATCTCCCAAGGACGCCCGTCCATGAAGCGCATCAAGACCTCGTTCGGCGACCAGAAAGAGTTCTCTCTGGCAACGCGCATCGTGTCGCCCATCCACAACCATGCCCAAAGCCACACCAGTACGAAGAAAACTACGATTACAGGCAGTTTCAGACGCTTCTTTCCCGTCTTCTGCCCGTCTACCTTTTCCTGTGTGGCATTCATGGCCTTCTGCCCATGCCCCACAGCCGGGTTCTTCTGTTCAGCCCTATATTGCTTCCTTTGTTTAGCCATTACTCTATTTTCCGACAAAAGTACTTTTTTTACTTTAGATAAGCAAATATGCAATCACTTTTTTACAAAAGTGCTCCAAAAACGAAACCTCGTTGTCTGTCAACTATAATCGAGGTGTATGCAGCAATAAGCAAGTAAGGGGTGTATAACCATAACTTTTTCTGCTTTCTTGCAAGGCCAGAGATCGTTTGTCGGGCAAGAAAAAGATAGTTTTTTTCCTATGGAAGACAATTAATTCAAAGAAAAAGCGTAGCTTTGCAGAAGAAATAACAATACAATAATCGAAGATGGATAAAACTGATATACAAGCACTAAAGGATTTCTTCCTGCATGATGAGTTTGCACGGCAGAACGGCATTAAGATAGTAGAGATATCAGAGGGCTATGCGCGAACTCAGGTACGCATCGAACCTCGACATCTGAATGCCGGTGGCAGTGTACAGGGAGGCGTCCTTTTTACGTTGGCTGATCTCGCTTTTGCTGCTGCCACCAACAGTCACGGAACCCTCACGGTCACATCAACAGCCAATATCACATTCGTTCGTGGAGCTAGTACAGGCATCATTACAGCCCAGGCACAGGAACTGGTCAATAGTCGCCATCTTCCTTTCTGTGAAGTACGAGTTACCGACGATAAAGATAATCTCATAGCCATATTTACGGCAAGCGGTTACCGTAAGGAAGGAACTCCATCCTATTAAATATATATAAATAGAAAGGCGGCGGAGCGAAGGAGGAGGAGAAAAGCAAAACGCGAACGCGCCCCGAAGGGGCAGAAAGGAATAAAAGAGCCATAAAAAAAGAGCCATAAAAAAGAGCCATACTCATTTTTCCTTATTGCAAATGCAACTTTGCAACATTTTCGGCAAGCCAGATGAGCAGAGTGAAGCTTGCTTCGACTATGCCATGGCGAGAAAATGTCGGACGTAATCCAACATTTTAATAAAAAAAACCGAGGGCCCCTCTGTCGCAGATAGCCCTCAGTCTCTTCAAAAAAACAAGCAATATGAAAAAAATGCAGTTTCTTTACTTTTCGGCCTTTACATCCAGCCCAGAGCCATGGCCGCGCTTGCGGCTTGGGCACCGCCAAAAGCGGCGAGAAGTGCGGTTAATGGACTCACCCCCATCCCCTCTCTTAAAGCGAGGGGAGTATAATGGGGTAAGGCTGTTAGATTATTCCCAGCGCAACAGCAGCGTTAGCTGCACTTGCACCTCCAAAGGCCGCAAGCAATGCGGTCAAAAGTTTCCAGAGGAAGCGACACAATTCTTTTTTCTTTTCAGGATTCATATTTTTTTACATTGAAAATTGAACATTGAAAATTGAACATTAAATTCTCATTGCTCATCCCCATTCTGCCCCCCTCCTTAACAGGGCAACGCAAGTTAGGCGTTAGCGTTGG
Source organism: uncultured Bacteroidales bacterium (assembly GCA_902801325.1). Lineage (GTDB taxonomy): Bacteria > Bacteroidota > Bacteroidia > Bacteroidales > Bacteroidaceae > Physcousia. The sequence goes on along the minus strand of CADCHQ010000002.1, from coordinate 25,530 downwards.
GGAGCCTGCGACGGAGGGCAGGCAGGGGGAGAGCCCGTCGCTTTCGCTTAAGGGGTTACGTCTCCAGCGTCACCGCTGCCGCTTCCGCCCGAGTTGCCCGAGCCAGAGGGCGTAATGCCCTGAGTCGTTTCGCCAGCGGCCACGCGGGCCTTCTCGTCCTTCTTGGCCTGAGCCTGGGCAGCACGCGTTGCCACGTACTCGAACTCGGCGTTCGTGTTCAGGCTGTTCACCATCTCGCTGTCGGGGTTGAAGGTTACCTTCACGCCCTTGATGTTGGCGGGGCTGAACTCCTCGTCCATGCCCACTGTCTCGCACTGGATGGCGACGCCAAACTTGCCGAGGCCGTTGAGCAGTACGCCGTAGCCACCCTGCAAGAGTTCGACGATGCACTCTACCGCATCCTGCAGGACGCCGTAGATGGTGCCCTTCGAGAAGCTGGAGCCATGTTCCTTGATGTGCTTTGCCAAGAGGTCGAGGTCGATGGTCTCACGCTCCTGACGGTAAGCAACGATTCCTTTTTCGCTGTCCTTCTCCGAGGGGTTCTTCAGGCGAAGTCCCAGAGAGTAAGGGATAGCACCAATAATTCTGTTTGCCATAATAGAAATTTGTTTTAAGGGTTAATAATTTTGTTCCTGTGGGCTTCGGGCTGAAGGCCTCGGGCGTCGCGACTTATTCCCTCGGAGGTTCCTCCCTTGAACCACAATGCAAAGTTACGGCTTTTGCAAGGGTTGTGCAAGAAAAAAGCGGCTCGTAAAGAAAACCGTAAAGAAAAGGGGGTTTTCTTTACGCCTCCGTAAAGAGAAACTCTGAGGCTCGCTGGGCTATCAGGTAGTGACGGCGGAACTTGTCGTAGCGCACCTCCGTGGGCTTCCAGTCGGGAAAGCGCCCTTTGGGGTTCCACAGGCCGCTGTAGAAGTCCTGCTTCTTGGGCTGTGGCGCATCGGGTGCACACTCGGCTATGAGCCGGCACAGGTCGGTATAGCTCACGCTCGCCTTGCGCTCGGTCAGTAGCATGTAGAGTGCCGCCCAGTCGCTCTTCTTGGTGATGAGCGGGGCGCAGGCGCGCACGACTTCGGCAAGGCCGGTGTCGGATTGCGTGGGTTGCTGGCAAATGACGTTGGAAAGCACCTGCTCGTCGTAGTCCACCAGGGCGCGCACTGCGGCCAGTGCGGCGGTCATGAGGGCATTGCGGTGGTCGAGCAGTGCGTCGTAAGCGGGCTTTGATACTGTATGAGGGTGTCCGTCCACTCCTGCGGCTCGGCAGGCTTCGCGGTAGGCTGTGGCGGTTCGTCCTCCGAACAAGCGCAGAGCATCGCCGACAAGCTGATAGTCACAATCAGAAGGGCGGTGCGACCCCCCCCATTAACTTGCTGATAATCAGTGACTTATCCTTCATTGTCTTCTTTGCTTGCGCTCCATAGGTTGTTTGATGATACAAAGTTACGAAAAATGTTGCAAAGTTGCAATTGCAATAAGCATTTTTTTAGTAAAAAACTTCATATATGTTATAAATATATATATAATTATAATTATATCAATAGATATATATATATATATAAGGGGCTTGCATACTCTTTTTTCGCTTAATGCAAATGCAACTTTGCAACAAATCCCCGTCTTCGGTTTTGCGTAAAGAGAACGGTAAAGAAAACGGGGGTTTTTCTTTACGCTTTTCTTGACGCTTGGCTTTTTCTTTGGCTTCCTGCCCTTATGCCCTTACCTTTGCTCTCAGATTCCAGTCGCGACGGAACAAGAGTTAATGAAAAATGAAAAGTTAAAAATTAAAAATTAGTAAAGAGCATGAAACTAAGAGCAAAGATTCAGCGCATTGGTCAGGTAGAAACGAAGCAGGGTCGCGTGGGCGACTACAAGACTCTGGGCCTGATGCTGGGCTTCGACGACGGCGGACAGCGGCAGAGCCTCTACGGCACCCTGTTCGGCACGCAGATTGACACCTTCGCCGCTCTCGACGTGGACTACGGTTCGGAAGTCGAGTTCGACCTTGTCTTCACCACCGCGGAACGCAACGGGTGGGTATCGAACTACATCGAACTACGTAACCCCAGAAAGTTATGAAACGCATGTACGTGAATGTGGACTCTCCCCTCAAGGATGGGGAGGTCCGCACCGGATTGCTGTCGAAGGGCAAGGGCGCCCTGGTGTTCGACGAGACTCAGGAACAGCCATGGTTGCGCTCGGGCAAGAAGGGCCACCAGCTGAAGAAGTTCCCCCACGGCATCGCGCGCCGCATGGACGATGGCGAGGTTCGCATCCGCCTCCGCGTGATGCCCACGGAGACCGACCTCGACATGATAGAATTTGGTGGCGAGATGGGCGACATTGCCGAATACATCTGCCGATACATGGAAAGGAGGAAGTAAATCATGGAGTTTTATAAGATTGACTACATCGATTCGTCGTTCGACACGAAGCCGAAGTTGGTGACGAACCCCCAGTTCATCCTGTCGCTCATGCGACTGCCAGCCGTGCAGTGCGACATTCGCAACATTCGCAACGGCATGGAGAAGGCCAAGCAGTACCTGCCAGCCGTGGTGTGGGGCGGTCACTTCCTCCACGGGCGTCGCAAGCAGGACGAGGTGGAGTCCAGCGGGCTCTTCTGTCAGGACATCGACCACATTGCCACCTCGCCCCTGGGCTGTGCCGAATACTACAAGGAGCACTTCCGCGGAAGGGAGGACGAGCTGGGCATCGTCTTTGCCCACATCTCCCCCTCAGGCACGGGATTGCACGTCGTTTGCCTCTGCCCCGAGGGCATGACATCCATTGCCGACTGCCAGCGTTGGCTGGCCAGCGAGACGGGGAGCGACTACGACCCCGTGTGCAAGGACATGGGACGCATCTACTACTTGGGTGTGGAGTGCGAAATACTGTACAACGACTTATTATGAATTAAGAATTAAGAAGGCTGCGATTGAGCAAGAGAAGAGCCAAACTCGTTTGAGCTTTTCCGAGCGTGAGCAGGCTCGATGCGTAGCATCAATTAAGAATTAAGAAAATTATGGCTACTAAAAAAACAACAAAGAAGAACAGGGTGGAAGAACTTGTCCGCCTAACCGAAGAAATCTCCAGCTTGATTGACCAGAATGGCCTGACGATAGGCGAAACCGACAGCGTGCTGGCCGCGCTGTGGGGCGAGACTTGGTGCACTGTGGAAAAATCTATTGTCAACCTGGCGGCAATGAGGTTCTTCGGAAAGTGCCTTAAGGCGCTTTACCGCTTCAGGGAGGAACCATCCGGCGAAGACGCATTCATGGCGGCTTTCGAGAAGGAATACAAAACTAAAAATAACGAAAATGCAAAATGAAAAAGGTAAAAACAACACTGAAAAATCCGTCCTCCCAAGCTGCCCCCCCGGGAGCCGCTGCCCCAGCGTCGGGTCAGACTACTGCCGGCACGTGTGCGACCGCTGGGACGAGTGCTGGACGGTCGTGGCCACAGGACTACGAAGGCCTGAGCTATGAAACCATTGTCAGGGGGTGGCTGGCTACTCGTGGCATTGCTGGCGACGTGGCCGAAGGCGCAAGAAACACCACCATGTTCCAACTGGCGCGCGACCTGCGTTACATCATGGACTTCAACGAGGACTTCATGGTGGCACGATTGCCTAAGTGGGGACTGTCCGAGGCCGAGGCGAGGCAGGCCATCAAGTCGGCGGTATCGTCGCCTCGCGGCACGGAGATTCCGCGGTCGGTGAAGTTGCTCATTGCCCAGCTACAAAGCGAGGCAACAGGCACGGAGGTGGAAACGGGCGAAAAGAACCCTCTGCCCAAGACCCTGCCTCCCGTGCTGGAGACCATCAGGAAGATGAACCCTCAGTTCCCCAAGGCCGCCGTGCTGGCCGCACTGCCACCACTGGGAACTCTGCTCACAAGACTGCGTTGCCGCTACATCGACGGAAAGGTGCAGTCGCCCATATTCTTCACCGTCATTCAGGCTCCCCAAGCCTCGGGAAAGAGTTTCGCCCGCGACCTCAGCGACTGGCTGACGCGCCCCATCGAGGAAAACGACATGCTGGAGCGAGCCAAGGAGGAGGAGTACGACGAGAAGTGCAAAAAGGCCAAGAACGCCGAGGAACAGCCCGATGACCCGAAGCCTGTGGTCAGACTGCTGACGGCCACCATCTCCAACTCGGCACTGCTCAAGCGCGCCAAGAACGCCAAGGGGCTGGCGCTCTACTCCTTTGCCGAGGAGATAGACACCATCAACCGAAGCAACAAGTCGGGAACGTGGGCCGAGAAGGAAGACATCTACCGACTGGCCTTCGACGGTGCAAAGTGGGGTCAGGACTACGTCTCGAACAACAGCGTCTCGGGATTGATAAGACTGCGCTACAACCTCCTGTTCTTGGGCACACCCCTGGCAGTGTCAAAATTCTTCAAGAAGGTGGAGGACGGCATGGCCAGCCGATTCATCCTTGCCCAGTTGCCCGACAACCGAGGCGAGATGCTCTCGCGACCCGTGCGCATTTCCATTGCCGAGCGCGACCGTATGAACGAAGCTATAAAAAAGGCTTACGAAGAGGGAAGTCAGGACGATGAAATTGAACTCTACCAGCCCGAACTCCTCAAACGGCTCGACAAGTGGCATCTCGAACGCATCGTGGAGTTCAACGCCGACCCCGACAACTTCGCACTCGACATCCTGCGACGCCGTGCCGCTCTCATCGGCTTCCGTGCCGGCATGCTGGCGTGGTGGCTCGAAGGAAAGAAAGAGACAAAGGAAGGCGTGGAGTTTGCCATGTGGGTGGCCAACGAAGTGCTCAATCAGCAACTGGTGGCCTTCGGCGAACAGATGAACAACATCGAACGCCAGTCGGCCGAGATCATGACCGACCGACGCAACAAGGCTCGCATGGGTCGCAACGGCCGACTGCTGGCTTCCCTGCCCGACGCCTTCTCGAAATCCGACATCATCGTGGCCCGAAAGAAACTGGGGCGCGAAGGACGTGTGGACTACGTGATTAGCCGTTGGCTCAAGGCTGGGCTCATCACGGAAAGTGAAATCGAAAAGAACCAATACCGGAAAGTTAAGAGTTAAGAGTTATGAATTACAAAAACAGCCGTGGGTGGCGTAATAATAACCCACTGAATATTAGGCGAGGCGACCGCTGGCAAGGCCTGCGCGCCCTGCAGAACGACAAGGAGTTTTGCCAGTTCGTGACAATGTCGTTTGGCTACCGTGCTGCGGTGAAGGTGCTCATCAGTTACTTCAGGTACTTCCTGCAACAGGGATACCCCTTCACCATCGGAAACGTCATCCGGCGCTGGGCACCCAGCACGGAGAACAACACCGATGCCTACATACGCCGAGTGCTCGACATCGTGGGCGAACCGAATTCCGCGGTGAAGATTGGCAACCCGCGCACCGAACTTGGCCGTCGCCACTTGGCTCTGATGATTGGTGCCATGACCTGCGTCGAATGTGGTTGCCATCCGAAGGACGTGGACTACGCGAGCATCAACACGGGCTTCCGACTTGCTGGACTGGGTGACCCCAACCTCAAAGACGACTGGTGGCTATGAGGTACTATCGGAAAGTCAAGGAGGAGGCCGACGAACTCCTGCTTGCCCTTGGGGTCTTCCTCGTCGTTGGCATAGTCATTGTCGCCATGAGCGTTTTCTATTGAATGAATAATCGGGAGGTTTTCGCCTCCCGATTTTGTTGCAAAGTTGCATTTGCAATAAGGAAAAATGAGTATGGCTCTTTTTTATGGCTCTTTTTTATGGCTCTTTTTTTATGGCTCTTTTATTCCTTTCTGCCCCAAAGGGGGCGCGTTCATGGCTGTTCAGCCATCTTTCGCTCGCGAGCGAAAGGCGTTTTGCTTTTCTCCTCCTCCTTCGCTCCGCCGCCTTTCTTCTTTTTCCTATTCCCTCTTTTGATTAGTGCCTCTGACTTGAACTCCTTCAAGTTCTTTGCATTCATGAAAGACAAGTGAAACGGGACGGTTCCGTGGTCAAAATGGTCAAGATGGTCAAGATGGCCACTAGCGGCGAAATTAGGTTCGATGCAAGGCGAACAATTGTTCTTGCTCCGTCAAGCCTACGCAAGCGTAGGACTTCGTCCGTCCGATTACGTGCTCCGATGTGCCTATGCATGTCCCCCCCCATGCAAGTTGTCCGTCGTCGATGCGTTCTGTAGGTTTTAATTCAATGGGTGCAATGCAAAACAAACTTTAGCATAGAGCTGCGTGGGCAGGCTCTATGCTAAAGCTATGGTTGCACGACTCCAGAAGAACCGAAGTCCTTACGGCTCCCTTGCGAGGGGGAGGGGGAATTACTTCACCAGAAAGTTTAATGATTCCAGGTCGGAGTCGCGTGAGGAAGTTCCGTAAAGTATCTGGTAGCGTCCGGGCATTGGAGTCAGTTCGTCGATGTACTGATCGTAATAGGCGAAGGCGTCACTGTCGAGGGTGATGACTGCAGTCTTTGTCTCGCCGGGTTCCAGCGTCAGTTTCTGGAAGCCCTTCAGAGCCTTGATGGGGGCACCAGCATCATCGAGTCGCTTGACATAGACCTGCACGGTCTCTGTGCCCTCGCGCTTGCCGGAGTTGACAACAGGCACTTTCAGGGTGACTTTCCCGTCGCGTTTCATCGACCTGCTCGACAAGCGGCCTTTGCCTACGTTGAAGGTGGTGTAACTAAGACCATAACCGAAGGCATACTGAGGCACTCCCGTGAAGTAGCGATAGGTGCGGTTCTTCATTGAATAGTCGAGGAAATCGGGCAGGTCGTCATTGGAACGGTAGAAGGTGATGGGCAGTTTGCCTCCAGGGTTGTAGTCGCCAAAGAGAACTTCGGCCAGAGCCTTTGCGCCTCCCTGACCCGGATACCAGGCTTGGAGCAGGGCATCGTACTGACCCTCTACACTGCCAAAAGCAATGGCGGAACCCGAGCAGTTGACAAAGACGACTGGGCGTCCTGTCTGGTGCATGGCCTTCAGCAGCATCTGTTGTACTTTTGGCAATTCGATGTCTTGCTTGTCGCCACCCTCGCCTTCCATACGAGCGGAGATGCCGCCAATGATGATGATGGCGTCGGCATTGCTTACCTCGTTGGCAAGGTCGGTAAAGTCGGCCAACTTGCGTTCGCAAATGTCGCCACGCAACATGGCAAACTGGCCATTGCCGTGCTTGTACTCTATCACCACATCATAGGCCTTGCCTGCCTCCACAGGGAATGACTTGTACTGTACACCCCTGCGACCGAAACCTCCCCTGCGACCATTGGTGGCTTGGTTTTCTTCCACGGTCTGACCATTAACCTTCAATACATAGCCGTTGTCAGTGGTGAGTGTGTACTTCATCTCGCCTGTGAAGGTGGAGACATAGCGACCGCTGATGCGAACGGAAAGTGTGTCACGATTGACACCTTGAGCAAAGCCCCAGGCACCAAAGGTGGAAAAGTTGAGTTCGTTGTAGTATTCGGTCTTGGCAGGCTGGCCGGCAAGTTCCTTGTTGTTGAAGAATTCCACCTTCACACCTTTGCCGTCGTTGAAGTCGGGCAGATGGTGGACGGTGGTGTACTCGTCGTTTAGTTCACACGCTTTCTGATAGATGATCTTTGCGCCTGGTACGGCATTCTTAATGCCTTCGAGCAAAGAATGCTGATGGGCCTCGGTAGGCGTTCCACCATAGTTGCCATTGAGCATGCCTACATCGTCGGCGTTGGGACCAAGAACTGCCAGCGTCTTGATGCCTTTCGAAAGAGGAAGTACGCCTTTCTTGTTCTCCAGCAGTACCATCGACTCACGGGCGGCCTGAGTGGCGAGGGCATCGTGCTGCTCACTACTGATGACATCCGGTGCAAGATTTGCCCACGGCAGCATGTCGGCAGGGTCGAACATACCCAGTTCAAAGCGACCCATTAACGTCTTGCGAAGATGCTTGTCGAGGTCGCTCTCTTCGATGAGCCCCTTTTTCAATCCTTCGGCCAGATTCATGAATACCTTGCCACATTCCAGGTCGGTACCATTGAGAACGGCGTCAACAGATGCCGAGAGAGGACCGTCGTGTGTCTCGTGCTGGCCACGATTGTAGAAATTGTTGATGGCGTCGCAATCTGTCACTACAATACCGTCATACCCCCACTTGTTACGTAGGATGTCGATGAGCAGACGGTCACTGCTGCAGCAGGGCTTGCCTTCGAAACGCTGATAGGCACACATCACCTCGCGTACATTGCCTTGCTTCACCAATGCCTTGAAAGCTGGCAGATAGGTCTCCCAAAGGTCGCGGTTGGTGGGTTCCACATTCATGGAGTGGCGTAGGGGTTCGGGACCACTGTGCACTGCATAGTGCTTGGCACAGGCGTGGGTCTTGAAATAGCGGTCATTGTTGCCTTGCATACCAAGTACGGTCTGCACGCCTAGCACTGCATTCAGATAGGGGTCTTCGCCACAAGTCTCCTGTCCTCTTCCCCAGCGTGGGTCGCGGAAGATGTTGACATTGGGACACCAGAAGGTAAGTTCTGGGTTGCCAGGATAGTAGGTTACGCCTTGAGGAACATTGAAGATGTTGTGGTCGGAACGGTTCCAGTTGGCTCGCGCTTCATCGCTGACCTGCGAGAAGACATCATATACCAGTTGGGCGTTGAATGCAGCGGCCATTCCAATAGGTTGCGGATAGACGGTGTAGCCGCCCTGACGCACACCGTGGCAGGCTTCGCTCCACCAGTTGTAGGAAGGGATTCCGAGACGATCGACAGAGGCCGATTTGTTCATCATCAGTCCCACCTTCTCGTCAGGCGTGAGCAGGGACAAAAGGTTTTCGACACGTTCCTTGTTCGAGAGCGACGGATCTTGGAACGGATACTTCTCCTGAGCCAACATGGTGGTGGAGAGCGTGGCGGTTATTGCAAACGCCAAAAGTTTGTTAAACATGGTCATATTTTTAATTTTACGGTTCTACGATTTATTTCTCGCCCTTTCTTGCTCCGACAAGCTACGCAAGCGTCCTAAAGGCCGAGCGAAGGGAGAGATAGAGAGGGTTCCCTTTTATTTTCCTAAAATAATATTCACCAACGCCGTGACATCGGCAATGGAGATGGTATCATCGTCGTTGATATCTGCAATGCCATAGGGTTCGGTTTGCTTGCCCAGGATGATGTTGACAAGTGTGGTGACATCGGCAATGGAGACGAAGCCATCGAGGTTGACATCACCTCGGATATAAGGCTTGAGAACAATGCGCTGACTCATGTCATCGGCACCGATTACACCATAAGGCGTGAAGCGAACTTCCTGACCGGCATGGAGCGGGATGGCCTCATCCGTATCGTAATTGTAGGCTTTAAAAGTAATAAGGTCGTTTGTCGATGTTGCATTGTAGATGCGAAGGTATCCGTCGGTGGCAATGCCTACGCACTGGTCGCCGACAAAGGCTCCAATGGCAAAATTATAGTCGTCATAGGGAACGTAGGTGCCAGGGGAGAGACTGACTACGACATGGGCTGTCATGCAATACTCGAAGTCACCGTGGAAGAATGACCAAGGAGCGCGATGTATGGTTAGATTGCCACCGGTGATTACCTCTGGAGAGTTTGTATAATAAGGCTCGCCGGTTTGACCATAAGCGAAAATTTCCACATCACCGTTATTGCGGGTAATGAACTGGTCGGCACTGATGGCACGCGAATATATGGTGGATTCACCTTCCGTCAAGTCGTTTCCGTGAACGTTAATAAGGCACTTCGCTCCGTCAATGGTAAGATAGCCGCCATTGAAGACAAAGGCTTCGCTTGCTGGCGCGTTCCGACTCTTGATGCCGTTCGATCCGTCTCCACTTACATTTATCTCAATACTACCTCCCAATAATTCCACGTCATAGTTGGACCGTATAGCGTCGCAGGCGTTTCCTTCAACATTGATGTTCAGTCTGCCACCGCTTACTGTGAGGGTGCTGTCGCTCTTGAGTCCACAAGTGTTGTTTGTTGAGACATTGACATTCAACATTCCTCCTGTAATGCGAATCACTCCAAAGTCATCACTGTCTACACCATCACCATTGGCTTTCAGAATGTTAACCACACCCCCATTCATTTCAAAGTAGTTGTGCTCATTGTTGGCATTTCCTCTGCCGCAATGAATGGCATCGCTCTCTGCCGCCAGGATGTTGATGGTACCTGTTGTTCGTTTTATTTGAAGATACTCTTTTGCTGCAATGCCGTGTTTTGTGCGACCTGTGATGTTAAGTGTTCCCAATCCTTCGAACTCAGGATGGCCTTTGAAATAAAAGGCACCCTTTTGTCCGCCGGCAATCTGGTCGGTCAGTGAGTTCTTAGTACCATCTGCCAAAACCACTTTTATGCGTTTCCCGCACTCTACATCGATGGCAGCACCATCTTGGCTTTCTATGCTGACACCTTTCAAGCAGAGTGTCAGTTTGTAGTCGCCGATAAGAGTCAAACTACCATTTTCCGTTGTTCCGGAAACGACATAGATGTATTCTTCCGTCTTCGTCGTTGATGTCAGAGTGACATAAGTCCCTTTCGTTTCGGCAGTCACCTGTGCAGTGGCGGGTATGGTCACTGTGGCGATATTCTGGTTAAAGACAACCTTTATCGTATCTCCCTCTTCGGCATGACCAGAAACGAAAGCGACTGTGAAAAGCAGGCTTGTTATAAGTGTCTTAATGTTGGTCATCGTATAATAATTTTCTTGGTTCTGTTATCTTGTTGACGAATAATGTAAATACCTGGTCTCAGACTCCCCGTCTCTCTACCTACGAATGCTCCACTGGGTGAGTAAATACCTTTGATTCCAGTTTCGACTATTACGGGTGTAACGGGAGTTTCCTCTTTTATGAGTGTGAGGGTATAAGGTGACTGCGGCTTGCCGACAACATCCGAAACGAAATTAAGTTGTTGCTTGACGGCATACGTGTCGCCGTTCTCACCATAAGCTTTGAATGTCAACGTTTCCCCTCCCTGTCCGTAGAGTGTCATGAACAGCCTTCCGTCAATCCATTTTCCAGTGCCCCTGCACTCGCCGTCGGACCATGCCGTCATTGTCAGTGTTTCCTTGGCGTAGGACAAACCATCCGCTTCGACGTCTGCAATGACACCCATTACGTTGGGATAGGCAAAGCGGTTGAAGCCGTACAATTGTTCGGAGATGCTCATCCGGTGCTGCGTGCGCAGTCGTGGCATGTTCTGTGCCTTGTTGAAACGGAACGCCTTTGCCTGCACAGCCTTGTACATGTATCCGAATCCTGGTGTAAGACTGCTTAGCGTGCCCGTCCACCCGTTGTCTTCACTGTAGACTGAGAATCCTCCCTGGCCGATGACGATGTCGCCATCCTGCACGAGGTTGTTGTCAAACGCACTGGCAAGCGTCTGCGGATAAAGGAAAGGATATCCAATCCAGTTCCATCCCTTCCTGAGTACGACCGGAGCCAGGTTGACCGGCATTCTCGCAGTGAACTCAAAGAGATAGCCTTCGGTTGCCTGCATCTTATAGAGTTCGCTCGAGTTCAATGATTTCAACGAACCCTTCATCTCGTTCCCGTCATCGCTGTACCACGCCTCCAGCGTCTGTCCCAGTATGCGGTCGACATGATCCTTGAAGTCATTCGGAGAGAGTGGTGTGAGGAATGGATGCGAAACCCAGTTCCATCCTTCCGAGAGATACAGGTCGAAGTACGAAGCCTGGTTCATGATACCCTTGTCAATGCCTGTAGCCCGGTCGTATGACAGCAGGGAGTTCCTGCTCTCGATTGTCGGCCGGTTCATCAGGTACAGGTTTTTAGCCCCGTCGGGATACCTGCCCACACTCTGGTCTCCCTGATGGGTGTCGAATGGCAGTCCGTCGGCAAAGTCCTTCAGGGCAGGGTGAGCCTCGAAGAAGTCGGCGTTGTTCTCTATGAACTCGGGACTCGACGTGACAATTACCATCTGCTTGTCGGCATTGGACAGGCTAAAGTTCGTGTGCAGTTGAGTCACGGGAACAAGGTTGTCTGCCCACAGGATACGATGCCCGTGAGCGGGAATGATGGTGTTCAGTACCGCACTTGATGGGATTTGATACTTCAGCACGTCGTCGGGATCGTCACTGATGTAAAGCCCTGCCGCGTCGAGGTCAGAGTCTGTGGTGTTGTAGAGTTCAATCCAGTCGTTGCGCAGGAAAGTGTCATTGGCGAAGATACTGTTACCTGCGCTGATCTCGTTCACCTTGATGGGCATCGAAAGGTCGTCGATAAGTTGCTCTTCAGCAATGGGTTCAAACTCTGCTTCCAAAATGTAGTTTCCGTTACTAAGCAGTTCGGATAAGGGAAGGTCGATATCAGTGGATATATACTCTCCTTCATTCAGTGTAATATGCGAAAGTTTAGCAGTCCAATAAATGTCGTTGGATCTTGCTGAGAAGTTATGAACTTCTACAGCAATAATATTATTGCCTTGATGAAGTAGAGAATTGCCGATATTTATTGTACCTGTTGCCGCTGTACTACCTACCTCGCTTATAGCAAATTGGTTGTAAGAGGTGTTTCCTGAAGGCATGTTGTTACGGGCAAATTCAACACCATTAACATAGGCAATGAAGCCGTCATCGACATAATAAGTAAATGTATAGGAATCTTTGTCTGTTGGTGCTTCGTTAAGTGTAAAGGTTTTGCGAAAATAGTATGTAGGGCGCCTATTATAATAACTCCCGTAACTAAGGGGTGTTAAGTAGTCTATGCTTCCTGACATACCAATAGTCCCATATCCAAAAGGTGCTTTGTTGTTTTTCCAACCGCTAGCGGTATAATCAATGCTTTGCCAGTTGGTTCCAGTTATTTGGCCTTGATCATAATAGTTCCATGTGTCGGATGTTGTGAAAAGGCTTTCCTCTTCATTGTCATTAAGTTTCCATCCTTTAAACGTGTATCCTGCTGGTGCAAATGCGCTGAATGTGATGGGAGCATACAGTTTGCCATCGAACTTATTGGTGGGGACTTCCTGCCCATTGAGTTGCAACCGACAGATTTCGAGATTGCTACTCAAACGAATCGTGTAAGGATTGCTCAGTCCGAAGAAGTTGGCGAAGTTGTTAAGACGTGAGTTCCGTTTCGTTGTATTACTTATTTTGTTAATTAGAGTTGTTGCGTTATTTGATAATGTCGATGTCTTTCCGTCGAAACCTAGAGCCTTATTCACATAATCCTTCATTGCGTTGATGATTTCCTCTGAACGATCGGGGTGCAACACGCTGCCGTCAATCATGTGGAAAGCATCGATAAACTTCTTCCGGAAGGTGGAATTCTGGAGCATGTTGAGGAAGATGTCGATGAGAAAATTCTTGCCTGTATCATATAATGAATTGTATCGACTGTTAGTCAATCGGGTCATCATATTAGTCTCATCAACATTCTGGTTGTAGAAATTATAACCATGGTCGAGATCCATTATCACCATGTGAAACTTGGCTCCATGCCTCTTTGCTCGGTAGCCTTTGACATTGTTGTTGTCGGCTAACCAGTCGTTGCTGCCGATGTAACACTCTGCAGCCATGTAGTTAGTAAACTCGTCAATATCAACAATGTCGCAAATCTGTTGGTACAAGGTTGGGTCTTCAGGACTGTTGGCCAATTGCTGTGCAAGTGACATCCACTGGCGGAAAGCAGCATCGTCACCTGCTTTCTGTTCATAACCTTTTGAGGTGTTAACCTCGAATTGGTCCATCATGTCGGTATCGATGCCATAGTTGCTGTATCCGTGATTCTTGTTGTTCGGTTCACGGATGTTGAACATAAATTTGTATTGACCATTAATGAAAATGTGAGCCGGTTGATAACTTTGATAATCGATATATAATCCACTAGTGGATAGTATTTGCTGGAGGGCAGCATCCCATATTCGGGCGTCATGGTCGTTGCCTCCATTACGGACCAATAGAGCCTTGTTCTTTATGTATGGCTTCTCATCAAAAACAGGATAAGGGAAATAATTTTGTCCTAAATAATACTTACCACTCTTTAGACGGAATGAGGCGTCTGGTTCAAAATTGCGACTCCATCCGCCAAAAACCTCAAAATCGCATTCTTGATTGAGGACCATAAGGAAAGGTTCGCCATCTTGATTGTTAGGAACGAGATATTCAAAGTTGACAGGACGTTCCCAACTGCGGTTCCTGTTAATTGCATAGTTTTTTCCATTGGCAATAATGCCATTTGTTCCTACCGTATAATTTCCAATTACATTGTCATAAAGGTTGCGGTCATCTGTAACCACTGAAACGATGGGCAGGTAATAGTCTTTATCGGCACGGATGTAACTCCGAGTGATAACAGCACTGGGCAGATATCCGTCTTGGAATAGGCGTAAACGTAAGACAGTAGTACTGGTGATGTTGAACGTACCATTGGTGCTGGTCTGCCCATTCGTGAGCGTAGGCGTACTGCCATCGGTGGTGTAACGAAGTGTTGTTCCACTTGGAATGTTAACATTTGCCGTAAAACTTGTATTGAACAGACATGCGTCTTTGTTAATTACAGGAGCACTCAATTGTTGTGAAGCAAAGGAACTACCATTGTTGCTGGTGCCAGGGGTGGGAGTGGAGCACCACATCCAACTACTGCCTCCATCTGTTGTTCGGGCATAACTGACGCGTTGTATGGCTGCAGGATATTCCATAGAGAGGAAGAGTTTCCCATTGCTATCACTGAAGAAGAGTTCTCCTCCGTCGTAATCGAGTTTGAAGGGTACCTGTTTGTATGCCTGATTACTTTGACTATTGTCACCAACAGGAGTATAATGGTCAAACCACAGCACTTTGAAACCTTGGGCAGGTACGACACCGAGGTCAGTGGGCATCTGGTACCGAAGGTGACTCAGAGGTTCGTCACTAATATAGATGTTGCCCAAGTCGATGTCTGCGTTTGTAGGGTTGTAAAGTTCTACCCAACCTCCATAGTTATAGGATGGGTCAATGAACATGTCAATGTTGGCCACCTGAACTTCATTGATGACGAGGGATGCAAGATTGCTGCTTGCGATGATGCCATTAACAGGAAGTAAGGCAAGTACGAATGGCAGTAGATACGTATGAATGTGTTTCATCCCTTTAATATTTAGTTAAAGTTTGATAATCTTCTTACCGTTGTTGATGTAGATGCCCTTCTTTAGACCATTGACTTTTCTTCCACTTAAATCATACAATTGCGTTCTTTGTCCGTTGGAGGCTTCTTCGATAGATTGCAGTCCCTCAACATCCGTAGTCTCCTTTATGAGCGTGAGGGTATAAGGTGACTGCGGTTTGCCGATGACGTCCGAAGCAAAATTCAGTTGTTGCTTGACGGCATATGTCTCTCCGTTCTCACCATAAGCCTTAAATGTCAGCGTTTCCCCACCTTGCCCGTAGAGCGTCATGAACAGCCTGCCGTCAATCCATTTGCCAGTGCCCCTGCACTCGCCGTCGGACCATGCCGTCATTGTCAGTGTTTCCTTGGCATAGGACAAACCTTCCGCTTCTATATCTGCAATGACACCCATAACGTTGGGATAGGCAAAGCGGTTGAAACCATACAGTTGTTCGGAGATGCTCATTCGGTGCTGCGTGCGCAGTCGTGGCATGTTCTGTGCCTTGTTGAAACGGAAAGCCTTTGCCTGCACCGCCTTGTACATGTATCCGAAGCCCGGTGTCAGACTGCTTAGCGTACCAGTCCACCCATTGTCTTCACTGTAGACTGAGAATCCTCCCTGACCGATGACAATGTCGCCATCCTGCACGAGGTTGTTGTCAAACGCACTGGCAAGCGTCTGCGGATAGAGGAAAGGATATCCAATCCAGTTCCATCCCTTCCTGAGTACGACAGGAGCCAGGTTGACCGGCATTCTCGCAGTGAACTCAAAGAGATAGCCTTCGGTTGCCTGCATTTTATAGAGCTCGCCAGAGTTCAATGATTTCAACGAACCCTTCATCTCGTTCCCGTCATCGCTGTACCATGCCTCCAGCGTCTGTCCCAGAATGCGGTCGACATGATCCTTGAAGTCATTTGGCGACAGAGGCGTGAGGAAAGGATGCGAAACCCAGTTCCATCCTTCCGAGAGATATAGGTCGAAGTACGAAGCTTGGTTCATGATACCCTTGTCAATGCCTGTCGACCGGTCGTAGGACAGCAGGGAGTTCCTGTTCTCGATTGTCGGCCGGTTCATCAGGTACAGGTTTTTAGCCCCGTCGGGATACCTTCCCACACTCTGGTCGCCCTGATGGGTGTCGAAGGGCAGTCCGTCGGCAAAGTCCTTCAGGGCAGGATGAGCCTCGAAGAAGTCGGCGTTGTTTTCTATGAACTCGGGACTGGATGTGACAATTACCATCTGCTTGTCGGCATTGGACAGGCTGAAGGTAGTGTGCAGTTGAGTCACGGGAACAAGGTTGTCTGCCCACAGGATTTGATGTCCGTGAGCAGGAATAATAGTATTCAGGACAGCGCTTGATGGGATTTGATACTTCAGCACGTCGTCGGGATCATCACTGATGTAAAGCCCTGCTGCGTCGAGGTCAGAGTCGGTGGTGTTGTAGAGTTCAATCCAGTCGTTGCGCAGGAAAGTGTCATTGGCGAAGATGCTGTTGCCTGCACTGATTTCATTCACCTTGATGGGCATCGAGAGGCTGTCGATAAGTTGCTCCTCCGGAATAGGTTCGAACCGAGCTTCCAATGTGTAGTTTCCTACAGCCAGATCGGAAAGTTTAAAATCTTTATTGGTGCTGACTAAATCACTTCCGCTAGTACTATGCGCGAGTCTTGCAGTCCAATAAATGTCAGAGGACGAAGCCGATGTGTTATGTACCTCAATGGCAATGATATTGTTGCCTTGGTGAAGTAAACTGTTGTCGATGGTGATGGTGCCTGTGGCTGCAGTGCTTCCTGCGTACGAAGTAGAATAGTTGTTGTACACTGCATCGCCATCGGCCATTAGGTAACGTCCAATTTCTGTTCCATTTACGTAGGCAATAAAACCATCATCGACATAATAAGTCAGTTGATAAATGTCTTCCTCACCAGGAGTCTTGTCTAAAGTAAAGGCTTTGCGGAAATAGTATGTCGGACGTTTGTTGCTACTGTCTGTTCCGTAATCAAGGGTTGTATTGTAGTCACTGCTGCCATTAATTCCAACATTCCCATAGCCCAAAGGCCCTTGACCACTCTTCCATCCGCTCTCGGAGTACGAATTTGATTTCCAATTCTGCCCATCTAAGGAACCTTGGTCATAATATTTCCAAGTATCGTTTGTGTTGAATACGTCTTCCCCTGCGATGGTTGCACCATAGAGAGCCCATCCTTTGAATCGGTATCCAGAGGGGGCTATGGCAGAGAGCGTGACAGGAGCAAAGAGATTTCCGTTGAACTGGTTAGTGGGAATTTCCTGTCCGTTCAGAAGCAGACGGGATGTGTTAAGATTGGTGCTGAGTTTTACGTCGTAAGCACTCCCCAAACCAAAATAGTTGGCAATGCTATTGATGCGAGCAGTACGATTGTTGCTGCTGGTAATTGCCGAGATGAGGCTATTTGCCGAATTCCTCGTGTCTGCTTGATGTCCATCGAATCCCATTGCTTTTTCCATCATGCTTGCCATAGAATTGATGATTTCGGTCGAACGTTCAGACTCAAAGACACTACCATGAACCATACAGAAGGCATCGATGAATCGCTTCTTGAACGTTGGGTTCTTCAGCATGTTGAGGAAGATGTCGATGAGGAAGTTTTTACCTGTGTCGTATCGCCCATCATACAAGTGGTTTTGAAGACTGCCAATCATGTTGGTACTACCGAATCCCGAATCAAGGTCCATGAAGACGAGATGGAATTTTGCTCCATTCTTCTTTTCGCGATAACCCTTGACATTGTTGCTGTTCGTGAGCCAATCGGTGGAACCTACATAGCATTCTGCAGCCATGTAGTTGATATATTCGTCGATGTCCACCAAGTCACAGATTTGTTGGTACAATACCTCATTCTCAGGATCGTTACCCAACTGCTCAGCGAGTGACATCCATTGGCGGAAGGAAGCATCGTCACCCGATTTCTGCTCATACCCCTTAGAACCATTGATTTCAAATTGGTCCATCAGATCCGTGTCGATTCCGTAGTTGCTGTAACCATGGTTCTTATTATTGGTTTCACGGACGTTGAACATAAATTTGTACTGACCGTTGATGAAGATGTGTGCGGGTTGCCAGGTTTGGCAGTCATTGTAGAATCCGCTTGTGAGTATAATCTGATGGGTGGCAGCGTCCCTGATACGCCCATCGTTGTCGTTGCCTCCGTTTCGTATCTGCAAGGCTTTGTTCTTGATATATGGTTTCTCTGCAAAGACAGAATAAGGGAAGTAATTCAGACCAAGGCAATACTTATTTCCTTTCAGACGGAAGGAACTGGCAGGAGAAAAATGGCGACTCCATCCTCCACTTACTTCAAAGTCGCACTCTTGGTTGAGTGCCATCAGGAAATTGTCTCCGTCTTGGTTGTTGGGAACAAGATATTCAAAGTTAACGGGACGTTCCCAATTGCGGTTTTTGTTACTGAAGTTGCGATTGTTGCCATCTGTTCCATTTGTTCCATCCACGTATGCTCCGATGGTGTTGTCGTAGAGGTTGCGGTCGTCAGTGACTACGGAGACGATGGGTAGATAATAGTCCTTGTCGGCATAGATGTAACTGCGTGTGATGACAGCACTAGGTAAGTATCCATCTTGATAAAGACGTAAGCGCAATATGGTGTTTTTCGCTATGCTGAATGAACCATTGGAGCTGGTAACACCATTGGTTAGGGTAGGAGTACTTCCGTCTAAGGTGTATCGGAGTGTGGTACCACTGGGAATGTTAACATGTGCCGTGAATGGAGCGGTAAACACACAAGCATCCTTGTCAATGACGGGAGCACTCAATTGCTCAGAGGCAAAGGAACTTCCATTGTTACTTGCACCGGGGGTGGGAGTAGATGTCATTCCCCATGCACCGGTCCCATCGGTGGTTCGGGCATAGCTTACACGTTGTATGGCGTGAGGATATTCCAATGAGAGGAATGGTTGCACATCGCTGTTGCTGAAGAAGATTTTGCCTCCTTCATAATCCAGCTTAAATGGAACTTGTTTGTATGCAACATCACTTTGACTATTGTCGGTGGCATAATGGTCGAACCACACAGTCTTGAATCCTTTGGCTGGTACAAAACCCATGTCGGCGGGGAACTGATGCTTGAGCAGGTTAAGTTGCTCATCACTTATGTATACGTTTCCCAGATTGATGTGCTTGTCCGTGGGGTTGTATAGTTCCACCCATCCTCCATAGTTGAAGGAAGGGTCAATGAACATGTCGATGTTGGCAATCTGCACTTCATTGATGAGGAGTGGAGTGGGGTCGTTGCTAAACTGGGTGGTGACAGTTTTTAGTTGACATAGTCGCACATTGTCGAAGGCTATCCAGTTGGCAGTTGTTGCCGACAAGGTCTGTAGCCCTATTGTCAGGTTTCCTCCTTCGTGCGTGAACTTGAGAATAAAATGCTGAGGACTGCCACTTGAAGTACTTACGGCTTGTTGGTTTTCTGTTTGGTTTCGTGCGAAGAGATAGACCCCACTGACATTCTCGTTCGTCTGCTGGTTACAGGCAATGACGTCTGCCTCTAGAATGTATTCTCCCTCGGGCAGGTTTGTGATAGTTTGATAAATCTCGCCTGCGCCCAAGGTTTTAGGTTTTTGAACCCAAGCCTCTGCAAATCCGGAGATGCTTACTCCACCATTGCTGTATGACGTGCCTCGATAACCTTTGTTTTGTGCTCCAGATATATTAACGGTCCATCCATTAACGTTTCCATCAAAGTTAGGATTTATGATGAGGCCTGTGTCGGTTTTGGACTGTGAAAGTATAAATTGTAGAGCTGAGGCAGCAGTTCTCAGTTCGTCGGTTGTTGATGAAGGATTTTCGTAGACAGTTCCCACACCCTCTATGTTTTCAACGTCTATCCCTAGAGTCAATGCCTGATCACGAAGGTTCCAGAGAATGCAGCGCTGTTCGTACTCGGCATACTGCTCATCGGTGATATAGGTCCACTCCGTTTCATTGCCTGTACCTGTAGGGCTAACAGCGAATATCCCTATGTTAGAGCCCAGACTATTACCATTGCCATCCTTGTCCACATTATTGGGATTCCATCCTAAACGATAATTTGATAATGTACTTGCAAACTTGTTCTCACTGGACAGCATAATGCGGAAATGCCCGTTGTTAACGGCTTGCAGTTTCCAATAGCTGCATGTGATGTCTTGACCATCGTAGTCGGTGTACACATCACCCGATTCGTTGTTAAGGAACAGATATCGCTTGTTTCCTGCCTTGGGCGAATAGAGTCGTTGGTAGGTGCCTAAATCATAGATGATGTAGGGTAGGGCGGCACTGACGTTGTCTGCCAAGGCGGCATGAGTGCCCCATGTTGTTCCTTTGGTTAGGAACATTTGTCGGCCTGTATGAAGCAGATAGATCTGTTCGCCCATTGGTGGCAACCCTTCATTGACAGGCATAGTTGGAGCTGTCCAAGAGGCTCCCTTGCTGCTTATGGGTAGTAAAGTGAGTAGGAGAAGTATGGAAAGAGTACGAAAAACTTTCATCCTTTTGTGGTTCAGTCAATTAGGTGGGACTGCAAATGTACTTATTTTTTTTCAAATAACACTGCTATAGAGAAAAAAATCCCCCAATTCCATACGGAATTAGGGGATAGAAGAGGAAATTAAGCTTCGCTGAAGTCATCCTTACCTACACCGCAAAGAGGGCAAACCCAATC
Organism: uncultured Bacteroidales bacterium; assembly: GCA_902801325.1. Lineage (GTDB taxonomy): Bacteria > Bacteroidota > Bacteroidia > Bacteroidales > Bacteroidaceae > Physcousia. The sequence continues at coordinate 4,757 of CADCHQ010000002.1, read as the reverse complement.
ATCGGGCAGGTCTTCGAATGCTGTGCCAGGTTGGATACCATTGTCAGGATCGCCTACTGCGGGATCGTACTCATAACCGCAGATGTCGCAAACATACTTTTTCATAATCGTTTAGTGTTTAAAGTTTAACGTTTAATGTATTTCTTTCCGTTCACAATATAGATGCCAGCCTTGGTTGCCTTTGTGATGCGTCGTCCACTCAGGTCGTAGATGGGTGAGGATTCGCTCTTGCCGTCGCTGACAATGATGTTCTCCACACCTGTTGCCACACCAAAGTTGAAGGTGAAGGGCGAAGCTTTTTCTGCTTCCACCACACTCTGCCCGTCACTGGCCAGCACTTTCACGGCTGCGAGTTCGGGGTAGTTGCCACTGGTGAGGGTTACATTCTTCAGGCTAAGGTTGACATTGCCACTAACCACGACAGGACTGCCTGCTGCCACGCTCTGGGCATCAGTGATGCTTAACACTTCGTTGTTGTAGGTGGCTGTCTTCAAGCCCGCGAGGTCGCTGTTGGTGACATTGAAGGGAAGGTTCAGTGCAGCCATTCCTTCGATGGTCTTCTTGAACGATACGTTCTGGGCTGTCAGGGGCAGGGTCTCTTCCTCTTGCATCACAGCCGGGATGAAGGTAGGCAGGTCACCATTAATGACGATGCTGGTAGCTGTTCCGTCGGTGTTGATGATGTTCGGTGTAGAGGTGATGTTGGCTGTTGGTTCTGCAGAGTTTACTACTCCGATGGCGTTTTCAGGCAAGTATTTGCCGAGTTCCGTGCTCTCACCTGCCCACCATTGTTTGCTCTGTCCTTCGTCGCCGAAGTAGATTTGTGTCTTGTATACCTTTGCCGTTCCGCTCTTGTAGTAGGGGCAAGGCACGTCTTTCATGTTGGCTTGTGCAGCCACTACTGTGTAGTTTTCTGGACCAAGCGTGCGCAGTTGTGCCGGCAAGGTGATGCTCTTGGCATTGGTGGCCCAGATGAGGTTGCCATCCAGGTCATAGAACTTGTGTCCGACATAGCCTGTGCCACGGAAGGTGATGGTGCTTCCGCTGATGGTGAAGTAGTCGCCATCGACGTCGTATTCCTGATGTTCGTCGAAGACTTCGTAGTCACCCACGTCGCCCACGGGCAGACCATTGTTCAGTTCTGTGTGTTGTGAGGTGTTGTTGCTCTTCTTGCCGTTTGCTGGTACTACTCCCTCAAACTTGTTGTCGGGATCGGCATTCTTCATGGGCAGGATATGGTCGTCGATGAACATGATGTTGCCCAGTTTCTTCTCGTACTTCTGCATGTATTTCTTCGCAGCGTCGATGTCGGCTTGGGTAGTCGTCGTGTGATAGGTGGCATAGTCACCAACCTCGTAGTTGTCGATGGGCACGAACATACCGTATGCCTCGAAGAACTCGCTCAGGTCGGCTTGTGCCACATCGCAGATCATCTTGGCCAGATGCAGATAGTCGGTAGTTCCCTTGCCGCTGTTCTTGTTGATGGGATTCTTACGCATGGTGCGGAAGAGGTTGGGCAGGAACTGGTCGTCGTTGTGCATGGCGTGGAAGTAGAGGTAGAGCTGGAAGTACATGCTGGTGGTGCACCAGATGTTACGTCCTTGCCAGGGTGTGCCCTTCACCAGTTCGGCAAAGTTGTCGCAAGGCAGCTGTCGACGAGTCGTCTGTATGCCTTGTTCGAAGGTGTTGATGTTCGAGAACAAGTTGTTCGAGCTTTCGGTTGTTCCCACTACGTTGATGCTACCCTGGTGGTTGTGACCGATTTCGTGACTTGGTCCCCAGATGTTGCCAGGCTTGCGCATGTTGGCATAGTTCATCACGGTCGACAGGGTGCTCTCGGTGTACCATGTTCCGTAGGTTGTGGAGTGCATGTAGGAACTTGCGCCGCTAAACACGTTCCAGATGTTGTTGTAGCGTCCTTCAAAGTCTTCCACACCCATGTATCGGTCTTCGTTGGCACAGATGGTGTTCCAGATGCGCATCAAGCCTTCCATTTCCTTGGGTTCGCTCTGTTTCACCAGTTCAGCATCCATTTGGAACACCAGTCTCTCGGTCTTCAGGTTCAGGAAGGGACTGGCTTGCAGCAGTTCCTTCTGCAGTAGAGCCCAGTCGGCGTTGGTCATACCGCGTGTGGCATCCCAATAGCCATTGAGCTGACCGCCTTCGATGTGAATCTTGATGTTGGGATAGTCGGCCAGATACTTCTTCGTGTTGTCGAGTTGATAGAAGATGTAGAGCATGGCTTGCTGACTGAAAGTGAAGAGGTTGAGACCCTTCTTCAGACTTTGCTGGGTGCCTGTGGGGTGGTTGCCTGCCACGCCGTCGGTGGTCACGCTCTCCAGTTTCAGGGTGCACTCGCTCTTGGGTGTGTCATCGACATAGATGTAGATGATGTCGCCCGGATTGGCCACGATGCCCGTGGGGTTGGAGAGTCTTCCGAAGGCATTGCTCATGGTGAAGTTGCTGCCGTTGGCCATCTCCGAGTAATTGCTGTAGATGTGGTAGTCTGTCACACGGAAGAACCGCTCGTAGTCGGCTGTGTAGCCTGTCGAAGCGTTGGTGTATTGCTTCCAGGTGTTGTTCTTCACCTTCATCACCATTTCCTGCATGGACTTGCTCAGTCCGGCATAGTCGGCGTTTGCTGCCAACTGTTCGTCGGTGAGTGCTTGGATTTCGGCTTTCAGTGTGCTGCAAGCCTTGTCCTGGAACAGGTTGTCGAGGTGACTCTGATAGGTGGTGAGGTTCTTCACCAGTTCCTCGTATTCCTTGAGTCCGCTGCGAGCGTTCTCGATGTCCTCTTCACTGAGTTCCACTTCCTCGAATGCCCAGATGCTGGCTTCGGCACTGGTGTTCCACAGCACTACGTTGTAGCCTTGCGTGCTGGCAGTGTGCAGACCCACAGAACCGTTGTTCGTGTTGGAAATTACCCACTTGTACTCCCATTTGTCCGTGATGCGACGGGGGTATAGCGTTGCTTTCGAGGTGCCTGTCTTGTAGGTGTTGCTCGTGCTGTTCTGTATTTGTATGTACTTCTCTGAGACGACGTTCTGAATGGCCCATCCAGTGCCATTCTTCACCATCTTCCAGTATTGCGAGAAATTCTCTGCGTTCAGGGCAATGGACACGACATCGCCGTTGGACTCGGTCATGTAGCGGTTGTAGGAGGTGCTGATGACGCGGTAGTATTTGCCGTCGGTCAGTTCACCTACATAGCCCTTGGCACCATTCAGATGCTCGCGGACTTCGGCTTCCGTCACGTCTTCCACCAGTTCGATGGCCCAGTCACTGCCTGCGTCGTTGGCGTACGACCATTTGTAGATGCTCTTGCCATCGCCGTTCAGGTTCAGGCAACTCGTGCCACTGAAATCGCTGGACGAAGAAATGTTGATGTACGACTGAGTGCCCGTGTTGTTGGGACTGAACTGGATGTACATGTTCGTGGCACTTCCGCTGGGGGTGTCGAAGGCGGGTTGCAGGTATTCGCCAGTGTTTGCACTGCGCACGGTGTAGGCCGAACCGCTCTTTTCCAGAATCCACACCTGTGACAGTCCCTTGCTAGCCTTTGATGCACCGACGGCTTTGCCGCTTGTGGTTGTGGTCAGGTATGACGTCGTAGTGCGTTTGTTGTGCAGGCGGATGAGGCCTAGTTTGCTCATCTGGTAGTTGTAGAGGTCGCGACCTGTGAGTTGGTCGGGCGTGGTCGTCTTCACTTCCACGAAGGCCCAGTCGCCAATGCCGTTGAGCGTCTTGTTCGTGCCACCCTTGATGTCGGTTCCGTCGGTGGGTGCCACCATGTTGTATGTGCCACTACCAAAGATCAGGAAGTGTCCGGCATTCTCCTCTATGGTCTCGATGGTAATAGCCCAACTGGTGGTCAGAGTAGCCCCCGTACCGCGTGCTGATGTGCTGTTGGGCGCTTTGTAATAGTTGCCCAGTCCGGTCTTGATGTAATACTTGCCTTCGCCGGCATCCTCCAAGGTCACCAGATAGCCTTCGTTGCCACTGATGCTGACGCCCTTGGGCGATGCAGACTGCTTCAGTGCATTGCTTGTGTTTTCCTTGATGTATTTGCTGGTACCGCGATTCATCAGGTAGTACCACTTGCCAGTTTCCAAGGTCGTCACTTCCTTACCCACGTCGTAGAGTCCGGTGGGGAGGTCGAGTGCTTGTGCTGTGCCAACGCCAACCAGGGCGAGTAACAGGGTCAGAAATAGGTAGAACTTTTTCATGATATTCTATTTGCTAATTATTAATACTTTATATAACACATCGGGCGACAAAGATACGAATAAGCGAGGATAAAAACAAATTTTATTTGATTTTTATCGAGCGAGAGTATCTAAGAGCTTTCGCAGAAAGGTCAAAGAACGAATAAGCGAGGATAAAAACAAATTTTATTTGATTTTTATCGAGCGAGAGTATCTAAGAGCTTTCGCAGAAGGGTCAAAGAACGAATACTCATTCGGGGCGCCTTGAACGCAGATTCGTGATGCATTGAACCTAATCTCGCCTGCTCGGTGTCTTAGGGAAGTTCTCCTCCCTTCGGGGGAGTCGGAGAGGGGCCCTTCTCTAACACAATACAAAGATAGTGATAATTTTTGAGATATGCAAATTTTCCGCTCTCCTGACGAGCTTTGGATAAAAGGTTTTTGAAAGTAAGTTCGTAATATGTTGATATACAAGCAAATGATGTATTAATACCAGAGGGCCTTGGGTGTGGCAAATATTAAAAATCTAACAAAATAACAAAATAACAA
>CADCHQ010000001.1 GCA_902801325.1 uncultured Bacteroidales bacterium | reverse complement strand
ACTGCGCTGACCGTTGCGGAGATTTCGGTACTCCGCGGCCGTAAGAATGGGGCGCATCATCTTCGCCCCATCCTTATAGTATATCATGTGTACGCTCATTGTCTTATATTGAACATTCTTGCTCCGCTTTACTACGCAAGCGTCTCCTGACGTCGCCGAGCGGAAAATTGAACATTAAGCATTAAACACAATATTGAGTTGCACACTTGTCATTGAAGGGTCCTTCCGCGGCAGTTTCCTCACCGCCGTGTCCAGGAAGCGCACGCCCTCGGGCGTCCACACCAGATAACGCTGTGTGCGGTACTTGCCCTTCAGGCTGTAGCTGCAGTAGAGGCGCTCCTCGGCCAGTCCGCAGTTCAGCAGTTCCGGTGCCAGCTGCCAGCGTCCGCCCTTGCGGTGCTGGATGCCCATGCCTGCCAGCAGATTGTTGAACGAATGCACCTCCATGCCCCACAGCCGTGCCACCTGCGTCGCCGTCAGGCAGTCGGCATTCTGGCTGTTCACCAGTTCCAGCGTGCGACCGATGATGTCGTGCGCGCGGTCCACTATCTCTGCGTCCGTCAGCTGCCGTCCGTCGGTGTCCTTGGTGGGGATGTACCCGCCCGTCAGCCTGATCTGCGGCAGCACCTCGCTCGTCACCCAGTGCTTGAACTCGCGAGCCCTGTCCAGTTTGGAAGAAAGAATCAGACTGTACAGGCCGCTCTCGTTGATGACGATGGTTTTCTGTCTTCTACCCATTGAGTCGATGAGTCCGCATTTTGCGGAGTCATCTTTTTCAACATGTTTTGCAAGAGCGTCCAAGGGCCTCGAATACCCCAGTGCCTTAGCCACGTCCTTACCTACGAAGAAGGTTTCGCCCTTCTCATTTGTCAAAGTTCGGATTTTACCGAACATCTCGTTTTCGAAAATTTGAATATTTGTTTTCATAATAAATCTGGTTTTAGCGAGAAGAAGTGTCGGATTCTTTGGCCATTTACTCGAGAACATCCTCCTCGGCTTCAACTCAGATTGTTAATAATTGGTTGATTGATTTGTTTGTTTTTGTTTTGTTAGATTTTGAATTATAAATAGGTATTTGCGCCCGCACGGGTGTGTCGCATACATGTGTTACAAAATTTCAAAGAACGCTTGTGAATTGAATCACATTGCAAGTATCGTGCAAGTTGAGCGAAGAGCCGAGCTTGTTCGAGCTATTCCGAAACGCAGCCGATACTCGCGGTGAAGTGTCGAGCGAAGCTCTCGGTTAGACGTAAATCTTAGATTATCAGTTGATTAATCGTCGAAACTTTTTTCGGTATTCGTCACATTGCTGTTGGTCGAGTGCCGTATTGTAGTCGTTACGCATGTTCTTCCTGTGCCACATCTTTTCGAAGACTTTCCACTTGGCCTTGATGCCCAGCACTTCGGCCATGCGGTCGGCAAGCAGGGCTGCCATGGGTCGCGACAACAAGGGTTGCAGGTGTTCGTCCACCCAACCTTCTTCCTGTGCCACAGCCCATAGTTCCTGAGCGCGTGGCATAGCCAGTTCTGCAGGTTGCTCCTGCGCCTTCGATTCTTCTTCTGGTAGGTCCCTCACCGGTTGCAGCGCATTCTGCGTCACCGTTGAACCAGGCATTGCGAAGACGCAACCACTAACGGGAGCGTTGAACACCTGACAGTTCGAACCCGCCTCGAAATGGTTCACCACGTTCTTGTCCTTATTCTCTTCCATACCTTCTTCTATTCCTTAAATACGCCCGTTGTCGGGCCGTTGAACACTTGTGCCGTACTGCCAGCCTCGAAGTGGTTGTTCACCACCACAGCCCCCACGCCGTCGGCCTCCTCCATCTCCTTCACCTTGCGCTTCACGTCGCGCTGCAGCTTTCGTGCCGTCTCCTTCTTCAGCAGCGGTTCGAACACCTTGCGAGTCTGGTCGCGCACAGCCGCGTCCTCGTTGCTCGCTAGCATCATCTCCAGTCCGCCCTTCACATCTACGGTGGCCTCACCCTCTCGCAGGGGTATGTCTTCCACCACGCCATTACGAATTGTTCTCATTGTAAAATCTCAGTCTTAAAAGTTAATCAACTATGTTCTTTCATTCTCGCTGTCAGCCAGTTAGCGCATGGGACGGCCAATCGTGTCCTCATGGCAACTCACTGAATTTTAATCGGTTAAACAATCTTTTTACCTTCTATTAGATGATTCTTCGCAGAAATTCATCTAAGCCTTTACGGCTCTACAATTTTTGAGGAAATTTCAGGGCAAAAAAAGACCCCGAAAACATGAGTTTCGGAGTCTCAATTAGTTATGCGTTTTTTGTTAAAGGAGATGATTAATCATCGTTTTTATTTTCATTATTCCGGAAAGAAATCATCAAGCCATTGTTTCTTTCGAAGAGTCTCATACAGGCTTCTATCATTGGATCTAAGTTCCTTAATACTTTTATACTTCGAAACGAGTTGTTTACATGTATCATAGTCAAAAACTCTTCGAAGGGGTACTGGATAGAACTCATCCAGCCAACCCTGCTTTCTAGCAACCGTGTAGGCACCATATGAATGTTTACCAAACTCATTCCTATTAGGATATTTCATAGCTTCTTTTTTACAACTCTCATAATCCCATTCGGAATACGACTTGTGATGGGAAAGCCAGGTGTAATCCTTCAACCAGCCACATTCTTGGGCTTTGTCATATGCACCCTTGCTGTGTTTACGAAAATCTTTTCTAGATGTATATTTGAGAGCTTCTTCACGACAAACCTCTTCTGTCCATTTGGTGGCTTTTTCTATTCTTATCTCCTGTCCTCTAAACCAGTCGAATCTCTCTAACCAACCTCTTGCCTTTGAAATTTTGTACAGATACTCATATTCTTCGCACATTTCATTGACAGTTTGAAATGCTTGAGCAATCTTGTATGCTTTCTCAAATGTCCATTTTCCTCTTCCTATAGCTCCTAAAGAACCGCTCTTCTTACCTGTGGCTGCTTTATTAAGTATTTTATAGCCCTGAGATTCATAATGTTTCCTCCAATAATCTTCCCTTTCTCTACCCTGATAAATTGATAGTTTCTCTTCGATTATTTGCATTGGAGGAATATCACAATTATTCTTCTTTGCAAACTTGTAAACTGTATCATTTCTCATATTACGATGTTCAATATCTCTAATATGCTGACGATACATCAATGTTCTTCCTACATAAACTGCATTTTGCTCTTTATACAAATAAATATACACGCTATCAACTTTTGAATCTTCAGCCGTTATGTCTGGCATCCATGTATAATCATCAAGCCATCCATTTCTTCTTGCAACATCGTATGCCCCTGAGCATTTTTTATTAAATTCACTTCGCGTTTTATATTTCTTGGCTTCTGCATAACAGGTGTCATACTTCCATTTCTTATTATAGGGTTCAATGGGTTCTTTAATGAGCCATGTATATAGTTTTAACCACCCATTATTACGAGCCGTTTTAAACGCATCAAATGATTTGTAACGAAAATCGAGATAGTACTCATATTTTCGAGCCTCGCTCATACATAAATCATAATTCCATGCGATATGCTTTTCAAGCCATGTGTAATCATCCAACCAACCATTGTCGCGAGCTTTACAATATGCTGTAATAGAATTAACTCGAAATTCTGATTGTGTAGAATACTTCTTTGCTTCTTCATAGCAAGTATCATAATTCCACTTTTTGGCATTCTTTGGTTTAATGAACCATGTGCATTCTTTCATCCAATCGTTACGTTGAGCCGCGCTATATGCCTTGGGATTTCCTTCTTTGAATTCATGTGAACTTGTATATTTGCGTGCTTCTTCCATTACAAGTTCTTTAGTCCAATACCCGTTGGGCAGTTGCCTTCTACTAAGCCATGTGTAATCTTGTAACCAGCCATTACGATGAGCAATAACATAAGCTGCTTGACACTCTTTGCTAAAAGAGTTTAGTTCTTTGTACTGGAGTGCTGTCTCATAGCATCTTTCTCGCGTCCAGATCTTTTGTTTGGCACTAGTCGCTACAAAACCGCATTTTTTACATCCAAATCCCTTTAAATGATTGCTGGCCCTTTGCCAAAACTCTCCATGTTCCGGACAAATGATACATATTTCTTCTGAGTTTCCTTTGTATTCTGCCTTTGAGTAATCATATTTGTCGCCATGTACTTGTCTGGCTCGCTTAACAAAGTCGATTGTTCTCATTTTCTTACGACCAGAACAAATTGGGCAACCGTATCCGCTCAGATGGTTTTTGGGCTTTTGCCAAAACTCTCCATGCTCACGACAAATGATACAAACCTCCTCTTTATTATCGATATACTCCACCTTGGAATAATCGTATCTATCCCCATGGATAGACTTGGCCTTATTGATGAAACTTTCATTTGTCATTCGCAAAGAGGTTCTTTCGTTACCGCACTTAGGGCAACCATTACCTTGTAAATGAGCGGTGGGGGATTGAGTAAATTCACCATGCTTAGGGCAAATAATAGTAACCTTTGTTTGATAATTTACATATTCCACTTGGGAATAGTCATATTTGTTGCCATGAATTTTTTTTGCCTCTTGTAGGAATTGTTCTAAAGATTTACTATGAAATGTTGCCGTTCTTTCTCTACCACACTTGAGACAACCTTTATTCTGCAAATGATTTACGGGCTTCTGCCAGAATTCACCATGCTGTGGACAGATAATGCAGACCTTTGTTTTTGAATCTACATACTCCACCTTGGAATAATCATACTTATCCCCATGCACTTGACGTGCCTTCTTTATGAATTCTTCAGTGGTCATTTTCGAGGACATAATAAAAGCCTGTTTCGCAAAATAACTATCAAAACCTCACAAAGATACAAAATAATCAAACACAACCCACAACACCCATGATATAATTTTGCCACATTGCCACATTGCCACTTTGCTACATTAAGGTTTTTCATGAGTGGCAATGAGCAATAGTGGTTATAAATAGTAATTACTAAATTTTTATAATAATATATTATTATAATATATTATTATAAACCATAGGATACAGGGAGATTGTGTGTATCTAAATAGTGCTTAATGTAGCAATGTGGCAAAGTGGCAAAGTGGCACTTTTGCCCATTGCTGAAATTCGCTGAATTTGCGTTGAAAATCGCACCAAATCGACCCCTGAAATTTGGAGGCGTCGCTTTTTTTCACTATCTTTGTAGTAGCAAAGGAACAAGGGCACGAGGCAGGTCGACCATATGTTCGAAGCGCGCCGAACATAAGCCTTAACCCCCTTGAACCTAAGCTTAATTTATTAACCTATTAATCATCAAAGAAAGGAAAATCGTATGGCAAACAGAATTATTGGTGCAATCCCTTATTCCCTGGGTCTTCGCCTGAAGAACCCCTCGGAGAAGGACAGCGAAAAGGAAATTGTGGCATTCCGACAGGAACGCGAGACCATCGACCTCGCCCTCTTGGCTAAGCACATCAAGGAGCACGGAAGCTCGTTCTCCAAGGGCACCATCTATGGTGTTCTGCAGGACGCAGTGGAGTGTATCGTTGAGTGTCTGCAGGGCGGTTACGGCGTACTGCTCAACGGCCTCGGCAAGTTCGGCATCAGCCTCCGTTGCACGGGTGCTGACATGGACGAAGAGTTCTCTGCCGCCAACATCACCGGCGTGCGTGTGACCTTCAACCCCGACGCAGAGATGATCCACCAGCTGAACACGAACACTGAGTTCGAGTACGTTGGCTCTCGTGCTGCTCAGATGCAGGCGAAGAAGGAAGAGAAGGCCCGCGTGGCCGCTGGCGAAACGACTCAGGACATTACGCCCAGTGGTGGCAACTCGGGTGGCAGTGGTTCTGGTGATCCAGGAGACGTAACGCCCTAACGGAGGCCCCTCTCCCTAAATCCCTCCCCCGAATGGGAGGGACTTGGGGGATGGGGACGGCTCACGAGAATTAAAATTAATTGTAAAATTGTAAAATCGTCAAATTAAACTATGAAACAAGAAACTAAACGACAATTGTGTAAGTTCCTCTGGAAACTATTGACGGCACTTCTGGCCGCCTTTGGAGGTGCTTCTGCGGCTAATGCCGCAATAGCCTTTGGACTAATTTAAAGGCCCCTCTCCCAAACCCTCTCCCCCATAGGAAGAGGGCTTTTTATTCCTCCCCACGGGGAGGTCAGGAGGGGGTCACTCCCCTCGCTAACAGAGAGGGGATGGGGGTGGGTCTTTTAACCCATGTCAGGAATATAAAAGAAAGGGACCTGCCGTAATGGCAAGTCCCTTTCAAATTGTTTAAGCAAATGCTTACTTAACAGGAATCGATTACTTAACCAAAACCTTGAACATTCGCTCTAAGTTTTTCACGTTCGGCAATGTGAGTAAACTCTCATTGCTCTCACTTAACCAAAACCTTGAGCTTTCGCTCGAGCTCATTCACGTTCGAACAAGCCCGAGCTTAGGCTCTGTCTTGTTTCTCACTTAACCAAGACCTTAACACCATTGATGATGTAAACACCCTTCTGGCGCAGACTCTTCAAGCTGCCGCGACCAACGAGACGACCGTCGAGCGTGTAGATGTCGCCAGTGCGGGCAACCTTATTCAGTGTCTCTTGGATGTTGTCAGGATCAGCGGTAATGACGTAGCTTACAGGCAGTTTGTTGTTGAAGGTCTCATCACCGCTTACGATGTAAGCCGATGACTCACCAGTGGTGGCGTTAGGACTCTTAGTTACAGTGAACTTGTTGTTGGCAATCGTGATGACGCCCTCTCCTACTTGCTTAGGATAGATAGCACCCTTCACAACATTGCCGTCTACGGTCTCCTTCACGATGTCGTAGCCGTGAGTGTAGTCGAAGTAGTCTTCGTCGTCGGCTTCTGCGTTGTACTCACCATCGAAGATGTAGAGGAACGGGCGACCTGCGGCAACCTCAGTGAGCTTAGCAAGGCTCAGGATGATGCCATCGGCGGTCTGCTCGAAGCTGTTCACGGTGTACATGTTGTCCTCACCCTTGATGCTTACGGGGAAGCAGAATGAAGTAACGGTACCGGGCTTAGCAGCAATCTGGAATGCAGTGCCATCGTAGTCGGCAGCAACGTCCTCGGCCTCCTCTACGAAGAAGCAACCACGACGACCGTCGGTGTCGCCCCAACCGCCCCAAGTCTGGAGAATGTTGTAACGAGAAGCTGCGTGCAGAGCCTCGAGACCCTTGTTGTCAAGGTTCTTGATGCTGAAGTAGTTCTGACCCCAACCTGCAATACCCTGTGTGAAGAGTGAAGGCGATGCGCTCAGGCGCATGAAGCGTTCATTATCGGGACGCAACAGGAACAGACCTGTAGCCTTGTTCTGGATAACGTATGCGCTGTCACCAACACTGATGAAGCGGAAGAGAGCCAGATCCTTGTCTTCGATGTCGGCTTCCTCATCCAAGAAGATGTAGTTGTACAGAGTAACATCACCAGCATCGACGGATTCAACGGTGCGAACATTGTCTTCCTCAGTGAAGTCGGCTACTACAACATACTTGCCATAGAGGGCTTCGTCGCGAACGACACCTGCTTCTTCATCGTAATCCTCACCATTACCAGTGGTGGGCCATCCGTGCTCTTCATATTCCTCTTCAGTACCATAGCGGAAGCGATACCACTTACCAGGCTTAACGAGGTTAACGGCTTTGTCGTAAGCTTCGGCCTGAGCCTTCAGAGTCTCGATGAACTCGGAGCTCTTGGTCTTGGTGTAAACACCAGCCACGTCGTATGCCTTAGCGGCTTCGATGGTAGCGTCAAGAGCCTCGGCAGTGGTCATGTCGGGCCAGAAGCCAGGATTCGTACCAACGGCTACAGAAGCTGTCTTGCCATCAACCTGAGCCAGAACGTCGCGCAGTTCAGCGGGATCAACGAACTCGCCCTTGAATGCCTCGTAGGCTGCAGAGAGCTTGTCGAAGTCGGCCTGAGTGAGGTCGGCATCCTCGATAGCAGCCTGCTCTTCGAGCAGATTGTCGAGGTCAACAGCTACCTGTCCCATTGCGCTGTACTGAGAATTGGGGTTCTCGCGGTCGACATAAAGCTGGAACTCAGCAAGGTGCATAAACTTACTGTTGCCACCCTGACTTCCGTCGTTATTGCAAGTGCCCTCGCAGTAGAAGCGGAGATACTTATAACCCTTAGTGTCGAATGGCTCGGTGGTATATTCCTCGGTGTTTTTGCCACCATGATACTCGGTAGTGATGTCGGCGAGTTTCTCCAGACCCTCATCACCCTGAATCATTTCCATCTCTTCGAAACTTGTGTTGGTACCCCAAACACTCCACTTGTTAATCTGGTTACCAGAGGTTGTATCACGACGCTTGAAGTACATCGAGATGGGCTCATTCATTGTCTCAAGGAGTTCAACCTGCAGGTAGTGGTGATCCTCCAATGTGAAGTCACCGTGCCAGTCTGAATGCCAGAATGTGCTTCCATTGCCATCAAGAAGATCTCCAAGGTTCTTACCCTCATCACGGTCCGAGCAAGGACTGCCAAGTTGGTCGACGCTTTCAATCAGAGCGATGTGAGCAACGTCCTTAGCAGCAACGATAGCCTGCTTAGCCTCGTCATACAAAGCATGGTATTCGGCCAACCATGCATCGCGGTCGCGGTAGGGCTTCCAAGCTTCGATGATGGCATTAGCCTCAGCCTCGTCAACGGGCTCGAAGTACCACTCCGATGCTCTCGGGCCATCGTAGTCGTCCCAAGTGTTGCTCCATCCTACGAGGAAGCCGTTCTTACCAGCACCATCGCTGTGGTTATTCTGATGCAGGTAGAAGTAATCATTAGCAGGCTGTGAAGCAATACGAATATTTACATAAGAAATATCGTTCATTGTGCCAGCGGCATCCAGAGCCATCAAACTATCGCTCTCCTGAGACATTTCAACACTGGTGCTTTTAGCAACCTGGGTGAAGCGTGTGTTGTACATCATGCTCTCGATGTCATAGATACCATCACCCATGTTGGTAACCTTGAACAGCGGACGAATTTGCCGAGTCTCCTCCTTGAAGTCCTCGGGCGTGCCCCAGATACCCCAATACTTGCCGTCCTGCTTGTGGCCCATCATGTACTTGTCGCGAACCATGTTCTCGGTGATGTCCTGACCTTCGTCGTCCTGACCTACCACAACATCGTTACGATACTCCATACCGGCACGGATGCGATAGTAACCAGATGTCAGACCGAAGGTAACCTTAGAAGCCAGCACTGCCTGATAAGCAGCCTCAACGGCGTCTATCATTTCCTGTGCTTTGGCCTTGGTCAGTGCCTCACGCTCCTCGTCGCTCATGAAGTCGGCATCAAGTGTGAGAACCATCTCCTGGAAGTAGGCAACTTCCTCTTCGCCATATTGGCCAGGCTCGAAGCCAGTGGGGAAGATGTCGTACATCGAATAATACTTGTCGAACGCATCGGACAGCATGTTCAAGGCAGCCTCGTATTCGGGAACTGCTCTCAAAGGATAGAGCTGGAAGCGCTGCAAGTGGAAATAAACACGGTTGCTGGGATACTGAGCCTCTGAGTAGAAACGCAGATACTGGTAATGGCTGGGATCAAAGGGCTTGGAAGTCAATGTCTCAGTTTTGCTACCAAATGGAGTCAGGATGTAAGCCAACTCCTCGCATTCGTCCTTAGAGGCATCAGGATTGTTGGTACCGCGAACACTCCACTCAGTGGTGTGGTCGTTGTCTGCGTTACCACGACGTGTGAACACGAACACAATCTGGTCGGGCAATGTCTCGGGGTCGAGCATCTCGACCTGGAAGTAATGGCTGCCCTGAACATCGTGAACGGGATAGGAATGCCACGATGAATGCCAGAAGTCCTGAGTGGGATAGCCGGCATCGCCAGCACCCTCAGCTTCGATTAGTGCATAGAAGCTACCCTCGCGAGTAGCATCTACATACTCGTTTCCGTCTTCATCCTTGTTGAGGAAGTCGGAATACGGACTACTAAACTGCCAGACTTCTTGAATCAGAGGATTGTCATAGTCTGGTTCATAGTCGTAATCTTGGGCGGACAGGTTAACCAGTCCGAACAATCCCAATAACGACATGAAAAGAAGTGAAAATCTCTTCATAATAGTTAGTTTTAAGTTAGTAAAATAGGTTAATAATAATTAAATTGTTTCAGATAAATTAAATAAGTTAGTATTTATATTATAGTATTGCACGATAAAGGCTGACAATGTCGTCGCGTGTTACAGGACGAGGATTGCCAGGCGTGCAAACATCGGCGATAGCCTGATCGGCCAAAGCAGGGATGTCGGCCTCCGTAATGCCTAAGTCGGAGAGGCGCTTGTTGGTGCCTACGCGAGCACTCAAGTCCTCAATGGCTCGGCAAGCAGCATCGGCAGCTTCCTCCAGAGACATGCCTTCGCGATAAACGCCAACGGCTTTGGCGATTTCTACATATTTCTCCAGGGCAGCTGGGGCGTTGAAACGCATCACTGTGGGCAACAGCATGGCACAAGCCACACCATGAGGCACGTCGAACAGGGCACTAAGGGGATGAGCCATACCATGATCGACACCCAGACCCACATTGGAGAATGCCATACCTGCCACATACTGAGCTACGGCCATTCCGTCGCGACCCTTGGGATTGGTGGGTTCGTCGACAGCCAGAGGCAGATAACGGTAAATCATCTCAATAGCTTTGATCTCGAACATATCGGACAGTTCCCAAGCGGCTTTGGTGATAAGTCCCTCGATGGCGTGCGTCATAGCATCCATACCCGTGGCAGCAGTCAGCGACTTGGGAAGTGAATACATCAGTTCGGCATCAATGATAGCCACGCAAGGAATGTCGTTAGGATCGACACAAACCATCTTGGCCTGACGCGATTCGTCGATGATGACGTAATTGATGGTGGTCTCAGCGGCTGTTCCGGCTGTAGTGGGCAGGGCTATGATGGGCAATGACTTCTTCTTCGTGTCGGCAACGCCCTCCAAAGAGACGATGTCGGAGAACTCGGGATTGCGAACCACGATGCCTATGCCCTTGGCAGTGTCCATGCTGCTTCCTCCACCAATGGCAACAATGAAATCGGCTTCGGCCTTCTTGCAGGCTTCAATGCCGTTCTTCACGTTCGTAACCGTGGGATTAGGCTTTACGTCGTCGAATATTTCATACTGAATACCGGCCTCGTCCATAACATCGAGCACCATCTTGGCCACGCCAAACTTCATCAAACCCTTGTCGGTAACCACAAGTGCTTTCTTAAAGCCCAGACGAGCTACGACACCGGGCAACTCCTTACGGGCTCCAGGTCCGAAATAGGAAACTTCGTTGAGGATAAATCGGTTTACCATTGTATTAGTGTTAGCAAGGTTTTATAGTTCTACGAGGGGCAAATTTAATGATTTTTGCGTGTACGCGAATACATTTTGGTGTTTTTTTTCAAAAAAATGCGTAAATTTTACAAAAATGTCACAAACAAAAGGAAGAAATAAACATTGGCCAAAGTAGATATTTGGCGCAATAAAGGAGAATGCTGCTTTTAAGAGGAAGAGCATTCTATTTGACGAAAAAAGTCGATTAAATGGGCAAAAAAGAATCAGGGAGCAATGAACTCGGCAGTGTGTTGAGGTGCACCTGGCTCACCCAAACGCTGAATCACATACTCATAACCCTGAAGCATCGCATCGCGGCGTGAACCATTAGGAAGTATCGTACTCAAGTGGCGACTTACGTTCTCTGCTGTCATACCGTCGGCAACCAACTCAGGCACTACTTCATAGCCTCCGACAAGGTTGACAAGTGAGATGTAAGGTATTTTCAGTACCAGACGACGCATGAAACTAACGAACTTTCCACACCCAATGTAGTAGCAGACGACCTGTGGTACACGGAACAAAGCAGCCTCTAAAGTAGCTGTTCCGCTGGTAACAAGGGCTGCTGTGGAATGCTGTAGGAGTGGGTATGTCTTATCATATAGAATCGAGACGGCCAGATCCTTTGTCCATTGAGCATAAAACGCAGGTTCGATGCCAGGTGCGCCTGCGACCACCAACTGATAGCGATCGGCAAAGGGACGTGCAGCTTCTATCATGCGACTGAGATTGTCCCTGATCTCTTGTTGTCGACTACCTGCAAGCAAGGCAATAATCGGGCGATTGTCCAACTCATTTTCTTCGATGAAATGGGCGAAATCTGCAGGATGACAGGTTTCGTAGGCACGTACCTCATCGAGAGTGGGATTGCCCACATATGCCACCTGATGGAAATGGTGACGACGATGGTAGTAATCGACCTCGAAAGGAAGGATGCTGAAGAGATAATCCGTGTGGCGACGCAAGGAACGAATACGCCATTCCTTCCAAGCCCAAATCTTGGGCGGAATGTAATAGAAAATCGCAGTTCCAGGCAAATGCTTCCTGACATATTTAGCCACAGAAAGATTGAAGCCAGGATAGTCGACAAGAATCACTACCTGAGGTTGCCAGCGGAGCAGGTCGCGCTTGGTGTTCCTCATGCCGCGAAGAATCGTGGGCAGATGACGGATGACTGGCCAGATGCCCATGTAAGCCAAGTCGCGATAATGGTGCACCAACGTTCCACCCTGAGCTTGCATCAAGTCGCCACCAACACAGCGGAACTCAGCTTCTGGCTCACGCTGGCGCAAAGCAGCCATGAGATGGGAAGCATGAAGGTCGCCACTGGCCTCTCCGGCAATAAGGTAGTATTTCATGGAGGCGTAAAGATTAAATCGTTACTAATGGAGAAAGGGAATGCATGACGTCGTAGGCAGTCATGTCGAGTCGGATAGGAGTGACTGCAGTATATCCATGATCGAGAGCCCAATAGTCAGTATCCTCGTTGTGAGGTTCCAAATTTAGAAATCGACCCGTAAGCCAAAAGGCATTCATCCCTCGAGGGTTGTTTGCAGAAATCCATTCCTGTACCCATCGACCGCGTCCCATACGACAAACACGCAAGCCTGCCAACTTCTCGACCTCCGGGAAGTTGACATTCAGACAAACGTCCTGAGGTAAACCGTCGTAGAGGACATGACGGGCAATGCGCAGAATATGGTCGGCATAGGGTTGGAAATCACATTTATGCTTGAGCGTACGCAAACTATAGCCGATGGAGGGAATGCCTTTCATACACCCCTCGAGGACAGCTCCCATAGTTCCGCTATAGTGAATGCTGCACGAAGCATTATCACCATGATTAATACCCGAAACCAAGAGATCGGGTTGACGCGAACAGCATTGTTCAAGGCCTAGTTTCACACAATCGACAGGACTGCCCGAACAAGCATAGACACTCAGTCCTTCGCGTTCCATATCGGCACGACGACGAAGCGTGATGGCTTGGGTGCAAGTGATGGCACATGCAGCCCCTGAACGTGCTGAATCGGGAGCCACTACAACCACATCGCCCAACTGGAGCATGAGGTTGGTCAAGACTTCGATGCCTTGTGCCGAAACACCGTCGTCGTTAGTTATAAGAATGAGTTTTCTTTCCATATGGACTGCAAAGTTACGGAAAAATCGAGAGCAGAACAAAAGAAAACTGTTTCTTTTTTATGCCGAGATGGAGTAACTTCGCCAACCTGTTGGCAAGGTTACGGAAAAATCGAGAGCAGAACAAAAGAATGCGGTTTCTTTTTTATGCCGAGATGAAGTAACTTCGCGATTATTCGCAAGGTTACGGAAAAATCGAGAGCAGAACAAAAGAATGCGGTTTCTTTTTTATGCCGAGATGGAGTAACTTCGCGATTATTCGCAAGGTTACGGAAAAATCGAGAGCAGAACAAAAGAAAACTGTTTCTTTTTTATGCCTTTTAAGCCAATCCACATAAGTGTAGCGACGAAGAATAGGGCGTTCCACAACGTTAAAATAAGTAAAAAAGAGAAAAGTTATCAACAAAAAGGCGAAGTTATCAACACTTTTTGCATTCTTTCCTTATAAAATAAGGACTGTTTATACATTTTTCTCTATTTTTGCGCCAATTATAAAGCAAAAGAGCAGTAGCTATGGCAAAAATCATCGCTTTAGCCAATCAAAAGGGAGGTGTGGGCAAAACCACAACCAGTATGAACCTTGCCGCCTCTTTGGCGACATTAGAGAAGAAAGTCCTGCTTATCGATGCTGATCCGCAGGCCAACGCATCCTCAGGACTTGGCGTTGACATTTCACAAATTGACACATCGTTCTACAACTGCCTCATCGACCACATCGATGCTCGTGAGGCTATTTACACCACCGACATCGACGGGTTGGACATCATTCCTTCTCACATCGATTTGGTTGGAGCCGAAGTTGGCATGTTGCAGATTCCACAACGCGAGAAAGTGGTTGCAACGATGCTCAAGGACATTCGCGAGGACTATGACTACATTCTCATCGACTGTTCACCTTCGTTGGGTCTGATTACGGTAAATGCTCTGACTGCAGCCGACTCGGTCATCATTCCCGTTCAGTGCGAATATTTCGCCTTGGAAGGTTTATCCAAACTACTCAACACCATTCGCATCATCAAGGTCAAACTGAATCCACAACTGGAAATCGAAGGATTCTTGCTGACGATGTATGACCGTCGTCTGCGTCTAGCCAACCAGGTTTACGACGAAGTGAAGCGTCACTTCCAAGAGTTGGTGTTCAAGACCGTTATCCAACGCAACGTGAAGTTGGGCGAGGCACCAGGTCACGGTATGCCCGTCATCTTGTATGATGCCGACTCTGCCGGTGCACGCGACTATCTGGCATTGGCCAATGAGCTGGTGAAGAAGAACGAGAAGAGTTGACATTGCATTTGACATTTAACATTTGACATAATCCACATGGCAGTACATAAAAAATATCCTGCATTGGGCAGGGGGTTGGACGTATTAATGCGCACTGACGAAGTGCACACAGGGGGGTCTTCGAGCATCAACGAAGTTTCCATCATGGCCATCAAGGCCAACCCCAACCAACCTCGACGCGAATTTGACGAGACAGCCCTTCGCGAACTGGCTGACAGCATCCGCGAAATAGGCATCATCCAACCCATCACCGTTCGTGACATGGGCGACGGAACCTTTACCATCATTGCTGGAGAACGACGTTGGCGTGCTTCACAGATGGCTGGCAGAACCACCATCCCTGCCTACATTCGCACCGTCGACGACGAGAACATGATGGAAATGGCACTCGTGGAAAACATACAACGCGAGAACCTGAACTCGATGGAAATCGCATTAGCCTACCAACATCTTATCGAACAATACAATCTGACTCAGGACCGTCTGAGCGAACGCGTGGGTAAGAACCGTTCAACCATCGCCAATTACCTGAGATTGTTGAAATTACCCGCACAGATACAGATGGGACTGAAGAATCATGAGATAGATATGGGACACGCCCGCGCCCTGCTCTCACTGGACGACCCCACACTGCAGCTGAAAGTGTATGACGAAATCCAGCGTACCGGCATAAGTGTCCGCCGAGTAGAGGAGATGGTGAAAGAACTCACACAAGGTGGAGAAGTAAAGGCAGGCGGCAAGCGATTGAAAGGTAAGGGTGCGAGCAAAGCGGCCGAATTTGATGAATTGAAGGAGGCACTGTCCGCGTTCTTCCATACTAAGGTGCAACTGACCTGTAGCAATAAGGGGAAGGGGAAGATTTGCATCCCCTTTGCCAGCGAGAAGGAACTGGAAAGCATCATTGAACTCTTTGACAGACTGAAACATTGATACCTCGCGGCACAAGATACAGCACAATGCTGGCCTTGTTGCTCGTCGTATGGATCAACGGGGCTCGGGCACAAGTGGCAGGGCACGACACCTTGCCAACAACCACACCCGATACCCTGCGTGTGGGACATGACATCCTGTTAGTGGAAGAAGACGCACTTCCATTGGACACGGGTATCATCGACAGCCTACTCAAGCAAGGAATCAAGCTAAGGCGCGACAAACGGCTGTTTACACCTGACCCGATACGATCCATGTGGTTGGCATTGGTACTCCCAGGTGCAGGGCAAATCTATAATCGCAAATATTGGAAACTGCCCATCATCTACGGAGGATTCCTTGGATGCGCCTATGCCCTTACGTGGAACAACCAAATGCTCAGGGACTACTCTCAAGCCTACATCGACATTATGGACGATGATCCGAATACGAAGAGCTACGAGAATATGCTGCCCATGGGATATAGCATTGAGGGGAAGGAGTCGAAGTTTAAACAGATCTTCAAGAACAAGAAAGACCACTTCCGCAAATATCGGGACATGAGCATTTTCGCTTTTGCTGGCGTTTATCTGATATCGGTCGTCGATGCTTATGTCGATGCCGAACTATCGACCTTCGACATTAGTCCAGACCTGAGTTTCCATTTCGAACCAGCCGTCATCGATACGGGAGTGCCCACAATGCGCCACCAGAAGAAAAACAGTTACGGCATTTCGCTGTGCTTGAGGTATTAATGAGATTCATAAATGAAACTTAACATATAGGTTTTAGATTTAAGGTTTTAAGGAACAAAGATAAAAGATTATGACAATAAAAAAGATATTCACTTTAGGACTGGGATTTGTACTGCCCTTAATGGGAATGGCACAAAACGAGATAACTGTCTTCGACGACCAAACGGGCGAGAACGAAGAAATAGACCTGCCTGAAGGTATGCGCTCGGCAGAGGTCGACAGTCTGCTACGCGAATGGAACACGAAAAACTACCTGAGTGTAGACGAAAGTTGCCAGTCGAATGGTGAAAATCCCGAGTTCACGAAAGAGGAATACATCAATCGTCTCAGCCGATTGCCCAACGTCATCGATATGCCTTACAACGACGTAGTGCGGAAGTTCATCGACCAGTACAGCGGTCGTCTGCGTCGTACGGTAAGCATCATGCTGGGGGCAAGCAACTTCTATTTCCCGCTCTTCGAGGAAGCCTTGGAAACCTATCAACTGCCCCTGGAATTGAAATACCTGCCCATTATCGAGAGCGCGCTCAACCCTGGAGCAACAAGTCGTGTGGGAGCTGCTGGTCTGTGGCAGTTTATGCTCACCACAGGCAAGCAATACGGACTGGAAGTAACAAGCCTCATCGATGAACGACGCGACCCCGTCAAGTCCTCGTATGCTGCTGCCCGATACCTCAAGGACCTTTACGATACCTTTGGCGACTGGACATTGGCCATTGCATCATACAACTGCGGTCCGCAAAACGTACTGAAAGCCATCAAACGAGCCAATGGGGTGAAGGACTATTGGACTATTTATCCTTATCTTCCACAAGAGACTCGCGGTTATGTTCCGGCATTCATTGCCGCCAACTATATCATGAACTATTATTGTGAGCACAACATCTGTCCCGTGAACACACAACTGCCTGACGCCACTGACACCATCATGGTCAATCGCGACATTCGTTTTGAGCAGATACATGAAATCTGTGGTGTGAGCATGGAGGAATTACGTGCCCTCAACCCGCAGTACCGCACCACGATGATACCTGGAGCAGCTCGTCAACTTGCCATTCGTATGTCACCAGAAGCCATAGGTTCCTTCATCGAAGCCGGTGATTCTATCTATACCCATCGTGCCGATGAGCTCTTCAGCAAGAAAGAAACCGAAGTAGCTGTACAAGCTGTTTCTGCCGCACCGAAACAAACTGCAAGGAACAGCAGAAGCACCCGAAGCAAGAGCGTTACCGTAAGAGCCGGTGATACATTGGGTGCCATTGCCAGACGTAACCACACAACAGTGGACAGACTGAAACGCATGAACGGGTTGCGTGGAAGCACCATTCGTTCGGGACAGCGAATTAGGGTAAGATAAAGCCCCTTCTTTCTCCCCATGGAGGAGGAAAGGTGAATTAATCGGAAATTAATCGTACATCGTTTTGGAATTGATTGAGGAACAGCAAAATAGGGAACTACAGGAAGATGAGCGCATCGTCAACGAAGCGTTCCAGCATCTGCTAGACACTTACCTGAAAAGCCACCATCGCAAGAAGGTGGACCTCATCACCAAGGCCTTCAACTTCGCCTGCAAGGCGCACGAAGGTGTGCGTCGCCTCTCTGGTGAGCCCTACATCATGCACCCCATTGCTGTTGCCCAAATCGTCAGTGAAGAAATCGGGCTTGGCAGTACCAGCATCTGCTCTGCCCTGCTCCACGATGTGGTAGAAGACACAGACTACACTGTCGATGACATCCAGAACATCTTTGGTCCTAAGATAGCCCAGATTGTAGACGGACTGACCAAAATCTCTGGTGGCATTTTTGGCGATAAGACATCGGCACAGGTAGAGAACTTCAAGAAACTCCTCCTTACCATGAGCGATGACATCCGCGTCATCCTCATCAAGATTGCCGACCGCCTCCACAACATGCGCACGCTGGGCAGTCAGTTGCCCAACAAACAATACAAGATTGCTGGCGAAACACTCAGCATCTATGCTCCCCTTGCCTACCGCTTAGGACTGAACAAGATAAAGGAAGAACTCGAGAACCTCAGTTTCAGTTACGAACATCCTGAGGAGTGCGAACTCATCAAGCAGCGTCTGGCCGAGATGGAAGGCAACCTTACCTCCATCTACACGGACTTCATTGGCCCCATCCGCACCGTACTTGACCAGCACGGCATCCAGTACACCATTAAGGCACGCATCAAACGACCTTACTCCATCTGGAAAAAGATGCAGACCAAGCATGTCTCCTTTGAAGACGTTTACGACATCCTTGCCGTTCGCATCATCTTCCAACCACGCGACCCTGCCGAGGAAGAAGCCGAATGTATGCAAATCTATGCCTACGTCTCGAAGCTTTACACCGCCCATCCCGACCGCTTCCGCGACTGGGTCAGCCATCCCAAGAGCAATGGTTACCAAGCCGTCCACACCACGCTCATGAACAAGAAAGTCGGCAAGTGGATAGAAGTTCAGATTCGTAGCCAACGCATGGACGAGATTGCCGAACAAGGCTTTGCCGCCCACTGGAAATACAAAGATGGTGAAAAGACCGCTGAGGAAAGTGAAAGCGAACTTGACAAATGGCTTCAGACCATCAAGGAAATCCTCGACGACCCACAGCCGAGTGGAATGGATTTCCTCGACACCATCAAGCTCAATCTCTACTCCAACGAACTCTTCGTAATGACGCCCAAGGGCGATGCCAAGAAGATGCCCGTTGGCAGTACTGCCCTCGACTTCGCATTCTCCATCCACACTTTTGTGGGAACCCACTGCATCGGCGCCAAGGTCAACCATTCACTCGTCCCCCTCAACTACGTCCTTCGGGGTGGCGATCAGATAGAAATCCTTACCTCCAAGGAGTCGCAAGTGCAACGTGAATGGCTTGAGTTCGTAACAACCGGAAAGGCCAAGAACAAGATCCAAACCATCCTGCGACGCGAAGAACGCGAGAAGCAGAAGGAGGGCGAACGCCAACTCACCCAGTTCTTCCGTCAGGCTGACATGGAACCCAACAGTACGAATGTTGACAAGCTCTGCAACTTCCACCAATTTAAAAACCGTGAACAACTCTACACTGCCATCGGTACAGGACGCATCACGCTTGGACAAGCAGACCTCGACCATCTACTTGGTAAGGACAAACCAAAGAAATGGCGCCGTTACCTCAACCTCTTCAAGCGCAATACCACTGACCAAAATCCTGAGCTAGCACCTACGCCACAGGCACCAATCGACCGCAAACGCCCCATCATCCTTAACGAGGAAACCATTCACCACTACATCATGGGCGAATGCTGTCATCCTATTCCTGGCGACGACGTACTTGGATATTTCGACCAGAACAACCGCATCACCATCCATAAACGACAGTGTGAGGTGGCCAATCGATTGAAGGTGGCCGACGGCAACCGCATCCTTACCGCCCGTTGGGACACACACAAGAGGTTGCATTTCCCTGCCACCATCCATATTGAAGGCATCGACCATACAGGAGTCGTTCTACACATAACCACGATTCTCTCCCAACAACTGAACGTCAATATTCATCGCCTGACAATCGAGGCTCACGACGGGATCTTCCAGGGCGAGATCAATCTCGAGGTCCATGATGTCGAGGACGTTCGCACCATTTGTCGCGAACTCAAGAAGATAAACGAAATCAAGTCCGTTACTCGTATTTCGTAACGAGGCTGAAACGGAACTCCCCATTACATATATATAATATAGGTATAACAGATTGCACAACCTATGGCCTGAGGTTGCCCAATCTATGGTTCAAGGTTGTACGACCTATGCATCATGCTTGGGCAATCATCTTGGGATGGTTGTCCAACTTCTTTTTGAAGATAATAATCTGGATTATTTTTTATTATATAAAAAGCCGCCCTCGCTTGTCATACCATTTGCCTCGACCTGAATGCGAGTCTTCTGGCTGTTATTGAACAATGTAACGTGGGCACGGCCATCCTTGTCGAGTTGTAGATCGGGGTTCCAATAGAGGGTGCGACGATAATCCTTTTGTCCTTCCTTTGGAGGGTTTCGTTTATAGTCGGGATGGTAGAAATCTTCCTGAAAGGCGAAACCATGAAGAATATAACGACGATCACGATAGGTGACACGACGACTCCTGTCGGGATAGGCATGCAAGGAAACATCCACACTAGGTTGGTTGCTCTGACTGAAACGCTCTGAACCCTCGAGACGAGGCGAATAATCGGAATAGATGTAGATTTTATCGATGTATTCCAGACGGCTGTAGGTGCGGTAAGTGCCAGGAGATACGGTTTCGTTGACCCAATATGGATTATCGTATCGGTTGGGATAGAATGCCTCGTACTTGAGCGAGTCGAAATAGAGCGAGGTGTCGAAATGGCGATTCATATCCATATCGCTAACCAGATAGTTCGTGACAGCCCGAGCTATCTCAGAGGTTCTTCCTATTCCCCAATTACCACTGCCATTACTCTCGCCCGAATGCAAGGAGGTTATGAGCCCCGCATCCATAGCTATATTGCCAGCCTCGTAGGCATCAATGACATAGACGGGCTTGTGAAGGTCGATGCGATTGAGCCGGTTGCGGCGGGCACGAATGGTGACTTCATTCAGCAGTTGGGTTCCATCGGTGAGGAGACGGGCGTCGAGTTTCCCTTCCGAATATGCGGGACTGTGAGTCTGATAATAAGTATATGGCTTCACCCAATGAGGATAAGGGTAGTGAAGACGAACATAGAACTCTGCATCCTCGTGGAAACGGGCGTATTCGTCGTCCTCCATCTGTATCCATTCGTGGTTGGCATATTTCTTGAGCATGAGGGGACGTTTCTTGCCCCATTTGGTGGTGTCTGCGGCCGTAAGGAAAAATACACAATCGCCATAGAAACGGGGCAGGTCCATCTTGAACTGACCTTGCTTAGTCATGGCTTCGCCCTCGATACCTTTACCACCACCAATGGGAACAAACTCGGCGTGAACTGTTACCTCACGCTTCAAGTTGCTGTGACGCAAGAATCTGGGATTGCGTGCCTTATTGGCCCTGCCGTTGGTGGCAAAACCTCTACCGGCTTCGACCACTGCATCAAAATCGCCCACGACATTGTCACCTCCAGCTGCACTGAACGAAGTGAAGTCACTTTTCTTCATTGGGTCGGACTGGAGCGAAGCAAAGTCAGGTGCCTCATCGATGGGTTCATCGACATAGTAGTTGTTGACCGAACCAGTCACCATCTGGGTGTGCTCGCTGGGGTAAGTGATGTCCCACAACCCTGCAACGGCCATATCTTGCCACGAGAAGCGACGCCAACCTTGTGTCATCATGAGCAAGTCAAGACCTCGGCGATGCTCGTTATCATCTATCTCAAAGAACCATTCGGGCTGGGGAACGAAACCCTTAATCTCAGATGAAAGAAGCATCTCCGTCATGATATTACCCGAGTCGAAGGTATTATCCTGATGGACTGCATCGCGAACGGCTAGACTCACCCCCGTCCCCTCCCTGTTAAGGAGGGGAGTATTTACATTTTCCACTTGACATTTGACATCGAGTACGATGGGCTCGAACGGCTTATATTCTTCTTTCAGTCCCGAAACGGCAATGGTCGGTTTTGTCAGTTCAGGCTTGGTGACGAAGAATAGCCGATCGGCCCACACGCGACCTTCCTCGTCGAAGATGGTTACCTGATTGATTCCTCCATTTAACTCCTCATTTTTAATTTTTATTTTTTCATTTTTAATTTGAGCGAAGCGGGATGTTACCCCTTCGTGCATAATAGTAAGGCCTAATGGTTTCTCGAGGTTCGTGTGAATGTTGAACACCCATTCGTCACCTTGTCGATTGACTTGCAGACTGACACCCTCCTTCCCTATGTCCTTTATCTTCTGCTTAGCCGTCTTACCATCCGATGAAGTGAATACGGCTTCGTAGGACTTTCCTTCCTCAGGCGTGAAGGTGAACGCCCCTCGGCCTCTGTTCTCCGTCATCACCTCAGTCACGTCCTCATTCTCATCATTTTTAATTTTTATTTTTTCATTTTTCATTAGAAGGGACACCGTCCCTTCGCAATACTCCCCATCGGAGAGTGCAGCCTCGAAGGCCACTCGACAAGGCATACCAACCACAACGTTTCCACCTTCTGGAAAGAGGGAGAGCATAAGTTCGGGAGGAGGTGCTTCGTTTTTGAACTGACGACGCAAAGGACGAAGCGTCATATCACGAACAAAGTCGCCTTGTTCTCTGGGCTTGTCATAGACGGGAAAGACTCTGCTATAAAGTTTTTCATAGTCACGGAAGTATTCCTGAGCCATCGCCTTATTAAAAAACCTGTCCTCAGTCTCTTTGACATGGTTGTGTTCCGTTTGTCCCCAGTTGAGTTGCCATTTGGTATAAGCTCGCAACTCAAAATATCCACTATACAGGGTGTCGGGCAATGCAAAATATCCACTACCGCGTCCATGGAGCATCTCCACCAACTTGCGTTCGACAAGATATCCATCATGGTTCAACAGCTCAACGTAAAGCACACGACTGATTCGGCTGGGCTTTCCGATGTCTGTACGACGAGTAAATGCTGAGAACCAGATGGTGTCTCCAAGAAAATAGCAGGTGTTGTCCATCTGTACAAAGACCTTTTCCTGAGGAACAGCTTGTCCAAAGCGTGTTAGGCGATCGGTTAGTCGCTCCAATGGAGGCAAGGCCTGACGAGCTGCATGTGCCGAATCGATAACTGCTTGTTCACGTTCAACTGTATTCTGGGCTATACGTTGCTCGTCGGCAGTACGCTTAATAACTTCGTTGTTGGCCCAAAAGATAGAATCATAGCCAACCTTGGCAATGCCAACCAACATGTTCTCCCCAGCCTCGGCCTTGGACTTCTTATTACTCTTCTTGACATTCTTTTGTTCTTCGACATTGAACACTAAAGTGCGACTCATGAAATGCGAAAACTCTACATGCATACCCAAATCGGCCACTTCAGGATAGTCATGATCATAGCGATAGTCGATGTGGAAGTTGAGGGCAACAGGAGCCATTAGCGGGCTTTCCAATTCAGTACGTCGGAACTCTATGGTCAGGTTCTCCACCTTTCCGTCAAAGGCCATCACGCGCAGGGAGGAACGATCGACATAGAGTGTACCAGTCATGAGCGGGAAAACCGTCTGCAAGTCTTCACGACGCGCCAAATCGATACGGTAGAGATGCTGTCCGTCCTCGTCATCGAGGTTTGTTATCGAGATGTTATAAACCCGCTGGTAGTAATCATAGCCGAAGAACTTTGAGTTTACATCAAATATCTTGCCATTGGCGGCTCTAAGGTTCTTCCCAAAGTCTTCCTTACTAATAAGCGGTGCAAGAAGGGAGTTCCAGAAATGTGCCTCTCGCGTCATTGGACCTAGCTCCATCACATGATGAAGGTTCATATAGCTAATGCCCGACTTCTCCCATTGTTGACGCGTAAGACTGCCATGTCGCCCACTCACAAACTGGAGGTCTCTCAAGTTGACACTCGACTTCGCATCAACAAATGCCTCCACAATATCTTGCCATAATCCTATTACCTGAGTTTGCCGATAAAAGTATCGCGACGTTTTCCGTCGTTTACTATTGAAGGCCTTCTCCATCTTCTTTGAGATTTGCATCAACGTGCCTTCGTAACCCTTCACGGTCACCTCCGACAATGAACTGGCAAGCATTTCCATCTTGATGGTCGCCGGCAGTTGGTCGGCTCTGATGTAGAGCGTCTTGCGTCCGGCACAGGAAAAGCGGATGGTGTCGTCCGGTTGGGCAGTAATGCAAAATTCGCCTTCAAAGTTGGTGAGGGTGGTATTATCGTTGGCAACATAAACGCCAACCAAAGGTATGGGTTCATCAGATTCCGCCTCAACGATTCTAGCACAGAATGTGGTATCATTCTGCGACCAAGCAAATGCAACGAACAATTGCAGTATCAGTATGAGGCTTAATCTCTTCATTTATTATCGGACTTTTTCCATGCGTACTCCCACATCAGAAAGCGCGGGAAGCACTTCACGGTGCATGATGTGACGCAAATTGACTGATATTGATTGACCTTCCTGAAGGGCTATACGAAAAAGAGGTTGTTCCGATTGCCGAAGCCTTATACCTTGACCTGTGGACAGGCCATCGGGCTGAGCTGTATGGAAATATAGTGTGTCCGTATGAAAGAAGGGACTTTGAGTATCAACCACAAGCCAAAATCCTTCGTAAGGGAACTGAGGAGACCAGCGTAAGCCAACATAGAGGGTATACATGCCTTGACTGGGTGCTGGGGGCAGCTGGAAATGAAGAGTATCAGTACGAGCCCATCCATCAGAAGATAAAGGCTCATAATGGTGATATGGCGTGGTTGTGTCACAGGCGACAAATAGGATGACGACTGTAACGAATAAGGCTAAATATCGTAATCGAAGGGCGTTTGCTGACTTCATGGCTGATCGCCTCTGGGTTTGCGTTTTTTCTTTTTCTTCTTGTCGAAGCGATGAAGGTCGTCCTGAGCGGCAAGGTCGATGGGACGGGGAGCAGCCTTTCTTCCACCCTCCTCCAACGAGTTCGGTTTCTCGCCTCGACGATTCATTTCTATAATGTCAAGAGCTCGCTGGGCAGGTATGGTGGTTAAATTGGCAGCAAGGTGTTTGTCGCTGCTATAGGTGACTTGACCTGAAAGGATGTCGGCTTTAAAATAATAGTAATCACCGTCCATGACTTGCAGAACGACTTCGCGACTGGGCAGACGACGGCCAGCCTCAATGTACTGGTCAACCTCATAATTCATGCAGCACTTAAGTTTGGCACACTGGCCTGCCAACTTCTGGGGATTGAGGCTCACATCCTGAAAGCGAGCAGCTGCAGTGCCTACACTTTGGAAAGAACGGATGAAGGTGGCACAACAAAGCTCGCGACCGCAAGGGCCAAAGCCACCAATACGACCAGCTTCTTGTCGCACACCAATCTGTCGCATCTCGATGCGAACGTGAAACATCTCTGCCAACACCTTAATGAGTTGACGGAAATCGACACGACCTTCGGCAATGTAGTAGAAGATGGCCTTATTGCCATCGCCCTGATACTCAACATCACCTATCTTCATTTCCAATCCGAGTTCCTTTGCAGCTTGTCGAGACTGTATCATCGTACTATGTTCACGTGCCTTGGCTTCGCGGTATTTCTCCATATCAGTAGGACGTGCAATACGATAGATGCGTTTAAGTTCCTCACCAGGTTTAAGGTAAGCCTTCTTCATTTGCAGGGGAACAAGTCGACCTGTAAGGGTGACAATACCTATGTCGTGACCTGGAGAAGCCTCAACAGCTACGATGTCACCTTTCTGAAGATGAAGATGGTTGTCGTTATGGTAGAATCCCTTACGGGTGTTCTTGAATTGCACTTCAACGAGGTCTGTTGCGGCTTGATTGTCGGGCAAGTCTGCCAGATAATCATGGACGTTGAGTTGGCATTCGTCTTTTCCACATCCACTGGCAGAGAGTCCACGCTGGCAATTGCCGCATTTATATTCGTATTCCATTTTATTATGTTTAAAGCGCTTAGCGCTGATTAGGTGTTAACGTTTAAGTAATACTACCACTTTAAGGGCAAGGTCAAAGAAGACCATCTTCGCATTGACATTTTGTTCAATTTCTGCCTGACAGGTGGCGAGTTCTTCCATAAGAGGAATCACATTGCGTTCGTTGATGAAGCGTGCGAAGTTCTTGGCAAAGGCCTGTTCTTCGACAGTCATATAGTTGAGTTGAGAATTTCGGAAGTTGTGTATAAAGTTCTCACGCACCAATCGTTGGCAATATTCAAGCATGTGTTTCTGACGTTCACGTCCCAAAGAGGCTACATCGTCAGCCCATTGTCGCATTTCCTTAGCCTTACGCATATAACAAAGGCGCATAAGTTGAACGAAAAGATCGAAAAACTCATGCTGGTCGGCAGTGGCTTGCACGAGAGACAAGGCTTCGGTATAACTGCCTTGTGCTATATGCGCCAAATTTTGTGCATCCTCCTGTGCCAAGCCATGATGCTCCACGAGCGCCTGGGCAATGACTTCCTCACTTAAGGCGGGCACCCGTAGCCGTTGTGTTCGACTGAGAATGGTTCCAAGTACTTGCTCAGGTTCTTGCGAAACCATGATGAAATGGGTACGCGAAGGAGGTTCCTCAATGAGTTTCAGCAGTTTGTTGGCAGTGGGTGGTGGCATCTTCTCAGGCAACCATATGATAACAACACGACAACCTCCCTGACTGGGTTTGAGTGAAAGTTTGTGTTGCAAGGCATCACTTTCACTCACATAGATTTGCAATTGTTGATTCTCACCTTGCAAGTCGGCCAGCCAATCGTTGGCAGTAAAATAGGGAGTCCTACTGATTTGTTCACGCCATTCAGTAATATGGTCGTCACTAATAGGCTGGTCATTGGGTTTTTGCTTGAAGAGAGGGAAAGAGAAGTGGAGATCGGGATGAGCCCACTGGGCTGTCATATGGCAAGCAGGACATTGCTGACAGGGTTCTCCGTTTTGAGGATGCTGACAAAGAATATAGCGAGCCAACGCAAGGGCAATAGCCAGTTTCCCAGACCCTGCAGGACCAAAAAGCATGAGGGCGTGAGGCAATCGTCCTTGATCAACCATCGTGGTCAGTTGACGTAACGTTTCTTCCTGTCCGATTATCTGCATATTTAATATATTCTCTTCGCTATTTCTTTAATGCTGTCTGCAGTTCCTACTGTGTAGAAATGCAGGTTAGGCACACCCTGCCGCAATAACTCTTGACACTGATTGACTGCCCATTCTATGCCCACTTGGCGCACTTGCTCATCGGTTTGGCAACGAAGAACATCCTTATTCAAAGGCTCGGGCAAGTCGCAATGGAAGGTCTTCGGTATCATGCTGAGCTGACCACGCTTGGTAAGTGGCTTAATGCCAGGTATAATGGGAATAGTAATACCCATCTCACGAGCACGAGCCAGAAAGCGGAAATACTTCTGATTGTCATAGAACAGCTGCGTTACAGCATATTCTGCTCCCATATCGACCTTGCGTTTCAAGACTTCCATGTCGGCTTCCAAATTGGCGGCCTCCTCATGTTTCTCAGGATAGCATGCCACACCAAAATGGAATTGAGGACCAGGATTTGATATGGGAGAACCATCATAGAATTCACCTTGATTGAATCGGTTTACTTGTTCGATGAGTTCCGTTGCATGACTCGGGCCGTCTCCTGTGGGTTCAAATTTCTTTTCATCCCTAGCTTTATCCCCTCGCAGAATTAATAAGTCGCTGATACCCAAAAACTGCAAGTCTATAAGCGTGTATTCCAAATCTTCCCGAGTGTTACCACTGCATACAAGATGAGGAACGACGGGAATGTCATAGCGCCGTTGTATAGCTGCGGCAATAGCAATACTGCCTGGACGACGACGCACGCGCAAGCGTTGCATCAGTCCATTGGGCAATTCACGATAAACATATTCACTGCGATGGGCCGTAATATTAATGTATCGCGGCTGAAACTGACGCAACTGGTCGATGGTCTGGAACAGGCCTTCCGTTCCAGTCCCCTTCAAAGGTGGAAGCACCTCGAAGGAGAATGGAACGCTGGTCTTATTGTTGATTAAATCAATAATGTTCAATGTTTCTTCGGATTATCTATACTTTCCAATTGTATTAGGATTACTCTTCTTCTGCTTCGCGACAAACAACATTCTTAACTTCCCATGTTGCTGCTACAGCATCGGTTGAAATATAGCGGAAAGCAACACAAACGTTCTTGTTACCTGCAAACTGACTCATGTCGATGGACATTGGATAGTAGGTCCAGTCTGACCCATCGGGCCATGTGCCTTCAACCAAATCAGTGACATTGGTCCATGTGGCAGATTCCAAGCCTCCGCGGCCGGCAAAGTCTGTGCTTACCCACACTTGCAGATAATCCTGAACGGGTGAACCTGCATACTTCTGCGCTTGTTCGAAGGTGAAGATTGGTTTCACGGCCTTCTTCAGGTTCATAGCAGGACTGATAGCCCATGCGTCCGTGGGATAATAAGTGCTTGACTTGAAGGCCGATGCCCTGAGACCATACTGGCTATCGTAACGCCAAACGTAAGTAAGGTCGCCAATGCTTCCCTTGTACTCTACGCTCCAACCTGTGGCTTGGTAAACAGCATCCATATCCGTCAGACTGTTACCGCCGAGCAATTCCATATTCAGGTAATCTCCCTTAGCCTGCCATTCGCCATCCTCGAGGGTAAAGGTTATCTCCTGTAGTTCATCGGAAACCTCAACACCTTCGATGGCGCCCTCTACACGCTTGTAGATTTGCAGTCCCAGATATCCTTCAGTCGACTCCATTGTAGAAAGATCATAAGCACCCACATTATTATACTGTGTAGTAAAGCGCATGGTCTTCATGGTGCCAGTGTTCGTAATGTCATAGGTCTGGTCGGCCTGTTTGTAGGTTATTGTCCAATTGGGCCATTGTTCATCTTCAAGATCGCCTAAATCATCGATGTAGTTGAAACTGGCATAGGTTCCTTTCATGTAGAGATATTGTTCGAACGGATTGGCAATAAGCCATTCGTCTCCATCCTTCTCAAACGAATAAGTATAGCCATCGGCTACAGCATCGGCACGAATGGTTTGCTCGTCGACACGATCCACTAAGTCAGGAACTAAATCGGGTTTGCTTCCTGCCAGCAGCAAGTAACCATAGGCCTTTCCTTCACCAGAGTGGGCAATACTTTGTTCCATTCCAACGGGAACAAGCAGGTATTTACCCTCTTCCGTCAATTCGCCTGTGTTAGGAACAAAAGCGTCATCGTTGACGATTTCGCCTTGACGGTATTGAACCGTAATGCTTGAACCATCGGTCAGGCTATAATACTGACTGGTGCCTACCAAATTCTTCAGCAGGGCAGGCAAGTACTCCTGCGGACTGATATTACCAACGAAACAGCCGTTCTCGCCCACCCACTGCAGATGCTGACTGGTGACGCCAGTTTCGTCTAAAGCAGCCAAGGCTTTGTTATCGGCATTCGAGGCAATGTCCTGATACTGTTGAGGTGTCAGTTCGAAAGTAAAGCTATTGACTTGTTGAGCCTGATACAACTCTTCGGGTGTACCAAAGTTGTGTTCGGTATAGTCTTCGCAAGATGCGCCGAGCATGCAAAGGAGACTGAGACCACAAAGGTATGATACTGAATGCAATATATTCTTAGTTTTCATAGCACAAATATCCATTACAGATTAGAAATTAAGTTTCAGTCTTATTGTATAGGTACGGCCGAACTGGTAGTAAACGTAGACGTTGTCCTCGCTAGCCACTGCCGTACTGGTACTGCTGTTATAAGCCTTGCCTATGTACTTGTAGTCGAATAGGTTGTTAATGA
This sequence comes from uncultured Bacteroidales bacterium, assembly GCA_902801325.1. Classification (GTDB taxonomy): domain Bacteria; phylum Bacteroidota; class Bacteroidia; order Bacteroidales; family Bacteroidaceae; genus Physcousia. The sequence continues at coordinate 365,886 of CADCHQ010000001.1, read as the reverse complement.
CACCACTCAGGGTAGCATCGAAGTATTTGCCCATATTGAACTTATACGAGGCATGGAGATCGACCTGACTTGCCGATGGAATCTTCCAAGGATCTTGCGGACGTGTTGTTGTCCATTCGCCAGTTGTGGTATTCTGCTTAATGGTGATATTGCTTCCGCTAAGTGAATAATAACTATAGTTGCGACCATAGTAAACCCAGTCGCCACCAATCTTCAGTTGTTGACCCTCAGGCAAACCAAGCACTTGACCCAGTTTGAAGTCAACACTAACAGAACTTGTCGTTTGTGCAGAACCTCCTACGCGGATACCATCAAGATTAACACGGGCTTGAGCATGGTCTGTCGAGAAGGGTTCAACCACCTGGCCAGCAGCATTCACGGCATTGGCATGTTCGTCATAGACGTAACCCTCGCCAATTCCGTCCCACTTCCAGTTACCCAGTGAGAACATTCCTCTAATTTCTACCCACTTGGCGGGATAGAACTTGGCTTCGAGTTCTACACCCATGTGGTTGGCATCAACGCCTGTCATGTTCATGTAACCCGTTTCCTGATTATCAAGCGTCAGGTATTTGGTCATTGACTTGTCCATCCAACGGGTGTAATAGCCATTAACCTTCACATTGGCCCAGCGGCATTGCCAACCATAGCCAAATTCCAGCGAAACGATCTTCTCGTTCTTAGCATCCTTGTTCAGATAGTTGCTCTTGGTGTTGTTCATGAATGCTGCACCGAACTTGGGCGCACGGCTGATGTAACCCACATTCAGGAATACATTGTGGTAGTCATTGAGGTTCAGGTTAGCGCCTCCCTTAATGTTTCCGCCCAGGAAATTGGCAATATCGCTCTTGGCCTGTGCCTTTTCGTAGTAGAAACGGTCGTAACGCCACATCGTTGTGTTGTTCAAAGCACCATTGACATAAGCGGCAATGGGTCCATGATTATATTCGGCCTGACCAAAGACGCCTTCCTGTACGGTATAGCCCGAGAAGTCACGATAGACTTTGTCGCCCACATACAGTTTCTTGTACACCCAGTTGGGATCACTGGCAGCAGGGTTGTTCTGTGGATTGACGGTCGAGCGGTCTTGGTCGTCCATAAAGTAACGACCACCCAGAAGATTAGTAATCTTTGTAGAATGGTCACCACGATACCAACGGAAATCCAGACCACCATAAATGTCCCAATCATCGTTGAGCTTGTTCTTATAAGTGGAAAGCACGCCTGTCCACAGATGGTCGTTGACGCTCTTACACAGAGCCAGCAGTGAACCTTCCTGGCTCTCAGCATTACGCTGTACAAGGGCATCGTAGTCGAAATAGCCGTCGGCTGTGCGAAAATCATTCTTCACTACGCCGTTCGTCACACCGTAAAAGTCTGTGTATGCTCCTGCCCCATGACCTTCGGCTGTCGAACCATTTCCGCGTCCGATACTCATGTACAAAGCCGTCGAGAGCGAACTGCGATCATTAATGGTCCAGTCGTGGTTGAGTGAGAGTTGGGGCTTGTGATACTTATTACGAGCCATGTTATAGGCTTCGCCATTCAGGTATCCGAACGTGGAGTTGTACTGGTAGTTCTTGTCACCATACTGTTGGCGAACGCGAGCCCACTCGGCAATAGTCAATGGCCCATAGTTCGCACTCGAACTGCGCTGTCCGTGTTCTTGTATTGTACCAAAGCCCGTGAACGACAGAGTGTGATGTTCGTTGAATCGCTTGGCGATGCTGGCAAACCAGGTATAACCCGAGTAGTCAGTACCACGCACATAACCGTCACCCCACGTACGGGCACCCAGCAATGTCATACCCCATCCCTTCTTGCTCATGCCTGTCGACACATTGAAGGAAATCTTGTTGGCACCGTTATTACCCATCTGATAGGCTACACTACCGCCACGCTTCTGGTCGAGCGTCTTGGTGATGATGTTGATGGTACCGCCCACACTGGGTGCACTCACTTTCGAGGCACCAAGTCCACGCTGAGTCTGTATGATCTTTGCCACATCGCTGATGCCTGCCCAGTTGCTCCAGTATACGGTTCCATATTCCATATCGTTCATGGGGACACCATTCACCATCGTTGCCACGTTAGTGTTGTCGAAACCACGCATGTAGATTTCCGAGTCTCCCCATCCACCACCTTGCTTATTAGCATGTACGCCAGGGGTGGTCTTCATGATTTCTGGGAACTCTTGTCCACCGAGTTTCTCTTCTATCTCCTCAATAGTCACGTTCGACAGAGCAACAGGGGTCTTGCGGTCGAAAGCCATCGTACCCGTAACCGTCACACCTTCCAAAGAGATTTCATCGGGCGACAGACCCAGCAGGCCCATCTCTCCTGAACGGCTTACACTGAAGTTCTGGCCTTTATAACCCAGATACGACACAGTGATCTCGCGACGGCGATTGGGATTTTGCAAAGTGAAGTCGCCGTCGGCATTCGACACTGTCGCAGTCTTCTCACCTACGATGCGTACTTGCGCACCAATCAGTGGCTCGCCGTTCTCGGCATCCACCAACTTACCCTTGATTACAGTCTGCGAGCTTGCCATCGAAGCCACTCCCACAAGCACTGCAGTCATGAGCATACGGAATTGTTTTTGCATAAATGTGGTCCTTTATAATTAATAATGTATTCTTTTCCACTACAAAGATAGTGCAAACGGAGCGAAATACCAAATTTTGCCCCAATCTTCTTTCCTTTTTGCTTTAATCATCTGTCTCCGAGGATTATCCATCCGCAAACAAATATTTGTTCGAAGAACAACGAACAAGCATTCGAGGGCAATCGAACAAGGGCTCGATGACACTCGAATAAGGGTTCGAGAGCAAACGAATAAGGGTTCGATGGTAGGCGAATGGGTAAAGGAAAATGAATCCCTATGATATAAAGGACTGTTAAATATGCGACAAACATTTCTCAAACCTATGTGCAAGAAGGAAAAACATCGATGAAATGGGCAATTTTTATCATTTCTGAACAATAAAAAACCCTTGCAAAGTCTGTCGATTATAACATTAATTGTGCACGCATACGCAAAAAAAAGAGGTAAAAGACTTGCTTTATGTGAAATTTTTCTTAATTTTGTCCCGATTATGTGTTTATAACACGCTAAAAACGAACCAATTTTTAATTAACCTTAATTATTAACTAAATCAAAATCGCATGAAAAAGTTTTTATTTCTCTTGTGCTCTCTGTTGATGACAGCAGTGGGTATCAAGGCTGAAGACATCACGGTTACTTACGATGTGGCGACGGGAACGTTCTACCGCAGCGGTAGTGCCATGACGAGCGGTTGGTGCAGTAAGTGGGTATCTACAACTGAGCCACAGGTGACATTCAGCGTTGGTGTTAACAACATGAATGCTGCCACCGGAGGCATTGCTTCCGGTTCATCTCAGTCGGCGGTATTCACAATTGAAGCCCCTGCAGGCTATTTGGTCAAAGGCTATAGTTTTTGGGCCTCTGAAGCAACTGAAGCAGGTGTTACAATTACACCTTCCGGCCAAGATCCTATCACTATCGAAGGACCTGGCGTATCGGTTGAAGTAACTGGTAATGACAAAGCCACTGCCTCTTTCACATTGGCAGGTCCCAACAAGGAAGTATCCTTGTCGGAGTTTGTTATTACAGTAGCAGTAGACGAGAACTATGTTCCTCCCGTTTACGTAACAGACCTTGCCGATCTCTCGAACAACAAGTGCTACATCGTTTACAACAAACGTGCCGCATGGAACGTTGCCGATGGAGCCACTAAAGGTAATGGTGCAAACCTTGACCGTGAAGCTGTTAGTCAGCGCTTTGCAATCATCACATTCGAAGACAACTACTACATCTACAGCGTCAACGCCAAGGCTTTCCTGACCAAGGACAACACTTTGGGCGATCCCGACCCCGTACAGATTGTTGAATCAGGTGTGGCTGACTATCCTTGGTTCTTTAAGTTTGATGACTCTCACAACGTCAACGTTAATGGTTCTAAACAAATGTTGATTGATAGTTGGACAACTGTTGACGACGGTAACGCCAACGCCATCATTGAGGCCGCAGATTTCGATCCCTTCGAGGCCTTGGCTGTTCTCGATCCTTCTACCGCAGAGCCAAAGAACCTCGATTTCGAGGAAAGTACTCCTATAGACAATGGTATCTGCACCTATGCAAAAGACATGGCGAAGAACAGCACGACCTATTTTGGTGCACAACCTGTTGAAGGATGGAGTGTGCTAAATGTTACCGACAATGTTTATGAAGGTTCCGATCGTGGTGCTCTCGACCAAAAGGCTGCAGGCGTGCTTGCCTATGGCAGTTCAGCTTGGATAGGCGGTACCGACTACAAGGCTCCTGCTGCTGGACCTGAAAACTCCGAGGGAAAGAATGCCTTGGGTATGATTAGTGTATGGGGCGGCGACAACGCTATCGTACAATATACTCAAAAGGTGATTCTTCCTGCTGGCAACTATGTGCTCACTATTCCTGTAATGAACACAGCTGGCACGAACACGCTCACCCAGAATTTGATGGGCTTTATTGCTGCAGATGGCACTAAGTATTTAGCTAAGACCTTACAGTATCCTGTAGGTGAATGGTACAACGAGGTTATTACCTTCTCCCTTATAGAGCCTACAGCAGGTGTGTTATCTCTCGGAATTCAAAACAATGCAGGTTCAGGCTCAGCTCCTCATCTGTTCATCGACTGTGTCAAGATTGAGACTACCACCAATGCAGAGGTAGTACGCGCCGAGCTTAAGGCCGCTTTGGCTGAGGCCGATAAGGTTGTTGAGGCAAAGGCTGGCATAGGTGAAGGCTTGTTCTTGATTCCTGAAGCCGAATACGACACCTTCGCTGCTGCTGTTGCTGCCGCTCAGGCTGTTGCCGACAATACTGAGGCTACTGCTGAGGAACTGGAGGAGGCTAAGGCTGCTTTGGCTACTGCCGTTGAGGCTTATGCCGATGCAAAGGTTGGACCTGAAGCCGATGCTACTTACACATTCCAGCAGAAGTCTAGTGGACTGTATCTGGCTTTGGATGCTGCTAACGACAAGGTTATGATCTCTGAGACAGCTCAGGCCTTCACGTTTGAGGCTGGCGAAGGTGGCTACTATCTCATTAATGAGGAAGGTGCCGTAGGCTTTGCCGGAACAAACAACTGGACCATGTCTGCCAACGCAGAGAAGAAGATGATTATCAACCCCACTCCCGTTGATATTGACGGTGTCATTTATTACACACTTGACGAAGTCAAAGGTATGATTGCTACTGACGGTGAGACAGACGGTTCGGCTTGCTACACCGACAAGTCCGTTGCTAAGTCTGGCGACAAGGCATACTGGACCATCGCTAAGGTTGAGGCTGAGCACTCTGAGGCTTATGTAGCTCTCGAGGCTGAGATAGCAACCGCCGAAGAGCAACTTGCTGCTGCCGAGAAGGAAGACGGCAAGGAAGAGTTCCAGGCTGCTATCGCTGCTGCTAAGGAGCAACTAGGCAAGACCGATGAGGAAATGACTGCTGCTCTCGAAACCCTGAAGGCTGCCGAAGAGACATTTGCTGCAGCTCAGGCTGGTACAGTGGCCATTGAAATCCTGGTGGACAAGGAGCATGGCACATACTACAACGCTGCCGGTGATCCTCTCACCGAGAGCGGTTGGGCTGCAACTTGGACATCAACCCAGGAGAATCCTGGTCTAACACTTACAGCCACCAGCGGCATCAATGTTGCCAATGGCATGCATTTCGGCCCTGCCGGCGTAACCTACACGCTGACAGCTTCTGAAGGCTATCACATCACGGGCTATGCCCTGACGGCAAGCAACACCCCCGACGGAAGCAGCGTATTGACTCCCGAAGGTGGCGAAGGCCAGGCATTTGAGGTTAATGTACCCAACGAAGTTAGTGGTTTGGATGCTCAGACTACCACATTTGTCATCAGCGAAGGTCGTGCACAAATCACGAAGTTTGTGGTTTACCTGACTGAGGCTGAACCCGCTCCCGAACCTGCTGTATTTGAATATACCACTACTGGGGTGCTGGCAACGACTGGGGCACACGTGCTTCTCTGATTGCTAATCCCGAGTTCGTGAAGTTCGATCCCACCGACATGCCCGAAGGCCAGTATAAGCTGGAGTCTCAGGTTAACAATGGTGGTACACAGTACTACTTCAATGGCGACTACATGGACAATGGCTCACCCATTGCTCTCGCAATCTCCAAGTTGGCTAATGGCAACTTCACCATTGCCAATGCCGCCGACGGTGGATTCTATGGCTATGATGGCAATAGCACAGTTCTTGGCAAGGGTCTGACCAATGCCGACGATCCCAACGCACAGTGGACTATCGTTACCCTCGAGGAGGCTAAGGCTGCTCTGGCCAACGCTACCGAAGACACCAACAAGAACCTCTCTGGTGGTAACAACACCAACAACAATGCCGAGTCCTTCCACTCTGTATTTACAGTAAGCCAGAGCGTAGAGGCACCTAACGGAGTTTATGCAATTACCGCTCAGGGCTTCTATCGTCAGGACGGTGATGACAATGAGAACCTGCCCGTATTCTTCGCAAACGAGGAAACAAAGACATTCCCCTTGAAGACCGGTTCTGAAAACTCGATGACCGACGCTTCCAACTCCTTCACCAACGGTCTGTACACCATCGAACCTATCTATGTTCAAGTTACCGACGGCACGCTGAACATTGGCGCTAAGCTTGAAGGTAACACGAACCTGTGGTGTATCTGGGATAACTTCCAGGTTAAGTACTATGGTGCTGACGCCGACATCAACAACGTCAAGTTCGCCGCTCTGATTGCACAGGTTAACGAACTCCGCGCTAAGGCAGAGGAACTGAAGGCTAACGAATATGTAACAGAAATCGCAGCTGGCGTTCTGGAGAATGCACTGACGGAGACCGCCGAAGTTGAGAATACCGAAGAGGCTCTGAAAGCTGCTATTGAGACTTTGAAGGCTGCTATCGAGACGGGTGATATTTGCGTAGAAATTGCTCCGAAGTTAGCTGCTGCCAAGACTCTATTAGCTTCTACCAATGTTTACACTGCTGAAGCTAAGGCCGCTTACGAGGCTTACATTGCTGAGGCAGAGGGCAAGTACACTGACGGCACCTTGACAAGAGCCGAGGCTAGTGCATTTGAGAATCCTCTGGTAGTAACTGGCTGGCATCACGATGCTACAAAGGTTGCCGACGACCTGTTGCTCTCCGCTTGGACTATCAACGAAGTTCAGGCTAAGGACTTTACCACTTCTCTGTACATCAACACATGGTCAATTGAAGGCGAAAGCGACGGTTCTAACTTCAAGGTTCCGTTCTTCGAGTACTGGACTGGCGATGACCAATCGTTAGGCAAAGCAACTCTGACCGCAACCATGACCGACATTGAACCCGGATACTATGAAGTAAGCGTTTGGGCACGTGTTCGTGCAAAGAATGGCTACACTGCTCCTGCATACGGCATTACCCTCGATGTGAACGGCGAAGGAGCAGAAGACGTTGCTGCTGGTAAGCAAGTTGGCACAACCCAGTTCTATCTGGCTGAGTTCAAGGCTTATGGTAATGTTGCCGAGGACGGCATCTTGAAGATTAACCTGAACGTTGCTGAGGATAACAACATCAGCTGGCTCAGCTTCAAGAATGTCAACTTCAAGGCTACCACAGAGGAAGATGCTGCTTACGATCGTGCTATTGCTGCTATTGAAGACGGTAAGGACTATCGCATCTTCACCGAGGTTGACGGCCAGAAGTACTACGTAACCGTAGCAGGTAAACTATCTGACTCTGTTGACGAAGGTGGTATCTTTACCTTCAAGAAAGTAACTGGTGGCGCATACAAGCAATATGGTTGGAAGATTGACAGTGGCTCAAAGAGATTCACCAATCCTCCTCTGAGCAACAACGTTGCCAATCTGACACCTGGTGCCTTTGCTACCACAAATGGCGATCGCAATGACTGGGAAGCTCAGGTACTCTTCCTGACAGATGGCAAGTATGCTATCCGTTCTTGCAACGTAACCGACGGCACAAGCAGTTGGAACGACGCAGGCAGAACATACTGGACATGGGCTGTCGAGGATGCTGTTGTTCCTCAGTACAGTTATGACAAGACCTTTGTATGGCAGTTGGAAGGCCCCGTAACAACTATCAATGTTACTTATGCTCTCTATGACGCCGATGGTACAGACGCTATCAGCACCGTAACCAAGAAGCAGGATGCTAACAGTGAAGTTAATGTTCCTGAAGAGATGACTTCAAGCTTCGCTTATGACTACGCGTACCTTCAAGGAGGGTGTTGTTCACTCACTGGACGACCTGAGCAATGAGAAGGCTTACACCATCCGTTGCGATCGTGGTGCTCTGCTCACGAAGGACGGTTATGTAGCTTCGACGGCTCACGGTTCACTCAATGGTGCAGAGGCTGGTCAGTTCGCTATCATCAACTATGAGGATCACTATTACCTCTATAGCATTGCTGATGGCAAGTTCATGACGTTTGATGTCTCCGCATCGCCCGAAGGCGCTCGTGGTCCTTTGGCTGACGAACCTACTCATGGAACCGATGATGCTATCATCCTGGAGGCTAAGACCGATCCGTACTTCCTCGCTTACTTCACAGTTGACGGAACCAACTATGGTTTCAACACGAATGGTAACGATCCTTACGGATACGTCATCAACACATGGATGACAGCTGACCCAGGTAACCTCTACTACATGGTTGAGGCTGCAGACTTCGATCCCACCGAGGCACTGGCTGCTCTGGAGGAATACTTCCATCCTGGTGGTGTTGGTATCAAGGGCGTTGATGCTAACCTTGAGAATGCTGTTATTTACGACCTCACTGGCCGTCGTGTAAGCGAAGCCATGAAGGGTGGTATTTACATTGTCAATGGCAAAAAGGTTTTCATTAAGTAATAAACCTAAAAGTCATAAATAACGAATCGCCTGCTTCGGATTGCCGAGGCAGGCGATTTTTCTTACGCGTGCGCGTAATATAAAAGAGGTAAACCCTATATAAATCAAAAAACCTCAGTCTCACGACTAAGGTTTTCTGCGCTTCAGGATGGGCTTGAACCAACGACCCCCTGATTAACAGTCAGGTGCTCTAACCAACTGAGCTACTGAAGCAATTATATTAACCCTTAAAACTATTACGCGCTTCAGGATGGGCTTGAACCAACGACCCCCTGATTAACAGTCAGGTGCTCTAACCAACTGAGCTACTGAAGCAGGCTCTCCACAGAGAGTTTTCGCAAATGCGAATGCAAAGGTACAACAAAAAATTAAATTTAAAAAAATTAAAGAATAAAAAATGTACGAGAAAGCGAAAAAATATTGTATTTTTGCAGCAAATTAAGTTTCTATGGACAGAATTATTGGTATAGGCAATGCCTTGGTCGATGTTTTAGTTCGCCTCGACAGCGATTCCCAGCTCTCAGACTTGGGACTGCCCAAAGGTGGGATGCAGCTTATCGATGACAAAACTCTAATGCAACTTTCCTTGCGAATGAAGGAACTCGCTCCAACCCGTGCCACTGGAGGTAGTGCAGGCAATGCCATGCTTGCATTGGCCAACTTGGGAGCCCATCCGGGGTTCATTGGATGTGTGTCCGATGACGAAACAGGATGTTTCTTCTGTGACAACTGCCAAGCAACAGGCATCGATGCCCGCCTTATCACGCGTCAAGGTTTGAGCGGTGTAGCCAATACGTTCATCACACCAGATGCCGAACGAACCTTTGCCACCCATCTGGGTGTAGCCGCCCAATTGTCGGCAGACGATATCACACCTCAACTATTCGAAGGGTACCAGATTATCCACATCGAAGGCTATCTGGTGCAGAATCACGACCTTATCCGTAAAGTCTGTCGCACTGCCAAGCAATTGGGATTGCAGACAAGCATCGACCTAGCCAGTTACAATGTGGTTACTGATAATCTCGAGTTGCTTCGCAATTTAGTTACGGAATACATCGATATTGTCTTTGCCAACGAGGAAGAAAGTGCCGCTTTCACCGAAGGAAAAGCACCTGAAGAGGCGCTCCATGAGATAGCCTCGATGGCTCGGGTAGCTGTAGTGAAATTGGGTAAGCGTGGAGCCTCAGCCATGCAAGACGGCATAGAAGCTTTCGTACCCGGTCAACGCGTCGATGTTGTAGATACGACTGCAGCAGGCGACTTCTTCGCCGGCGGTTTCCTTTATGCCTATTCACACGGTGCGTCACTCGAAAATTGCCTGCATATGGGAACCCTCTTGTCGCAAAACATCATCCAAGTTATAGGCACCCGCTTGTCCGACTCCGTTTGGGATAGAATCCGACAAGAGGCGAAAGCCATTCTAAGTAAAAACTAAAACAAGATTTGTCGTGAAGCGTTTCTTACTTACCTTACTTATTCTCTCACCCCTCGCCTCTCACTTCTCACCTGTCTTCTCTCAGAAGTCAGAGAGTCATAACGCCGAAATTAGTCGTCATCTGGAACTATTCGATGACATATATCGCCGACTCGACCTTTATTATGTCGACACGCTCTCGGCCGATACCACCATACATTGGGCCATTAAGTCGATGCTTTCCCATGTCGATCCCTTCACACAATATTATCCTGAAGATGACGATGAATTGCGCCAGATGGCCACTGGTAAGTATGCCGGCATTGGTAGCATTATTCGTTACAATCAGAAAGAGGAACGCGCCATGATAATCGAGCCTTATGAAGGCAGCCCTGCCCAGTTGGCTGGCGTGGAAGCAGGCGACATCATCCTGAGCATCGATGAAGTGGACGTGTTGAAAAAGCCTACAGATGAAGTCAGCACTATGCTTCGCGGCGAGCCAGGAACCAGCTTGCAGTTACGCGTAAAGCGCATGGGCAAATCAAGCCCTCTCACGTTCCGCATAACCCGTAAGACCATTCAAACTCCTACCATTCCTTACTACGGTATGGTTGCAGACAGCATTGGGTACATATACCTGGCCAACTTCACCACAGGCTCCACACAGATTGTGCGTCACGCCTTTACCGACCTGCGTTCCCAAGGTATGCACCGACTTGTACTTGACCTTCGCGACAATCCCGGGGGTGCCATCGATGAGGCAGTCAATATCGTGAACCTCTTCGTTCAAAAGGGCCAGAAAGTTGTATATACCAAAGGCAAACTGGCTTCCTCCAACCGTGAATACTTTACCACAAGCGAACCGCTCGATACCATTACGCCCATCGTCGTCCTCGTCAACGGCAGTTCTGCCTCAGCCGCAGAGATTCTGAGCGGAAGCCTTCAAGACATGGACCGTGCTGTTATTATGGGCACTCGCACCTATGGCAAGGGACTCGTTCAAGCCATACATGAGGTTCCCGATCGCGGTAATCTCAAACTCACCGTATCGCGATACTACATTCCATCGGGTCGTTGCATTCAGGCCTACGACTATCGGCACCTAACTGCCGATGGGCGTGTTGGCACTGTTCCCGACTCCCTCACGAATGTCTTTTACACACGAGGTGGGCGTCCCGTTCGTGACGGAGGCGGCATTAAACCCGATGTTGAAAGCCAGCAAGACAGTCTTTCGTCACTCGTCTATGACGCGATGCAGAGCGATGAGATGATGGCCTATGTTACCCAATACCGCCACGAACATCCCACCATTGCGCCTGCCGATGAATTTGTCCTTTCCGATGAGGATTATGACAACTTTGTCAGACACATGGCAGAGAGTAAGTTCGAGAGCCATCGTCGTACTGATGAGGTGATGAAGGTCCTGCGCGAGGCAGCACGACTTGAAGGGTGCTATGAAGGGGCAGAAGCCGCTTTCGACAGTTTGGAAGCACGTCTGCGTCCTGATCTCGAAGGTGAACTTCTGCGCCAACGCGACCTCATCCGTCCTTATGTCGAGGATGAAATCGTCAGCCGTTATTACTATCAGCGAGGTCGCACTCAGCACCTGCTTCGCAACGATAAGGTCTTTGACCAAGCAGTCGAACTCCTCCGCGACGAAGAACGCTATCGTAAAATACTTAAGCCTTGATAAAGTTTAACGTTTAATGTTTAACGTTTAATGTTTATCGTTTAACGGGTTAGTTTTCAATCTTCAATCTTCAATTTAAGAAATGCACCGCCGTCGTAACATTCGTAATGCCAATCGAGGCTTTCTCCTCGGTATTGCCGCCTTAGCCATCATGGTTATGCTTATGGTAGGATTGTTCCTGTATTGGAGCATGCCCGTCCCCGCACAACCGTAATATTACTTGACCTTTCGGGCTCGCAGGCTTTGCCATTTCAAGCATTAGGGGTTCCGGTGGAATCTCTTAGGTCTTCTGTATTAATCTCTCAGGCCCTCGGACGGAAGGCCTAATGTCTTCGGAAATCGGACTTAAGTCTTATGAGCCTCGAATATAGGTTCGATGCACTTCGAACATAGGCACGATGCACATCGAATATAGGTTCGATGCACTTCGAACCTAAGCTCGTTATTTAACCAACTACTTTCTAGCTTTTTGTTCTATCTTAATGCCAGGACCAAAGCAATCCATATAACTTAATTCGACATAGAATGTGTGTGGAACAGGGTCGGGATTCGGAGCTACCACCATCGTTACCTTCTTGCCTTCTATCTTCACATCCAGACGCGGATTCTTGCACATGTAGTGTCGCGTGCCGTCGGGATGGTCATAATAAGTAGAATCGTCCTCCTCTGTATGGTGTATACTTCCCCCATGATAGCAAATGCTGTCCATCGTGGTACCCTCAAGCCAGCAGGTTCCGTAGTTCTTTAATGTCGACACCAATGTAGCGCCTTCGGCACTAACATTCTTATATTCCTTCTTATCCCATTTGAAAGGGTCCCACGCGCCATCTGGCATGTCACTGCACGATGCCAGCATAATAACGGAAAGCATCAAAACCACCAGTTTTTTCATATTCTATTTTTTAAGACTTGCATATATATAAGCACAAAGTTACGCGGTTTATTGCATAAGACAAAACAAAAAAGATAAGAAATGAGGACGTATCTAAATTCGACGCTCCAAAATTTGCATATTTCCATTATTTATACTACCTTTGCACCCGTTGAAAGTGAGGAGCCAGAGAGGTTCCTCACTCTTCGTTAAATTAAAACAAGAGAAATGATAGACAAGAAACTTGTAGAGAGTGTGGTTAACGAGTGGCTTCAGGACAAAGACTACTTCCTGGTTGACGCGACCGTGAGTGCCGACAACTGCATTGTGGTGACCATCGACCATGCCGAAGGCGTATGGATTGAAGACTGTGCCGAACTGAGCCGTTTCATCGAGGGCCGACTGAACCGCGACGAGGAAGACTTCGAACTGGAAGTGGGCAGTGCAGGTCTGGGACAACCCTTCCGCGTACGCCGTCAGTGGGAAATACACATTGGCGAACCCGTAGAAACGCAAACTCGCGACGGACACAAGTATCAAGGCATACTCGTGGAAGTGAACGACGAAGGTTTCACAATGGAAGTGGAACAGAAAGTTAAGCCTGAAGGCGCTAAGCGCGCACGAAAGGAACTTGTCAACATTAACTTCACTTACGACGAAATTGCGTACACCAAGTACCTTATCAAGGTGAAGTAAAGTCCCTATCTGACTCTCCCTGTGGGAGAGATAAATGGTAAATAAATAAATAATAAATATAAAGATGGCTACAAAAAAAGCAGCAGAGGGAGTAAACTTGATTGACTCCTTCGCAGAATTTAAGGAAACGAAGAACATCGACCGCGCCACTCTGGTGAGCGTGCTCGAAGAATGCTTCCGCAGTGTTATTGCCAAGACCTATGGGTCGGACGATAACTACGACGTAATTGTAAACCCAGACAAGGGTGACTTTGAAATCTATCACAACCGCACCGTTGTTGAGGATGGCGAGGTAACTGATCCTCAGCGTGAAATCAGCCTGTCGGATGCCCGTAAGATTGAAGACGACTATGAAGTGGGTGAGGAAGTGAGCCAGCAGGTTGACTTTGCCTCTTTCGGCCGTCGCAGCATCCTTACGTTGCGCCAGACCTTGGCCAGCCGTATTCTGGAACTGGAGCACGACACCCTGTACAATCAGTACAAGGATCGCGTAGGCGAGATTATTGCAGCTGAGTGCTATCAGGTGTGGAAGCGCGAACTGTTGTTGCTTGACGACGAAGGCAACGAACTTTTGTTGCCGAAACAGGAGCAGATTCCCGGCGACTTCTTCCGCAAGGGCGAAACCGTGAGGGCTTGCATCCTGCGCGTTGACAATGCCAATAACAATCCCAAAATCATCCTGAGCCGTACGACTCCCGATTTCCTTCGTCGTCTGATGGAGGCCGAAGTGCCAGAAATCAATGATGGACTCATCACCATCCACCGCGTGGCTCGCATTCCTGGCGAACGTGCTAAAGTGGCAGTGGAGAGCTACGACGACCGCATCGACCCCGTAGGTGCATGTGTCGGAGTCAAGGGTAGTCGCGTACATGGGATCGTGCGTGAGTTGCGTGGCGAGAACATCGACGTACTCAATTACACCACCAATCCCCAACTCTTTATCACTCGTGCACTGAGTCCTGCTACGGTCAATCGTGTAGAATTGCATGAGGAAGAGCATCGCGCCGAGGTGTTCCTCGATCCCGACCAGGTAAGTCTAGCCATCGGTAAGGGTGGCGCTAACATCAAGTTGGCTTCCATGCTCACAGGCTATACCATCGACGTATTCCGTGAACTGAACGAGTCGGAGGAAGAGGACGTTGCACTCGACGAGTTTGCCGATGAAATCGAACCATGGGTAATCGAAGAACTGAAGAAGATAGGTCTGAATACTGCCCAACAAGTTCTGAAAGCTCCACGCGAACTGATTATCAAGGAGGCCGACCTCGAAGAAGAGACCGTAGACGAGACATTGCGCATCCTTGCAGCTGAGTTCGAGGACGGTGAAGAAGAGGAAGGATGAGATAAAAATTAAAAGATAAAGATAAAAGTGAGTGAAAAAGATAAAGATTAAAAGATAAATGTGTGAGGATAAAGCCGGCATGTGCTGTGTCGCATAGGCGATAGCGTCGATTAGTTTTTATCTTTTAATTCAATTTTTAATTTTTAATTTTTAATTTTTGATTCAAATAAGATGAGCATACGACTAAATAAAGCAACCAAAGAATGTAATGTAGGACTGCAGACAGCCGTCGAGTTCCTGCAAAAGAAAGGCTTCACGGAAGTGGAGGCAAATCCTAACAGCCGTATCTCCGACGAACAGTACGAACTGTTGCTCAAGGAGTTTAGCCCCGACAAAGTCCTGCGCAAAGAAGTTACAGAGATGCAGCAACTGCGTCAGAGCAACAAAGAGAAAGAGCGTGCCAGTCGTCGCGAGGAGGTAATGGCAGAAACAACCCAGGTCAATGTCAATGGTCCCAAGGTTGTGGGTAAGATAGATTTGGATAAGCCCAAACCTAAGGCTAAGCCTGAACCAAAACCAGCCGAAGAGCCGAAGGCTGAACCCAAAGTCGAGGCTAAGGTTGAGACTAAGCCCAAAGAGGTTAAGACCGTGGTTGAAACTAAGCCAGAACCCGTGGTTGAGAACATAGAGCCTCAGCCCGCTGTATCAGAAGAAGTTGTTCCACAGGAACAGACCGAAGCTAAACCTGCCGAGAAGCCACGCAAGAAGGAAAAACCTGCCATCGGCGACGTAGCTGAGGATGGTGTGTTCCGTCTCAATAAGGAGAACGTCACCGCACCCTCACTTACCGTAAAAGGTCACATCGACCTCTCTGCCATGAACCAGAGCACTCGTCCCAAGAAGAAATCGAAGGAAGAGAAGCGCAAGGAACGTGAGGAGAAGCAAGGCGACAAGAAGAAGCGTGCACGTATCGGGCAGCAGCGTGTCGATGTGAATGCTGTCGCAAACCAGCAGCAGGTTGTCAACAACCAGAACCGCAATAAGCAACAGCAGGCCAACAACCAACAGCAAGGTCAGGGCCAGGGTAAGAAGAAAAAGAAGAACCAGCCCAAACAAACCGTTCTTCCACAGGAGGTAAGCGATGAGGAAGTGGCCAAGCAGGTACGCGAGACACTGGCTCGACTCACAAATAAGGACAACAAACTGGGTAAGGGCGCTAAGTATCGCCGTGAAAAGCGCGATGCTATCCGCCAAGGTATGGAGGAGGAACTGGAACAGCAGGCCGCCGAGAGCAAAGTACTGAAGCTTACCGAGTTTGTTACCGCCAACGAACTGGCAACGATGATGAATGTACCCGTAACGAAGATTATTGGTACATGTATGTCCATCGGTATCATGGTCAGCATCAACCAGCGCATGGATGCAGAAACCATTAACCTCATTGCCGAAGAATATGGCTACACTACTGAATATGTAAGTGCAGAAGTCAGCGAAGCTGTAGTTGAGGCAGAGGACAGTGAAGAGGATCTGCAACCCCGTGCTCCTATCGTAACCGTGATGGGACATGTCGATCATGGTAAGACATCTTTGCTCGACTACATCCGACGAACCAATGTCATCGCCGGTGAAGCCGGTGGTATCACACAGCACATAGGTGCGTACAACGTGACTCTTGACGACGGTCGCCATGTGACCTTCCTCGATACTCCTGGTCACGAGGCTTTCACCGCTATGCGTGCTCGTGGTGCTCAGGTTACCGACATTGCCATTATCATTGTGGCCGCCGATGACGACATTATGCCCCAAACGAAGGAGGCCATCAACCATGCTATGGCTGCCAATGTGCCTATTGTCTTTGCTATCAACAAGATTGATAAACCTGCCGCAAATCCTGAAAAGATCAAGGAGCATCTGGCACAGATGAACTTCCTCGTCGAGGATTGGGGTGGAAAGTACCAAAGCCAGGACATCAGTGCAAAGAAGGGTATTGGCGTTCAGGAACTGCTCGAGAAGGTTCTATTGGAGGCTGAAATGCTTGACCTAAAAGCTAATCCCAACCGCAAAGGAACTGGAACAGTCATCGAATCTTCGCTCGATAAGGGTAGAGGTTATGTAGCCACCGTTCTTTGCAGTAACGGAACCTTGCGCGTAGGTGATATCATGCTGGCTGGAACCAACTATGGCCGCATCAAGGCTATGTTCAATGAACGTGGTCAGCGCGTTAAGGAGATTGGTCCCTCGCAGGCAGCAACTATCTTGGGCTTGAATGGAGCACCGACAGCAGGTGATGCATTCCATGTTATGGATACAGACCAAGAGGCTCGTGAGATTGCCAACAAGCGCGAACAGCTGGCCCGTGAACAAGGCATACGCACTATGAAACGTGTCGACTTGAACGAAATTGGCCGTCGTATTGCATTAGGCAACTTCAAGGAACTGAACATTATCGTCAAGGGTGACGTGGACGGTTCTATCGAAGCCCTCAGTGATGCTCTGCTGAAGCTCTCTACAGAGAAGATTCAGGTCAATGTTATTCAGAAGAGCGTAGGTCAGATTAGCGAGAACGACGTTAACTTGGCTGCAGCTTCAGATGCCATTATCGTAGCCTTCCAAGTCCGTCCTTCGGGTGCTGCCCGCAAGTTGGCCGAGCAGGAAGGAGTCGACATCCGCACTTACAGCGTCATTTACGATGCTATCGAGGAAGTGCGTGATGCAATGGAGGGTATGCTTTCTCCCGAAATCAAGGAAGAAGTTACGGCTCAGGTCGAGGTGCGTCAGGTTTACCACATCTCAAAGGTGGGTACCGTTGCAGGTGCTTACGTTATTGAGGGTAAGGTCAGTCGCACCAACAAGGCCCGTGTTATTCGCGACGGAATCGTTGTACATACAGGTGAAATCAATGCCCTGAAGCGTTTCAAGGACGACGTGAAGGAGGTTACCACCAACTTCGAGTGCGGTATCTCGCTTGTTAACTACAACGACCTACGCGAAGGCGATATCCTCGAGACCTTCCAGGAAATCGAGATTAAGGCGAAGTTGTAATTGGATTAAAGATTAAGGGCTAGGGACTAAGGCTATTGCCGAAAGTCCTTAATCCTTAAACCTTTTACCATAATCCGAAATGCGAATGATTGAGCTTTTATGTCTTGCCGTATTGCTTTACGGTGCATTCAGGGGCTGGAAGAATGGCTTAGTGAAGGAGGTCATCTCCTTCTTTGGCTTCTTCCTCGGCTTTTTCATTGCATATGAATATTATAAGCGAGCCGAAGTGGGCGTATTGGGGTTCCTGCTTATATGGATAGGTATTCCTCTGGTCCTTGGTATGATAGCCTGGCTCGTTACTAAGGTAATCGATAAGATTATCGTAGTAAACACACTCAACAGATTACTTGGAGCAGCAGCGGGATTCCTCAAATATGCCTTCCTCATTGGTTGTGTCATACTTGCCATAGACTATGTGCGTGAGGCAAAGAATAAGTTGGAGGAGAATCCAGTCGTAAAAGTGTTGGAGGCTGTACCAGGTTTGCTTTTCCCTGATGTAAGTAAGGAGGTTGAAGATGGAGGAGAAAAATAATGGTATGGATATCGTTCGCGAGATCGCGGACAAGAAATACGAATACGGTTTCACCACCGACGTACATACCGATATCATTGAGAAAGGTCTGAATGAGGATGTTGTTCGCCTTATCTCGGAAAAGAAAGGCGAGCCTGACTGGTTACTCGAATTCCGACTAAAGGCCTTCCGTTACTGGCAGACCTTAAAGGGACCCACATGGGGGCATCTCAATATGCCTCCTATCGATTATCAGGACATCTCCTACTATGCAGATCCCACTGCACAAAAAACGTCCAATTCATCGAAAGAAATCGACCCAGAGTTGATGAAGACCTTCGATAAATTGGGCATTCCTTTGGAAGAGCGTTTGGCACTGAGTGGTATGGCAGTTGACGCCGTTATGGATAGCGTTTCTGTAAAAACTACCTTCCGTGAGCGACTAAAGGAAAAAGGAATCATCTTCTGCTCCATCACCGAAGCTGTTCACGAGCACCCCGACCTTGTTCGACAATATCTAGGTACGGTTGTCCCCTATCGCGACAATTTCTTTGCTGCTCTTAATTCGGCCGTGTTCTCCGATGGTTCTTTCGTCTATATTCCCAAGGGCGTTCGTTGCCCGATGGAATTGAGCACCTACTTCCGCATCAATGCACGAGGGACGGGGCAGTTTGAACGCACACTTATCGTGGCCGATGACGACTCGTATGTATCCTATCTCGAAGGATGCACAGCTCCTATGCGCGACGAGAATCAACTGCATGCTGCTATCGTGGAGATTGTCGTTTTGGAACGAGCTGAGGTTAAGTACTCAACAGTTCAAAATTGGTATCCAGGCGACAAGGACGGTAAGGGCGGCGTCTTGAATCTTGTGACAAAGCGAGGTCACCTGCGAGGTCGAAATAGCCGACTATCTTGGACACAAGTAGAAACAGGTAGTGCCATCACTTGGAAGTATCCCAGTTGTGTGCTTTCTGGCGACGGTTCGCAAGCCGAGTTCTATAGTGTGGCTCTTACCAATAACTATCAGCAAGCCGACACGGGTACGAAGATGATACACTTGGGAAAAGACACCAAGAGCACTATTATAAGTAAAGGTATCAGTGCAGGCCGAAGCCAGAATGCCTATCGCGGATTGGTGAAAGTGGGCAAACATGCTGATGGAGCCCGCAACTATTCCTCTTGCGACTCGCTGTTGCTGGGTTCACAGTGCGGAGCACATACGTTCCCTTATATGGACGTGCAGAACCCAACCGCTGTGGTGGAGCACGAAGCCACAACAAGCAAAATCTCCGAGGATCAACTCTTCTATTGCAACCAACGCGGCATTCCTCTTGAGGATGCTGTCGGACTCATTGTCAATGGTTATGCAAAGGATGTGCTAAATAAACTCCCAATGGAATTTGCAGTCGAAGCCCAAAAGCTTCTTGGCGTAAGCCTCGAAGGCGCTGTCGGATAATGCCTATGTTCAATTCAACTCATGCCTATGTTCGATTAGCATCGTGCCTATGTTCGATTAACATCATACCTAAGTTCGTTTTACATAACGCCTAAGTCTTTAAATTATAACATCCAATCATGCTCGAAATACGAAACTTATATGCCAGCATTAACGGCAAGGAAATACTAAAGGGAATCAATCTCACCATTCACGATGGAGAGGTGCATGCTTTGATGGGACAGAACGGGGCAGGAAAGTCGACTCTGTCGAACATCATCGTCGGACATCCTGCTTACGAGGTCACACAAGGAAGCATTACCTTCAACGGTAAGGACCTCTTGTCGATGAGTCCTGAGGAGCGTGCTCACGAAGGAATATTCCTATCGTTTCAGCAACCAGTCGAAATCCCTGGAGTATCGATGAACAACTTCATGCGTGCGGCTCTTAATGCCAAACGAAAGGCACAAGGCCTTGAGCCAATTCCTGCCACAGAGTTCCTGAAATTGATGCGTGAACGCCGGAAGATTGTGGAACTGGATAACAAACTGGCCAATCGTTCGGTTAATGAAGGTTTTTCGGGGGGAGAGAAGAAACGTAACGAAATCTTCCAGATGGCTATGCTTGAACCGACCTTCGCTATTTTGGATGAAACCGACTCTGGTCTTGATGTAGACGCATTGCGTATTGTAGCCGAAGGCTTCAACAAACTCCGGAAACCCGAGACAAGTGCATTAGTCATCACACACTACCAGCGCTTGCTTGACTATCTAAAGCCCGACATCATACATGTGCTCATTGGTGGGCAGATTGTACATACGGGCGGTCCCGAAGTAGCCACGATGATTGAGGAGTCGGGATTCGACCAATTCATACAGGAGGCATAGGAATGGCTGCCGAGCAACAATATATCGATTTGTATAATGAATGCCGCAAGATGATTTGCGAACATTCAGCTTCCGTGCTGAATGATATTCGCGAACAGGCTTTCGTTGACTTTCAGCGTTTGGGTTTCCCTACCCAGAAACTGGAGCGATACAAATATACCGATGTAGCCAAAGCTTTTGCGCCTGACTATGGACTTAATCTGCGGCATATCGACATTCCCGTTGACCCTTATGAGGTATTTCGTTGCGATGTCCCCAACCTCAGTACTTCTCTTTATTTTGTGGTTAACGACCGCTTCTATGACAAAGCTTTGCCTCATGCTTCCCTTCCCGAAGGTGTCCAAGTGATGTCATTAGCACAAGCCGCAACAGAAAATCCCCATTTCATCGAGAAATATTATGGTCGATTGGCTCGAACGAGTAAAGACGGACTGAATGCACTAAACACGATGTTCTGTCAAGATGGGCTTTTCATCCATGTGCCAAAGGGCGTGGTCGTAGACCGTCCCATACAGATTATCAATATCCTACGAGCCGACGTTGACCTGATGGTAAACCGACGTGTGCTCATCGTTGTGGAGGAAGGTGCAGAGGTAAAGGTTCTTTTCTGTGACCACGCCTTAGATGACCATCAATTCCTTGCAACACAGATAAGTGAGATATATGTTGGCGAAAACGCCCACCTCGAACTCTACGAACTAGAGGAGACGCATGTGAAAAACCATCGGTTTGCCAACACTTATGTCGATCAGCAACGCTCAAGCACAGCCACCATCGACAGCATTACCCTGCATAATGGACTTACACGCAACCGAACCGATGTAACTCTGAGTGGTGAATATGCCGAAACGCGAATGTATGGTTGTGTCGTTGCCGATAAGCAACAGCATGTTGACAACAATACACTTATTGACCACCGTGTACCCAATTGTCAAAGCACAGAACTATATAAATATGTACTCGACGGAGAGGCTGTAGGAGCTTTTGCCGGACGAGTTTTGGTACGCGAAGGGGCACAAAAGACGATTTCACAAGAAACCAATGCCAACCTCTGTGCTACTGATACGGCTCGCATGTACACCCAACCTATGCTGGAAATTTATGCTGATGACGTTAAGTGCTCGCATGGAAGCACAGTGGGACAACTTAACGAACAAGCCCTATTCTACATGCGCCAACGTGGCATTCCAGAAAGCGAGGCTCGAATGCTTCTAAAATTTGCCTT
Organism: uncultured Bacteroidales bacterium; assembly: GCA_902801325.1. Taxonomy (GTDB): domain Bacteria; phylum Bacteroidota; class Bacteroidia; order Bacteroidales; family Bacteroidaceae; genus Physcousia. The sequence goes on along the minus strand of CADCHQ010000001.1, from coordinate 343,905 downwards.
CGTTGGTGAAGTCTTGGATAGCATAACCCTCGAACCGCTACGCGATCGCCTCCACTATCTAGTTGAAAAGCGCTTTCGCGGTGAACTTTCGAAATGCGAAGGATGTAAATTGTGTAAATAGGAGACCCCGACCCCTTACCCTCCCCGAGGGGAGGGAGCATAGTATTGGCAAAAAGATAATAATATGGTAAAGAAGAAAATATATAGTTTTAGCGAACTCTCCTCCCCCTCGGGGGAGGTTGGAAGAGGGGTCGGAATTCGCTCTGACTTCCCCATCCTGGGCCGCAAGATATACGATAAATATCCCCTCGTCTATCTGGATAATGCCGCCACAACGCAGAAACCGCGTTGCGTTGTTGAGGCTATGACAGACGAATATTATAATGTTAATGCCAACGTACATCGGGGTGTCCACTTCCTTTCACAACAAGCTACGGATCTTCATGAACAGGCTCGCGAAACGGTACGTCGTTTCCTGAATGCCCGCAGCACCAATGAAATCATCTTTACCCGTGGAACCACGGAGAGCATCAACCTTGTAGCCTCATGTTTCGGACAAGCATTCATGAAAGAGGGCGATGAAGTGCTCATCACCGAGATGGAGCACCATGCAAACATCGTATCTTGGCAACTCGTTCAAGCGAGACAAGGCATAAAGATCCGTGTTATTCCGATTAGCGATGAAGGCGAACTAATTCTCGATGGAATCGATGATTTTTTCAATGAGAAGACTCGTATCGTTAGTCTCACCCATGTCAGCAATGTGCTCGGAACCATCAATCCCATTAAGGATATCATTCGCATAGCCCATGCTCATGGTGTACCCGTTCTCATCGATGGAGCACAAAGTACTCCTCACTTCCGTGTCGATGTGCAAGACCTCGACTGTGATTTCTTTGCTTTCAGTGGGCATAAGATTTATGGTCCCACAGGCATAGGCGTACTTTATGGAAAGGAAGAATGGCTCGAGAAACTACCTCCATATATGGGTGGAGGTGAGATGATAAAGACAGTCACCTTCGAGCATACCACCTTCAATGACCTTCCTTATAAGTTTGAAGCCGGTACACCCGACTACGTGGCAAGCACTGGCTTAGCCAAAGCGCTCGATTATGTTAGTTCTATTGGCCTTGATGTTATTGAGTCTCACGAGAAAGACCTAACAGCCTATGCCATGAAACGCATGATGGAGATTCCAGGTATGAAGATATTCGGCCCTAAGGATATCAACCAACATGATGCCGTAATTAGCTTCTTAGTATCTCTCCCTTCCACGGGGGGAGCAGGGAAAGGGGCTTTTATCCACCATTTAGACATGGGCACTCTCCTCGACCGCCTCGGTATAGCCATTCGTACGGGCCATCACTGTGCCGAACCCCTCATGCATCGTCTCGGTATTGAGGGCACTTGTCGCGCTTCCTTTGCCCTCTATAATACCCGCGAGGAAGTAGACGCCCTTGTATCCGCCATCCTCCGCATCCAACAAATGTTTTAATCTTGTTAAGTACGCTGCGATACCATCGCAGCCTAAAGATAATGCTCAAACCCTATTTACAAGAAGGAAGAATCGAAGCCGGCTGTGACGAAGCCGGTCGTGGATGCCTGGCTGGTCCTGTATATGCTGCCGCCGTAATCCTTCCACAGGATTTCAGCAACGACCTTTTGAATGATTCCAAACAACTGTCTGAAAAGCAACGCTATGCCCTTCGAGAGGTCGTCGAACGTGAAGCATTAGCCTGGGCTGTTGGAGTCGTTTCTGCCGATGAAATCGATAAAATTAACATTCTTCGGGCTTCCATTCTCGCCATGCACAGGGCTGTTGCACAGTTGAAGATACGCCCTCAGCACCTACTCATTGATGGCAATCATTTCATGCCTTACGAGGACATCCCCCACACCACCGTCGTCAAGGGTGATGCCACCTACATGAGTATTGCCGCCGCCTCTATTTTGGCAAAGACCTATCGTGATGACTACATGCTCAAGATTCATCAGGAATATCCCCAATATCATTGGGACTCAAACAAAGGCTATCCTGCCCCCATTCATCGTGAAGCCATCCGCAAATACGGCACCACTCCCTACCACCGCCTCACCTTCCAACTCCTACCTCCCACACAATTAGAATTGGATTTTTAGTCCTTAAAATAGCTTTTAAAACGGTTAAACTTTTAACCCATTAAACTTTTAACCCATTAAACTTTTACCTTTAAACTTTTATTCGTACCTTTGCCGAAAATATGCATATATGGAAGCAAACCAAATAACTGTAACTTCTCCACTTCTTCCCGATTTGAACGAATTCAATGAATTGTTGAAGGAAATATGGGATAGCAAGTGGATTACGAACAATGGTTCCTTTCACCGTAGATTAGAAACGGCTTTAGCTGAATACCTTAAGGTTCCATATGTAAGTCTTTTCACCAACGGCACCCTTCCTCTAATTACGGCCCTGCAAGCCCTTAGAATTACAGGAGAGGTTATCACTACACCTTATAGCTTTGTAGCTACTACTCACTCACTTTGGTGGAATAATATCAAACCTGTCTTTGTTGATATCGAGTGGGAAACGGGGTGTATCGACCCAAATAAGATTGAAGCTGCAATCACCCCTCGCACTACTGCCATCATGCCAGTTCATGTTTATGGCAAACCCTGCAATGTCGATGCAATCCAGGCGATTGCAGACAAATATGGATTAAAGGTTATTTACGATGCCGCCCATGCCTTTGGTGTAGAAGTGAATGGGGAAAGCATCCTGAATGCAGGCGACATGTCCACATTGAGTTTCCACGCCACTAAAGTTTATAACACTATTGAAGGTGGCGCCATGGTCATGCACGATGAACAGACCAAGAAACGCATCGACTACCTGAAGAATTTCGGTTTTGCAGGAGAAACGGAAGTCGTAGGTCCGGGTATCAATTCCAAGATGGACGAGATTCGCAGTGCCTATGGTCTGCTCAACCTGCGTCAGGTGGATGCTGCCATCGAAGCCCGCCACCAGGTTGCCATCCGATATCGTGAAGCTTTGCGCGACGTAGAAGGCATCACCTTCTGGGACGACCTGCCCGGTGTCAAGCACAACTACTCCTATTTCCCCATCTTTGTGGATGCAGAAAAATACGGCATGACCCGTGATGAACTCTACTTCAAGATGAAGTCTCAGGGGATCCTCGGCCGTCGTTATTTCTATCCTCTCATCAGTGAGTTCAGCACCTATCGTGGTCTGCCCAGTGCAGCCCCCGAGAATCTGCCCGTGGCCCACAAGATGGCTGACGAGGTCATCTGCCTGCCCATGCACCATGCCCTGAGCGAAGAGGATGTGGAGAGGATAATCAATGCAATTGTGGAAAAATGAGACAGAAGAAACTGATGCTACTGGGTGGCCTGCGCTATTTGCTACCAGTTATAGAAGCAGCGCACAAATTGGGCATATATGTCATCACCGTTGACTACATACCCACCAATATTGCGCATCAATATTCCGATGAATATCACAATGTGAGCATTGTGGATAAGGATGCAGTACTGAAGTTGGCACAGGAATTACATATTGATGGCATCATGTCTTTTGCCGTTGACCCAGGTGTAATGACCGCGGCTTATGTTCAGGAACAAATGCATCTCCCTGCTTTCGGGCCTTATGATTCGGTGTGCATCTTACAAAATAAAGACCGTTTCCGTCAGTTCCTGACCCAAAATGGTTTCAAGGTTCCTAAGGCTAAGGGGTATGACTCTGTAGAGGAGGCTATGAATGAAGTGGCATGGATGCCTTGGCCTTGCATTATCAAACCAACCGATTCTGCTGGTAGTAAGGGTGTCACAAGAGTCGATACCTTAGACCAACTGCGTCCGGCTTTGGAATGGGCTATGGAAAATTCCATCTCTGGTCGCATCATCGTGGAAGAGTTTATCGAGAAGGAAGGTTGCTCGTCCGATACGGATTGTTTCTCCGTTGAGGGCAAACTCAAGTTCGTCTCCTTCTCCGCCCAGCGTTTCGACACGGATGCCCCCAATCCCTACACTCCCTCTGCATATAGTTGGCCTTCCACTTTCACGAAAGCGCAGGAGCAGGAACTCACTTCTGAAATACAGCGTTTGCTCACTCTGTTGCAAATGCAGACATCCATTTATAATGTTGAAACGCGCGTGGGGACAAATGGTGTACCCTACATCATGGAGGTTTCTCCCCGTGGAGGTGGAAACAGACTGGCCGAGATGCTACGTTTTGCTACGGGCATTGATTTAATTGGGAATGCCGTTCGTGGGGCCGTAGGATTGCCGGTGGATGATGTCGAACAGTTGCCCTATAATGGTTGTTGGGCAGAGATTATCTTGCATACCGAACAATCGGGAACATTCCGTGAACTGCGGATTGAAAAGGAAGCTTACCAAGAAAGTGTCGTACAGACGGACTTATGGGTGAAACGCGGTGACCATGTAGAGGGATTCAATGGAGCCAATGATGCCATTGGTACTTTGGTCATGAGATTCAATTCTCAGCAGGATTTAGAGCAGGCATTGGCTACACAGCAGGATTGGTTGAAGATTGTATTGGCATGAAAGAGGCGATTGGTGGATACTTTTCTTTGGAGCTCCCCAGGTATGAAGAATATCATTCAGAGGGTGTCAGGCTGAACAATGGACGCAATTGCCTGGAGTATCTTCTTCGTTGCCGTAAGCCAAGTAAGATATACATTCCCTATTATACGTGTGAGGCAGTCCTCGAACCTATTCAGCGGCTACACATCGGGTATCAATTCTATCACATTGACCTGCAGTTTGAGATTGGCGAAGACATAGAACTATCCACCACTGAGGTCTTGCTCTACACCAACTACTTTGGCCTTAAGCAACGTTACGCAGAGCAATTGGCACAGCATTATGGCCAGTGTCTCATCATAGATAACACACAGGCTTTTTTTGCTAAACCGATTGATGGAATCGACACTTTTTATACCTGCCGTAAGTTCTTTGGGGTGCCCGATGGAGCATACCTATACACAGATGCACAAGCAGATTCTAAGTTAGACCAAGATTCTTCCTATGACCGTATGACGGCCTTGCTCAAACGCATAGACCTCGGTCCTGAGGCTGGCTATGCAGACTTTTCCAAAACAGAGGAGGCGATGTCTGGACTTCCCATCCGCCGCATGTCGATGTTGACAAAGCGTCTTATGCAGTCCATCAATTACAAACAGGCTGCCCGACAGCGCCGAAATAATTTTGAATATCTGCACCAAGCATTGGGGCAGTCCAATCAGCTGACCCTTACCCTGGAACCTGATGCCGTCCCTATGATATATCCCTATTTTTCGGCGGCAGACGGTCTGAGAGAGAATTTGATAAAAAACAAAATCTTTGTAGCCTGCTATTGGCCGAATGTTGCAGATTGGGCAGAAAGTGGTTCTATTGAATACCAGCTCATGCAGAACCTGACACCCCTGCCCGTTGACCAAAGGTATGGTGAAGAGGAAATGAAGGAAATTGCTAACATGATTGTAACATGAAAGAACTAAATAATAAAAAGCTCCTCATATTAGGTGGAAATGCTTTGTCCTGTGACATTGTTAGGGCTGCTAAAGACCTTGGCGCATATACAATCGTGACGGATTGGAATACCCCACAACAATCGCCTGCGAAACTGCTGGCCGATGAATATTGGGATGTCAGTATTTCTGACTATGACACTCTTTCGCAGAGAATAAAAGAGCATCAGGTTGATGGAGTATTTACGTCCTTTACCGATTCCTATCTGTTGCATTATCAACATCTGTGTGAGATAAATGGATTGCCATATTATGCAAGTCGGGAAGCTTTCGAGAAAGCTATTGATAAAGACAAATTTAAGCACATGTGTAAGGAAAACGGCGTACCGACGGTTCCCGAATATGACGCTGTAACTTTTGACCCAACTAATCTTTCTGAGAAGAATGCCATAATTATCAAGCCAGTTGATAATAGTGGGGCTCGTGGGATAACATACTGTGATAGTCCCCTTGAATACCCTCAAGCCATAGAGCATGCTTTAAGTTACTCTCCGTCGAAGCATGTTATCATTGAGAAATTTATCCAAAATGGAGGTACCTCCATGAGTGTTAGATATATTGCGATTGATGGAAAAATACATCTACAAGCCGTTGGAGATCGATATGTACTAGATGACACTCGGGGGAAGGCCCTCATCACAGCTGCAGCATTTTATCCATCTAAGCATACAGATGAATACATAAGCACACTTGACGCAAAGGTGAGGAACATGTTTCATCGTGTAGGGGTAAGGAATGGGGCTCTGTTTATGGAGTCTTTCTGGACACCAGAAGGCATCTTCTTTTACGAAATGGGACTTCGGCTTAGCGGCGGACAAACCTATAAGATGACAGAGATAGCTACAAACACTAACGAATTGCGCATGATGGTGCGTTTCGCCCTTACCGGGAAGATGTGTGATGAGCAAGAAGAGAATCGTATAGACCCGTATATGGATGGGCATGCCATGTGTAGTATTACAGTCCCCTTGCGTCAGGGTACGATAGCCGAAATTGTTGGGATGGAAGACATTGAGCAACTGCCACAAGTCTATGCCGTTTCATGGAAATTAGGTGTAGGGGATACCATTGAACCAGAGCACCTCGGAACTCTGTTCCAACTTCTGTGTCGTATCAGTGTCGTGGCCACAAATCAAGAACAACTGGCGGAAACCATAGGATACATCATAAACCATTTGTCGGTACGTGATACAGAGGGGAACGAGATGTTTATTAAAACTAAACTGCAGAAAATCTTTGAAGACTATGCCCACAAACGAGCGTAATAGACTTTTTGTAGCATCCTCATTGGCAAATGATCCTCATACAGAGGGGATGCACAATGCAAGCAAAATTGCTGCAATGGGTGGAGTGCAGAGTCTTATATTATCACCCTCGCTTGACTATACTGCATTCTATGAGGCTATAGATAGATACAAACCCAGATACGTTGGGCTAAGCTATCGCCAGAATGCAGACGTTGCAGTGCATGAGTTATTCAAAGTGATAAACTATTTTTCCACGTCAGGGCTTATCAAAAAGGGCGATGACGTGAAGATCTTCTTTTCAGGTCTGCCGAAGACCATACAAATACTAAAGCAAAAAGTTCACGAGTTACCCTTGCCTGTTATTCTCATTCAGGATTCCCCGAACATACGTGAAAAAATTGCGGAGAATGTTGACTTGTTTGACATCGTGCAGAATCGTGAGGACGTCATTCAGAAGGTTTATGAAGAATTGGTTCCCAAAGGGATAGAACTGCTTGACCAATTGGCAGATGAGGCCATTCGTGGGGATGATTATAAGAATGAGCCCCCGTTGCCCATTCCTTCCGTTGAAGCTGTGGGTGACTACACTATTCGTATTAAGGAGAGCCCCATGCCTGTGCTTCGTAGTCACTTTGGAATTCCTGCACCTGACATCAAGCCTACAGTAGAGGGAATCAAGGAACTTGCTGAGGCGCGGGTGCTGGACGAGCTTTCATTAGGTTCTTCTGATTTGTCACAACGTTATTTCGGTCATCCTGAGATGTTCGAAATACTGAAGAATGATGGGGGGGTACCATATAAGACCTTTCAGGATTTGGTGACCATCTTTCAGGCTTCACGTCGAGGGAACTACCCAGGTGTAAAGCCCTACTGCCATGTCGTGGATTTGGTCAACTTCGTTCATCAGTGCTTAGATGCAGGGATGCTGAAGGGTGTGCATCAAGCTGTTCCGCTATTTTGGTTTAATGAGCTGGACGGGCGTGGTCCTGCAGATGTTCGTTCGAATATCAGGGAGCATTTTGCCGCTGTTCGGGAATTAGCAAAGCAGGGTATTCCCGTAGAAATGAATGACCCCAACCAATGGTCATCGCGTTGGGCGCATGACACTATAATTGTAACAAGTTATGCTCTTATCAGCGCTGTGATGACAATGTGTGGCGTGGGAAACATGGTGCTGCAGATGCAATTTAATAAGCCAAAGGAAACGGGCGACTATGCTGATTTAGCCAAAATGCAGGCAGGTTTGGAGATGGCACGGCGCATTTCTCTGGGACGAATTCATCCTGCGCCCATTTATCGTGAGACTCGAACGGGCATCGAATCGTTGAGTGCAGACATGAACCATGCAAGGTGGCAACTGGCTCGTAGCACGTTCCTCCAGATGTGTATGGAACCACATATTATACACATCGTAAGTTATTGTGAGGCTAATTATGCAGCACGTCCGGCGGACATAATTGACAGTTCAAAACTCATTCGTCGTGCTGTGCGCATATTTCGCGACCACAAGCCAGACATCATGAAGGAGGTGGATGTCCCCATCGTACATGAGCGACGAGATTACCTGATTAGAGAGAGTTCTTATCTTGTTAACGAAATCGCCAAATTGCATCCGCAGTATAAACCATGTCCCCTTGAGCATATCGCCCCGTATTTGGGTGACGAAGATGTCCTTGCCACAGCCATTGAGCGTAAACTTATGTCTGCACCGGGCATCATTAACAAGAAATATAGGGGGGATTTCATCACCAAACCAATGAAATATGGAATGATAAATGTAGTGGATGACTATACAAATCCGAGAATAATCACAGAAAAAGAGAGGATTAATAATATTAATAATAATATCTTATGAGGCGTATTAAGAAATTACTAAAGCTCCTCGCTGAGGCTTGGAACATCCTTGAATTGTTACCACCCTCTTATCGTAAATATAAGGTGGTGTATTATTTTGATGTGCTTTTTTGCTTTTTTAAGTATGGTGCTATTCCCGAGGACTATATTTCTCTTGAACTCTACAAACACCCTGCAGAGGAACGAAAATTGTTTGTTACGCAGCGTAACAAACAGATTTTTATGAAATATTTTTATGATACAGATTCTTTCATTACACTGACAGAAAAGCATTTGTTCAGCAAACGTTTCTCGAAGTTTGTAACCCGTGATTGGTTGTGGAGCCCTGATGTTAGTGAGCAGGATGTTAGTGACTTCATTGAAAAACATGGCCAGGTAGTAGTAAAGCCTAATAGTTCGACTTGGGGGATAGGTGTACAGGTGATAGACAAATCTAAGGTTGATTGGCTAATAGGGGAAATGCGTGGAGGAGAGAAATTCATGATTGAAGAGGTAATCGTAAATCATCCCGACATAAAGCGTATCAATCCCGATTCTGTAAATACCCTTCGAGTTGAGACTTGCCTTGACAGCAAGGGCGCTTTCCATTTGCTGAATGTTTTGCTTATGATTGGCACGACAAAAACAATTGTAAGTAATTGTCATAGTGGTGGTATGATGTGCCATGTTAATATGGAAACGGGTGAGGTGGATAATGCAGGATTCAACCCCAAGGGGATTTGGTACGAAGTACACCCGGTGAGTGGCATAAAGTTACGCGGATTTAAAATTCCGTTCGCAGATAAGTTAGAAGAATATATTAAGGATGTATGTCAGGTTATGCCAAATGCCCGCTACGTTGGTTGGGATGTAGTGGTTACACCGACTGGATTTGAATTGATTGAAGGCAACTATTGTCCAGGGCAATGTACCCAAACCTGTGATGGAATCCCCAAATATGAAATACTGAAATCCTATATCTGATGGAATATGTAACACTACGTAATGGTTTTAAACTTCCGATGATAGGTTTCGGAACTTTTCCCTTACGTGGTGAGGGACTGGAGTCTGCATTATGTGTGACAGCTGAAGCCGGCTATCAACTTTATGATTCTGCTTTTCTATACAAGAATGAGGCAGATATCGGATTGTGTCTCAGTAAAGGAATTCTACGACGTGAGAATGTGATTCTTACGTCAAAAATCCAAGGCATTCAGTATATTGGAAAGCGCAGATTCCTATATTTGGATCGTCTCTCCGTAAAGTCTGCCTATAGGAAGGCTTGTAAGAAATTCAGAACAGACCATATAGACGTCTATTTACTCCATTCTCCTTTCAAACACTATGCGAAAGCTTACAGCGAATTGATACGGTTGTATCGAGACGGGAAAGTGAATGCTATCGGTGTTTCAAACTTCGATGTGCATGAACTACAGACTCTTTATCAAGAATGTGGAGAATACCCGATGATAAACCAAATAGAACTGCATCCATTCAACACGATGAAGCCTATTCTTAGTTTTTGTAAAGAGAAGGGAATACAAGTAGAGGCATATTCTCCTTTTGGACGTGGAAACCTTGTCTCGGAGATAATGAACAATGTGAATTTACAGACTATTGCCAAGGAGTATGGAAAAACTGTTGGCCAAGTAATCTTGCGTTGGATTGTTCAGCAAGGAATTGTAACCATACCTCGTTCCACTAATGCTGAGCGAATCCGCCAAAATCTTGATGTCTTTGATTTCGAACTTAGTGCTTCCGAAATGGACTATATTGATTCCCTAAATAAAGATAAAGGTTATGGCGCCCACTTCCAAAATAAATAGTTATGCGTATAACATTTACCGGTGATATTCTCTGTTATCAGAGTCAGGACAGACTTTGTCGAAAACCTGATGGGAGTTATGACTATTCCCCTATCTTTGAACGTGTAAAGCCCATATTTGAGAAATCCGATTATGTAATAGGTAGTTTTGAAACCACATGCTCTGGGAAAAGGGCGGGCTATACTCATGATGATACAAGTTTCAATACACCAGATGAATTTTTGAGGGCATTAAAGGATGCCGGTTTTAGTTTGCTTACGACAGCCAACAATCATTGTCTGGATAGAGGAGAGGCTGGTTTGTTGAGGACTATTCAGAAAATCAAAGAAAATGGAATGGATTATACTGGGACGAGGTCTTTACCTGAAGATCCGCCCTATCTTGTCAAAGACTTCGAAGGAACTAAAGTCGCATTTTTAGCCTATACATATGGGACCAATTCTAGTTCTAATGGGAACTTGATACCTTGTGGTAAAGAATACCTGGTCAACCTGACTCGACCTCAAGATATGCCCAACTATCGACCTTTATGGAAAAGAATCATTTTGGGTATAATTCCCAAAAGACTGCGACCTAAGAAAAAGCGTGGTATCCTGGAGGATTGTGTTGCTGACTATGAAGTGGAGAGTAAACGTAATGCAGAATTGGAGAAAGCAATGCTTGAAAATATTCGAAAATCACGGTTGGAGGCAGATATAGTGATTATGTGCTTGCATAGTGGAGGTCAGTTTAATAGTAAAGTAGGAGCATACACACAACATCTTTTTAATATTATAGCAGAAGCAGGAGCAGATGCAATTGTATGTAATCATGCGCATAGGGTATTGCCTATTTATAAGCAGGGTAAGTGCATAATAGCATCAGCTTTGGGAAATTTCTCTTTTGCTCCAGGCGAGGGATATTGGGTTGATGGAGTTAATGCTGAATTCTCAAACATTTTTCATTTAGAAATAAGCGATAAGGCTATCAAGAAGTATATTGTTAATGTATGTAAGGTTTCTTTCAATGAAATAGGACTTGGAATAACTCAGATGGCCGAGGAAGACTGTCCGATTATGATTGCTGCTAACCATGAATGAAATATCATATAATAATTATTCTTCCCCTTCACCAAAGCGAATTGTTTGGATGGATTGGGCCAAAGCAATAGGAATCTTCCTGGTTGTTCTTGGTCATATGCGAGTGCTTCATGGTAAACCTTTGATATATATGTTTCACATGACTTACTTTTTCATATTATCAGGTTTCCTTTTTAAACGAAAATCTTTCAAAAAAGAGTTCTCTAGGTCTGTTAATTCTCTTTTGATTCCCTATTTATGCTTTAATACGTTATTGTTATTAGTTGCATTCGTAGTCGGTGATTTTGAATGGAATATGATTCAAAAAAATTTTTTATGTAATTATGTATTTCCGGTGAGATACTTTTCTCCATTATGGTTCTTGGTTTCTCTCTTCATAATGCGTATCGTTTGTTCTTTGGTTAATGAGAGATATTATGGTTTATTGGCAGTATGTACCATATTAATTAGCATAATACTTTTTTATACACATCATTTACCACTTGATGGGGAACCCGATTATTTCCAATGGGCAACGACATGTATTTGTACACCTTCATTTGTTTTCGGTTATTATTTGAATCGGAATAATTGGTTAGATATTCCCAATAAAGTACATTTGAGCATAATACGTAATGGTTTCATTTTTATGCTATTTGCAGGAGCAGTTATTATAGGGAAATTCAATGGAAGAGTAAATGTTTTTACATGTGCTGTAGGGCACGATATCTTGTTGTATTACGGAGTCAGTTTTATAATGTCGTATATTATAATGTATTATATTTCAGATATTTGTACCCGAAATAACAAATACATTGAAATAATTTCAACGGGAACTATTTTAATATTAGCACTTCATGTTGCCATGATTGATGGCATAAGTTTTGGGATTCAAATGAGGTCATGGTCCTCTATGTTGTTGGCAATAGTTATTATGGCAATAAGTTCTTGTTTGATTTCTTTTTCGATAAAATATTTCCCATTTCTTCTGGGTAAAAAAACAAATAGAATTATATGACAATAGGAATTTATGGTATTAGTTCACAAAGTGGGCGCGCTTATCTGGCAGATTATTTAGCCAAAGGTTATAATGTAATTGGCTATACTAGGCCTACAGAACATGGAAAAGAAGTTTTGGACACCATCCATCGCTTAGGTGGACTTTATTTGGAACGTCCTGAAAACTCCAACCACGAAATGTCGCGATTTGTAACCCTCGGAAAAAGCAGTGTGACAGAGGATTTGGAGTATATGGTAACCAATTCTGATTTGGTTATCGTTGCTTTGCCTTCCAATTTTCATGAAGAGGCGGTAAGGCTGATGAGTGAGAGAGGAATTTGGCGACGAAGGATTCCATTAATATTATCGCCCTCACGTTCAGTAGCATCACCTTATATGTGGAGGATTATTGGCGAACGTTATCCTATCGTTTGTCTTTCCACTTGCCCATACTCTTGTAAGGCTCCTAAACCAGAAGTGGCGCTGATTAAGCGAAGGAAGCGCACCTTCATTGCTTCACTGGAAGGCGACTTAAATAAGAAACAGGTGGATATGATTCGTGAAATGTTTCCACAGGCCGCCCTTACTACTGTGCCCGCATTAACATCCTTGAATAATATTGGTGCGGTTTTCCATTGTGCTACATACATGTTGAACATTGATGAGATTGAACGGCGGAAGGCTGCTGGTGAATTATTCTCATTCTACATGGATGGTATTGCAGCACGTCCCGAAGTGGGAGAAGTCCTTGAGCAGATAGACCAAGTGCGATTACAAATTGCCAAGGCTCTTGGTATTCGTACCTTTGGCTTAAAAGAAAATCCCCGAGAGGATATATGGCGCAAATTGACAAATGGCCTGAGGGCACTTGAAGAAGAAAGTGCTGATGATATAGATATTCTACGTCGTATCCGAAAAGAATTTACGGAATTTCTGGACAATTGTGTGATTTCAGCCCAGCATTGGTTGGACATTACTTATGGCGTTGTTCGCATTGAAGGAGAATCTTTAAGCGCTGCCATAGGCCGAACGCCAACCTATCAAAAGAATTCAGTGCCTCAGTTACGCTACGTAACAGAGGATATTCCAACAGGCCTTGTTGTCTTTGAAGCTCTCGCCCATATGCTTAATATTGACGCATCAGTGTGCACGAGTATTATAGATATGTATAATGCACGATTTGGCGTGGATGCGAGGGCTGTCGGGCGAAACTTGTCTGATTTTAGTTCAGAAGAAATAATCTCTTATCTGAAAGGGGAATAAAAAGAATATCCTCTTAAACTTATATTCACCCCTTCACAGCTCTCAGTAGATATACCTCGCCACGGATAGTTTTCTTGTGCACCATACCAGGGATGCTGGGGGCTCTATCCCACTGTTCTTCAGCCTTCATGGGGTGAAATAAATGTCGATGAAATGGGCTATTTCATTGTTTCGGCCTATTAGTTCCCAATCATCGAAAAATTACTTACCAATGATGGCTTGATCATTGTACCAATCATCGGCTCATCATTGGTAAGTAAATTCGTGATGATTGGTAAATGGTTCCTCGAAAATCGACCAACCTATGTCCGCAGGCTTTAGAATCTTTCGCCTCAGCTACTAACTGAAGAGGAGCAAATAGCTATTAATTATATTAATCATCAAATACTTCCCTAAGAATTTCCATATTTCAGCTAAAAGCCGTACCTTTGCACATTCCTTTAGGAATGATCTTATCGAATGCAGGAACAGTCTCTGGCACACAATTTCGTCCAGGAATGTCATAACTCTTTAAGAACTACGCCCTTACGCGATTCTTGAAGCGCCATAGTAATATCTGCACATTATTTTTGTCAAAAATGAGAAAAGATTCTACAAGTGCTGCTAACAAAAGAATAGCAAAGAATACTCTCTACCTTTATACTCATCAGTTTATATCATTGGTGTTAGGTCTATACATGTCACGTATAGTGCTGCAAGTATTAGGTGTTTCAGATTTTGGTATATTCAGTGTTGTGGGAGGAGTCTTGGCAATGTTCACTTTTGTTTCAGGTTCATTGTCATCAGCCACTTCCAGATTCCTAAATGTGGAAATGGGTAAGGAAGATGGAGACGTAAATAAGGTTTTCAACATAAATCTTTCTTTACATACAATTTTAGCCTTGATTATTTTTGTCTTGGCTGAAACAGTAGGCTTGTATTATGTCTATCATTTTTTGGTCGTGCCAGAAGGCAAACTTCCCGATGCGGTTTTTGTATATCAAATTTCTATTATTACGGTTTGTCTGGGGATAATGAATAGTCCCTTTGCCAGTTTGTTCAATGCCCATGAGGATTTCTTCTTTACAACGGCGATGAACATACTAAATCTGTTTATCAAACTCTTTTGTGTATTAATGCTACAATTATACACGGGCTCTTATCCCTTGCGGTTATATGCGGTTCTTTTAAGTCTTACAACCGTTAATACATTTGTGGTTTATCACTGGGTTGGAGCAAAACGCTGGCCGGGAATTGTAAAACTGAAACTAATCAAGGGTTGGGAATACTATAAACCCGTCTTGTCATTTGGTGGGTGGAACTTATTGTCCACGATTTCGTTCATGGCTCGTTCTTCTGGAAGTGACTTATTGCTTAACTCATTTTTTGGTACAGCGGTAAATGGCGCTTATGCAGTAAGCAGAACTGTAAATCGCCAGATAAATGCGTTTTCCGTGTTTTTTGACGCGGCATCTGCCCCTCAGACTATTCAGGCGTATAGTGCAGGAAACTTTCAGCGATGCCAATACATCGTAAACAAACTTGGCAGAGTGGCGTTACTGCTTTTCGAACTTGCCTTTTTTCCCTTGTATATAGAATTGGATTTTGTATTACACCTTTGGTTGGGTGTTGTTCCTCCTGGCGTTCTCACTTTTTGCAGAATTAATATGATTCTTTTAGGAGTTTCTTTGTCAGGTGGTGGCATTGGTCAACTTGTGAGTGCAGGAGGAAAATTGAAATGGTTCAAAATCAATATTAGTTCATTTTTTTTAGCATGCATCCCCATAGGATATGTATTATTTAAACTAGGATACTCAGAATATTCGTTACTTGTTTTGTTCATCGTTGCAGATTTAATGCAGAGAATAATTCAGTTGATATTGGTTAAGAAAATACTACATTTTGATTCATGGTGTTATGTCAAGGAAGCATATAAAAGACCTGCGATGATAGCATTAATTATGGGAATAATTCTTTTTCTCTATTCTCAAATTGGAGTTGATATTTCTTGGATAAAAATAGTAGCTATTGGTTTATGTTTTTCGTTTACTTCTATTTTGGTTTATGGAATAGGCTTGACAAGTGGGGAACGAGCCAAAGTTCGAAATCAGATATCGAAGATATTAAGCAAATAGTTTTGGAATATAACAATTTACATACGAGTTATTGACATGAATTTTCTACATCCTTTCCGTCGCTTATATTGGTCTATAAGAAAGTATTACATGGAATATCTCATGTACCACAATCCTAAAAAGTTGAAAGATATATTGTACTATAAAAAATTTCATAATAATATAAACTGGAAGGATCCTAAAGACTTGAATGAGAAAATTAATTGGCTTTCTTTTAATACAGACACGTCTTTGTGGACGAAATGTGCCGATAAATATCGTGTCCGGGAATACATAAAAGAATGTGGTTGTGAAGAAATTTTAGTGCAGTTATATGGGGTTTGGGAAAAAGCAGAAAATATAGATTTCGATGCATTACCCAATAAATTTGTTCTTAAAACTAATCATGGATGTGGTGGAATCATTATTGTTAGGGACAAGAGTGTAATTGATAGAGAATCCATAATAAAAAGGCTGCAAAGAAATTTGGATACACCTTTCGGTTGGGAACTTGCAGAACCTCATTATTTAAATATTAAACCATGTATTATTTGTGAGGAACTATTAGAGGATGGTGCCCACGCGCATCCTGTTGACTATAAAGTTTGGTGCTTCAATGGTGAACCCTGCTATATCTGGACAACCTCTGACAGAGTTATTGAAACACATGAATTAAATGGAAATTTATTTGATACAGAGTGGCATCGCTTAAATCATTTTATGTCTGAAAAATTTCGCAATAACGTTGATGTTGCAAAGCCTAAAAATTTAAAAGGAATGTTAGATTATGCAAAAAGATTATCCCAACCTTTTCCACAAGTAAGATGTGATCTTTACGAAATACAGGGGAAAATTTATTTCGGAGAACTAACTTTTACTAGTCGGGCAGGACTTATAGGGGACTATACTCAAGAAGCACTTAGGATTATGGGTGACAAAATAACTCTTCCTCTAGCAACAAAATGAAAACACAGATTGTATATGTTTTAGTAAGTTCAGAAAAGGATTATTACCTTGAAGAACTTTGGGTTTCGCTTTACTCATTACGCCAGTTCCACCCAAAAGACAAGGTGCTGGTGTTAGCGGATACACCAACAGCAGAGAGAATTCACTCACTTCCTCCAATGCTCTCGCTTATCAGTGAGGTGAAAATTATTACCGTACCAGAGGACTATTCTGGAAAATTTCGTTCGCGTGAAATCAAGACATCAATCAGGAATTTGATAGATGGAGATTTCTTATTCATCGACACAGATACCGTCATAACGAAACCATTAGATGACGTAGATTCCCTTCCTGTTGAAAACATTGCTATGGTTCCTGAATTACATGGGCCATTCAAGCAGCATTTGTTCTATGACTATACCTACAAAGATGTAAAACGCATATTTGATGTTGATGTATGTGATAGCCCGTATTGGTTCAATTCAGGCTGTATGTTTGTTCGTGACAATGCACTAACAAGAGAGTTCTTTGAACACTGGAATTCCAATTGGAAACATTCAGCCTTTAACAAGGGTAATAGTTCGGACCAACGCGCTTTGTTGTGTACGGACAAAAGTTATGGTTACATCATCGAGTGCCTACCAGATGTATATAACTGTCAGGTTGCCATGTCGATTGAGTATTTCTACGATGCAAAAATCGTTCATTTTTGGCATATGCGTTCTTCGTTTACTCCAAACCTTGATTATTCTCCTTATTGCAGTAAGGCCATATACAAACGAATTCGCCAAGATTGTAGAATATCAGAAGAGACAGCAGAACTTATTAAAAACTGTAAGTCAACGTTCAAAACTCCCTCCATGTTGGTGGGCAGGGATGAAACCTATTTTCTTTTTTCTAGGTTTTACGTAGTGTTAGGCAAGGCTTATCGTGAAAGTAAGGGAATGCATTGGTGCTTGGACAAACTTATATATGTTGTAAATTTATATTATAGAGTAAAGCGCAAAATATTACGATAATCATGCAATTCGCCCCCATCGCATTATTTACATATTCACGTGCAGATCATACACGGTCGGCAATTAAATCCCTTTTGAATAATAAAGAATCTGCCCAGTCTGATCTTTTTATCTTTTCGGATGGTCCCAAGACAGAAACTAAACGTGAAGCCGTAGAAGAAAACCGTAGATATATTCGTTCTATTACAGGTTTCAAATCGATTCATATTGTCGAGCATGAGAATAATCAAGGATTGTCAAATAGTTTGATTGCCGGAATCACAGAAGTAGTCAACCAATATGGCCGAGTTATTGTTGTAGAAGATGACCTTATTTTATCTCCCTTTTTCCTGCAATACATGAATGAAGCTTTGGAAAAATATGCAGACAATGATAGGGTTTCTGCAATTTCCGCATTTCTCAACCCAGTAGGTTGTGAAGCACCAGAAACTTTCTTCCTTCGCTATTTTGCATGCTGGGGGTGGGCAACATGGAAACGTGGATGGGACTTGTTTAATCCGGATGCGCGAACCCTTTTGAAGAAGATTCGTTGGAAGAAAAAGAGTTTCAATATTAAAAACTCGAGTAATTTCTATGGGATGCTTTATTGTCAGAAAGTAGGACTTATTGACTCATGGGCGGTCAGATTCTACGCGTCCTCTTTTTTGGCTAACAAATTAATCCTTTTCCCAGGTCGCTCAATGGCGATACAAACTGGAATAGATGGATCAGGGACACATTGTGGCCGAGGAAATTATAAATTTGCTAACATGGTTTTGTCAAAGACGAGTATTCCTGTATTAGATATTAGTGTAGTCGAGGACAAAAAGATGTTTGAAGCTTTCGCTAGGTTTTATAGGCAGGGGCAGACTATTAGCATACAATGGTATTACGATGAGTTTAAGTCTTTTGTTAGGCGTTTAATAGGTATTGATTATAAATAGGTTTACCAGAATGACAATTGAATCAAATGTTAATTATTGCCATCAAAAGAACAACGCCATTGAAACAATGCGTTTTTTCTTTACTTGCATTATATGCTTGTGGCATTTTAGAAGCATTGCAACATTTATACATAATGGTTATATCGGAGTCGAGTTCTTTTTTATTTTATCAGGATTTTTTTTATATATATCATATATTAGCCACCCAGATTTAGGAACAATAGATTTTACGTTAAACAAAATAAAAAGATTTTACCCGCCACTTCTTATTTCTATATTTTTGTTAATTTTATTGGACAGAAAACAATACTTGTATATTTCTGATTTTTCTCCTGATGGAATTTTAAATAAGTACTTTACACATGTACATGAAGTTTTCTTCTGTCAAGGTTTAGGACTCACAGAAATATATGATATTAATGGTCCAATTTGGTTTATAAGCATACTACTGCTCGCAGGCGCATTTTTATACTCTTTATTAAGGAACTACAATCATTTTGCAATATCAATAATTATTCCAGCTATTTCTTTTTGGGGGATTAGTTATTTATTACAGAATGGAACGCATTCTTTTGCAAATTCTACGCATATTCCCGGGTTTTATTCTAGATGTGTAAGAGGAGTTTCTGAGATGGGTATCGGAATTCTTCTCGCTTATGTACTAAATCGTAAGGAATTCCTATTTCGAAAATATAAAAAGTTTATTGGGCTTAGTGCGGCAATTTCCTTGTTAGGAATAGTGCTTATTGTAAGTGCAAATGGGAATTATGATTATCTATTACTTTTTTTTATTCCTCTAATTTTGTCATCATGTATCATAAAAGATTCATTATTACAAAAGGTTTTTTATCATAATTTTTGGCGTCGTTTTGGAGACATAAGCATGTACATGTATTTTATCCATTATTTTGTAGCCTCAGTTTTTTTCATTATTATTGGGAGATATAATTTACATTTTGAGAAATACGTGCTTCTAACGGCAAGTGTATATATTTGTGCGGTAATGCTTGCCGCTTCTATCTTACGCTTTGTATCATTGAAAATTCTAAATAAAATATAATGCGTGTCCTTTGGTTCTCAACAAATTCAGCGAAATATAAGTACCCTCAAGTTGCTCAGAAAGGTTATAATGGGGGGGGCTGGATGTCTTCTCTGCAGAACGAATTTTCCAATAGAAAGGACATAGAATTGGGAATATGCTTCTGTGGCAATGGCCAGCCTGAAAAGGTGGAACAGGAAGGAGTCGTTTATTACCCTGTTCCGCATCATCAAAAATATGTAAAAGATAAGTTCCTGGATCTTATTTACTATAAAGATGTAAAGCGTGACGAGATACTTTGGCCTTATTATATTAATAGGTTTAAAAAAGTTATTCATGATTTCAAACCCGATGTAATAGAAGTTTTTGGATCAGAACTATATGTAGGGCTGTCTGCTATTGCAGCCAAAGGGTTTCCTGTTGTTCTCCATTTACAAGGACTTCTCTCTCTTTCTATATATATATTTCTACCACCAGGAGTATCGTACTGGCAGTATATTTGGAAGGATAGGAGTTTTAAGAAGGCTTATGCAAATTTTCAGGAGTTGGTATATTGGAGGCGCAGTTGCCATCGAGAGAAAGAGATATTGAAGGCCGTCTCCCATGTGATAGGACGAACAGAATGGGATAAGGCAGCAATGCAATTGTTAGCGCCGCAAGCACAGTACCATCATGGAGGAGAAATTTTACGTCCTGTTTTTTATGAAGCTACAGAGAGAACAATTCCAATACGAACGACAATCATGACCATAATATCTCAACCTCTATATAAAGGTTTTGATTTGATTTTGAAGATTGCCAATATTCTAAAAAATGAGTTGGGAATGGAGTTTGACTGGGATGTGTATGGAAATGTATCTCCAAAGTTTTGGGAAAAGCATACTAGGATAAGGCACAATGAGGTAAATGTTAATCTCCGTGGTGTGGCTTCAGCACGAAAACTTCGGGATGCATTGCTTAACACTACGCTCTATGTTCACCCATCGTACATAGAAAATAGCCCTAATAGCGTGGCTGAAGCACAAATTCTCGGGATTCCTGTTGTTGCGACAAATGTTGGAGGAACTCCATCTATGGTTGAACACAAAAAAACAGGCCTTTTGTTCCCTGCAACCGATCCTTATATGGGAGCTTATTATATCCAAGGACTCAGTTTAAACATTGAATTGAATGTGCAAATAGGTAACATTGCCAAGAAGCAGGCAATAGTAAGGCATGATAAGGATAAGATTGTTAAAAAACTTTTAGGAACATACCAAATCGGCATAGATAGGGATAATAATTAAAGCCGTTGTCCCTTACAAGCATGAGGGTGGGATAACGTTTAAAACTCAGGCATATGAGGTCTGGGTCAACAATGTAAATGAAAACGTTAACGCTAATTATGACAATTACAAAACCATATAGATGCATTGTCCTAAAGGAATTGACATCGCGATATTCTGCAGAGAACCCATGCAGGGTAATTCAATATTTAAACACATCAACATGAAATACGCCCCCATTAGAATTCCTACTTTATGTAGGTCTAATCATTTCATTCGACTCATAGAAAGCCTTAAACAGAACTCATGGGCGAAATATACTGAAGTCTTTGTGGGTTTAGACTATCCCCCAAACGAGAAATATCGTAGAGGGTGGCAAGAAATCTGTGATTACGTAGGTACAGGGGATTTTTCTGTTTTTTCAGCATTTCATGTAATCAAGAGAACAGAGAACTATGGGGCATTTAATAATTCAGCAGACCTTATTCATCGTATCTACAATCAAGGTTATGACCGATGTATCAGTTTAGAGGATGATTTGGAAGTATCTCCGAATTTCATCGAATACATGGATAAATGTTTGGAAGCATTTGAAGATGACCCCAACGTGGTATGCGTGACAGGTTATTCCTACCCCGTGGATTGGAAGGCATCAAAGGATGCTTCTTGTATGCGCCAAGACTTTAATGCTTCCACATGGGGGCGTGGTACATGGAGAAAGAAGAGTGACGACTACAGGCCGTACATATATTCAGGTGGGATGCTACAGAAATTAACAGAGGTTATAAGGAGCAAGAGGTATCTCCGAATGATAGATGCGTGCCTGAAAGAGTACATCCGAGCGGCATTATTGCCTTCGCGTGCAGGGCTCATGTCCAAATGCACGGATATCGGTATGAGGGCTTATTTGGCTGTCGATGGAAAATATTTTGTCTCTCCAATAATCTCTAAAGTTCAGAATCACGGTTTTGATGGCAGTGGGCTGTATTGTCAGGATATTGTTCAATTGGATGGGAGAACTGCTTGCACATACAACTATGCCGAACAACCCATTGATGAGTCTGCTAGTTTTGAGATAAGGTTGAATGATGGCACATATCTTGAAGAAAACAGACGAAGATTGAATGACTTTGACTATCGCTCTCCATCGCAAATGAGAAAAACACACCTGTTACTATGGCTGATGGAACATGTGGGGATATGGGCGGCCAAGACCTATATTTATGCCACTCTCCCTTATGATTATGCCGTTCGAGCATTTGCAAAAGCAAAAAGGATGTTGAAACGATGAAACAGGTTGTCGCTGTAGAACCTTTGGTGCATAAAGGTATAATAAACTTTAAAAAAGGAGCATATGATGCCTGGAAGAAAATGGGAGGTGAGACTGCACCATCCCGTTATCCCTGGGGACGACTGAAGGGATGGGCCTATAAACATGAACTGCCCCTATTCCCCAAAAGCGAAAAAGAGGCCAGACTACGTTTTATAGAACCAATAACTCGGAAATTGGATTCGTTTCCAGACTATGCCCGATATGAAATTGTGCCTCTTGTCTGGGATTGTTGGCCGTGTTTGGACAACAGAATGAGTACGTGGTTAAAGAAACATCAAGTAAAGACAGCTATTTTTACATCTCGTCAGAATGCAGAACGCATTCAAAAGCGTTTTCCGAAGATGAAGATTTTGACTATTACAGAGGGGATTGACATTCATAAATATACAGAAGGCAAATCTTTGACAGAACGTAGTATTGATTTCTTGGAATTCGGTCGCTCAAATGAGGCTGTCTTCAAGGTGGCTCTTCCAGAAAGCGTTCATCATGTTTGTACCAAAGTGAATGGAAAGTTTATATTCTCAGACGAGGAACTCTTCCAAGCATTGGGAGATACCAAAATCACGCTGGCCTTGCCGCGATGTGACACAAATCCAGAGATTGCAGGAAATGTTGAGACTCTGACTCAGCGCTATTGGGAGAATATGCTTTCTCGCATTGTCATGGTGGGGCGTGCGCCTCGAGAGCTAATAGAGTTGATAGGCTATGACCCAGTAATCAACTTAGATAAGAATAATCCCAATGGACAGATTCAGGATATTCTGCAGCATATAGGAGATTTTCAGGACTTGGTTGATAAGAATCGTCAAGTTGCACTTGCGAAAGCAGATTGGTCGGTGCGTATAAAAGAGATTATGAACTACTTAAGAAATAATAATTATAGGGTTTAAGATATGATACCGAAAATCATCCACCTATGTTGGTTATCTGGGGATCCATATCCTCCTGAAATACAAGAGTGTTTAAATACATGGAAAACGCATCTTCCAAATTATGAAGTTTGGCTATGGGACACAAAACGTTTTGAAATTAATTCAACGTTGTGGACTAAACAAGCTTTTGAGGCGAAGAAATATGCTTTTGCTGCAGACTATATTCGCTTATATGCCCTATATAACTATGGTGGAATTTACCTAGATTCAGATGTTCTTGTATATAAGAGTTTTGATGAATTGCTTTCATTGCCTTATTTTATTGGTCATGACCAAATAGGAGGATTTGAAGCTGCCATAATAGGTGCAGAAAAAGGTTGCCCTTGGATTAAAGAAATTTTAGATGAATATGAAGGTAAATCGTTCATAAAAGCTGATGGCACTTTTGATATGATGGAGTTACCTGTACGATTTCATCATGTCTTAGTCAAAAGAAAATATAAGTTCTATAAGCTAAGTCAGAGTTGTCCTTATGTAATGGAGCCTAAGAAGATATATGTATTTGATGGGGGATTCTTTAACTCACGTGATGAAATAGAGGTTAAGAAAACTAAGAAGAGTTTTTGTGCACATAATTATGCAGGTTCTTGGGCAAAAGAACAGAAGGGATGTAAGTCTTTAAAGGAGAGATTGCCCAGATACTTACTAAAGGGAATATATAAGGTTGGACAAAAGACTTGGGCAAGAAATAAATACCAGTGGCTTCAAATACCATTTGAGAAATGAAAAGAATATTTGAAATAATAATTCGAATAGTTGCTGTCCCATTATTCCTTATTGATAAGTTATTATGTATATTCTATAAGAGAGCCATGAAATATTGTGGGAGAGGAGTTTATTTGCGTCCTTTACATTGTGATTTCAAAGGATTATGGAACCTTTCAATTGGGGACTATACCAGTATTCCCAAGGGGAGTGTTTTCTATTGTACCGAAGCGCCTTTGATAATTGGGAAGAAAGTGGTTTTTGGACCACGGCCAACTATTATTACTGGTGACCATCGGATAGATGTGTTGGGAAACTACATTGTAGATAATGTGGATAAGTTACCAGAGAATGATCAACCAGTGATAATTGAAGATGATGTATGGTGTGGAGCTAATGTTACCATATTGAAGGGGGTAACTATTGGACGAGGTTCTGTTATAGCGGCTGGGGCAGTCGTTACAAAACCAATTCCACCCTATAGTATTGCTGGCGGCGTTCCAGCCAGAGTACTGAGGAGGAGATTTACTGAAAAAGAAATAGAAAGCCACGAGCAACTTTTATATAATAAATAAAGATGGGTATTATTAATAAATTTTATACATTGTTTTGGATGCTATATTTCCCTTTTTGTTTGGCATTCTATGATCAGGTTAACGATTATATAGATGAGTTCCTGACACTTGGACTTGTAGTCTTTACATGGGCGTTATATCGTAAGTGGAGTAATAAAACTGCGAAAGAGGAATTGTACCTATATGTTGTAATTATGGTGTTTTATTTGGTCTGGGCTCATGTAATAAAAAACAATACCAGCGCTGCGGCATTGCTAGACTTCCAACAACAAGTACGACCATATCTCATTTTTTATTGTACTTGGCAATTGGCACCATTGTTTACTAAAAAGCAAAAGAAATGGGTACTATTCATGATGTTGATGGTGTATGTGGTATATTTTTATCGTTTATTTTCAGGAGGAATATCGATTTCTTTTGAACGTGAAAATAGTCCTGTTATTGGTCAGATGGCATTGATGTTTGGAATGTTTTACTACCTGTCTAGTAAAAAAAGTAGAATAAATACATGGATTACATTAGCGATAGTGACTTTTGGTTTACTGACTGGAAAATCGAAGTTTTTTGGCGAGTATGTGGTTTTTGTGGCTATTTTTTATTTCTTAAAGGGTAAAATTCGGCAAATAACATCTCTTAAAAGGATTACACAATTGGCCCTACTAGTTCTAGCTGTTTTATATTTCACATGGGAAAAATTTAATGTCTATTATGTGGAAGGATTTGATGAAGAACGGACTGAAGATATGCGTGCTCGACCAGCAACTTATAAAACAGCAATGACTATTATATTTAAGGATAATATCCCATTTGGAAGTGGACTTGGAACTTTCGCGACTAATGCAGCATCAGTACATTATTCTCCATTATATTATAAATATGGGTTAAGTGAGATCTGGGGGTTAAATCCTAAAATGAGAGGCTTTATTGCCGACGCCTTCTATCCAACCCTTGCTGAGTTTGGCATTGTAGGCGTGCTCCTTTTCATCCTCTTTTGGATGCGAAGGTGGAGGAGTGTGAAAATGATTATGGATGACCGATACTATAAGGTGGCACTGATGTGTATGATGTGCTTGGCGTTGGAAAGTGTGGCGGATACATCGTACTTGTCGGGTAAGGGTATGGGATATTTTATGTTACTGGGAATATGTATCGGAACATTAAAATATCAACCTAAAGAAATTGCTCAGCATGAAAGTAATGATGGTGGGCTCTGCGAGGGAGAGCAGGGGAGGAGTGGCGACGGTCATCCGGACCCTGGAGTCGCTGCCCGCGTGGAAAGAGTTTAATTGTTGCTGGCTCGGAACTCAGATTCAGCGCAACTACGCATGGAAGGTGTGGTATGCGCTGAAATCTTATTTTATAGCCTTGTGCATCATCTGGCGCTATGACATTATACATTTCCATACGGTGCCTGACAGGATTTGCCTGATTATACAGTTGCCCATATTCCTTCTGGCCAGGATTGGGAGGAAGAAGATAATCATGCATATCCACATGGGGAATCAGTTGGCTGAACATACGAAGAATGGACTCTTCAAATGGTGTCTTAATCGTTCGGACTTGGTTGTTTTGCTGGCAAAAAAGTGGAAGGCCTTGTTTGATGAGAATTTCTCCGATGTTAAGGTCCCAACTGCGGTGCTTTATAACCCAAGCACACATGTGGAGAAGGCGGATTGGGGATGCAAGCAGAAACTTATCATTATGGTTGGGTTCCTGAATGACAATAAGGCTCCCAATGTGTTGCTGAAGGCATGGGATATGATTCATGAGGAATATCCTGAGTGGAGAGTCGCTATTCTTGGTAATGGAGAGGTTGAACGATTCAAAAGAATGGCAGAGGATATGGGACTGCAGGATTCGGTTCAGTTTACGGGATATCTAGTGGGGAAGGAAAAAGAGAATTATTTTGAAGAGGCTTCCATCTTTTGTATGTGTTCGTATCAGGAGGGCTTCCCGATGGTGGTGCTTGAAGCCTGGGAACATGACATCTGCGTGGTGACGACTCCGGTGGGTGGTTTACCTGATGTGCTTGAGGAGGGGAAGAATGCGTTGACCTTTGACTTTGGAGATGCTCGGGGATTAGCAGATCAATTGATTAGGTTGATGGATAGCGAGAGCTTGAGAAGGCAGTTGGCTGATTATTCGTACAATTTTGTGGAGGAACATTTTTCTGCCGAGGAAATTGATAGAGAACAATGTCGCATATATGAAAATCTTCATTAACGCGTATGCATGCTGTCCCAATATGGGAAGTGAACCAGGGATGGCTTGGAACTGGTGTGTGAATCTTGCTCAGTATTGTGAGTTGCACATCGTGACTGAAGGGGAATTCCGAGACCGCATAGAGAAGGTCGTAGGAGAAATTCCCCAGGGAAAAAATATGCATTTCTATTATAATCCTGTACCAGACAAGGTGAGAAGGATGTGTTGGAATCAGGGGGATTGGCGCTTTTATTGGTATTATAGGAAATGGCAGAAACGGACGGCTGACATCGCACGAGAAATATGCCTGAAAGAGTCAATTGATGTATTGCACCAACTGAATATGATAGGATTCCGGGAACCTGGTTATTTGTGGCAGGTGAGTAAAGAAACGGGCATTCCATTCGTGTGGGGGCCCATTGATGCTAAGGATCACTTCCCTATGAGCTATGCCCAAAGTGCATCATTGTCAATGAGGTTCTTCCTTCGACTAAAAAACGAAATCACACAATGGCAGTTGAAGCATAATAAGCGTGTTTATAATGCAGCTCATCAAGCATCTTATATTCTAGCAGCATCATCTAACTCTCAACAGAGTTTGAAGAAGTATCTTGGAGTAAACACTATTCTAGTTAATGAGACTGGAACATATCCTTCACAACAGGCTAAGGATTATGTAGGAAAAGAAGAGAAGGGGAACCTCAATCTTCTGTGGGTAGGAAAGATGGATTTCCGAAAACAATTGGGATTGGCTATCAGCAGTCTTGCAGAAACGCATAATCAAAATATATGTCTCCATATAGTTGGAGGCGGGGATACATCTGATTATGTCCAGCAGGCTAATGCACTTAACGTAAGTGAACGATGCTTCTTTCATGGTAAAGTGACGCATGAGCGTGTCCAAGAATACATGCATGAGGCAGATATCCTATTCTTTACAAGTGTAGCAGAGGGAACCCCACATGTCGTATTGGAAGCTATTGGAAATGGATTGCCTGTGCTTTGTTTTGATACATGTGGGCATGGGGATTCCGTAAACGACAAGGTGGGAATAAGAGTCCCCCTCACAAGCCCACAGCAATCAATAAAAGACTTTGCTGAGATAATAGAGTATCTCTATCACCATCGTGAGGT
The DNA here is from genome assembly GCA_902801325.1 of uncultured Bacteroidales bacterium. Taxonomy (GTDB): domain Bacteria; phylum Bacteroidota; class Bacteroidia; order Bacteroidales; family Bacteroidaceae; genus Physcousia. The sequence continues at coordinate 315,962 of CADCHQ010000001.1, read as the reverse complement.
CCTGAAGGAAATGAGTAAGAATTGTACCATCAGAGCAAAAGAACTTTCGTGGGAGAATAAGACTAAGCAGGTAGTTGCTTTATACCAAAAAGCAGTTGAAAAAGGGATATAAAAAAAGAAGGTTGTCTCACGACAACCAATCTTTCATTAACCTTAAATCTAATACCATGAAAAACACTGGTACAAAGGTACGGGTTTTCTGCAACTCTGCAAGAGAAAGTAACAATTTTATGTGAAAATATGAGCTTTTCTTGATTTATGTCAATTCGAAAGGCGAAAAAAGAGCAATATGGAAAGAAAAGATGCTTTAATAGTGATTTCGGGAGGAATGGACTCGACGACGATGTTGTACGAGTACAAGGATGAGATAGCACTGGCGGTGACGTTCGATTATGGAGCAAAGCACGGGGCTAAAGAGATACCTCTGGCAAAGATGCATTGCGAGCGGTTGGGCATTGAACATATCGTAATTGAGATGGACTTCATGACGAAGTACTTTGAGTCGTCGCTGTTGACAGGAGGAGAGGATATTCCCGAAGGAAGGTATGATGATGAGAATATGCGTTCGACAGTGGTGCCATTCCGTAATGGTATAATGCTGGCAATTGCGTGTGGATTGGCAGAGAGCAGAGGTCTAAAGCGACTGATGTTAGCAAACCACGCAGGTGACCATACTATTTATCCAGATTGTCGTGAGGGCTTTGTCAAGGCCATGAGCATGGCAACGCAAGAAGGAACCTATGACCACATCAGCATATATGCTCCATATACGAACCTTACAAAAGGGGACATTGCACGACATGGAAAGGCTTTAGGCTTGAACTATGCCGAAACGTGGAGTTGCTATAAGGGTGGTGAGGTGCATTGTGGCAAGTGCGGTACATGTGTTGAAAGGCGTGAAGCACTTGCTGAAGCAGGGATCGATGACCCAACGATCTATAAAGAGTAAAAAAGTTAACCCTTTATATTACAACTCGGGCACAGGCCTTTAATCATATAATTAATAGAGGATATTTGGAATCCCTCGGGTAGAGATACCTGAGGGATTTTTTTATCATGAAGGCAAAAGGTGCGGTGACAACGTTCGCAATAGAAGTGGATATGCTGGTCATCAAGCGTGCACTCTTCATCACCATCGCATACCTCATAACGCAAGGAACCACTACCATCCTCGATTGCATGGATAAGATGATGCTGAAGGAGGAGTGTGAGTGTTCGGAAAATTGTGCTACGCTCGGCGGTCTGCATTCTATCTTCAAGTTCACGCAGGGACAAAGGACGATGAGCCTGTTCCAACTCCTGATAGACAAGCAGACGCATAGCGGTAAGCTTAACCCCACGATGCTCAAGCCTATGTTCGAGGTCCATATAATGTTTAATGTTTAACGGTTAAGGTTTAACGGTTAAGGTTCTTTCGTAGGAGTTACGGAGAGCCGAAAGGTATGCTGCAACTTTATTAAAAGAGGGCCGTATTTGCTCAACATCCTTCTCTTCTATATATCCCAAATCTTGGGCATTCTGCAGTTGACTGAAGCTTTCAGTCATAGAGCCAAAAGCTATCTCTATGAAATGAATCTTCTCTCGGATGGAACTACGCCCACTACCCTCTGCAATATTGCTGGTTATTGAAGTAGCGGAACGTCTTATTTGATCTCCCAAAGCATATTTTTCTTCTTTCGGGAAGCAATTTTGAAGTTGATAAATGTCTCGTACTAATAAGCGAGCATATTTGTATGCATCTAAACTTTCAAAGGCAAAATGCTTTTCCATTATAAAATACCATTAAACGTTAAACCTTAAACGTTAAACCTTTATTAGTATTTAAACGAACTGCCACCAGAGAACTCGCGTAGGAGTGAGGTGGGCGGAACCTGACGAGCAGGAACAGGAAGGAAATAGCGCAAGAACTTGCGAAGGCGAGAAGCCTCGCTATATTCCGGCTCACGCTCACTTACCTGTTCGAGGATAGGCATTACTTGCTCACGAATAACGTTGAGTTCGTAAAGGAGAGCGGAATTGAAAGTGGCATCGGCTGTTTCCTGGAAGGGGAATATCCACTTTTCCTCGCCTCGACTGACAGAGGGATAACGACGAATGGTCTCAAGTGCAGAATAACCACGATAACGGCAATCGCGCAAGAGACGGCGCAAGAGACGGATGTCGTCCGTAGGCACGAAATTATGGTCATCGAGGGCTATAGTCGTAAGAGCGGAGACATAAATGCGATACTTCTTATCTTCCGGGATGAGTTGCGACATTATGGGGTTAAGCGCGTGATTACCCTCGAGAATGATGACATCGTCGGCTCCTATCTGCAAGCGATTGCCTTCGAACTTGCGTTCGCCCGAAGGGAAGTCATAACGCGGAAGCTCTATTTCCTCGCCATTAAGCAAGGCATTCATCTGCTTATTGAAGAAGGCAGTATCAACGGCTTCTATGCACTCGAAGTCATATTCTCCCTTTTCGTCGAGCGGTGTATCGACACGATTGACAAAATAGTTGTCCGTCGACAATGTATGGGGATGCAAACCGCAAGCCATCAACAGAATGGCGATACGCTTACTGGTAGTTGTCTTGCCACTACTGCTCGGACCTGCTATAAGCACTATCTTAGCACCTCGTTCCACGATTTCATCGGTAATGTTATGCAGCTTGCGTTCTTGCAGAGCCTCAGCAATGTTGATGAGTTCGGAGGCCTTACCAGCTCGAATGGCAGCATTCACCTCGCCAGCATTACGCACGCCCATAAAGTGCTGCCAACGATGATACTCACGGAAGACGCCCAACTTCTTCTCTTGCGGTTCAAGAGGCTCAAGCAAAGAAGGATTCTTGCGTGAGGGAACGCGCAAGAGCATACCTTCGTCCAGCGGCATGAGGTCGAAGAGGTAGATCTGGCTGGTGTGGGTGAGCAGACAGCTGTAGAAGAAATCGATGGTCTCGTCCAACTGATAGTAGTAGGAATAGAGGTTGCCCTGGCTCTCAAGCAGCTGCGCCTTGCTCTCCATGCCTCGCTGGCGGAAGATTTGTATGGCGTCCTCAATGGGGCATTGGATGCGATGGATGGGCATGTCGGCATCGACTATTTCCTGCATGCGCTGGCGGATGCGAGCTACATCGGCTGGCTCGATGGGCCGACCGATATAGAGTTCGCAATAGAATCCGCGGCAGATGGGGGCTCCGATGATGAGTCGACCCTCAGGAAAGATATCTTCAACGGCTTTGGCCAGAACGAAGAAAAGGGTGTGGGTGTAGGTGCGCATACCATCGGCAGTAGTCATGTCGAGGAGTTCCACATCCTTGCTATTATAGAAGCGGTAGTTGAGTCCTTGCACTTTGTTGTTGATGCTTGCGCAAACAGGGCCATGATTCATGGTTACGCCTGATTGCTCATACACTTCCTTCAAGGAACATCCCAAGGGCATGGGGAAGGTCTTGCCCGTGTTCTTACAGCGGATATTAATTTCGTTGGCCATTTGATTTAGAACTGAGGGGTTTTGAATTTATGTCTTATTGATTTAAGCCTTATGCCTTCCGTCGGAAGCCCTTAGGCCCTCCGTGCGAAGGCCTTAGGTTCGAGACGCATCGAACATAGGCTCGAGGACAATCGAACATAGGTTCGAGTCGCATCGAATATAGGTTCGAGTTGCATAAGGCATAGGTCTTATTTCACATACACTTTCTTTCCGTTCACGATGTACAAGCCTCGAGTGGGATTGCTAACGCGGCGTCCACTGAGGTCATAATATTGTTTGAGGCCTGAAGACTGAGGATTGAGAATGTCTTCGACGGGCGTTACCTCGTCTACCTCATGGATTCCATAATACAGCAGACGGAAGTTGTCGAAGCAGGTCCAATCCTTTTCGACGTTGGAAGTCAGTCTTATGCCCACCTTCATGGTTGCTAATGCAGCAGTCTTCAGGACGACACTATTGTCGTAATGCCCTGCTGCGAACCACTTCGAAGCTGCAAGCATGTTGTTGGGAACATATTTCCCATTCTTATTGCTGCTGTTGCCTCCGAGACTCTTTGCTTGGGCATCGACCCAGATATTCTTCACCTTCTGACTCTTAGACTTCATATAGATAACGGTCTTCACGTTGTCTGTGCCGTTAGTGACAAAGTCGGTATAGGTGTCGTCGGCAGAGCCAGGACGCTGGAAGGCTTGCACGCGTAGTTCATAGGTTCCTGCTGGCATCTTTTGCTTCGTGGTCTGATTGAAGTCGAACGTCTTCTCATAGAACTCACTGCAAGAATAGGTGTTAGTGGCAGCCGTACTCCAACCTTCATTTCCATCAAGGCCCGGATTGACGAGCAAGAAGGTGAGGTCGAAGGGATTATTAACCGTTGTTGCACTCACTTTACCCAAGAACTGCATGAGGGCGGTCTCCAATTCACTGATACCTGCTGATACATCGCCAGGTGTCTTGTAGCCTTCCTTCGCTGCAACAATAGCCTCAACGACGTCGTTCAATTCGCTGTCAATTGCCGAAACTTCGTCTTCCTCGGCTTGAGCCACATGAGGAGTGGCCATAACCTTTTGTACGTTTGCAATCAGTTCATTCAGTTTATCCATCTCGACACCAATTACAGCATCGTTGTAGGCAGTCATTTGGTCTTCGGTGAGGAAGAGCCAGCGCTGGCTTGTAGCTGCGTTCGAGAAGTCAAGAGCCTTGGAGGAAGCTTTGGCATCATTAGCCTGCAGTGTATTGGCTCCCTTATTGTAGGTTATCCAATATCCCGTAGCCGTGAACTTGTCCATCGTTGTGGCCTCACGGGCAGGCAATAGATGGAACTTGTCGGAAGAAGCGGGTGTAGTGCGCGTCACTCCCTTGAACCCGCTGTTGTAAGTAAGATAGCGACCTGTACCTACGTTTTGGAAGATGTAGTATGAGGTTTTAGGATCGTACGAGATATACCATGCAAAGGCGTCTGCCTGCTCGGCATCGTAGGGTTGCATCTTCAATGCCCCCGTTGAGGTCATAGTCAGGAAGTTGACATTACCTGCGTCCTCACTAGTCAGGAAATACTTCTGGTTGTCGACCTGCTGGAACACGTAGGCAGGTGTGGCAAAGCCGACACTCGACGAACAAATGAGGCCGTCATGATGCAAAGCATGTGTGGTGAACACATTACCATAATACAGAATGGTGCTCTCGGGATTGTAAGTGTCCTCGTGTGCACCATTGATGCCATAAGGCCACATGTGGGTGTTGTCACCCGTAAGCGTTGCCGAAGCATCGTTCTGCAGGAACTTTATCACCTGATTTGCTCTTGGACCTAACCAAAGGCCACGACTGGTCTCGGCACGCAAGTTAGAGTTGTTGTACCACTCCCCTGTCGTTCCTACGCCAACGCCGTGATTCGTCTCATGCAATATAGTTCCTGTCTGCTGGTAAGGCACATTCTGGCTTACACGCATCCAACCGCCATACGAACAGTCGGCCGTTCCACCGCCTGCACCCGAACCTGGAACGTAGTGCACACTCAGGTTAAAGCCTCGGATGTTGGACAGATTGTCGTAGAGCCACTTAACTTCGTTCACTGCCGAGCCAATGCGGAAGTTCGTCTGCTCGTCGCCTGCATTGTCGTAGGATGTGGTAACGTTTCCCTTGGGCAAAGTAGCAATCTTCACCACATCGCCGTACGCCACCTGCCAACCCGATGTGATGGCATAGGCACGAACGTAATAGATGGTTGCCGGTTGCATGTGCTCCATGCAGTAGATGTTGCCATTATTAGAGAAGTATCGCGTTGAACGGTTATCGAAGATAGTTGGTTCGGGTTCCGTACTCCAGCAGAAACCACGCTCCTTGGCCGTTCCCCTCACTGTCAGTCGGCCTAAGGCGATGGTTACACCTGTAGGCACAAAGGGTTCAGTGGTAACGGTTGGCACACTGCCTGTAGCGTTGGAGATACGGTATTCCAATGTGGCACGACTCAGGGCTTTAGCTACGGCTTCGTAGTCGCCTTCGTCGGCAGTCAACAGGGCTTTGGCGTTATTGATGGCGGTCTGCAATTGGGCACCCGTCACACCATCGCCCATCACGCTTTCAGCTTCGGTAATGAGGCGTTGCAACTCCAGGTTCACGCTGTCCTTGACAATACCATTCGAGTAAAGACGGAAGTTATCGATGCACACCCAGTTGCCTGTACAAGCCTTTGTTGTCAAGCCTATCTCGGCCTTCCCCTCCAGTACGGTGAAGGTGACACTATAGTCGCCCAGTGCCGAAATCTCGACTTGCTCGTTGCCGGCAAACAGGAAGGCACCCGTTTGCTTAACGTCGCTGTCCTGCTGGATGTTATGTGCTTTGGCAACAAGCGTATATGTGCCGGCAGGCAAACCTACAAGCGTCTGCTTCATGCTGGTAGCACTACCCACCTTCGAACCCTTGCTCACCCACTTCTCCATAAAGACCATTCCGTTCTGACCGGTGAATCCCTTGGAGGTGTTAAAGCTCATGCCTGCGTTTTCCCACCCAGCAAAGCGTGCCTCAAAATCGGGGTTGTCGATGTACTTCTTGGTCACATCGGTCTGAGCACCACTGGGCAATAAAAAGTAAAAACTAAATAGTAAAAGTGTAAGCAGTCTCATAATCTTCAATTTTTCGTTTCTTTCAGTATCTGGATAAATTCTTCCATGCCCTCCGATGCACCTTTCATGATGTGGCGAAAGCGGTGTGTCGAGTTCCAGGGCACAGGTTTGGGGTCGATGAGATAGATAGGACAGCCTTCGGGCACATAATGGATGAGTCCGGCGGCTGGGTACACGTTGAGACTCGTGCCTATGATGAGGTAGATGTCGGCCTTACTGCTAAGCTCTGCGGCTACTTCTATGTTGGGCACAGCCTCACCAAACCACACGATGAAGGGACGCATCTGACTGCCGTCCTTCGCCTTGTCTCCAATCTTCACATCGATGTGGTCGGACGGCAAAGTCTCGATGAAATGGGGATTATTGGGGTCCCACGAACTGGTGACCTTCATTAGTTCGCCGTGCAAATGGCAGACTTTTGTTGAGCCTGCCTGCTCGTGCAGGTTATCGATATTCTGTGTAATGATTTCCACGTCATAGTCCTGCTCCAACTGAGCCAGCAACTCGTGACCTCTGCAAGGTTTTACGTTCAGCAGTTCACGGCGACGCGTGTTATAGAAATCGGTGACTAACTGAGGGTTACGCGCCCAGCCTTCGGGTGTTGCAACATCTTCCACGTTGTAGGTGTCCCACAATCCTCCGCTGTCGCGAAAGGTGCTTATGCCGCTTTCCGCGCTCATTCCAGCTCCGGTAAGCACTACTAGTTTTTTCATGCCATTAGTTTTTATAGGCCACAAAACTACAAAAAAAACGTGGCTTAACCAAATAAAAATCTCCATATAATTCGATTTACATCGAATTGGGTGCTTACGCAACGGGCAGAGAAAAGAAGTATCGATGATGATAAAAGGAATCTCTGGAGACAAAGGAAAAGAATGGTCGAAAAGAGTAATTAGTGTTTTCGAAGACAAAGAAAGGGTTTGGTGAGGAAAGAAAAAAAGGACGCAGCAACCTGCATCCCTTTATGAATTTTATTCGGCAAAGGCTTGCCGTTCGGCTTCCGCAATGATTTCCTCTCGCGTCTTTGCTCGCATCGAGATGTCAGAGAAATCGATGTCGACGTTCTCCTCTGCCTTGACGGCTTGCTTCTCTACGTCGCTGACAGGTTTAACGTCCTCGTAACGCTCCATCTGCAATTCCTTGGGAGCAGTCAGACCTATAACTAGTTCGCGATTGTTGCGCAGCTTCTCCAACGCCTCCTTAGCCGCGTTCTGCTGGCTTTCCTTCTTCGAATAGCCTCGTCCCTTTCCGCATTCCACGTTGCCCACCTTCACGCGTGTGTTGAAAACAGGTGTGGCTTCGTTTTCCTTTCCTTCCTCGACGACGAACTCAATGGCGATGTGATTCTTCTGTCCCCATTCGAGAAGCTTGCTCTTATAGTTCACCTCACTTGCAGCCTTCTCTATGTTGACGAGATGATCCATGATTTTGTTCTTGATAAAGCGCACGCAATGGCCATAACCTCTATCAAGGTAGATAGCGCCTACGAATGCCTCGAAGGCATTGCCCGACACATAGTTGTTGTGCGTTTGTTGCTTGAAGTTCGAGACTACTAGCTTGTCGAATCCCGTCTCCTTTGCCAACTGGTTGAGTGACTGACGCTTGACAATGTTGCTTCGGGTGTTGGTGAGAAAGCCTTCGGGCTTCTTGGGGAAATGCTTATATACAAGGTGCCCCACAACTGCGCCCAAGATGGCGTCGCCTAAGAACTCGAGCCTTTCATTATTGATGCGCTTCCCCTCCTCATGAGTTGCGGCAGAACGGTGAAGCATGGCCACCTTATAAGGATGTATGTCGCGAGGATAGAAGCCCAGTATGCGGTAGAAAGAACGATAAAGCTCCCTATCCTTGAGGAAGGGGAGCTTTATACGGGTAATGAGGTCGAAGAAGTCCATTCTTACTTGTACTTCTTGAAGATGGCGCAAGCATTGTGTCCGCCGAAACCAAAGGTGTTGCTCAGGGCAGCACGAACCGTGCGCTGTTGAGCCTTGTTGAAGGTAAAATTCAACTTATAGTCGATTTCAGGGTCTTCATCGCCTTCCTCATGGTTGATGGTGGGAGGAACAATATCGTTCTCGACGCTCAACACGCTGAACATAGCCTCAATGGCACCAGCAGCACCAAGCAGATGACCTGTCATCGACTTCGTAGAGCTGATGTTCAACTTATAAGCGTGCTCGCCGAATACGTCCTTGATAGCTTTTACCTCGGAGATGTCGCCGACAGGCGTAGATGTACCATGAACATTGATATAGTCAATGTCCTCGGGCTTCATCTCTGCATCCTCCAAAGCATTACGCATAACCAGCTTGGCACCTAGGCCTTCGGGATGGGAAGCCGTGATGTGATGGGCATCGGCACTCATTCCGCAACCTGCCACTTCGGCATAGATGTGTGCGCCACGAGCCTTTGCGTGCTCCAGTTCCTCAAGAATCAGCACTGCTGAACCTTCGGCCATGATGAAACCGTCGCGGCTTGCGCTGAAGGGACGGCTTGCCTTCTCGGGCTCGTCATTACGTGTGGAGAGAGCGTGCATGGCAGTGAAACCACCCACACCTGCGGGATAAATTGCAGCCTCTGCGCCACCCGTTACCATCACCTCGGCCTTACCCAGACGAATCAAGTTAAAGGCATCGGCAATAGCATTGGTCGAGCTGGCACAAGCACTTGCTGTGATGTAGTTAGGACCGTGGAAACCGTACTTCATGCTTATGTGTCCGGCAGCAATGTCGGCAATCATCTTGGGCACAAAGAAGGGGCTGAAACGAGGACCCTGTTCTTCGTGGGTGGCATAGTAACCAACCTCCTCTTCGAAGGTGTGCATTCCACCAATGCCGACGCCAAGCACAACGCCTACGCGGTTAAGGTCGGTTTGCTCCAGATCCAATTTGCTGTTGTCGACAGCCATTGTTGCAGCGGCCATAGCAAATTGGCAATAGGGGTCCATCTTTCGGGCCTCTTTGCGATCGATAAAGTCCGCAACATTGAAGTCCTTTACCTCACAAGCAAAGGTCGTTTTAAAGTTTGTGGTATCAAAGTGAGTAATAGGCGCAGCGCCGCTCTTGCCAGCGACAACGTTCTTCCAAGTTTCCTCGGCAGTGTTGCCTAACGGCGAAACGGCGCCAATACCTGTTACTACTACTCTCTTAAGTTCCATAGTGGTAACAGCTAAGAATTAATGATTAAGCCTGAGCTTCCTCGATAAACTTAATAGCGTCGCCTACGGTTGCAATCTTTTCAGCGGCGTCATCGGGAATAGTAATGTTGAAAGCCTTCTCAAGCTCCATGATCAGTTCAACGGTATCCAGAGAATCTGCACCCAAGTCCTGAGTGAAGTTTGCACCTTCTACTACTTCGCTTTCGTCAACACCCAGTTTATCAACAATGATAGCTTTTACTTTTGCTTCAATTTCATTCATAGTTGTAAGAATTTAATTATGTGAATAAATCTTTTTTATCTTAAATCGGCTGCAAAGTTACGACTTATTACCCGAACTACCAAATTATTGCCAAAAAAACAGCCTTTTTTTGCACACGAGCATACCAAGTGTGCAATTATTCTCTGCGTAAAAGGTAGTTTCCACGCAAATTCTCGAAATCTTGCGGACTTTCTTTCAGTTGATCGGAATCGCTTGTAGGCGAATAGAAAATACCGGTTCGTTCAGGTTGAGCCAAGGGAGGCTGAATATCGAACATAGGTTCGATGTCAATTGAACCTAGGCTCGATTGCCATCGAACAAGGGCTCGAAGTGCCATGAGTGTAGCGTTGGCTTTCCCGTCCGCAGAATAGCCAGCTATATGAGGCGTTCCGATGAACACTTTACTTAATAACGCCCCATTGATTGCGGGCTCTCCCTCCCATGTGTCGATAATCGCTTGGCGAACCAGACCTTTGTCCATCGCATCGAGCAAAGCCGCCTCATCGACCACTCCTCCTCGTGCTGCGTTGATGAGCAAGGGCTTTCGCTTTAGGCTTTGGAAGAATTGTTCATTTGCCAAATGGTATGTAGGATAAAGCCCTTCGGCAGTCAGTGGCGTGTGAAAGGAGATGATGTCGCAAGAAGAGGCGAGATCGGCGAGTGATTTGAACGTAGAATGATGAGTGAAAAGTGAAGTATCAGGGTTTCCGCTCTTTTCTTCCTCAAAAGCAATAGCCAATTCCTCACCCTTAATCCTTAATCCTTCATTCTTCATCCTTCGCTCGGCGACGTTAGGAGACGCTTGCGTAGCTTGTCGGAGCAAGAATTCTTCATTCTCAAGCGGTGGATCATTGAGCAATATTTCCCTTACATAAGGGCGCAAGGACTCGCAAACGGCACGACCCACATGCCCATAGCCAACGATCCCAAGCGAGGCTTCGCTAAGCTTTACAATCCCTTCCCTTTCGGCTTCGATAAGGGCATTCCTGACATACTGAGCCACTGAAGTCGCATTGCACCCTGGGCAATTGGTCCACACAATTCCGGCTTCGTTCAGATAATCCGTATCCAAATGGTCGAACCCAATGGTGGCAGTAGCGATGAATCGCACTCGACTGCCCTCGAGCAATTGACGATTGCAATGGGTTCGTGTACGGACTATCAACGCATCGGCATCTCGCACATCGTCAGGACCAATCTTGCTTACTGGCAGATAAACGACCTCATCGGCCACGCGTTCTGCCTGACCTTGAATGAACGGAATCTTATCGTCGATGACGAGCTTCATAGGACCCCCTCCATCTCCTCCTTGAGGGGGAATGTTTCGAAGTCATCTACCACTTCATCGCACAAGGGAGCTATCGTTTCCTTCGGATTCGTGGTAGCCAAGCCTACTACATACGCCCCACTAGCACGTCCAGCTCGAAGTCCGTTCATACTATCCTCAAACACCACGCACTCGTTTATGGGCACCCCAAGCCGTTGGGCCGCACACAGATAGCAATCGGGATCGGGCTTGCTTGCCTTGAAGTCCTCACTGGTGAGTATAAGCGTGAAGAGTTCCTTAAGTTCGGGACGCAGGCGATAGACATTCTCCATCTTCAAAAGATTCGAGCTGGTGACAATCGCCGTAGGCACACCCTTTTCATGCAAAGCCTTCACGTACGCGTGCGCACCTTTAATATAAGGATAGGTCATCTGCATTTCGAATTCGTCCAATAGCCTTTTTATGTCGCGCTGGACATCAGGTTCGGGAAACCACGCATCGAACATCTGCAAAAGGGTTTGACCTTTTATGCGCTGGGCAAAATCGGGAACGGAAGGCACATACCTACGCCCCATCTCACCCCAAAAACGGGTGTACTGACCTTCAGTGTCCAGTATGACACCATCGAGGTCGAACAGGGCGGCATGAAAAACTTTCTTCATTGTCAGGCTATATCTTATTTGACTACAAAGATACGGATAATCTTCGAATTACAGACCTTCAGGCGTGATATAATAGACGTAGGCGTTCGTCGAATTTCTCGGGATGCTGACGCAACAGGCTTATAGCCTCAGGGTAAGGCATACGGGCATCAAGATACATTTCGCCGTGTGCCGTAGGTTCTTGACGCGGAGTCATGTAATCAGGTCCGAAATAGCATTTTAAGGCATCATCGGTGTTGTTAGGCGCAGGGTACGACTGTCCTTCGAAGGGAATCCACACCATCTCGTCATAACTACTGCGCAAACGAATGCGCCTGTGTGTGCTATAGCGATACGAAATGACTGATACCCGACGATGGCGGTCGGCATCTACCATGCGGAAGAGTGCTTCTTGCCAGGCAAACAAAAGGCGATAAGGGATGATGCGACAAATGGCCTTGCCGAAGAAAGAACTCATCTTGCGTCCGAAGGTTGTATTTTCTTCAGGCAAGCGAAGGCAACCGTGAATGGTCTTGCGCATCAGCATGGCTGTCGTCCGATGGAGGAATCGCAGGAGTGGATTCTCGATGAAACCGTCGAGAACAAAGATGTCGACAAAGATTCCCTGACAATGCTTCTTATTGAGGTCGCACTTGAGAAGTGACGTAGTATCGATGCGACGCAACTGAGCATGTCCGCAATAGTGATCGACATCGCTATAGGTTGTCTGGAAAAAATAGGGCGGCTTGAACTCATCGGCGGCAATCTTCACCAACTTATCATAATCCTTGCGAAGCATGACGAAGTCTATGTCATCGTCCCAAGGGATGAAACCTTCCTCGCGAACAGCTCCGAGCAAGGTGCCGCTATCCATCCAACACTTCAGGCCGTGACGCTGGCAAACGTCGATAAGGCGTTCGGCCATATCCATACTTACGGCCCACACCTCCTTCATCTCGTGGCTTATGGTATAGCCTTGCCGTGTTTCCTCCTGCAGGAAGTTATCTGGTAAAATCATATCTGTATTCAATGATTTGTGTGAAATTACCTGCAAAGATAGGGAATATTTGGTACATTGCCGAATATTTATTAATTTTGCGACTACAACAAACGGAAAAGAATGAAGAAAGTCCTGACTGTTGGTGTTTACGACCTCTTGCATGTGGGTCACGTCGAGTTGTTCCGCAAGGCCAAAGCCTTGGGCGACTACCTGATTGTGGCCGTTCAGGATTCGGAGGTCGTAGCCCTCTACAAGCCCGAGTCGCAGACTGTGCTTTCCACAGAAGAGCGTTGCTATATGGTGCGTGCAATACGCTATGTCGATGAGGTTGTAGTCTATCGCGACGTAAACGATATTGTACGCGAAGTGGACTTCGACATCTTTGCCAAAGGACCCGACCAGCGACACGAGGGTTTCCAGAAAGCCGTCGAATGGTGTCAGGCACAGGGACGCGAGGTCGTAGTGCTTCCGCGAACCGAAGGCGTGTCCTCGACCGACTTAAAGGAAATTATTAAGCAAATGTAGATGGAAAAACTGCACATCATTACTCCAGTGAAAGACAATGTCCCTTCGGCATTGGAAACCGCGCGTGCAATTTTGTCGTCTCGGCTTGATGCGCCTCATACCTATACTATTTATAATGACTTCTCCACAGAGGAGAGCACTCGGCAATTGGACGAGGCTTCGCAGGAGTTGGGATTCCAGCTTGTGAACCTTAGCGACCTTACGACCCATCCTTCGCCCAACTATCTGCTTGTGCTTCAACGCGAACAGAGGCTGTGTCTGGAGGAGGATGCCGCCCTTTTGATTGTGGAGAGCGATGTTGTCGTACGCCCTGACACCTTGCAAGGCCTGTGGAAAGCAGCACAAGAACACGCAGATGCAGGCATCGTGGCATCTGTAACTGTGGACGATGATGGCGTGATAAACTATCCTTATCTATATGCTAAGGGAAAAGAGAACCAAGTGCTCGACACGCGTCGGCATTGTTCTTTCTGCTGTTCGTTATTAACACCCGAACTGCTTCGTCGAGTCGATTTCGAACAACTGAACGCTTCCAAGTCGTGGTTCGATGTTACCATTTCGCATCGTTCCCTGCAGGAAGGGCTTCACAACTACCTGCTTACGACTCTGCCCGTGATTCATCGTCCTCACGGTAGTCGCCCTTGGAAGCAACTGAAATACAAGAATCCACTGAAGTATTACTGGCTGAAGCTGACTAAAGGACTGGATAAGATATGAACGACACACGCCCATTGGTTTCCATCGTAGTGCCTGCATATAATGCTGAGTCCTATTTAGCCGAGACACTCGACTCCCTGCTTGCCGAAGGATACCCCAATACAGAAATCATTGTTGTCAACGATGGTTCGCATGATGCGACTCCAAGCATTGCCTCTGACTATGCCCTACGCCATTCGCACATAATTGCCATCAACCAACCTAACGGAGGCGTTTGTCGGGCTCGCAACAAAGGCATAGCTCAGGCTCATGGTAAATACATCCTTCCTGTCGATGCCGACGACCTGTTATTGCCTGGTTTCATCACATGGGCGGTAGATATTATGGAGAAACATCCCGACGCAAAAGTGGCTGTGCCCAAAGCCGAGTTCTTTGGTGCTAAATCGGGAGAGTGGCATCTGCCACACTTCTCTCTTCGTCTGCTGGCACGCAAGAACATGATTCCTGCAACGGCACTCTATCGGCGTACCGACTGGGAACGTGTAGGAGGTTATTACGAGACCTTACAGGCCCGTGAAGATTGGGAGTTTTGGATTCATATGCTTAAGGACGGCGGACAAGTATTTACCAGTCCGCAAGTGGGCCTTCGTTACCGCATACACAAAGGCTCGAAGCGAACAACAGACCGTCAGTTGAAGAAACAAATCATACATGCACTCAATGAGCGCCATCCCGAATTCTTCCAACATCAGTTAGGAGGACCATTGCATTATCATCGCTCGTGGTCAAGGATTCTCAATGCGCTGCACCGCCTCCTTTATCCTCGCCACCTGACCGTTGCTAACGACTATAGGCAAGCCAAGGATTTCTTTCTGGCTCTGCCCTCCGTGTTTCGTACGAATCGTGGGGAAGTTATCTACAAACGACGCAATGAGATACGCCGCATTTCCTTCAAGGGTTGCGAATATGTAGTCAAGGCATTCCACATGCCGAATCTACTCAATCGGATAGTTTACGGTTTCCTTCGTCCCTCCAAGGCAAAGCGTTCCTATCGCTATTCCTTGCTTTTGCAACAACAAGGCATCGGCGTCCCTACCCCGGTGGCTTACTATAGTGAGCGGTTCTTGGGATTGTTCTTCGGACGTAGTTATTACGTTAGTTTGCTTTCGACTCTTCCTTATACTTACAACGATATCGTCAACGGCAACCTATCCCCCTCCGATGAAGAGGACTTCCTTAAAGCCATCGGCCTCACTACAGCCCGACTCCATAATGCAGGAATGATACATCACGACTACTCGCGTGGCAATCTGCTTTTGGGCAAGAATGCGGAAGGGAAGGCTTGCGTGGAACTCATCGACCTCAATCGTCTGCGTTTCCATGAAATAAGCATGGATGAAGGATGCCAAAACTTTGCCGAACGTCTGCCTGCCACCGATGTTCAACGCCATACGATGGCAGAAGCATACGCCAAGGAACGAGGGTTCGACGTCGAACGTTGCTATGAGTTAATGATGAAATACAATAAAGAAAAGACATAAACAACCAATTCCTACCTTAATTCTACGCCATGAAGCTACTTACCATAGTCATACCCATGTACAACATGGAAAGATATATCGACCAATGTCTCACTTCCCTCATCATTGACGAAGGAATGGAACAGATGGAGGTACTCGTTGTCAATGACGGCAGTCGCGACCGTTCGTCAGAGATTGCTCACGGGTACGAAGCCCGTTATCCCCAGACCTTCCGCGTCATTGACAAAGAGAATGGCAATTATGGTTCATGTATCAATCGTGCTCTTCGCGAGGCTACAGGCAAATATATCCGCATTCTCGACGCCGACGACTTTTACGAGACCAAGAACCTTCCCGATTTCCTCCGTTTCCTCGCCTCTGTTGACCTCGATATGGTATTCACTCGTTTTCGCCGCACAAACGATGATGGACGAAAGCGAAAGCGCACTCGCATCCTACATAGACCAGGTAAGACTTACGGCGTACGCGACCTCTATCATCCCCGTCTCCACATTACCATGCACTGCGTAACCTATCGCACCGAACTGTTACGTCGCATTGGTTACACGCAGACTGAAGGCATTTCCTACACCGATCATGAATGGGTCTTCTGGCCAATGTCCATGATAAAGACTTGGCAATATTATCCTCACGTCATTTATAATTATCGATTGGGAAGAGAGGGACAGACCGTGAACCCGGAAGTCCTTGTTCGTTCCATGTCACAGGCTATCGAAGGATTCCTCATCACCGTTAGGCAATACGAACGAATGAAATCCGAACTCGATACGGACCGTCGAGAATACCTCCTCAGGCGACTTGTAGAGCGTGCCAAGTTTGAGTACAAGCCCTACCTCTTGCGCCACCACAAGCTCTTGCGTGATCGCATGGACGAACTAGTAACATTGGACAAGACGTTGGCCGAGATCTCACCTGATACCTATCAGGCCATCACTCGCATTCGTGTCCACCTCCTCTGGTTCCCATACTACTATGTTCGCCGTTGGCGTGAGAGTGGATACAACGACAATCTTTTAGGCTTACGACTTAAGCGAAAATAAAGAAAGGGGAAGCGAACTTCCCCTTTCTACATCTTTATATATAATATTAAGCCGTCAGCAACTCAACCAGTTTCTCTACTGCCGAGATAAGGCCTTCGGGATTCTTACCACCTGCTGTGGCAAAGTGAGGTTGACCACCACCGCCGCCCTGAATAAGTTGGGCGGCCTCGCGAATGCTCTTACCCACGTTCACGCCTTGTTGTACGAGGCTGTCCGAAGCGGCAGCAGTCAGCATGGGCTTGCCTTCATTCAGGCTACCGATAACAACAAGGGCGTTGTCTACCTCTGCTCTGAGTTGGAAGGCAATATCCTTGACATATTCTGCTGACATAGGCACAACAGCCGTCATAACGGTGATGCCGTTCTTTTCAACGGCTTTCTCCTTCATCGACTGCTTCAGTTGCATGGCCTTCTCGCGCATGCTGTCCTCTATCTGCTTCTTCAGTTGAGCGTTCTCGTCAATGAACTTCTGGATGGCTCCTTGCAGGTCAGGTACATTATTAAAGAAGTGACGCAGGTTGTTGATAGTGTCAGTAACCTGATACAACATTTCCTCCACCTTCTTTCCGGTAATGGCTTCAATACGACGCACACCTGCGGCAACACTGCTTTCGGAAAGGATCTTCACCATACCCAACTGTCCTGTGCTCTTAGCATGACAACCGCCACAGAACTCAACACTATCGGCAAACTGAACAACGCGAACCTTATCGCCATACTTCTCACCAAAGAGGGCAATTGCACCCAATTTCTTGGCTTCCTCAATGGGCATATCGCGATGGTCCTGCAAGGGTATGTTCTCACGAATCTTCTCATTCACAAGACGTTCCACCTGACGAAGTTCCTCATTGGTCACCTTCTGGAAGTGTGAGAAGTCAAAACGCAGGTATTCGGGTGTGACCAACGATCCCTTCTGCTCCACATGTGTGCCCAGCACCTCACGCAAAGCCTGGTCGAGCAGGTGCGTTGCCGTGTGGTTGGCCTCACAAGCATGACGAAGATCGGTATCAACGCAAGCCATAAAGTCGGCCTCCGGTTGTTTGGGAAGTGCCTTGGCGATGTGCACCGTCAGTCCATTCTCCGTCTTCGTATCGATAATCTCTATGGTCTCGTTTTCGCTTACTAATACACCGCGGTCACCCACCTGACCACCCTTCTCTGCATAGAAAGGCGTTTGGTCGAGCACGAGTTGATAGTAGGTCTGCTTCTTCTGCACCACCTGACGATAGCGCAAGATATGGCACTCGCTTTCAGTCATGTCCCAACCCAGGAAGACAGTTGATGACAATCCTTCATCCTTCATCTTCGATCCTTCACCAACTTCCACCCAGTCGTCAGCCTCCACTTTAGCGGCATTACGGGCACGGTCCTTCTGCTTCTGCATTTCTATGTTGAAACGTTCCTCATCAACCGTCAGACCATTCTCACGACAGATAAGTTCCGTCAGGTCGAGAGGGAATCCGTAAGTGTCGAAGAGCGTGAAAGCCTTCTCGCCATCAATTACGGTCTTTCCCTGTTGCTTGGTTTCTTCCATCACACCATCCAGCAGGCGGATACCGGTCTCAAGCGTGCGCAGGAAGCTGTCTTCTTCCTCCTTCATCACCTTCGAGATGAGTTCCTTCTGTGCCTCCAGTTCGGGGTAAGTCTCTCCCATTTCACGGATGAGTACGGGCAATAGGCGATACATGAATGCCTCCTTCTGACCGAGGAAGGTATAGGCATAACGCACGGCACGACGCAGGATGCGACGAATGACATAACCCGCTTTCGCATTGCCAGGCAACTGTCCGTCGGCGATAGAGAAGGCAATGGTACGCAGGTGATCGGATACCACACGCATAGCCACGTCTGTCTCCTCCTTCTCGCCATATTTATATCCCGTCATGTCGCTAATAGCCTTGATGATGGGCTGGAACACATCCGTGTCGTAGTTCGACTGCTTGCCCTGAATGGCACGAACCAAGCGTTCGAAGCCCATACCGGTATCGATGACATTCATCGAGAGGGGTTCCAAATGTCCGTCGGCCTTACGTTCGAATTGCATGAAGACGATGTTCCATATCTCTATGACCTGTGGATCGTCCTTGTTCACCAACTCGCGTCCAGGCACTTTTGCCTTCTCTTCAGCACTACGGCTATCGAGATGGATTTCCGAGCAAGGGCCGCATGGTCCTGTGTCACCCATTTCCCAGAAGTTGTCATGCTTGTTTCCGTTGATGATGTGGTCAGCAGGCACGTGCTTTAGCCAGAAGCGTGCAGCCTCATCATCGCGTTGCAGTTTCTCTTCAGGTGAACCTTCGAATACGGTCACATACAAGTCCTCGGGATTCAGCTTCAGCACATCCACCAGATACTCCCAAGCCATGTCGATGGCTCCTTCCTTGAAGTAGTCGCCAAACGACCAGTTTCCCAGCATCTCGAACATGGTGTGGTGGTAGGTGTCATGTCCCACCTCCTCCAAGTCATTATGCTTTCCACTTACACGCAGGCACTTTTGTGAGTCGGCTCTGCGACGGGGTTCCGGGTCGCGCTGACCCAGTATGATGTCCTTCCACTGGTTCATGCCGGCGTTGGTGAACATCAGTGTGGGGTCGTCCTTCACTACCATAGGAGCCGAAGGCACAATCACATGTCCCTTCTCCTCAAAGAATTTCTTAAACGAATTACGTATTTCGTTAGCTGTCATAAATATGTATTTTTGAATTTGGGCACAAAATTACAAAATAATTATCAATTATCAATTGTCAATTGTCAATTGTTTTGTATCTTTGTCCTCAAAGAGTCAAAACGATATGCCATTAATCCACAATAAGAACTTGAAGACGTACTTCTCGATAGGAGAAGTTGCCAAAATGTTTGACGTCTCAGAAAGCCTCCTTCGTTTCTGGGAGAGCGAGTTCCCCAGCATCCAACCTCAAAAGGGCTTACGCAATATTCGCCAGTACACTGCAGAGACTATCGATGAAATCAACATCGTCTATAACCTGGTCAAGGTTCGCGGGATGAAGATTTCTGCCGCTCGCGAACTCATCGAAAAGAACCATGATAAAGAAGTTGGTACTTCAGAGCTTATCGATCGCCTTTTAGACATTCGCCAGCAACTGCTCAACATCAAGAAGGAATTAAGAACCATCGTTTAAAGCTGAAAGACATAACAGCAAAGGCGAACTCGAAAGGGTTCGCCTTTATTGTTGCCTAAGGGTTAGTTCGCAGATTGTTTATAGCAAGAAAACTAGGAAAAAAGTACGATGAAAATCGAACCTATATTCGAGGCTCATTGAACATAGGTTCGAAGTGGATCGAATGCAGGTTCGAGGCGCCTCGAGCATAGGCTTAATGAAAAGGGGACAATTGTTCAGTATGACGTGCGTTACATATAATTAGGTATCACGCACGCGCGAGGCTATTTGTGTGTGAAGCGATTGCGGCCAGCATCCATGCGAAGGAAGATGAAGAGCAGGATGGTGAAGCCCCAAAGCGAGGAACCACCATAACTGAAGAATGGTAGTGGAATGCCGATGACTGGGGTGAGACCGAGCACCATGCCGACATTGATGAAGACGTGGAAAAGGAAGATACTCATGACGGAATATCCATAGATGCGTCCAAAGGCATAGGGTTGTCGTTCAGCAAGATGGATAAGACGAAGAATAAGGGCAAGGAACAGACCGAGGACGATGGCACACCCGAGGAATCCCTCTTCCTCGCCTACGGTACAGAAGATGAAGTCGGTGTCCTGCTCAGGCACATACTTGAGCTTCGTCTGAGTACCATTGAGGAATCCCTTGCCACGAAGTCCACCCGAACCGATGGCTATCTTGGCCTGAATGACATTATATCCTGCCCCGCGAGGGTCGTCTTCCATACCCAAAAGCACGCGAATACGCGTCTGCTGGTGAGGTTCCATGACATTGTCCAAGACATAGTTGGCAGAGTAGTGCAAGGTAAGTCCGCCAAGGGCAAAGAGGGCGATGTAAACATAACGCGAACTTCGGTATTTCACAGCCAACCAGATAAGATAGGCCGACGTGAAGAGGAGTATGGCAAGTTGAATCCAAGTGATATCAAAGGGAAGCACATACTTGCTGAAGAAAAGGGCAGCAAGCGTCAAGCCGATGCCATAGAAAAGGATGAGGAGGAATGGCGCAAGACGACGCGTATATACTCGTAAGAGACCCAATACGAAGACAAGAATGAGGAACATCACCCAGAAACGACCCGAACTGATGGGTTGGATACCCCAAAACGGAACATCATCAAAGCGCACGCCTACCACAAAGAAGAGAACGGCGGAAACACCGGCAAAGAGGACTGAACCTGGCATTCCCTCGCGATAGAGCATAAGGAAGAAAGCGCTGTAGACAAGGGCACTACCCGTCTCACGCTGCATCACGATAAGCACCATAGGCAGGAGGAAGAGCAGGCAGGTAACGACGAAGTTGAACCAACGCGAGATATTGTAGTCGTTGTGACTCATGTACTTTGCCACACAAAGGGCAGTGGCAAACTTGGCGAACTCGGCTGGCTGTATACTGAAAGGCCCTACCTTAATCCACGAGAGCGAACCCTTGATACTGTGGGCAATATAGGGCGTGGCCGCCAATAGGACGATGAGACCGAGGTAGATGATATAGGAGAAGGAATCGAAAAAGCGTTCGTCGATGCTAAGGATAAGCAAGCCGAGAAGGAAGGAAGTGACTATCCACACGATCTGCATACCGCTTCGCGTGCCGAAGTCGAAGAAGTTGAGACCTTGGTCAAATTCGTAACTGGCACCACACACACTCATCCATCCCAACCCAAGCAGGGCCACATAGATGACAATGGTGAACCAGTCGAGCGAAGCCAACAGTCCCTTTCCTTTATCGTTTGGTGCTACCATAGAAGATGACTTTCTTTTCGATGCTTTCGGCACGAGCCTCACTGGCGGCAGAAAGGTGGCCGTTGATGAACTTCTCCATAATAAGGGCACCAATGGGTACGCCGAAGGTGGCACCCCAACCTCCATTCTCCACATAGACAGCAACGGCTATCTGCGGATTGTCCTTAGGCGCAAAGCCCATGAAGACGGAGTGGTCATGGCCGCGGTTCTGGGCAGTACCCGTTTTTCCACAGACTTCATACCAAGGGTTATTAGCCGTACGGCAGGTTCCACCTGTGACAGCTCGACGCATGCCTTCGACTACATACTCGTAGTTTCGGCGTGAGACTTTCGTGTAATGTTTGGTGCTATATGTTGTGTCGAGGGGTTCTCCCTGAACCTCCTTAACTATGTGTGGGGTGATATAATAGCCTCGATTGGCGATAGTGGCGCCAAGGTTGGCAATTTGCAAAGGCGTAAGAGTAACCTCGCCCTGACCAATAGAGATGGAAATTACGCTAAGCGGACTCCATGTGCGACCCAGATGCTTGTCGTAGAAGTCGGCATTGGGTATCATACCTCGCTTCTCGCCTGGCAAGTCTACGCCCAACTGATAGCCAAAGCCCATCGATACCATATAGTCCTTCCACGTGGTCATTGCCTCCTGTATGTTGTCGTATCGTTTGCGATTCGATAGCATGTGGTAGAGTCCCCAACAGAAGTAACCATTGCAAGAGGTGCCGATGGCGGGAATCAAAGGCAGAGGCGAACCGTGTCCGTGACAGCCCACCTTCATGCCGTGATAGTGGAAACCGTGACTGCAGGGGTAAGCTGTCTGTGGCGTAATGATGCCTTCTTCAAGGAAAGTGAGTGCCTGAGAGGTCTTGAAGGTAGAACCGGGTGGGTATGTACCATTGATGGCTCGATTGAGCAAAGGCAGATGGGGATCGGCATTAAGCATCTGATGGTTCTTGCCTCTTTGTCGTCCTACCATGAGACGAGGATCGTAAGTGGGCGAAGACACAAGGCAAAGGATTTCGCCAGTTGAGGGTTCGATGGCAACAATACTTCCGAGCTTGTGTTGCATCAAGCGTTCGCCCAATTGTTGCAGTTCGAGATCGAGACTAAGCGTAAGGTTCTTGCCTGGTACAGGTTGACGGTCGAACTTGCCATCCTGATAGTTTCCCTTGATGCGTCCTCGTGCGTCACGAAGCAGAATCTCGACTCCCTTCTCCCCTCTCAGTTGTCGCTCGTAACTGCGTTCAACGCCTTGCTTGCCTATGTAGTCGCCACTCTGGTAATAATCATCGGCCTCAATATCGGAAGGACTAACCTCACCCACATCGCCTAATACGTGGGCAGCATTGGGATAGGCATACTGGCGGATGTTGCGCTTCTGGATGTAGAATCCCGGGAAACGGAACAACTTCTCCTGAAAACTGGAGAATTCCTCCGCCGATAGTTGACTCATGAAGAGTTGCTGGGTGTATTTGCTGTAACCAGGATTGCGCGAGCGATCCATAATCTCCACCATACGACGGTCGAACCAATCCTTATTGATTCCCAGACTCTGGCATAAGTCGAGCGTGTCTACATTCACCATCTCGGATATAACCACCATAATATCGTAGGCTGGCTGGTTGTACACAAGCAACTTACCCTCACGATCGCGGATGGCTCCACGGGCAGGGAACTGAATGCGCTTTAGGAAAGCGTTTGAGTCGGCACTGCGTTTGAAATCGTCACTCGTCAACTGAAGAGTGAACAGACGCAGGAGATAGACAAGGATTATGACAACGGCAATGCCTCCGAGCACATACTTCCTGCCGCTGTACTGACGATCATTTTCCATGTCGGAGTGTCTCGAAGGTTAACATCAGCACTACCGACAAGGCCAAACTGGCCGCAAAACTAATGAGCAAGTCTCGAAGATGGAAGAACGAGAATGACTCGAGCAGGAAGAACAAGGCATGGTGGACAAACGTAAGGATTATGACGTAACGCGTGTGGTTCCACCGCCCCATCGAAGTATAGGTGGGAACCATATCCTCGACACAATCCTTAGGGGCAGAAGCGTGCAAAAGAGGCCATTGCACCAAGGCTGCAAGTGTCATGGAAGCAGATGCTTCACCAGGAGTGTTTGAGAAAACATCAATTATCAAACCCAACAGGAATGCCCACAACATATTGCCGACACGATTGGAATTAAGGGGAAGCCAAACGAGAAAAAGGACATAAGGCATAGGAGTTGCATAGCCAAAGAGATGGATTTGGTTGAGCACCATAACCTGCAAAGCCGCAAGCACCAGTACCTGGAACAGACGTTTAAACAGCACCAATATCATTCCTCTTCCTCCTCATCGTTTTGGGGTTCTGCAGGAAATTGAGGATTGCCCTCTATCACGCTCACATTGCGAAGACGGGCAAAGTCGGTGCTCAGACCTATCTCCAATTTATAAGACAATCCGTCGTCGGAGTTCAGGATGCGACGCACCTTGCCAACAAAGATGCCGGCTGGGAACACACTGCTGAAACCACTTGTTTCCACCATCTCGCCCACTTTAATCTTAGCATGACGGGGAATATCGTCGATAAAGGCAAGCAACGGACTTCCTCCATTCCATTTCATGTATCCGAAGTACTCCGTATCGTGAAGGCGACAACTGATGCTACTGCGTGAGTTCAGCACTGGAAGCACAAGCGAGTAGTGCTGTCCTGCCTGATAGACAATGCCCACAACACCAGTTCCGCACACTACACCCATTTCGTTCTCTACTCCGTCGGCAAGTCCACGGTTGATGGTGATATAGTTCTCGCGGTCACGAATGGAATTGCTGACAACCTGAGCCGGAATGCGATGAATGCCTGCCAACTGGCTTGCCACAGCTCGTTCGGTAGCCGAGGAATCATGTTCCAGTTCTGCCAAACGATGGCGAACTACATCTAGCTCGGACTGCAATTGGAGATTCATTTCCGTCAACTGCCGATTGGCCTCTCCCAACTGGGAATAAGCAATCAGGCGTTGCCTTCCTTCCAGAACCCGTCCAACTACGTCGTTGGCTTGTGTCGTCCACACGCTGCCCTGATAAGCATTAAAGCGGAACAAGAGCACTAGACTCGCAACCTCGAGGATGAGGAATACTATCCAGTGCCCCCAGTTCTTCAGTTTGTCCGACAGGGCATTCATGATAATAATGTACTATTTACAATGTACAATGTACAATTTGTTGGACGATTGGGCAATTGGACAATTTAGCATTTAAAGCAAAGCCCTTGCCCCAACAGAGAGAGCGGGGAAAGGGGCTTTTGCCTTTAGTCCAACCCGAAGGCTACATCAAGAACGAGAACTTATGGATGTTCTTCAGTGCTACGCCTGTACCCTTTGCCACGCTGTGCAAGGGATCTTCAGCAACGTGGAAGGGGATGTTGATCTTATCGGTAAGGCGCTTGTCGAGTCCACGCAAGTATGCACCACCACCTGTGAGCCAGATGCCGTTGTGCACGATATCGGCATACAGTTCGGGAGGAGTAGCCTCGAGGGCAGAAAGCACAGCAGTCTCAATCTTGGCAATGGTCTTTTCCAGACAATGGGCTATCTCCTGATAGCAGACTGGCACTTCCATGGGCAGACCCGTGATACGATTAGGACCATAGACAACATAGTCCTCAGGTCCCTGATCGCCAAGGTCGGTAAGGGCTGCACCCACGTTTATCTTGATGCGCTCGGCCATACGTTCGCTGACCTTCACGTTATGCTGGCGACTCATATACTCCTGAATGTCCATAGTCAAGTCGTCACCTGCCACACGCTGGCTCTTGTTCACCACGATACCGCCCAGTGAGATAACGGCAATCTCAGTAGAACCACCGCCGATGTCCACCACCATGTTACCTTCGGGTGCAAGCACGTCGAGGCCTATACCAATGGCTGCAGCCATAGGCTCGTAGATGAGGTAAACCTCACGTCCGCCTGCATGCTCGGCGCTATCACGTACGGCACGCAATTCCACCTCTGTGGAACCGCTGGGGACACCGATGACCATGCGCATCGAGGGACTGAAGAGTCCACGACCCGTATGAACCATCTTGATGAGTCCACGCATCATTTTCTCACAAGCATCGAAGTCGGCAATCACACCATCGCGCAAAGGACGAACGGTGCGTATGTCCGAATTCGTTTTTTCATGCATCAACTTGGCACGTTCGCCCACTGCAATCATACGGTCGGTGCGACGGTCCAAAGCCACAACGCTAGGTTGGTCAACCACAATCTTCCCATTAGACAGGATGATGGTGTTAGCTGTTCCCAGGTCGATGGCTATTTCCTTATTCAATGAAAACCACTTCATATTTATTTAATTCGAAATTCAAATATTTAAGATTCAAAATATATCTTTTACCTGCTCTCACTTAGTCGGAAGCTTTCCCTAAGGGAAGAGAACTTATTCCCTCTCTTGAGGAAAAAGTTAGGGAGAGGCTGATTCACTTTTGGGCAAACCACCCGTGAATGGCCGTATCATAATGGCTGCTCACGCCAAAGGCACGGCAAGCAAACGTACGGCGCTGTTCGAGGCTGGTCTCTGCGCCCTGAGCTTTGAGGATTTCGGCCAGCATGGGATATTCAGCCTTCGAAGGTACAATGACCACATCCTGGAAGTTCTTGGCAGCAGCACGAATGAGCGAAATGCCACCAATGTCTATCTTCTCGATGATGTCCTGTTCTTCGGCACCACTTGCAACCGTTTGCTCGAAGGGGTACAGGTCCACGATGACGAGGTCGATCTCAGGAATGTCATACTTCGTCATCTCTTCCTGGTCGCCAGCCAAGGCACGACGCCCCAGAATGCCTCCAAACACCTTGGGATGCAAGGTCTTAACGCGACCGCCCAGAATGCTGGGATAACCCGTGACGTCCTCAACCTTGCGGCACGGAATGCCCAGGCTCTCGATGAAAGCCTGTGTACCACCAGTGCTCAGCAGTTCCACTCCCTGCTCGTGGAGCAGACGCAATATCTCGTCGAGCCCATCCTTGTGAAACACACTGACAAGGGCTCTGCGGATTCTCTTATTTTCCATACTCGTTTTACAATTAAATGTGATTTAGGCTGCAAAATTACAAATTTTCCCCCATACAGCCACTATCCAAGACAGGGAAAGTTTATAACTTTCCGCTTTTTTTCTTTCTGCATTCCATTTATCCCGTATTCATTGATTTTGAAAATAAGTTTTTTTGAAATAAAAAAAATATCCTCATTCTTTTGTAGTATCGCAGACTTTGTATTAATTTCGCACCCGAAAACACATATTATAACATGTAATTTGTTTTTGACACACGCATGAAGACTACGAAAGAATCGATAAAAGCTGCAAAGGAAGCATTGCAGGAGCTGAAAGAAGAGGTTGAAGAGACTGAACCCAACGAGAAAAGCGACGACCTACTCGATGTGCTGGTTCAGGAAGCTATGAACGAAGAGGCTGGGGAAGGAGAAGAACTGACTCCCGTGGCAGTTGCCACAGTGCCTGCAAACGGCAAATCCCAGCAGATGATACATCTCATACAAGCCATCGACCGAAAGATACCCCTCGACGACTACGCCGAACAAAACCAACTCGACTTCGACGATGTGCTATCCCAACTGGAACACCTCATCAAGCGAGGAACCAAACTCGACATACAATATTTCATCGACGAAGTGCTGGAAAAGGATTGCCAGGACGAACTCTTCGACTATTTCGACGAAGTGAACGGCGACGTCAAGAAGGCCATCGATGAGTTCGACGGCTTCTATCAGCCCGAGGAAGTGCGACTTGCCCGACTCGTCTGGAAGCCCTAACAACCATAAACAAAACTCTTAAACCTTATTTATTGCCCCATGGGTCTAAGGCTATTGCCCGAGGACTTAAGGCTTATTGTCCGAAGGCCTTAGGCACAAAATAAATGGACCTAGGTTCGATGTACAACGAACAAGGGTTCGATGCACGTCGAATAAGCGTTCGATGGATAACGAATAAGGGTATAAAAATGAGAGAATAAGCGTCCACTTGATTTGACGTACTTTATTCTCTCATTTTCTTATTATTCTATCGCCTCCAAGAAATGGCGTGTGACGCCAAATGAGCGGTCGGCCAACGTCTGCCAGAAGTTTTCATACTGCTCCTGGTGCTGGTCGGCACCTGGTGTGTCGCTGATGATGCGGAAGGAGACAAAGGGAACACCTTGCAGATAGCACACCTGTGCAATAGCGGCCGACTCCATATCCACAGCCAAGCCCTCGGGGAAGGTCTCCTTGATATGGTCAAGTGCAGCGCGATTGGTTATAAACTGGTCACCTGTGAGAATGAGGCCTGCATGAACGCGAACATCGGTTTGCAAAGCCTTTGCCGTCTGCATCAGCGCTTCATCGGAAGGGAAGCGAGGAGGCAAGCCCTGAATCTGACCAGGCGAGCACCCTAGACCTTCGCCACAATCGACATCGTGATAAGCCAACTCCGAACTTACAACCACATCCATCACTCGAAGGATGGGGTCGATGCCGCCTGCACAACCCGTTGAGATAATGGTTTGTGGCTGGAACTCGTGTATCATCACCATTGTGCCCATAGCTGCATTCACCTTGCCGATGCCGCATTGCATCAGTATAATATTGTGAGGTCCTATGCGACCAAGGGTAAAGTTCAGTCGTTGTTTTTCTATCGTTTCAGGATGCTCCATCAGGCGCACCAACTGTTCGTACTCGACAGACATTGCGGTTAAGATTCCAATCTTCATGGCTTCATATATTTTCGGGTTTCACTTACTATTACTCCACTCAGGAACAAAAGGCTTAGCAGGTTGGGAATGGCCATAAGGGCATTCATCAGATCGGCTAAGTCCCAGACGAGGGAAAGCTGGACGACAGAGCCGATGAACGCCACGACGATAAAGGCTAGCCTATAAGGGATGAGGAACCGTTTCCCACTCAGGTACTCGAGGGCTCGCTCACCATAATAACTCCATCCAAGGATGGTGCTGAAGGCAAAAGTTATGATGCCAAAGGCAAGCAGAGGTGCTCCGACAAGAGGAATCTTCTCGAAGGCCATCTTGGTCAGGGCGGCGCCATTGGTGTAATCAATATCGGGATGCATGAGGATGCTGCTCACAAGGACGATGCCCGTGAGAGCACAGATAACGACGGTGTCCCAGAATGTGCCCGTACTGCTGACCAAAGCCTGCCGAACGGGATTCTTCGTCTGGGCGGCTGCAGCCATAATGGGGGCAGAACCCATACCACTCTCATTACTGAACAAACCGCGAGCTATACCATAACGAGCCGCAACGAGTATCGTGGTTCCCACAAAGCCTCCTCCTGCGGCCGCAGGGGTGAAGGCACTCTCGCATATCAGACATATGGCTGGCCACACATAAGGTGCGTTAAGATAGAGAATAAAGAGGCATCCTGCCACATAGAGGAGGGCCATCAAGGGGACAAAAGCCGTGCAGAATCGGGCTATGCCGCGAATGCCGAATAGGATTACCAGAGCCGTACATAGGGCAACGGCAAAGCCAGAAATGTATTGAGGCACACCATAAGTTTCGTGAACAAGCAACGAGATGGCATTGCTCTGCACCATATTACCTATGCCGAAAGCCGCCAAGGCCGTGAACACACAGAACAGGATAGCTGCCCAGCGCCATCCGAGACCCGTTTCCAAGGCATACATAGGTCCGCCCAGCATCTTGCCATTACTTGTCTGCTTGCGATATTTCACTGCCAACAGTCCTTCGGAATACTTCGTCGCTATACCCAACACACCCGTTATCCAGCACCAAAGCACTGCACCGGGACCTCCCAAGGCAATGGCTGTGGCCACTCCAACAATATTTCCCGTACCGATGGTTGCGGCCAGAGAGGTCACCAAAGCAGCGAACTGGGAAACATCGCCCTCAGCCCCTTTGTCGCGAGTCACACTTAAGCGAATGGCACGAAAGATGTGGCGCTGGGGGAAACGCAGTCGGATGGTGAGAAACAGATGAGTTCCTACCAACAGCACAATCATCGGCCAGCCCCACAAGACGCCGTTGATTGCATTTACAATAGAGGAAAATGATTCGTAAAAACTCATAAATCTATGCAAATATACGGATTCTTTTGCATTTGTCCATAATTTTGCGTAGATTTGTGGCACGATTAAGAATTAATTGAGTCTTGAAAATCGAAAATTGAAGATTAAATCGTAATTTAATACCATGCATATCGTCGTTGCAGGAAACATAGGAAGCGGAAAGACCACACTCACCACCCTTTTGGCCAAGCATTACGGATGGGAGCCTAAGTTCGAGGCAGTATCTTATAATCCCTATCTCGAAGACTACTATGCCGACATACAGCGGTGGGCGTTCAATCTTGAGGTCTATTTCCTGAAAGAGCGCTTTAAGGACTGCCTCAGCATCGACAAAGGCAAGGGCACAGTTATACAGGACCGCAGCATCTATGAGGGTGTACACGTCTTCGTGGCCAATAACAAACGAATGGGGCAACTGAGCGACCGCGACTACGAAACTTTTATGGAACTCTTCGAACAGATGCAGACGCAACTCCATGTACCCGACCTGATGATTTACCTTCGAGCCGATATCTCGCACCTGGTCGAGAACATCCAGAAGCGAGGACGCGAGTACGAGCAAACCATCCAAATCGAATACCTTCAAGGACTTAACGACCTCTACGAAGAATTCATCTATGAGAAATATCCCGGAAAGGTGCTTACCGTCGATGTCAACGAACTCGACTACCTGCATCGTCCCAAGGACCTGAAACTGATAATCAATCAAATCGACAATCTGCTCTTTGGACTCTTCCCGATGAACATTGAACATTGAAGATTGAAGATTGAACGTTAAACTTTTAACCTTAAACGTTAAACTCTTAAACATTAAACTCTTACAAAAAAATGCATATCGCTATCGCCGGAAACATTGGCTGTGGAAAGACCACACTCACCAAGATGCTTGCCAAACGCTATGGGTGGACACCTCAGTTCGAACCCGTGGACAACAACCCATACCTCGAGGACTACTATGCCGATATGGCGCGCTGGTCGTTCAACCTTCAAATCTATTTCCTCAACAAACGCTTTCGCGATGTGGTGGAAATATCGAAGTCGAAGGACTACATCATCCAAGACCGCACCATCTTCGAGGATGCATGCATCTTTGCTCCCAACCTCCACAACAAGGGACTGATGAGTGATCGTGACTTCGACAACTATACGGAGCTCTTCAATCTGATGATGTCGTTAGTTAAACTGCCCGACCTAATGATTTACATCCGTTCAAGCATTTCAAACCTCGTCTTTCAGATTCAAAAGCGAGGCAGAGCCTACGAGCAATCAATCCAAATCGACTACCTGCAGGGTCTCAACGACCTGTACGAAGAGTGGATAAAGACGTATACTGGACCACTGCTCATCGTCGATGGCGACACTTGCAAGTTCGGCGACGACCCCAAGGCTTTCCAAACCATTACTGACGGCATCGATGCCAACCTCTATGGTCTGTTCCCACTCGGAAATTGAGGGACCTCTTATGCGAATCATTAAGGTTTTATTTCTTGTTGTCAATTGCCTATTGTCAATTGTCAATCTGACCAATGCCCAGCCGTTGGTCAACACGCTCATCGGAACTGCCAACAGTAACACTACCACTGCTGGCCGTTTCGGTAAAGGAAGTGAAGAACATGGGCATACTCTGCCTGCCGTACTCGAACCCCACGGTATGACTTTCTGGACCCCTCAGACTCGAGCCACCGAACAAAAGTGCATTTGTCCTTATTATTATAATGATACGCGCCTGCAAGGATTTCGTGCCTCGCACTGGATTGTTGGTGGTTGCACGCAGGACTATGGTTCATTTACCTTAATGCCCTTGCCTAGCAAAAAACGGCTCGAGGCAGAACAGCGTGCCACTCCCTTCAACCATACCGAAGAAACGGCTACACCTTCCTATTACAGTGTCAGCCTTCCGTATGTGCAATGTGAGATGACGGGACGAAGCCGTTCGGCCATCTTCCGATTCTCTTTTAAAAATAAGAAAAAGGCCTATCTCGTCTTTGAAACCAATAGCGACGAAGGCGAGGGCACTATTGAATACGATGTCCAACGGGCACAGGTTCAGGCAACCAATCCCGTTCATCGCATCTATCAGGGATGGGGGGAATCGGCTGGAATGACGGGCTATGCCGTACTTCAGCTCCAACCCGAGGATGTCGTGGAATGGGGCAAAGAAGGCAATCTCCTATGGATTCGTCTCAACCGGACCG
The DNA here is from genome assembly GCA_902801325.1 of uncultured Bacteroidales bacterium. Classification (GTDB taxonomy): domain Bacteria; phylum Bacteroidota; class Bacteroidia; order Bacteroidales; family Bacteroidaceae; genus Physcousia. The sequence continues at coordinate 284,121 of CADCHQ010000001.1, read as the reverse complement.
ATGTCCTTGCAAAGATTGCCACCAGTTTCACGGGCATCGACGGAGCCCAACGGAACTTGGAATCTGAGATTCCGCATTGGGACTTCGACAAGACTCGTCAGGAATTAGAACAGATTTGGGAAAAACAATTTGGGAAGATCAGCCCCCTATCTTTCTCCCTCCCAATTGGGAGGATTATAGAGGTGGACAAGTCCCCCCTTATGGGAGGATTTAGAGGGGCTATTTATCACGCCTCCTTCCTTCCTCATGTCATCAGTGATGTTGGTGGCCGTTATCCTGGCTTTGCTGGTACGGGTATAAAGCAAATGGAGATTGGGCGACATTACTATGACGATTTCTCGGCATGGGACACCTATCGGGCACAGCATCCTTTGCTCAACATCATCTCGCCTCGTGAGAGTGCCGACATGATGCAATCACTTGTCTTGAAATACCAGCAAGGCGGTTGGTTGCCGATCTTCCCTTGTTGGAATTCCTATACTTCAGCGATGATTGGCGATCATTGTGCCGCCATTCTGGCCGAAGCTTATAAGAAAGGTATTCGTCACTTCGACTACGAAACGGCTTACGAGGCTATGCGCAAGAATGCATTCACAGGCCTTTTCTCTCACCACTCGTCCTTTGACATTAGCCCTTTGACTTTAGCCCTTTATAAAGATGGTATGGGTCGTCGTGCTCTCGATTCTTATCTTCAGTACGGATACATTCCTTTGGAGGATAGCGTTCCCGATGCTTTCCACCAGCGCGAACAGGTTAGTCGCACTATGGAATACGCCTACGATGACTATGCTGTGGCAGAGATGGCTCGCCTCCTTGGTCATGTCGAAGACTATCGCCAACTCACTTTACGTAGTCATAACTGGGCAAACGTCATCAATCCCCAAACCGGTTGGTGCGATGGAAGATATCGAATGGCAAAAGAAGGCCATGAGTTTGTAAACTCTTCCCCCCTCGGGGGGATTGAGGAGGGGTCTCGTCCTACTTTTATCACCGAAGGCTGGCCTTGCCATTATACTTGGTATGTGCCGCACGATGTCAAGGATCTCATCCAACTGCTGGGAGGACGTAAGCGCTTCGTAGCTCGACTCGACAGTATGTTTACCGAGGGTCTTTATTGGCACGGCAACGAACCCTGTCATCAAGTGGCATACCTCTTCGACTACGCGGGCGAACCTTGGCGCACTCAAAGGTGGGTACGCCACATCCTCAATACGGAATACAACAACACTCCGGGTGGACTCTCCGGTAACGACGATGCGGGGCAAATGTCGGCTTGGTACATCTTCTCTTGCCTCGGATTCTATCCCGTTTGTCCCGTTTCTGGCGAATACGCCATTGGCAGTCCAGTCTTTCCCGAGGTCGAGATACCATTAGAGAATGGCAAAGTTTTCCGTATCATTGCCCATAATGCTTCGGACGAGAATATCTATATCCAATCGGCTAAGATCAACAATTCCCCGATGGAATCGCCGTTTTTTACGCATGACGACATCCTCGCAGGCAGCACCTTAGAGTTTGAAATGGGACCAAAGCCTTCCACATGGGGATGTGTGGAAACTGCCATCTTCAATCCCCTCGACTTCGGTGCCGTCGGCAATGGCATTCACGATGATACCCAAGCCGTTCAAGCCTGCATCAATGCAGCATCAAATGGTCAATGGTCAATGGTCAATGATCAATGCTCAATCCATTTCCCATCAGGCAAAACTTTCTTCGTCGGTCCTCTCGAACTTAAAGGCAACATCGATTATCACTTCGAAGCAGGGAGTCGACTGCTTGCCAATCCTGATGAAAGCATCTATCACCTGAGTGCCTTTGGCGAAAATCGTGGTGAAGGCATGCTTTGGCTTTGGGCTAATGGTGCCGACAACATCTCCTTCTCAGGTCAAGGCATCATCGACGGCAACGGCATTGCCTTTATGGGACCGGAACTGGAAGATTCCTATGTCTTGAAAGAGTTAAAAGACCCGAAGTTCGACCCCCGTCCTCATGTTCTCACGCTCTTCGGCTGTCGCAATATTGAGATATCGGGAATCACCGTACAGAACGGTGCCTATTGGACCATCCATCTCGTAGGGTGTGATGGGGCTAAGATTCATGACATGAGTCTATTAAACCAACTGAAGATTCGTAATGGCGATGGCATCGACCTCGACCACACCTCGAACGTGGAGATATGGAACTGCCTCATCGAGAGTGGTGATGACTGCATCTGTTTAAAGAATCGCCGTGAATATAGCGATGGTTACCTCGATGCCTTCTCCTATCTCCAAACGAATAACTCAGAACTTTCAACATTCAACTCTCAACTCTCAACTCTCAACTCTCAACTTGGTCAAAGGGCTAAACCCTTGACCATGCGCAGCACTAAGACTCAGCACATTCGCGTTCGCGATTGTGTGATGACAGGACGCTCGTGTACGATTAAGATAGGAAGCGAGAACATGGACAGCATCAGTGATGTGGTATTCGACCATTGTGTTATTCGTGCCAGCAATCGAGGTTTGGGCATTCAAAACCGCGATGAAGGAACCGTTACTGACGTCACCTTCCAGAATATGACTGTCGAGAGTTGGCTCTTCAGTGATGTGTGGTGGGGGAAAGCCGAACCCATCTATGTCACTTCCTATCCGCGAGCTGTGGGTAATCACAAAGACGCAGGCTGGCGTTTCCCCAAGGGAGCTAAAGAAGGTCGATGTGGCGAAGTTTCCAACATCACGTTCCACAATATCGAGGGAATTAGCGAGAACGGTTGCTTTGTTGGAGGCGATGTGCCAGGAAAGGTTCATGACATCCGCTTTGATAATGTCACCCTCACACTCCGACGTACAACCCAGCATCCCTTGGGTATTTACGACCGTCGTCCCTGTCTGGGCGAAGGTTTTGTGCGCGGCCTCACTTATGGTCTTGTCACAGAGAACGTCGATGTCCAAACCCGCCGTTTCGAAGTCATCCCCGACGACTCTTTCCCCGAAGATCAATATGGAGGCGAGATAAAATAGGATTATTAGATGAACTTAAAGAGGGTAGTTTATCGACTAGATTTTGGCATTATTCGTGCTTTTTCGTAACTTTGTCCCCGTAATATGAGTACGATTGTATATCCTTCACCCATTTTCGGGCCTATCATGAGCCGAAGGCTGGGAGTGTCGTTGGGCATCAACTTGTTGCCTGCCGATGGTAAGTGGTGTTCGTTTGATTGCATATATTGCGAGTGTGGGCTGAATGCTGAACGACGTGCCACCATGCCCCTGCCGACACGGGAAGAGGTGAAAGAGGCACTGGAAAAGCAGTTGAAAAAAATGCAAAAAGAAGGTCCCAAGCCCGATGTACTTACCTTTGCCGGAAACGGAGAACCTACCCTACATCCTGACTTCCCCGCTATTGTAGACGATGTGACTGCCTTGCGCAATCAATATTTCCCTCAAGCGAAGATATCGGTATTGAGTAATTCGACACAGATTCATCGAGAGTCGGTACGCGAAGCCCTTCTACGAACAGACAATCCTATCATGAAGTTGGACACTGTTTCTGCCGATTTCATCGAAAATGTCGACCGTCCACAAGGCCGATATGATGTGGAAACAATCGTTAACTATCTAGCACAAATGAGTCCGAAGGTTATCATCCAAACCATGTTCCTGACTGGTAATGGACTTGATAATACGACAGACGAATACGTCGAGCCGTGGCTCGAGGCACTACAAACCATCAAGCCCAGACAAGTAATGATATACACCATCGACCGGGAAACGCCCGTGCAAGGATTACAGAAAGCGCAACCCAGAATCCTCGATGAAATCGCCAAAAAAGTGCGACAACTCGGCTTTAGTTGCAGTGTATCATACTAAATACATTTAACACTTAACACTTAACACTTGACATTAAACATATAACATTCAAATGAAGAAAAGTATATTTGGCATGCTATTGGTGATGGAGAGCCTGTTTTTGGGTTCGATATCCTTAGTTGCCTTATATTACCACTACACACAAGGCGATCAGGACTGGAAAGCCTTTGCCATTACGACTGCCATCACGTTTGTCTGCGGTGCTGTGCTTACCGCCTATGGACACACGGATATAGGCCGAACAGAAAAGCAACTCTCACGTGGTGGAGCATTCATCGTCGTAGGACTGACTTGGGTGGTCTTCTCCATATTCGGCATGCTACCTTTTATATTATATGAAGGACTGGACGTAGATGTGGCAAGTGCCTATTTCGAGACAATGAGTGGTTTCAGCACCATGGGAGCTACCATCATTCCCGACATTGAGGCTATGCCGCACGGCATACTTATGTGGCGTAGCATGATGCAGTGGATGGGAGGCTTGGGAATCGTGGTATTCTCCTTTGCCATGCTACCCGTAAAGGATATGAAGAACTCCACGATGTTCATAGCCGAGATGTCGGGACTGACCATCCATCGTCTGCAACCCAAGATTGGTGCCACCTCTCGTCGACTGCTCCTTATCTACCTTGTTCTCACCATTATATGCGCAATAATGTTCTGGGTAGGTCCTATGGACTTATTCGATGCCGTATGCTTCTCCTTCTCCACCATAGCTACAGGCGGATATGGTACACACACAGCCAGCATCGGTTACTTCCAATCATCTTACATCGAATACGTTTGTGCCACCTTCATGCTGATTTCCAGCCTTAACTTCGGTATCTATTACTATATTTCAATAAGACGCGGACGCGAGTGTTTGAAGAACGAAGAGGTAAAAGCCTTCCTGCTCACCGTCACGGGCTTGGTGGCGGTGTTCTGCCTGCTGTTCCGCTTCTCGATGTACGATAGTGGAGTAAAAGTACCTGAGACAGGCGAGGAAATATTCCGCACGAGTTTGTTCCATGTTGCTACAATTATCAGTTCAAGTGGATTCCAGGCCGAATGTTACGACTATGTCGGTTGGGGAATACCCTTCTGGATGCCTACTATCATGATGATGATTCTTGGAGGATGTACTGTCAGTACTGCTGGTGGAATGAAGATGATGCGTGTGCTCATTTACCTGAAGTATGCCATGCGTGAATTCCGTACGTTTCTTCATCCTCACGCCATCATCGGCATTAAATTTAATGGAAGAGTCATTAACGACCGGCATATCCAGCGCGTAGTATCCTACCTTATCATCTACGTATTTATCCTCATCTTTAGTTGTGCGGCCATGACCCTCATCACGGATTTCGACCTAACGACAATCTTTGGTGCTGTGGTGTCCAGCTTTGGTAACACAGGACCTGCATTAGGCAGTCTGGGACCTGCTGGCAACTTTGTTGATGTACCGGCAGCAGGCAAGTGGTTGCTAAGCTTCCTGATGGTAGTAGGCCGTCTCGAGATCTTTACAGTATTGTTCCTCTTCATGCCCAAAGCATGGAGAATTTAATGAGTGATGAAGTGATGGAGTGATGGAGTGAAAAGTGAAGGTAAAAAAATACTAAACAACCAACTCCATAAGCACACAAACACCCCAATTACAGAAAGAGTACTTTCGCCACTTCGGCAGGATTAAGTGCCCACTCATAGGTATATCGCTCGTCGGCTTTATCAGGAGTTTCGACGAGCGAACTCTTTTGCACCTGTGCCTTCAATTCCAGCAACTGGCCTATCGTGGCTTTGTGTTCCAAACGTCGCAACATATCCTCCACCACTCGACCATCCAGTTGAGCCACAGTTTGCGCTGTGAAAGGAACCTCCATCCACACGATTTCCCGTTCTCTAACCTTCAATATGCCAAAGACCAGTCCCTTTGACAGGTTGGCCTCACTGATGCGTGCCAGATGCTGAACACATGAAGGGTCGTAGGCCACTCCGTCCTTGTCGGAGATGGACATAGGATAGGCTGAGTTCATCCATCCCACCATCAAATTGGGCGAAAGGGCGCCATTGCTGTAAGCATTACAGGTGAATACCACATATTCCGCTTCTGAGCGTTCCAGTTCAGGCAATTCCAGTTCTACATATTCGGCCGTTCCCACTTGGTCGGGAATTTCACGGATGTCGCCCGAGTGCTTTGCCCCTGTTGGTGCGAGATTGTAAAAGGCACATTCCACAACTTCCCCATCTCGCTTGACAATACGGGCACTGAGGTCCATATCCAGATGCTGGGCAGGTAAGCCTTTACCCCACTGCAAAAACAATCGCACACTGTCGCCTTCTACTTGGAAACACGTTCCTTGTAGGGCGCAAGCAGTATCTTGAATTGTCGTCGAACGATCGCCCACAGCCAAAGGAATATGATATAATTCTTTATCAATATAGACACGACTTCCTTCTTCCTTTTGTCCCTGTTGAGCAAATCGCCTTGTCATCGTTTGAAGATAAATTTCTTCGATGGAATCGGCCATTCTTCGCCTTTCCTTTAAGTCATAGAGCGATAGCATCTTGTTCAGCGCAATGGCTTTGGGCGTCCCGGTAATGGGGCGCACTATACGTTCTCCTCCAAAGCCCTCTGGATCGAAATATGTTTCGGCAGCATTACTTAGCGAAAGCAATAATCGGGCAGGTAATTTATCTGTAACCCGACTAAAGGCTTGCAATGTCTCCTCACGTCCATAGCGAAGCATGGTAGAGAACAGACAACGTGCAAACAATCCAGGACGCTCGCAGAGCAAAGCCAACGCCTTTTGTCTGTCGTTTTGCTTATGCGCAGCATCCAGTTGACCTTGCCAAGTGTTGTAGTTCTGATGGTAGAACACGTCGAGCAGTTCCCTTAGCCGCTCGAAACCAGGCTTTCGGCTCATCTCGCCCAGACGCAAGGCACGAATCATCCTTACCCACATGCCTCGCTTCGGATGCATCTGCTCTGCCGCCTGGCTCGCAGACATAGATAAACTGTTGAGCCAACTGGCTACACATCGAGCATAGGTTCGATTGTACTTGAGCCTAAGTTCATCGCGCATTGAACCTATGGCTTCTTGACTTCGATCGGCCGTTGGCCAGAGATGGCGATTCAGTCCGCCTGCATGGGCAATCAGTGTGCGAGGCTCTATGATTTGCAGTTGTCCCGTCTTCTCATACCACAAATAGCGAAGCACGTCGGTAGGAGTCTCCATCAACGGTTGAGCCTCATCGCCCCTTCCTTGTTCCATCAAGCACTTGATAACCACCATTCTCGTTTCACGCATCTGCGGCACGACCCCATTATGAATTGCGAATGGTAAATGATGAATTAACCTTTTAACGGAGTCCAATTGTGTGGCATCAAGTGGAGTCGGAGACGTGAGCAAAGTTTCCAACAGGTGTTGCATGTCGGACAGACGGAAAAGGCGCAACTCTTTCAATTTACTGCCCTGTCCTTTAAAGACATAATTCGCTGTTACGAAAGGACGTCCACAATACGGACAACCATTGTAACGCTCCAACGGGAAGGTTCCATCGGGTATTAGATGCCCGCAAGGCAGTTCTGTACCCGGTACATCAGCACCTGTTACATTCACGAACCACGTCACCAGATGATCGAGGAACGTCTCTCCAGTAGGCACGTCCCAACCCTTAACCAAAGGTGCCCAGTTAAGGTTGACGCCTAATGCCTCATCAATGTCTCGAGTAATGTCGGCCAACGTAGTAGCTGGCTCAGCACATAAGGCACGGAAGAGTTCCTCCGTAAGCGTATAACCACGCTCTCGCAGTCGGGCAACAAAGGCCAGTACGGCAGGCGACGCCTGACGGTTCATGTCGATGTCTTTCACATCGAGATAAATGGCTTGGTATCGGAGAGCGACGGTGTTCAAAATTAAGAATTAAGAATGAAGAGTTAAGAATTGGACTCACCCCCAGTCCCTCTCTGTTAACGAGGGGAGTAGTCAGGGGAATAATTGTGACTAATGAATTATTTAAAAAGGCGCGTGCGGAAATTGTGAATCTGAAGTAATCCAAAGGATCGCGGTTGAAGTAAGACTCACTTAGTCCGCACGCCCTATTTACGCTGCGCTAAATTATAATGAATAATGATAAAAACATATTCTCCCCGTTAAACGTTAAACATTAAACGTTAAACATTTACTTTTGGTCATACGCATGCTTGGGGTAGTCAATGGTATAGTGCAAACCGCGACTCTCCTTGCGCTCCAAGGCCTGACGGGTGATGAGATAGCCCACATTTATCATGTTACGGAGTTCGCAAATGTCCTTTGTAGGCTTCACACGCTTGAAGAGTTCTTCTGTCTCCTCGTACAACAGGTCGAGGCGTGTCCAAGCACGATGCAGACGCAGGTCGGAGCGGACAATACCCACGTAGTTCGACATAATCTGTCCCACCTCCCTCATATCTTGGGCAATGAGCACCTTCTCCTCATTCGACATCGTTCCTTCGTCGTTCCACTCAGGAATGTTATCGTTGAAGGTGTATTCGTCGATGTGTTCTATCGAGTGCTGTGCTGCTTTGTCGGCATACACCACTGCCTCGATGAGTGAATTTGATGCCAAACGATTGCCACCATGCAAACCCGTGCAAGAACATTCGCCCACGGCATAAAGCCTATGGATTGTCGATTGTCCGTCGAGGTCTACCTTAATGCCACCACACATATAATGAGCCGATGGGCATACGGGGATCATCTGTTTTGTGATATCGATACCGATGCTTAGGCACTTGGCATAAATGTTCGGGAAATGATGTTTCGTCTCCTCAGGATTCTTATGAGTCACGTCAAGGCAAACATGATCAATACCGTGAATCTTCATCTCGCGGTCAATAGCGCGAGCAACTATATCACGTGGAGCCAGCGACAGGCGCTTGTCATACTTTTGCATAAACTCCTCACCATTAGGCAACTTCAGTATGCCACCATAGCCACGCATGGCCTCAGTAATGAGGTAGGCAGGATGAGTCTCGGCAGGGTTGAAGAGCACGGTTGGGTGGAACTGCACGAACTCCATATCCTTGACAATACCCTTAGCACGATAAACCATAGCAATGCCGTCGCCCGTTGCTATATTGGGGTTCGATGTGGTGGCATAGACGGCTCCCGTACCACCCGTTGCCATCAAGGTCACACGTGAGAGGAAGGTATCCACCTTCTGTGTGTCGGGGTCTAAGACATAGGCACCATAGCACTCGATGTCCGTCATGTGACGGTTCACCTCCCTTCCCAAATGATGCTGGGTGATGATTTCCACAGCATAGTGATTCTCCAAGACGGTAATCTTCTTATTCCGTCTCACGGCCTCCATCAATCCACGCTGAATCTCAAAGCCTGTGTCATCGGCATGGTGAAGGATACGGAACTCAGAATGGCCGCCTTCACGATGCAGGTCGAATTCTCCTTCATCGTTCTTATCGAAGTTCACACCCCACTTCACCAAGTCGGCAATACCCTTCGGAGCATTCCTCACCACCTGTTCCACAGCAGCAGGGTCACTGATGTAGTCGCCTGCAATCATCGTGTCCTGAATGTGCTTCTCGAAGTTGTCCACCTTCAGGTTCGTTACACTGGCTATTCCGCCCTGAGCTTTAGCCGTATTGGCCTCATCAAGCGTAGTCTTGCACACTAAGGCAATCTTTCCCTTGCCACTCTTTGCCACCTTCAGGGCGTAGCTCATGCCTGCCACGCCACCACCGATAATTAGAAAATCGAATTTACGTATCATGGTACTGTTGTTATGTATTTGACCACAAATTTACATAAAAAAGGTTAATCCATATGCGACCTTAGCCAAATAATTTGTAACTTTACGGCAAAAGATGTTCTATTTATGCGACGAAACATCCTCTTATTCATCTTCTTTGGCTTGGTCTTGTCACTAAAGGCCAGTGATTCCCCATATAAATATAATAGTAATTCTATAATCCCTGACGATACGACAACTTGGACGGGAAGGATGCAGCAGCAAATTGACTCGCTCATCAATCTGCCCATTTTTGAGACAACCCAACTGGGACTATATGTGCGTGATCTTACTGACGGACGCGACTTGGTGTGCGTAAATCATCGTCAACGCATGCGTCCAGCCAGTTGTCAGAAGGTAATCACAGCCATCGGCGCTATCCGCCATCTGGGCGGAAGCTATAAACTGCATACGCAGATGATGGTGACCGGCGAGGTAAGGGATAGTGTGCTCTGGGGCGATGTCTGCTTCATAGGGGGAATGGACCCCCTCCTCTCCCAAGGCGAAGTGTATCAAATGACAAAGGCACTCAAAGATGTAGGCATCGACTCGCTGGCCGGTGTCATCTATCTCGACCTCACGATGAAGAGTCAGGACGATATGGGGTGGGGATGGTGCTGGGACGATAAGACGGTTCCCTTGCGCCCACTCATGGTGGATAAAAAAGATCACTTCGTGAGTGAAATACTTACCGACCTCAAACTGCAGGATGTAAAAGGAGCAAGTATCGACCGCGTTGTACAAGCCAAGTGTCCGCCTTCGGCTCGGCTTTTGTGCGATGTGACTCACACCATCGACCAAGTACTGGAACGCATGATGAAACGCTCTGATAACTATTTTGCCGAATGTCTCTTCTATCAGCTGGCTTCCCTGAGCGGACACCGTCCTGCTGGACGAAGCGAAGCAACTGGATACATCGACATGATTATTCGCGAAACAGGACTCGACCCTGCTCAGTATCAGATTGCCGATGGCAGTGGTTTGTCGCTCTATAATTATGTATCGCCCGAACTACTAGTAAGGCTACTCCAGTATGCATATACTAACGAGCCCATCCGCTCCTACTTGCTTCCCTCTTTGCCTATAGCTGGCATCGACGGAACATTAGAGAGACGTATGCTCAAGACCCCAGCACAAGGAAATGTTCGTGCCAAGACGGGTACTGTGGAAGGCGTCTCCAGTCTGTCGGGTTATTGCACATCGCCCGAAGGACACGTTCTTGTCTTCAGTATCATCAATCAAGGCGTACGCCAAACTTCGACAGGCAGGGCATTCCAAGACAAAGTATGCGAAACATTGTGCAAATGAAGAATTAAGAATTAAGAATTAAGAAATCGAACTACTTATAAAATTGTAAATCGTAAATTAATATTATGAAATACAAACTCATTGTTCTTGACGTGGACGGTACCATGCTGAACAGCAACCGCGAATTGACAAAGCGCACGGCTCAAACCTTGCGCAAGGTACAACAAATGGGCATTCGGGTAGCACTGGCATCGGGTAGACCCACCTACGGCATACTGCCGCTGGCACAAGCCATCGACTTAGGTGTCTATGACGGATACATCATCTCGTACAATGGTGCACAGGTGATGGAAGCTAAGACAGGACAGATAATCTTCGAACGCCGTATCGACCCGCAAATGGTGCCATATCTGGAGAAGAAAGCCACAAAGATGGGACTGACAATGGCCTACTACGACGGGAATGAGGTAGTAAGTACGGACATTACCAATCCCCATGTCGTAGACGAGTCCGAGATGAATGGCATGACACTGCGACAGGACGATGTGCTCTCACTATCCATGGACGACTGGCCTGCCGAGGTCATGCTCGTGAGTGACGATGAGGAGGCACTTACCAGTCTTGAACAGCACATGCAACGCCACCTCAATGGTGTAATGGATACCATTCACTCAAATCCATATTATCTTGAGATTGTGGGCTATCAAGTGGGCAAGAGCTACGCTATGAGTGCACTGGTGCAAAAGATGGGAATCGGGATGGACGAGGTGCTGGCTATCGGCGACGGCGAAGCCGACATCAATATGATTCAGATGGCTGGCACGGGGGTGGCTATGGCAAATGCTACTGAAGGCGTGCGCCGCTGTGCCGACTTCACCACGCTGAGCAATGACCAAGACGGTGCTGCCTTAGCTATTGAGAAAGCCATCGTGCAAGAGGCACGCATTGCCAACGTACCCATTGATGCCATGAATGCCCAAAGCGGTTCAACCCTGATGGGAAACCTTGGCATTCAATACACCTTTGCCAGTGCCGAGCGCGTGGAGGCAACTATGCCTGTCGACCATCGTACACGCCAGCCCTTTGGCATCCTTCATGGTGGGGCAACGCTAGCGCTGGCCGAAACGGTAGCAGGACTGGGCTCTATGATTGCCTGTCAACCCGACGAATTTGTCGTGGGAATGCAAGTTAGTGGCAATCACGTCTCGAGTGCTCACGAAGGCGACACTGTAAGAGCAGTATGTACACCCGTTCACCTTGGGCGTTCGAGCCATGTTTGGAACGTAGACGTATTCACCAGCACAGATAAACTCGTATCGAGCATTCGTGTGGTAAACTCCGTAATGAAGAAAAGAGGATGAGTGGCCAAAGGCCAAGTTAAGAATTAAGTATTAATAGTTAAGTAATCGTACAACCCAAAGGGGCTACGATTACGTAGAGATAACGGAATAAGAATTGAGAGATAAAAGCTCTCTACTAATAAAAAGAAAGGCTAAAGGCATGAGCTTTCACTCTCACCTTTAGCCTTTTGTATTTTGCCATTCTGCAAGGCTACAATGTTACATCCAATTGCTTTAGGTCTTCTGGACGAGAACTGTTTCCATAGAATATCTGGTAACGCCCTTCGTGAGCGTGCATCGTGTTGGTGGCTGTATCGAACAACTCGAAGGTGCGAGGCGTAAGCTTTATTACAGCATTGACGGTCTGTCCTGCCTTCACATCGACACGTTGGAATGCACGGAGCGAACGCAGAGGACCATCAGTATCCTTCGGGTCACGAACATACACTTGAACAATCTCTGTTCCATCACGCTTTCCTATATTATTAACAGGAACCGTCAGGACAAAATTGTCACCTTGCTTTTCTATCTTGCCTTCGCCCACTTTGAATTGCGTGTAACTCAATCCGTAACCAAAGGCAAAGAGGGGATCGGAGAAGTAGCGATAGGTGCGACCCTTCATGGAATAGTCCTCGTAATCAGGTAATTGCTCGGAATTCTTGTAGAACGTAACAGGAAGTTTGCCCGAAGGATTATAGTTGCCAAAGAGCACATCGGCAATAGCATTTCCACCCTCTTGTCCATCATACCAAGCCTGAACGATAGCGTCGCACGATTCTGTTTCAGGTTGCAGGGCGATGGCTGAACCAGAGCAGTTGACAAAGATAACAGTCTTTCCTGCTTGCTTCAATGCCTTCAGGAAATTGCGTTGCACGCTGGGAAGTTCGATGTGAGTGCGGTCGCCTCCTTTGAATCCGTCGATGTTTACGGGCATTTCCTCGCCTTCGAGTGCAGGAGAGATTCCGCCTACGAAGATAACCTTCTGGATACCTTTCAATTGGGCGATGATTGCATCATAGTCGATGGGGATTTCGCGAGCCACATTTATCTTCATATCAGCATTCCATGTCTTTACAAACTGGTAGCGGACCTCTATGTTATATGAACGACCAGCCTCTGCTTGAATGGGAGTGCGAGTGGGAGTAGTGCGCCAAGAATGTACGCGTTGCTTGCGCTCACCATCGATATAGACCTCAAAGTCTCCGCATCCTTCAACATTCACAACATACTCGCCTGCTTCTTTCGGTGTGAAAGTAGTCTCGTATTTGGCTGAAAAATCTTCAATCTTCACGCCTGGAGCAAAGTTATGCATACCTGCAGTTGTTACAGCTAAGGGAGTGGTGTAATATTCAGTAGTAACGGGAGTGCCTTCCATCTTTGTATTGTTCCAGAAGGTTCCGCGCAAGCCTCGCTTACCACCAATCTGACAATTATTGGCAAACAGGCAATCCATCACCTTATCGTCAGTAAGGTCGCATCCTGGCAGATACATTACCTTCTTTTGCTTTGCCTTAATGCCGCTGAGAATGTTCACCGTATAATTAGGCATTCCATTATAGTTACCCCACATCATGGGATTGTTGTCGGCATTAGGACCAATAACGGCTATGCGTTCTGCATTCTTCTTCAGGGGGAGCACATTACCCTTGTTCTGCAGGAGGACAATACTTTGGCGAGCCATCTCCAACGCAACCTGAGTATGTTCCTTGGAAGACATTACTGAATAAGGAATCCTTGACCATTCCACCAAAGAAGGATTGTCCATCTCACCCAAATCGAAGCGACCTTCGAGCAAGCGCAGGACATGCTTATCGACCTCTGCCTCCGAGATAAGACCTTGATGAACAGCATCGGGAATACTCTTATAAGCATAGCCGAAACCACACTCCACATCAGTACCTGCCATTGTCGCCTTTGCAGAGGCATGAGCGGCATCGCTGGAACTCTTGTGTGAAGTATAGAAGTCGCTTACAGCTCCGCAATCGCTGACTACCAAATACTGGAAACCCCATTCGTCGCGAAGGATCTGTTGCAAGAGGCGAGTACTGCCACAACAAGGATCATCGTCAAGTCGCTGGTAAGCGCACATTACCTCACGCACTTTTGCATCTTGAACCAATGTCTTGAAGGCGGGCAGATAAGTTTCCTGCAAATCGCGCAATGAAACATCCGTCAGGTTTGCCGAATGACGAGTATATTCCGGACCACTATGCACCGCATAATGCTTGGCACAAGCCCAAAGTTTGCGATACTTCGCATCCTCGGGACCTTGCAAGCCACGTACCACAGCCGAACCCATAACACTTGTGAGATAGGGATCCTCACCATAAGTCTCTTGTCCACGTCCCCAGCGTGGATCGCGGAAAATGTTTACATTGGGAGTCCACACACTCAAACTATGGAACTTCTCATCCTCACCACCATTGTCCATGCGATGGTGATACTGTGCACGAAACTCCGTGCTGGCGATATCAAACACACGATAGAGCAGTTCGGGATTGAAAGAAGAGGCCATACCTATGGGCTCAGGAAAGACTGTCACATTTCCCTGATTAGCAGCACCATGCAATGCCTCGCTCCACCAAAAGAACTTCTTAATGCCCAAGCGTGGAATTGCAGGGGATTCGTCGAGCATCAGTTGGGCTTTCTCCTCCAACGTAAGCCTACTGCAAAGGTCACGAGCGCGTTCTTTAGCACTCAACTCAGGATTCTGATAAGGTAGCACTTGGGCTTGTACGGTCAAGAACATGCTTGACAAAAGCAGAAAAAAGAAGTGTCTCATAGCAAATTATATTTGGATTATTATTCGTCACACGATGCAAATGTACGGATAAACTGCGAGTTATGCAAGTAAACTTGTAAAAGGTGCAAAATAAAAAGCCGTCCAGATACCTGAACGGCTTCGATTTTTGCGGAGAGACTGGGATTCGTAATCGGATGGTCAAAGACCTACGCTTGCGTAATGAAGTGGAGCAAGAACCCAGCCTGGGAGAGAATAGCTGTCTCAAAACAAAAAAGCAGAACCCGTAAGTTCTGCTTTTGATGCGGAGAGACTGGGATTCGAACCCAGGGTACAGTCGCCCGTACGCCGCATTTCGAGTGCGGTCCATTCGACCACTCTGGCATCTCTCCAATGTTTGGCTAAGGTTGAAAGGCTAAGGACTATTATGTTATTACATTCCTTCGCCCATACCTGCGCCCTAGCACTTATGCTGGATAATAGAGGTTCTCCTCGCGGATATTCTCCAATGTCTCCAAATAACGGCGAGCCTCCCAGCGCGCCATAGGCAGGTCGTGAAGCAGGTAATTCCCACAATCACGTGGTGCCACGCCTGGCACTTCGCCTGTGAAATCTGCGATGAAATGGAACGTTTTCTTCATAACCTCCACTATATCGCGGCTCTCCAAGTCCCCCTTTACCAAGAGATAACAACCTGTGGCGCATCCCATTGGTCCCCAATACACGATTCTATCTTTCCAATCCTGATTGTTGCGCAGGTATGTAGCGGCCAGATGCTCTATCGTGTGCAAGGCTCCGAAGCCAATGGCAGGCTCACGGTTGGGTTCCTTCATACGGATGTCAAACGTCGTTATCACTTCCCCTCCCACTTGGTCCTTCCGACTGACATAAATGCCCCTCAAAAGGCGCTCGTGATCGATGGTGAAACTCGGTATCTTCTCCATATCGGGTGACAAAGGTACGAATAAGTGAGCGAAATACCAAAAGAAGAGAATAAAAAAGTTTCGCTTTTCCACAATTTTAAGGGCTCGCGCGCGTTCTTTATTATATAACGAATCGAACAAGTATGAAAGGAATTGTCTTAGCAGGAGGAAGTGGCACGCGCCTCTATCCCATCACCAAAGGAGTGAGCAAACAAATGTTGCCCATCTATGATAAGCCGATGATTTACTATCCCATCTCGGTGCTGATGACCGCAGGCATACGTGAAATCTTGATTATTTCCACGCCTCACGACCTGCCCGGTTTCCGCCGTTTGTTAGGCGATGGTTCGGACTTTGGAGTAAGGTTTGAATATGCCGAACAACCAAGTCCCGACGGTTTGGCACAAGCCTTCATCATCGGACGCGAATTCGTGGGCGACGATTGCGCTTGTCTGGTGTTAGGCGACAACATTTTCCACGGGGCTGGTTTCTCCGCCCTGCTGCAGGAAGCCGTTCGCACGGCAGAGGAAGAACAAAAGGCCACCGTCTTTGGCTATTGGGTGAATGACCCTGAACGCTATGGTGTGGCTGAGTTTGACAAACAAGGCAACTGCCTCTCTATTGAGGAGAAGCCCAAGCAACCCAAGTCGAACTATGCCGTCGTGGGCTTGTACTTCTATCCGAACAAGGTTGTTGACGTGGCTGCAACCATTAAGCCTTCGGCTCGAGGCGAACTAGAAATCACGACGGTGAACCAGCGATTCCTTGCCGACGGAGAACTGAAGGTGCTCACGCTTGGACGCGGTTTCGCCTGGCTGGACACAGGTACGCACGAGTCGCTTAGCGAAGCCTCGACCTATATCGAAGTTTTAGAGAAGCGTCAGGGATTAAAGGTGGCTTGCCTCGAAGGCATAGCTTATCGCAAGGGATGGATTACGGAAGAGAAAATGCGTCAACTTGCTCAGCCCATGATTAAGAATCAGTACGGGCAGTATCTGTTGAAGGTTATCGAGGACGTGAAGCGCTTCGGACAGGAGGAAATAGAATGACGATACTTGTTACAGGAGCCAACGGCCAGTTGGGCCGTGAGATGAGACTCGTAAGCCAGACAACCACCGACAAGTACATCTTCACTGACGTGGTGGAAGCCGAGGGTTTGGAGACTCGTCTGCTTGATATGACCGACAAGGAAGCCGTCCTTCAAATCGTGAAAGACGAAGGCGTGGACACCATCGTGAACTGCGCCGCTTACACGAATGTCGATAAGGCGGAGACAGACGAACAACTTTGCCGTCGACTGAATGCCTATGCGCCACAAATCCTGGCCGAAGCCATGAAGGAGGTAGGTGGATTACTCGTTCACATCTCCACGGATTATGTCTTCGGAGGAGACCCTTATAACACACCTTGTCGTGAAGACCAGAAAGGCACCCCAACGGGCGTTTACGGACAAACGAAACTGGAAGGAGAACAAGCCATCCTTGCGAGCGGGTGCAACTACATAATCTTGCGTACGGCTTGGCTCTATTCGGAATACGGCAAGAACTTCGTTAAGACGATGCTCAACCTTACGTCCACAAAGCCTCAGCTGAAGGTGGTATTCGACCAAGTCGGGACTCCCACCTATGCCCTCGACCTGGCTGAAGCCATCGTTCATATTCTCAAAGCCCCTCAGTCGGGCATTTACCACTACTCGAACGAAGGCGTAACATCGTGGTACGATTTCACGAAGGCCATCGCGCAATTGGCTGGCAACACCAAATGCGACATCCAACCCTGCCACAGCGACGAGTTCCCCAGCCCGGTCCATCGTCCATCCTATTCAGTCCTCGACAAGACAAAGATAAAAGATACGTTCGGCTTGTCCATTCCCTATTGGGTGGATTCACTAAGCCGTTGTCTCCGAAACCTGTTATGAAATTATTCGATTGACTTATGAATTATAAAAGAAGCATTGTAATTACCGGCGGCGCAGGATTCATTGGGAATCATGTGGTTCGTCTCTTTGTGAACAAATACCCGGATTACCGCATCATTTGTCTCGACAAACTGACCTATGCCGGCAATCTGGAGAACCTGAAGGATGTGGAAAAGGCTCCAAACTACCGATTCGTGCGTATGGATATCTGCGACTTTGATGCTTTCCTGCAACTAATGAAGGAGGAAAATGTCGATGGAATCGTGCATTTGGCCGCAGAAAGTCATGTGGACCGCTCCATAAAAGACCCCTTCACTTTTGCCCGCACGAATGTGATGGGAACACTCTCTTTGCTGCAAGCCGCACGCCTATATTGGGAGAGTCTGCCAGAAAAGTACGAAGGCAAAAGGTTCTATCACATCAGCACTGACGAGGTTTATGGAGCACTCGAGATGACCCATCCGGAAGGCATTGAACCGCCTTTCACCACGACGGCCTCATCCGAAAGCCACCATCTGGCCTATGGCGAAAAATTCTTCACCGAGGACTTGAAGTACCAACCTCATTCGCCCTATTCCGCCGCAAAAGCGTCGAGCGATCATTTCGTAAGGGCTTTCCACGATACATACGGAATGCCTACAATCGTAACCAATTGCTCGAACAACTACGGGCCTTATCAGTTCCCCGAGAAGTTGATTCCGCTCTTCATCAACAACATCCGTCACCGCAAGCCTCTGCCCGTTTACGGCAAGGGAGAGAATGTGCGCGACTGGCTCTACGTGGAGGATCACGCCCGTGCCATCGACCTCATCTTCCATCGCGGACAAGTGGCCGAGACCTACAACATCGGCGGTTTCAACGAGTGGAAGAATATCGACATCATCCGAGTGCTTATTAACACCGTCGACCGCCTGCTTGGTAGAAAGGAGGGCGAAGATATGAATCTCATCACCTACGTAACCGACCGTGCTGGACACGACCTGCGTTACGCCATCGACTCGCGTAAGTTGCAACGCGAATTGGGTTGGGAACCCAGTCTG
Organism: uncultured Bacteroidales bacterium; assembly: GCA_902801325.1. Taxonomy (GTDB): domain Bacteria; phylum Bacteroidota; class Bacteroidia; order Bacteroidales; family Bacteroidaceae; genus Physcousia. The sequence continues at coordinate 265,295 of CADCHQ010000001.1, read as the reverse complement.
CAGTTCGAGGAGGGAATTGAAAAGACCGTCCGTTGGTACCTCGACAATCAAGAGTGGATGGACCGCATCACCTCGGGTGAATACGAGAAGTATTACGAAGACATGTACGCCGGACGCTAATCCGAAGCCCAAAAGGCTTAGGCGTCATTCTGGAACCCTTAGGGATTATTTCAGAAGGCCTTAGGGATTATTCCGGAAGGCCTAAGGGGTTATCTCGGAAGGCCTAAGGTTCGAAGTCAATCGAATATAGGTTCGAAGCTCAACGAATATAGGTTCGAAGCTCAACGAATATAGGTTCGAGGCTCAACGAATATAGGTTCGAAGTACAACGAATATAGGTTCGAAGTACAATGAACATAGGTTCGAGTTTCATTAAACCTAAGGTGTAAAAAATTAGGCCTAAGGCTTTCGGGCGGAAGGCCTAAGGCTTAATGAAAAAGACCTAAGTCTTATCGCAAAAAGGCAAGGGCATGAAAAAGCGAGGCCGCAATCCCGATGGGTTGCAGCCTCGCATTCGTTTGTGCTAAATCAATGGTTTGCTATTTGATAGTAACCTTGATGCTATGGTTAAACCTTAGCTTCGAGTTGCCTCACGTTCGGCATAACTGATGCGTGCATCGTTCTACACTCACTTGATAGCCACCTTGCGTGTGCGGATTACACCTTGGTTCTGCATCTTGATGATGTAGAGACCTGGAGCGAAGCTGGAGGTGTTGAGCATGCTGGGATCTTTCACGAAGCGAACCAGCTTACCGTCCGTCGTGTAAATCCAAGCCTTCTGCACGCCAGTGAACTGCAGTTTACCATTAGCCACAAATGCGTTGCTAACCTCGCCCTTCGTTACTCGGATGCCATCGGTCAAGCCTTCGGGCTCGTCGGCTTCGCCTTCGTCTACGCTGGCCTTAGCTACAGAACGGTCTTCGTTGTCTCCGCTGATTTCAATTCCAAAGTCTATGGAGAAGCCTTTTGCTGTGAGGCCTACAGGTCCAGGATGTGCTGCCCAAGCATCGGTGAAAACTAGGCGAATGCGAGTGGTACCACGAACGGCATCGTCGGGTACCTTGAAAGTGAAGGGTACGAGTGGACTCTTGCTCCAGCCGTTGGCGTGCAGGGGGGTTCCTGTTACGGAACCTTCCTCGGTGTTCTCGTAGCTATTGCAGGTGTTTGCCGTTCCTTGTTCTATGATAAGTTCATCGGTGGAACCGTCGAACTTCCCGTTGATGTCCCAATCGGCATAGCCCTTCATGATACACCACTGCAGGCCATCACCAGCGGTGAAATATTTATAGTCGAAGGTGATTACGTCGCCCTGCTTGGCTTTGATAACGGCTGTCTTGGTTACATCACGATAGTTGCGGCTATCAGTGGAGCAGGGGCCTTCAGCTGTGTAATTCATGTTTTCCACACTGGCACCCGTGGTGGTGACGGTGGTAAGGTAACGTGTCTTCATAGCTGTCTCGTAACCTGCGGCCTCTGTATTAATCTCACTCTTATCATATTCTACTTCGCCATCAAGTTTCTCGGGCTTTTGGGGGACATTGGTACTACGTGCTACGGCAATCCACATAGGTTTGGAATAAGTCTTGAGGTCGGTGCCTACTGCACGCACGCCAAAGTAGGGCTGTTCTTCTGCTGTCAGGGTACGCTGACCTACGAAAGCAGACCAAGCCAGCACATGGCCAACAACGCTGACACGACCATTTTCACCATCCTTATAGAGAACTTCAAAGTGGTCGATGTTGGCTTCATCATTGTAAACCAAACCATACTTGCCGAGCTCCTTGTCGAGACTCCAGTTGAGTTTCACACTCATGCTGCTGCTAGTCTCTTCCTTCACTTCGGCAGTAATCTCCTTGATGGCTGCGGGTTCACTTTTCACATCATCATTAACCTGTATCTCGCCAAGGAATAGCTTGTAGTCAGGTGTGACATCCTTAATACGGATACCAATAAAGTCTATCTGGTCAGAACCTCCAATACCATCGAGTTTAATGGTCTTCTCTTCCCAAGTCTTATTTGTCGTAGCACCTACAGGATACTCCTTCCAGTCAGAGCCAACCTTGACGATAAGACTGAGACCTGTCTCGTTCTCGCCTTCCTTACCGGTCTTCACGGCAATCTTAGCATAGGGAGTACCCGAGTTTCCTGTCAGCTTCGTGCGAAAGAGGATGATGTCGGCAGAGCCGTTAGCTAGGCCTGTGAGACGCAAGCACGAGCCACCCATATAAGCATCCTCAATTGTAAATTCGGGGCTGATGATGGCAACAGGTGTAGTGGTCCCTTCGTTGTACTGCAGCCAACGATAGGTGGGAACAATGTCTTGAGTGGACATATTATACCAATTGCCATGTGTCTGCTTACCTTTATAGGTGTACACACCACCAAGACCTATATTAAAATAGGTGTGGAAAGGAAGCTTGCCCTGAATGGCTGAGCGTTCGGGGAAGTAAGTTGCCAAACCTCCGAATTTTGAGAGAGGAGGTGTAGTACCACTCCATGCCCATTCATTTCCAGTATTACTCATTTTAGGACGATCAGCTGGATTACGATTACCACCTGATACAGCACGCTCAAGAAGGTTCTGGTAGTTTGTCTGGAACTCATTGGGGTCGCGACCTGTATTGTTGCTGTAGAAGCGGCTCATAGCATGTTCACCCCACAATACGGCGCCGATGTCGCGCCCTGCAAGGTTGGTCCAGCTACGGTTCATGGTTACGATCCATGTGCCACAGTAAAGGCCGTCGGTTGTGCCCATAGCATTCATTGCAGCTGTTTCTGAACTACGCATAGCCATACTTGATATGAAATTGTTGGCCGAATAGTTAAGGAAGGTGTCGGCTGTGCGGCCTTCGCTATTGCCGAAAAGTGCGTTGGCATTACTAGCTGTCAGCGTGGAAACGTTTGTATACAGACCTATGTGGAAATTATTGAAGCCACGAGCCTCAGCCTCCTTGTATAGTGCCTTGTGGAAAGCCACAATGTCGGCATCACTGTAGGAACCATCCTCCCAGTTGTAGTTGATACCATCTGCACCATAGAATTGCAATGCACTGATAAGGGGCTTAACATACTTGAATGTACCATCGGCATTCTTCTCTGTGATAAGTTTACTATAGGCTCCATCACCGCTGCCGGGGGTCCATGACTCGAAGAACTTGATACCCGTAAAGATATCAGTACCATTCTGGTGAGCGGCATCTATCCAGCAACCAGGAGCTTGGAACAATCCATGATTCCATGCACCAAACAGATGAGTGTAGTTCCAAATAGAATAAGTGTCATCACCCACATTGGTACCAGGATAGCCACCGATGCCCTTGGCTGTACCCATAGGAAGGTTCATCCACAGGCGACGAGTGTTCTTAACGCCATCTACAAGTTGGTTGGCCTGATCATCAATGATAGGACGGGGACGCACATGTGAACGAGCAAACTCTAAATCCATCCCACTAATACCTGCAGCTTCGAATTCCTCGATAGTTGGGAATTCACGGCCAGCCTGCTGAGCCTTGTAAAAGAGGTCCAATACAGTACTCTCACCGAAATGCGAGAAATCAAAGATGTCACGCGAAGCGGAGGGGTCGTACTCCTGAGCCTGCACACTACCAAAGCAGAAGGCAGCAATTACAGAGAGAAAAATAATCTTTTTCATACGTTTTTTATTAATTAGTTAATGAAGTAACTTATTGTTATGTTTTAATACATCAAAAGTTGGGAGCATCTACATCCCACCATACGCGTGTAGCCTGATAGTCTTCACCCCCGAGAGCATCAATACCTGTCTCGATGATGTCAGCAACAGACGAATCATCGGTATCAGGGAATACACAGCGACGAATAATGTCTCCATAACGGAGTGTGCCATCACCCTCATCGGCATTCAACACGGGGAAGAGCCGAGGATAGCCCGTACGACGCAAGTCAACCCAAGGTTCAAAACTATTGGGGAAGGCGGCTATGTACTTCTGGGTAATAATCTTCTCAAGCTTCGTTTCCTTGTCGTCAGCTTCGTTCCATTTCACACCGATCTTGGTTACACTGGGTTCGTCAGCGACCAGACCCAATGGATCGTGGTAGGTATAGGGAACAGGTTCCGTACGCTGCATATAATCTCCCACAAGTGCATCATATTCCTCATGGAAGTATATTTCAGACCGCTCAAAAAGATAAGCATAGCGTATGCCACGCTCATAAAATTCCTGAGCAGTACCTCCCATCTTCCAGCCACGAACGGCTCCTTCGGCACGCAGGAAGTCAACTTCTGACATCTTCATCAGATAAAGCGGTGCCTGAGCCATATAGTCCGCATCGAAAACACTATAATTAATCATAGGATTGGCGGCAGCACTTTGTCCCATACCTGGATGAATGCCTTCGCGCAAGCCAACAATTCGCGTGTCAGCCTCAAGCACTTCGCCTGTTTTGGTATTGACGATAGCACCACCATTATTTTTAAAGAAGGGGTATTCGCCCTTGGTATAAGGATGATCAAGGCTCATGAGCAGACTCTCAAATGAAGCACTCAAACGAGCATCACCCCACGAAATCCATATCATGTTAAGTGGGTGACCAAAGCCAAGCTGGAAACCATAGAGACCAAATTCCTGTTCAGGAGATTCCACCACACCTCCAGCCACAGCCTCTTCGGCCCATTTCTTAGCCGTCGCAGGCTCAACCTTCACGCAATGCATGGCTATGCGCAACTTCAGCGAATTGGCATAGCGTATCCATTCATCCACACCTTTACGCCCATTATATTTGTTCTGACAAACATCAAGATTGTCGTTCATCAGGTTCTGTAACTTTGCTTTGTACCAGTCGGGACGTGCCTCGTAGTGTCTTAAGCATGCAACGGCTGTGTCGATATGTTCAACAATTGTCTTATAGATATGCCCTACGCCAACATAGGTGAATGGCGATGTTTGCTTGTTTAGCAGGAAATCGTCATAGGGGAAAGCTCCATGCACATCAGCAATCTCTTGTGAAGCCTGGTCAAAAAGCAACAGATAGATTGCCTTCATCTCAGGAATAGAGTCTATGGCTGGGTGGTTCAGCAATGGTATCATCGCATTCTTCACGATAAGATAAGAGCTATTAGGACCGGGATTAAACTCCACACTAATATCATAGGAACTCTGAAGTGTGCCGTACATGAAGTCGTAGTGTGGAACCGTGGTGTACTGAGCATAGTTGTCAGGTCCGAGTGAATATTGCCGTTGATAGGCATGTTCGCCTGGATAGTCTCCATTCTTGCCACCTCGCATAGCATATTGTCCGCCCTTGGCCTGACGGAGGTTAACATCAAGTGAGGCGAGCGCATTATCGAACTCCTGCTCAGTGACTTCAATACTATAGTCTATATGCCCAGGGTTTCCGACATGGACGGTTGGGTCAACTACTTCCTGGTCTATGGTGAGAGTATCAAGCGGTGAATCGAAATCCATGCAGGCAGTGAGGCCTCCTGCCATTAGGAGTATTGTTATCAACGCATATATGTTATTCCGTTTCATAATGAAGTGTTTTTGTATTTATCAATTATGTATTTGCACTATGTATTGTGAATCATCAGAATGTCAGCTTCACATTGAAACCAAAGGAACGAGTCGACGGCGTGTTGAAGAGTTCAAAGCCTCCCAAACCATTGCCTGTAGAAAGCGATACATCGGGATCAACTGGAGCATCCTTGTAGAAGAAGAACAAGTTGCGTGCGATGAAGGAAAGATTAATATCCTTGTTCTCACCAAAGACATTCTTGAATGTGTATCCCAGCGATAGTTCACGCAAACGGAAGTTCGTGGCGTTGTAAACATATAGGGGTGAATACTGACTACCACGGGCACCCATTATCTGATAGTAATTCTGGACGCCAATGATGTTGCCGCTGCCATCGGGCAGATACATAGCAGGTTTCCCGTCCGCTGTGAAGATATTATTAGTATAAGCATTGTCGCGTGCGTCGGCCGTGCGCTCAGAAAGGCCCATTTCATCGAGGAATGCCTCGGTAAGTGAAATCACCTTGCCACCAATACGTCCATTTATCAGCATCGAGAATTGGAAGTTCTTCCAGTTGACTGTATTCGTCCAACCCAGTTGATAGGGTGAGTTCATGTTACCTATGTACTTCGAGTAACGTCCCTCCTTGGCGACATTGCCACTACTGGAAAGGAAAATTGTACCATCTTCGTTATGACGTAGGTCACGAATATACATATCTCCGTATGAATCTCCTTCCGTATAGCGCACTCTCACGCCTGCCACATCAGTATAGACGCGGTTCTTATTGCCATTCTCGTCAGTACCAACGCTGAGAATCTTGTTCTTGTTATATGAGAAGTTCACAGCCGTACGCCAACGGACATGCTTGGCAAAACGGAAGTTATAGCCGAGGGTGGCCTCGACTCCTTGGTTTCGCAACGATGCCACGTTGTCCCAAACCGTGATGCCAGCCGTATTTCCTATGCCCATATACAGATTCTTGATAGTACTATTATAATATGTAACATCGAAACTGAGACGATTGTCAAAGAACAAGAGTTCAAGACCCGTCTCAAATGAATGTGTCTCCTCTGGCTTGACATTGCGAAGTAGAATGTTTGTTGAGCTAAGGGCTCCAGTACGGTTGTTGCTGCCAGCTCCATAATATAGGCGTGCGGGAATAGCATTACCCACTTGCGAATAAGAGATACGGTATTTTGCGTATGACCACCATTCGGGCAACTTGAAAAGCTCGCTCAACAAGGCATTTGCGCCGAAACCATAATAGTTATAAGCCTGGGGTTTGTCGGGGAACTGGCGGAAGACGCGGTATTCATCACGACGCCAAGAGGCATCGACATAGATGCGCTCCTTCCATCCCAATTGCGCCGTTGCCAACCAGGCGCGGTCCCAGTTGTTGTTCTGGCTTTCACTGGTGACGCCAGAACTACCAGAGGTGGTGTCGAAACGGTTGACCTGCGTATTGAGTTGTTGGTTTAAGGGGTCAACATAAGTGGCATTGGCAACATAAGTGCCATAATATGAATTCTTGATGGTGTGACCCGTCCAACCTATGTTAGCACTCACCCCCCATGTATCCTTGAAGGTCTTATTGTAGTTAAGCATGTAGTCAACATACATTTCTGTCTTATTGTCTCGACGCTTGTTATAGGTTCCAAAATCATACATTGTAGCGGGTGAGAAGGTAGTAGCATAGCGTACCCCTTGTTCTTGGTACTTATCATGGTCGAAACTGAAACGCGCCTGAGCTGTAAGACCATCCCAAATATCAAGATTGCCTTGGAAACTTCCATAAACTCGGTCTTCCTTATTATAACTTCGATTCTGCTTGAGCAACCAATAGGGATTGTTTTGGCGAGCGTCCATATAAGCGTAATTCATCATTGGGCCAGTAAGCTCAGCTCGGTCATTCTGGCGAATAAAGCCCGACTCTGTCTGTACATAGTGGCCTTGTGGATCCGAGAGCCACTTCGCATCATTAATAACATAGTTGTCACGATAATAGGCCATGTCAACATTGCGTGGTGCGGTATAGAGATGGTAAATAGGATTACCAACAGTACCACCACCGATACGGTTGCGAGTACGTGTCTGTGCATAATTAAGCGAAGCGTTAATCGTCAGTCGTTTCCATAAATTATAAGTTTGACGGAAGGCTACCGTATTTCTATTGTAATTATTTGTCTCTATGAGTCCAAGCGCATGGCTGTTGGCAACAGAAACATAGCTCTGCACAATATCCGTACCACCCGAGATGGAGATAGAGTTGTTTGCTGTCACACCCGTACGATAGAAATCAGCTACATCGTCATTTCCATAGTTACGCAGGTGTATCTGGCGCTCGTATGGCATTTTCTCTGTCTCACGAGTCAAAGCAGAGGTTGGAGATTCAGTGATTTTGGGTCCCCAACTGTTGGCTTCACCGAGATAACCCTGAGGGTCAACGCTAGCTCCATAACGATTCTGTATCTTGGGAGTGGTCAATGGGACATCAAAAGTAACATTGCCCGTATAGGTTACCGAGATTTTTCCGCTCCGTCCCTTCTTCGTTGTGATCATGAGTACGCCGTTGGCTGCACGCGAACCATACAGGGCTGCGGCATTGGCACCCTTCAGCACGTTGATGCTCTCTATGTCATCGGGGTTTATCATGGAGAGAGCATCGCCACCTTCTGCCGAGACATATTCAGTCATATTCTGCGAATTATTGGTCTGGTTACGGATTTCATTGGTCATGGGTACACCATCGATAACAATCAGGGGAGACGAATCACCGAGGATCGACTTGTTACCACGAAGCATGATCTTCGAAGCACCGCCTGCACCACCAGCGCTTGGGGTTATGACAATGCCTGCGACCTTGCCTTCCAGCGAGTTGGCAACATTGGCGTCCTGCACCTTCATAAAGTCGTCGGACGACACCTTCTGGGTCGCATAAGTCAGTGATTTTTCCTTACGCAAGATGCCCATAGCCGTAACAACCACCTCGTTCATGGTGTTGTTCTCTTCCTTCATCTTTACATCGATGACGGACCGCCCATTGACGGGTATCTCCTGAGGACTGAAGCCCACGTAAGTAACCACTAAAACATCGTTCCGCTTAATGCCTGTAAGCGAGTAACGCCCGTCGATGTCGCAACTGGAAAGTTTGTTGTCAACTCCCTTCACGCGAACGATGGCTCCCGTCAGTGGTTCTCCAAGGTCGTCAGATACCACACCCCTGACGGCGTGCTCCTGAGCCATCGCGGGAGAGATGCCGAACACGAACAATGCTACCGACAGGACTATCCTAACGAATAGCGATGATTTGATGCTTTTCATCATGATTATTTGTTTTTGCATAGTATTACCGGGCAAATCTACAAAAAATTGTTTTACCAAACAAGTATTAATAAGGTAAAAACAAACTTTTGTCTGGAAACTTTTCGGAAAAGGTGTGCGCGGGTGAAGGCATAAGCCTTCGACAAGGAAGCCTTAGGTCTTACAAAGGAGGACCTAAGGCCTTATTCGAGAGGACCTGAGGGCTTCCGTCCGAACGCCTTAGGCCTTATTATTTTGCACCTTAGGTTCGACAGGCCCCGAGCCTAGGTTCGATATGCTTCGAACCTATATTCGGTACGCCTCGAACCTGCATTCGACAAACCTCGAACCTATGTTCTTGCTCCGTTTCTCTACGCAAGCGTAGCTTTGCGTCCGATTACGATGAGCCTCGAACCTATATTCGTTTTACCACAGGCCTAAGCCTCATCGATTATCAATCTACCAGCACGGCAGTACCGCTGGTCGCAACCATAAGCATGGAATTGGTTTCGCCTATGGTCTCATAGTCGATGTCGATGCCTACAACGGCATTAGCACCCAACTCACGAGCGCGCTCCATCATCTCCTTCATTGAGGTGTCCTTCGCTTTGCGAAGCACCTTCTCGTAACTGCCCGAGCGTCCGCCAACGATGTCGCGGATTCCTGCGAAGAAATCCTTTACGAAGTTTGCACCAATAATGGTTTCTCCAGTCACCACACCCTTATATTCGCGGATGGTGTGACCCTCAATCTGTGGGGTTGTTGTCAGTATCATTTTCTTAACGAATTTAATTCCGAACTGTAATCAATAAAATCTCTCTTCAGCGGGAAATTACTTATCAAGGTCGACGCGCCCGCACCAACCGCCATTTCGAGCCATGTGGATGGAAAGCGTAGTGTTCTTGCCAACCTCGCCCTCTTGCCACAGATAGTCCATCGCGATTATGTTCGCATTGATGCCATCGGCAAAGTTGGTGATGGGGTATTTCTTGCCTGCGGGCAGGAAGTCGAGTTTGATCTGGAGGTCGCGTTCTGTATTGTTGGTAATCGCACCTATGAACCACTTGTCGCCCTTGCGCTTTGCCGTTACACAGTATTGGCCAGCCTCAGCCGCAAGAACACGGGTTTCGTCCCAATTGACTGGAACACTGGTGAGGAAGTCGCGGCAGTCTGGCCACTGATCATAACGGGAAGGATTGTCCATGAGCATCTGCAAGTTGCTCTCGAAGAGCACGAACACTGCCATGTTGAACACTTTTGTGCCAACTCCCGAACAAATGGGGCGATTGCCATGATGGCGTTCTGGCTGGTAACAGAGCATAGATCCGGGTGTGTAGTCCATTGGTCCGACGGCATTGCGAATGAATGGCAACCAAACGCTGTTCTCAGGTCTGCAAGAACCGTTGAACTCCATACCTCGAACGCCTTCGTAGGTCAGCACATTGGGATATTTATAGTCGAGTCCGCTGGGATGGAAAGCTCCGTGGAAATCAACAAAGATGTGATGCTTGGCGGCTTCTTTTGCAACGCGTTCGTAGAAGTTGACCATCCACTGGTCCTGACGATCCATAAAGTCTATCTTCACGCCTTTGATGCCCCATTCCTCGAATTTCTCGAAGAGGTCCATGTGATGTTCGACAGTGAGCCAAGGCAACCATACGATGATGCCCACACCCTTGCTCTTGCCATAGGCAATAAGTTCGGGCAGATGCACTTCGGGGTTTGTCTTGAAGGGATCGCGTGTGTCGAGAGCCCAACCTTCGTCCATAAGCATATAGCCTACTCCATTGCGAGCGGCAAAGTCAACGAAATACTTGTACGTGTCCAAGTTTATGCCTGCCTTGAAGGTTACGTCTGGGCCGTAAGGAATACCATTGAGCCAGTCCCAGCAAGTCTGTCCGACCTTAATCCAATCCGTATTGCCGATGGCATTGGCAGGCGCCAGACGAACAGGCATTGCGTTCTCAGGCAGCTGGGTATCGCGCTGGGTGATAAGCATATATCTCCATGGGAAAGTGCGCGTGCCTGCGGTCTTGGCAATGTAGTCGGCTTCCTTGAGGATCTTCATACTGCGATCGCTGTTGTCCTCATACTCAAGAGGAGTCTTGGGCTGTATGATAGAGAAAGCGTTTCCTCCGTTGGACTTGAGGAATGTGCCGGGATAGTCAAAGAGGTCGAACTCAGATATGAGCACCTTCTGCTTCTCGCCCATGACGAGGATAGGAAGTTCACTCATCTTGTCGCTGCTCTTCCACTCGTCGCTCGGGACTATGGAGTAGTTCTCCTCACAACTTGTATAGAAGCTGTTGGGCTGTTGAAGCACGAGTTTGCAAGGAGAGGCAAGTTGCCAAGTGCCATCCTCGCTCATCACCTCGATATCGCCCTGAAGAGCCGTGATGAAACGGTACGCCACACCATCATTATAGACACGCCACTCCACCTTATAGTTTCCACCCATAGCGAGTGTGAGCAGGGTGTAATTGTTCTGCACTATCTTGGACTTCAGGGGATGGATGGGTGTGATGGTCTCATTGACCTTTGTCACCTTCTTGCTCTTAAGGGAGGGCTTGCCTCCAAGCACGCCTTCGCGAAGGTTCATGCCGATGTGGCACTTCTCAAACAACATCTCACCATGACTCTCTACGTCATAGTAGATGCGGTCAGAAATTGTTACTGTCAACTTTGTCTGTCCGTCCGGACTCGTTGCGCTTACTTTCTTCTGCGCATAGGCGATAGTTCCAACAAGGAACAACACTGCCACAAGAAACAACTTTTTCATATTTAAACTCCTCTTTCTGCCCAATCGCCTCTGTCCAGGTTTCTGTATCCTATGGCTTCGGCAATATGATGGCTTTGAACGTTCTCTGAATTATCTAAGTCTGCAATCGTTCTCGCAACCTTCAGGATGCGGCTGTAGGCACGAGCAGACAACTTTAACCTTTCCATCGCCATTCGAAGCATATTCATGGATGCGGCATCTGGCTCGGCAAACTGATGAAGCATGCGCTCTGTCATTTGAGCGTTGCAGTGAATGCCCTTGAATTCCTTATAGCGTAGTTCCTGTATTTGTCTGGCCTTAATCACTCTCTCGCGAATCTTTTCGCTAGGTTCGCCAGCCTTCATGGTACTAAGCTCCGAGAAGGGAACCCCGCAAATTTCGCACTGAATATCGATTCTATCGAGCAAAGGCCCTGATATCTTACTCATGTATTGCTGGATGCGGCCGGGAGTACAAGTGCAATGATGCGTCGGGTCTCCATAATAGCCGCACGGGCAAGGATTCATCGAAGCCACGAACATGAATGAGGCAGGATAGGTGATTGCATATTTGGCACGAGAGATGTTTATAATTCTGTCCTCGAGAGGTTGACGGAGAACTTCGAGCACTGAACGTGAAAATTCCGGCAATTCATCGAGAAAAAGCACCCCATTATGGGCCAAACTTATCTCACCCGGTTGTGGGTTTACACCTCCACCTACAAGGGCTACTTGTGATATGGTATGGTGCGGACTGCGGAAAGGACGCTGGGCAATGAGCGAAGCATCACGTCCAAGTTTTCCCGCCACCGAATGGATCTGTGTCGTTTCCAGACTCTCACTGAGCGACAAAGGAGGCAAGATAGTGGGTAAGCGCTTGGCTATCATCGACTTTCCGCTACCTGGCGGGCCTATCATAATTAGGTTGTGTCCGCCTGCAGCGGCTACTTCCATAGCACGCTTTACGGCTTCCTGCCCTTTTACGTCTGCAAAATCGAGGTCATACTCATTCTGTCGTTGATAAAACTCTGCTCGCGTATCGACTTCGGTAGGTGGAATGGCTGTCACGGAATTATTGAGCAAGTCCATCACCTCCTGAATGTTTCGAGCACCATACACCTTTACCCGATTCACCACAGCCGCCTCACGGGCATTTTGCTGGGGAACAATCAGTCCTTCGAACCCCATCTTGCGAGCCATGATGGCAATGGGCAGAGCGCCACGAATGGGTAAGAGTGAACCATCGAGACTAAGTTCGCCCACCATCATAAATTGGGACAAACGCTCGTGACTAACTTCGTCAGCCGTTGCCATAATACCGATGGCAATGGGCAAATCATAGGCCGAACCTTCTTTCTTCAGGTCGGCAGGAGTCAGATTCACGGTAAAAGTTTGCGTGGGAAAGCGATAACCACTGTTCTTGATAGCGGCTACAATGCGTTGATAGCTCTCCTTCACGGCATTGTCAGGCAGTCCGACAAGGAAGAAATGCATGCCTCGCGAAGCATTCACCTCTGTCGTTACAGGAATGGCCTCCAGCCCTTGTACCGCCGCCGTATTAATCTTTACAAGCATTATTCAGCTAATTTTTACCCAGGATTATATTCACAAGTGCTGTAACATCGGCAATGGACGTACTTCCATCCCCATTAACATCGGCAGCATCGTGGTCGTACTGATAAGGTTGCGTATTGTCTTTGCCAAGTATGATATTGACAAGAGCCGTCACATCGGCAATGCTCACCTGCCCATCCCCGTTGACATCGCCGAGAACAGAGGCTTTCTCTAACATCCACTTAGATGCTGCAGCATCACTAACCCATCCTACAACATTATGATATGCATCCTCATGAAAGAATAACTGACCATAATAATTGTCTATTACACAATAGCCAGGTTCTAAAGAACTAAACACAATAGTATTCCCCTCATCATCTGACACAGTGGCCGGCTTTGAGTATGCCGCAGGGAATATCTGCACATTCTTTCCTGCTACAGAAAGTTTAAAAATAGGATACTCACCTGTAAATGTAAACGTGGAGACAGAAGCATCTGGGTCAATTGATGTTTTTAAAACATCATTCTCACAATAGATGTAAGTAGGCGTTCCATTATCTCGCACTCCACAACTTTTAATACGATATTTACCAGTTTCCGGATATTTAATGCTACCCTCTACTGCCTCTTTAATAGATTTATACTGTGCCTCGGTAGCAGAAACACTATAAGCTTCATATCGTGTCTGCCATTCATTCTTTACTGACAAAGGAATTGTGAAATATGTGTCATATATATCAGTAGAGAAAAATGAACCACAATCCCTTATAACATGCTCAGCCCAATTATCGGGAATCTCCTCAACGACAAATGTAGAACCTTTGTCAGCACCATTCCAGAAAGCTAGATTAGCATTACTTCGCTTATTCAGCGCATAATCGCAGCTTGTTGTATATAGATAAAAGCCATTAGTGAGAAAAGTACTAACTTTAGGTATCCACAATTCATTTGCCCCACTACTTTTTATTGTAGCATATGTTGAGCCTCCATCTCCTGTAGGTTTATCAGAAACTAGTTTTAGGTTTCTTCCAGCAGCTTTATTTATAATAGTCAAACCAGTATAGGGATTCCCAATAAATGCCCAACGTTGTGTGTCATCAACACTTGCCTTTGTGGGAAGTGTCACATTAGGTGTTCCATCACTTACATAGGTGGGATAAGTTTCGTCCTTTAATTTCAAATTGTACCAGATGGCATGTTCATAATCAGAGGATAACTCAAACGGACCATTCCACGTGGCAGTTACATTCACGATGGTAGTGCTGGTCGTAGTGGTGGTAGGTGAATACGTGTAAGACATCCAATCACCGAAGTTGCCCAGTTCCTTCAGTTCTTCTGGCATATTTGCCTCCGTACTACTATTAGGGATAACCATTACATTCTCCACTCTTCCCACCTCAGTTCCTTCATACTTTAGAATGTAGGTTATCGCTTTAGCACCCGTAGATGGGACAGCGACATCGTTTCCATCACCTTGGGCTGCCACCATTCTATATGCCCCACTTGCTAACCCTGTGGCAACATCGCTTCTGACAGTAAACGTTTTCGTATTAGATATGGCCACCAGATTGCCTTCGTCGTCATAAACCTTGAATCCAACAGCTCCAGTACCGTCACCACTTATGGTCACTTTGGAGCCATTGCTGACGGTGTACTTATACGTACCCGTCACACTTCCACCATACGTCTCGTAGTAACCCACATCACCGAAGGTGCTGGAGGCCGAGCCGTTGTAAGTGGGAAGGGTGCTGCCAACGCCACGGTCCTCAATGAACATGATGTTGCCCCCCTTCTTTGTATATTGCTTCATGGCAGAGCGAACGGAGTTGGCCATCTCTTCGGTGGTCTGCACCCATATGTCGCCATAGTCTCCAAAGTACCATGTATTAGTGGAGGCATCATCGTTGTCGTTGGCGACCTTGACGGAGGTCTGCCAGAAGCCCCATGCATCGAAGAATTCCGAAAGGTCGGTCTGCGTTATCTCGGCTGCATACTTCGCAACAAGCAAGAAGTCCTTGGTGGAGGGCGAAGGACTCGTCTTTGTCCGACTCTTCACAATACCATTGGCACGCAGCTTGTCATAAAGGGCCGTCATGAAGGAGAAACCCGTATTGCCCTCCGAAGGCTGATAGTTGCCTAGGTAGTCGAAATAGAGCCAGAGTTGGAAATAGAAACGGTTACCCAGCCACAGGCCGTTCTCTACACGATCTCCGGCAATGTCCATCCACGATGCACGCGTTTCTTCGTTGAAGTATGCCGCCATTTCCTTCACCCCTTGGGCGCGACTCGAACGAGTCGATTCGAACAAGGGACTGTCCTTAGCCAGAAAGTTCACTGCCTGTGCCAGCGAGTTGTTGCTCTTCTCGGTCATACCGGCACAATTAATAGGAGCCTGATGCCCATGTCCCATCTCGTGGGTTATCTCCCATAAAGAACCGCCATACGTCCCGACATTGGCCAGTCCACTGTATTTGAAGAGGCTACTGCTGCTTATACTTGGGTGGCTGGTGCCATGTCCGCTTCCCCAGTGAGGGTTACCTCCATCTTCATTGTGGAAGCTGTTGATCATCATCTTATACTGACCTGTGTTCTTCCACTGATCGCAACCTGCCAGGCTCTGCTCCTTGTCAAAGACAAAGTCCCAAATCTTCATGACACCCGTTGCGTTGCTCTCTCCTATGACTTCATCCTTCAACACGTTCAGCAGCACCGACTCGCCCTTCACATGCAGGTACTTGCCTGAGAACATGTTTGATTTCAGCCAAGCCCAGTCGCTGTTGTCGTGACCACGATGCATGTCGAAGCAACCATTGCAGGTAGCGCCCTCGACGTGGATCTTAATGTTGGGATAGTCGTTGCACGACTTCGAGGTATTGTTGAGCAGATAGGAGATGAAGAGTTCACTCGCCGCATTAACGTAGATGGCGTTGTAACCTGCATGAAGTGTGGTGGTAGTACCCGTGCGATTGGTTCCCACAACGAGTTCGGCCTCCAACGTGGCGTCGCTGTCCTTCACGTCGCTATCGACAAAGATGTAGAGGGCATCGCCCGCTTTAGCCTGAATGCCCGTGGGGTTGAAAAGATGGGCGAAAGGACCAGTACCCGTTACGGTGCTCCATTGGTTACAGTTCGAATAAATTTCGTACTCGTGGATGCGGAAGTCTTTCTCATAACTGTTCCATGTGGCATCGGAGTTCCAAGTGTCGTTCTTCACCCGCACGGCCATCTCCTGCAGTGTGGAGGGCAGACTGCTCATGGCCGAGCGCAACTGGGCATCGGTCATCGAGGCATAGTTGCTCTTAAGCGTTGTGCAGGCATTGTCGGAGAAGAAAGTCGAAAGCGCGCTTGTGTAGTCGGTTGACGTCATGGCCTTGATTTCAGCAAGTTCTTCCTGCTGGGCCGAGGTCAAGGTCACCTCCTCCAACATCCAATACGAGGCATCGGCAGTGTAGTCCCACCCCACGACATAGTAGTTTTGAGTTTTTGCTGTATGGAGGCCATACCATGTACTGTTGGTATTGCTAAACGAGAACCACGTGTTGCCATCAACGGTTTTCGTATGAGCAGCGAAATTGCAGGCCGTGGAACCCAAGGTCCATTGCGTACTCGTCGATGTATTGGATTGGATGTAGGCATCCGTCAGCACGTTCTGAAACGTGTAACGGCTGTCTGATTTCGTAATCTTCCATAGCTGGCCATACGAGTTGTTGTCAGTGGTAACGCTGCTGAGTTTGTTGCCCATTGCCGTCATGCTCAGGTCAGTGTAGTAACTCTGCAGGCGATAGATGTGCCCACTGGTGATTGAGGTACTCGGTTCTGCAATCGTCACTGTGAACGATGTGATGACTATCCAAGGATTGCCCGTTGACACGGCAAAGGTCGTCAAAGAACTATTCACGTTCGAAACCACGACAGTCGTGGGGTTCGACGAACTCGTCGATATGGTCTGTGCCGAACCTCCCGAGGGGGTAATGGTTGAAGTGCCGGTGTAGTTGGAGTAGGCCTCTATGCTATAGCCCGTAATCTGGAACCCTTCGTCCACCTCTAAAGTATATGTGTCGGTGTGGATGCGAAATTGATTGTCAACGACCATATTATTACTCACACACGACAGCGTCAACTGGGGCGACGTCGATGTTGACATCCACTTATTGCCGTACTGTGCCGTACTCGAGGGAGTCAGAGCCGTAGTGCCATCTTTGTAGAAAGTTCCTTTCGAAGAGTCAATTGTTAGGGTCTGACTAGCGCTAACGGCGCTCATGCCAATGAATGACATCAGCAGGGTCAGGACGAGGAGAAGAAGACTTTTTTTCATGATATCTTTTTAAGATTTTCTTTTTATTGCTTGTCCTGTATCTTCTGCAGGGCAGGACTGATGTCGCGATTGAAGTCACACCCCATTGCAATGATAGTTCCCTTGGGGTCGAGGAGAATCATGTATGGGATGTTGCGAATGCCAAGTTTGGAGACCAACGGGCCACTCCAACCTTGATAGTCGCAATAGGTGCGCCAGCGGAGGGAGTCTTCGAAATAGTCGTTCGTGGGTCTTTCCGCTGGTTGCAAGTCGAGGGAATAGGTGAAGGCCGTCAGGCTATCGGGATGTTGCCGCAAGGCAAGCCGCGTGTTATAGTTGACCACGTTCGACCCATGCTTCCATTCAGCCCAGAAACCTATGAACAGGTAGTGTCCCGCCTTTTGCTTGATGATGCTGGACTTGGGCAATTTCTTCCCTATTGCCAAGGGACTCTTTCCTCGACGTGGTTCATCACTGACAAGACTATCGGCACCTTCTACCTTCACTTGCGACAGGCTCAAGGCATCGCCCTCGATGCGGATGTCCGAACCGGAACGAGCCATGAATGAGAGGGTAGAGAAGTTGGGGTAGATGATGACGTAGGTATGCGGTTCACCATCCTCGGGTCTCGTCTCATACTCGAAGCGGCCTTTAAGGATGTGCAGGGTGTCGATGCTCATTATTCCCCCATCGGGACTATACAGGAGCAGGTCGGCCTGCGGAAGGTTTTCAAACTCTCCCCTTATGCGCAATCTACCCTTCTGTGGTCCACAAGAGGCGAGCAGGATAATGAAGAAAAGACAGGCCCACCCTCGTCCCCTACCTGCGAGGAAGGGGAAAAAGATGGACCTGTGATTATTGTTCATGGTAAGCAAGAAGCTACTATCACTTCAGCAGACTTGCAATCGTGCTGGCGTAGGAAGCAAATTCCAAATCGTCCTTGGCACGAGCCTTCAGTGAAGCATCCTTGTCGAAGGCCTGACGCAGACTGTTGACCAGTGTGGAGGTGTCGCCCGTGCGAGCAGCAAGAATAGCCTGCAGGTAAGCCGTTGTGGCATCGGCTTTCTTCACGTAGGCCAGCGTCTGACGGGCTGCAGCATAGTCCTGACTGAGCAGTTGAGCCAGAGCGGCGGTGTTGGTCTTTGCACCCATCAGGTTCTGTGCGGCCTGCTGATAGTTGCCCTTGGCCAGATTATACGAACCCATCACCTCGTTGTAGGTGTTAGCGCCAAAGCCCTGAGCCAGATAGTTCTCGGCCTGTTGCAGGTTGCCCTCGCGCAGGGCCATCAGTGCCAGGTTGGTGTTCACCTCAGCGGCCTTCGTATTCACGTTCTTAGCCTGTTGCAGATAGTTTGCAGCCTGCTGATAGTCGCCTTCGTTGTAGGCCAGCTGTGCCAGGTTGTTCAGGGCACGATAGTCGTTGGGATAGAGGCGTTGGATGGTCTGGTTCCACTGCTTCTGCTGTGCGGGGTCTTCCACCAGCACGTTGGCACCATACACCAGTTCCTCTACACTCAGTTTCGAGGGATCTTGCTTATACTGAGCCACGATTTCCTCATCGCTTCTGCCAATGATTTCGTAGTTCACGATCAGGCGTGCGCGACGCAGTTCGGGCAGGATGCCGTCCTTGATGTCGGTGTAGATGTGGCTCATGTTGCGGATTTGCTGTTCGCGCTCTTCGGGATCGTCGTACATCGACAGGACAGAGAGGATGATCTGCTTATCCTGCAGGTTGCTCTGCTTCACCAGTTCCTGGAAACCGTCCCAGTCCTCAGCGGTGTAGCGGGTGTCGATGTTAGCGTCCATCTTTATCTTCTTCAGTTCCTTCTTCAGATAGTCGGCACTGACATTCTGACGACGCTCTGCCAGACGCTCGTTCACCAGATAGCTACCATCGGGCGAAGCGTATGCACTAACCTCGATGGCCTCCAGAGCACGGCCTTCGGCATCGTCGTTGATCTCCTTCAGGACGCGGGCCAGATCTCTGATGCCCACACTCTGCAGTTCACTCGTACGCAGATTGGCCTGTCCGATGAGGAACTTGATGTTGGCCTCCTGCTTCTGCTGGATGATGCGCTGGAACTGGTCGGGAGCCAGGGCAGCACCGCTCTTGTCGAGGCAGCGACCCAGCAAGTCCTCAGTGGCCAAGATGCCGTAACCAATCTTCACGTCGGGCATCTTCACGGCCTTCTTACCCTTTCGTGCATCGAAAGTCATGTAAAGGTCGCTCTTCAGCATATCGGGAGTATAACGGAAGTTGGCACGCATATTATGCATTCCGCCCTGCTTGTAGTTGACGGTCGTACCATTGCCTTCCACCTTTTCGCCTTGGAAGCTCACGCTCTGTCCGGCAGCCTCGCCACCCTGATAGCGCAGGACAGGAGTCATGGTCACCTGTGCCTTCTTCTTCATGAACTTCTGAGGGAAGGTCACGGTTACCTGGGCAGGAACTTCACTACCCTGTTCAACCAGGGGTGTTGGAGTCACTTTAAAGTCTTTCGAAGTCAGGTTTCCCAACTTCGAGCAGCCCGTCAGCACGAGGGCTGCACTCATAACAAAGAAAAGAGTCTTTTTCATTTCTGTATAAAAGTTTACGTTATTTTTAATTCGCGCACAAAGATACACATTTTTCTCGTAACCTCGCCTATCATCGTACGTTAAAAATATAAAAACCTACTGTCGGCACTATTATCTATCCATAAGCATTGAAGCTAATCCCGACTTCTCGGTGGAGAAAAGCCCAAATGGAGAGCGAAGAAAGGGGGTGCTTACACGATGCCACTCGAACGCTTGTTCGATGCACTTTGAACACTTGTTCGATGTCCTTCGAACGCTTGTTCGAGCCTCCACGAATACTTGTACAATGACATCCAAGCACTTGTGCGAGAAAACCCAAGCGCTAGCATAGTGAAGTGAAGCAAGTAATCGGAAGCGAAATTACTTATAAACCAACGTCATCATGCGTTCTGGAACAAAGCACTCTTGAGCAATGTCCCAAAGCTGGGCAGAAGTGAGGCTATCGATGTTGTCGCATAGCTGTTGCAGCGTCTGTGTCTGTCCCAAGTGCAAAAGGCGTCGTCCCATGCCGATGGCCACATTCTCACCATTCTCCCAAGACAATGCCACCTGCCCCTTTAGCTGTCGCTTTGCTGCCTCCAACTGACTGGACGAAAGAGGAGCATCGCATAAGCGAGTGAGTTCCTGACGAACCAAGCGCAGACAACGTTCCACATCGCTGTGGTCACAACCAAAGTAGGTTGTCCACAAACCCGTATCAGTGTAGCTGGCCATACTGCTCTCAACGGTATAGACCAGTCCTCGACGCTCGCGCAGACTAATGTTCAAGCGAGAGTTCATGCCCGGACCACCCAGAATGTTGTTGAGCAAGGAAAGGCCCAACCGGCGTTCGTCGGCCAAAGCATAAGCTTTGCACCCGATGATGACATGCGACTGATGGGTGTGCTTATCATTTTGAACATTGGACACTGGACATTGAGAAAGAGGGGCTTCGCGAGTGATTTGAGGAAGATTGTCACCCTCTGACTGACACAAGCGATGAGCCATGCGTTCGACTTGCTTGATATCGATGTCCCCCAAGACAAAAAGCACCATGCGAGAAGGGTGATAGAGCCGGCGGACAAAACTTTGCAGGTCCTCGCTACTATACTGGCGAAGGCGTTCGGCATCGCCCAGAATGTTGCGACCAAGCGGATGATTGGGGAAGAAGAGTTGGTCGAAATCGTCGTAGATGAGTTCCGAAGGAGAGTCGTTGTAGCTTTCTATCTCATCGATGACCACCTCCACCTCGCGTTCCAGTTCGCGCTGGGGATAAGTACTGTGGAGGGTGATATCGAAGAGCAGGTCGAGGGCTCGGGAGAGGTGTTGCCGCAGGGTAGCACAATAATAGACGGTATGCTCCTTACCCGTGTAGGCATTCAAGTCGCCTCCCACAGCCTCCATGCGATTAATGATGTGCCACGAACGACGGCGTTGTGTGCCCTTAAATGACATGTGCTCAATGAGATGAGCCATACCCGACTCACTTTCGAGTTGGTCGCGTGTGCCTGCATCGACTGCCAAACCGCAATAAACCACCTGACCCGGGCGACGGTTGACAACTATGCGGAGTCCGTTATCTAAAGTTATATGTTGCATAGAAAAAGGTTTCTCTATCTCTTCAAAAATTATTATGCACTCCATCTGCAGAAGCGGTGATGCTTAGAACATGGGAGCAAAGATTATGCATTATGAATTATGAATTATGAATTAAGTAAAAGATGCTTTCAGGTCCCATGTTAAAGAGCAAGTCGACAATGCTCAGGTCGGCCATGAAACCATGACGGTCGGAGAAGAGTTGATAGTAAGGCATTTGTCGCCCTCCTTTCGCAGGCAGGGAAGTTATGTCTATCAACTCACACATCTTCTCCTGAAGAACGTGGTTGAAATCTATCAGAAATTCATACTTCTTTTCATAAAAAGGCGCGATTTCATCGGCATAAAACTCAAAAAAGGGTGTGCGACCATAGCTACTTTTAAGAGCATTCCAATGAAGGTGTCGCCAGTTGCCGTGATCGCTGATGCGAATGTCGCGCATCGGGGTGTGATAAGGCACAAACTTGACCACAGGAATGGTAAGCGCCAAAGGTCCATTGGGCGAGGCAATGTAACACCGATTACGGAGCGTCTGCTTGCGATAAGCCTCATCCGTGTCAATGCAGTATTCCTCGCACTGTGCCAACTGGGCATAGTACGAAATGGGAGCAAGATAATAGGAAGGGAGTACAAGCATCACTTGATGTTCTTCACCCAACGGAACAAGCGGTTCCAGCGAATGCCACCATCGAAGAGGCTGTAATCCTTGTTGCGAGACATCCAAATCATGATGGGTTTGCCCACGATGTGGTCCTCAGGCACAAAGCCCCAGAAGCGCGAGTCGGCAGAATTGTGACGATTGTCGCCCTGCATCCAGTAGTAATCCATCTTGAACGTATAGGAATTTGCCTTCTCGCCATTGATGAGGATGTCGCCTTGGTCAGTGACCTCCAGCGTGTTGCCCTCATAGACTCGGATGCAACGCTCATAGACGGGCAGATTGTCGAGATTCAGGGTTATCGACGCACCCTTGGCAGGAATCCAGATGGGACCATAGTTATCCACCGTCCAACCCTTGTGACCATTCAGGGGATAGATGACATCGGTTTCCGTAGGCTTATTTATCTTGAGGCTATCCACCAAGTCAGGACGAGCCTCCATTGCCTCCTTCATCTTTTGCGTCAGCGGGCAAATGCCTGTCTGATACAAATCGCGCAAGTCGCTGAACGAGAGGTCAATCTCACGAATGAAATCGTCGGGCAGACGTCCACTCAAGGACACCTGATAGTTGTACTGAACATTGTCGGGTTCCTTGTTTGCCACCCCATCGAGATAGATGATGCGATCCTTGATTTGCAGTGTCTGACCGGGCAGTCCCACACAACGCTTCACGTAATTCTCACGGCGGTCAACAGGGCGCCAGCCCACCTGACCAAACTCCTGCGGATTGTCCTTGATGTATTGGTTTCCAAGGGCATAGTACTGGTCATACTGCTTACGAAGCGAAAGCGCATCGCCACTGTCCGACGGAAGAGTCCCGAAGTTCTGCTGATAGATCTGCTTACCATAGACGTAGCAAAGCATATAGTAGTCGGCCGACTGATAGCGAGGACTGAGAGCTACGCTGTCGCCTGCAGGATAGTTGAAGACAACAATATCGTTGAGTTGCACGGGTTTAGGCGAAACGCGCTTGTATTTCCACTGAGGCCACGAGATGTAACTCTGAATGCCTCCTATGGGCAAGGTATGCTGGCAAAGAGGCATGGAAAGCGGGGTCATCGGGGCACGGGGACCATAAGCCGTCTTCGACACATAAAGGTAGTCGCCCACGAGCAGACTCTTCTCTAAACTACTCGATGGAATGGTATAGTTTTGGAAAAAATAGATGTTGACAAAGTAAACGGCAACCAAGGCAAAGACGATGGCATCGACCCAACTCATGATCGTGCGGGTAACGGGGTTCTCGAGTTCCTTCCACCATCCCCACTTTATCTTGCGAGTGATGTAGGCATCGAAGACAAGGGGAACAGAAAGATAGCCCCACCAAGGTGCCTTAATCCACATGAGGAAGATGATGAGCAGGGCGCAATAGACGATGGCTTGAGCCCAATCTTTCCAGGTAAGTTTCTTTTCTTCTTTCTTTTTCATATCGATTGCATTTTATTTTCCGCGTTAGAACTTAAACAAATCGCTCATCGTTAACAAGCCCGTATGTTCGGCTGTATACTCCGCTGCAAGCACTGCACCCAGTGCAAAGCCTTTACGGCTATGGGCAGAATGAGTGATGCTGATTTCGTCGGCTTCCGAATCCCAAGTGATGGTGTGTATGCCTGGCACTTCATCCCGACGGATGCTATCGATGCGAAGCTGGTCGGCAGGGACTTCCGCTGTACCTTCTACACTGCCGTCGGGCTGAGTCAGCAACCCAAACTTCCAAGCACTCAAGCGGTCGACCTCTGCCACCAGTTCCTCGCCAAGTGTGATGGCTGTGCCACTGGGATGGTCGAGTTTATGGATGTGGTGTACTTCCTCCAGGGTAGGACGATAGGAGTCGAACTGATTCATAATGCGAGCCAGATAACGATTGACAGCACGGAAAATGGTCACGCCCAAACTGAAGTTGGAACTCCAGAACAGGGTCTGACCTTCTTCGGTACACATGCGACGCACATCATCGCCATGTTCGGCAAGCCAACCCGTACTGCCACTGACCACTTTCACATGGTGACGGAAAGCACGCAAGTAATTGTCATAGGCCACGTGAGGGGCTGTGAACTCAATCGCGACATCGGCACTTTGGAACTGCGGACTATCAAAATCCTGCTGATTATCGATGTCAATAATACAAACAATCTCATGACCACGGCTCAAGGCAATTTCTTCTATCATTTTGCCCATTTTGCCGTATCCAATTAAGGCTATTTTCATTCTTTGTACTTAAAAATTTCTGCAAAGATAGGGATTATCAGCGAAAAAGCGTACATTTGTTAGGTGTTTTTAAGAAAAGCACACCGTTGTTAGGATATTTTAAGAGAAAAGAAGGTGGAGAAACTGTTGCATTACGTATGGAAGCATAAGATGCTACCCCTGCGCGCTTTGCTGACAAGCGATGGCGAAGAACTGGAAATCATCGACCCAGGTTTGTCCAATCCTAACGCAGGTCCCGACTTCTTCAATGCCAAAGTTCGCATAGGTCAAACCATGTGGGCAGGAAACGTGGAGATACACCTCCGTTCGAGCGATTGGTATCGTCATGGGCATGATACCGATGAGGCCTACGACAACGTCATTCTTCATGTGGCCTCAGTCATTGACGAGGAAGTTGTCACATGCTCAGGCAAGCGACTGCCACAATTGCAACTGGACATTCCTGCCGACTTGCATCTGCGCTACGAAACCTTGCAAAAGACAGAGGACTACCCACGTTGTCACAAAATCATCCCTTCCATCGATATTTTTAAGGTTCACTCGTGGCTCGACACCCTTGTGGTGGAACGGCTCGAAGAACGACGCAAGCAAGTGGAACGGCGATTGCAGGAGACCAACGGCAACTGGGAATGGACGCTCTTCATCACGCTTGCCCGAAACTTCGGATTTGGCCTGAATGGCGACACCTTTGAGACGTGGGCTAAACGCATCCCATTGGATAAGATAGGGAAACATCGTGACGAGTTGTTCCAAATCGAGGCAATCTTCCTGGGTATGGCAGGACTACTGGAAGCCGAAAGCCTTCCGCCAAACTCGAAAGAGACAGGAGTGGAGGACGATTATTTCCTCTCACTCGGACGCGAATTTAAATACCAATGCCGTCTGTTCGGATTAGGTGCGATTATGCCTTATCAGCAGTGGAAATACCTGCGTTTGCGTCCACAGAATTTTCCTCACATCCGACTGGCAGAGTTGGCTTGGATGTATCATAAGGGCGATGCGACGCTATCGCGACTGAAGGATGCCTTAATGGAAGAGAAACCGCTTGAAAGCCTGCGAAAAATCCTTTCAGCAACAACTTCGGAATATTGGCACAATCACCTGATGTTCGGACAACCCATTGAGAAACGCCAACTCCACCTAAGTACGGCTTCCCAAAACCTGCTCATCATCAACACCGTGGTGCCAGTCATGTATGCGTATGCGATGACTCACGACAGCTGGGAACTGCGAGAGCGAGTACTCGACCTGTTGCGCCTGATGCCTGCAGAAAACAACTTCATCCTGCGCCAATGGGCCGATTGCGGACTGAAAGTGGACTCGGCGGCCGACAGTCAAGGGCTCATCCAACTAAAGAAACAATACTGTGACCGACACGATTGTCTGCGTTGCAATTTCGGCTATGAATATCTAAAATCCCGACTATGACACACGAGATAAAGATGAAGGTTCGCGACTACGAATGCGACCTGCAAGGTATTGTTAACAATGCCAACTACCAGCACTATACCGAACATGCCCGACACGAGTACCTGCAATCCTTGGGTGTCTCGTTCGCCGACCTTCACAAGCGAGGAATCGACGTTGTGGTGGCTCGCATAACCCTGAACTACAAAGTGCCCTTGCACAGCGGCGACGAATTCATGGTGAAATCAAGGGTAAAGAAGGAGGGTGTGAAATACATCTTTAATCAGGACATCATCCGACTCAGCGACGAGCATCTGGCTTGCCGGGTGGAGGTGGTGATTGTTGCTGTTGTCAATGGGAAATTGGTTGCCGAATGCCCAGAACTTGACTGTTTGCTACAATGAAACAAGAAGACGTTCTCTATGCGATAGCCCTGACTCGCGTGTTGCCCTACCAGTCGCAAGTGCAAAACCAATTGCTCGAAGCGGCGGGTTCGGCAAAAGCACTTTACGAAGCACGCCATCAGTTGAAAGACCTCATCCCCGATGTCTCCAACCGATTGTCGAATCTGGTTTCACAAATGGACAATCACCTTGCGAGGGCAGAGGAGGAGATGGCCTTTGCAGAGAAGAACCACATCCAGATGCTCGCACGCGACGATGTGAACTATCCTGCCCGACTGCGTGATTGCGATGATGCGCCTTGCATTCTCTACTATCGAGGTTCGGCAGACCTGAATTGCAGACACATCCTGAGCATTGTTGGCACTCGCAAGGCTACCGACTACGGAAAGTCGTTCTGTCAGCACTTTCTCAAAGACCTGTCTGCACTTTGTCCCGACGCACTCATTATCAGTGGACTGGCTTATGGAATAGACATCAATGCCCATCGACAAGCACTTGCCAACGGGCTCTCTACCATTGCCGTACTGGCTCACGGACTGGACCAAATCTATCCTCGCATGCATCGGGCAACGGCCATCGAAATGCTTCGCCAGGGAGGTCTGCTTACGGAATTCATGAGTCAATCAGTTGCCGACAAGATAAACTTTGTTGCCCGCAACCGCATTGTGGCAGGAATGGCAGATGCCACGCTTGTGGTGGAGTCGGCAGAGAAGGGTGGAAGCCTGATAACAACTGGAATTGCAGAAGGTTATGGACGTGACGTGTTTGCTGTTCCCGGACGCGTGGGCGACAAGGCCTCGGCAGGATGCAATCTGCTGATACGCGACAATAGAGCCGTCCTCCTGCAGTCGGCAGAAGAGTTTGTGGAAGCAATGGGATGGGCAACGGCCAAAAAGGAGAGCGAACCCGTTCAACGCGAGTTGTTTCCTGAACTTTCTCCCGATGAAATGGCGGTTTTTGAAGCCTTAAAAGATTCGGATGGCAAACACCTGAATATGCTGACCGTAGAGACAAACATCCCCATCGGGCAGTTGAGTAGCATCCTGTTTGAAATGGAATTGCGAGGCATTG
Organism: uncultured Bacteroidales bacterium; assembly: GCA_902801325.1. Lineage (GTDB taxonomy): Bacteria > Bacteroidota > Bacteroidia > Bacteroidales > Bacteroidaceae > Physcousia. Next base: position 237,989 of record CADCHQ010000001.1, on the reverse strand, counting down.
TTCGCCTGCTTAGTGGCGGGATGTATAAGTTAGTGTGACAAGAACCAACGCCTAAGCAAGGCCTTCAACACACCCTTAATGCCTATGTGGTAAGCCTTAGGTCTTCGGACGATGCGCCAAAGGTCTTCGGCGCTTGCACCTACCATATGAGCCACAGCGGCCCTGCGATAATAATCGTCGAGAACAGGAAGCAAGTCCCGTCGGAAACCTTCCTTACGAACCATTTCCTTCGTCAGTCTGATGTACTCCTGAAAGGCCATAAGTTTTTCATCCATGTGCTTGCAGTCACTGGAAATGTTCTCTCCACTATCGCGAAAAATCATCAGAGGGAGCGGTGTGGAGGCAATGCCGTTTTGCAAAGCGAAGTGGAAGATGGAGAGGTTGTCCGAACCCCATGCATAGGGCAGATTGACGTAGCCTCCTGCCTGCACAATGGCAGAGCGACGAAGCATGAACTCACCGATGGTTTGCCGACGACGGCTGTGGAAAAAGTCCCAGAGGTATTGCTCAACAGTCTCAAACTCAGGACTGACAGGATAAGTGCTCAGTTCCCTGCCTTCGCCATCTGTCATGACTACGCCTGAACGCAAGACATCGCACTGGGGATAGCGTTCGGAAACACGCAATAACTCCTCCACAAACCGAGCATCATAGACATCATCGTCACAAAGCAGGCAGAACCATTCACCTCGAGCCAGTCGGAGACATTCGTTCCAGTTCTTGCTGGGGTCTCCCTTGCCTATGTTTTCCCTGTTCTCAAAGTATCGGATGCGTGGATCATCAAACTGACTTACAACAGAAGCCACATCGTCAGGCGACTGGTCGTTGACTACGACGACCTCAATGTTTTCATAGGTCTGCGACAATGCCGATGCCAGACTCTCATGCAAATGCCTGACTTTGTAGGCAGGAATGGCAATGGTTACAAGTGGACGAGTACTCATTCCACAATGGCCTTTAGCAGAATGACATCCTCGACAGGACGATCGGCAGGATCAGTGGCAACAGCCTGTATTTCCTTCACCACCTTCATGCCGTCGATAACGTGTCCGAACACGGTGTAAGTGCCATCGAGATGGGGCGAACCTCCATATTGCAAATAGGCATCCCACATGTCGCGATTCATATCAATGCCTTTCTCGTCGAGCATTCCACGTACTTTGCCCAGGGAATTTGTTCCCCACGATTTGCCATAAACGATGTAGAACTGTGAACCCGACGAACGCATCTCTGGATTCACATCATCGCTCTCACGGGCTGCTGCCAACGCCCCACGCACATGATAGAGCCAAGGCAAACAGAACTCGGCAGGCAGGGTGTAGTCGATGGAATCGCGTGTTTTCACGAGACTTTGAGGGTCACCACCCTGAATCATGAAGTCCTTGATGACGCGGTGAAAGAGTGTGCTGTCGAGCCTTCCCTCGCGTGCCAGTCGCAGGAAGTTGTCGCGATGCTTCGGTGTCTCATCACTCAGTTCCACACGAATCACGCCCATAGTGGTTTCCAGTCGCACCACTGCAGGCTTGTGCTTCTTAGCCTCAGCATTCAAGGCAAAGAAGAGAAGAAGACAAAGTAAAAACTGCGGTTTCATCGGATAAAATACCTGTTTTCTATCACACCTTGAGGAAGATGCGATGACGATACATAAAGTAAACGAAGAGCCACATCACGGCCAGGAATCCCACACTCTCCACCACAGCATAGTACTGCTCGGGGAAGAGACCAAAGACTCCCTCGAAAACACTGTGGTTCAATTTATCAAAGTCGATGAACTTGGGTGCCATGTAGATGAGGATGGAGTTCATGCCGATGACCTTGAAATAGAATGCCCACTTGTGCCACCCGCATACCTCTATTAAATAATAGAAGAGGGCAAACAAGATGAGGGAGTATCCAGCCACAGCCAGCACGAACGAACTGCTCCACAAGGCCTTGTTGATGGGATAGATGGTGTTCCAGGCAGCACCTAGCAGGGCAAAGACGACGCCTGCCAGCAAGAGAGCAAGAGCCGTTGGCCAAGCCACTTTGCACCGTTGTACGAACAAGCCCGTGAGCATGCCCAACATGGCTGTACCAATGGCAGGAATGGTGGAGAGCAAACCTTCGGGATCGTAGTCAGGACGATAGCAATGAGCGCCCAAAAGGGTGCGGTCGACATAGCAAGCAATGTTGCCTTCACGCGTGAGGGGGTCTATCGAGGGGTCAAGTCCGGGTACATGCACGAAGGCCGAGACGAGCCAGTAGCCAATGAGTATGACCGGCACAACGGCAATCTTGGGCCACACGTTCTTGCCTGTGGCAGTGAAGATGAGTGCGGCAAACATCCACGCCAAACCAATGCGACCAAGGACACTGCACCAGCGAAGCGTATCGAACTCGAACTTCAACATCCCGTTGTAAATCATGCCCAGCAGTACCAGCAACAGTCCGCGACGCACAATCTTCCAGTAGATGCTTGCCTGCGACTTGCCACGCTCGCGCTGCTTCTGCAGTGAGAATGGGAAGGAAATGCCTGCAATGAAGAGGAACAGAGGGAATATGGTGTCGTGATGCACAAGCCCGTCCCAAGGCACGTGGTGCATGTTCTCGTCTATGGTCTGCCAGACGTTGGAATCAGGAAAGAGGGCGGCTATGGCACAGAGCAGTGTGGCACCGCCAGTGATGAAGAACATATCGAACCCTCGCAAGGCATCGAGTGATTCGAGACGACCGTTAGTTTTCTTGGTTGACATAAACAAATATATCGTTAGCGTTTGCGGTAAATTGATGCAAAGATATTATTTTATTCACACACCACAAAACGGAACAGCAACAAAAGCGACATCGCTCTTGTTTAAACACAACACAAATTCGACAGGAAAAACCCTTATTTGACTTCTGTATTCGCCAAGTTTATTTAAACATAGCGATAATAAAGAATGGAAGAACACCACACAGGACAAGCCATAGCGTAAAGGTCAGCCATTTCCATCCCTCTTTGCTATACTTCGTATTGTCGAAGTATTGCCGCACAGCTGGTCCTCGCTTGTCGTAGATGTAACTGATGCCATAATCGACTAATCCTGCAAGAACTGCAAAGAATATGCACCACCCGATGTGCAGAGGCCTTCTCATATTCATAACAATAAGTAAGAAGACCCAAAGCAGCGGTATCAGGAGAATCTCTATTCCGCGTACTCCAGTTCCTATTGTATAATACAAGTAGTCGAAGAAGTTGATTCTTATTTGTTTCTTTTTCATAACATTCTTATTTTGAGATAGCAAAGATACGAAAAAAGAGGAACAGAACAAATGTTCCATTCCTCTTTTTCATAGTAAATGAATTTCCCTTCTGCTCTCGCTAATCGCTAAGCTTTGCACAGATGAACTCGCGGTTCAGACGGGCAATGTTGGCGATGGTCTCGCACTTCGGACAAACAGCCTCGCAGGCACGGGTGTTGGTGCAGTTACCAAAGCCCAGTTCGTCCATCTTCGCAACCATAGCCTTCGCACGGCGAGCAGCCTCTACGCGACCCTGAGGAAGCAGGGCAAGCTGAGAAACCTTGCTGGAAACGAAGAGCATGGCAGAACCGTTCTTACAAGCGGCAACGCAAGCACCACAACCAATGCAACTGGCGCAATCCATAGCCTCGTCGGCATCCTCCTTAGGGATGAGAATGGCGTTGGCGTCCTGAGCCTGACCAGTGCGGATGGTGGTATAACCACCTGCCTGGATGATCTTGTCGAAGGCACCACGATCGACCATGCAGTCCTTGATAACAGGGAAGCCAGCCGAACGCCAAGGTTCTACAGTGATGGTGTCGCCGTCCTTGAAACGACGCATGTAGAGCTGACAGGTGGTGGCACCACGCTCGGTCTTACCGTGAGGTGTACCGTTGATGTACAGCGAGCACATGCCGCAGATACCCTCGCGGCAGTCGTGGTCGAACACGAAGGGCTCTTTACCCGCAGCGATGAGTTCCTCGTTCATGATGTCGAGGGCCTCGAGGAACGAGGTGTCATCGGGTACGTTCTTCAATTCGTGGGTATCGAAGTGGCCCTTGTCCTTCGGGCCGTTCTGCTTCCAGAACTTAATTGTAACTGATATATTCTTTGCCATGATGCTTAATTCTTGTAGTTACGTGTTTGAACCTTAATTGCTTCGTACTCCAGAGGCTCCTTGATGAGTTCGGGATCTTTGTCCTTACCCTGATACTCCCAGCAACCTACATAGAAGAAGTTCTCGTCGTCGCGCTTTGCCTCGCCTTCCTCGGTCTGGTATTCCTCGCGGAAGTGACCACCACAGGATTCGTTACGAGAGAGGGCGTCGTGAGCCACGAGTTCACCCATCGTGAAGAAGTCACGCAAGTGGATGGCCTTGTCGAGTTCTACGTTCAGACCTTCCTTCGTGCCAGGCACAAACAGGTTGGTATCGAACTCCTTCTGCAGTTCCTTCATCTTCTGGATACCGGTCTTCAGACCTTCGGCTGTGCGACCCATACCAACGTACTCCCACATGATGTGGCCAAGCTCCTTGTGGATGGAGTCAACAGAACGCTTACCCTTAATGTTCATCAGGCGGTCGATTTCGGCTTCAACAGCCTTCTCAGCCTCTGCGAACTCAGGCAGGTCAGTAGAAACCTTCGGCCAGATAGCCTGGTCGGCCAGATAGTTCTGGATGGTGTAGGGCAGTACGAAATAACCGTCGGCCAAGCCCTGCATCAAAGCACTGGCACCAAGGCGGTTGGCACCATGGTCAGAGAAGTTACACTCACCGATAGCGAACAAACCAGGAATGCTGGTCTGCAGCTCATAGTCAACCCAGACACCGCCCATCGTGTAGTGGATGGCGGGATAGATCATCATGGGCTTGTAGTACTTCACGCCATTGATTTCGTTGGCCAGATCGCCAGGATAAACGTCAGTAATCTCCTCATACATGTCGAAGAGGTTGCCATAGCGCTGTTTCATAGCGTCGAGACCGAGGCGATTGATGCTCTCAGAGAAGTCGAGGAACACAGCCAGACCGGTGTTGTTCACACCAAAGCCCTTGTCGCAACGCTCCTTGGCAGCACGAGAGGCTACGTCACGAGGAACGAGGTTACCAAAGGCGGGATAGCGACGCTCCAGATAGTAGTCGCGGTCTTCCTCGGGAATCTCCCAACCCTGCAACGTACCTTCCTGCAACTTCTTGGCATCCTCCAACTTCTTGGGAACCCAGATACGACCGTCGTTACGCAGAGACTCGGACATCAGCGTCAGCTTCGACTGCTTGTCGCCGTGAACGGGAATACAGGTGGGGTGAATCTGCACGTAAGCAGGGTTGGCCATGTAGGCACCCTTGCGGTAGCACTGGATGGCAGCTGTGCAGTTGCAACCCATAGCATTGGTAGAAAGGAAATAAGCATTTCCGTAACCACCGGTAGCAATGACAACGGCATTGGCTGTGAAACGCTCCAACTTACCAGTTACCAAGTTCTTGGCAATGATACCACGGGCACGACCGTTGACGATAACCACGTCTTCCATCTCATAACGAGTGAAGAGCTTAACCTTACCGGCCTTTACCTGTGCGCTCAAGGACGAATAGGCACCCAGCAGCAATTGCTGACCCGTCTGGCCCTTGGCATAGAACGTACGGCTTACCTGAGCACCACCAAACGAACGGTTGGCCAACATGCCACCATATTCACGAGCAAAGGGAACACCCTGAGCCACGCACTGGTCGATGATGTTGTTCGAAACCTCAGCCAAACGATATACATTGGCCTCACGAGCACGATAGTCACCACCCTTCACGGTGTCGTAGAACAGACGATAGACAGAGTCGCCGTCGTTCTGATAGTTCTTGGCTGCATTGATACCACCCTGTGCGGCAATAGAGTGTGCGCGACGAGGAGAGTCCTGAATGCAGAAATTATACACATTGAAGCCCATCTCACCCAGAGAGGCAGCAGCAGAGGCACCGGCCAAACCTGTACCAACGACGATGACGTCGAGCTTCAGCTTATTCTTGGGGTTAACAAGACGCTGATGAGCCTTATATTCCTTCCATTTCTCAGGCACTGGACCTGCGGGAATCTTAGAATCTATTACTTTTGCCATAGTTGTATTTTACAATTTGACGATTTACAATTTACAATTTAAGCACCAGCGCAGCACAAGGATGGAGCGCACTTGAAAGCGAAGGCCAGAACTACAACCAGGAACATGAGCATCAGCAGGGTCACATAAATGAAACCGATGCACTTCCAACGATTGAGCCAAAGCTTACCACTCCAGCCCAAGGTCTGCATTGCCGACCAGAAGCCGTGAGTCAGGTGGAACCAAATGGCGCAAATCCAGATGACGTAGAGCACTACGAAACAAGGATTAGAGAAGGTCTCCACAATCCATGCGAAGCCGTCAGAGGGCGAGTGTGTCAGATTCTCCCAACCCATGAGTTCGGCAAACATCATGTTGTACCAGAAGTTGAACAGATGCAGACAGAGACCCAGCAGGATGATGATACCCAGAACGAGCATGTTCTGGCTGGCCCATTCCACCTTCTCGGGTTTGTCGGTCACTGCATAAGAACTGTTGCCACGAGCCTTGCGATTCTGCCACGTGAGAATGAAGGCATAAACAATGTGCAGCAAGGCCAATGCAGCCAAGCCAAGAGTAGCCACGACGGCATACCAATTGGCACCCAGAAGCTCGCAAATCATGTTGTATGCGTCCTTCGAGAACAAGGCCACCACGTTCATGCTGCCGTGGAACGTCAGGAATAGGATAAGTGCCAAGCCTGTAACGGACATCATCACTTTCCTACCGATTGATGAATTTGTTAACCACATAAAAAGATTGAATTTAGTTAAAATAATAATTTGTTATTAATCATAAATAGGTATTATAGGCGCAAATTTAAGATTTTTTTACCATTCTGGCAAACTTTATGCCTAGGAAAAACGAAAAAGGGCACACGAGCTTATGCCCATGTGTCCCTTTTGATAGGTAAGAATGGCAATCATTGCAAGCGAATGCCTGTGGTCGTGTATATTTTTCCATCGCGAACAATAACGATGCGACGGTCACGCACTTGCTTGTAGATTCCACGCTGGCCTTGATTCGTAATGTCGGCAATACCGATAGCAATGTCGGCAGGCAAGCCTTCGGCACCAGAGTCAGCAGACATGTATGCCGTGAAGCCCCAGATGGCTTCTTCCTCGCTCTTCACCATAGTCTCGCCATTCCAAACCAATTCGTTGCCGGTGGTGTATTCGGTGGTGTAGGTTCCTAAGAGCTGATTCTCATAATCGGTATATCCTTCACCCTCAAACGCTTTCATGCGGTATGTTGTGCCAGCTTCTCCCTGAAGCAAGACGGGAGTATGAGGTGGGATGACATCTTTTATACTTCCCAATAGAAGCTTGCCATCCTTGACCACAACCGTATAGGCCGCAGTAATTCCCTCAGGAATGACAACTCCCATTGGCAGGTATGTGCTACCCCATCCCTTTTCACCAATGGTCACAGGCACTTCATCGACGTATTCGAGCCAGAAGTTGTTGTAGTTGCTGCTGTAATTGGAACGATAAAGGATATCGTGCGAAGAGTTGTTCACCATTAGGTTGCGCTCGCCCTTCGAGCCATCGAGAGCCACGATGTAGTAGGCTCCCGTGGTACCGTCGGGAGATGCACGGAACTCCATATGGCTTTTCACCTGTCCGGGAAGGCGAAGCCAGTTGGTGTCCATATAGAATCCATTAAGGTAGTTGACCAGATACTCTCCGTCGTAGAAGAAGATTCCATAGTCGTCAGGCTCTTCGCTTAGCGACATGCACTCAGGATCGGTGCCTGATGAATTCTCGTCAAACGAACGGATATATCCCAATGTCTTGGCACTGCGAATACGCAGGAACGAGCCAGGATTGGGCTGATTGATGGTGATCCCATTCATAACGGCTTTCACGCGTTGGTTCAAACCATTAAGTTTGTCCAGTGATTCCTGGGAGACTGCTGGTTCACCTAACGCCAATAATGCCTCCACCTCAGCCATCAGAGCCGTATAGTCCTCGTCTCCCTCGCTCTGGCTGTAGCAGTTGAGCACATCGGGATTGATGTAATCGGCATATTGTCTGGCGGCGTTGAAATTACTGCGCAGGGAGTTTAGGGCATTATCTATGCTCTTGGCGAGTTCTTCGTCGGCATCGCCTATGATTACTTCTTCCAGCGTGAAGATATTGCCGTCCCACTGGAAGTCATAGAGTTTGATGCTCGTATCGCTTGAACCCACATACCAGTTGGCCTGGAAGTCGGGCTTGTCGCAAATAAGTACACCTTCGTAAGCCCTTCCCGTAGTGGCGTCTGTGCCTCCTTGGTCGCTCACGTGCGTCTTGATGTACCAGTCACATCCTTCCTCGTTCCACAGGGCTTCGCCTGCCATTAGGTTTGAGTTGGCATTGTTGTGAATCTTAGCTGTCATAACCCCATCTTCGATGCTACCCGTAAAGTAGAACTGTGTTGCCTCATCGATGTTGTTGGTCAGACCCAGTTTCTTGTCCTCGCCACGATAAAGCGCATAGCTGTCCTTGTTCTTGGCAAAGAAGCGGGTATTGCGGATGCGATAGTAAACGGGCTTACTTGTGTCGGTGGTAAGTTTGGGCAGTCCTTCGTTTGGGTCTACAGGTTCGGCATCGATGCTTAGGAACTTGAAGCGGCAACCTGGGTCGGCATACGAGCTGCCGTCGAAAGGCATAACCACCCAACTCATATCGTTGTCTGCTCCGTGAGAGGAACCACGATTACACAGATACTCGCCATCGAAGACGAGTCCGAAATAGTCGGCATAGCTGGTCATAATGACTTGCAGAGGCGTGGCATCTGATTCGGCACCATACTGCAGATAGCGAGCCGTCACTTGGTCGGTTGCTGAATATCCGCTACGCGTAGTTCCTTCGGTATAGGTCACAGGCTTGCCGTCGGCCGTATATATAAGTAAGGTATGAGGGTCTTCGCCTTGGATGAAATAGAATTGCTGCTTCTTAGCGTCGTCCCCTTCCAACTGGCCCACGTGCGTTTGTATGGCGGGATAGCCATTTTGTGTGCCCAGCGTCCAATAGTCGATGTCGGGACGTGCATCAAGCACGTAGTAGAGATGCTTCTCGCCGTCGGCAGTACTCAGTTCTATGCCCATTTCACTGACATTAATGGGGTCGCCAGGACTGGCTATTTGCACACCGTCGACAGGCCAAGGCACATAGTCGCCTGTGGTCAGGGTCGGGCGTTTTGCCCCATAGGACTTCAGCGAGTCGGTCAGTTCCTGAGCCAGTTGCAACGCAAGTTCGGGCATCTCCTTAGCCAGGTTGTGTTCCTCGCCAATATCCTCACGGATGTTGTAGAGTCGGCGTTCCTGATTCTCCCAGAAATAGAGCAGGTGGTAGTCGCCCTTCATAATGGCACTCCAAGCACCATAGCCTTCGTTCTTGTCCTGCGACTCTCCCCAGCGGTTGGGATAGTGCCAGATGATGGCACGATCGCGTGTGATGGAGGGATCACGCAAGATATCGACGAAGCTCTTTCCATCGACCGTCTGCACGGTAGCATAATCCTTCACGCCAGCCATCTCAAGTATGGTGGGGAAGAAATCCTCAATCATCACGCGGTTTTCGTTCTTCGAACCTTCGTCAATAACTTCCGGCCACGAAACGATCATGGGCTCATGCACGCCACCATCATATCCACTACCCTTGCCACCTCGGCTCGGGAAGTTTGGATCGTGGTTCAGACGGCCTTGACGAGGGCTCACACCCTGACCGCCATTGTCGGACATGAAGAGGATGATGGTATTATCGGCCACTGCGGGATGTGCATCGAGCCAATCCATCAGGTCGCCCAAGCTCTTGTCCATGCCTTCGATGAGCGCTGCACGATTGACCTCGCTGTCCGACAAGGCCGCACCAAACTGCTCGTCATAGTAACCCGTGTAATTGCCGGTAAAGCGCGTGTCGGCGTCGTAAGGCGTGTGGATGGCGTAGTGCGACATATAAAGGTAGAAGGGCTTATCGCCTTCGACGGCCTTGTTCAGGTTCTTGATGGCCTCCTGAGTAAGGGCTTCGGTCAGGAAGATGCCTTGTGCGGCATAGTCCTCCAGCCCGCCTATCTTCTGTATGGCACTGCCGTAGTTGTCCTGAGCCAGATAGGTGCCGGGACCACCCGCATATCCGCCTGCAATGTTAACATCGAAGCCGAAGTTCGTGGGATTGGCACCCGACGTGCTGGACGCACCAAAGTTGCCCTTTCCACAATGGATGGTGAAGTATCCGGCATCCTTCAGCAGTTGAGGAAGCGGGGTGATGAGCGTGGCGTGAACCTTGTCCGTAGAGGTGGCTGTGGAGGCTGGTTGCACACCGTTCCAGTTCCATTCGGGCAGGGTGATATTACTGCCCGAGGCATTGGTGTCTTGGTTGTACGACTCGATCCAGTTTGTCACACCGTGTCGAGCTGCGTTCATACCTGACAGCAATGAGCAACGCGAAGGCGAACTAACAGGACAGGCATAGGCGTTGGTGAACATTACACCCTGATTGGCCAAGCGTTCCATGTTGGGCGTGCGATAGCGTGCGTTCTGTGGCGTCTCCTCTGTCCAGAAAGGCAAAGAGGTGTCTTGCCAACCCATGTCGTCGACCAGGAAGAAGATGATGTTGGGCCGGTCGGCGGCCTGAGCCATAGCACTTGCTGCCGTGAATAGAGGCAACGTACTGCGAAGTAGTTTAGTAAACATAGGCCTTAGATTTAGGTTAGTTAATCAATAAACATTTGGACAAAGATAGGCTTTTTCACGCAAACGCCCAAATCTATACCCATATAAAAACGAGATTTGGAAGAAAAAGATTGCTTCCTGCGTTTTATACAATTGGGGCACTTATCTTCGCAAAACGAGTCTTAGACCTTCCGAGACAGGACCTTAGGGCTTCCGAGACAGGGCCTTAGGGCTTCCGAGCGAACGCCTTAGGCCTTATTTCGCAGGGCCTTAGGCTTGATGGCAAACGAACATAGGCTCGAGGCGCTTCGAACATAGGTTTGAGGACAATCGAATATAGGTTCGATGCTCCTCGAATATAGGTTCGATGGATTCCGCACCTAAGTCCTCCTGCAATCCGCATTAGGCCTTCTTCGACGCGGGAAGAAATAAAAGAAGGCGAGATAAACCATATTTGCGGCAAAATCATTATCTTTGTACCACAATTAATAATTACAAGTATGCAGGAGAAGTTCGATATCGTGGTGGTGGGAGCAGGTCACGCAGGTTGCGAAGCGGCTTGTGCGGCGGCTCAGATGGGCGCAAAGACGCTACTCATCACTATGGACATGAACAAGGTGGCGCAGATGTCGTGCAACCCAGCCGTAGGTGGCATTGCCAAGGGACAAATCGTTCGCGAAATCGATGCTTTAGGCGGACACATGGGCGAGGTTACGGACAAGACCACCATACAATTCCGCATGCTCAACCGCTCGAAAGGGCCTGCCATGTGGAGCCCGCGCGCTCAATGCGACAGGGGACGCTTTATCTGGGCTTGGCGACAAGTGATAGAGAACCAGCCGAACCTGAGCATCTGGCAGGATCAAGTAAGGGAACTCCTCGTCAAGGACGGGCGTGTTACGGGCGTTGAGACCTATCTCGGCGTGACCTTCCTGGCGCGTTGCGTCGTCATCACTGCAGGAACCTTCCTCAACGGACTTATGCACATCGGCCGCACGAAATTGGCTGGCGGACGCTGTGCCGAACCTCCCTCGCTTCATCTCTCGGAAAGCATCGCCCAGCACGGAATCACGGTGGGTCGCATGAAGACGGGTACACCTGTTCGCATCGACGGACGAAGTGTTCACTTCGAGGAGATGACCCTGCAGCCAGGCGATTACGATTTCCATCGATTCTCCTATCTCTCAGATAACTCTGAATATTCGGAAGATTCCGAAAAATCATATAAGCCTGGGCAACTGCCTTGCTGGATCACTTACACCAATCCTGCCGTTCACGAACGCCTGCGTCAGGGACTGCCCGACTCTCCGCTCTACAACGGACAGATTCAGTCGATAGGTCCACGCTATTGCCCGAGCATCGAGACCAAACTGGTTACCTTTGCCGACAAAGACCAGCATCAGTTGTTCCTCGAACCTGAAGGTCTGGAGACGCAGGAGTATTACCTCAACGGCTTCTCCTCTTCTCTGCCCATCGACGTGCAACTGGAGGCCCTTCGCTTGATTCCCTGCTTCCGCGACCTGAGAGTATACCGACCGGGTTACGCAATTGAGTATGATTACTTCGACCCAACGTTGCTTCACCACACACTGGAATCGAAACGCGTCGAAGGCTTGTATCTGGCTGGTCAGGTAAACGGAACCACGGGTTACGAAGAGGCCGCAGGACAAGGCTTGGTCGCAGGCGTGAATGCCGCCCTGAAGTGTAGCGGCGGTGGGGAGTTCGTGATGCATCGCGACGAGAGCTATATTGGTGTGCTCATCGACGACCTCGTTACCAAGGGCGTGGACGAGCCTTACCGCATGTTCACAAGCAGAGCCGAGTTCCGCATCCTGCTTCGTCAGGACGATGCAGACGCTCGTCTTACCACGCGCGCATATAATTTAGGTATAGCCACAGAAGCGCGCTATCGTCATTGGAAGCAAAAGGAAGAGGAAATAGACCGAATTACGACATTCTGTAAAGAATTTTCCGTCAAGGCGAAGCTCATTAATCCCCATCTCGAAGCCCTTGGAAGCACACCCCTCGCAAAAGGGTGTAAACTTATCGACCTACTGAGCCGCCCAGGTCTCACCTTCGAGAACCTTTCTCCGGCTCTAACCCGACTGGCCGAGACACTTGACAGCACTCCCAACCGAAAGGAGGAGATAGCCGAAGCAGCCGAAATCCTTATCAAGTACAGCGGGTACATAGAGCGCGAGAGGCAGATGGCCGAGAAGATGCAAAGGCTGGAAGACCTGCGCATACGCGGGCGTTTCAACTACGCCGAGATTCAGAGTCTCTCCACAGAAGCAAGGCAGAAGCTTGCCCACATCGACCCGGAGACACTCGCGCAAGCAAGTCGAATCCCAGGCGTTTCCCCGAGCGACATCAATGTCCTGATGGTTCTCATGGGTCGATAGTTCCACGTGAAACAATTGCAAATTATAAACACTCAATATCATGAATAATCCCATCTTACTTCAGAACCTTCGCAACGTCCCCGACTTCCCCATCAAGGGCATTCAGTTCAAGGACGTGAGCACTCTCTTTAAGAATCCCGAATGCCTGCGGATAATGGTCGACGAGCTCTACGACCTATATAAAGATAAAGGTATAACTAAGGTCGTCGGCATTGAGAGCAGGGGCTTCATCGTTGGAGCCGCTTTGGCTCTCCGCCTGGGCGCAGGTTTCGTGATGTGCAGAAAACCAGGCAAGCTTCCCGCAGAAACGCGTCGGGCAACTTACATGAAGGAATACGGCAAGGACACCATAGAGATACATACCGATGCTATTACGGAAGACGACGTTGTGCTCTTGCACGACGACCTCCTGGCAACGGGTGGAAGCATGAAAGCCGCCTACGGACTGGTGAAGGAATTTAATCCCAAAAAGGTTTATATTAATTTCATCATCGAACTCACCATTGAGGGACTGAACGGACGCGCAGTCTTTGACGAAGAAACCGAGATAACGACACTCATCAAGATTTGAAAGAGGAGACGAAAGAATACCTCAAAGGCATCGTCAGCAACTTGCCCGACTCGCCTGGTTGTTACCAGTATCTCGACGAGACTGGAACCATAATCTATGTGGGTAAGGCTAAGAAGCTAAAGAGGCGCGTGTCCTCCTACTTCCAAAAGGAACATCAAAACCTGAAGACTGCTCGTCTGGTTGAGAACATACGTGACATCAAGTACATTGTTGTCAATACGGAGGAGGACGCACTCCTGCTTGAGAACAACCTCATAAAACAGTGGAATCCCAAGTACAACATACTCCTGAAGGATGGCAAGACCTATCCTTCCATCGTCGTAACCAACGAGTACTTCCCACGCATATTCCAAACGCGCAAAATCAATCGCAAGTTCGGCACGTATTATGGCCCTTATAGCCACGTGCCGACCATGTATCTTTTGCTCGAACTTATCCAGAACCTCTACCCTCTCAGACGTTGCAAAATGGCAATAAGCGAGGAGGGAATCCAGCAGAAACGCTATCGTGAATGCCTCGACTATCACATCCACAATTGCGCAGGTATGTGCATAGGGAAAGTGAGTCATGAGGAATATATGCAGTGGATAGAGGATGCAAAGGAAATACTCAAGGGTAATACGCGAGACATAGAACAGCGCATGCGCCAGCAGATGATGTCGCTTGCCGAAGAGATGAAGTTCGAGGAGGCCGAACAGATTAAGCGCAAATATCTGCTTCTGGAGAACTACCGAAGCAAGAGCGAGGTTGTGAGCAACGTCGTAAGCAATGTCGACGTCTATAACATCGAGGCTGGCGAGAAGGAGGCTTACGTCAACTATCTGCACGTGACTAATGGTTGCATCACGCAAGCCTTTACCTTCGAAATAAAGAAACGCCTCGACGAGACTCCCGAAGAACTGTTAGTGCTGGGAATAGGTGAAATGCGAAAGCGCTATCCCAGTCGAAGCAAGGAAATTATAGTACCGTTCCCCGTGGAACTATCGCTCAAAAACGTGGAGTTTAACATACCTCAAAGAGGCGATAAAAAGAAGCTTTTGGAGCTTTCGCGATTGAACGTGCTACAGTACAAAAAGGATCGTCTGGAGCAAGCCGACAAGCTAAATCCTGAGCAAAAGGGCGTGAGACTGATGAAAGAATTGCAGACGTTGCTGGGAATGGAGAAGATGCCGATGACGATCGAGTGTTTCGACAACTCCAATAGTCAAGGCACCGACGCTGTGGCCGCTTGTGTGGTGTTCAAGATGGGTAAACCCTCGAAGAAAGACTATAGGAAATATATAATTAAGACGGTGGAAGGGCCTGATGATTACACTTCTATGCAGGAAGTCGTAAGGAGGCGCTACAGCCGCATGATTGAGGAAGAAACTCCCCTACCCGACCTTATCATTACTGATGGCGGACGTGGCCAGATGGAAGTGGTTAGGAAGGTTGTTGAGGACGAACTAGCTCTGTCTATCCCCATCGCAGGTTTGGCAAAAGACGACAGACATCGCACCCACGAATTGCTCTACGGCTTCCCTGCACAGGTCATAGGCATGAAGACGGAGTCTCCCCTTTTCCACCTGCTCACACACATACAGGACGAAGTTCATCGCTTTGCAATAACCTTCCACAGGCAGAAACGAAGCAAACACCAAGTGGCTTCAGAACTCGATGAAATTAAGGGTATTGGACCCCGAACGCGAGACCTTTTGATTAAGCATTTCCGCTCGGTAAAACGCATTCGGGAGGCTTCCGACGAAGAGTTAACGACTGTTATAGGGGTTAATAAAACTAAAATTATCAGGGAGGCATTTGCTCATAACAAGGAAAATGCTTAATATTGCACTATGAGAGTCGTCATACAACGAGTTAAACAAGCGAGCGTGACCATCGAAGGTCGCACGAAAAGCCAGATAGACGCGGGTCTGTTGGTGCTGTTGGGTATCGAGGAAGCCGACACGAGCGAGGACATAGAATGGCTTTGCCGTAAGATCGTCGCTTTGCGAGTCTTCGACGACGAACAGGGTGTGATGAATCGCAGCATCCAGGAGGCAAATGGCGACATCATCGTGGTCAGTCAGTTTACGCTGTTCGCAAGCACGAAGAAGGGCAATCGACCCAGTTACATCCGTGCGGCTCGACCAGAGCGCGCTATACCCCTCTACGAGGCTTTCTGCAAGCAACTCGAAAGCCTTCTGGGCAAGCCTATTGGAACTGGTGAATTTGGAGCAAATATGCAGGTTTCGCTCGTCAATGACGGTCCTGTTACCATCTGCATAGACACTAAAAATAAGGAATAGGCCTCAGGGCAATCAAACATAGGCTCAATGGCTATCGAACCTAAGTTCAAAGCCCATCGCACCTAAGGCTCAAACATAAAAGAATTAAGAATTAGAGACTTAAAACATGAGCATTAAAGAAGCACAAGAACGCGTAGATGCCTGGATTCGGGAGTACGGAGTACGATACTTCTCGGAACTCACAAATATGGCCGTTCTGACGGAAGAAGTAGGCGAATTAGCGAGAATCATGGCTCGCAAATACGGCGATCAGAGCTTCAAGGAAGGCGAGAATCAAGACCCACGTGAGGAGATGGCCGACGTCTTGTGGGTGCTCATTTGCCTGGCCAATCAAACGGGTGTGGACCTGACCGAAGCGCTGGAGAAAAGCTTTGAAAAGAAGACAAAAAGAGATAAAGAACGACATAAAAACAACCCTAAATTACAATAAGCTATGAGCGAACATTGCAACTGTGGTCATGATCACGACCACCACAACGAAGAAATGAGCAAGTACGAACAAGCGCTTGCCCTGTACAACACGCATATCAGCGATGAGGAAGTGGAGCAAAAAGTGGCCCGTCTCATCGAGGAAAAAGTGCCTGAAAATGATACTCTGGAGGTAAAGAAATTCTTGATGGGAAGTGTCGAACTGACCACCTTGAAGACAACGGATTCTGACGAGAGCGTGCTCGCATTTACAGAGCGTGTCAATCAGTTCGAAGACGCTTACCCTACCCTACCCCATGTGGCAACAATCTGCGTTTATCCCTGCTTCGCCAGCATCGTTAGCCAGAGCCTGGAAGTCGAAGGCGTGGAGGTCGCTTGCGTAAGTGGAAGCTTCCCTTCAAGTCAAGCTTTACTTGAAGTGAAAGTAGCCGAAACGGCATTAGCCCTAAAGGATGGAGCAACGGAAATAGACATGGTGATGAGCGTTGGTAAGTTCCTTTCCGGAGACTATGAGACCGTTGCCGATGAAATCTTTGAACTGAAGGCTTTGTGCGGAGAGAAGAAACTGAAGTGCATCCTCGAAACGGGACTTCTGGGTTCAGCCGAGAACATCAAGAAGGCGAGCCTCATCGCGATGTACGCAGGTGCAGATTACATCAAAACAAGTACGGGTAAGGAGAAACCTGCAGCAACTCCTGAAGCAGCCTATGTTATGTGTCAGGCAATAAAGGAGTATTATGACAAGACAGGAATCCAGATTGGTTTCAAACCTGCGGGCGGACTCAACACAGTTCACGATGCACTCGTCTACTACACAATCGTGAAAGAAGTCTTAGGCGAGAAGTGGTTGACGAACCAATACCTCCGACTCGGCACAAGCCGACTTGCAAACTTGCTCTTGAGTGAGGTCGAAGGCAAGGAAATCAAATTCTTCTGATTTTTACCCCTCTGAGAATCCGTTTTTCACGTCCACCTACCAAGGGAAAATATTCTGCGCGATTCTCAGAGGGCTTGTTTTCAGCCTAAATCACTGATTTTCTGCAAGAAATAGCACATAATTCCATAACACCAAAATCATCGAAATAGAAAATGAAGGCCCTAAAACTCATCTTTTTTACACTTTCGGCTCTTTTGCTGAGTTCCTGCGTTGTCAGCAAGAAGAAATTCGACATTGCCGAAGCCGGACGACTTGCCGCACTCTATAGTCGCGATAGTTTGGCCGACATGTTGTTTGCGTCACGAGCAGATTATGCCGCCTTGAGTCGAGAAAGAGACAATCTTCGAAGCGACACCACACAACTACGCAAAGGACTTCGAAATTATCAGTCGATGCTCAGCGCGAATAAGAGTGAAAACGAAAGTCTGACTGCTCAACTCAATCAACGCCTTCGTGAACTCGACGAAAGAGAAAAGACCATCCAACAACTGCAAGGCGTGATTAGCGAACAGAACGCACGCGTGAAATCATTATTAGATAATGTATCATCTGCCTTGAAAGGTTTTTCGAGTGACGAGCTGACTGTGCGCGAGGAAGGTGGAAAAGTATATGTGGCGATGAGTGATAAATTGCTCTTCGAATCTGGAAAGGCAGTTGTCAACGAACAAGGCAAGCAAGCATTGGGTAAGTTGGCAGAGGTGCTTAATCGACAGACCGATATTGACGTATACATCGAAGGACATACCGATTCCGTTCCCATCAATACGCCCGTGTTCAAGGACAATTGGGACCTTTCCGTCATTCGTGCAACAAGTGTAGTTCGCATACTTACTGACGATTACAAGGTCAATCCTTTGCAGATTCAGCCTTGCGGACGTGGTGAGTTTAAGCCTGTCGACACAAACCAAACATTCGAAGGAAGAGCAAGGAACAGACGAACGGAAATCATCATTGCACCTAAGCTTGATAAACTTTACGAACTTATCTCAGCACAATAGAATAAGGGTATAAAAAACGAGCAGTACCGGTTCAATTCGAACTGGTACTGCTTTTATTTTGCATCGAACATAGGTTCAATCAAACATCTCGTCCCACTACAAACGAAACAAACTTAAGCAGGGCATCAGCCACGATAGAATTTCTTTCTGACAAGCGAATTGCTTGCATGGAACCATATGCTATTTTGTCAAGTATTTTCTCAGTATACGATAGACCTTCGTTATCAATAGTAAAGCGAACAAGACTATTGATTTCTTCATCTGAAGCTTCCCCCCGACGAACCTTTAACGCAAGAGTTCGCATCGCCTCATTTCCAGTCTTGAGCAATGCATGAATAACTGGAAGTGTTAGCTTTCCCTCCTTCATGTCATTGCCTGCAGGCTTACCCGTATCATGCTGATTGTCAAAATCTAATAAGTCATCGCGCATCTGGAAACAAATACCTACCTTCTGACCAAAGTCTTCAAGTTCGCTTACGACCTCTTCCCCACCCCCTGCCAACAAGGCACCGGCTTTAGCACAGGTGGCAAAGAGTGAAGCGGTCTTCTTACTTATGACCTCAAAGTAGTTTTCCTCCGAGATATCGGAAATGTCAAGATTTGCGAGTTGCAAAAGTTCTCCGTCTGCAAGTGTTTGACCCAGTTCTGAAACCCAAGTCACTACCCTATTCGAACCCGTTGCGGCTGCATGGTACAAAGCTTTAGAAAGCAAGAAATCACCAACGAGAACAGCCGCTTTGTTATCCAGCAAAGCGTTCACCGACTTCTGTCCTCTTCTTCTGTCGCTTTCATCCACAACATCGTCATGAACCAAACTTGCTGTGTGCAGCAACTCCAACGATACTGCAGCATAAAGGACACGCTCGTTTACCTCACTCTCAAACTTTGCCGCCAGCAACACGAGCATAGGCCTCATCATCTTGCCTTGACGGTTCAACAGGTGCTCGAGAGCAACTCTTAACAGAGGGTTCTCATGCTTCAACGTTTGTTCAAAAATAGCGCGATACTCCTTAAGTTCCGCTTCTATTGGTCGTCGTATTTCAGCCAGTTTGTCCATGCTATAGGTTTCTTCGTCTGCAAAATTACGAAATTAAAGCGGAAAAATTATCGTTTTTCATTTATTTTGTCTAACTTTGACTTCGTAAAAGATTAATTCCATGGAAAAACTATTCCTGCTCGACGCCTACGCACTCATATATCGCGCATACTACGCATTCATTAAGAACCCGAGGATAAATTCCAAAGGAATGAATACGTCTGCGATTATGGGCTTTGTGAATACATTGGAGGAAGTCCTGCAGAAGGAGCAACCAACACATCTGGGTGTGGCTTTCGATCCCTCTGGACCTACGTTCAGACATGAGGCATATCCCGAATACAAGGCACAACGCGAAGAAACGCCCGAAGCCATACGCGTAGCTGTTCCTTATATAAAAAAGATTCTAACGGCCTACCACATACCCATTCTGGAAATCAGTGGCTTCGAGGCCGACGATGTCATAGGCACTCTATCCATGCAGGCCGATAAGGCGGGAATAGACACCTTTATGATGACGCCCGACAAGGATTATGCACAACTCGTGACACCGCATGTTCGCATGTATCGTCCCAGTCTTGGTATGAAGGAAGCCGAGATTCTTGGCCCACAAGAAGTTATGGCCAAATACGGACTAACGGATTGTCGGCAGGTCATAGACATGCTTGGCCTGATGGGCGATGCTGCAGACAACATCCCTGGATGTCCCGGAGTAGGGGAGAAGACCGCCCAAAAACTCATTCAGGAATTTGGGAGTGTTGAGAACCTATTGGAAAGAAGTGGCGAATTGAAAGGTGCCCTGAAACAAAAGATAGAAGATAACAAGGACAAAATAACCTTCTCTAAATGGCTTGCCACCATTAAGACCGACGTGCCCATAACACTGGATATGGAAAGTCTGAAAACGGAGGAACCAGACCTTGAAGCATTGAAGCAACTGTACGAGGAACTGGAGTTCAGAGCCTTGCTCGCAAGACGTGCAGAGAAGGCAGAAAAGCCTGAGAGCACTGAAAAAAAGAAAGCAAAAGAGAAAGCCCCAACAGGACAGCTCGACCTCTTTGGGTTTGGTGCGGTCACAGAGAGCACTGAGAAGGCAGAGGACACAGAAATCTTGCCAACTACACGCCAAACATGGAAGGACTTGAAACCCGACTATAAGCTCATAGACACGCCTGAAGGTATGCAGGAATTATGCAAGACCTTACTCGAGTCTAAAGCCATCTGCCTTGATACGGAAACCACCAGTGCAGAAAGCATGCGTGCTCGCCTCGTAGGACTTAGCTTTGCCATCCGTGAAGGACAAGCTTGGTATGTGCCTGTTCCGCAAAGCCGTGAAGGGGCAAATAGGGTAGTGGAGGTCTTTCGCCCCGTCTATGAGTCTCAAATACAAAAGATCGGTCAGAACCTGAAATACGACCTCATGGTGTTGCAAAACTATGGTGTACATTTGCAAGGACCGATGGTAGACACCATGATTGCCCATTACCTCATCAGTCCTGAATTGCATCATGGTATGGACTATATGGCCGAAACGCTCTTGAACTACCAAACCATACACATCGAAGAACTTATCGGTCCAAAAGGGAAAAAGCAAAAGTCTATGGCCGATCTTGCGCCAGAGGAGGTCTACACCTATGCATGTGAAGATGCTGATATAACGCTGCGCTTGTGGCACGTGCTGAAGCCAAGGCTTACGGAATTGGGTTGTGATTCGCTATTCTATGATATCGAAATGCCTTTAATGCCCGTTCTGGCCTATATGGAACGCAATGGTGTGCGTATTGATACGGAAGGACTGCAAGAAACGAGCCGGCTTTTCACCCAACGCATGATGCAGATTGAAGAAGAGGTCCACCAGCTTACAGGGGTGCCTGACCTTAATATTTCATCCCCAAAGCAAGTGGGTGAAGTGCTGTTTGACCGACTCCACATTGTCGATAAACCCAAGAAAACCAAGACGGGACAATATGTTACCTCCGAAGAAGTTCTGGAATCATTGCGTTCTAAACATCCTGCCGTTGAGAAGATTCTGGCCTATCGAGGACTGAAGAAATTATTAGGCACATACATCGATGCCTTGCCTTTGCTCATCAACCCTCAAACGGGGCATATTCATACCTCCTTCAACCAAACTGTGGCCGCAACAGGAAGACTTTCAAGCAGTAATCCCAATCTGCAGAACATTCCCGTTCGCGATGCAGAAGGCAAGGAAGTACGCCGCGCTTTTATCCCAGATCCAGGGCAAGAGTTCTTTTCGGCCGATTACAGCCAAATAGAGTTGCGCATTATGGCTCATTTGAGTCAGGATGAACACCTAATTGAGGCCTTCCGTTCGGGATATGACATTCACGCGGCTACAGCTGCAAAAATATTCCATAAAGATATTACAGAAGTAAGCAGCGACGAACGCCGCAAAGCCAAAACAGCAAACTTCGGTATCATTTATGGCATCAGTGCTTTTGGTTTGGCAGAGCGCATGGGGTGCAGTCGAACGGAAGCCAAACAACTCATTGATGGTTACTTCCTGTCTTATCCAAAGGTAAAAGAATACATGAACCGCAGTATTCAAATGGCACGAGACAGGGGTTATACCGAGACACTATTCCATCGCCGACTCGTGCTTCCCGATATCAACAGCCGAAATGCAGTAGTACGCGGTTATGCTGAACGAAATGCCATCAATGCACCAATTCAAGGTACAGCCGCCGACATCATTAAGATCGCTATGGTACGCGTATATCGTCGCCTCATAAGTGAAAACTTCCAAAGCAAGATGATACTGCAGGTTCACGATGAACTGAACTTCAGTGTGGTGCCCGAAGAGAAAGAGCGTCTGCAAAAGATGGTAATTGAAGAGATGCAAGCAGCTTGCCAACTGTCTGTTCCCCTTGTAGCCGATTGTGGATGGGGCACCAATTGGCTAGAGGCACACTAAAGTTATTAAGAATTAAAGATGAATAATTAAAAAATAAAGATTACAAATACTAACCCATTAATTGTTAAAGTCATGAAACGATTAGCACAAGTTTTCATCGTTCTTTGCGCGGCTTTCTTTGCGCTTGATTCCTATGCTCAACTCGGTCCTACGATGGGTTGGAGTTCGTGGAATACTTTCGCATTGAACATCAACGAAGACCTCATTCGTGAACAAGCCGATGCAATGGTCATTACAGGCCTGAAAGATGCAGGTTATCAATTTATTAACATTGATGATGGTTATTGGGATGGTCGTGGCGAGGATGGGCACTTGAGGCTGAATACAAAACTATTCCCTTCAGGGATGCGTCCGTTGGTTGACTACATTCATAAGTTGGGCCTGAAAGCTGGTATATATAGCGATGCTGGTGACAACACTTGTGGCTCGGGCAATCGTCATGCATGGGGAATTGGTGTAGGATTGGCCGGACATGAAGAACAAGACTGCCATCTTTATTTCATTGACTGGGACTTCGACTTCATTAAGGTCGATTACTGTGGCGGTAATCACATGAGACTGGACGAGCGTGAGCAATATACCAAAATCTCAAATGCAATCAAGAACTGTGGCAAACCTGGAATTATTTACAACATGTGTCGTTGGGCTTATCCCGGCACTTGGAGTGCTGATGTTGCCGACTCTTGGCGCACAACTGGAGACATCTTTGATGCATGGAGATCAGTCAGAGGCATTTTGGCAGAGAACCTATATCTGACAGCCTATTGCAAGCCAGGTCATTACAATGATATGGATATGTTGGAAGTCGGCCGTCGGATGAGTGATGAAGAGGACAAGACACACTTTGGCATGTGGTGCATTATGAACTCTCCCTTGCTTATTGGATGCGACATGCGAAACATTCGTCCACAAGCTTTAAGCCTAATGAAAAATGCCGATTTAATCGGGATAAATCAAGATAAGACCTTCCAACAAGCATATCTAGTAAAGCGTATAAGCGACACATATATATTGGTACGCGATGTAGAAAAACTTAACGGACTCACCCGTGTCTTCGCTGTGTACAATCCGACCGATGAAGCTAAATATATTACGGTAAACTTCGAGGATCTGGATTTGGCGGGCAAAGTTAACCTACGTGATTGCTTCGAGCAAAAAGAAATAGGCGGTTTCATCGGAGGATTCCAAGTTACGGTCCCTGCTCATGGCACTCGCATCTACAAGGCAACAGCCGAACAGCGCCTCGAACGCCGACGCTATGAAGCTGAGACAGGATACATCAGTGACTATCAGGAAATACGCAACAATCAGTCGGAAAAGACTGGTATCTATGTAGCAAATGACGTTTGCTCCAGCGGATATAAGGCTTGCTGGCTTGGACAAAGTGAGCAAAACGACCTTGTCTGGAACAACGTTTACCTTCCAAAGGGAGGCAAGCGCACACTCACCATTGCCTATTTCACCAGCGAAGACCGCCAGATAAATGTTACCATTAATGGTAAGAAAATCAAAACCGTAACGGCAAACAGCGGTTCATGGGATAAGGTTGGAACAGTAGAAATTCCCATTAAGCTGAAAAAAGGCAACAACACCATTCGTTTATCAAACGCCGAAGGTTGGATGCCAGATATTGATTACATTCAAATTCAAAAATAATAACAACAGTTATAAAATAACTTAAAAACACACATTATGGACGTAAAACAAATTATGGCTCGTCTGGAGGCTAAGCATCCAGGTGAGAAAGAGTACTTGCAAGCAGTGCATGAGGTTCTCCTCAGCATTGAAGAAGTCTACAACCAACATCCCGAGTTCGAAAAAGCTAAGCTTATCGAACGTCTCGTAGAACCCGAACGCATTATCACCTTCCGTGTGCCTTGGGTTGACGACAATGGTGAAGTTCAGGTCAATCTGGGCTATCGTGTACAGTTCAATTCTGCAATTGGTCCGTATAAGGGTGGCCTTCGTTTCCATGCTTCGGTTAACCTCAGCATCCTTAAGTTCTTAGGCTTTGAACAAACATTTAAGAATGCCCTGACAACACTTCCTATGGGTGGTGGAAAGGGTGGTTCCGACTTCTCTCCTCGCGGTAAGAGCGATGCTGAGATTATGCGCTTCTGCCAAGCCTTTATGAATGAATTATATCGTTACATCGGTCCTGAAATCGATGTTCCTGCCGGTGACATTGGTGTGGGTGCTCGCGAAGTGGGTTATCTCTTCGGCCAATACAAGAAACTTACGCGTGACTGGAGTGGAGTACTTACGGGCAAGGGCTTGGAGTTTGGAGGATCACTGATTCGTCCCGAGGCTACAGGCTTTGGAGGTCTTTATTTTGTAAACGAAATGCTGCAGACACGTGGCATTGACATTAAGGGCAAGACCGTCGCAATCAGTGGCTTCGGCAATGTGGCTTGGGGTGCTGCCACAAAGGCCACTCAACTTGGTGCTAAGGTGGTTACCATCAGTGGTCCTGATGGCTACATTTACGACCCCAATGGCATTAGTGGTGAGAAGATAGATTACATGCTGGAGCTTCGCGCTTCGGGTAACGACATCTGTCAACCCTATGCCGATGAGTTCCCAGGTTCTACCTTCGTTCCTGGCAAACGTCCTTGGGAAGTGAAGTGTGACATTGCCCTACCATGTGCAACACAAAACGAACTTAATGGCGATGATGCAAAGCAACTCATTGCTAATGGCGTTACCTGCGTTGGTGAAATCTCTAATATGGGTTGCACGCCCGAAGCTATCGACGCCTTTATCGAGGCTGAAATGCTTTATGCTCCCGGCAAGGCTGTTAACGCCGGCGGTGTAGCTACAAGCGGTTTGGAGATGAGCCAAAATGCCATGCATCTCAGTTGGACGGCAGAGGAAGTAGACCAGAAGTTGCACCAAATCATGCATGCCATTCACAAGCAGTGCGTGAAGTATGGCACACAACCTGACGGCTACATCAACTACGTTCGCGGTGCCAACGTCGCTGGCTTCATGAAGGTTGCTAAAGCTATGATGGCACAAGGCATCGTTTGATGTCGCTATCATAAGCGGTAAACTCGGCGTAGCATAGCGAAGCCAAGATTTTTCCGCTGATGGCTCAGGACATTGTTTAGGCAATCCATACAATTAAAGGTGGTCTTATTTAGGCCACCTTTTTATTATATATTCAAAAAAGAGAATTAACCCATCACTACATCAAGCACCATCATTAGGACGAAGCCAATGGAAAAACCAATGGTGCTGAGGTTGGAGTGTGTTCTTTCTGAGGCCTCTGGAATGAGTTCTTCGACAACAACGTAGAACATAGCACCTGCAGCAAAAGCTAGCATATAGGGTAGGATAGGGGTCATCAGTGAGGCGAGCAAGACGATAGATAAACCACCGATAGGTTCAACCACACCGCTAAGACTACCTATGAGGAACGAACGCCATTTGGAATTACCCTCGGCACGCATAGGCATGGAAATAATAGCTCCTTCGGGAATGTTCTGTATGGCAATGCCCAACGAGACAGCGACAGCAGAGGCCAATGTGATGTTTGCCGTATTCTGTGTGGCTCCAGCAAAGACAACACCCACAGCCATGCCTTCTGGCAGGTTATGGATAGTTACAGCAAGGGCAAGCATGGCAGTTCGAGAAAGGCGGGAACGAGGACCCTCGGGACGTTCCGTTCCCAGATGAAGGTGAGGTGTCAGTTCGTCAATGAGCAAAAGGAAACTTATTCCCAACAGGAAGCCTACAGAGGCAGGCACTACGCTCCATGCACCGTTCCCTTCTTCCATCTCCATAGCAGGGATAAGCAACGACCATACTGAGGCTGCAACCATCACGCCCGAAGCGAAGCCAAGGAGCGTCTTCTGCAAACGATTCGACATCTCGTCTTTCATGAAGAAGACGAATGCCGACCCCAGCATGGTGCCAAGTAGGGGAATAAGTAAACCTATTGCAAGGATTGCCATTAATCTTGATATTTGGTAAACTGATACTTATCCCGGAGCTCGGCTTGTTTTTCAGCTGGCAGTGAGGTAAAGTAGCCCTTCCAACCTGGACAAAAGTTAATGTGCCAACGCCAGAAACGCCCCAGTAAAGAGTCGGGCTTACGGTCGTAATAAGCACGGAACTTGCAGTTTTCACATTGATGAGCCATATTCATATCGTTTATTGGTTATTACAATTTCATCACACGTTTCATCTCAAGATTCTCATAGCCCTCAGGACAGTGAGTGGAGAGATAAACTGTTGGGGAATTCTGTATAAATTCACGAACACTAGCAAGAGTTTGCCGAGCTGCTTCCTTATCCTCAAAGACTATCGAAAGTTTGTTGGCCTTTAGGGCTGCGTCGCAGTAAGTGACATCGCCGTGGAACATATAATAGAGGCCTTCATCTTCAGCAATGACGATGCTGTTGCCCTTCGTATGTCCCTTAGCCTCAATGAACCAAATGTTGGGAGCAATCTGCTCAGCATTAGGGAAGTTATGGTAGGGTGAACCATACTGGGCACGGACAACATTGGGCCCATCTAACTTCAGGGCGTCAGCATCCTCGGGAGAAATGTAAACCTTGGCATTAGGGAAGTGCTGTATAGCTGCAGAATGGTCAGGATGTTTGTGAGTGATAAGTATCTTCGTCACCTGCTCGGGTTTGTATCCCAAAGCAGTAAAGCCAGTCATGTAGTCCTGCACTTTTTCCCCCATGTAAAGAGGTGCACCGAGTTTTTTCTCAGGAGCCTTAAAGTCATCTGGGAAACCTGTATCCACAAGGATGATCTCCTCACCTGTGTCAATGAGGAAGTTCTGCAGACTGCTGCGATAGATTATTTGTTCGTCAAAGGCTTCCTTGCCTTCTTCACCACCAAAAGCGAAGGGTTGGTTCATGAAACCACCATCGAACATACGGATTGCATGAATTTTCATAGCGTTATTATTTTGAGGTTATCTGTTCTGCCATATGCTTTCCAGCATCAAATGCACGTTGCAAATCTTGTTCCCAATGCTCTTCGCGATACTGTCTTTTCATGGGCTCGGGGAAGGAGGCCAGCTCGTAGCGGTCGTAGTTCTTCACCTGATAGGTATTGTAGGCATCTACATGCTCCAAGTTGCCCATAGCCCGCTGAATGCAGCCTTCTATGACACCCATACTCTGATAAACCATCTTGGCCTGTTCTGCGTTGGCATTCATGGTATAGGTCAGTACAACAGGAATCTGCTTGGGTGCTGTCAGGCTATAATCATTATACGATAACCAAGGGAAGATAAGGCGTTCCAAGAAGGCTCGAAGTTTAGCAGTTACCTCACTAAAGTAGATGGGTGAACCCATGACCAATCCATCGGCTTGGGCCACTTCTTCAAGGATAGGAGTTAGCGCATCCTTGAACTTGCAAATGTTCACGGCTTTGCCCTTTAACTTACAGGCCATACACGACATGCAACCTTTGTATTCCATATCGTAGAGGCGGACGGTCTTCACCTCAATCTCCTCACTAACCGAACGAACTCCCTCGGCAAACTTTTGCAACATGGAGGCCGTGTTCATAGTTTTGCGAGGACCTCCGTCGACGATGATAATCTTCTTCATGTATCGAGTTATTTTACAATATACTTCGCCTTCAGCATGGGAGCAAAGATACAAAAAAGTCCCGAAACATCGAGCATGATGCCTCGGGACTTTATGTATTGTGAGTTATTTAGCGGAAAACCTTCTTTCAACGGGGTGAAAGGAAAATCAAAGGGGATAGTTCTCGAAATCGTAAAGAACCGTGCTAAGATAACGTTCTCCCGTATCGGGAAGCAATACAACAATACGCTTGTTCTTGTTTTCAGGACGACTTGCCACTTGGATGGCGGCATAAAGAGCTGCGCCTGCAGAAATTCCTACCAACAAACCTTCCTGCTGGGCAATCTCACGACCCGTGCGGATAGCATCGTCGTTCTCTACATCAAAGACTTCGTCTATCACAGAGGCATCGTAGGTCTTAGGTACAAAGCCTGCACCGATACCTTGAATCTTGTGAGGACCAGACTGACCACCATTCAGCACAGGACTTGACTTGGGTTCAACGGCAATTACCTTCACGTTGGGATTCTGTTCCTTCAGGTATTTACCTGTGCCACTGATGGTGCCGCCAGTACCAACACCGCCTATGACAATATCCACCTGACCATCTGTGTCTCTCCAAATTTCTGGGCCCGTTGTAACATAATGCTTCGCGGGATTGGCAGGGTTCTCGAACTGCTGCAGAATGACTGCACCAGGGATGCTGTTGCGTAAGGCTTCGGCTTCACGAATTGCACCAGGCATACCATCTTTACCGGGGGTCAATCTTACCTCGGCTCCATAAGCCTTCACCAGATTACGGCGCTCAATGCTCATCGTGTCGGGCATAGTGAGAATAAGTTTATAGCCTTTCACTGCACTTACCAATGCCAAGCCAACACCTGTGTTTCCACTAGTAGGTTCAATAATGGTGGCTCCAGGTTTCAATATACCACGTTGTTCGGCATCCTCAATCATAGCCAGAGCTATGCGATCCTTCACACTACCACCAGGATTGAAAAACTCAACTTTGGCTATAACAGGCGTCTGCAGTCCTTTATTCTGTGAATACTTGTTCAGTTCCAATAAGGGGGTGTTGCCGATGAGTTCGGTCAACTGTTTTGCTATTTGTGCCATAACGCTATCTTATGATTTAAAGAGTTTACGATTATTGATTTGCAAAGTTACAAACATTTTTTAATTTTTAATTTTATATTTTTAATTTTCTTCCAGTGCTTGAGCGATGTCCTCCAGTATATCATCAATATGTTCTGTGCCGATAGAGAGACGGACTGTTGCAGGAGTAATGTGCTGTTCGGCTAATTCTTCGGGTGATAGCTGTGAGTGAGTCGTGGTATAAGGATGGATAACCAAGCTCTTTACATCTGCAACATTAGCCAAGAGAGAGAAGATTTGCAGGCGATCAATGAAACGCCAAGCCTCTTCCAAACCTCCTTTTATCTCGAAGGTAAAGATACTTCCGCCACCATTGGGGAAATACTTATTATATAATTGATGGTCAGGATGGTCTTCCAATGCTGGATGGTTCACCTTTGCCACTTTAGGATGTCCGGCAAGGAAAGCCACAACCCGTAAGGCGTTTTGAACGTGTCGTTCTACACGTAGACTTAATGTCTCGAGGCCCTGCAATAGAATCCACGCATTGAAGGGCGAAATAGCGGCACCCGTATCGCGCAGGATGACGGCACGAATGCGAGTTACAAAAGCCGCCTGACCAGCAACATCGGCAAACACTGCACCATGATACGAGGGATCGGGTTTGGCCAGTGTGGGGAACTTGTCGGCATTAGCTTTCCAGTCGAACTTGCCTCCGTCAACTATCACACCACCCAATGAACTCCCGTGACCACCCAGGAACTTCGTGGCGGAATGAACGACAACATCGGCTCCATGCTCCAACGGACGAATCAGGAAGGGCGTACCAAAGGTATTATCCACGATAAGCGGAATATTATGGCGATGAGCCACTTCGGCCACGCCTTCGATATCGAGGACATCTGAATTAGGATTACCAAACGTCTCGGCATAGATAACTTTTGTGTTAGGGCGTATGGCCGCCTCCAGAGCTACAAGATTGTTGACGTTGACAATCGTGTTCTCGATTCCCTGTGTACGCAGAGTGTGAGTAATCAAGTTGTATGAACCACCATACAGATTATCAGCTGCCACAATGTGATCGCCCGCTTGCGCAATGTTCTGCAGGGAGTAAGTGACAGCAGCAGCACCAGAGGCCACAGCCAGTCCCGCAACACCTCCCTCAAGAGCAGCCACACGGTCTTCGAATACCCCTTGCGTGGAGTTGGTGAGTCGACCATAGATGTTACCAGCATCACGCAAGCCAAAGCGATCGGCTGCATGCTGTGAGTTACGGAATACATAACTGGTGGTCTGATAAATAGGAACCGCACGTGCGTCTGTTGCGGGATCGGCTTGTTCTTGTCCTACATGTAATTGTAGTGTCTCGAATCGATAGTTTCTTTTCTGTGCCATAGTCTTTGAATTTTGATTATATTATTTTTGAATATTATTGTTCGTTTGACGCTGCAAAGTTACGCACTTTTAGAATTATGTTCCAAATCATTTTGAATATTCGGAATATATACCTATCTTTGCGCCGTTGATATTGCATTTATTCCAAAACGATTAATAAAACCACCCTTTAAAAGAATATTATTCTATGGATGCATTAGATAAGACTGATTTACAGATACTTAGGACACTTCAACGCAACGCAAAACTGACGACAAAGGAACTTGCTGACGCTGTTCATCTTACTCCCACACCCGTCTTTGAACGCCTAAAGCGACTGGAGCGGCAAGGCTATATCAAGAAGTATGTGGCTGTGCTTGACCCCGACAAACTAAATCGAGGACTACTTGTCTTCTGCAAAGTAAAACTGAAACAGATAAACAGTGAGATTGCCGATGATTTTACGCGTCGCATCCAACATCTTCCCGAAGTCAGCGAGTGCTACAATATTTCAGGCAACTACGACTACCTGCTTAAGATACGTGCCGCCGACATGCACGAGTATCAGCAATTCCTGCTCAACAAGTTAGGGACTATCGAGAGCCTCGCCTCACTGGAAAGCACCTTCGTAATGAGTGAGGTAAAGCAGACCAACGGAATTAATATTTAGGGATTAGGGTTGAATGGAACCCTATCAACTGTTTGTGCTTATTTTCTTACATTCTTACCCTCTTCGTCGCTCAGGCTCCCATTCCCCTTCAATAGAGCTTAGGCTCGATGGCACTCGAACGCAGGCCTTATGCGCCTCGAACCTAAGTCTAAATTAAATTGGCAAGGACTTGCTTTTTCGCTCGCTTATTCGTACCTTTGTACGCTCTAAACAATAAATCAAGAATCGTAAATTTCCAATATGTCACTGAAAGCCGGTATAGTAGGACTGCCCAACGTTGGCAAATCCACTCTCTTTAACTGTTTGTCGAGTGCTAAGGCACAGGCAGCAAACTTTCCCTTTTGCACAATCGATGCCCAGATGGGGCAAGTCTCCGTTCCTGACGAACGTCTAACCAAGCTAGCCGAACTTGTTCATCCTGGTCGTATTGTTCCCGCTGTGTGCGATATTGTTGACATTGCCGGACTCGTGAAGGGTGCAAGCAAGGGTGAGGGATTGGGCAATCAGTTCCTGGCCAACATCCGTGAATGCGACGCCATCATCCATGTCCTGCGTTGCTTCGACAATGCAAACATCGTGCACGTCGATGGTTCGGTCAATCCCGTTCGCGACAAGGAAATCATCGACATGGAACTGCAGTTGAAAGACCTTGAGACTGTGGAAAGCCGCATGCAGAAGGTGGAGAAGCAGGCACGCGTAGGCGGCGACAAACAAGCAAAGATAGAACTTGGCGTACTGGAAGCCTACAAGGCTGCCCTCCTGCAGGGAAAAAGTGCTCGCACCGTTACGTTTGAGACAGAAGACGAACAGGCTGCTGCCAAGAATCTCTTCCTCCTGACCACGAAACCTGTGCTCTATGTCTGCAACGTCGATGACCAAAGTGCTAAGGACGGCAACGAATACACTCGGGCTGTGGCCGAAGCCATCAAAGACGAGGATGCACAAATGCTCATTATCTCGGCACAAACAGAGGCCGATATAGCCGAACTGGAGACCTACGAAGAGAAGCAGATGTTCCTCGAGGACATGGGTCTGACGGAGAGCGGTTGCAATCGCCTCATCAAAGCCATTTATTCCTTGCTGAACCTGCAGACGTTCATCACCGCTGGCGAGATGGAGGTTAAGGCCTGGACTTTCCGTCGCGGATGGAAAGCTCCACAGTGTGCTGGTGTCATTCATACTGATTTTGAGAAGGGCTTCATTCGAGCCGAGGTCATCAAGTATGACGACTATATCAAATATGGAAGCGAGGCCGCTGTTCGTGAAGCTGGTAAGATGGGGGTAGAAGGCAAGGAATATGAAGTGCAGGACGGTGATATTATGCACTTCCGCTTTAATGTCTAAAGGCCTTTCCTACAATAAAACACGAGCAATGACTACATCATTATTAATGTCTCTCCCCCTCGGGGTAGTTGGAGAGGGGCTTCTCTTCATAAACTGGAACCCCGACATCTTCTTGTTCCATATTGGTTCGTTCGGCATACGTTGGTATTCGTTGTGCTGGGCCATCGGACTTATCTCCGTCTACCTGCTTGAGCATAAGCTATATAAGGAACAGCGCATACCCGAAGAGAAGTTCGACCCTCTGGTGTTCTATTGCTTCTTTGGCATACTTATTGGAGCACGATTGGGTCACTGCCTCTTTTACGAGCCCAGCTATTTCCTAAGTCATCCGCTGGAGATTGTACTCCCGATGAAGCAGGATGCTATGGGTTCGTGGCATTATACGGGCTACGAAGGACTAGCAAGTCATGGAGGCACACTTGGCCTGATGATTGCCCTGTGGCTCTTTGTCCGCAAGACTGGTCTCAAGTTGCTGATGGTGCTCGACAACATTGCCATCGTAACCCCCATCTGTGCTTGTGCCATCCGTATGGGTAACCTTATGAATTCAGAGATTATCGGACGCCCGACCGATGTGCCTTGGGCTTTTATCTTCGAACGTGTGGACTTAATCCCGCGACATCCCGGACAGCTTTACGAAGCCCTGTGCTATGCTCTCTTCTTCGTCGTTCATTGGTGGTTCTATCGCCATTATCCCAAGAAGGTGGGTACAGGATTCTTCTTCGGCCTTTGCCTCTTCCTCATCTTCACTGCCCGCATTTTCATTGAATACACCAAGGAGAATCAGGTCGACTTCGAGAACGGAATGCTTTTCAACATGGGCCAACTCCTCAGCGTTCCCTTCGTCCTCCTCGGCCTCTGGTGCATGTGGCGGAGTAGTAAGGTCGATGTAAAGAAGGCTTAAATCTACACGATTCTAACGCTATTCGCCAAAGACTTCTGAGAGTTTCTTCTCTATGTCCTTCCCGCGCAAGCCGCGGGCAAGGATGGTGCCGTCTGGGGAAAAGAGAATGATGTGGGGGATACCTCGGAGGTTGTATGCTTTGGTGGCTATATCCTGCGTGTTGAGAATCTGAGGATAGGGGACGCCGTCTTCTTTGATTGCTTGTAATGAATTATCCGGTTTGTCCCAAGCAGCAATTCCGATGACCTGAAGACCTCGGTCCTTGTACTTATTGTAAGCGGCAATGATGTTGGGAATTTCCATTCGGCAGGGACCACACCATGAAGCCCAGAAGTCTACAAGCACATACCGACCTCTTCCCACATAATCGCTGAGACGCGTGGTCTTGCCTTCGTATTCAACAGAGAAATCAACGAACTTCTCGCCAACAGTTGGGCTGAAGAATTGTTCCTGCGATTCCATTTCAACACCCATAGCACTAAGCGCCAGTTTCATCTCGTTCCAGGCTTCTCCAGCCTTGATGCGCGGACTCATCAGTTCAAGCCACGAAGCCATTGTCTCAGGTTTCACATGAGCAAAGGCCATTGCCAAAGCCTGCATTCCCAATACATCATCGTAATGGCGCTTAAGTTCGCTTTGCATCAGGCTATCAAGGCGCTGTTGCCTGACAGAATCTCCATGCAGCAAAGGATAGTATGCGTTTACGAAGTCTCCGAAAGCTTTATTAAGCGGTGTTTCCGGTGCTTTATACTCTTCCGCTTTCTGATTAAAGTGGATGAATATCTTTCCTTCCTCTATGATGAATTCTGGTGAGATAATGTCTGGCTTTTCATCATCCTTTGTGATTGATTCCAGATGGAAACTACCAGCCTCATCGAGTGTTCCATCCCTTGGTATTATTTTTCCACGCACAACTTCAACGGTATCTATAACAGCGTTCACCATTCGCATGGGCGATATTTCTTGATAGAGCAACAATTTTGTGTTCAATGTCGAATCACCTATCGTTCCTTCTAGCCTATAACATACCTGATTCCGCTGTGCTTGTCCAGCTACAGTAACGAGGGCGAGCAGGATGGTGATGATGGTTTTATTCATATTCGTTTTGTTGATTATTTGTTCTTCTTTATTATTATATACGTAGCAGAGGCAAAAATATGTCGGTTGTAGGGGTTAAATATTCTTAATGGCATAAAAAAGTGGTGCGAAATCATCGCACCACTCTAAGACTCTCTATGAAGATTATTATGACCAACCGCCAGTACGGAAGAAACCTATGTAAAGCGTTCGCCCTAAGACCAACGATAATAATGTCTTTTTCATAAACAATAAAATGTTTGAATTATGAATTGTGAATTGTGAATTATGAATTGGTTATTACTTCCAAGTAAAAGCTAACTGGTCGAAAACCATCGTTACAGCTAATCATGGCACTCATGGGGTTTTGCATCCACCCATCGAAAAAGTTCCCCTCGCCGCGAGCCAGCGACTCCACGTAAGGACGCATAACCTCCCATGCCGACGGACAAAAGTCTTCTGGCATTCGTCCGCCTACGGAAATCCACTCTTGCCCTATTGTTACATCACATGTATGCTCTATCGGGTTCTCGAAGCGCTCCATCAGGTCGTCATAAACCGTTTGCCTCATGGCAATAATACGTACGTCGTTCATACTCATTTCTCTCTTTTGCCTTGTAAAGATACGGTTATATTAGTAAAAAGCCAAATTTTGGAGCAGTGTAATCGTTTCTTTAGTACGCTTTCGCAATAAAATGGAGAAAGAATGCAGAGATATGCTTGCATAATCTATGCAGAGTCGCGATGAAATAAGACCGAAGGTCAAATTATTTAAGCTTTTTCGAACCGAAAGAGCAGCGAGAGCCATCAAACTTGTTTGTTTGGCCAAGTCGCGAATGAGGAAGGTGAAGCCAACAAGAGAACCTTAGAATACTATTTAAAGCTACTACTTTCTTTTGAGAATTGCCAAACATTTGATGAATACAGCCAATGAAACAACAAGGCATTGACATTGCATTTGACATTTCGCACAGAGGTCATCATGTTGGCTTGCTATAATATAAAATTATTCACTAAATTTGTGAATATTGAAATAATGTCTTATCTTTGTGCCGAGAATAAGAATATCGAATGATAATAGAATACGAAAAGGAGTACTTAAAAGAACTTTACGAAAAGGGGAAATGCAAGAATAAGAAATATCGCTTTCAGCCCCAAGTAGTGAATAAATACCAAAAGCGAATAGATACGCTAATGGCTGCTACTCGATTGGAAGACTTGTTTGTCTTTAACTCACTTAACTTTGAGGCATTAGAAAATAACTACTATTCTATTCGCATCGATTATCACTATAGACTAGAATTTAAGATAACTACGAAAGGGAGGGAGGAAATATTTACCATTTGCCTAATAACCGATATTACAAATCACTATCAATAACCACTATGAATACAAGAATACCAACGCATCCTGGCGATGTATTGAAAGAAGAGATAGAAAGCAGGGGCATTTCGCAAAAGAAATTTGCCGAGTTGTTGTCTGTTCCTTACACACAATTAAATGAGATTCTGAACGGAAAACGTCCAGTTTCATCCGACTTTGCACTTATGGTTGAGGCGGCATTGGGTATCAATCCTATGTTACTAATTAATATGCAGAATCGCTACAATATGGCCATTGCACAACAAAAGCCCGCTCTTATAGAGCGCATGAAAAATATCCGAAAGGCATGTGCTGCCATGTGGTAAAACAAATTCATCCTAACCCAATAAACAAACAAAACACCAATACCATTATGGCCAAGACCGAAGGTTTAACACCGATGATGAAGCAGTTCTTCGACCTAAAGGCGAAGCACCCCGATGCCATATTGCTGTTTCGTTGCGGAGACTTTTACGAGACCTACTGTCAGGATGCCGTCGAGGCATCGGCCATACTGGGAATAACACTCACAAAGAGGAACAACGGAGGTGAGAATCCGACAGAGATGGCGGGATTCCCTCATCATGCCCTTGACACCTATTTGCCCAAACTCATCAGAGCGGGTAGGAGGGTGGCCATTTGCGACCAACTGGAAGACCCCAAACTAACAAAGAAGTTGGTGAAGAGGGGCATTACGGAACTCGTGACCCCAGGTGTGGCGATGAGTGACAACGTGCTCAACTACAAGGAGAACAATTTCCTCTGTGCTGTGCACTTTGGTAAAGCCACCTGCGGAGTTGCTTTCCTCGACATCAGCACGGGCGAATTCCTCTGTGCAGAAGGAACACCTGAATACGTCGATAAGTTGATAGACAACTTCGTACCCAAGGAAGTGCTTTTCGAACGCGGGCGTCGGGCACAATTCGAAGGGTCGTTTGGCACGCGTCACTGTGTCTATGAAATGGACGACTGGGTATTCACCGAGCAGTTTGCAACGAATAAACTCAAGAAGCACTTCGAGGTTAAGAACCTGAAAGGCTTTGGCGTAGAGCACTTGAAGAGCGGAATCGTGGCCAGTGGAGCCATTCTTCAATACCTCGAGATTACCCAACACATTCAGATTAAGCATATTACCTCGCTGCGACGAATCGAGGAAGAACGCTATGTGCGCCTCGACAAGTTCACCATGCGTTCGTTGGAACTGCTGGGTTCGATGAACGAAGAAGGCAAGTCGCTCTGTGACGTCATCGACTACACGATTACGCCCATGGGAGCCCGCATGCTTCGTCGATGGATAACATTCCCACTAAAGGACATGCGCCTTATCGAGAAGCGACTGGATGTGGTCGACTATTACTTCCGCGAGCCAGATTTCCGCGATTTCATCGAAGAAAATCTGCATCCCATTAACGATCTCGAACGCATCATCTCGAAGGTAAGCACGGGACGAGTCTCGCCTCGTGACGTGGTTCAACTGAGGATTGCCCTGCAGGCAGTGGAACAAATCAAGATGGCCTGCGAAGAAGCCGACGACGAGACCATCCGCCAGATTGGCGAACAGCTGAGTCCTTGTGTAAGTGTTCGCGAACGCATAGCCCGTGAAATCCAACCCGATCCTCCCTTGCTAGTGAACAAGGGCAATGTGATTGCCAATGGTGTGAACGAGGAACTCGACGAACTGCGCCAGATTGCTTATGGCGGTAAGAACTACCTCCTGCAATTGCAACAAAACGAGGCCGAAAGAACGGGCATCAGCAGTCTGAAAATTGGTTACAACAACGTGTTCGGCTATTACCTGGAGGTCAGAAACACGTTCAAGGACAAAGTGCCTCAGGAGTGGGTGAGGAAGCAAACCTTAGCCCAGGCAGAACGCTATATTACGCAAGAATTGAAAGAATACGAGGAGAAGATCCTTGGTGCGGAAGACAAGATTCTGGCCTTGGAGACACGCCTGTTCAACGAGCTTGTGGTGGCACTTGCCGAATATACTCCCCAGATTCAAATCAATGCCAACCTCATCGCACGTCTCGACTGCCTGCTCTCCTTTGCTATGGCCGCTCGCGAGCACAATTACATCCGTCCTGTCGTTGACGATTCCTTTGTGATAGACATCCGCCAAGGTCGTCATCCCGTCATCGAGACGCAAATGCCCGTAGGCGAGCGCTACATCCCCAACGATGTCTATATCGACAACGAGACACAGCAAATCATCATCATCACAGGTCCTAATATGGCAGGTAAGAGTGCCTTGCTCAGGCAGACGGCACTCATCACCCTAATGGCACAGATCGGTTGCTTTGTCCCTGCCGAACGAGTTCGCATAGGCATGGTGGACAAGATATTCACTCGCGTTGGAGCAAGCGACAACATCTCGATGGGTGAGAGTACCTTTATGGTGGAGATGAGCGAAGCATCGAACATACTCAATAATCTGTCGCCACGCTCATTGGTTATCTTCGACGAACTGGGCAGAGGCACATCGACCTACGACGGCATTTCCATCGCTTGGGCCATCGTCGAATACATCCATGAGAACAACCGTGCAAAGGCTCGCACACTCTTTGCCACCCACTATCACGAACTGAACGAAATGCAACAAAGCTATTCGCGCATCAAGAACTTCAATGTCAGTGTGCGCGAGATTGACGGCAAAGTCATCTTCCTTCGCAAGCTCGAACGCGGTGGTTCGGAACACTCCTTCGGTATACACGTAGCCAAACTGGCAGGTATGCCCTCGAGCATCGTGAAGCGAGCCGACCAAGTCCTGAAACAACTCGAAGCCACGAAGAACAGCGAAGTAGGGGGTAGCATACAACTGACAAAGAAGGAAGACAACGTGCAACTGAGTTTCTTCCAACTTGATGATCCCGTCCTCGCTCAGGTACGCGACGAAATCCTGGGTCTCGACATTAATAGCCTCACCCCCCTGGAAGCCCTCAACAAACTCAACGATATTAAGCGCATCGTGAAAGGGTAACCATTCGCTTCCCATCGAACCTATACCTTCCGTCCATAAGCCTTAGGCCTTCCGAAATAACGCCTAAGGGCTTCCGGAATAAGGCCTAAGGGTTTCCGCCATAAGGCCTAGGCCTTTTTCAATAAGGCTTAAGGCTTTCGACCAGAAAACCGATGTTCGACCAATCTTTTGCCACATTTTAGTTGGGGAATGAAAAGAATTCACTAACTTTGCAATAATCTTATTAAAGCGGAAACATGAAAAAACTACTGGCATTAATCGCGATTTTCATTGTCAATTGTCCATTGTCAACCGTCCATTGTGAGACGAAACCAAAGTTGGTGGTAGGAATCGTCATCGACCAGATGCGATGGGACTATCTCGAACGTTATAAGGACCGCTATTGCGAAGGCGGATTCCGAAGGATGATGGACGAAGGGTACAACTGCACCCGTTGCATGATTAACTACATCCCAGCCGTAACGGCAGTGGGTCATACATCAGTCTATACAGGCAGTGTGCCTGCCCTTCACGGCATTGTGAACAATAGTTTCCACGTCAACGGGAAAAGTACATCTGCCCCCTACGACGCAAGCATGCAGACGGTGGGAAGCACAACCGATGCCGGCAAGCGTTCGCCTCACTTGATGATGGCAACGACTATGGGCGACGAACTGCGTATGTCCACCAACTTCCGTTCGAAGGTTATCGGCATTGCCATCAAGGACCGTGCCGCCATCCTGCCTGCAGGCCACTCGGCCAACGCTGCCTATTGGCTCGACAGTTCCCCTAATGACCAATTCATCACAAGCTCGTATTACATGAAAGAGTTGCCCAAATGGGTGGTGGACTTCAATAAGCGCGAACTGGGCAAAGAATATATGAAACGCGACTGGCCGAATAAGATGATGTATCCGAAAGACACTTACGTGCAGAGCCATCCTTTGGACGAACGGATAGAGATAAAGGTTGGCGATGAAGTACGCGTAAGCCCCTGGGGTGCCACACTTACCTTCGATATGGCACAGGCCGCCGTTGTTGGCGAAGAACTCGGGAAGGACGAGTTTACCGATATGTTGTGCGTGAGCGTCTCCTCCACCGATGCCATCGCTCACCGCGTAGGTTGTAACTCGTCATTAGTAGAGGATGCTTACCTATGGCTTGACCGCGACCTGGACCGATTCTTTAAGTTCCTCGACGAACGTGTAGGCGAGGGAAAGTGGACAGCCTTCCTTACTGCCGACCACGCAGGCAGTCACAACCTGCAGTGGCGCATGGACAACAAGATTCCGGCCGAGGTTTGGGAATCGACGCAATTAGTGAAAGACCTCAACCAGATGATTACTGACAAGACAGGAGTCGCAGACAGGGTGGTAATGGGAATCAGCAGTTTCAAGGTGATGCTCAACGAACCGTTGATGCAAGAAAAAGGACTTAATCGGAATGATATTGTCGACCTCGTTGTCAACTACCTGCGTACGCAGGACTTCGTGCATTTTGCCTTCGACGTAGAACGTATGCCCGACAACATCCCCGAACCCATTCGAACGATGACGCAGAACGGCTTTTATCCAGGAAGAACTGGTCAGATACAGATCGTTCCTAAGGGCGGTGTAATGGAAGCCTTCCGCTATGGCACAGACAACCTAAAAGGTGCAAGCCACATGCTTTGGGGACCCGACGACGTGCATATTCCCATGATCTTTCTGGGCAATGGTGTGCCACAAGCCGAAAGCAATCACACGGTGCATATAACCGACATTGCCCCCACCATCTGTTCGCTTCTGCACATCCAAGAACCCAGTGCCTGCGTCGGAGAACCCGTATTCTAAGAAAATACCGATGAAATGGCATAAAAAATACATACTGGCCTGCATCCTCCTGATGCAAGGTCAGTTTTTTTGTGCCCAAACGCCTTACACCTGGCAAGACTTTGTTGAGGATATGGCAGACGACCAATATGCCGAAGATGAAAACTGGTCGCAACACATGGAAGAACTGGCTCAGTTGGCGGCACACCCAATGGATATCAACACAGCCACTCGCGAACAGTTGCAACAACTCCCGTTCTTAGACGATGAGCAGATTGAGGAGATACACACATACATATTTCTGCATGGAGGCATGCGGTCGTTAGGCGAATTAATGGCCATTTCATCGATAGATTTACGTACTCGTCGCTTTCTTTCTCTATTTGTATCTGCCGACGTTTGGCCTTATGACAAGAAGGACACGCTAAGCCTGAAATCGATGCTCAAGCATAGTCGTCACGAACTGAGTACAAGAGTTGACATACCTTTCTATTATCGTTTAGGCTATTCCTATCCTACAGACAAAGGAGGTTACAAAGGAAGTACACTCTACCACAACCTGCGTTATCGGCTGACAAGCAGTAAGCATCTGGAAGCAGGACTATCGGCAGAGAAGGACCAAGGCGAACCGTTTCGTGGCAACAAAGGTTGGGACCACTATGGCGGATACCTAAGTCTGCATGACATCGGCATCTTGCGTACGCTCAACTTTGGCGATTTCCGACTGGGATTTGGTGAGGGACTGGTGGTGAACAGCGGCTTTTCCACAGGCAAGAGCGGTATGATGCAACCCACCCAAGGCATACGTGCAAAGCGAGGAATGGACGAATACAACTACTTCCGAGGCGTGGCAACCACGTTGGGAGGAAAGCATTTCAACGGTTCTGTATGGTTGTCCTATCGTCGTCTCGATGCCACCCTGCGCGATGACGGAACCGTTAGCACACTGCTGACCAATGGATTGCATAGGACCAATAGCGAACTCGACAAGAAACACAACCTGAAAAGCACGATGGCGGGAGGAAATCTGACGTGGAAGAATCGTGGGTTCCACGCAGGCCTAACGGGTTATTTCCAACGATTTCATCGGGATTTATCGCCTGGCGATGCTGTGTATCGTCGCTACTATCCCAGTGGACGAGACTTCGGAGTCGTAGGTGCAAACTACGGCTATTCCCACGTGTGGTTCAAGGTGTCAGGAGAGACGGCTTACAGCACGGAGAAGGGAGGTTGGGCGACCCTGCATCGAGCCTCGTGGAAAATAACGGACAAGTACATGCTGACGGCCTCTCATCGCTTCTATTCCTATAAGTATTATTCGTTCTATGCCTCAGCCCTGAGCGAGAACAGCCGCGTGCAAAACGAAAGTGGCGGAATGCTTCGACTGGACGCGACTCCGATGGGACGACTGAATGTGGTGGCTTACATCGACTTTTTCTATAATCCCTGGCCTCGCTATAGCATGACCCACAGCAGTCAAGGGCAGGAACTGATGACACAGGTCGAGTATCAAATAAAGCGGAACAACACGATTGGCGTGCGCTATCAACTGAAACGGAAGGAGGAAAGCGACCAGATGAGAGTGCACAATCGACTTCGCTTGCAATACACCCGCATGCAAGGCAAGTACCTGCGCCTGCAATCGACGTTGCTCATGCATAGCGTCGATAACAGCGGGGTAGGGTGGGCTGTGAGTCAGAGACTGAGGTTCAAGAAGAAGGACGGAGGTTTGACAGCCTTGCTAACCTATTTCAATAGCCCGAACTATAACACACGACTGTTCCAGTACGAGCCTCTTCCCACCAACATGTTCCGATTCCCCATGTATTACGGCAAGGGCTTCCGCCTCGCGACAAGCGCACACTACACCTTCTGGAAGCAACGACTGACGGCAGAACTCTTGTATTCGATAACCCGATATACCGACCGCGAAAGTCAGGGTTCGGGTATGCAGCTCATCGATAGCCCTTGGAAACAGGACTTGTCCTTGCAACTGAGATTCCGAATCTAGACTCGCATAAAAACGAACATAGGTTCGAGGCGCCTCGAACCTATATTCATTCGTACTCGAGCCTATATTAAATTGTGTTCGAGCCTATATTCAATTGTGCTCGAGCCTAAGCCTTCCCAGAATCGAACCTTCGTTCAATCACCCATAAGCCCTTGCAGGAGTTCGGCCACATGCCCAGGCACTACGATGTGATGATTGCCAATGGGGTTGGTCAGGAAATAGCGCGCCTGCGAGGCATCATGGAGTTGGATGACCTGTTGCGTGCGGCAAAG
Source organism: uncultured Bacteroidales bacterium (assembly GCA_902801325.1). GTDB lineage: Bacteria > Bacteroidota > Bacteroidia > Bacteroidales > Bacteroidaceae > Physcousia. The sequence goes on along the minus strand of CADCHQ010000001.1, from coordinate 195,248 downwards.
ATTGGGACGCGATTCATTGCGAACCAGTTCGCCTTCGGCTATGAAGTGGCGAGACAAATCACCAGAAACCTTGAACAAAGTCACTGGTCCCAAGGACATGTATCCGCGAATGCCCACACCTATACCCGATTCGAAGTGGGTGTCCAGCTCATAACGCTCCACCATATCGAAGGGAATGGTGCAATGAGCCAGCGTCATCTCACCCGTCTCGGGATCGATGCGAGCGGGATTAGCCTGGAAACCCGACACACCTAATAGCGAGCGCACCACCATCATGGAAAGTATGGCGGGAACATCGCCTTCGCAACCTGCCACGAAGCCTTCGCTGTTCAGTCGAGCCAAAGCCATACAACCCGTGTTATGAATAGTTGTAAGCAGGTCGAAACAGCGCAGTGTGAAGCCTTTCAGTTTATAGTCGTCAACCAACTGGCGAAGAGCCTGATAAATGCGTTCGGCATCAGGCAGAGAAGTCTGTACTGACGAAGGACAATCCTTGCAGTCGAATGACGAGACATCCTCGACTGGCTTGATTTTACTCAGTCGACTTTGAAGCGCAGACATAGGAATGTCCACCAACTCAATGCCCAATCGCTGAAGCACGGCCTCGCGATCGGCACAACTGGAAATAAGCCAGTCGGACGGTTCGCCTATGATACCCAACCGACAGCCCTTCAGCTGACGACGAGCCAACTCAACCCGACGAAGCACCTCGACACGATGACGGATGTACTGAACCGAACCATGCAGTATCTCGCCCGGCATTCCTTGCTGACGCAGATAAGAGAGTATCTCCATCGAAGCCGCCAGTGAATTGCTGGTGCCTGAGGTAAGCAGGCGGAAGGGTTGGGCACTCCTTCGCAACAGAGGAAGGAGTTGACGGAAGATGCCTTCTGTCCCACCCGTGCGCACATATATTAATGAAAGGGGCGACTGTCCGTATTCGGCATAGTCGGCACCTTTCATTTCAAACTCGATTCCCAAGGAATCCAAGAACTCACGCGTAGATGCAGCAACAGCCTGTTCGTCGTGCAACTGCGAAGTAAGCGTGAAGATAGCAATGTCTTGCCTCATTCCATCCTTACTTGATGGCATACGTAACCGTGTTCACAACGCGCACCTTCTTGATGTAAGGCGTATTTGCGTCACGGTCTTCGATACTGAACTGTCCCTGCTGGGCATTGATGACGCCGTCAAGCTTTGCATGTGCATCTTGAGCAAACTGCTCGGCTGTGGTGAGGGCATTCTTCATGGCTTCCTGCACCATCTCAGGCTTAATCTCGTTCAGGCCGGTGTATTCGTAGCTAACATTCTGGTCGCCATACTCTTCGGCAATAAGTGCAATGCCTTGCTTCATCAATTCCGACTGGCGGTTCATAAGATTACGAACCTTATCGACATCTGTAGAGGTGACCGTGATAACGCACGAAGCCTTATAACGGTATTTCATGATTTCGTTGCCATAATTATCGGCTTGGCGGTCGCGGATAGTAGGCGAATTGACGCTAATCTCTGTGTCCTTCAGTCCAGCGGCTTTGAGGAAAGCCACTACCTTCTGATTCTTCTGCTCGATGAGCTCATACATGGCCGATGGGTCATTGCCCAGTTCCTTGTACATGAGAGGCCAAGTAACCTTGTTGGCAGGAACTTCGCGCTCCGACAGACCCTTGACTGTGATGTGGCGATCAAGCGTCTTGAAGCGAACGATACCGCTCTTGATGCTGCATCCAAGGAAACATAAACCCAAAGCGACAACGACGGCCGACAAGAGTGTGCTGTGTTCTTTCAATGCTTTCATTGTTGTATTCTTTATGAGTTAAACGAATAATACTTTTCCAATAATTGTTTGCCGGTGCGGTTGAGGTATTTCTTCAGTTTGTCGTACGGAATGACAAAGCCTGGCATACCCGCGGCGTAGCAGGCTATCTCGTATTGCTGATAGGTGAAGACAAGGCCTTTCTCGGTAAGGCAAGGCTCGGTCTGAGGCAGGGGGATGAAGGGGAAGTAGTCAGGAGACAGTTGCAGGTTGTCGTGCAACTCTTCTTCTGTCTTCACATCGAAGTATTCCATCAGCTGTTGCTTCACCATATCATTCCATTCGTCATCGCCTACGAGATTGTTCAGGATATTCTTTCCCATCTGCCGGCCATCGGACTTGCGGAAGGTGAGTCCATAGGAAGTAGTGCCACCATGAGCACCACCCGTATATTGATACTCTTGGACGTCGATGGTCACATAGTCATCTGTCTCTTCAGAAAGGATGGCCGAGAGGCTGCGCTCGTAAGGCATCTCGTTCTCTATCTCGGAACGGTCTCTCTTCATCTCTTGCATGTAGTACGCCAGATAATAGCGACCCATGGAATCGACATCGCTATACGAGCCTTCATAGCCTCCGCCAAACGACTCATTGAGTTGTTCAACGATGGCCTCGTTCACGCGTTTGTCGCCATACCAAGGAAGGACGAACTTGATGTGAGCGCTATCATTACCCTCGCCGTCGGCAATTTCGACAAGGTTACATTGAGTTGTGTTCGTGGGAATGTCCTTGCATCCCCATAAGGAAACAATAGCAGCAAGTGCTACGAATAAAAAGATGCGTTGATTCTTCATTGTATCTAAAAGTTTATGCGATAACGCTGCGAAGGTACGAATAAAGAATCAACGCACAAGCGAAGATTTGTATAAAATAAGTTAAAACGCCTTAGAACTTGTAGTCAAAGCCCAAACCAAAGACGTGATTGGTGCGCGAGTAGGTCTCTGCAACAGGGATAGTACTGTAACTGATATTGCGGTTGTAGTCCTTGTAGATAGAGCAGAAATAACCTGCATTGACGCGAAGGTGATCGGTGACATTAAATGCGGCACCAAAACCCACAGAGTAACTGTCGCAGGCAAACGAGGTGTTGGTCTGATAGTCATCAGACAGCCCATAGTCCGTGCGCTGAGCACCTGCCGAAACAGTAACTACCTTGTTGATGTCGTACTCAAGTCCAACGAGGATTTCCTGAGTGCCGTGCTTCAAGGCTTCCTGACGCTCACCTGCCATCTTTGCATGTTTGTCGTCGAACCAGTGATATTCCAATGTCCCACGGAACTTTTCGGGGATGAACTCATACCCGACAGCAACTGAAAGCAATGCAGGCATGTCGTAACGAGTCTTTGCCTTGGGCAGATAGGCTCCAATGGCATTGGTCATTTCAGGTCCAAGAACGGGAGTCAGAGCCGCTATTGTTGCCTCATTGCCATAAGCCTCAGCCATAGCCTTGATGTCAGTGTTGCCCTGTCCTGCTTTCGCTATGCTAAGTGCATTGGTCTCATTGGGGATGTTCAACTTTGAACGGAACTCATAGCGGCCTGTCACTACCAAACGGTCGAGCTTATAGTTAACGCTGAGAATCGGACAGATGCCAAATCCCTTTTGATCCACATCGAGTTGCATGTTCACAGCTTCTTCAGGCAAGCCTGTTGCCATCATAACCAAGGGATTAACCTTTGCAACGATATGGCCGCGACTGAAGCCGCTATAAATGTTTCCACGAAGCCCTGCTGCTGCCGACCAATGGTCGTTGAAGCGATAGGTGAAAGCAGCCTGCACGCCATAGATGTACTGCTTGCCTTGCATATAGGCATCGAGGTTGTAATAATTAGGTGTGAGACCACTTGCAGCCAGTTGGGCCCGAATGGGTACTACCAACATAGGAATACCGTCCTCATAAGTAACCTTGCCACCACTTCCAACGATGCCAGCCATCAGGCTGACAGCCCATTTATCGTGCTTGTATGAACCAAACAGGGCAGGCACGAAAGGATTGGCCGTAGCCTTGCCCTTGAACTTATGTTGCTCAAAACCAAGAGCCGTTGCATAAGGTTGTGCCAGTGTGGCTTCAATATTACGATACTGGAAAGGCTTCTGCACGTTGAATGACAATTGCCATCCTTCGTGTCCCCAAGCCAGACCTGCAGGGTTGCTGTAAGCAGCATCAATGTCAAACGAAGCACCACGTGCCATCATGCGGTCGAAGGCAATGTGATAGTTGGTGTTAGTCATCAGACCACCTGCAAAAGTGGCCACAGAACTAAGCATAAAAATAGCAATGAAAAGCGTCTTTTTCTTCATAAAGTAAAGATAAATAAGTAATTGCGTGCAAAATTAGAGGTTATTTCGCACGCGTGCGTTAACATTTTTGTATTTTTTATTGCCAATTTGTAAGAAAGTATTACATTTGCTCCCATGTTAGTCGACACCATATCACTCGAACTATTCAGTAACACCGAGAACTGGAAGGGGCAAGGCGAGATTTTCCTGCACGACTGGTTCTGGATGTTACATAATTTCGACATTCGGCATCGCGAGTTCCTTTTCTCCACTCAACCTTATCGTCTGCAAGAGAATCGTTTTGTATGGGTAAAACGCGGTTGGGCAAGCTATTCCTTCAACTTGGTCGACTACGTTTTCCGTGCAGGCGACCTCGTCGTGTTCTATGCCGACACGCTGGTGGAAAAGAAAGAGCATTCGGAGGACTTTGAGTTCGACGCCTTCTGCTATGACAGTCGACTCAGCAAATTCAACGATAAAGACGAAACAAAAGAGCGTCCAAGCTTCATACGTTTGGTACTTACCGACGTGACAATGCCCATCGTCGAACAGCATTTCAAGCTCTTGTGGGATATGGTCCATCAGGAACCTTTCTCGCAGGATAACGTAAACTTGCTCACGCGTTCGCTTCTGATCTACGTCGATAGGCAACACGGGCAAGCAATGATGAACCGACCCACCAATCGCCAACATGAAACGATGCGACGCTTCCTCTCATTGGTTAGTCTGCATGCTGCAAAGGAGCGCAACATTCCCTTCTATGCCGAAAAACTTTGCATAGCCCCTCACTACCTGAGCACACTGGTCAAGCAAGAGAGCGACCGCACTGTGATGCAATGGATCAACCAGACAACCGTCAAGGAGATTAAGGTTTGGTTGGCTTACAGCGATGAGAGCATAGCACAGATATCCGAACGCCTCCTTTTCCCCTGTCCTGCTTCATTGACCAAATTCTTTAAGCGTGAAACAGGAATGACGCCTGGGCAATACCGAGCCTTAGGCATTCAGGCTTAAGGCCTCCGGTCTTCCAGCATAAAGCCTATTATCTTATGCCTGTATCACTTGTGTTACTCTCTCGTATCATTAATGTTACTTTTCCGTAACACCTTTGAGACTCCATCTCGCTCTTAGTCGCTCTTGGTGAGACTTACTATTATTCTTGCATATACTTTAGTAAGACAAACACATAGAGACACCTTTTTAAGGTGATATGTTGGTGACTACCCTCTGTTTTTACCTAAAATCAGCTGATTGCAGTAGATTTGAAAAACGAATCTACTGCATTGTATGTTAGTGGCAATCAATCATTTAAACCCCTATTGCAGTAGATTCAGTAGATTTTTGCATAAAAAAATTTTTGAGAGCGCGTAAAAAGACAAATCCATGTATGATCTCAGCGGACGGCGACTTATCAATCCAAAGCGAGGGTTGTATATTCAAGGTGGGAAAAAGATGCTGATTGAGTGAGTAAAATGCCCAACTTGTTTGAACATTTTCGAGCGTAAAGCGTGAAACCGGAATGACGTCTGGGTAATACCGGCTTTTGGGGACAGCAAAATAATTCTTATTAAATTCCCCTTTGCGTACCCCTCTTGCATGCTTTGCCTTGAGAATTGTGGCAACAAACGAGCATTCAAGGCATATTTTCCACCCCAAAAGATGGGGAAATGGGTGGTGATTTTAACAACAAGAGACTGAATATCAAGGTGAAAGGGTTGGAAAAAAGGTTTCCACCCTTTTTCCTTGTAAAGACCACCGAATTGCCGTAACTTTGCAACGGCGAATAAGGTCAATCGCAAACCATGAATAGGAAAACTCAACTTAGAAGACTCTTTCTCTTACCTATTATCGTAGTAGGTAGTTTGCTGTGGGCGTCCTGCAGTAATCGCCCTTCATACGTGATTGCAAAAGCCGAGTCGCTAGCTCTCACCAACCCCTACAAGGCTGTCTCCCTATTAAAACAGGTTAACATCGCATCCCTCGATGAAGATATCCACGCTCGTTTGGCATTGGCGCAAGCACTAATACATGATGAAAAACGGTTACGTCAATTCTGCGATACAACTGTTTGTCTTCAGGTTACAGACAAATCATGGGAATTCCATCGCATCACCAAGAATATGATAAATTACCATCGTGGTTCAATATCTATAAGGAAATTACGATTAAACGATAGTACTCTACTACACGCTTATCATTATTATGATCGTAAGAGTCTTGGTGGAACGTCGGACAACCGCGAAGCTGTACGCCTCTTTGGTCGCATCTGCTATGCGCTCAGTTATTATTATGATGATACTGACTTACAACCACAGTTCGACCAACTTATTCATCTTGCCATCCACTCTGCCGAAGTGGCAGAGGATTGGGGAATAGCCTATCGTGCATATCATCGCTGGGCAAAGCATATTGTTGGTTTTTCGAATCACGGAAATAGTAAGTATGGCGAAGCATACTGGGCTATCTGTCAGGCTATGCAATGTTATAACAAAAGCCGTGATTTCCCCCAACATCTGTTGACACTCTTCAACGATTATGGATACTATTATTTAAGAATTGGCCAGTTCATGTGTTTAGACCCACAATGCTTTGGTAGAATCCAACATGCAACTTCGCTTCTACATACACAACAAACTTCACCTCCCTATGATACGCTCTTTCAGCTCATCGACAGCGTCCAAAAAGCTCCGACCTTGGATTTCTTTTTGCGTTCAAATCCTTCATCAGCTCTGATTTCTAAGGGGGAGACTGGTTGCATAACATATTTTGAAGATTTCCAACATAAGAGAGCGACGGCAAAAGCAAAGAAATCCACTATAAACTTAACTAATCTAACGACGTTGTATTCGAAATATATGACAGAGGCTGCTCGCACTTTCGAAATCGAAAGTCGTAACTATCTAGCTCCTGGGTATGTTCGCAAAGCCTCTGTGCTACAATCGCGCCTGTTAATGACCATCATTGCCTTGCTTTCGCTGTGCGTAGCTATGGTATTACTGCTTTTCTGGAACTGGCGAATCAAAGTGCGGCAACGCCAAGAAGCAGAACGAAAAGCACACCAGCGTGAGGCCGAGCAATTGGCTGAGCGTTTGCAAAAGAAGGATACGATGATTACTCTACTGCGTGAGCACATCATGGACAAGAGTGAAATCATGGAAATGTTGCGCCAAAACAGAGGAAACAATCGTCGCATCATTATCGACACCCATAACTGGCGAGAAATAGAGGCTACACTGGACTCCGTGGATAACGGCTTCGTCAGTCGACTGCGCCACGACTACCCCAAATTCTCGGAAGAAGACATCCGACTTTGTATGCTTACCCGACTGAAACTCTCAAATAATGCACTGGCAAACATCTATTCCCTTACTGTTTCGGCTGTACAACATCGAAAGCAGAAACTGAAGAAAGAAGGCTTTGGAATTACCGACCCAACCGTTTCGCTTGAACATATCGTGATGGCATTATAAGCGACTAAATATCTTTTTACCAACCCTCATCCCAATGTTATCAAAGCCGTTGGCTAACCCTTCACAGCTCTATGAGAAACCACATTCTTTTGTTATTTACCTTATGGATTAGTATGATAGTGGCCCTACCTGTAAGGGCTGAGATCATCCGCGGTCGCGTCGTTGATGCAGAGACGCGGGAGGCGTTGCAGGGTGTTGACTTACTTTGCACTGGAGCTTACAGCCGCAACGGCACAAATATTAATTACAGCAGTCATCTGCCTACCGATTCGCTAGGTCGCTTCCTGTTCTACTCCAACACCTCCGGCAAGATTACGGCAAAGCTGATTGGCTACTATTCGAAGGAGTTGAACTATATTGCCATTTACGACAACCACCGCGATACGGTGGACTTGGGCGACATCCTGCTGAAGCCGTCGGAGGTGATGATGAAGGCGCTGGAGGTGAAAGGACGAATGCGACGCTTCACCATGAGTGGTGACACCATTGTGTTCCACCCCGAGGCGTTCCATCTGGAGAAAGGGGCACGACTGGAAGAACTCATTGCACAACTGCCTGGTGTGGAAATAGGCGGGAACGGCCTTACTTTTAATGGCAAGCCCATCCGCGTGGTCATGAACGGAGAGAGGCTTCCGGGAGGTGCGGACTTCTACAATAATTTGCCTGCCGAGGCGGTGGAGACCATCAAAGCGTATAACAAAGCTTCGGAGTTTAGCGAACGAACGGGAAAGGACGACGGACGAGAGGATATGGTGCTCGACCTAAAGATAAAGAAGAGTTTCCTCGACAAGTTCTATGGTGATGTGAAGGGGGCTTACCAGACTCCCAAGCACTATGAAGCCGATGCCTCTGTGCGCAAACTCTCAGAGAACAATCCACTGATGGTAACTGCAATAGTCAACGACCTGAACAAGCAGAATCGTCGAACGATGAGAATGTCTTCATCAAATGTCTCAAAGGATTTCGGACGGGAACAGTATGGAGCAGCCGGCTACCAGCATAACTGGAACCGAAAGGTGGCAGGACAGACACTGAGACGCAACTGGTCGGCAAGTGGTGGAGTGGCGCACGACGACCGCTGGAGTCGCAATCGTAGGGATACGGAGAACTTCTTTCCCGGCGAGGACTACAATTATACAACCACCTCCAGTTATCTGCGTAACCATGCGATTAATCCCAATGCAGAAGTCACGTTCCAGAATGCCTTCAATGTCAAGAATACGGTTCGCTTCAATGCCACATTCGACCATAAACGCCTCCGTAGCCGAAGTGACAACCGTTCGGCACAATTCGACAACGACCCTTACGAGTCGTGGCAACAACCCCTCGTGACAGCCTTCGATTCGCTTTCGCTACCCGGTATGCTGTTGCGTAATCGCACGAAATCAGCTTCCGAAGGACACTCCTCGGCCGTTGGAGCCAATGCCACTTGGACGCACTACATCAAGAAGGGTTCACTGAGTTTGACGGGTGCCTTGAACTACAGTGAGAGCCTTCGGGACGGGCAGACCGAAAGACTTATCGAGCATTTTGTCGGAGACGGGCTTACATCGACACTGCAACAATCGACACACACTCCCACAAAGCGTGTATCAGCCAGACTCACAGCGACTGCCAGCAAGTGGGTGCATAAGAATGTGTTACTCAACGCCAGCTATCGTTTCCATGACACACATCGGCATGACACCGAGGACTTCTTCGAGAACAGCATGCGAAACGAGTCGAACAGCTATGACGACCGTTACACAAGCGACAGGCACACCATGGAAGTAGTTTCTACCATCAACCTCAACACTGTCCAACTATTATCAAAGTTGTCATGGGAAGCCGTCCGCGAGCATGAGGATTACACTCGTGGCAACCTCGACACCACGACCACCCGCCACGCCATGTTCCTGCAACCCGAACTGAAGGCAAAATGGAAAATCACGAAGATGTCGTCGCTGGAATTGAACTATGGCCTACGCACTTCACAACCGAATCTTATCGAAACCCTCCACTATCGTGACGACAGCGACCCGCTATATATCCGCGAGGGCAATCCCGACCTCTGCAACATGCACACCAACACTCTCGCGCTCACTTACAACGTTACGAACAGCAAGCGACAGCGTATGCTGAACATCGGTCTGAACTTCCAGAACAGCGACCGTGCCGTGCAGTTTGTGCAGACTTACAATCCACTGACAAGCGTTTATGTCACACATCCCGAGATGGTGCGGGGTGGCAGACAGGCAAGCGTCAGCATGGGGCTTGACCAAGGTTTGGGCAACGAGTTCCGCCTGAAAAGCACGCTGACCATTCCGTATGGACAAGTGTTCGGTTACCTCACACGCACAAGTGAGACGGAGACTCTGCAGCTCAATCGCCGGCGCAGTCTCTCACCCAGCGAGAACCTTAGCTTGAGCTATGACCACCAATGGCTGAAGTGTTCGCTGTTTGGCCTTGTCGGCATGAATCGGCAGCGCAATTCCAAGTCACCCCAGCAGAACACTACGCTGTGGAACGAACGCGTGGGGGCGAACATTACGTTGGAATGGAAGGAGCTGACCGTCACCTCAAGCCTGACGGAGTACATCCGACATGGCTATCTCATCAGTAGCATGAACGATAACTATCTGATATGGAATGCCTCCATCACGTGGAAGTTCCTGAATAACAAGGCTCGGCTGCGACTGGAGGCCAACGATATCCTCAACCAACTCGACACCTTCTATACCCAGCAAGGTGCCTACCAGAACATCTATTCGTGGCGTGACCAGATGCATCACTTTGTCAACATCTCTTTCACTTATCACTTTGATGCAAAGAAAAAGTAATAGATTTCGGGTTATTGAATAACAAAAAAGAGGAACTCAATGTTCCTCTCTTCAGTGACTCGCTCGGGGTTCGCAATCGGACGACCGAAAGGTCTACGCTTGCGTAACATAGTGGAGCAAGAACCCTCGGGTGAGAATCCGAGCGAAAAAAAGAGGAACTCAATGTTCCTCTCTTCAGTGACTCGCTCGGGGTTCGAACCCGAGACCCCAACATTAAAAGTGTTGTGCTCTACCAGCTGAGCTAGCGAGTCAGCCAAATGCATTTTCGTGAATGCGGGTGCAAAGGTACAACAAAAAATTAAAAATTAAAAATTAAAAATTAAAAATTGTATCGTATTGCACTTATTTTCTATTCTTTTAGGGCAAATCGGCTATAGTAGGAGTGTCAAAGGTTAAATTAAAAATTGTATCCTACTGCACTTATTTTCTATTCTTTTAGGACAAATCGGCTATAGTAGGAGAGACAAAGCGTTGTTAATGGAAGGGCAATAATCAGTCCTATGAATCCTAATAGTGAACCCCAAATGGAGAGGGAGAGAAGGATGACAGCAGGATTAAGTCCCATTACATGTCCCATGATGCGAGGCGTGAGATAAAGATCCTGAATAGCTTGTACTACGGCAAAGACAGCTAAAGCCATAAGCAGGATAATCCAGAAGTTCTGACCCGTTTCGATGCTCTTCATCAAGGCAAGGACGATGGTCGGGATGAAACCTATCAGTTGGAGATAAGGAACCAGATTCAGTAAACCTATAAAGAGTCCTAAACCCACTGCCAACGGGAAGTCGATGATGAGGAAACCTATGCTGAACAGTATGCCAACGATGAAGGCAATAAGCGACTGTCCTCTAAAATAGGAGTTCATGCCTTTTTCCACGTCACCTATCAGTTGAGTGGCAAAGGGGCGCTGTTCGGAAGGAATCAGATGGATGAAGCCAGCACTGAGTTTCTCATAGTCGAGCAAGATGAAGAACATGTACAGGAAGACAACAAACACCGTGAAGATGCCCACGATGAAACCCAATGTCTGAGCAATCAGGCTCCATACTTGTGACAGTCCTGCCTGCAAGGCGTCCATCACATTATTTTGCTGAATGAGCTTTACGATGGAGTTCTCATTGACAAACTGCTTGATGAACTTGTCGATACTGTCCACGATGCCACTCTCTCCCAGATATTGGTGAGCCAATGGCGCAATGTATTCACTGAGTTTCGTCACTTCGTCGATGATGGGTGGAACAACGAGGAACATGATTCCCGTCAAACCTGCCAGCACCAGAATAAGGGCAACAGCAATGCTGAAAACGCGATTGCGCAGTTTGCACTTGTATTGCAGGAAACGTACCAGTGGATAAAGCATGTAGGCCAACAACCAAGCGATAAAGAAGGGTAGGAGGACAGAACTGAGCCTCTTGACCAACAAGATGATGGCCACGATAACAGCAACAATCAGTGTGCCTCGAATGAAACTGTCGAACGTTATCTTCTTTTCTAACATGAATGGTTTGCGCTTACGCTAATGAATAAAGAATAATGAATAAAGAGGATTTTCCCCTAACACTTAATGTTCAATCTTCAATGGTCAATGCTCAATCCTTAACACACTTCATCGCTTCCTGATAGCAATGGCGGCAGAGGGGTTCGTATTCCTGCTTCTCGCCCAGCATCACTTGCTTCTCACCTGCGACGATGCGATGACTGACATAAGCCAGAGCACCACAACGCACACAGATGGCATGCTGTTTGGCCACATCGTCGGCAATAGCACAAAGGGCTGGCATAGGTCCAAAGGGACGACCCTGGAAGTCGAGATCAAGTCCTGCCACGATGACGCGCACACCACGACTGGCCAGTTCATTGCATACGTCCACGATACCCGGATCGAAGAACTGAGCCTCATCGATACCCACCACTTCATTGTCGGCCGACATCAGGAGGATGCTTGCCGAAGAATCAACAGGAGTGCTGGGAATGGAGTTTCCTTCGTGACTTACCACATCCTCTTCTGAATATCGGGTGTCGATAGCCGGTTTGAAGATTTCCACCTTCTGTTTGGCAAACTTTGCCCGTTTCATGCGTCGGATGAGTTCCTCGGTCTTGCCCGAGAACATAGAACCACAAATGACCTCCACACGTCCCTGACGCATGATTTCGCCATTCCTTTCTGCTATGGTCAATGACATCTTCTACTTCTTGTTTTTCTGGTAGTACTGAAGTCCGCGTTTGAGGTTTTCCACCACTGCGTTCGACGAATAGGTAGCACCCGTCACAACGTCGGTTTCAGGATTCAGTTCCTTCAGCACTTTCTTCACGTCCTTACCATCCCATTTATTCAACAATTCCTTCTTGATACGGAAAAAATACTTCGGCGTTTCCTGATTGGGCAATGCTTCGATGTGGTCAATCTTATTCCCCTTGATGTAGATAAGTAAAGGAGTTGTCTCAAGATAACCATTTACGTCAGCAGCCAATGTGGTAGTATTCACCACATAAGTGCCCTTGTCACGAGTCATGACTTCATTGGCCTTTGCGCTCATGAAGATGATTGCCAAAATGGGCAATACACCCATTGTCAGCCATTTAATCATTGTCGTTTTCATATATAATAAGTATAAAAAATGTTATTTTCGGGACAAAGATACAAATAAATGTAAAATGTAAAATGTAAAATGTAAAATAATTCGTATTTTTGCGCAGAAATATGGGAACGCTATACGTTGTACCTACTCCAGTAGGCAACTTGGAAGACATCACCATGCGCGCCCTTCGCGTTTTGCGAGAGGCCGATTTGGTTTTGGCTGAGGACACGCGCACATCGGGCAATCTTCTTCGCCACTACGACATCCATCGCCCCATGCTTTCCTTCCACAAATTCAACGAACATCAGGTTGTCTCAAGCATTGTCTCTCGTCTGCAAGGCGGCGAGTCAATGGCTTTGGTTAGCGATGCTGGTACACCAGGCATAAGCGACCCAGGTTATCTGCTGGTGCACGAAGCCATACAAGCAGGAGTTGAAGTCATCACGTTGCCTGGCGCAACAGCTTTCGTTCCTGCACTCGTTTCCTCAGGTCTGCCTTGCGACAAGTTCTGCTTCGAAGGTTTCCTGCCTCAGAAGAAAGGAAGAATGACGCGTTTGCAGGAACTGGCCGACGAATCGCGCACCATGATATTCTACGAGAGTCCTCATCGTGTGGTGAAGGCATTAGAACAGTTCATCGAAACCTTTGGTGCCAGTCGTCCTGTCTCCGTCTGTCGCGAGATATCGAAGATGCACGAGGAGAGCGTGCGAGGCACTCTCGAGGATGTGCTTGCTCATTTCAAAGAAAACAAACCTCGAGGCGAATTCGTGATTATTATAGGGGGATGCTCTGAGAAGTCTGAGAAATTGGATAACACTGATAATACCGATGACTCTGACAACGCTGAGAAACCCAAAAAGCTATCAAAATATCAACGTAAACAATTAGAAAAAGGAGAATAAACTATGAAAAAGTTAATGATTCTTGCCCTGTCCGTTGTGACACTGGCATCATGTGACCAATTTACCAAACCCGTCAACGAAGAGGTTGGCCGTGAACGCGACTCTCTCATGCAGGTTATCAACCAGAAGGACGATGAACTGAACGAAATCATGTCGTGTGTCAACGAAGTTCAGGAAGGCTTTGCCCGCATCAACGAGGCCGAAGGTCGAATCACCGTAGCCGACGGTAATCCCGAGAGTGCATCGGCTCGCGGGGTCATTCAGGAAAACATGCAGTACATCCAGCAGGCCATGCAACAAAACCGCGAACTCATCGCCCAGTTGCAGGAGAAACTGAAGACTACCACCATTAATGCTAAGGCACTGGAGAAGACCATCCAGAATCTGAAGGACCAACTCGAAACTCAGAACCAACGCATACAAGAGATGGAGGCTTCGCTGGCCGAGAAGGACATCACCATTGCCGAACAAGGCGAACAAATTGAAAACCTGAGCGAGAACGTGAACACGCTGACACAGGAGAACCGCCAGAAGTCAGAGACCGTGGCCGCACAGGACAAAGACCTGCACACCGCTTGGTTCGTGTTTGGCACCAAGGCCGAACTGAAGGAACAAAAGATACTGAAGGACGGCGACGTACTGAAGACGGGTGACTTCAATAAAGACTATTTTACAAAGATCGACATCCGCACAGTCAAAGAAATCAAACTCTATAGCAAGAATGCTGACATGCTCACCAACCACCCAGCTGGCAGCTACACCTTGCAGAAGGATCAGCGTGGCGAATACGTGCTTCGTATTACAGACCCCAACAAGTTCTGGAGCATTAGCAAGTATCTAGTAATAAAAGTGAAGTAACCTCACCCTAGCCCTCTCCCAAGGAGAGGGAAGGGGGTCAAATAAAAAATTAAAAATTAATACCTACAAGCCTTGCCCTTTAAGGCAATCGCAAGTCAGGCGTCAGCGATTGGGGAGCTTGCGACGGAGGGCAGGGTTGGAAAGGGTTCTCTTAACTAAATATCATGTCCAAAAAAGATAGAACATATTACTCCTCCCCCTCGGGAGAGGTTGGGAGAGGGGTTGCTTCTTCCACCTCCGCCACTCGCATGCAGGAGGGACTTGGAGACACATCGAAACAGAAGTTCTATCATGAAGAGAGAGGACCTGAGACAGCCGTCCTCGTGGGTCTCATAACCCCACAGCAAAACGAACGCAAGACACAAGAATACCTCGACGAACTAGAGTTTCTGGCCACTACGGCAGGAGCTGTCACCGTGAAGCGATTCACACAGCGCATGAACGGTCCATCCAGCGTCACTTACCTCGGTATAGGCAAACTTCAGGAGATACGAGCCTATATCCAAGCCGAGGAAGACCAGGAACGCGAAATCTCTATGGTCATCTTCGACGACGAACTCTCTGCCAAGCAGTTGCGCAACATCGAAGCCGAACTCAAAGTCAAGATTCTCGACCGCACCAGTCTCATTCTCGACATCTTCGCCATGCGAGCCCAAACGGCCAACGCCAAGACGCAGGTCGAACTGGCACAGTACCGCTACATGCTTCCCCGTCTGCAACGCCTTTGGACGCACCTCGAACGCCAAGGAGGCGGTTCAGGAGGTGGAGGAGGCAAAGGCTCTGTAGGTCTTCGCGGTCCTGGTGAGACACAGTTGGAGATGGACCGCCGCATCATCCTCAACCGCATGTCACTCCTGAAGCAACGTTTAGCCGACATCGACCGGCAGAAACAGACCCAGCGTTCAGGTCGCGGACGCATGATACGTGTGGCACTAGTGGGCTACACCAACGTGGGCAAGAGCACCCTGCTAAACCTCCTCGCCAAGAGCGAAGTCTTTGCCGAAAACAAGCTCTTCGCCACTCTCGACACCACCGTCCGCAAGGTCATCATCGACAACCTCCCCTTCTTGCTCTCCGACACCGTAGGGTTCATACGAAAGCTGCCCACTGACCTTGTTGATTCGTTCAAGTCCACCCTCGACGAAGTACGCGAAGCCGACCTGCTGGTGCATGTTGTCGACATCTCACACCCCGATTTCGAGGACCAAATCCGAGTTGTTGATAAGACACTATCCGACCTTGGCTGTGCCGACCGTCCGCAGATGATTGTCTTCAACAAAGTCGATGCTTACCAATGGGTGGAAAAGGACGCCGACGACTTGACAGAGGCCACACGAGAAAACATCCCCCTTGCCGATCTCATGAGCACCTGGATGGCACGCCTGCATGGCGATTGCATCTTTATCTCTGCCCGCGAGCGAACCAACATCGACGAACTAAAGCAAATCCTTTACAACAAAGTTCGCGAACTCCACGTACAGAAATATCCCTACAACGACTTCCTCTTCCAGCATTACGAAGAAGATCAGCAAGAAGAATAAAAAACTGACTCCTGAGATAAAAAGAGAACAAGAGCGCAAATTTGCGCTCTTGTTTCGTTTCTAGACATTTCCGTTCGGATACCCGATTACCATGTGTTCTATGTGAGGTTATTAGTCACAGTCGTAACTATAGTCTGCTGGACCGTCAGCATCAACAGGCCAACCAGGATTCTGATAAAGCATACTCATGCCTGCAGCTGTGGGGGTTACACCGTCGCTACTGGTATTGAGCAGGAATTCAGAGATGGGAATGGGATCGAGATAGTGAGGTTTGGGGAAGGTGTAGCCTTGATATGCAGCAGAGGTAGAGCTGATTTGCAGCGGACGGATGTACTCCGACACATTGCTCTGTGACACCACGGTGGCGTCAATTTGCTTACTGTCATACATCTTCTCCATTGGCGTATTCCAAAGATGCATACCCTCGGGCTGATAGTTCTTCATCATATCAAGTGCCCTCCAGCGACGAAGGTCGTCATAGCGCATGCCTTCAGCCAACAACTCACAGCGGCGTTCGCGACGGATATTATAGAGAGTCTTGTCGACTTCTTTTCCGTGTGACCATACTGCCAAATCGTTTTCTTTACTAAGGTCGGTGTTAGCAATGGATTTCTGATAGTCGGGATCGACTCCAGCACGCTGGCGAAGGGCTTTCCAGTATTTGTCACAATTGCCTCCCAAATTGCCGTTGCGCTCGTAATAAGCCTCGATATAGTTGAGGTAACACTCTGCGGCGCGGAATAGAGGAACGGCTGTCGTTGTGTAATACTGCTTTTGCTGTACGACATCGTTGCTAAGCCATTTCTGTAGGTCGTAGCCCGTGGTGGACTTCTCGTTGGCTGCTACCCAGAGCTGAGGACGATAGTAATAGATGGTGTCGTTGACATATTTGCCCGTCTCAGGATCTTTCTTAGTGTTGATGAAACTACCAGCAGCACGAACAGATGCTGTTAGACGATCATCGCGCCCAGTCAACTCCTCGTAGGTGGTCTGGTCACCCAAATAGCCACTTCCCTCTGCATAGATGGGCAGACCATTCTTCATGAGGAAGGTGTTGACAGCAGCACGCGTGACACCACATCCACCGCCATTCTTGAGGTAAGCCGAGCAACTGTGAGCGGCAACGCCATTCTGGTAGTATCGAGCCAGTATGACCTCATCGTCGTCACCAAACTGAGTCTCCCAATTCGTGAACATACCTACGAAATCTTTGTCAAGAGCGCGTTCGTCGGCTACCTTTGCTGAATACTCGATAGCCTTGTCAAGGAAGAAATTAATCTCTGCCTCTGCACTCCCTGCGGGGAATTTGTAGTTGGGCCATGACTTTGCGCCTACCCACTTGCTGTTACCAGGCACAAAGCATGTACCTGCATGATACTTCTCCCAAGTGGCCTCATAGAGAGCTACGCGGGAAATGAGTGCGTAAGCGGTAGTCTTACAGAGACGACCTGAAGCAGGGGCTTTATCTTTCATTAGGTCGGCCGCTTTTTCAAGGTCCTCAATAATGAAGCGTGCCACCTCATTGCGTGGATAGCGCTTGCTAGCATTTGCAAGAACGGCCTGATTGTCGGAGAGTTGCGTCTTCAGGATTGGAGCATCTCCGAAGGTGCGTAGCAGGCGGAAGTGGTCGTAAGCACGGAACCAGTAACCTTCGCCTATATAATGATTAGCCAATGCCTTGTCGTCACTGATATTACCAATCGTCTCGTCAGCCTTCTTCAAGAAGAAGTTGATGGCACGCAGGTTGGAGAAATACCATCCCGATGAACCCTGCGCCACGGTCTTGTAATTACCGTCGCTTAAGAAAACGGACTGGTAACCACTTCCGGCTTGGTTGTCGCTCTTGGTGTCCTGTGAGTAGATGCCACCCCAAAGAGTACTATTCTTAGGAAGATATTCATAGAAGGCATTCACCGACAATTGATAATCATAGGCTGTCTTAAAATATGAAGCCTCACTGCCATATGACAATGGTTCGCGCTGCAGGAAGTCGTCACAAGAAACCAACATCCCCGTAAGCAGCAACAAAACTATTCCTATATACTTTTTCATATTCTTATGCATTAATATTGTTGGACATAGTTAGAACTTGATGTTAGCACCCACAGAGTATGTGCGATACTGAGGATATGCCTTACCAGCACCCCAGTCACTGCCATTGAGTGCTTCAGGATCGAATATTCTCAGCTTGGTGAAAGTGAGAAGATTCTCACCCGAAATATATAAACGACAGTGTTTGATGATCTTCTTTGCGTTGCCCTTGAATGGGATAGTGAAACCTATCTGTACGTTCTTCAGACGACAATAAGCAGCATTCTCAACATAGCGGTCGCAAACTTTGATATTATTTCCATCAATACGGATACGACCATAGAAAGGATCTTGGTTCGCACCCAATTCACTGCCTGCAAAGCGGAAGTAGTCGAGGTGATCCTTATACAGCGTGCGTTGCCACTCAGCAGCTATACCCCAATAAGGAGCAGAGTTTGTGAACACATAGTCGCGCTTGCCGATGCCTTGGAAATAGATGCGGAAGTCAAGCCACTTGTACTGGCCATCGAGCGTGATAGAGTAGGCGTAGTGAGGAGTGTTGTTACCTATGCGTTTTAGGTCGCCGTGATCGTCAAGTGTGTAACTACCACCGTCCACCTTACCATCGCCATTGATATCGGCATACATGATGTCGCCACCGCCCCACTTGCTTCCAAGTGCCGACTGGTCGGCAACTGCGAGATGTGCGTTCATCTCGTCGTCGCTCTTTGCGATACCTTGGAACTCATAGCCCCAGATTTCACCGATAGTTTTTCCCTCATACCAATATGTGCCATTACTAGCATTAGTGCACTGACCTGTGGAATTGTAATACTTGGTAATGACTGAATTGTAGTCAGAAAGACTAAACCCGATGCCATAGATGAACTTGTTGATGTTGCTGCGCCACTTCATCTCCAATTCCCATCCACGTGTACGCAAGGTGGCATTATTTGTCCTTGGAGCTGATGCACCATAAAGAGCCGACAATGCTGCTGCAGGTCCAACCATGTCCTTTGTCGTACGCTGGAAGATGTCGAACGAACCGGAAAGCCTACTGCCGAACAGTGCGAAGTCAAGACCTAGACCTGCATTCTCAATAGTCTCCCATGTCAGGGATGTGGAATAGGGTGAATAGACAGGAAGCATGTTAACCTGTTCACCACCAATGATGACTGTAGAACCTACGTCCTTCATCTGCTGATAATAGGGATAGCATGAGGTGGTGTTCTGGTTTCCGAGCGTTCCGTATGAGCCACGCAATTTCAGCATGTCGAGGAACGACCGCTGTACACGCTCCATGAAGGGTTCCTCTGCAATGTTCCAACCGGCAGATACAGAGGGGAAATAACCCCAACGTTGATCGTTAGGAAAACGGCTCGCACCATCGGCGCGGAAGTTCACTTCTGCCAGATAGCGATACTTATAGTCATAGTTGACACGAGCAAAGAAGCCCATCGATGACCAATCTTCTTGATAGTTAGTGGGAGTCATGTCGTGCTTGATGCCTTCGTCGACGTATTCCTTGGTATCCTTATCGACATACTTTGAATAGTAATAACCCACACGATCGGTGTTGCGCTTCCAATACTCGGTCTGCTCACCTAACAAGAACGTAAAGTTATGTGCATCTTTGATGGTGAGTTTGTAGTCGGTGTAGACATTGTTGCCAAAGAAGTTGATCCTTGTCTCGGCATTTTCCCGATAAGTCTCACCATAGTCTGGAAAGACGGAATAAGTACCATTGGCATTGACCGTATGCTTGGGGTCAACACCTTCGTTGACCAGCATATAAGCGAGTTTGCCCGAAGGCATGTGGAAGGGAAGCGGATTGAAGCCGCGGGTGTAAGGATTCCACTCGAGACGGCTGTTAATTTCAACATGAATCTTCCAGTTTTTGATTGGCTCTACAACCAAGCTTCCTTGATTGTAGAATTTCTTCGTGCGACGATTGATGCGTCCACCATCTTTGACGGCAGGGATCATGGAGTCTTCAGAATACTCTCCGCTCATGGAGTTGATAATAGGCACCACCGAAGCACGTCGTCCCAGATTGTGATAAAATAGACCTTGGTCATCGATAGCTGACGGTTTGTTATAGCCGTCAGTAGCAAAGCGGACGCTATAGCCTATTGTCACCATCTTGTGAGGTTTGTACTGGAACTTTCCAGCGATGTTGAAACGGTGATACATTTCATCGGCATAGTTATACAGACCTGTTTGGCTCAAATAGTTACCAGAGATGCGATAGTTGAGCTTGCCTGCGTTACCACTTACCGACAGATTGTGTTCGTTCGAAACGGTTTGGTTCTTCACATAAACATCATACCAGTCGGTGTTACCAAACAAGGCCTGATTTTTAAACCAAGTATCCAGTGTGGGATAGAAGTCGGTAGTTTTTGTGGACTTTCCACTCATGTAAGCCTTGATTCTATCGATTTGAGTTGAACTGAAGGGAGGATTACCACCCGAGTTCTGATAGGCGTCGTTCATCATGTAGGCGAATGTCAGTCCATCAACAGGATCAGGAATATTTACAGGCTGATTAATGCGTACATTACCGGCATACTGAATTTCAGCTTTCGTGCTTTTGTTTGTCGCCCCACTTCTGGTCGTTACAAGAATCACACCGAAAGGAGCACGCGAACCATAGATGGAGGCTGCTGCTGCATCCTTCAGCACGGAGACGTTTTCAATGTCGGCAGGGTTCAAGGTGCTCAAGTCACCCTCCATGCCGTCGATCAAGATAAGTGGGGAAGAATAGGAACCATCACCCAGATTACCAACACCACGGATGTTAATATTCATTGAAGTTCCAGGGGCACCACCGGCATCGTTGGTGATGTTCAGACCTGCAATAGCTCCCTGTAGCGACTGAACGGCATTCACCGTAGGACGATCCTTTGTCATCTCATCACCGATGGTCTTTACTGCACCAGTAGCATTGATTCTCTTCTGCGTGGCAAAACCTACAATAACTACTTCGTCCATAGTCGAGGTCTTCAGGGTCACATCGACTGTGTGACGCCCTCTGACAGCAATCTCTTGCTTGTCATAACCTACGTAAGAAACGATGATGGTGGAGTTGGAACGGGAGAGATTCAGGGTAAACTTTCCATCTATGTCGGTAACGGCACCATTCCCAACAGTTCCTTTTTCAAGGACGGATGCACCGATGGCTGGTTCACCTTCAGAGTCGAGTACTACACCTGTTATCTTATGTTGAGCCAACATTGTTACTGATACGAACAAGCAGCTCAGAATGATAAATAATCTGTGTCTCATAGCATGTCCTCCTTTCTTTTATGAGTCTTTTTCGCCCACCTGACCAAATACGAAGTGATACATCACAGTCGAGTCGGAGGTGAAGATGTACTGTTCGGCCTTTTCAGAACGTGACTTGTTCTTGTTACGATTAACGCGGAAATAGAAATAGCCGTCACCACCACCATAGAGCGAAGTGCCGCCTGTCTGCAAGTTGTAGTTGAAGAACCACTGTGTCTTCTTAGGTTTGAACTGTGGTGCTTTCCACAGCGCATTGCTGACAACATGCACGGTAAATGTGTCTTCATAGGATGGAAGTATGATGGTATCCATCTCGTAGTAGTGGGCCACCTTTCCTGTCTTGAAATAGATGGTGTCGTAGTTGATGACCATTTTGCCGTCGGGACCAATGACAGGTTCTCCACTGGCATCGAAGGTAGTGTCACTCTTGACGAAACTGCTCTCAAAAGCAGTGTCTTTCTCACTTAGTACTTTGAATTCATAGACAGTGCCATCTTTCTTAGAAAGCGCACTTGCAGGATTAAATCCCAATGTGGCTTTGACACTAAAATCGCCCGGATTCTCGAAATCCTTTTCGCAAGCGACAATGCCACACAGACAGATTCCAACAATAGCGAAATAAAGAATTTTTCTCATGGTGTGGATAATATTGGTTATTATTATTGTTTATTCACTTTCTCAGCAACCTGTTTGCCTTGAGAGTCCTTACCCTTTAATATATAGAGTCCACGGGGCAACACTCCTACGGCTTCCTCTCTGGTTGCAGCCTTGCGGACAAGCATACCAGCCATATTATAAACGCTGACTTTGCCTACCATTTCAATTCTGCCGTCGGCATAGCGCATCTCTTCTATGCCTGATGATTTGTCATACGGTTTCACATCGACATGGGTAATGAGAGTGTCGACATTGGCATTCAACGCATAACTGCACCACTTGGCCAAGTTATACTTATGATTCACAGGAACATCGTTTCCCATATCCCAGTAGAAGATGCCGTGATACAGATTGTCGACAACATACTTGGCGCGATTGTAAGTCTGCAGAGGACCTGTAAAGTAATAGGTCAGTCCATCTGAACCCGTCCAAGAGTCTGTTTCACTGTTGGGTTGGAAGTCGCCCTCCATTAATCCACTGCGCACACCCTTGATGACAGAGCTAACCATCGTTCCACCGGAATAAGGTCCGGAAGTGGTGGTGCTGTATGAAGCATAGACTTTATTCTTTGTATATCCATAGTTTACCATCGAGGTAAGTGTGGATCTATAGTTACTCATGGAGAACCATCCCTTTTGAGGACCGTATTGCTGTACAGTAAAAGCATCCACTGCACCCATCTTTGCTGTAGGATAACTATAGTTGTAAGCATGAACCGAGACTTCAAAAATCTTTCCTTCGGGCAATGCCTTGCGAATAGCTTCGGCAAGTAAACCGTAATTAGCCCAACTATTTGCCCACTCAAGGTCGAGTTCCACTCCGTCGTAGTTCTCACTCAGTTGGGCAAGGTCAGCAGCAAATATCTCGCGTCGGCTTTTGTTACTGATGGTGGTTTCCCATCCGTCATGACTCTTCACCGATATGCGGAATTTGGCGCCACGATAGCCACTGTATGCCGATTTCATGATGGCAAGCCACTCATCCTGTGAATAGGAATCATAGCCAGGGGCATCATCCTTGTCAAATCGCCACAAACTGTTGTAACAGCGCATGGTTTCGGCGGTAACCTCTTTGCCAATGCCGGGCATTTTGAACTGGCCTTGCATGTTAGACTTTATCTCGTTGCTATCGAAGGGACGGTTATTCCAAATCATAATGTCGTCCAGCTTGCCTTTCAGTCCCTCTCCGATGTAAGCTTCGAAACTGCTGGTGTTGGTAGGCTCGTTGTCGGCAACAGGATCACACATACTGTTCTTGCCCAAACTCATTGTTCCATTATACACATAGCCAAATAGCTGTGCAGAAGCAGTTGCCGTGCGGCTCACTATGCTAAAGTGCATCCATTCGCCGACAACCAGTTTGCCTCCGTGTCCATAGTCACGACCATCGACACGTACAAAGACCTGTTGCTTGTCTTCTTCACCCAGACGAATGCTTATGCCCTGAGTACCATCCTCATTTTCCTTGCGGAAGAGATAGGCACCTTCTGTCCATTCATCGAGATAAAGCCAGCATTCGAAAGCATAAGCGTTAGTGGCTTTTCCGTTGCTATCTTCATCAATAAGCATGGCATTTTTGCCGACACTCATCTTACCATTACCATTCAACGACAGCACACCGCTTCGACCCTTAAATTCAGCCAGTCGTTCGCAATTGACCAACGTTCCATGATTACAGGGAGTGCTGAAGCGCAAATGCCCATCTTTATATGATTCAATACCTAATATAATAAGGTCGTTGCTGAGCAGATACTGTTCGCGAGGAATGCTTCGGTCATAGAAACGCTCGTTGTTTGTGTATGCACCATTGACAAGATAGGGGAGTCCCGTGTTATCAGTAACCTTTACTTTTTGGGCATCGCCTTCGAGTGTGCCATGATAATTATAATCGACGTCATGAGTATACACCCCCTTGTAATCAACAAGGTTCTCACAGAGATCCTGATCCATCTTGTAATAAACCACAAGATTGTCCCAGTCGGGGTTGAACTGATTGATGGTGTTATGACGGAAATAGTCGAATTCATCGGAAAGCGCAATCTTCCATAAGCGCATTTCATCAAGGCGACCATTGAATCCCTCGCCTATGACAAGGCCAGAGCCTGTCTCAGGGATAGCCGCCAGAGTCCCTGAGGTACATTTTACCGTATTGGCATAGACCTTTGCTGCACCCTCGTTGCAGAGGAGTGTCACTTGAGCCCAATTTCCAACGGAAAGTTGTTTTTTGGCAGTTGCTGTCAAGCTTGTCTCACCAACCGTGAAGACAATACTGCCTTCCGTGCCCAAACAGGCAGAGAAGCTATCGCCACTCTTAAAGATAACAGCGCCCTCATTCCATTCGGTAGGACAAATCCAAAACTGAAACGTGTAGGACGTTTGATGTTCCATCTGTACCAGTTCGCCACAGCGCACACTGCCGTTTCCGGAGAAACTAAGTGCATAGTTGTCTACCTGAGCCTGTGCGTAAAAGGTGGTGAACAACCAGATGATAAGGAGAAGTGACTTCTTCATCATGGTATTTTAATAGTAAATAAGGTAGCATGGGGGCACTATTTCCCCATACTACCTTATAATAGGGTTGTCTAATTACTTAACAACGAACTTAACGCTTACACCCTTGATCTTTGCAATGTAAGCACCAGGAGCGAGCTGACCCTTTGTGCCAGCGAGAACTCTCTTACCATCGAGTGTGAACACCTCAGCATTCTCCAAAGAAGCAAACTGACCATTTCTTACATCGAACTTGGCTGCAGTCTGAACAGTCTTGATGGCGTCGGCAACATTGTCGGGATCGGGATTCCATACCTCATATGTGCGCTGGTGGTGGGTCTGACTGGTGAACTCCTCTGACTCAGGGGTATATTCCGTTGTCTTGAATGTGAGTTCCTTAATGAACAGAACCACGTTGCCAAATGAACCGCCTGTCCACAGCTTTGCCTTCACAGCGTTTGAGTAGGGCCAATCATCGGTGTCCTTAGCCAATGTCTTAATAAGGGTGGTAAGACGCAGCCAGCGTGTTGGGTCATAAATGGCATTTTCGTCGTCGTCGACTTCGAGGTCGCCATCTTCGTCATACTTGCAGAAATCAGTGATCGTGAGCGAATTGCCAGACCAATCACTAGCTCCCCGAGGAGTAACATCATTAGCGGCTGTCATGTAGTAATAGTTGGCCCATACGACTTGGTCAGGTGCAGTTGTAGTAGCCCATGCATTCACAACGATGTCTGACTGAACGATAGCAGCAGCCGGGGTTGTTGAAGGGTCGGTGTACATGTTAATCTGCATAGCACCAATACCTGCTTCGGGTTCGTTCTTCACAGCACCGAGGCCAGCAGCAGCATATGCAGCGTTGAGGCCTTCCATGCTTGCACCAGTGATAGCGAGAACGTGACCAACGTTACCACCGAGATCAACGATACAAGTAGCATTCATACCATTGTTGACATCCGAGTTATTGTTCAATGTCACAAAACCACCTTCGGGTGCTTCTGCTTCAATTGCTGCAGAACTCATGGGAGGAGTGTTCCACTGGGCATCAACATGCTGCATGATGAGTTTCTCACCCACTGCACGCTGTGAGAACTTGTAAGCTTCAGGAGTGAAGTCTTCCTGAGCATTCATTGTCACAGAAACTGCTGCCATTGCAGCGAGAAGTAAAAATTTCTTCATAAACTTAAAATTTAATTGGTTAATAAAAAAGGTTTGTTTTCGCTTATGCGTTTTTACGTTTGATTTGGGTTACTTAATCCGACAGCCTGTAGGCGTGTATTCCTTACCGTTGACCTGAATCACGAGTCGGTTGTCTCTTATCACTTTCTTAGCACGTCCGTTACCTCCATCATCCATCATCGCTCCATCAACATTTGCCTGAACGTCTTTGACTTTTAGCAGTTTCCACCATGCCGAGGTTTTGCTTGTACCTGATGTTGAGATGATGTAATCTTTCTTTGCGTTAAGAGTGAGTGCACGACTGCCATCGACAAAAGTCAAAGGATAAGTATCCTTGCCAGAATCGAATGCCACACCCTTTTCGGCATCATTTATGATATTATATGATACGCCTGATTCTCCCAATTGCACTATCTTGTTAGTGATGGTTTCGCTCAATACCCACTTGCGAGACTGGGTGCGGATGTATTTCTTCTTACCAGAATCCATGGGAGGGAAGCAGAACACAGCATCGGGATCGGGATCCAAGAAGTCGATATCCGTCGTTCCTACAAGTCCTTCCTCGGAAGCCGTCATGTAGTATGCGGGTTCCTCCATGTTCTGAATGAAATAGTAATCGAGGGGCTTTTCTTCTTCAGGAGCTTGCCAGATGCGCACGTACTCAACGTCCATTTCGTAGGTGTACGATGGGTCAGGCTCCTCGTCACCCCACCAGGAATTCATGCCCAGAGCTTGGTCGAGAATGATGTAGAACTCCTCGTTGTAGGGGAACTGTGCATGCTCATACTCGGGATGATTAACGAGATCGAGTGAGGTATCCTTGTTGTAGCGGAACACTTGCTGACCATCGGTGTAGAAGATGAGTGATGTCTTGTCCCAACGCAGGGAATAGACGTGGTAACCTGTGTCGAACCACTTACTGCCTGACCAAGAGTAGCTCTTGCCCACCTTATCATCGTAGCGCGCACCTAAGTGTACCGTACTATACACAGTGCTGCTGGTGCCTATCTGCTCCATAATGTCCATCTCACCACAATCGGGCCAACCGCCATGGGGAGTGGAGGGCATCATCCAAATGGCGGGAAAGTTCGACTTGTGGGGGTTGCACTTGGCTTTGATTTCATAGATGCCGTACTTGTAGCCCTTCTTCATCTTTATCCCCGAGGTGATGCAACCTGAGGCTGTTCCATCTAAAGAGAGAGCAAGCAATCGGAGTATTCCATTATTTAATACATGAACCTTTGCACGATCCGCGTCATTCTCAGCCATACGCTTGTTCCACTTCGAAGTGGCTCGAGGACAATATAACCAGTTGCGTTCCATGTTCTCCTGGCTCGTGAAATCGCCTGTGCAGTTGGCCAGTTCCTCGTCGGAAAGGGTGAGCAGTGAGGCTGCCCGTTGGGGTGTTTCAGAGGAATAAACAAGCGAATAGCCCTTCGTGCTGATTTGAGCACAAACTTGTATTGCACTTGCCAGGATTGTAATGAGTATGATGGTAAACTTTTTCATGCTTCAAAGACAAAGTTTGGCGCAAATGCAACCAAAATGATACATTTTTAAATATTTATGGCACAAATATAAATAAAAGGACGTTCCCTAACAAATTTTAATCACCTTTTTTGCTTTAAATGTCATAAAACTTAATCCTTAGTTTACAAATCTTTACGCCATATATTTGACATATCCAATGGAAATATCATGCAAGATTTTGCCCAAAAGAAGTTCCATTTTCGTTGATACAGGCACTTTTGCTTACTGCCAATGCTATTAAATTACAGTAAAGTATCAACAAAACAGTAATCGGTTGGCAACAATATCAGGAAAAAGCATCATTTTGCCACATGCCACATGCCACATGCCACATTTAGTAGGGTTTTGAGGACAGAAAAATGGAGAAAGGTAGTTAATATATTGATTATCAATATATTATAATAATAGTAAATTACATAGAGTATGTAATTTTACTCCATTTCATGCATTTTTTGTCGTCTTTCCGCTTATTTTTGCACTCAAACATATAAAAATGTAGTTGTAAATAAAAGATAGTTTTTCCACTTTTTCCTTGCTCCCTGCCCCTAACCCCTTGTTCGCACTATGGAAGGTGCTTAATGTGGCATGTGGCATGTGGCAAAAGTGGCAAAAGTGGCAAAATGAGAATGAGGCACATCGAACCTGCGTTCAAGCAAGCGCGAATAAGCATACGAGACAATGCGAACAAGCAGTCCTTCTCCCACGAATGGGCAAGCGCTGATAACTGGGCGGGGCAAGCATCCAGTTACCTACTCAAATTTGACTTTCGGACTTATATTTTTCACGACTTAGCAAAGAATATGCAAGCATATCTTTGCATTCTTTCTTCATTTTATTGCGAAAGCGTACAAAAGAAACGATTACGCTGCTCAAAAATTTGCATTTTCGCTCTTTTTGTTGTATATTCGCACCCGAATGTGGGTAGTGTGCCCAAAGACTGCTTAAAAGACATAATGAAGAAACTCCTGATAGAAACTTACGGATGCCAGATGAATGTGGCCGACAGCGAGGTTGTGGCCGCAATAATGGGCGTGGCGGGGTATGAAGTATGCCAGACGGCCGACGAGGCCGACGCCGTGTTCCTGAACACTTGCTCCGTGCGTGACAATGCTGAACAAAAGATAATATCCCGACTCGAATTCTATAATTCGCTAAAGAGGAAAGGACGACGCCTCATCGTGGGCGTGCTAGGCTGTATGGCCGAGCGCGTCAAAGAGGAACTCATCGAGCATCACGGGGTGGACTTGGTGGCTGGTCCTGACAGTTATCTGCGCCTGCCCGACCTGATTGCACAAGTGGAAGTGGGGCAGAAGGTCATCGACGTGGAACTGTCGACAACGGAAACCTACCGCGACATCGTACCACAACGCATCTGTGGACCACACATCGGCGGTTTTGTCTCCAT
Organism: uncultured Bacteroidales bacterium; assembly: GCA_902801325.1. Classification (GTDB taxonomy): domain Bacteria; phylum Bacteroidota; class Bacteroidia; order Bacteroidales; family Bacteroidaceae; genus Physcousia. Next base: position 166,410 of record CADCHQ010000001.1, on the reverse strand, counting down.
CATGCGTGGGTGCAACAACTTCTGTCACTATTGCATCGTGCCTTACACCCGTGGTCGTGAGCGCAGTCGTGATGTGGAGAGCATCCTTCGCGAAGTACGCGACCTCCGTGACCGCGGTTTCAAGGAAGTGACACTCTTAGGGCAAAATGTGAATAGCTACAAAGCCCCCCTAAATCCCCCCGTAAGGGTGGACTCAGAAACTGAAACAGAGGAGAAGATTCAACGTAGTGGTGGGCGTACGGCTTACAAGACAGCATCGCCTGACATTTATAAATTGCTGGAGGTATTGGCAAAAAAGAATAGACAATACCCAACGGAGGCCGAAAAGGCTATGTGGGAATTGTTGAAAGGAAACAACCTTGGAGTATCGTTTAGAAGACAACATATCATTGGAGACTATATAGTTGATTTTGTATGTCTGCAAAAAGACCTCATCATAGAAATCGATGGCGGATATCATGCACAGAAGGAGCAAAAAATATACGATGAAGAAAGAACGGCATCGTTACGTCGCATGGGATTTGACGTTATCCGATTCTCAAATGAGGAAGTTATAGCAGACACAAAACAAGTTCTCAAAAAGATACAAACAGCCTTGCAACACTCCCCCATTACGGGGGGAGACGGAGGGGGGCAGGTGACCTTCCCTCAATTATTGCGCCTAGTGGCAAGGGCTGTGCCCGAGATGAGAGTTCGCTTCACTACGAGCCACCCCAAAGACATGAGTGACGAGACGCTGAGGGTAATTGCCGAGGAACCCAACGTGTGCCGGCACATCCACTTGCCCGTGCAGAGCGGAAGCAACGACGTGCTAAAACGCATGAACAGAAAATACACCCGCGAATGGTACCTGGACAGGGTGGCTGCCATACGCCGCATCGTACCTGACTGTGGACTCTCGACAGACATCTTTGCAGGATACTGCGGAGAAACAGAGGAGGATCACCAGATGTCGCTGTCGCTCATGCGTGAGTGTCAGTATGACTCAGCCTTCATGTTCAAGTACTCAGAGCGACCTGGCACTTATGCCAGCAAGCATCTAAAGGACGATGTGCCTGAAGAGGTGAAGATACGCCGACTGAACGAACTCATTGCCTTGCAGAACGAACTCTCGGCAGAGAGCAATCGCCGTTGTATAGGAAAGGAGTATGATGTGTTGCTGGAGGGCGTGAGCAAGCGTTCGCGCGACCAACTCTTCGGACGCACGGAGCAAAACAAGGTGGTTATCGTGGACCGTGCCGGACACCACATCGGAGAGACCATCCGCGTACGCATCACAGACAGCAGTAGTGCGACGCTGAAAGGAGAAACCTCACCCCAACCCTCTCCAAAGGAGAGGGAAAGGGCTTAAGGGAGAGGGTCCTCTTAATTCTTAATTAAAAATCGTAATTCGTAACTCGTAACATTGAATATCGTAATTCGTAACTCGTAACTCGTAATTATAACAATGCCTCGTAAAAGAAGGAAAATAAGTCTGCGTTGGCAGGCACTGACAAGTACCATCAGCACCACGTTTGTGCTGATTCTGATGGGTTTGGTCATCATCTGTGCACTCACCGCCCACCGACTGGGAGAGAGTGTCAGACAGAGTCTAACCGTGACGGTGATGATGAGCGACGATGCCACTGAACCACAGACACTTGACTACAAAAAGAAACTGGAAATGCGCCAGTGGGTAAAGGACATCAACTACATCAGTCGCGAACAAGCACTGAAGGAGCAAACGGAAGCTATGGGACAAGACCCCACGGAGTTTCTGGGCGAGAACCCCTTCCTGCCTCTGCTGGAAGTGCATCTCATGGCCGACTACGCCTGCACCGACAGCCTGATGTGGATAACCAAACAACTGAAGGCCAATCCGCTGGTGTCGAAGGTAAGTTATCAGAAGGAATTGGTGGAGAACCTAAACCGCAACCTGAAGAAGGTGACCTACGTCCTGCTGGGCATTGCCGCACTCCTGTTGTTAGTCACCCTGGTGCTCATCAACAATACAGTAAGGTTAAGCGTCTATTCACGTCGCTTCATCATCCACACCATGCGACTCGTAGGAGCCTCGTGGGGATTCATCAGAAGGCCTTTCATGATTCGTTCGCTATGGATAGGACTGACGGCAGGCATACTGGCCGACATCGTCCTGCTAGGTGGATTACGTGCCTTGTGGAAATATGACCACTCGATGGCCGAATACGTGACAATGGAGAACGTGGGCATCACCGCCATTGCTGTCCTCGTGTGTGGTCTTCTCCTCACTCTTGTCTGCACCTTCATCAGCGTAGGTCACTACCTGGGCATGAGGGAAGGGGAGATGTATGAGTAAGACCCATCCTAGTCTTCCCTAAGGGAAGGGACCCCTCTCCCTGACCTTCCCCAAAGGGGAGAGAATTAAAATTCTTAATTCTTCACGCTTAATTAAAAAGTCGTAATTCCTAATTCGTATTTCGTAACTAAATAGATATGGACAAAAAGAATTTTGCATTCGGGCGCATGAATTACATACTGCTGGCCATAGGCATGGTGGTGATAATTCTGGGCCTCATCCTGATGTCGGGGTCGGGTAGTAGCGAAACGACCTTCGATGCCGACATCTTCAGCGCTCGCCGCATCAAAGTGGCACCAGTGATTTGTTTCGCAGGTTTCATTTTCATGATGTACGGCATCATGCATAAACCCAAAGACAAATGAGTGAATTAGAAGCACTTATCCTGGGACTTATACAGGGACTGACCGAATATCTTCCCGTGTCGAGTAGTGGACACCTGACCATTGCCTCACACTTCTTCGGACTTAATGGAGAAGAGAACCTGACGTTTACCGTTGCCGTTCATGTGGCAACCGTGCTCAGTACGCTGGTCATCCTGTGGAAAGAGATTGTGTGGATACTGAAAGGCCTGTTCAAGTGGGACGGCAAGATGAACGCCGAACAGCGCTATGCTTTGGCCATTGCAGTCAGCATGATTCCTGTGGGTATCGTGGGCGTGTTTTTCAAGGACTACGTCGAAGAAATCTTCGGGTCTGGCCTTTTCATAGTAGGTTGTTGTCTGTTGGTGACTGCCCTGTTGCTCATCTTCAGTTACTATGCCCATCCACGACAGAAGGAAAACATTTCATTGTGGGACGCCTTTGTCATTGGTTTGGCACAAGCAGCAGCAGTGTTGCCAGGACTGAGCCGTTCGGGCTCTACCATCGCCACAGGTTTGCTCTTGGGTAACAAGAAGGAAAAACTGGCACAATTCTCGTTCCTCATGGTCATCCCTCCTATCTTAGGCGAAGCATTGCTCGACATCATGAAGGCTGTGAAACACGGCACCGAAGCCGCAACAGCAGGTATCAGTCCTACGGCTCTCATCGTGGGATTCGTTGCAGCCTTCGCCAGTGGCTGTCTGGCTTGCCGATGGATGATTGGTATCGTGCGACGCGGTAAACTTATCTATTTTGGCATCTACTGTGCCATCGTAGGTCTGTTGCTCATCATCTTTTCCTAAATAAGACTAGAAAAACTAGTACAACTAGAAGAACTAGATAGAACTAGAAACATGGATTTCCAAGAAGGTCAGATTCTCTATTTCGACAAGCCACTCCGTTGGACATCGTTCAACCTGGTGGCCAAGGTGCGTTGGCAATTGTGTCATCGCCTTGGGTTGAAGAAGCTGAAAGTGGGCCATGCTGGCACACTTGACCCTCTGGCCACAGGCGTACTCATCGTGTGTACAGGACGTGCTACCAAACGCATCGATGAATTGCAAGCAGGCACAAAGGAATACGTAGCTACCCTGCAACTGGGAGCAACCACACCCTGCTTCGACCTGGAAAAACCCATCGACAAGACATATCCCACTGACCACATCACACTGGAGCTTATAGAAGAGATTCTTCCTCGGTTCCGGGGTAGGATAGAGCAGATACCACCTGCCTTCTCGGCATGCAAAGTCGACGGCCACCGTGCCTACAAACTGGCACGCAAGGGGGAGGAAGTGGAACTGAAACCCAAAGTTCTCGTCATCGACGAGATGGAACTCGTGAAGTTCGATGCCGAACAGATGCAACTGACCTTGCGCATCGTATGCAGCAAAGGAACATACATCCGAGCATTGGCACGCGACATTGGTCAGGCTCTCAACAGTGGAGCCCATCTCATAGGTCTGCGTCGCACGCGCATAGGCGACGTTCGCGTAGAACAATGTATGCAGATTGACGACTTTGAGGGGTGGCTTGATAGTAAGATTAAAGATTAAGGATGAAGGATGAAGGATGAAGGGTGAAGGATTAATAGGCAATGCCGGCAAAGGTATCCTCCTGTCCCTTGCCCCTTCTCACTTCTCACTTTAAATACAGCAAATAATAAACTCAATTATATGAAACTTTCACAATTCGACTACAAACTTCCGGAAGACCGCATTGCGCAGTATCCAACTCCCTATCGCGACGACTGTCGCCTCATGGTGGTTCACGCCAAAAGTGGTGTCATAGAACACCGCGAACAGTTTAGCGATATCCTGGAATATTTCGATGAAAAGGACGTTTTTGTGTTCAACGACACCCAAGTCTTCCCTGCTCGTCTCTATGGTAACAAGGAAAAAACTGGAGCACGCATCGAAGTCTTCCTTTTACGCGAGCTGAACGAACGCTTCCGCCTTTGGGACGTGCTGGTAGACCCTGCCCGAAAGATTCGCATCGGCAATAAACTGTACTTTGGCGAAGACGAATCGATGGTTGCTGAAGTCATCGACAACACCACCAGTCGCGGACGCACACTACGTTTCCTCTTCGATGGCGAGCACGATGAGTTCAAGCAGGCACTCTATGCACTTGGCGAAGCACCCCTGCCCAAGGAGATGATTAAGCGTCCTGCCGAACCCGACGACATGGAGAACTTCCAGTGCATATTCGCAAAGAAGGAAGGCGCCGTAACAGCACCCTCTGCCGGATTGCATTTCTCTCGTCAACTGATGAAGCGAATGGAAATCAAGGGCATCGACTTTGCCTATGTCACCATGCACTGCGGCTTAGGTAACTTCCGTGAAATCGACGTTGAAGACCTGACCAAGCACAAGATGGACAGCGAGGAGATAAACGTGGGTCGCGAGGCTTGCGACATCATCAATCGTGCCAAGGATAACGAACACAAGGTATGTGCTGTTGGCACTACAGTTCAGCGTGTGTTGGAAACCGCCGTTTCGGCCGACAACCGCCTAAAAGAATTTGAAGGTTGGACCAACAAGTTCATATTCCCTCCCTACGATTTCCATCTGGCAGACGCAATGGTGGCTAACTTCTACTTGCCTCAAAGCACCATGCTTATGCTCACCTGTGCCTATGGCGGTTACGAACGCATCATGAAGGCCTACAATGAAGCCGTACACGACAAGCGCTATCGCTTTGGCGTCTATGGCGATGCTATGCTCATCCTGCAGGATTAACATCACAGCGTGAAAGATGGAGCACCATCTCTACATAGGGCTGGGAAGTAATCTGGGCAATCGCGAGAACCTCATCCGCGAAGCCCTAAGGCTTATTGAATTGAACATAGGTTCGATAGCCAAAACCTCTAGGTTCATCGAGACGAAGCCCTTAGGCTTTCAGTCCGAACACCTATTCCTTAATGCCGCAGCCCTTGTAGTCACCACGCTCACTCCCCACCAGTGCCTAGCTGTAACGCAACACATCGAACGCATGCTAGGGCGCAAGCAGAAGAGCAAGAACGGGGTGTACCACGACAGACCTATCGACATCGACCTCTTACTTTACGACGATGTCCACATCAATGATAACGAGCTCACGCTTCCGCATCCGAGAATCGAGGAGCGTGAGTTCGTTTCCATTCCTTTGAAGGAGATTCTTCAGTAAATATTTTGCGTGTTCTCGACTTTTCACTACCTTTGTGGTCGATTTACAAAATGTGGATAGATTTGGGCTGCTTGCAACCACAATAAAAAATGCTAAAACGACGGATTACCGCCCTGCATTATCCCCCCTTACAGCCTCCATCGAACCACACAATTATTAACATTATTAATTGTGCTATTATGAATTATCTATTTACTTCTGAGTCCGTGTCGGAAGGACATCCCGACAAGGTGGCCGATCAGATTTCTGACGCCGTATTGGACAAACTGCTTGCCTTCGATCCTGAGTCGAAGGTGGCTTGTGAAACTCTCGTAACTACCGGTCAGGTAGTGATGGCAGGCGAGATTAAGACGCAAGCCTATGTCGACCTGCAACGCATTGCTCGCGAAGTCATCAACCGCATTGGATATACCAAGAGCGAATACATGTTCGAAGGTAACTCCTGTGGTGTGCTGTCTGCCATTCACGAACAGAGCGACGACATCAATCGAGGTGTCGACCGCGCAAACAGAATGGAACAAGGTGCTGGCGACCAAGGCATGATGTTCGGCTATGCTACCAACGAGACGGAAAACTATATGCCGCTCTCGCTCGACTTGGCTCACAGACTGCTTCGTGTGCTAGCCGACATCCGTCGCGAAGGTCGTGTGATGACTTACCTGCGTCCCGACTCAAAGAGTCAGGTAACCATCGAATACAACGACAACAATGAGCCTGTACGCATTGATACTATTGTCATCAGCACACAACACGATGAGTTTGCTTCCGACGAGGCTATGCAACAACAGATACGTCAAGACGTCATCAACATCCTCATTCCTCGTGTGAAGGAAACCATTCGGAACCCACGCATCTTGAGTCTCTTCAACGACAACATCAAATATCATGTCAACCCCACGGGTAAGTTTGTCATTGGTGGTCCTCACGGCGATACGGGTCTGACAGGACGCAAGATTATCGTAGACACCTATGGTGGCAAGGGTGCTCATGGCGGTGGTGCTTTCTCGGGTAAAGACCCCTCGAAGGTGGACCGTTCGGCCGCTTATGCTGCACGTCACATTGCTAAGAATATGGTAGCTGCAGGTGTGGCCGACGAGATGTTGGTACAGATTTCCTATGCCATCGGCATTGCAGAACCTGTTAGCATTTATGTCGATACTTACGGACGCAGTCGGGTAAACATGAGCGACGGCGAGATTGCCAAGAAGATTGGTGAACTCTTCGACCTCCGTCCGTTTGCCATCGAACAACGGCTGAAACTTCGCAATCCCATCTATGAGGAGACAGCCGCCTACGGACACATGGGTCGCGAACCTCGCATTGTGAAGAAACGCTTCGAATCGCTTTATCGCGAGACAAAAGAAGTGGAAGTGGAACTCTTCACCTGGGAGAAACTCGACTATGTGGAACGCATACGCGAAGCATTCGGGATTGCATGAATTAAATATTAAAAGAGAAAAATTAAAAGGGAAGCGATGAACGACATTCATAGCGTAGCCATTTATTGTGCATCGAGTACGAAGATAAAGCCCATCTACTACGAGACCGCTCGCCAGTTGGGCCGTGGTCTGGCTCTGCGTGGCGTAACACAAGTCAACGGAGCAGGCAATATGGGCCTCATGCAAGCCGCCTCCGACGCAGCATTGGAAGTAGGTGGAAAGGTTATCGGAGTCATTCCTTCGTTTATGATCGAACAGAACTGGCATCACACAGGTCTGACCCAAATCATCGAAACAGATAATATGGAGAGCCGTAAGCAAACCATCAATGACATGACTGATGCTGCCATTGTTCTGCCAGGCGGGTGTGGAACGTTGGACGAACTCTTCGAAATCATCACCCTCAAGCAATTGGGAGTGTACCTGAAGCCTATTATCATCTTGAATGTCGACGGATACTACGACTACCTGCTCAAGCATCTTGAACGCTCTATGCAGGAAAACTTCATGCGTCGCGAGCATTGCGACATCTGGAAGGTGGCTACAAGTGCTGAAGAGGCTATTGATCTAGTCTTCACTACTCCACTCATCGACGAGAGTGTGCGCAGGTTTGCAAAGATTTGACTGGAAATAGAGCATAAAGAATAGGAATGTTTCAGACAGATTCGATAACGGCAAGATACGACACCACATCGACATACCAGCATGTTGATTTGGACAGTATTGCCATTGATGACGAATCTACTGAATATCATGGCTTTAGTGTCTGGCGTATTGCCCAGCAACTGGCACTACAGAAAGGTGAATATACGGCACAGCAACTCGACTCTGCCGTTCAAGCCAACTTGCCCGTACGAGAAAGGGTGCGAAGCGATAGGCCCGACACACTCTCCATTCCAGGTTTGCCTGGCCACAAACCTTACGAAGCACAGAGTGACCGCATCATCGACTTCAACCAAGGCTATTTCAGTAACAAGACCATGTTCCATCCCGAACTGCCTTACCGCAGTTTTGGGAAGAGTGCCGATCCACTCCCATATATGCTTTGGCGCGATGACTGGGTAACGGGTGGCCTTCTGCTGTGCTTTGTCATTCTGGTACTCACGGTCAACAAAATGCGTCATCATCTGCGTCAGCAAAGCAAAGACTTCTTCTTCGCCCCACGTGAAAAAACAGGACTGCTGGCTGTGGAAACAGGGTCGGAAAGCAGAGCTCGACTCTTCATGCTCTTCCAACTCTGTCTGCTTGGTGGCATCTTCATGTTTGCCTACTCGCAACACGAACTCCACTTCTTCCTCGGGCAGTTGTCACCCCGATGGTTGTTGGGCATCTATGTGGTAAGCTTCATTGCTTTCTTTGTTTTGAAATTTATGTTAGGGAAATTCATCAATTGGATATTCTTTCCTAAATCTCAACAAAAAATTTGGAATGACAGTTATTCTTACATTATTTCTGTCGAATCCATTCTCTTTTTTCCACTCGCTCTTACATTCGTCTATTTTCGTTTTCCGTTCGAAAAAATCGCAATAATTTTCCTTTTTATCCTCTTAATTATTAAAATTCTAGTAGCATTTAAGGCCTATCGCATCTTTTTCCCTAAATTTCATTGTCTATTGCATCTTTTTGCGTACCTTTGCGCTCTGGAAATCATGCCTTTGCTTGCATTATGGAAGTCTTTGGCGATTTTGACCGAACATTTGATAGTAAAATATTAGGACAAAGTATTAGGTATAGTCATGGTAAAAAAGATTCTGGTTTCACAGCCAAAACCATCCTCTGACAAGTCTCCCTACTTCGACATAGCTCGCAAGTATGGGGTGGAAATCGTTTTCCGTCCCTTCATCAAGGTTGAAAGCCTCAGTCCTCGTGAGTTTCGTGCACAAAGAATCGACATTCTCGAGCACACAGCCATCATCTTCACTTCGCGCCACGCTATCGACCACTTCTTCAACCTCTGTAAGGAGATGCGTGTCAACATTCCCGAAGACATGAAGTACTTTTGTATTACTGAGACAGTTGCTCTCTACATTCAAAAGTATGTACAATATCGCAAGCGTAAGGTGTTCTTTGGTGCAACAGGTAAGATCGATGACCTGATTCCCACAATGGTGAAGCACAAGAACGAGCGCTACTTTGTCCCCATGAGCGATGTTCACAACAACGAGATACAGGAACTGCTCGAAAGCAAAAAGTTGCAATTCACGCAGGGTGTGATGTATCGCACTGTCAGCAATGACTTTGCTGAGGACGAACCTTTCGACTATGATATGCTCGTCTTCTTCAGTCCCAGCGGTATCTCTGCCCTGTTGAAGAACTTCCCTGATTTCCAACAGCGCGATATTGCTATTGCCACCTTCGGCGTACATACCGCCAAGGCAGCAAAGGATGCTGGGCTCTCTGTTCAGATTGAGGCACCTACGCCTAAGTACGCCAGCATCACTTCGGCTCTAGCCGACTACCTTAAAGAGGAACGTCAATGATGATGCAGAGCCGGCATACATTCAGGAAAGCCGAGCGACTGTGTAGCAAAAAACATATCGAAGCACTTTTCGCAGGAGATAACCGTTCGCTTACGGCTTATCCCCTGCGAGCCGTTTATACGGAGACCAAAGTTGAGAAAATAGTAAATAGTAATTTGCCAGATTGTAAATTGGTATCCCTTCTCATCTCCGTTTCCAAACGCCATTTCAAGCATGCAGTAGACCGCAATCGTGCCAAGCGTCTTATACGTGAAGCATACCGCCTGAACAAAGGTCTGCTTCTCGACCACTTACCCGAAGACACTCAACTCGACCTTGCCTTCATTTGGATGAGTGACGAACTGTGCGATTACGCCATCATAGAAACGAAGATGAAAACTATCCTACAACGCATTGCAGAAAAGATAAACGGGGAGGGATTCTGAATGAAAAATTCTTTATTCTTCACACTTTACTCTTCACTAAGCAAAGTTGTTTCGACTTTGCTCATTCTTCCTATTCGTTTCTACCAGCGTTTCATCTCACCCCTCACACCACCTTCGTGTCGTTTTACTCCCACCTGCAGTCAATATGCCATTGAAGCCCTCCGCAAACATGGTCCCATCCGCGGTCTCTATCTCGCCATCCGTCGCATCCTCCGATGCCATCCCTGGGGAGGCAGTGGGTATGATCCTGTACCTTAAGGCAAAGCCTAGTTCAAAGTTCATAGTTGAAAGTTTTTTTGTATTCAACGACCATGGAACTGATAGATTTCCATACCCATCATCCTAGCCTTGCTGGCGAGCGTGTCATACAAGACGGCATCGACACACGAGGTCGGCATCCTTGGCACTTAACGCCTTCCCCCTCACAAAGAGGTGATGAAACCCACATTGAAAACTATGGGAGGAAGCTCCTTGCTATTGGCGAAAGCGGACTTGATAAAGTTTGCGACACACCATATGACCTTCAGCTTCAGGTTTTTCGAAAAGAAGTGGCGTTAAGCGAAAACCTCCGCCTTCCACTCTTTCTCCATTGTGTCCGTGCCATTGATGATGTGCTTCGCATCCGGCAAGAACTCCATGCTCAACAACCTTGCATTTGGCATGGTTATCGTGGCAATGCACAACAAATCAAGCAACTCCTTTCCATCATGGGAGAGAACGGGGGTGGACTATTCTATTTCAGTTTCGGCATCCGCTACAACGAGCAAGCATTGCTTAATTGCCCTCTCGACCGCATGCTTTTAGAAACCGACGAAGACACTCTCCATCCTATTGCCAATCATTATGCTCAAGTGGCTCAGTTAAGAGGTATCACGCTCAATAGCCTCATCAATCAAATGCATACTAACTTTCTCACTCTTTTTGGGAATAATTGAAGTTATTTTTCATAAAAACAAACACCAAAACTATTAATAAATTAAAGTTTTGAGGGTATTCTAGGATTTATTATGATAAAAATAACGGACATTCGGACAAATATTATTATATTTGTGCCCAAATATGTGATATTATGAAAGTTAGATTGTTTCTTACAGTAATGTTATTCTGTGCAACAGCAAATGCACAACAAACAATTACACCTGAAGTTTTGAGCCAATTGGAAAAGGGTGGCGAAACCACTCCTGCCGAACGAGCATTGCGGAATGCCATCCAGTCGAACAGCATCAACAAGATGGCACTAGTGGGTAATAACCAGCAGGCGCTGGACACATGGTTCTCCATAGAAGTCAATAACTCAGGTATCTCCGACCAAGAGAGTTCAGGACGATGCTGGCTGTTTACAGGTACAAATGTATTGCGTCAGCGAGCCATGAAGAATCTGGGGGTTGAAGGCTTTATGTTCAGCCACATTTACACTTTCTTCTACGACCAACTGGAGAAATCGAACCTGTTCCTCCAGAGTATCATCGACACCCGTAAGATGAATATAGACTCTCAGCAAGTGCAGTGGTTGATGAGGAACCCCATCGGCGACGGTGGCACCTATACGGGTGTGGCCGACCTTGTTATGAAATACGGACTCGTTCCTAAGGATGTGATGCAGGAGACCTATGTGTCGAACAGCACAAGTGAGTTCAACGGACACCTGAAGCGTAAGTTGCGCGAAATAGCCATAAACATTCGCGAGAAGAGTGAAGCCGGACAGAGTGTGAAGCAACTAGAGGCTTATAAGGTGGAACAAATGAAGACCATCTACAAGATGTTGACTTTGGCATATGGTGAACCCGTGAAAGAGTTCACTTGGGCACCGAAGGATAAGAAAGGGAAGTTATTGAGCGAACCTAAACGCTATACTCCGCTTTCATTCTACAAAGAGGTGTGTCAACCCGAAGAGGACCTAAATGCCGACTATGTGATGCTGATGAATGACCCAAGCAGACCTTATAACAAGGTGTATGAAATAGACATGGACCGTCACCTATACGATGGACACAACTGGCTCTATGTGAACCTTGACATAGATGATCTGTCACCCATTGCTATCGCTTCACTACAAGACAGCGTTCCTATGTATTTCTCATGCGACGTGGGTAAGCAACTCAACCGCGCAAATGGTTTGCTTGACGTGAACAACTATGACTATGGCAGTCTTTTGGGTACAACCTTCGGTATGAACAAGAAACAGCGCATACAAACCCTTGACTCAGGTTCGAGCCATGCCATGACACTTGTTGCCGTTGACCTCAATAAAGAGGGCAAACCGACGAAGTGGAAAGTAGAAAACTCTTGGGGAGCAACTTATGGCTATGCCGGACATCTGATTATGACTGATGAATGGTTCCGTGAATACATGTTCCGCTTGGTAGTGAACAAAAAATATTGTCCTCAGTCGGTGCTCGATATCCTGAAGCAGAAGCCTACTAAGTTGCCGGCTTGGGACCCAATGTTCTTAATGGAAAATTGATAAAATTTAATTGAATAGGTATATGGAAAAAATGATTCGTGTAGCCATCGTTGGTTATGGCAATATTGGTAAGTATGCACTGCAGGCATTGCAAGAAGCACCCGACATGGAGGTGGCTGGCATTGTGCGCCGTCATGGTATGAAGAATTGCCCACAGGAACTGATGGGATATAAAGTGATAACGGAAGACATGATCGACGAACTGGGTCATGTGGATGTGGCTATCTTGGCCACCCCAACCCGCAGCGTCGAAGAGTATGCCAAGCGTTTCCTGGCTAAAGGCATCAATACAGTGGATTCGTTCGACATTCACGGACAGATAGTCGACCTGCGCCGCTCACTCGACAAGGTTGCCAAAGAGAATGGTACCGTGAGCATTATCTCCGCAGGATGGGACCCCGGAAGCGACAGCATCGTCAGAACACTCATGGAGAGCCTTGCCCCCAAGGGTATCTCATACACCAACTTTGGTCCTGGTCGTTCGATGGGTCACAGCGTATGTGTGCGTTCCAAGGCAGGTGTGAAAGATGCACTGTCAATGACCATACCCGTTGGACAGGGCATACATCGCCGCATGGTTTACGTGGAATTGGAAGAGGGTGCAGACTTGGAAGAGGTGACAAAGGCTATCAAAGCCGATCCCTACTTTGCCAATGACGAGACCCATGTGTTCCAGGTTGAAAGTGTGGACGCATTGAATGATGTAGGTCATGGAGTGAATCTCGTACGAAAAGGTGTGAGTGGTCAGACCCACAACCAACTCTTTGAGTTCAACATGAAGATTAACAACCCCGCTCTCACGGCTCAGGTACTCGTCAATGTGGCTCGTGCTGCCATGAAACAGCAACCTGGTTGCTACACCATGATTGAGATTCCCGTCATCGACTATCTGCCTGGTAACAGAGAAGATATTATCAAGCACCTTGTTTAGTTGATAATTGAAGTCCCTCCAACTCCCCTTAGGGGGAGGGAGGCTTCAAAATCTTAAAAACTAACTATACAACTAGCCTTAGGATCGAATTATCGTGAAAAACAAAATACAAAACCTTTAAAATATGAATACGAATGTAACTACTCCCTTCGCTATTAGAAAAGGGTGGGGAATGAGTCTTGTTAAGACTTTTGCCTTGATGCTCATCTTGCTGTCGCCCTTCCAGGCTAACGAAGTTTCGGCATCAAACGCACCCGAGGACGTTTGGCGTTACACGGTTATGCTCGACGGCATGAGACAACTAAAACTGGACATGCCCGTCTATGATGAGGACGGCTATGACAGTTGGATTGACAAAGGTTATGTCTACATCACCTGCGACGGAAAGAAGGAAACACTCTTCTACTACAGGTCGTGGGACAAAAGCGGCTCGCACCCCGTTGCTAAATTCTATAAGGGTGTGGACGGAGCAATGGTGCTGAAACGCGACCGCGACTACAGTAGCATCAACGTGACCACTTCGGAGAAAGAGGCAACCATCCCCATCATATCGGGTACGGATTATGCCATCATTCACCTCGTTTGGAACATCCCTGCCTCGTATCGAGGCAAGACCGTCACCATCTCATGGAGCATCCACAAGACGGGTAACGGTCCTGCGGGTCCTGCAGGTGAGAGTTCGAAGAACATTGCCATCACGGCCAGTGAATGGAATATTGCAGCTGCTCCAGATTTGGCTTTGCCCGAAATTATAGACCCTATACTGAGCTATGATGTCAACCACATCGGAACGCTGATGGCCTTCTATACGATACCAGCCACGGGTGTGAAGAATATCACGGCTTACTGGAAAGAGATGAACGGCAATGTATATAACAACAAGAGCATAGACCTAGGGACTGCGAGCAGTGGCTTTGCCTACCTTCCTGCCGACCGATGCATCAAGGACTTGTATGTGCGCGCCACCTACGTCGACTCGGAAAAAGCTGAACAGACAACAGAATCGGAACCTATCGACCTGCCCACTCTGCACAATCCACAAGCCATGAAAGCCTTACTGGATAGTAACGGAAAGGTGACCGTGACGTGGGGCATCAACCATGTCCAATGGGGCGACATCTCGACCAGCGATGTTTGGGAACTACAGCGCAACACTTCAGAGCGCCCCGACGTGAGCAGTTCGGACTGGATAACAGTGGCCATGATAGAATACGAGGAAGGAAAATCGGAATATGCCTTCACGGACTCTCTCATGTTGAACGATTATCAGGGGCACAATGTATACTATCGTGTGCGCCGCGTGAGCACCAGCACATGGAATTGGGGCCCAGGCAGTGGTTACGCTATGACCATGCTACCTGCGACGCTCATCCTACCCACCTTCTCTAAGGCAAGTGTAGAACGTGCTGGCACATGGACGGATTTGGATCATAACGTGGAACTGCAATATGCTTTGGGTGGCCAATATACCAACACTATGGAGGTAAAGAGTGTGCATTTCGCACCCGGTGTAGCGGGGGCATCAGCCACTACTGCCGACTACGAGTTGCCTGTTGACAAGCAGGGACGCATTGTACTGCGCAATGCTGCCGACTGGGAAGCATTAGAAGCGTTAGTGACAAGTGATTATAGAAGAAATTACGATATCATTATGGCTAATGACATTGACTTAGGCAATAGTCATACCATGCTTGGCAAGGAAGATATTAGCTATTTTAATGGAACATTCGATGGCAACGGCCATACACTCACCATCAACTATGATAGCGTCAGTGTGGAAGGAGCAGCTCCTTTCAGCAATGTACGCGGTGCTACAACTATCCGAAATTTACATGTATCCGGTCTTGTACGTTCCACCAAAAAGTTTGCGAGTGGTTTGATTGGTAAAATAGATAGTTATACCACAGGGGTTGTTGCCATCGAGAACTGCCGTGTATCTGTCTCCATTGTCAGCACCATCGACGGCGATGCCTCTAACGGAGGATTCATCGGATATACCCAATGCCCCATTAACATCACCGACTGCCTGTTCGACGGTCAGTTGCTGGGCGAACAGAGTCATAGCACGGGTGGATATGTCGGAGCCTTTGCTTCCGGGAAAATAGGAACATTCACCAACTGCCTGTTTGCTCCTACGGAAATCAATACCAAGATGGACGACTGCCGCACTTTCATCCGTGAACCCAATCCGGAGGATGTAACATTCACCAACTGCTACTACACTACTCCCTACGACGGCCGTAAATACGACAGCGAAGGGCGAATGGTGCTTTACAACAACGATGACTGGGAAGCATTTGCGGAAAAGGTGGATCATGCCGCATCAACGACTGTCAATGCTATTTTGGCTGCCGATATCAGCATCACAAGGCCAGTAGGTACAACCAAGGGTTTTTATTGTGGTACTTTCTACGGCAACGGCCACACACTGACCGTAAACATTACGGGCGAGGATTTTGCAGCACCATTCAGCATTATTAAGAATGCCACCATTCGCGACCTGAATGTCAAGGGAACAGTCACGGGTGGAATACATTCTTCGGGACTCGTGGGCAGTTGCGTTTCGACGGGTTCTGAAAACCATATAGAGAATTGCCATGTCTCTACCAATGTGATAACCTCCGACCATTATGCCGGAGGTATCATCGGACACGGACATTCGGTGAAGAACACCATCCGCAACTGTCTGTTTGACGGCAGTATCACAGCCAATGAATTTAATGTAACCTCATACGTCGGTGCCTTTATGGGTTGGGAAGATGGTGGCACGAGCAACACTGTACAGAACAATCTGGAACATGCCACCTACACTAACTTCAACCACGAAGGCCTCAACTATAACGCTAAAAACAGTGGAACGGTGTGGGGCGGTACGAACAACTGGCACTTCAAGGACTGGGGCGAGGGCAACAAAGCCAGCAGCCTAAGCACCGATAATTTGGTTTCCAACCTGGGCAGTGCCAACTGGCTGGCCAGCGGCAATATGGTACTCCCCAAGCAAACCCTATCGCAAGTAGGTCAAGGCTTCAATGCCAGCGACTTTTCGGTGGCCGCACTGGACAGCACCTTAGGCAATGGGTGGATACAAATGGGCAGTCTTGTAGTTCCTATGATGGCTACTTCCACAGAGCCCGAGCACCAGAGCATCGTATGGGACGATCGCGCCCAAGTGATAGTGAATGTGGATAAGAAAGTAGGTGAAGAAGTGCGCTACGTCGAGAAACGAAAGGTGACGAAGGAGGAAAACCAAAAGGGTGCGCTGCAGATGAATCTCTGCACCTCGTGTGTTGACCACGACTTCCGTCTATTGGTTGAAAAGGGAGATTCCAAACTGCCGTTGTTCTCTACCAACGAACAGGGAGTCAGCGTCATGAAAAAGGAAACTGGCGACTTGGCCCGTTACGAGTTCGACAACAATGTCAAGCTCTCCGAGGCCAAAGCCGATACCTTGCAACAGGGCGTATCGCTGTCGTGGGAGATTTCCCGTGGTGTTGCTGACTACTACCGCATCCTGCGCGCCGATAAAATGCAGCCCGACAAGGTAGATACACTGAAAAGCGACTACGTTCAAACAGCCTATATCGATCAAACCGCTAAGGTGCAGCACAACTACATCTACACCATCGAAGGTGTAACCCAGTGCGAAGGCGACCACATTAGTACCGTCACCACTGAGGGATGTCGCATTCCGACGGGTACCGTACGAGGCTATGTACGACTGTCCAATGGCATCGGATTGCCAGGCATTGAGGTGACAGCCACTCCCGAAAGCGGCATCATTGGCGGTGTGAAAAAGACCGTCAAGACCGACGAGTCGGGTTACTTTGAGATTGACAGCCTCAAATATCAACTACGAGGCAAATACTCCCTCTCCACCAATGGTATAGGGCGCGACCAGAGCATAACCTTCGACGAGGACTACAACCTCTTTACCAACATCAACTTCTATCAGGAAACCTACTACACCTTCTCGGGCTACGTGCTTTACGAAGGCTCGAGCATTCCCGTAGGCGGTGTGCAGTTCCTGCGTGACGGCAAACCCGTGATTGACGCTTCAGGCAATCCCGTGAGCACAACCCCGCAAGGTGCCTTCGAGATAAGTGTGCCTGAGGGAACCCACACCATTCAGGTGATGAAGGAGGGTCATGTGTTCGAGAACGATGGCTACTACATCGACCTTGACAAACTGGAGGGCGACCAGCGCGAACATAACTGGCAGAAAGACCTTAGCGGCATCTACTTGTGGGACAAGACAAAGGTAACGTTGCAAGGTCGCGTAGTGGGCGGTAACGACCAAGGCCAGCTGGAATTGGGCAAGTCACTTTCGAAGAACAACTTGGGCGATGACCTGACCATCATCATGCAATTGGAAGGCGACAACACTTCGTGGATTGTCCGCAATCAACTTGACCCCACTGAAACGGAACGCACCTTCAAGAACGCACATGGCAGAAACGATAAGGACACCACCGAGGTGACAATGACGCGCCACCGCATCACCATTCATCCTAGCACCGTAACGGGCGAATATGAATTACCGCTATATCCCGTGAAGTACAAAGTGGTGGAAGTCTATGCCAAGGGCTACCCCACCCTGTTCCAGACAGGTATGGTGAGCGAAACCCTGGACTTGACCAACTATGCCAACGAAGCAACGGCTACCTATTCGCGCATCTACCATGCTGCTCCCACACTCGACGTATGGCAGTTCACGGGTACACAGGACGATTTCTATGGCATCAATCAATACAAATCTACGGACAATGCGGGCACAAAAGATACTATCACGCTGTGGCAGGATGGCAAATACACCCTGGGTTATCCCGTCTTCATGGCAGAAAGTCCAGTAGCCATGTTGCTGTCGGCTCGCGAGGAATACTACAAAAACAATAGCCCGTTGGGCGAACTGGACATTGTGAACCTGCACGGTGGAAAGGTCATTGTCAACAACGGATTGGTGGCAGTGGACCAGAGCGAGGAAGTAGAACTGGACGAGGAAGGCCAAGCAACCTATGCCTTCACCCCACAGAACACCACCTTCATGCTTGAGGACGACATGGCCCTGCGCACGCTGAAGTTCACACTCATGTACGACAGCACCTATCACGATGTTGACCCAATCTATGCCTATGTTATGGCTGCCACGGAAGTACCACAGGGCCGTCGTATCGTGGCTGGCAGCAATGCCCATGTTATAGACATCCTACGCGACCCACCAGGTAGTAGCAGTTCGGCATACATTGAGAAGGGCTCAAAAATCAGCTATTCCTACAATGCCGACTATAGTTTCCAGATGGGTGCAGAGATTACCATAGGTTTGGGTAAGGGTTCTGACTACTTTACTGGAATGTGGGTAGGTTCTGCAGCAACCGGAGGAACTGAAGCCGGAACCACTAATAGTCACGACAACATAGCCGAACTTAGTTGGGACCTTGCCACCACATACTACAACGACTGGGAATACAACTACGAATTTACTACCAACGAACGCATCGAGACCAGCGACGGCTCGCGCAAGATTGGTGCCGACACGGATGTCTATATAGGAATAACGGAAGACATCATTGTGGAGGATGGTATTGCCGTGCGTGCGGTGAACAGTAAAACGCTGCAGCGACTGAAACCTGGAATGGGCGGAAAGTTTGAGGTGGATGGACATGAATATGAGGTTTCGGGTACTGCCAAAGTTCTGGCGCGAGGCTACGACGAAGTGAAGAAGGATTCCATCTATCTTGTACGCGACGAGGTGATGCAAGTTAAGAACAAAATTAAATCTACTTTCGCCTACTCGCAGACTTACATTTTGGACGAGCTCATCCCCAATATGATTCGCAGTCGTAACGACTTGTTGCTGGACAGCTGCACCACAATCGAGTATGCCCAGGCATTGGCCAACCAACAAAAGAGCCCTGCCTATTTGAGCACAGTTAGCCCCACTAATGAGCATTTCTCCCATCTCAACTATTACAAGAAGATTGACCCCAACAACCAAGGAAGTAAGGAATGGCCCGACGAGGTGCTTGACTTGAACAACCGTTTGACCCTGTGGGCTGGATTCATCGCTGCGAATGAGAAAGAGAAACTGGAAGCTACCGATCTGGTAAAGACCTACAACTTTGATGGACGCACTTCGGTTTCTTACAGCGAAAGCTTCTCCACCAGCGAGACCAACCACCGCTACTGGTCCATGCCATCCTCTGTAAGCCTCACGGGCGAAGATGGAATAGGTGTTGACGGCAAAGGAGGAGAGCCTGTTAAGAAGGCAAATCCAAACCAAATGTTCAACCCTCAGAAAGTTGAGTTCAAGGTGGGTGGCGTATTCTTGAGTGCCAAGATAACTCCGCTTTTCGGCTTCGACTTCAATTATGTGAATGGACAAGAGAAGGAATACTCGAAGGAAACGGGATTCACCCTATCTACCTCCTCGAAGTCGAACCTCAGCGTGTCGGTCTATCGCACCAGCATGACGGATGCCGAACGAGAAGCCCTCATAGCCCTTGGCAACGAATGTATTTTCTACAAGAATGTGGAGAATAATCTGAAAGGCATCAAGAATGGCAGCAAGGGTAGCAGCAACACAACAAGCTACATCGAGTCGGTGGCCAATGTGAAACGCTATCGCAACTTCGTTTACCGTACCAACGGCGGTGCTACGGCTTCGCCCTGGGAGGACGAGCGCAGAACCGTCTACTATAACACAGGTACCTTACTGGACCAGAAGACCATACAAATCAACAAACTGCGCATCTGGGCCAAGGAACCAAGTGTGTCGAATGTTCCCTTCGGTGAACCTGCACGCTTCACCATCTACATGACCAACGAGAGTGAAATGCCTGCCCTTGTAACCAAGGAACTTTCTTACTACTCGGAGGACACCATGAATCCGAAGGGCGCAAAGATTCTCATCGATGGCTGTCCGCTTACGGGTACAGGACAGAACCTATGGTTGGAACCAAATACCATTGTGGAAAAGCAAGTGGAGGTATATGCCAACTCGGAATATGACTACGAAGACTTGGGTATATCGTTCTACGATCCCGAAGATGTGGACGACATACACACCGTGAACCTCTCGGCACACTTCGTGCCCTCGGCAGGCAAGATTAACATCTCGAAACCTGGTGACAAGTGGGTAGTGAATACCGAATCGGCCTACGATAAGGAAAGACAGGCTTACTACCTGCCTGTACACATCGACGGGTTCGATGTGAACTTCCCCAACTTCGACCACATTGAACTGCAGTACAAACTCTCGACGCACGGCGATAAGGATTGGGTAAATGTATGCTCATATTATCGTGATGACGAGAAGGGACGAGAACTCATGGCACTGGCTTCAGGAGAAAAGAAGTTGATGACCAATAACGGATTCATAGATGCCGACTTCTATGGCGAGGTTGACCCCATCGAGCAGTACTACGACCTGCGTGCTGTAACTGTATGTCGTCACGGAAATGGTTATCTCACCAGTTCTTCGAACGTGCTTTCGGGCATCAAGGATACACGCCGTCCTGTGCCATTCGGCACACCACAACCCGCCAATGGTATTCTGGGTATTGGTGACGACATTAAGATAGCTTTCTCCGAACCCATTGCCGGCAACTATCTGTCACCCATCAACAACTTCCAGGTATTGGGCCTGACAAACAGCAGCAACATCTCACTTTCCACTGCTCTGCACTTTACGGGCCAGAGTATGGCCATAAGTCAGGCCGCACGCAATTTAACGGCTAAGGACTTCACACTCGACGTCATGATTAAGCCAGAGAAGACGGGCAAGGAGATGGTTGTGCTCTCACACGGAAACCACGAACACAGTATGGCACTGGGCTTGACAGCCGACCACCACCTGATGGCCACCTTCGAAGGATACACTATGGTGAGTGACTCCATCGTCAAGTTCGATGGCTTGCACCAAGTGGCTTACGTTGTCGATAACTTAGGAGAGAAGAGCACCAAAGTTACCTTCTATGACGGCTATAAAAAGATTGGCGAAGGCGAATTCCCAGATATGTATTACGGAAAGGGCAATCTCTGTATTGGCTATAACCCATTCCATTATGCCGACAATTATAATTTTGTAGGTGATATGTTGGAAATGCGCCTATGGAACAAGGCGATGAGTAAGTCAGAACTTGGCAACTACGCACAGAAGCGACTGACTGGTTATGAACTGGGTCTGCTTGACAATTATCCAATGAACGAAGGTAAGGGCATATATACCTATGACAAAGCCGTTGGTGGCAATGATGTATTCCTCTACGGAACTACCTGGAAGGTGCCCGATGGCATCAGTATGAAACTCGACGGAAAGAAGGGTATTAAGTTAGATCCTAAACTTTTCAAGCGCGAAGAATACCAAGACTACACGCTGATGTTCTGGTTCCGTACCAATGATGATGCCGGTACGCTCATTGCCAACGGACCAGCCAAAGACGAAGACGATTATAAGGATCACTTCAACATCGGTTTGAGTTTGGGTAAACTGTACTTCCGTTCTGGTGGACAACAAATTGATACTGATGAGTTCTATGCCGATGGTTCGTGGCATCATGTGGCAGTTACTGTCAATCGTTCACGCAACGTGGGTAACCTCTATGTCGACCAATCGTTGAAGCAGACCTTCCCCGTCGACACGCTAGGCGGTATCAACGGCAACAACCTCGCTTTGGGTGCCACCTACACAGACGCCCATACACCTACCAACCTATTGGAAGGAAACATCGACGAGGTTTCCATCTACGAAATGGTATTGCCTGAGAACATGTTGAAGAACTATTCCAACCTCACTCCTTATGGTAGTGAGATGGGTCTCTTGGCTTATCTGCCCTTTAGTCGTTCGGAATTGCAAAGCGACAACTCACAGCGTCTGATGCCAACGGGTATAAGTCTGAAGAAGTACAAAGATAATCACGGCAATATCGTAGAATCGCGCCGCGATACCATTATTAGCCAAGACATCATTACAGACAATGCCGACCGTACCAACTACGCTCCAATGAAGAACATTGGAAACTTGGAAAACATCAAGTTCTCATATGTGGCCGACGGAAAGGATTTGCTCATCAACCTGGACGTACCCGATTACCAGATTGAGAAGAACAACATCTTCCTAACCGTGAAGGAGGTAGCCGACCTGCAAGGCAATCTGATGGCTTCGCCCATTGTTATGGACCTTTATGCCTATCGCAATCCACTCCGCTGGACGGTGAAGCGCAAGTCTGTAGAAGCAATGTATGGCGACGGGGCTACAGTGGACCTCACCATTGAGAACCTGAGTGGCAAGTCACAAAGCTACACGCTCGAAGGCCTGCCCATGTGGATTACCGCCTCTCAGACCAGTGGTGTCATAGGAGCCTTGAGTGAGCAACAAGTGACACTCACCATTTCACCTTACATCAACATTGGCACTTTCGATGAAATCATCACCATTGTAGGTGAGAACGGTATGACTGAACCCTTACCGCTGACCATCCGCATCCGAGGCGAAGAACCCAACTGGGTAGTAAGCAATGAGATGAGGGACGGCAATCTGATGATGCACATCGTGGCTCAGGTAATGGTAAACGGTGAAATTGCCCATAATCCAGAGGACATCCTGACTGTCTTCGGACCTGGTCATGAGGTGATGGGTACAACTCACATCGATGTTGACAATACAGCCAATGCCAACGAAGCCCGGGCCTATCTGAATGTCTACTACAAGACTAAAACCAGAGAACCCATCCCCTTGCATTTCGAGTTCTACGACAGCGAGACCGGACGCATCTCCGTCCTGAAGCCACAGGGAACCTGGGTAGGCGAAGTATGGAAGGAAGCCGACACCATATACTTCAATCCGGATACTATCATAGGCAGCAGCATGATGCCACTCATACTGGAAGAGACCTACGAGTACGTTCAGCCACTGAAACTCCAGAAGGGTTGGAACTGGCTGTCGTTCTACGTCGAACCTCGCGAGTCCACCATCAGCGATCTTCTCGAAGGTGCGGCTGTATGGGAGGTAGGCGACGGATTGGAGGCTATCAACGCACGCGGAAAGGCCTTCCTGTTCACCTATAAGGCAAAGCCAAATCCCGACGACGAGAATTCCGAACTCTACTATTGGAACAAGGGCGACACGCGCATTACACTCGACCCATGCCTGATGTACCGCTTCTATGTTCAAAACGAGAAGACGGCTTATCTCTCGGGCCACGAGGTATCTTACGCCATCACTGTCCGCAAGGGCTGGAACCGCATCGGATACATGTCGTCGCTCAACCTCCCCATCGCCACAGCATTGGCAGAATATACCGATGAGGCCAGCGACGGCGACATCATCAAGTCGCAGAGCGAGTTTGCCGTTCTCAACATCGACAAACAGGGCAATCGCTATTGGAAGGGTTCGCTCAAGTATCTGCGTTCGGGCGAAGGCTACATGATTCATCATAAGGGCGCTTCGGAAATCACCTTCTCCTATCCCTATTACAACAATTCGCGCTACAACTCAGGTTTGCAAGGCTCTAAACAGACGCCTCCTCTCTACTGCAACAATACGGGTTCGTCGATGAACATTATTGCTCAGGTCGAAGGTGTTGAACTTGAGGAGGGCGATCGCTTGGTAGCCTACATGGGAGCAGAGACCGTTGGTATAGCAGAAGCAAGTGACGACGGACTGTTCTTCCTGACCATCGGACAGGGCGATACCGAACGCATTAACTTCACCATCGAGCACGACGGCGAGATTGTGGCCACCACAGCCCACTCGATGCCTTATGTCGACAACAACCTCTCTGGTTCACTCGACAAGCCCACCGTCATCAACTTCACGGAATCCGACGGCATCGACGGCGAAGGATGGTACACGGTTAGCGGCATCAAGTTGAGCGGTAAGCCCAATCGCAAGGGAGTATTCATCCATAACGGACAAAAGGTAACGATTAAGTAAGTTCAATCAGAATCATTAAAAAAATATGAACACTATTCTAAAGACTATAGCAGGTGTGGCCATGATGGCCACCCTGCTCCTCACCATAAGTTGCAAGGACGACAAGGAATCGAATCCTTATCTGACTAAAGGTCACGACTCGCGTCCTGCGTGGGAAGATGAGGAAATCAATTGGACAGAATTCGAGCAAACGATGTCAGTAGACCTGAATCTGCAAGACATCCTGCTGCCTTATGTGTCGGACGAAGATCTCATGTGTGCCACCATTGGCGATAAGGTGCGAGGTGTATCCACTCTCGACCGTTCAGGTGGACAAGTATCCTTCCCAATGGTCATTGCTGGTAATAGCGTCGATGGGAAAGTCAGTCTCCACTACTATTGCAGCCGTCTGAGTCGCATCTACACTCTTACCGATTGGATGCCTTTTACACCCAGTCTTTCGCCCACTTCCGACGGCAGTTCCTACCTTGTTAAATTCATACCAGAAGAGTAATAAATATTTATGAAATACGGAATAAGACTTTTTGCCCTTTGTCTTTTGTCCTTTGTCTTCAGTTCTGCAAGAGCCGAAGACATCACCATCAGCACAGCCCAAGAACTGATGGAAATCCAGCAAAAGGTGAATGAAGGAACTGACTTTTCGGGCTCAACGATTCGTCTTGCCAATGACATCAATCTCGAAGACATCGATTGGACTCCCATAGGCACGGAGGGTCGTCCCTTCCGAGGTTCTTTCGACGGAGGAGGGCATTGGATTCACAATCTCACCGTCAATGTCGTTAGGGGCATTTACGCAGGTTTCTTTGGCTATATAGGCACGGGAGGAAAGGTTCAGCGACTTGGTATCAGCAGTGTTGTCGTTTGCATCAAAGAAAAGACAAACCTCGATGATGGTTGCTATGCAGGTGGCATTGCGGCCTTTTCCAAGGGCACCATAAGTCAGTGCGCTAATCTTGCCACTATTTATGGCAATCAGACACAAGCCAACGTGGGTGGAATCGTGGGAGAACTCGATACTGGAGGCATTGTGGAGGATTGTTACAACTTGGGTAGACTCTATACCTCAAAAGGCGATGAGAGCTACGACAACTACCTTGGTGGAATTGCAGGAGCCAGTGACGGCCAAATTCACCGTGTCTATGTCGAGGCTCAAATCGAAGGCAACAGCGAGGTCAACTCCGGTGGAATAGTGGGTGAAGAAGCCTTCAACTCCGAAGTGGACAATGCCTACTACCAAGGCAATCTCATCAACGATGACTACTACTATTATGAAGGCAGAAGCATGAGAGACTTCAATCTCGATGGCAAATTGAATAGCCGAGGCGATTACTCTATTTGGAGTTTTGCCGAAGGTCGTCTGCCCTTGCTCACCTGCATGCTCGAACTCCTTAAGGGTGATGTCAACATGGACGGACAAGTCAGCATTGCTGACGTAACTGCCCTCGTCAACATCATTCTTGGCAAAGACAACGTTCCGCCTTATCAGTACGATCATGTAGCAGCAAATGTTAATGAGGATGAAGGTGTTTCCATTGCCGACGTAACAGCTCTGGTCAACATCATCCTAGGTAAGGAGGAGGAGATTACTTCACCCTAACCCTTCACCCCTAACCCTTCACTCGTCATAGGAATGAAAAAAATAGTGATGTTACTCGCCCTCGTGCTCTCTTGCAGCACGATGCATGCTCAGCAAGATAGTTTGTCAGTCGGCAGGAAACGTGTAGCTGTCGTTCTCAGTGGAGGCGGTGCAAAGGGTATGGCCCACATCGGAGTCCTGAAAGTATTGGAACAGGCAGGCATTCCCATTGATATCGTTACAGGCACGTCGATGGGTAGCATCATCGGCGGACTCTATGCCATCGGCTACAACGCCACTGCACTCGACTCTGTGGCAAGGGCTCAGGACTGGAGCTATGTCATCAGTGACAAGGAAGACCTGCGCAATCAAACTCTGAGAGACCGACTTAGGGAGTACACCTACATCTTCACTACAGGCCTGACCTTCGGCAAACGAGACAAGAACGCCGGAGGCCTCATCAAGGGAAAGAATCTCGCCGAACTCTTCCAGCAACTCTGCACGGGTTACACCGATTCTTTGGACTTCTCCAAGGACTTACCCATTCCCTTTGCCTGCGTTGCTACAGACATCATAGACAATAGTGAAGTCGATTTCCACAGCGGACGCTTGCCTCAGGCTATGCGTTCTTCTATGGCTATTCCTGGTGCATTCTCACCTGTCAGATTGGGCGAAAAGGTCTTGGTAGACGGAGGTTTGAAGAACAATTATCCTGCCGACGTTGCCCGTGAGATGGGTGCTGACATCATCATCGGCGTAACTGTTCAAGGTGCTCCAAAAGTGGCCGAACAGATGGGAGGAACGATGAGCATCATCAGTCAGATTGTCGATGTCAACTGTAAGAACAAGTTAGACGAGAATCTTGCCATTACCGACCTGCACATGAGTGTGAATACGAAGGGCTATGGTTCAGCCAGTTTCTCGGCTTCTGCCATCGACACCCTCATTCGACGGGGTGAGGAAGAGGCCATGCGACACTGGGACGAAATCGTTGCACTGAAACAACGCATCGGCATCGACGATTCTTTCCGACCCACCATACTACAACCCCTTCGCCCGATGGTAATGAAGGAGAAGCACTATGTGACGGGGTACACCTTCGAGAACATGACTCCTCATGACGAACACTTCCTTCGTAGTAAGTTCCATTTGAGGATGAAAGACGGAGAGAATAAAAACGCGAAGAACGATAGCATTGATGCTAAGTTGGCACAGCAGATTACCACTTGCATGCGTGTCGACCTATTCTATCAGACGGCCGAATGCCATTTTGTGCCTGATGGTGAAGGCGTTCGCGTCATCATCTCGGCAGGCAATCGGAAAACCATACAACTGCATGCTGGCGTGCGTTACGATACTGAGGAACACGCCTCTGTGCAACTGAGTGCCGACTTCCCGTTTCCTACCAAAATCCCCATGAGTGCCAATCTGACCGTGCGCCTGGGTAAGCGTCAGATGGCAAATGCCCAATGGACTTTCCACCCGAGTAGTTTCACGCGTCCTAGTTTCTCATACACTTTCCGACGTAACGATATTGACGCCTTCATCAAAGGCGATCGGGACTACAACGTGCTCTATAACCAACAGCAGGCAGAGATATTGCCCATCAATCACTACGTTCGCAATTTCAACTTCCAGGCAGGTATACGCTGGGATTACATACACTATCGCGACAGGTTGATATCAGACAAAGCCAATAACTTAGTTCAGTTCAAAAACGACCACTATTTCAGTTATCGAGTACGACTCACTTACAACAGTGAGAACAACTGGGTGTTCCCCACACGAGGCGCACGGTTCAAAGCCGAATATGCCTATGTTACTGACAATTTCACACAGCTCGACGGTGAGTCAGGTATGCATGATATCAGTGCTCACTGGCGCATGTCATTCACCTTTGGCAAGCGCTTTACTCTGCAACCTATGATATACGGTCGAATCATCGTCAGTGATGTCATGCTCCCCATCTTTGGAAACATCATTGGTGGAGAATGGTTCGGACACTATGTCGAACAACAAATGCCCTTCGCAGGCATAGGCAATATGGAATACGTGAGGAATAACTTCCTTGCCGCACAACTTCAAGCCCAGCAACGAATCGCCAAGAATCACTACGTTCTCCTGCGTGTTGCAGCAGGTCAGCAGTCCGACAAACTCAAGGACATACTGGACCACAGCACACTCATCGGTGGACAGATTGCCTACTACTATAACACCATCGTAGGACCACTCGGTGCAACCCTCGGCTATAGCAACCACACCAAGAAGCCTCACTTCTTTGTCAATCTCGGATACGAATTCTAAGCGATAAGAACAAGCATAGGTTCGAAGCTCATCGAACCTATGTTCGAGGCGTTTCGAATATAGGTTCAAGGTCCATCGAACATAGGTTCACTTTCATAAAGGTATATTAGCGTACAAAATCGTCTAATATACCTTATTTATATATATATAATATGACTGCTAAAAATCGTTACGCACAGTGAAAAGAAATTAAAGTTTCTTAAATCAGTGAATCGAAGCGTACAACAAAGAAAAATATTATTTACCTTTGCCGACGTGAAATGGTTGTGGTTCATATTATTTGCTTCGATGACTGCACTCTCGTGGGGGCAGGACAAGAAGGGTAGGGAAGAAGACCCTGGGATGGACATCATTGACTTCAAAAATGAAGAGTTCAAGAATGCCCGAAACCAGACTTGGTACTGGGCAGGCAAGAATTATGTCTTTCAGGGCGATACCATATGGACCATACTCATGCCTGAGATGCCTGTCTATCAGCCACTTGTGTTCAAGAGCAAGAAACAGCAGCAAAAGTACAACCGACTGGTGTACAACGTGAAGAAAGTGCTTCCGCTGGCTCAACAAGCCAATGCTATGATTCAAGAGACCTATAAGGTGATGGAGCAATTGCCTGATAAGAAGGCTAAGCAGGAACACGTGAAAATGATAGAAAAGGAAATCATGAAGACCTACAAGCCTGAGATGAAGAAACTTACCTATTCACAAGGAAAACTCCTCATCAAGCTTGTCGATCGCGAATGTAATCAGTCGGGATACGAGGTAGTTAAGGCCTTCATGGGACCAGCCCGAGCCACTTTCTATCAAGTATTTGCCTGGACTTTCAAAGCCAGTCTTAAGAAGGAATACGATCCTGAAGGCGACGATAAACTGACGGAACGTGTAGTGCGACAAGTAGAGGCAGGATTGCTGTAAAGACCCATCCTAACCTTCCCTTGAAGGGAAGGAATAAATAAAGTTCTCAAAGTTTTTCTCCTCGCCCTTTAAGGGAGAGGACGGGAGAGGGTCCTTTCAATCTCTTAAGTGTTCCTATAAATAAGAAGAACAGCGCACCATAATAGGTGATCATTATGTAGAGCGAAGCATGAGAAATGTGCGACGTAAATTTGTTCCAAGACAGGATGAAGTCTGAGATGAGGAATAAGAGAGCACCCAATACCACAAAGCCCCTCTCTAACTCCCCCCTCAAGGGGGAAGAACAAGAGAAAAATCTAATAATACTTGTTCCAAAAGTGCCACATAGCAAGAGAGCATAGATAATGCAACCCAAGCGAATAGGCAAATCGCTTATAGCAGGTATTATCTTTATAAAAGCAATGACGAGTGGAAACAGACAAAGCAATATTACAACGATTAAATGAAGGATGAAGGATGAAGAGTGAAGAATTGACTTTCTTATGTCCTTAACAAACTGAGTGATGAAATAGATATGTGCAAAGGTGAAGCCTCCCATTTGCCCTTCAAAACTCCCTATCACACCCATCACATCGCCTACGGCACAAAAGAGAAATCCCATTGTCATAAATCGTGGAAGCAAGCCAATGCCGCCTAAGGTAAGTATAATCGCAGGCAAGGCAAGCCGCATAGCAAACCACACATTCCCTGACTCCACCTTCCACAAAGGAAAGAAGAACCAGAGTGCAGACAACAGGAAAAGTGCAATGACAATTATAATTTTATTCTTCGCCATATCCATCTGGGAATCAATTGCCAAAGGGCTGTAAGAATTCTATATCGCCAGTCGATGACGCGAACATGTTTCTTCGCATGAATAGCCTTAACTATGTCCTTTGCCACAGCCTCGGGTTTAAGCATCATAGGATAATGAAAATCGTCGTTGAGCAAAGCTGTATCCACAAAGCCAGGCCTTATGTCTGTAAAGCGAATTTTCAGTCCCTTTGCATTAGACAGTTGTTCCAATGCCTCCAAATAAGTATTTTGCATCGCTTTCGTGGCGGAATAGGCTGGTGCAGGTCCAAGTCCTTTTGTTCCAGCAATCGACGTGATAGCAGCTATATGTCCTTCGCCTCGTTCATCAAAATAGCGATAAGCCTCACCAATCATTCTCGTAAAACCAACGGCATTAGTCTCCATAGTCGCCAGTTCAATATTTTCCTGCAACTCGCGATTCTGTTTGCCTATACCTGAAGAATAGAAAAATAGGTCCATTCCGCCTAATCTTTTTATTAGATTTCTAAGTTTTACTGTTGCTTCCTTCTGGGTCACATCTATTGCTTCCGTTTCCACAGCACCTATGTCCTGCAATAACTCCACCCTACGTGCAGCAACACCCACTGTCCAGCCTTCTTTCACCAGCAGTTGAGCCACCTCTTTCCCTATACCAGACGAAGCTCCAATGACTATGGCTCGCTTATTTTTATTCATCTTTTTCCTCCATCATTTTGAATAATTCCCAGATGACAATGCCTGCTGTGACAGATACATTCATGGAATGCTTAGTACCATATTGCGGAATCTCAAGGCAACCGTCGCACATATCTATTACTTGCTGTTGAACACCCTTAACCTCATTGCCCAGAACAACAGCAAAACGCTCATTCTTAACTCTTAATTCTTCATTCTTAATTTTATTAAGCATTGTACTATTTTCACATTGCTCAACAGCAAGAACTGTATATCCCTGGTCTTTGAGATATTGAACACAATCTTCCGTGTGCTCAAAATATTGCCATTCTACACTATCTTCAGCTCCCAGTGCAGTCTTGTGAATTTCAGGATGAGGCGGACGAGCTGTTATTCCACACAGACACACTCCCTGCAGGCGAAAAGCATCGGCTGTACGAAATACCGAACCCACATTATAGAGCGAGCGTACATGATCAAGCACTACTACGAGAGGAGTCTTCTGACTATCCTTATATTCCTCTACGGACAGCCTATTCATCTCAGTTATTCTTAATTTCCTCATTTATTAACAATCGATGTTGATAACTCGTGCAAAAATACTAATTATTTGTTAATAAAAATTTGAAATACCCAAATTATTAACATTCGCCTAAAGTTATTCTCACTTATTCACATATTTTTTCTCATTTATCATCACCAAAAATGAAAATAATTGTTAACTTTGCACTTATCAATATGTGTTAATAACTTTAACCTGAAATCTTATATATCGCTCATTTATATGACGATAAGGAGCTTATGAAAATGTAAACATTTAATATAATAACTTCAAACCTCAAGTCAATAACTTAAAAACCAAATAAAAAGGAATTTTTTTATTCACACTATCAACCGGCTATCATTATCATTATTAAATTCTTTCTAATAATAATAAATATAAAATAATAATAATATGATGTTGAAAACTGAGAATAAGCAGGCAGCGAAATCCCCAAGGATCAAGAGCGTGTGGAAACAGGCAGGCTTCGTTGATGAGTCTATACCACTAGGTATAGACGTAAAGGCCGAAATCCGTAGGATGGCAAAAGAGAAAAATGCAGTCATTATGGCTCATTACTATGTGGATGGTGAGATTCAGGACCTGGCCGACTTTGTAGGTGACTCTCTTGCTCTTGCCCAACAGGCAGCAAAGACGGATGCCGACATCATAGTCATGTGTGGTGTACACTTCATGGGTGAGACCAACAAGATATTGTGTCCTGACAAGAAGGTATTGGTTCCCGACTTGAATGCGACTTGCTCGCTTGCCGAAAGTTGTAAGGCTGATGAGTTTGAGAAGTTCGTTGGTGAACATCCTGATTATACTGTCATCAGTTATGTAAATACGACAGCTGCCACTAAGGCCTTTACTGATGTGGTAGTTACCAGTGGCAATGCCCGTCAGATAGTGGAGTCTTTTCCTCAGGATGAGAAGATAATCTTTGCACCTGACCAGAACCTGGGAGGATATATCAACAGCATAACAGGTCGTAATATGTTGCTGTGGAATGGTGCCTGTCACGTTCACGAGCGTTTCTCTTTGGAGAAGATACTCGACCTAAAGAAGGAACATCCCAATGCGAAGATATTGGTTCATCCCGAGTGTAAGGGACCAGTTGTTCGCGTAGCAGACAAGGTTGGTAGTACAGCTGCCCTTCTTAAGTTTGCCATTGCCGACGAGTCACAAGAGTTAATAGTGGCAACAGAGAGTGGTATCTTGCATGAGATGCAAAAGCGTTGTCCTGAGAAGACTTTCATCCCTGCACCTCCCAATGACAGCACTTGTGCATGTAATGAGTGCAATTACATGAAGCTGATAACGATAGAGAAGCTTTATAATTGCCTTAAATACGAGTGGCCGGAAGTGAAGGTTGATTCAGAAATTGCCCAAAAGGCCATACGTCCCATCAATCGCATGCTTGAAATTTCTGCAAAGTTAAAGCTGTAATTCTACTAACTTTCATTGCATCATTCGAATAATATAATTTTTATGCTATGGATAGAAGAGATTTCATGAAAACCCTTGGGGCAATGGGACTATTCACCATTGTCCCTCGTCAGGTTTTAGGAGGCAAGGGATTCATTGCCCCCAGCGATCAGTTGACGAAAGGCATCATCGGCGTGGGAGGAATCGGTCGTTCGTCGAGTCACTTTTCAAGTTCGGAGGCTTGCCGTCTGGTGGCTGTCTGTGATGTTGATGCCAATCATCTTTCCAGTGCTGTCGATGCCGCAAAGAAGGACTTGAAGGAGAATGTGAAAGCCTATGAGGACTTTCGTGAGCTCATAGCGCAGAGTGGTGCCGACATCATCCACATTGCCACACCTCCTCATTGGCACGGCATTATGGCTATGGAGGCAGCTCGCGCTGGCAAGGACATTTGGCTGGAGAAACCCATGACGCGAACCATTGGCGAGGGAAAGGCTGTTGCTGAGGCTGTGAAGCGCTATGGACGCATACTCCGACTGAACACTTGGTTCCGTTTCACAGACACCTTCTACGGACTGGCAACTCCCGTGAAACCCCTGAAGAAACTCATCATGAGTGGTGAATTGGGATGGCCCTTGAAGGTTACCGTCAGCGGTGCCACAGGCTTCACCTGGAAGTTCTTCTGGGTAGGTAAGGACAATCTTACCGAACAACCTGTGCCCAAGGAACTGAACTACGATATGTGGCTTGGTCCTGCACCCTACAAACCTTATAATGTGCACCGCACACACCAGACTTTCCGTGGTTATTGGGACTACGACGGTGGAGGTCTGACGGACATGGGTCAGCACTATCTCGACCCCGTACAGTACATGTTGGGCAAGGACAATGACTTCCCTGTTAAGGTGGAAATCGATGCACCCCAGCAGCATTACGATGCCGTGGGTATCTGGCGTAAGATTACCTACACCTATGCCGACGGATGCCAGATTGTGCTCGAGGGCGAAGGCTTCGAGAGTCCGGGTAAAGTGCCGTACATCGAAGGTCCTAAGGGAAAGGTTTACAAGGGTTTCGAATGCACCATTCCCAATGTGCAGGAACTCATCAACTCCATCTCCGATCCCGAACCACAGCGTACCGACTTCCTCGAGTGTGTTCGCACGCGTCAGAAGTTTGCCCTCAACGAACAGAATGGTCACCACAGTTGCACCTTGGTGAACATGGGTGCCGTAGGTCTCCGTCTGGGACGAAAGGTGTTGAATTTCGATCCCGTCACCCAGCGTTTCATTGGCGACGATGCGGCCAACGCGCTCATCGATCAGCCCATGAGAGGAGAGTGGAGACTTTAATGGACCCATCCTAACCTTCCCCTCTATTAGATTATGAATTATGAATTAAGTAATCGGACGCCAGAGGCTACGCTTGGCTCGTCCAAGAATTATGAATTAAGAATTTTGAATTATATGAAACGCATACTATTATTATTTTTCATTTTCTCATTATCTCATTTTCTCATTTCCCCTGTTCAGGCCCAGGACAGCCGCAATCGTGTGGCTTCTACCATCGTGGCCGACGGATTGGCACAGTTACCGGCACAGAATCTCGATGTTCTGAATCAGGTGATGAGTGAGATAGCCGGCACAGGTGCTGAAGGCATCAACATGCTGGTGCAGTACCTCAACGATTCCGAGGAAGGCAAGGGCGCAGCATTCGAGTACGCCATAGATGGTCTTACAAGTTATCTCAACGCCAAGGGTCGTGAAGGTCTGCGTGCCCCCATTCGTGATGGTCTGAAAAAGGGTGTTGCTACGGCAAAGACCAATGCCCGCAAGGCCTTCTATGTACAACAACTGGCAAAGATAGCCACAGAGGCCGATGTACCCTTCTTCGAGTCGTTGGTCACAGATAGTTATCTCAAGGAATATGCCCTTGCAGGTCTGTCGCCCTTTGGAAAGGGCAAACCTGCTGTCGCTATGCAGTTAGTTGACAAAAAGTCCGATGAAATCGCCACTTTTTGTTCTAAAGTGACTTCGGAAAAACCCTCGAAACAGGCAGGTCTCTTGCTCAAGAGTCTGAAGAATCC
Source organism: uncultured Bacteroidales bacterium (assembly GCA_902801325.1). Taxonomy (GTDB): domain Bacteria; phylum Bacteroidota; class Bacteroidia; order Bacteroidales; family Bacteroidaceae; genus Physcousia. The sequence goes on along the minus strand of CADCHQ010000001.1, from coordinate 131,604 downwards.
CAATCGAAACATTCGCACCAATGCCCTTGCTCTGGCCGACGAACTGAAGTTGCCCGCCTTCGACACACAGGTCATCAAGGTCTTCCCAAAATTGAAGAATGATGCCAAGGCCGATGTTGTTCGTTGGCTGGGTAATAATCACAACAACAGCCCTGCTGCTGTCGATCTTGTTCTCAATGCCATACCTTCTGCCGACAATAAGTTGGCGGACGCAGGCATCGAAGCCGCTGGTCGCATCGGAGGTGAAAAGGCTCTCGACGCACTGGTAGGTGCCCTCGACGGTCAGCATGCTACTGCCGCCCTGACGGCTCTGACGGCCTTCAACGGTGATGTCAAGTCGGGTGTGCTCAAGGCATTGCGTGCCAAGGGGAGTACGGTTTCTGCCAATCTCGTGAAACTAGCTGGCGAGCGTCGCATCCACGAGGCCTATCAGCCCCTGACGGCACTCATTGGTAACAGCGCTCTCCACAAGGCTTCTACGACAAGTCTGGCACAGATAGTGACTGCCGACCAGTATGCCGACCTCCTCCAGCGCTTCCGTCCCTATCCCGATGTCTACTATCAATTGTTGGCACAGAAGGGCGACAAGGCCAGTATCGACGAGGTGGTGTCTGCCGCAAAGGCTGGAGCAAACACGAAGGACGCCCGTACGGCTCTCCTGAAGGTGGCAAACGCCGATGTAGTGCCCCAACTCTTCGAGATTGCCCAGTCCGATGCCTCCGCACGCGATGCTATGCTCGGTCGTGCACTCACTCTCACACAACAGTCAGGATGGGCTTCGCTGACCAAGTATCAGCACTATAAGCAAGCTCTTGAGATGAACCCCTCTGCGAAGACGGTTGACCGCTATCTCGAGGCACTGGGCACCCTGAACAACGAACCTTCGCTTAACCTTGCCGCCAAGTACATGGATGTCAAGGCCAACGATCTCGCTGCTGCCCATGCCGTGACGGACCTCATCGATAAGAATGAACCCCTGCAACGCGGAAAGCACGTGCGCGAGATGTTGCAGAAGGCACAAGCCGTGTTCAAGAGTCACACCGAGAATGCCGATGCAGGATATGCCGTAGACCAAGTGAACACGATACTGCCCAAGATTGTCGACGACCCCAATGCCGTCACCACCAAGGTCACCACACTCTCCGACGAAGAGCGCAAAGCAGGCTTCGAACTCCTCTTTGACGGCACAAGCCTCGACAAGTGGAAGGGTAATAAGACCGACTATGTACCCATCGACGGAGCCATCTATGTCAGTGCCCACTATGGTTCAGAGGGCAATCTCTACACGACCAAGAAGTACTCCGACTTCGTCCTCCGCTTTGAGTTCAGTTTCGTCCGTCCCGGCGTCAACAATGGTGTGGGTATTCGCACCAGGGAGGGTGTAGATGCAGCCTACGAGGGCATGGAGATACAGATTCTGGACCATGACGACCCCATCTATAAGGGTCTGCGCGACTATCAGCAACATGGTTCGGTCTATGGCATCATCGTTCCCGAGCATGTCAACTTTGGTCCCCTTGGCACATGGAACACCGAGGAAATTCGTGCCGTGGGCGACCACATCACCGTCACCGTGAATGGCAAGGTTATCCTCGACGGCAACATCCGCGAGGCCTGTCAGGGTCACAACATGGCACCTGAGGAGGGCAAGCCCAATCCCTACACCGTCGACCACCAGAGTCATCCCGGCCTCTTTAACCCCGATGGTCTCATCTGTTTCTGTGGTCACGGCGAGGGTCTGAAGCTTCGCAATATCCGCGTCCTCGACCTCAAGCTGAAGAAACCAGTTGGCAGACGGAAGAAGTAAGAAAACCCCCTTCTAACTGCCCTCCGTCGCGAGTGCTCTAGACGTAGTCTCAATTCAAAATTGATACATTAAACTAACAAATTCACATGAGAAAACTGATTATCCTTACTTTACTGTTGCTGGCAACCATCGGCGCAGGGGCACAGAAGAAATCGGGCAGCACGAAGCCGTTGCTCAGCAAGAGCGAATGCGAATTTCTGTCGAACGGCGTCCTGCAAAAGGACGGTGTCTATAAGATTAAGGCCGTTGGCACCTATCTCGACACCTCCAATGACAAGGAAAACAAGAGGCACGCGAAGAATGTGCGGGAGAAGATCGACCTGCTCAATAAGGTGGGCACGTTCATTAGCCACGAGACCGCCAAGGGGGGTACGGCCAAGGAAGCCATGCTCGTCACGGGGAATAAAGAATTCGTCTATATGTACGACATCTACTCCTATAAACCCAACGATCAAAGTGAGTATTATCAGGCCTACAAGGTGTGGCAGGAGGGACGCATGAAGGAGGAAATGGACTTCCTGCATTCCGGAAAACAACTGAACAACGGCGTCTACTACCTGAAGATTACGGACAAATATATGTTGGCGGCTGCGAGAAACGCCCAGTCGCCGAAAAAAATTGAAAACAGAAAGAGCATAATCACCCGCCACGGGCTGCTGCTGAAGAGCGAATGCCATCAATGGAAAGCCTACGACGGCGAGGTGGATGAGCAAATCTACTACTACGTCCTGCTCGAGGGAGAGGATGGCTACTTCGGACCGAATCAGACCGTGGATGTCGACGACATGAAAAACATAGGTAGGGCTGTGCTCTGGAAGCAGGGGAGCGGCAACGACAAATCACGCTTCTACCGCGTCAGCGACATGAAGTGGTCGGGCGAGCTCGAGAACGGCGCAGTCGACGGAAAGGGCGAGGGACTGTACTCCAAGGGCGAAGATGTGGTGCTCGTAAAAGGCACCTTCGAAGGCGGAATCCCCATGGGGAATGTCGTCATGACAGAGCGTGACTATAAGGGAAGGCTCTTGCAAAACACAGTGTGCTTCCACCCCTTTGCAGGCGACCTGGCACGCGTGAAGATCAACGACGACTGGGCCTTCGTGGACAACCAACTCAATCTCCTCTTCGACCACACAAAAATACGCCGCCTATTCGCCAATGGAGCTGAAGACATGGGCGACACCATCGCCGTCACCAACTATGCCGCCAACGGACGCGCCATCGCATCGAAGGGAGCGCTGCAATACGAAATCGACAAGCAGGGAAATCTCGTCGGACTCTCCAACGACTGCATGAAGTCCATCACCGCCATGCTCGATCAGGACATCGCCGAGATGACCAACGCCTTCACTACAAAGAACATCAATAGCCGTGAAGTTAATATAGGTCAACGCTCGGCAAAACTGAACGACTATGCCCGACTGCTGAAATCGCAGTCAAGCTTGGGATGGGAGAAGAAATACCCCGCCGTCGCAAAGAAGTGGAAACTGCATGACGACATCAGCGACATGTGCGCCGTCCTCGCCGACACCGTTAACCACGTACAGGCCCTCCATGACATCGCAGGCAACAAAGAATCGTACTCCATGGGCATCTACACGGCCGACTTCATTAAAAGCCGAGCCGATAAGGCCCGAACCACGCTGAAGAACCCGCAATTCCGACTCAAGGACGCCACGGCAGCCAACACCGCCCGGAAACTGCTCACACAGAAGGAAAATGAATTCGCAAAAGCATTCGCCGCGGCAGAACCCATAGTGAAGAAACAAAGACAAGAACGTGCCGACAGGGAAGAGAGAACGGCAGTGGTGCTGGGAACTGCAGTAGCAGTAGTCGGTGGACTCATGTCACTCGGTAACAGCAGCTCCTCCTCTTCAGATACACCGCGCGAGGTCAAGAAAGAAGAACCCGTCGAGCCCGTCCAACCCGCCAAACCCGCAGAACCTGACTACGAAAACATGCCCACTCCAACGTGGAAATACACATCGGAATGGGAAAAAACATCGCCGTTCCCATTCGTTTCCAACAGCACAGCCAAAAACGAGCATGCCGAGAACCAGGAACGACGTATCAGATACTCCGACTACACCACAGGCAAAATAGCACGTATTATCGGCACCAAAGGCTTCTGGGCCGAATCAGGAATCAGATTCAAGACAGAGGAGGAGGCCGCAGCGGCGGAATATATCTTTAAAAAATACGGCAAAGTACGCAAAAAAAATAAGATGGACTGGCTGGATTGAGCATGTAACTGACACACCATCACTCTTGTATGCGCCTGATTTCGGGCGCATACTTTTTTGCTTCCATACTCCTTAGCGCATGTAGGAGTAAAGCGAATAAGGCAATCCTTAAAACCAATTCGAGGTTGGAGATAAAGCCCTTGTTCGCCTTGACTCATGCCTTTGTTCGCGGTTGCTCGAACATAGGTTCGGGGAGCCTCGTATCATTTTGCCACTTTGCCACATTAAGCAGCTTCCATAGTCTGGCAGGCAACAAACTTTGTTATTGCCAACCTTTCCAGGAAAATGTCAACCCTTTCAGTAAAGGTGTCAACGATTTTAGGAAAGTGTCAACTTGTTCAGGAAAACGGCTGTCAACCACATCAGAAAAAGAGCAGAAAACTGTCAACCGAAATCAGGAAAAGATAAAAAGGGAGACAAGGAGACAAGTGGACAAGGAGACATTAAGGTTTTCGCTATTGTGGAAAAATTGATGAAGCAGAAAGATATATTATATATATAATGTATTATATATATAATATAAATTATAGTACTTATAATTTATAAATTTCATCCCGTACAATATAACAATTTACAACTCCACTTTGAATGGTTCTGGAAGTAAAATGTCTCCTTGTCCACTTGTCTCCTTGTCCACTCTTGTGTCAGCTTATTCTGTATAAGACTATTTTTTCTTTCCTTTTTTTGTTTTTTCACTCACTTAATCGTATCTTTGACCTTCGGTCTTAGATAAGATGCGTCTCGGAAATAAAAATGATGATTCATTTTATATTTCACTCGACTTTCATTATCTTTGGCATCAAAATGTAGGAAAAGCTGAAGACTAGAACTCCAGCAAGGACTGAAAAACAGGAGTCATGGAAAACAAGTCACAGATCATGCGGGAGATTACGCCGCTGTCGGAGAGGGATTGCTTCTACATCGCAGACAGACACAAGGCGGCTTTCGACTATCCCATTCACTGCCACCACGAGTATGAACTGAACTTCACGGAACATGCCATCGGGGCGCATCGCATAGTGGGCGACTCGGAGGAGGTGGTAGGCGACTACGACCTGGTGCTCATAGCCAGTTCGGACCTGGAACACGTGTGGGAACAGGGGGAATGCCAGCGTGACGACATTCGCGAGATTACCATACAGTTTGATCAGGAACTCTTGCCCGAGAGCCTGTTGCAGAAGAATCAGTTTAGTTCCATTCGCAGGATGCTGGAGAGGGCACAGTGCGGACTGGCGTTCCCCTTGCCCGTGATCATGAAGGTTTATGCAAAACTCGACAATCTGGCGCATCACAAGACGGGGTTCCATGCGGTGCTCGACTTCCTGGACATCCTGTACGAACTCTCCGTCAGCGACAATGCCCGGCAACTGAGCAGTTCGGCTTTTGCCCGCATAGAGTCGCACAGCGAGAGCCGTCGGGTGGATAAGGTGCAGAAGTACATTGCACGGCACTTTGCCGAGGAGATTCGACTGGAACAGATGGCAGAGATGGTGGGGATGACGCCGGAGGCTTTCAGCAGATTCTTCCATCAGCGATCGGGGCGCACGCTGTCGGACTACATTCTGGACATTCGCATCGGCTCAGCGACTCGCATGTTGGTGGACTCGACCACCAGTATTGCTGAAATCTGCTACGACTGCGGCTTCAATACACTGTCGAACTTCAACCGTGTTTTTAAGCGCAAGAAGGGCTGTTCGCCTTCGGAATTCAGGGAAAACTATCAGAAGAAAAAAGTATTCATCTAAAAACGGAAAGGATAAATATTGGTTAAAATAGTGTCAGTGCTTGTGTGGAAATAGTAATAATTTTGCAGACGGATAACTAGAGTTCAAACTAAATCTAACCTAAATTCACAGTTATGAAAAGAATTCTTACCTGTTTGTTTGCAATGCTGTTGACCTTGGTTGCGAATGCCAAGGTGGACATCGACTATTCTTCGCGTTTCGAAGAAGGCACTAACACCATCAACTGTACGTCGGCATGGGGCTGGCACAGTGTGGCATTAGGCAGTACGTTCGAGATTGAGGAGGCCGAGTACCTGTACATCAGTTACGAGTCGTCGTGCAACTTCAACCTCATCCTTCAGGACGAGAACTGGCAGAACGCCTATTCCGTGATTTGTAAGATGGACGAGACGGAGGGTTACATCAAACTCACGCCGGGCGCCTTCCCCTACTTCAGTTGTGTAGTAATCCAGAACCATGCCGAGGGAGAGATTACCATCAACAAGATCTACTTCTGCTCGGAGGACGAGTTCTACAACCCTGCTCCCGACGATCTCGAGGGCGCGCGCGCGAACCTTATAGAAATATATCTGCGCTATCAGAAGTATCTGGACCAGTTTGTGGTGGGCGATGACTACGGACAGTATCCTGCCGACAAGTATCAGGCCTTTGCCGATGCCGTGAACGCCGCTCTCATCATGGACAACGAGGAGGAGATGGAGAAACTGACGGTGGAACAACTGAACGCTATGTCGCAGGCCATTGTGGACGCCTACAAGGCACTGGTGGACGCCAAGAAGATGTATCTGCCTGAAAACGGATACTATCGTTTCCTCTGCGCACGTCAGTTTGCTGAAGGAAGCGACGAGGAGGGTTGGAATCCTGTGGTGAAGGCTATGTACAGCGACAACACGGGTGCCAACAACTGGAAGACGGTGGATCGCGAGGATGCTACCTTCCTGTGGACACTGGAGCGCCAGGAGGACAAGACCTACATTCTGCGCAATGCCTCGAACAAACTCATCTTCAACTCGGCTGAGAAGTGCGGCGACAAGGAAAACTACATCTCCATCGACGCCATCTCGAAGGTGGACGGTGCATACAACACCATCTGGCCCTTGAGCACAGAAGAAGACATGATTATGTTCAACTTCCGCTTCAAAGACCAACCTGCTAATGACTATAAGTACATCCACATGAACTGGCACAACGGCGGTACAGGGTGGGGTGGTCCCATGACGGTATGGTGCAACACCACTCAGGACAGCGGCGCCAGCGAATGGTATCTGGAACCCGTGGACGAGTCAGTGGCTCAGGAACTCCTGAACTCCAACTACAGCTTCGCCTTCAGCCAGATGCTGACCGACGCCAAGGAGAAGACCGCCATCGCCAACGATATGACACGTGAGAAACTGATCACGGATGCCGAACAGTTCAGCAGTCCTTATAGTCAGAACGACCTGGGAGGTCGCGACGGCGGCGACCTGGCAGAGGGAGTCTTGCTGGATGGTAGCATCAACACCTTCTGGCACTCATACTGGCAAGGTGGCAATGTGGAGGCAGGTCTGCACTACCTGCAGATAGAAATGCCAGAGGAGATAGGCGGTGACATAGAGTTCGACTTCTCGCGACGCAAGGGCGCAAGCGACGACCATGTGACGACATGGGGAATCTACGGCAGTAACGATTTCGACGGAGAGAAATATGACTACGAGTGGATTGCCGACCTCGAGACACCTTACGGTTCGAACGACGAGAGCATCGTGGCTCGTTTCAAGATAGAGGATGGCAAGAAGTATCAGTACCTGCGCTTCTATGCCGAGAAGACCAGCTCGAACCGTGGTTACTGGCACGTGAGTGAGTTCCAACTCTACGCCTTGAGTGAGAACCCCAACAACCAAGCTAGCAACATGGGTGAGGCATACACCAATCTGGTTAACGCCATCGAAAAGGCCAACACGGTGGACATAAACAACGTGAGCAAGTCGGAATACGACGCTCTGAAGTCGGCATACGACGCATTCATGGCTAAGTTCGTAGATCCATCTGCTTTGCGTGCCTCCATCGAATCGGCTGAGACAGCACTCGACCTGTGTACCGTTGGTACCAATCCTGGTGAGTGGACAGAAGAGGCCTATCAGGACTTCGCAAAGAAACTGGAAGACGCCAAGGCTTATGACCAGTCGGGTAAGTACACACAGGCTGAGACTGACGCCTTCATTGCATCGCTGGGCGATGGCAAGAACGCCTTCCTGGCAACTGCCAACAAGGTTTCGCCTGACAAGTTCTACACCATCCGCTTCGCCAGCGAAGACCTTTACGACGAACGTGGCTGGAGCGCCAGCAATGTGCTGAGTGAAGACTGGGGCGACCTGTTCGACACCTATCTCTGTCCTGCCGATGCCGAGACACTGGATCTCACACCTACCGACGAAATCCGTCAGGGAAGCTTCATGTTCTTCACGGATAGCGACAAGGGCGACATTGCCTTCCGCTTCATCCCTGTTGGCGACAAGTTCATCATCCAGCATCAGGCAAGTGGACTCTTCATCCATTGCTATGGTCGCAACAGTTGGACGGGCCTGACACTCACTCCTACACTCTACAGCGTTGAGGCAGTAGGCTATGGCGAGAACATCATTCGTGCATACGACTACGATGGCAAGGATCTGGCTTGCTTGCACGCTCAGCTCAACAACCATCGCCTCGTGACTTGGCAGGACGACTATGCAGGTTGCAATTCGGCTCTCATCATCGAAGAGATTGATGCCGATGCAGTGGGTAAGCCTTTGGCCGACTATAAGGCAGGCGAAGTATCGACAATGTGCTATCCCGTTAGCGTTCAGGCCAGCGAGGGCAACATGTACAGCGTAGTAGGAACCTACAGCGACGGCGACAAGGTGTACGTGGCCATGAATAAGGTGGAGAAGGCCAATGCCGGACAACCCGTTGTTTACATTGCCCAGGGCACATACGACGAGGAGAAGGAAGACGACGTGAACACCATCACTCTAACCATTGGAACAGAGGTTGTCACCACACCACAGAACGACGGTGCACTGCAAGGTACATACGAAGAAATGGATCTCACCAGCGAGGCCATCATCTTCCGTGGTGGCAAGTGCGAGATGAGCACTGAGGAGACAGCCAGAATCTACAGGAATCAGGCTTATGTGGTTCCCGACGGCAAGGCAGATGCTAGTGGTTCGTACAGCCTCGTGCTGGAGGTTGGCGCAACAGTCGACGGCATCAGCAAGGCCATCAGCAATGTTTCCCGTCAGGGCGATGTCTATGACATGTCGGGTCGACTTGTTAAGAGCAAGGCCACGCTCAATGACGTTCATTCACTTCCGCAAGGAATCTATATCCTGAACGGAATAAAGATATTGGTAAAATGAAAACACACACGTTCATTTGTTTTTGTAATGCGTTGCAAGCCTTCCTCGGAGGGCTTGCAATGCTGCTTTTAAGTCAGTCGGCTCAGGCTCAGGTGCAGAACATGATTGTCCATCGGACTGATGGAACGAAAGTGATGTTCAACGTGGAGCAGGTCGACAGTGTCACCTTCGAGGAAGTACCCCGTTGGGCCAACCGTTCGGTGGAGGCTCGCAAGTTGCTTGCCTATCTCGACGAGGGAGCAGGTAAACGCATGCTGTCGGGAGTACATGCCTGTATTAACTACAACACTTACGAGGCCGACTGGGTGTATAAGCACACAGGAAAGTATCCCGCCATCAACTGCATCGATTTCATCCACGACATCTATTCCAGTAAGGGCGGATGGATAGACTATACCAACCAGACGATATGGAAGAATTGGACCAACAAGCGAGGCATCATGGCGGCAATGTGGCACTGGGGTATGCCTACCAATGACGGTACCACATACACCTGCACACCGGGTACTGCCGATGGTGAGACCAGTTTCAGTCCGTCGGCCATCTTCGACCCGACTAGCGACGGTTACAAGATGATGATTCAGCGCATCGACCAGATTGCAACGTGGATGAAACCTATGGCTGCAGCTCGCGTGCCCATCATCTGGCGTCCGCTTCACGAGGCACAGGGCAACTGGAGTGACCAATACCCTGGCACCAGTTGGCATAAGGCATGGTTCTGGTGGGGCATCGACGGACCTGAGGCATTCGTGGAACTATGGAAGGTGATGTACGACAGAATGGTCAATTACCACGGCCTGACGAATCTCATCTGGGTGTATAATGCGGGCGATTCCATGAAGTGGTATCCCGGTGATGAGTATGTGGATGTGGTGGCTTTCGACTTCTACAACCAGTCGCTCTCAGGCACGCGTCAGTGGTATCAATTCTTCAAGAAGAACTTCCCTGGCAAAATTTATGCCATCAGTGAGTTTGGCAATATGCCCAAGATTTCCGAACTGTGGGCCGATGGTCAGTACTGGAGTTTCATGGTGCCCTGGTGGGACAATGCCCGCACGGGAGATCCCAACAGCGAGGCCTTCAACAGCACAGACCACAACAACGCCAACATCGACTATTGGCAGGATGCTCTGAAACAAGACTGCATCATCACGCGTGACGAACTTCCTAACTTCAGATAAACCATGACGAAGCGACTATTTCTCATACCCCTGTTTGTCTTGCTTGCCTTGGGCGTAAATGCCCAACTCTTTCCCGACTTCACGAAGATGAATTTCGGGTGTGACGGCAACAGCATAACCTCGGGCAATCAGTGGTCGGCAACTGTCGTCAAGCAACTGGGCTTTGCCACGCATCACAACGTTGCAGTGGGTTCGGCCACATGGGCTTGTCACGTCGATACGCAGGACTATGGCAGTGAGGGCTTTGCAGGTATATCCGGAGGGTGGCAACCCACGCAAGATGCCGCCGAACTGCAGAAACGTCACAACAACACATCGAAGGTGCACATCCAGAAGTTCATTGCTGAGGTGGAAGAGGGGCTTTTCCCTGAACCCGACGTCTTCGTATTCGCTATGGGTACGAACGACAGCAATCTGGGTTCGGCAGAGGAGGCTTTGAAGGGAAAGAGTCTGGACGAGGTGGATGTGACCACGATGGCAGGTGGTGCACGATGGGCCATACAGACCATTATCGAACGCTTTCCTAAGTGCCGCGTCTTCGTTTGCACACCCATACAAACAGCTAATGTGGGTCACAATCAGTTTAACCTGAAGAAGATAGAAATCCTGCGCGAGATTTGTCATTCCTTGTCAGTGCAACTGATAGATTGTTACGGCGAGAGTGGCATCACGGAGAAACTGGAGAACGGGCACGGACAGAGATACCTGCGCGACGGACTCCATCCTGCCGAAGAAGGCCAACAACTGATGGGGCGCTACATCGCCAAGGAGATACGAAACAATTACTTCTGAAACTATAAAACTAAATAAGACAATGAAACGACTCCTCTTGACCCTTTTTATTGCAGCAACCGTTACGGGCGCACAAGCGCAATGGCGAAGGAATGTATCCCCTGGTGACACCATACGGAGTATCGTCACCAATCCGGACGGTTCCACTACATTCCGCATCTATGCTCCGAAGGCTGAGTCGGTGACCCTTGGCGGCGACTTCGCTGGACTTAAGGCTCAGTTCACAAAGGACGAAAATGGTATCTGGACTGCTGTGGTACCCCATGTCTCGACCGATGCCTATCGCTACCATTTCGTGGTGGACGGCGTCAGGGTGATTGACCCCCGTTACCGGCTCTATTCCGAAATAACTCCCGTGGCCCTTATAACCAACGGCGAGGACATCTTCTGGGCACCGCGCGACGTGCCTCATGGACCGATATCGCAACTCTCATATAAATCTTCGATAACTGGAACTACACGTAGCATGCACATCTGGATGCCAGCAGGTAAGGCTGCTCAGGAGCCGTTGCCCGTGCTCTACCTCATTCATGGAGGTGGCGATAATGATGCATCGTGGACATCGGTGGGTTGTGCAGGCAACATCCTCGACAACCTTTATGCTGAGGGTAAGATTGCTCCGATGATTGTGGTGATGCCTCATGGCGGAATGGATACCAATAAGTTTGTTGACGAACTGGTGAAAGAAGTGATGCCCTGTATCCAAAATCAGTATCGTATAAAGACCGGACCTAAGAACACAGCCCTTGCTGGGTTGTCAATGGGCGGTCTGGAAACGCTCAACTGCTTCATGGCTCATCCCGAACTCTTCGGCTACATCAATGTGATGAGCTCCGGATGGTTCCGCAGCAATGAAGCCGATAGGAAGGCCAAGACCGAGCAATTGCGCAAGATTGCTCCTACACTGAAAAAGACGGTCAATTTGCTGCGCTTCACTATGGGCGGAAAGAGTGATATGGCATACGAAAGCTGTCAGCAAACACTCAAGTGCTTCGATGAAGTGGGTATTAAATACGAGTATAATGACACTCCAGGCGGTCACAGCTGGCATGTTTGGCATTACGACTTGCGCGACTTTGCTCCTCGCTTGTTCAAATAATCTCCTGAAAAGAACGAAAACTATGAAGAAACTCACAATCATCGTTGTCTGCCTGATGGCATTTCTGCCTCTCCGGGCGCAAAAATGGGAAAAGATAGGTGATCGCCCACAAATGGGTTGGAGCACTTGGAACAAGTTTGCTGGCAACATCAACGAGGAAGTCATCCGCACAATGGCCGATGCTATGGTGGAATCTGGCTTGAGCGAGGTGGGATATCAGTACATCAACATTGACGACTGCTGGCATGGTAAACGCGATGCCGACGGGTTCATTCAGCCCGATGCAAAGAAATTTCCCGCAGGAATGAAAGCATTGGCCGACTATGTACATTCCAAGGGACTGAAACTGGGCATCTACAGCGATTGTGGAACAGCCACGTGTGCAGGGATGCCCGGTAGTCTGGGACATGAGTACCAGGACGCCCTGCAATATGCACGATGGGGTGTCGACTATCTGAAAGAGGACTGGTGCAATACGCAGGACGTCAATGCGGTAGGTGCTTATCGACTGATGAGCGAAGCCCTGCGGGCCGCTGGAAGGCCCATCTTCCTAAGCATGTGCGAGTGGGGCGGAAACAAGCCTTGGCGATGGGCACGCGATATCGGGCATAGCTGGCGAATAGGACCTGACATCTGGTGCAATTTCGACTCCACACGTGTGCATCCAGGCTTTACGGATATTGGAGTGATGCAGTGCATACGTTTGAACGAAAACCTCCGCACCTATGCAGGTCCAGGACATTGGAACGATCCCGATATGCTGGAGGTAGGAAACGGTATGACGGTGAACGAGGACCGCGCTCATTTCACTATGTGGTGCATGATGGCATCGCCACTCATCCTCGGCAACGACATTCGGAACATGAGTCAGGCAACGAAGGACATCATCATGAATCGCGAGATGATTGACATCGACCAAGACGAGATGGGCGTGCAGGGTCTTCATTATAACAACGATCAGGGTTTGGAATTCTGGTTCAAGCCCCTCCGCAACGGCGATTGGGCAATGACCATCCTGAATGCCACCAAGGAACCCATCAACTACGAACTGAACTGGCAACACTTCAACCTGACCGATACCGAAGTGAGCAAACAGAGCACGAACTTCGACACTAAGGTGTATAAGGTGAGGAACCTCTGGAGCCATAAAGACGAGGGGAAAACCACCACCAAGGACAAGACTTGGCGAAAGCTGACTGTGCCTGCTCGCGATGTTGTATCCTACCGTCTGATAGCGCAACCATAACTAACAACTAACGTATATGTAGAAAGTCATAGCTGGTGGCGACGAAATGTTTTCTTGTAGTTAATAATTAGAGTTGGTAAGTTAGCCAGTGGCTTTATAAATTAGAATATGGTTAGTTAAAGGTAAGCACGTTAGCTGCCGGCTATGACTTCTACAGAAATAAGGTATGATGAAACGAATCCGATTCATAGTTATTCTGGTGTCCAGTGTCTTTGCCATCACGGCGTGGGCACAGCAAACGCCTTCTTCTGCACAGGAGCAGATACAGCCTCAACTCATCGACAAAGAGGCGACTGGAGCAACGCGACAACTCTATCGCTATCTCCGTGAGGAAGTGTGGGGTAAGCAGGTGCTTTCGGGATGTCAGGCTCGGTGGGACTATAACACGACAGACGCCGACGGCATACGTGAACGAACGGGTAAATATCCCGCCATCAACATATTCGATTTCCAGCACTTCCGCCAGCGCAACCTCAATTATATGGGACCTACGGCAAAGGATTGGAACGACGCAGGTGGTATCGTGGGTTTCATCTGGCATTGGAGTGTTCCCATCAGCACAGACCTATCACCGAAGGAGGGCTTTGCCTTCTATTCTCCTACGGGTGCTCAGGGTCGTCGAGGTACACTCTTCTCACCCCGTCGAGCAGTGCAGGCAGGTACGCCTGAAAACCGTATCATCAACGAAAACCTGGACACCATCGTCAAATATTTTCTGCACTATCAGCAACAAGGAATCGCCATCTTGTGGCGTCCCTTCCACGAGGCGGCAGGCAATAGCAATCGTGGTGGCAAGGCTTGGTTCTGGTGGGGCAACGATGGGGCTGAGGCTTTCAAGGCACTCTACCTCTATGCCCAGCGCTATCTCATGGAACGTGGCGTGCACAATCTTATCTACATCTGGACTTCGGAACTGGACGATGACGATTGGTATCCTGGTGACGAGTATGTCGACATAGTGGCTCGCGACCAATATCATGTAACCTCACAGCATGGGGCGTTCAAGGAACAGTTCGACCTCCTGCGCAAGAAGTATCCCACGAAGATGCTGGCTCTGGCTGAGTGTGACTGTGTGCCCAGTGCCGAGGCTATGCAAAGCGAAGATGCCCGTTGGCTTTTCGTTGCACCATGGACCACCCCCTTCGTCTTCAGTCAACAGAACAACGATGACTTCTGGCGGAAGTTCCTTTCCGAAAGACTCATCCTGACGCGGGACGAGGTCAACAGGGCAGTTCAGTTCAGACTCAACATTAACAAGGAAAGTGGAGTCTACGAGAAGGGAGAGCGAGCTGTGGTATCGTGTCATGCCAGTGTTGTGCCTTATGATTCGCTCACGGTTCGTATCTCATACAATAATAAGGTGGAGAAGGAATTTAGCCTGCTGCCATCGACCCAAGACTTCACCGTTTTCGAACAAGCGCTCGATAGCACTTGTGCCGTTGTTCTATCGTTGTCGAGCAAGGGTTCGAGACGCATCGAGTCTATAGGTTATGTCGTAAGCCCTCAGGGCTTCCGGACAGGATATTCCGAACCTGCAGACCTGATGCCGTATTGGGAAAACCAGAAGAAACAACTCAAGGCCTTGCCCATGCAGGTCAGGACGACGGCGTTGGAAGTGCCCGGACAGTATCAGGGCAAGTACACTTGTCAGGATGTGGAGATCAACTGTCTTGGTCCTGCGCCAGTGCGAGCCTATATGGCCAAGCCCGTGAAAGCCAAGAAGAAGTCACTGCCCATCATCATCCTCTGTCGTGCGGCAGGTGTCAGTGGAGACTGGTGTCGCTGTCAGGTAGGCGAATGCGTGAGAAATGCTGCCCTTGGCAATGGTGCACTTAGTCTTGACATCAATGCACACGGGATGCTCAACGGACAGACCGACGACTACTATCGCATGCTGGAAGACGGTATGCTTCGCAACTATTTTGAACACAATGCGGCCGATCGGGAGACCTACTATTTCAAAGGTATGTACCTGCGACTTTTGCGTGCCATCGAGTACATGACACAACAGCCCGAGTGGGATGGCAAACGCATACTCGTCGTCGGTGAAAGTCAGGGTGGAGGACAGGCCGTTGCTGCAGCAGGACTGGATTCACGCGTATCTGCCATCGTACTCAATGTTCCTGCCATGCAAGACTTGGGTGGAGCACGTGCCGGAAGACGCAGTGGTTGGCCACAACCCATCGAGAATCACCAAAACCTGACTTCTGCACAACTCGATGCTACACTACCATACTTCGACGGGGCACAACTCATTCGTCATTCGAAGGCCGAGATATATTGCGAAATAGGACTCATCGACACCACCTGTCCGCCTTCTGCCGTTTGGGCTTCGCTCAATGGTGCACCAGGCAAGAAGACCGTCAACTGTGTGCCTTATCGCACGCACTCCTGGCCATCTGGAGCCTTGCGTCCGCAATGGGAAGAGAAATACTTGCATCCACGGGAGGCTTTCATCAATAACTATCTAAAATAAGACCTTGACATCATCATATTATGCGTATCAGAAGATTTACATCCATCCTGCTTTTAGCGTTCCTCGTTAGCGGATTGTCGGCACAAGAAACAAAGTCTTTCGAATCGGCTTTCGAGGCTGTGGAACACATGCGTCTGGGATGGAATCTGGGCAATACTCTGGACAGTAATTCAGGCGATACACTATGGATGTGGATAGAGGCCAACAAGAGTCGAACCCCCACCACCTATGAAACGGCATGGGGACAGAAAGTGACGCAAGCCAAACTCTTCAAACTCTTTAAGGATGCAGGGTTCAATGCCATACGCGTACCAGTAACATGGTATCCTCACATGGAGGCCACATTTAGTTCAGTGCGAGGTTACGACGACAACGGAACATGGACCTACACACCCTGGTTGCCTTCGAACGACGACATAGGAACAAAGATACAAAAGGCTTGGATGAGGCGTGTACATCAGGTGGTGGATTACATCGTCAAGCAGGGTATGTACTGTATTCTGAACGTACACCACGACACTGGTGCCTCCAACACAGCGTGGCTTTTGGCCGATGAGGATGTCTATGCCCAACAACACGAGCGTTTCGAAGCAATATGGACACAGATAGCGGAGGAGTTTCGCGACTATGACGAACACTTGCTCTTTGAGGGCTATAACGAAATGCTCGATGCCGATCACTCGTGGTGCTATGCCCAGTTTGGAAGTAAGCAAGGATACGACGACGCGAAAGCCAAGGCTTCGTACAAAGCCATCAACAACTATGCCCAAAGTTTCGTCAATGCCGTTCGAGCCACAGGAGGCAACAATCTGCAAAGGAATCTTGTGGTTTGTACCTATGGGGCATGCGACGGATTTGGAACATGGAGCAGTCATCTGCAAGACCCTCTGAAGGAAATGCAACTACCCACTGACGTCGAGGACGGACATATCATCTTTGAGGTTCACTGTTATCCCGATATCTCGAACCTGACATCGGCAAAGACGGGTCTTAACAGAGTAATCTCCCAATTGAAGTCTTATCTGGTGAAGAAGGGTGCTCCTGTGCTTTTCGGTGAATGGGGCATCAGTGGTGGAGGAGATAATCGCGACAATCATGTCGAATTCGTCAAGTTTTTTGCCCAGAAGTGTCAGGCCAACGGCATAGGACTGTTCCACTGGATGGGACTTTCCGATGGTGAACATCGTACTGTGCCTGAGTTCAACGAGCAAGACCTCGTCGATGCGATGGTGGAGGGTTTCTATGGTGAAGGTGGATATGTGGACAGGATAGAAATTCCCTATGCACCTAAGTCGCAGGATGCGAGGATTTATGATCTTCTGGGTCGTCCGTCATCCGGAAATCGTCATGGCATCTATGTGAAGAACGGCAAGAAATATAGTAAATGATATGAAGAAGACACTTATGACCAGTCTTTTAGCAACTAGTCTGCTTGTTGCCAATGCCCAGCAACCTGCCATTCCTCGTGATGAGAAAGTAGAGAAACAGGTGGAACAAACACTGTCGCGTCTCTCGCTCGATGAGAAGATAGGGCAGATGTGCGAACTTACAATCGACGTCATTACTGACACCAGAAGCCAGGAATTCCGTCTGAACGAGGATGCTCTGCAGAAGGTGTTCAACCAGTATCACGTGGGAAGCATCCTGAACGTGCCTAAGGGTGTGGCACAGAAGCCGGAGGTGTGGAGTGCACTCATCAGGCGATTGAACCAAATCTCCATGGAAACGTGTTCTGGTGTGCCGCAAATCTATGGTGTCGACCAGATTCATGGTGCTTCGTACACTTGGGGTGCAACACTTTTTCCACAAGAGATAGGCCAGGCGGCTTCCTTCAATAGGGCTATCCCTCATCGTGTCAGTGAGATTGCTGCGTATGAAAGTAGGGCAGGTCTCATTCCTTGGGTGTATTCGCCTGTGATGGACCTTGGTCGCCAACCCCTGTGGAGTCGTATGTGGGAAAGTTATGGCGAGGATGTGTATCTCAGTTGTGAAATGGCTCGTCAGGCTGTGCTCGGATATCAGGGTAACGACCCAAACCACATTGGTCCAAAGAATGTTGCCGCATGTCTGAAGCATTATATGGCCTATGGTGTGCCTGTCAGTGGCAAGGACCGTACGCCCAGTAGTGTCACCGAACGCGATATGCGCGAGAAGTTCTTCCAACCCTTCCGCTGTGCCATCCTGGCAGGAGCCCTCTCACTGATGGTGAACTCTGGCGTGAACAACGGTGTGCCCTTCCATGCCAATTCGAAGTATCTGACAACGTGGTTGAAGGAGGAGTTGCAGTGGGATGGCATGATAGTGACGGACTGGGCAGACATCAACAACATCTGTACTCGTGACCACATTGCTGCAACGAAGAAAGATGCCATAGAATTAGCCATCAATGCAGGTATCGACATGTCGATGGTGCCTTATGAGGTAGAGTTCTGCGACTTGTTGAAGGAATTGGTGAACGAAGGTCGAGTGTCGATGACACGTATCGACGATGCCGTGCGTCGAATCCTTCGATTGAAGATTCGCCTTGGTCTTATGGATAAGAAGACGTGGGACAAGGACGAAAAGAAACTGGCAAAGGAATTCCCCGACTTTGCCAGCGAAGGCTTTGCCAACGAAGCCGAACAGATGGCAGAGGAGTGCTTGGTGCTGTTGAAGAATGAAGAATTGGGAGGGGAGAATGGAAAATTGTTGCCTTTGAAAGAGGGCGTGAAGATATTGGTGTGTGGACCTAATGCCGACAACTTGCGTGGTATGAATGGTGGATGGAGTTATACGTGGCAGGGAGACCGTACCAACGAACTTGCACCACAGATGGGAATTTATCTTACCTTCCAACAAGCATTGAAGGAACGATTCGGCACAGAGAATGTACAGTATTTGCAAGGTGTTCGTTGGGATAGAAGAGATTTCAATCAAGATCATCAGGCATCGGATTGGGATCAACTGGCAGATGCAGCACAAAAGGCCGATGTCGTCATTGCCTGTGTGGGTGAAAACTCGTATTGTGAAACACCAGGTAATATCAATGACCTGAACCTGAGTGACAATCAAAAGGAGATGGTTCGTCAGTTGGCTAAGGCTGGCCGGCCCATTGTCCTTGTACTGACAGAAGGACGTCCGCGCATCATCCGAGATATCGAACCCCTGTGTCAAGCGGTAGTTCACACTTTCCTGCCCAGCAACTATGGTGGAAAGGCACTTGCACGCTTGTTGGCAGGCGATGCTGATTTCACAGGTCGTATGCCTTACACCTATCCCAAGTACACTGGAGCCCTTGTCACCTACGACTACAAGCCTTGTGAGAACATGGGTCAGATGGGTGGAAACTACAATTATGATGCTGTCATGGACGTACAGTGGCCCTTTGGCTATGGTTTGCACTATACCACAGTGAAATACAGCAATATGCGTGTCGATAAGTCCACCTTCCGCAAGGGAGATGTGCTTACTGTCAGTGTGGATGTGACGAACACAGGTCAACGAATGACAAAGGAGAGTGTACTTCTCTTTAGCAGTGACCTTGTAGCTAGTCTCACTCCCGACATTCGCCGTTTGCGTGCCTTCGAGAAGGTGGAATTACAACCAGGCGAGACACGTACTATCAATTTACAACTTCTTGCCAACGACCTTTCGTTTGTTGACTTGAACGACCACTGGGTATTGGAACCAGGTGACTTCCGCCTTTCCATTGCTGACCAGCACTTAACCGTTAAAGCCGTCGAATAATTAACATCAAACAACTTGCATATGAAAACCAGATTCGTATCATCTTTATTATTACTGTTCATCGGGTGGGGTAGTGCCACAGCACAAACCATCAACCTAAGTGCAAACTCTACAGGTAAACAGTTCGATGGCATTGGAGCTGTCAACGGTGGTGGTGCCACCTCTGTATTGTTGAAGGATTATCCCGAACCACAACGTTCGCAAATCATGGATATGGTATATAAACCCATGTTCGGAGCATCAGTTAGTGCCATCCTTGTGGAAGTTCCTGGCGATGGTAACTCTACCCAGGGCAGTATGCCCAGTCATAGCCACTATCAGGGTGACCACAACTACTTGCGTGGCTATATGTGGTGGGTGATGCAAGAGGCAAAGCGTCGTAATTCTGCACTATCACTCGACGCCACTAGTTGGAGTGCACCTGCCTGGGTGGGCAATTTCTGGTCAGACAAAATGGTGGATTACTATATCGATTGGATGAAGGGCCTGCGTCAAGTGCATGGTTTGGAACTCGATGCCTTGGGATGTCACAACGAAAAAGGGTGGAGTGCCGACTTTGCCAAACACCTTCGCAAGGCCATGAATGAACGTGGTTTCCGTGATGTGAAACTTCATGGCTTTGGTAACTGGGGTAATCAGAAGATGGATTTCCTCAAGCGCATGCAGGAAGATCGCGAATTGACAGATGCTCTTGATGCCGTTTGTGCTCACACTTTCAGTGAGATACAACTGACACCTGAACAACGTAAGATGGCCGAGGACATGGGTAAACCTATTTGGAACAGTGAGGACCACGTCTATCTGCCGGGCTTCGATTGTCTCATCAGCATCGTCAAGTGTTTCAATGCCAACTACATCGTCAGTGGTGCCACCAAGGTCATCAACTGGTACGACATAGGCGCTACTTATCCCTTGGAACCCTATAGCAAGGAGCCGCCAATGTTGTTGGCACAGGAACCTTGGAGTGGACATTACATCGTGCGAGAGGCACTGTGGGGTTATGCTCATTATGGACAGTTTACGCGTGTCGGATGGCGTTATGTTGATGATGGATGCCTTAACTTGCCTCAGGGTGGTTCGATGGTGACGATGCGTGATCCACAGACAGGCGACTATAGCATTGTTGCAGAGACGAAAGGCGCCAAGAAAGCGCAAACCATCAAGGTTCGTGTGGCTGATGGTCTTTCCAAAGGTAAACTTTGTGTTTGGTACAGCGATGCCAAGCAACAGTTTGTTCGTCTGAAGGATATCACTCCCAAGGGTGGAAACTTCTCCATTACCCTGAAACCCGATGCTGTTTATTCCTTTTCTACGACGACAGGACAACAGAAAGGTTCGTTTGCTGACATTCCAGCTTCCAAGCCATTCCCCATACCTTATAAGGACGATTTCGAGCAGTACAGTAATCCTGAAGAATGGGGCTATCTGCCACACTATTTGGCCGACCTCATCGGATGCTTCGAACTGAGACCATCACCTGCGCGCAAGGGTATGTCGATACAACAAACCGTTGGTGCTCACACCCTCAGTTGGGCACCTGAGTGGCATCACTATACTATTCTGGGCGATGCAGGATGGAAAGACTATGAAATCAGTGCAGACATCTATCTCAACCCAGGTGATGAGGCAGGCGTAATGGGACGCCTTTGTGATGTAGGTTCTGGCTATGGTATATGGGCAAAGGGATACTATTTGAAGTTGGATGACACAGGTCATTGCACCCTCATCCTAACCCGTGGTAAACGCAATCAGAAAGAACTCATTGGAGATAAGGAACAACAGGCACTCATCCTTGCCCGCAAAGACGTGGAGATAGGTGGTGAATACACCCTTGCTGAGGCTGATGTCAAAGGAATCTCAGCTTGTCAGTGGCACAATCTCAAACTGCGTTTCGATGGAGACCAGATAACGGGCTACATCGATGGTGTTGAAGTCGTACGAGCCACATCGGATCACTATGGCAAGGGTATGGCAGGACTCATTGCTCCCCTGCACGAACGCAGTGTCTCCACTCCTTATTTCGATAACGTTTGCATCACACCTCTTGGTCGCACTCAAGCCACATCTACTTCCATTCCTACTATGCAACCGCTCTATTCTCAGCAAACTTCTGCCGCAGGTCGCGAAACATTGCTCCAACGTTTGAAGAATCTTAGTGCTCGTGGCATCATGTTTGGTCATCAGGATGCCCCATTCTATGGCCTTGGTTGGCAATGGGATCGTGGTCGTTCGGATGTGCTTGCTGTATGTGGCGACTATCCTGCCGTAATGGGTTTTGAACTCGGTGGCATTGAAATGGGTGATGAGAAGAACCTCGACAGCGTACCATTTAACCGTATCCGTGAGGAACTTTTAGCACACGTTAGGCGTGGTGGTATTGCCACCATTTCGTGGCATCCACGTAATCCTTTGACAGGGGGTACGGCTTGGGATAACAAGAATAAGGAAGTCGTGCGCAGTATTCTGCCAGAAGGTTCACAGTATCAAAAGTTTCAACTGTGGATGCTTCGTCTCTCCTCCTTCCTCCAATCGTTGTGCGACGAACATGGACGCCCTGTTCCTTTCATCTTCCGTCCTTGGCACGAGAACAGTGGTGGATGGTTCTGGTGGGGCAAGGGACTTTGTTCTTCCGAGGAGTACAAAGCTTTATGGAATTGTTTGCAAGACCGACTCTTGGCCGATGGTCTTACGAACATCGTATGGAGTTGGAGTCCCAACTTTGGCTATCCTTCTGATATCTTCGACACCTATCCTGGTGATGAGCGAGTGGATATCATAGGTCTCGATGCCTACCAGCATCGGGGTGGTGAGAAAGACTTCATCAGTACACTCAACAAAGACCTTACTCAACTCTGTAACTATGCCAAGAAGGCCAATCGCCTTGTGGCACTTACAGAGTGTGGTTATCAGAATCTGCCTGATTCCACATGGTGGACGCGTGTGCTGAAACCACAAATCCAGAAGTATCCTCTCTGCTACTTTCTTGTATGGCGTAATGCCGACAATAGGCAGTACTTTGCTCCTGCACCAAGCACTCAGGATGCACCCGACTTCCGACGTATGGTCGAAGACAGTAAGATTTTGATGTTAAAGGATATTGAAAACCGATAATAGAATACCATTATGAAAGAGAAACTCTGCCTTTTATTCTTCTCATTCCTGACGGCAATGAGCGTTTCCGCATGGAATGGCGATGCAACTATTGAGACCCCCAACACAATGCTTATCCTGCATGCTCGGGAGGGTGGTGACTTACATATGGCATACTATGGTGCACGTGTGACCAATCTGCAACAACTGCGTGATGCTGGTGCCGACCTCAATTCTTCTGCCCTGCCGGCCTTTGGTACAGTGGATATGGTACAACTGCCTGCTTTGCAAGTGTTACACGCCGATGGAGATCTGAACCTTGAACTGCAAACCACCGACTATTCGTCGCATGCCGAGGGTAATGCCCAAGTTCATGTTTTCACGATGCAGGACAAGTTACAACCTATCACAGTTCGCATTTTTTACAAGGCTTATCGGCAGGTGGACATTATAGAAACGTGGACGGAAATCGAGAATGGCGAGAAAAAGCCCGTCACACTGAAACGTTACGATTCTGGTCATCTGGTACTTCGACAGGGTGATGTGTGGATAACTCATATGCATGGAAACTGGGCGGCAGAGACTGAACCCACATCCGAAGCCCTGACAGGAGGTGTCAAGATTATTCGTAACACTGATGGCACACGCAATGCACATCTTGATGCCCCTGAGGTTATGGTTTCTCTCGATGGACGTCCACAGGAACTGACAGGTCGTACTATTGGTGCAGCACTGTGTTGGAGTGGAAACTTCGAACTTCGTTTCAACACCATTTCGCACAAGGAACACCACTTCTATGCCGGCATCGACCCACAATCTTCGGAATATATCCTTGATCCTAAACAGAAGTTTGAGACACCTCATCTGGCACTAACTTTTTCCAACGAAGGTTTGAGTGGTGCCAGTCGTAACTTCCATCGTTGGGCACGTACTGAGGGGATGTTGCACAGAGGTATGAAGGTGGGCGATATACTCCTGAACTCATGGGAAGGTCTTTACTTCGACATAGATGAGGCTCGCATGATACAAATGATGGATGATATCAGCAAGTTCGGTGGTGAATTGTTCGTAATGGATGATGGATGGTTTGGCGACAAATATCCACGCAAAAACGATACTTCCAGTCTTGGCGACTGGGTAGTGGATAAAAACAAATTGCCCAATGGACTTCGTGCACTGACTGATGCTGCTCGTGAACGTGGCATAAAGTTTGGCATTTGGATAGAGCCAGAGAACGTGAATACAACGAGTGAACTCTTTGAGCAACATCCCGAATGGGCTTTGCAGGTAAAGGGACGTCAACTGAAGTTGGGACGTGGTGGTACACAGTTGGTACTGGACATGACCAATCCGCAAGTGCAGGACTTCGTCTTTAAGATTGTCGACGACCTACTCACACAAAACCCCGAAATTGCCTATATTAAGTGGGACGCCAATGCCTCCATACAGAATTTCGGCTCACTTTATTTGCCCAAGAATCGCCAGCAAAATCTCTATGTCGACTATCACCTTGGTTTGCTGAAGACCCTCCAGCGCATTCGTGCCAAGTATCCCGACATCGTCATTCAGGACTGTGCTTCTGGCGGTGGTCGTGCCAACTATGGGTTGCTTCCCTATTTCGATGAGTTCTGGGTTTCGGATAATACGGATGCCTTACAACGTGTTTATATCCAGTGGGGAACTTCCCTCTTCTTCCCTGCCAATGCTATGGCCTGTCACATCAATCATTGCCCCTATTGGAACACAGGTGGTAGGGTTATTCCCATCAAATTCCGTTGTGACGTGGCTATGAGTGGACGCTTGGGCATAGAGTTGCAACCCAAGGATATGACTGACGAGGAACGTCAGCAAACGAGTACTTGTATGGCCGACTACAAACAATTGCGCCCTGTTGTTCAAACAGGCAATCTCTATCGTCTCCTATCTCCTTACGACCGCAAGGGTGTGGCCTCACTGATGTACGTCGACGATGCTCAACAGAAGGGTGTTTGGTTTGTATATAAAGTTGACAACTACTATGATCAACCCATTCCTCGCATCCGTTTGGCTGGTCTCAATCCTGATGCCACATACACCCTCGTGGAAAAGAATATACGTGTGGGTCAAAGACCTTGCTCTCTATCGGGTAAGCGTTTTACGGGTCGTTTCCTTATGGAGGTTGGCATCGAGGTTCCCCTCAGGGAGGAATATGCTAGCAGAGTATTTTCTATTGAATCTTGACATTTCTTATTTGCCATTTATCATACAATGAATTACGAATCACGACTGAAACAGATACAGGAATATCACGAGGCTTTGCTTACGTTGAAGAATGAGCCTGAGGAATTGGGTAACGGAATATTTGAACGCTACAAGCATCCCATATTGACGTCTGAACATACCCCGTTGGAGTGGCGATATGACTTTAACAAAAAGGATAATCCTTTCCTGATGCAACGCATCATGATGAACGCCGTCTTGAATGCAGGTGCCATAAAAGTGAACGGACGATATTTGTTGGTTTGCCGGGTGGAAGGTGCCGATCGTAAGTCGTTTTTTGCCGTTGCTGAAAGTCCAAATGGAATCGATAATTTCCGTTTCTGGTCCGAACCCATAACAATGCCCGAAGCAGAAATTCCTGCTACCAATGTCTATGACATGCGCCTTACTCAACACGAGGATGGATGGATATATGGTGTCTTCTGTGCCGAGCGTCATGACGATTCTCAACCCAGCGATCTCAGTGCTGCCACTGCCACTGCTGGTATTGCACGCACCAAAGATTTGAAAACGTGGGAGCGTCTGCCCGACCTTGTATCGAAAAGTCAACAGCGAAACGTTGTCCTGCATCCTGAGTTCGTGGATGGCATGTATGCTTTCTACACCCGTCCACAGGATGGTTTCATCGACACAGGTTCGGGTGGTGGCATCGGATGGGCTTTGGTGAAAGACATCACACATGCCAAAGTTGAGGAAGAAATCATTATCAATCCACGCCACTATCACACGATTATGGAGGTGAAGAATGGTGAAGGTCCTGCTCCAATTAAGACACCACAAGGGTGGCTTCATCTGGCTCATGGTGTTCGTGGTACTGCCAGTGGTTTGCGGTATGTATTATATATGTATATGACAGCCCTCGATGATCCCACTCGCGTCATAGCCCAACCAGGTGGTTACTTCCTTGCTCCTCAAGGCAATGAGTACATTGGTGATGTGATGAATGTATGTTTCTCCAATGGTTGGATTAAGGATGATGATGGACGTGTTCTCATCTATTATGCCTCCAGCGACACCCGTCTGCATGTAGCAGTTTCCTCCATCGATAGGCTTGTTGATTACTGCATGAATACTCCTGCTGACGGACTGACGACAGGTGCTAGTGTGGAAACCATCAAACGACTGATAAATAAGAATAAACAATGGCGCGATTAAGTGAGAAAATAGGCTATGGGTTTGGCGATATGTCATCGTCGATGTTCTGGAAGGTGTTTTCCTATTATCTTCCATTTTTTTATAGTAACATCTTTGGACTTCGCCTTGCAGATGCAGCAGTATTGGTACTGGTGACCCGAATTTGGGATGCCGTTTCTGATCCCATGATGGGTATTATTGCCGATCGAACACAGACGCGCTGGGGTAAGTATCGTCCTTATCTATTATGGGTTGCTCCGTTGTTCTCCATCTGTGGAATTCTGCTTTTTACCACACCCGACTGGGAGTATGGGGCAAAACTTATTTGGGCATACATTACTTATATTTTGATGATGACTGTTTACACAGGCATTAATGTTCCCTATGGTGCCATGTTGGGCGTAATCACCGATAATTCACAAGAAAAAACCGTCTTTTCATCATTCCGAATGTTCTTTGCCTATGGTGGTTCATTCATCGCGTTGGCCGCATGGGAACCGCTGGTGAAATGGATAATGAACAATGGTCAATCTTCAATGTTCAATGGTCAATCTTCAATAAGCACAGCTGATGCTTGGCAAGGGGCTATGATTGTTATTGCTGCGGCATGTTTCCTGCTCTTTCTGCTATGCTTTGCCCTTACTCGTGAGCGACTAAAAACCATTAGCACTGTTTCCATTGGTAGTGACTTTAAAGCGCTTCTCAGCAATCGTCCTTGGTGGTTGATGATAGGTGCTGCACTCTGTTTCAATCTCTTCTGCACTGTTCGTGGTGCCACTGTTGCCTACTATTTTGCTGATGTTATTGGTTTTGATGCGATGTTGCATATCCCTTCCTTTGGTGGAGGAAAGGGAATGAGCATTCTATTCTACGCAGGATTGTTCCTCAGCATAGGCGAAGTTGCCAATATGATAGGTGTTGCCTGCACCGTTCCGTTGGCACGTCGGTTGGGTAAGAAGTCTACTTTCATATGCGTTAACATCTGCCTAATTATCTGCTCTATACTATTTTTCTTCATCCCCGTATCGCCATTGGGCTTTTGGTTCATGCTACTGATGCAGGTTATTATATCTATGCTTACGGGTATTATGTCGCCTCTCATCTGGTCGATGTATGCTGATGTTAGCGATTATGCTGAACTGAAGTACAAGACTGCTAGTACAGGCCTCATCTTTTCATCCTCATCTATGGCTCAGAAGTTTGGCGGTGCCATAGGTGGTGCAGCAGTGCTGTGGTTACTCGGAGCTTGTGGTTATGTTCCTCGAACAGATGAACAATTGGCGGCACAAGCCGTCCTGGAACAACCTGAGTCAGCTATCCGTGTCCTTTGGTATCTGATGTCATTCATCCCTGCCGCCGTTGCCCTACTGGCAATTATTATTGCCCATTTCTATCCACTCACCGTGCAGCGTGTGAATGAAATTGAAGAACAACTGAAACTGCAAAGACAATGATGCAAGAACTGAAAGCAGACATGCGTCAAGTACTTGAGGAGAATATCCTTAAGTATTGGATGGAGCGAATGGTGGATGAGGAGCATGGAGGTTTCTATGGACGTAGGGATGGTAATGACCGTTTTGTGCCCGATGCACCTAAGGGTGCAGTGCTTAATGCACGTATCCTTTGGGCCTTTTCAGCATCCTATCGTGTTTTGAAAAAGGATGAATACATGCAAATGGCCCTGCGTGCCAAAGCGTACATCCTGAAGCATTTCATAGATTGCGAGTATGGTGGAGTTTATTGGATGCTTGATTGTGAGGGAAATCCCATTGACCTGAAGAAGCAGACCTATGCCATAGGATTCATGATATATGGTTTCTCGGAATTATATCGTGCAACTGGCGATGAAGAGTCACTAAAAGAAGCTATCCAACTTTTTAATGACATCGAACATCATGCTTATGATGCCCAGAATAATGGTTACATCGAAGCGCTGACACGTGAATGGCAACCTATCGGGGATATGCGTCTTTCTGATAAAGATGAGAACGGAAGTCGTACGATGAATACTCATCTACACATACTCGAACCCTATACAAATCTTTATCGCGTTTGGAAAGACAAGAGACTGGAACAGCAATTGCACAACCTGATTCACATTTTTGTTACCAAGATCTTGAATCCCCAGACTTGTCATCTCGACCTCTTTTTCGATGACCACTGGCAGGGTAAGAGAGATATCGAGAGTTATGGTCACGACATTGAGGCTGCCTGGCTCTTGACAGAAGCCTTGGAAGTGTTGGGAGACGAACAGCTTACTTCCGAGATTATGCCCGTTGTGCGTCGCATAACTCAAGCCTCTGAAAAAGGGTTGATGCCGGATGGCAGTATGATACACGAAGATCGTGATCCAGACCGCCACTGGTGGGTACAGTGTGAGTGCATCATTGGTGAAATAAATCAATGGCAACATTTCCGAGATAACGAGGCTCTCGCTCGTGCTCTCAAATGTTGGTCATACACCAAACAACACCTTATTGACTGGGAGCATAGCGAATGGTATTGGAGCATACGTGAGGATGGTTCCGTTAATGTCGACGACGATAAGGCTGGACCTTGGAAATGTCCTTATCATAATTCACGTATGTGCCTCGAGGTGATTGAGCGTATAGGGTAATCCTATTATAGGATAGAGAATATGGGTTTTCCACTAAAGGAAAATGTTATTTCTTTATTCGACTGGCGAATATTTCGGAAGTTTTACCTATATTTGTAGCGTCGTAAGCCATGGGAGACTATGGACGACAGACGAAAATGATTAACAGTTTATAGTATTACCCACGTATGAAACGCTCGTTACTTTCGTTTATGCTTATGTTGCTCTCTGTGATGCAAGCATACGCCTACAAAAAGCAGTCAATTGACATCAATGTGAATGGGCAGCAGAGGAATATGGTGGTGTACACACCTAATACACTGCCTGCCAAGTCACCACTCTTCATCGTGACACATGGTATGAACCAAGACCCAGAATATCAGTCGAGCTCGGATAAGATGTACGAGATGATAGACACGGCCAAGTTCGTTGTCACATATTTGAGAAGCGACGGAAACACATGGGACATAGGTGGAACGAAGGACCAGAATTTCGTCATTAAGACTATCGACGAAATGGCAAGCCGTTTCAATATTGATGTCGATCGTGTATATTGGTCGGGATTTTCTATGGGATCGATGCTCATCCACCATTGCATTGGGGCTATGCAAGACAAGATTGCCGCCTTTGCTCCCACTAGTGGTATTCAGTTCTCCGAATCGCCTTGGAACAACTGTCAGAAACCCGTCAACTTGCTGGAGTGTATTGCCTATGGCGATGACGTGTTCGGCTACGAACAATATGGCATTCATGACTACATCGAGAACTATGCCAAGCACGACAAACATACCAATTACAGCAAGACTCCACACTATAAGCCTATAAGTACTAGTTGGTATGATGGCGACTTGGAGAAATGGTCCGGTGGTCCGAATGGTGGTGAGGTGTGGCTATATTCCTATAACAATGGTGGGCATTGGCCCATGGACCTCAACCGCCATCTTATCTGGAATTTCTGTAAGCGTTTCTCTTTGAACAGACCAACGGTAAGAATCACTCAACCTGCTGGAGAGACCATTCATCTCTGGATGGCACCACAAGGAGAGGCTCAGTTCCCAGATATCACAATCCTTGCTACAGGCAAGTCGGCTAAGGGTAAGATAGAGAAAGTGGAATACTATGACGGCAAGACACTCTTCGACACCCAGACAACATTGCCCAGCAAGGCGACATTGGTGTCACCCTCCGCAGCCAATCACAACCTCAGCGTGGTGGTTACAGACAGTGAGGGCAAGACAGCGCAAGCCTCGTGTCAAGTCAATTATGTTGCCCCCAAGAGCACATACAACTTCCAACAGTATTTCAATGTCGAAGGCATAGTGCCACAAAATTGGTATGTGTCCAATGGTTCGACAAAGCGTGTGGGCGGAAGTAACACGTACACTAGTGGTCCACGCATACTGCAATTTACCAATACCACTCGAGGGCTTGACTACGGATTGCTCGTTCAGAATGCTACAGGCAAAGCGAGGGACGCTTGGGCAAAGTTTGGCCTCAGGACATCTCGTTCGAAATTGACATTGGCCCCAGGACACTATTCGCTTAGGTTCAGAGTGTGTAATTGGAATCACCCCGAATTCTCACCTGTGACTATCTCCATTCAGAACCTCAGTGGGCTGGAAGTGGCAGCAGACACCATCATGCCTACTGTCAACGTTGGTGGAGATGTGGGTAACAAGTTTTTAAAATTCAGTCTGCAAAAGTTCGAGTTCGACATTACCGAGGCAGACGACTACGTCATTGTCTTTTATCCCGATGCCGCGCGAGATGCCGACTTTGTGTTGGGTTATCTCAGTCTTCAGGCACTCGAGTATGGCACTACAGACATTATCAATGTAACGGCACCCGTTTCTACATCCCATTCGCAAGTTTACGACCTTAGTGGCAGGCAAATTCCCGAAGGAAAGTTGAAACGAGGGTTTTATATTATTGACGGACGAAAGACGTTCGTCCCATAAAGGTCCAATCGTCCAATTTTAAATGTCCGAACTGCCCAAACTCATCAGTGACCTTGCCCTCATACTTATCGTAGCGGGCCTGACCACCATTATCTTTAAGCGACTAAAGCAGCCTTTGGTCTTGGGTTACATCTTGGCAGGTTTCTTGGCCAGTCCACACATGCCTTACACCCCTTCGATAGAAGAGAATGAGTCGATAGAGGTGTGGAGTCAGATAGGCGTTATCTTCCTTATGTTTTCGTTGGGATTGGAATTTTCGTTCAAGAAGATTCTAAAGGGTGGGGCGTCGCCTATCATTGCGGCCTGCTTCATCATGACATCTATGTGGGGCATTGGTTGCGGTGTGGGTTATTTGATGGGGTGGACCACTATCAACTGCATGTTTGTGGGTGGAATGCTGGCCATGTCTTCAACAACAATTATCTACAAAGCATTCGACGACATGGGGTTGCTAACCCGTAGGTTTGCCTCGAAGGTGATGTCCGTGCTCATTCTGGAGGACATTCTTGGCATTGTGGTCATGGTGTTGCTTTCGGCTATGGCCGTGAGCAATAGGTTGCAGGGTTCAGAACTCATCTATTCGTTGCTGAAATTAGGTTTCTTCCTCCTTCTATGGTTTGTTGTTGGAATGTGGGCGGTACCTACCTTCTTGCACAGAAACCGTTCGTTCATCAACAAGGAGACATTAGTCATCGTGAGCATAGGACTTTGTTTCCTTATGGTGGTTGTGGCGGATTCGGTAGGCTACAGTACGGCTTTGGGAGCATTTATGATGGGCAGTATTTTGGCTGAAACGATAGAGGCAGAACGCATAGATTCGGCCATTTCATCGATAAAAGACCTCTTTGGAGCCATCTTTTTCGTGTCTGTCGGCATGATGGTTTCGCCGTCGGACTTGGTAACTCATTGGATTCCTATTGTTGTGCTGGTGTTTGCCATTTTGTTGGGTCAGGCTTTGTTCGGAACAATGGGTTATCTCCTGTCAGGTTCTTCACGCAGTGATGCCCTGATGAGTGGTTTCTCTATGGCGCAGATTGGTGAGTTTGCCTTCATTATTGCAGCTTTGGGCGAGTCTTTGGGTGTGACAGAAGGTTTCCTTATGCCTATCGTTGTTGCCGTGAGTATCATTACCACCTTTGTGACACCCTATATGATACGGTTTGCCAGCAAGATTAGTGGCAATAAGAAAGTCGTCTTAGAGAAAGATACAACGAAAAAGAAGAAGGTAGTAGAGAAGGACGTGAATCCTTTATCACAGTTTTTAAAGAAAGTTCTCCTGCAATCTGTCATCTATGGCGTATTGAGCATTGCTGTAATATCGCTGTTATTCGTTTCCTTATTATTGGCTTGCCGTCACATTTTTGGCCATTGGGTGGGCAATGGAGTGTGTGGAGTACTGGTTCTTTTGCTATTAGCTCCGCTGTTGCGCCCCATCATCATGAAGAACAACAAGTCGCGGGAGGCCGACATCTTGCGAAAGAGTGGACGATGGGGCAATGCCTTTGTCAACTTTACCATTTTTGTACGTTTCCTGTTTGCCACGATGGTAGTTTACTATGTGCTCAATTTCTTGTCACCTCATCGGTGGTATTGGCACGTGCTGATGGCCATTGTGATTGTAATGCTCATTGTGCGCAGTCGTTGGATTAGGAAAATCAGTATGCGCATGGAGTCGACATTCCTGGAGAACTTGAAACGTCGTGAAAATACGGGACCAGCCTATGCCCGCCAGTTACAAGGAAGAGACCTCCACATTGCACGAATTCCTTTGCCAAGAAACTCGAACTGGGGCGGAAAGACTTTGGCGCAACTGCGCATTGGTGGGCGCAATGGAGTGCATGTTGCAGCTATCGTTCGCGACCATCACCGACTGAATGTTCCAGGTGGCTCAACGATGCTTTTCCCTCACGATATACTGGAGGTCGTTGGCGATGACCAAAGTATCGAGGAATTCAGCCAGCGCATGAACAGCGAGGTGGAACGTGTAAATCAGGATGAGGGCGAACTGATGCAACTTATCTGCATCGAGGTGGGTGAGGGCAGTCCGCTCTGTGGTGTGCTGATAAAAGACAGTGGCATTCGTAACGAGCACCATTGCATGGTGGTGGGAGTGGAAGATCGTCGAGGAAACATGCGTGTAGCTAGTGCCGACCATGAGATAACCAGTGGAAACAAACTATGGGTGGCTGGTAACCACGAACAGTTGGCAAAGCTAAAGAAGATTCTAGCGTAAAGAAATAATGATTAAGACTGCTTAATCAAACTCTCTTCTTCTTAAAGAAATCCTGCATCAGCTGGCGGCATTCTTCTTCCATGATTCCGCCAGTTACTTGTGTTTTGGGGTGTAAAGCCTTGGGTGCAAAATGCTGATAGCCACGTTTCTCGTCGGCACAGCCATAGACTACACGTCCGATTTGCGACCAACCCAGTGCCCCTGCGCACATAATGCAGGGTTCTACGGTGACGAAGAGTGTGCAGTCCTGCAAGTATTTCCCTCCCATCGACTCCGATGCTGCCGTAATGGCTTGCATTTCAGCATGAGCTGTCACGTCGTGAAGTGTTTCCGTCAGGTTGTGCCCACGAGCGATGATGTCGCCTTGGCAGACAATGACAGCCCCTATAGGTATTTCGTCGGCCTCAAGGGCACGATGGGCCTCTTTCAAGGCTTGTTGCATGTAATAGTTATCGTCTCTCTCCATAATGTCTTGATCGTCGAAGTCAAAGTTACGAATTAATTTTTAATTTTTAATTTTTAATTCTTAATTTATGCGTATCTTTGTGGCAAAATAGACACAAAGATGACGCATAAGCATTTCCCGCTCGACGACGGTCCTCAGTTCCACTGGTTGGAACTTGACGAAGTGACGAGTACAAACGACTTTCTACATTCTTTCCGGCCTGTAGGAGAGCGTCGTATAACACTTGTTACGGCGGAATATCAGTTGGCAGGTCGTGGGTCGGGGCAGAATCATTGGGAGTCGGAACGGGGAAAGAATCTCCTGTTCAGCCTGTTGGTGCATCCGCGTCACATATCTCCCGAACGCATGTTTGTGCTTAGCGAGGTGTTGGCGCTTGCAATTTGTGAGGCTGTGCAATCCTTCACCCTTCATCCTTCATCCTTCACCCTTCACCCTTCATCCTTCACCCTAAAGTGGCCCAACGACATCTATTATGGTGACCGAAAGTTGTGTGGAATGCTTATTGAGAACGATTTGCGGGGCGACAGTATTGAGCGATGCGTGATGGGAGTGGGCATAAATGTGAATCAAATCACATTTGAGAGTGATGCCCCCAATCCAGTTTCCCTCGCTCAAATCCTTGGGCACGAAATGGAGCGTCGCTTTGTGCTCGAGTGTGTCATGGAGAACTTTTCGCGATACTATGGGTGGACGGAACAAGGACGCCTGGACGAACTTCACCAAATGTACCTTAGTCACCTTTATCGGAAAGACGAAAAGCACCATTTCATCGACGAAAATGGTCCCTTCCTTGGCACCATCACCGATGTTGAATCTTCCGGACACCTGATAATTGTCGATGAAATGGGCAAAAATAGGCGGTATGCCTTTAAGGAAGTGGCGTATGTGATGGAAAATTAAGAGTTAAGAATTAAAAGAGAAAAGAGAAAAGATAAGAAACCCCCTCCCTTGAGGGGAGGCATGGGGAGAGGCTGGTTAAAAGTTAAGAATATGGAAAAAAAGTTTAAACGCATCCTGCTCAAGCTCTCCGGTGAGAGCCTGCAGGGAGAACAGGGTTATGGCATCGACGTGAATCGTCTAAACGACTATGCCCGACAGATTAAGGAAGTAGTAGACATGGGTGTCCAGGTAGGTATCGTCATTGGTGGAGGCAACATCTTCCGCGGCCTTTCGGGGGCCAGCAAAGGCTTCGACCGCGTGAAGGGCGACCAGATGGGCATGCTGGCCACGGTCATCAACTCCATGGCACTGTCCAGTGCCCTCGGAGCCATCGGCCAGAAGGCCCTCGTGCTGACGGCCATACGCATGGAGCCCGTGGGCGAGTTCTACACCAAATGGAAGGCCATCGACGCTCTGGAGCGCGGCGAGGTGGTCATCATGAGTGGCGGCACGGGCAATCCCTACTTCACCACCGACACGGGTTCGTCGCTGCGCGGCATCGAGATTGAGGCCGACGTCATGCTGAAGGGCACCCGCGTGGACGGCGTCTATACCGCCGACCCCGAGAAGGACCCCACAGCCACCAAGTTCAAGGAAATCACCTACGACGAAATCTACAACCGCGGACTGAAGGTGATGGACCTCACCGCCACCACCATGTGCAAGGAGAACCACCTGCCCATCTACGTCTTCAATATGGACATCGTGGGCAACCTGAAGCGCGTGATGGAGGGCGAGGACATCGGTACGCTGGTGCACAACTGAAGACCCTCCTCCCCGCTCCCCCCGTGGAGGGGGGAGGGCTTGCCTTTCCGCTTGAGAGGGATTTCTAATATTTTGAATGGAGAATAGAGAATTGCGAATTGTAGATTGTGAATTGTAGATGGACTTTGTTGGCCATGGCCATGGCCTTGCTGATTCCGCATTGCAGTGGTGCGATGGCGGACCGGAGTCATTATCCCATCGTCGGTGCTTGGGTCTTGAAGAGCGAGACAGCACCAGACGGCAGGGTAACACAAACCATCTACACAGGGTACACTCGCTGTAAAATTTACGACGCCGACAGCACCTACTACAGTGTGCAACTGCATGCTGTGGGAGACGAGATGATGATTATTGCCCACGAGATGGGACGGTATCATCTGGACGACTCCCTCTACATGGAACGCGATCGTGTGATGCCCTTCGAGTGGATAGACGACACCACCTTCATCACGACCTACAAGGGCTATCAAGAACTCATGGTGCGTTCATCCACAATGACCGAGGAACGCATGGAGGAGATTCGCAAACTGGTGAGACAGCATCCCAACGATGGTGACTCGCCAGTAAAGCACTTCGTGCTCTCCACCACCGAGCGCAAGTTGAGGAAGGAGAACCATCTGTTCCTATATATAATAATAGGTATGGCGCTCGTTGCTGCCGCTGTTATGGCATATGCCCACCGACTGCGCCAACGCAAACGTGAGGTGGAGCGCAAGTTGGCTGAGATCGAGGAGGAGCACGCCCTGCGCCCGACGCTTGTTGCCGATGCCATGCGGCAAGTGGAGACGGAGTTCTACCAATCTGACTACTACATCGCTCTGCGTCGTCGCATTGAGGCAGGGGGTAACCTTTCTCCACAGGAGTGGCAGGAACTGGAACAACGGCTGAAATCCGTCTATCCTCGATTCAGCAGTAGTCTCTACGGTCTCTTCAACCTTTCGCCATCCGAGTATCAGATGTGCCTGCTCCTGAAGGTTCGCACCTCGCCAGCCGAGATTGCCGCCGTGCTGAAGCGCGACAAGAGCACCATCAGCACCATGCGCCGCCGCCTCTACAAGAAGGTTTTCGGCAAGGAAGGCAGTGGCAAGGACTGGGACGAATTCATCCAATCCCTATAGGGCTATTTTGTTCATTTTGGGCCATTTCATCGGGGTTTGCAAACTATTTGCAAACTCCTTTTTTATGCCTTTCTGCAAATGCCAACAAATTGCCAACCCATAAAGTTGGAGCACTGGACAAGAAAGGCCTATCTTTGCAGTCGGAAACCAAAATTCAGTCGAAGATGAAGAAACAAACCATCCTCTCATCCATCATTCTCCTTGCCCTTTGGGCATGTTCTCCAAAGTCCCCACGGTCCTCGTCAGCCCTTCCCATGTGGGAACGAAAGAGTGCCCCAGCCGTTATTCTTGGGCGATATGTGGGTTGGAAGCCTGGCGACGACTGCAATCCCCCTGGTTTCTGGGGGAATGGCGAGTCACTAAAAGGTAATAGTATCCCTGAAATCACTGTTGATTCCACAGCAGGACAATTCACCATCGTGTGGGACATCTGCTATCCGCTGAAGTTTGATTTTCATGGATGGTCACTCATGCTCTTCCCAGGCGATACCATCAAACTGGAATTCGACCGTGCTGCTTTTGCAGAATATGAAGCATATACAAGGCCGCCTGCCGACAGTGTCACCACCCAGAAGATGCAGGAACTCTGGCAGAAAGCCATACACATAGAAGGCGGAACCTTTGAACAACTCAAACCCCTACACATGAAAGGAATGGGACTGGGAGTAAGCCGCGATTATGCTAAAACTCATGCCCAAGACACCTTCGACCAGTGGCGTGAAGTATGTTGGGAAGAATTCCAGGATGTCGTCAGTCAGTTGGATTCGCTCGACCTCTCCCTGGGGGAAAGGGAATATCGCAGGATGCTGATAGAACAGGATTACCTGACCAAACTGCGAAATTTCATGTTCGTGAAGACCAGTTGGAAGTTCATTACAGACAAGGACTCATTGGAGATGTTTGAGAAGCAATTCACCTTCAAGGACCCTCATGCCACCGAACTGACCTACTACCGCAACATAACTGGGTTCTACGCTTGTCTTTCAAATATGTTCGGTGAGGGAAAGGAGTACATCGAGGCCAACGGACTGGGTGATTCGCCCTTAGGACAATGGTTCAGGGAGTTGGAAGAGGCCAAGGCCGTGATGACTCGCGTCAAGGCCCGCCTGCCGGTGACAGAAGCCGAACTGGACGCTCTCTCGCCAGAGTTCCAGGAACAGATCAGGGAGGTGCAGGCGCTCATGAAAAAGGAGACTGCCGACGGCAAGGGCACATGTCGCGACCTGCCGGAAGGCGAGCCGCAGGAGTGGTTGCCCAAAATCGTTGCCGATCATAAGGGACACGTCGTTTTCATCGACTTCTGGGCCACATGGTGCGGTCCGTGCCGTATGGGAATGAAGGAGATGGAGCGGGTGAAGAATGAACTGACAGAGCGTGGCGTCGATTTCATCTACATCACCGACACAAGCAGCAGTGCCGAGGACTGGCTGACCTACGTCGAGCGCCATGCAGGCGACCATTACATCGTGCCGAACGAGAAAATCAAGGAGATGCAAATCCCCGACTACGACAATGCCATCCCTCATTACCTCATTTACGACCGCGAGGGCAAACTTGCTAAAGCCATCTCGGGATGGCCTGGTTTGGAGGAGATGAAAGCAAAGATAGAGGCCGTATTGAAATAATACTTATATGAATATCTAATTACCCATAACAAATGAAGAAACTATCAACTATTCAAATGAAGAAGCTGTTAACTATGCTGTGTGCCATGCTGCTGACGCTGCCAGTTTTGGCCAAGGACAAGGTGATTGACCGCCCGGCATTCAGCGGCACGGCGAGTGACCTGTGCCCCATCAAGGTCGTGTTGACGAAGAAATCGACCATCGTGCATTTCCGTATGGATTGTGCCCATCGCCGGGCTTGGAGCATGACGGGGGCACGACTGGAGTGCAACGGACAGGCCTATGCCTACCAGCGAGGGCGCATCCTCACCCACGAGGGAATAGACGTCTTGGCGGACGAAGCCTTTGAACTGGGTAAGGAATATGCCCAGAATGCACGACAGGACCTGCTCGTCCTCTACTTCGACCCACTGCCCAAAGGTGCCAAGACCTTCGACTATGTAGAGGGCGACAAAGACCTTTCGTGGAAAGTCCGCGGCGTGAGGCTGGACAATCAACTATATCCCTCGCTCATCCCACCCTACAAGCCTCGGGTAGATGACGGGCGCCCTTTGGAACCTATTGCCCTTAAGCACGGGGAGGCTACGGCCACCATTACCGTGCACGGAGGTGGCAACATCTATTATGTCGGCGACTACAGTCGCGACATCATTACGGGAAACTATGACAGCCGAACCCAGTATCTCGACTCCACTCTGGTTTACTGCCACCCAGCCTACACTGCAACAAAGCCGTTGTTCACCGGTTGGAATGGGCTTGGCAATATAGACCCCAGCGGTCTGAGTACCAGTTTTCCGATGATCCTGATTCCTGGCGAGACACTGACACTCGAAGTAGATGCCAATGCCTGTGTGGCAAGCGAACAGAATTTTGCCGCAGGCAGGCCATCGGCACACGACTACTACCGTCTGGGCGGTACCCTTGGCGACCTCAACCAGGCACTGTTGGAGAACCAAATGCTTAACCATGGTTATCTACCGGAAATCCCCACATACACCGACGGACAGACCTTCGTGGAATGGAGCGAACAACTGTGGCAGAATCTCAACACTCTGAGGCAAAGTCTGATGCAGCGCACCGACTACACTCGCCGGCAGAAGGAATTCCTCTCGCTATTGGTCGATAATGTCTATTTAAATATACGGCACGATTATCCAAGGGCGATTCGTTGGAAGATGCGCGATGCTGATTTCGAGGATGCCATATCAAAACTGAAAGCCACCTATACCCTGGAAGACTCGCATGCCCGCGACCTGCAACTCTTCCGCGACGGACGTTCGTTCTACCTGCCTCTCATGCCCCCCTTCCTGGAATATCTCGAAGCCAACGGACTCAATCACGGAGAAGTATATGAGATGACGAAAGCCCTTGCCTATGCACAAGAGATAGGAAAGCGCATGAAGCAAGGCAAGGTGCAAACGGATAGCGTGATAGCGACTGTACATCCTTACTTCCAACCCGTGCTTCGTACGTTCAACGACAGCACTCGTGTCCTTGTCGAACGACTGCAGCGCGAGGCCAAGGACCGCATCATGGAGACACCCGACGTGCCGGGCAGCGAACTGTTGGATTACATCGTTCGTCAGCACCCCGGCAAGGCTGTGTTCTTCGACCTCTGGGCCACCTGGTGCGGGCCTTGTCTGAACGGCATCCAAGCCATGGAGCCACTGAAGAAGGAACTGGAGGGACGGGACATCGTCTTCATCTACATCACTGACGAATCGAGCCCCTTGAACCAATGGAACGAGCACGTGCTGGAGATTCCCGGACTGCACTATCGCATCCCCTCTTCGATGTATCGCCAGTTGCCTTGGCCTCCCGGCGGAGGCGGCATTCCGCAGTACTATCTCTACGACCGCCAGGGGCGTCGTGTGTGGGAGCAGACGGGCTTCAGCGACGATGTGAAAAAGGAAATAGAGTCAGAGATAAAAAAGATATTACAATAAGGGCTATAGAAAGCAATACTGCTTTTCATTGAAAAGGATTTAGTTAGTCAGGCCCCATTCGTCGCGATGACAGGTGGGGCCATAATTGTCTGTTTGCTTACCTAAGCCATATCGGGATGACCAGGGTTAGTTAACAGTTAACAGTTAACAGTTAAAATTTCGAACCCTTCACCCTTGAGACTTCGTCTCGAGCCTTCCACTCGTCTGTCTATCTACCTATCTATATCTATATATCTATATATATAATAATATATATAATAATAAATATTAATAAAAATTAACATTCCCCGCTCAGGTCTGCATGCAAGGGCTCGGATAATTAACTGTTAACTGTTAACTGTTAACCACTCGCTCTCCCACACCCGCTCACGAGCATGCTCACGAACATGTGCTTGGTGGGCGTCATACCTATGTTCACGCCGTCTCAAACAAAGGCACAAAGGCCACGAGTCGCCCTGTTATGGAGGGAAGAGAGAGGGGCCGTTCACCAGCGTTAGCGCATTAGAGAGGGCCCTTTTATCATTTGCCCGTAAACTTGCCGACGAAGAGGATGACGCCTGACGAGCGTTCGCGGATAACATAGACAAAGGGTCGATTGGCATGGAAGATGGCTGTGGGGTATTCCACTGGCCTTGCTGATGTCAGTCTGACTCCCCCTATTGTTACAGCTGCGGCCTCGGAACCCTTTTCGTTGACCTTGATAGCGGCCTTTTGTCGCATCATGCTGATGAAGACGTTCCCTTGTTTGCACATGTTGGGCACTTGGGAGGAACTGGGATTGAAGATTTGTTGGATGCCCATAGGCTGTAGCAATCCGATGAGTCCACCGTCACAATCCTCAGTGTCTGATGTCGTTTCGAAGCGGGGCAGTTTAAGGTCGACCCTATACTGTTGGGCGTCGTTCAATGGGTTCTTATTCGAATAATCGGCCGTCCACCCGTTTTTTGCCAATAGGGCGATGATGTCGTCGGTGGTTTTCCCCCTTTCGGGCAGCATCACGCACATGCTCCACATATTGTTGCCATAGGGGATGTCGACTGCGGCATAGGTGTTGTTCTTTACATAGTTGATGAGCATGGATTTGTGCATCAAAGGCAACTGTACATCCCCGTCTGCTGTGGCGAAGGTCTCAATCTGGGTGTCCCGTTCATCGAACTTCGAAGCCCAGTTGGCCTTGAAATAGATGGCGTTCAGCAGATAGGATATGATGGAAGGGTCGGTCTCGTCCAATATCTTTGGAATCATTCCTTTGGTCTTCTCATTGCACCATCCGTTGATGTGGGAAAGGATGGATGGTGAACTGAAGTCGAGCGATTCGGCCTTGGCGTGATAGTACTGCTGCATGTCCTGCTGGAACTGCGTTTTCAAGGCATATTGCTTGTTTACAAAGATGGCATTGGCAATGTTCAGCTGGGCATTCTTGTCGACGTTAGGCAGGTTCTCGATTAAGGTCTTGCAATACTTGTTCACGGCCTCAATGCCCCCTTCGTGGAAGCCCAATGTCTGCTCCAGTTCCTTCCGTGTTTTCCCTTCGGCGGCATCGTTCACCATACCCAAGACGTAGGTAATGCTCAAAGGAGAATAGATGAAGCTCTTGCCAGAGCGGTCGACTTCGTTCGCTTTCTTAAGGAAGTTCAGTGTGAACTGATTGTTGTCTGAAGCAAAGACTCTTTGGGCTTGCGTTAATTCAATGGGAGCAGGGTTTGTGGGCATGTCAACTGTCACTCCGTCATCGTTCGACTTGAATTCGCCATTATTAGAAGACTCTGCTGAAGAATTGCATGATAGCATCATATTTCCTAAGATAATTATTCCAATCAAACTTGTTTTCATTGTTTCAGGTTTAATAGTCGTCGCAAATATAATGAAGAAAACGGGATGTATTGCACGGAAATATGTTAATATGAGTAAAAAGGTGAGTTTTATACATTTTTAAGAAATGTAGGTTGGATGAGGATCTTTGAGACTTAAGTCTCGAAAATAGGATGCATCTCGGCAATCCTCAAATTTAAAGCGACGTAGCTTTGCTATTGACCTATTGGTCTTATGCCTCCAATAAATCAAAAATGCATACAAGTCTGCCCTTTTGATCTTTTGAATGCATTATATCGCTTTAAATTTGGCATTGCGCTCGATTTTCACTAACTTTGTCACCCGTTAAAGATAAAAAACCAAACATTAAACCTTACAATGAGTTTCAATAGACTTACTGCTGCCGAAGCTGCAGCGATGATTAAGAATGGCCAAACCATAGGCCTCAGTGGATTTACACCTGCCGGTACGGCAAAGATGGTGACGGCAGAGGTAGCAAAGCTTGCCGAGGCAGAGCATGCTGCAGGACGCCCCTACAAGATTAGCATCTTCACGGGTGCATCGACAGGACAGAGCACCGATGGTGACCTGTCCAATGCCCATGCTATTGACTTCCGTGCTCCTTACACCACGAACCCCGATTTCCGCAAGCACGTGAACATGAATGAGCTGAACTACAGCGACCTCAACCTCTCGAACATGGCCACTCAGATTCGTCAGGGCTATCTTGGTCCTGTCAACTGGGCTATTATCGAGGCTTGTGCTGTGGAGAAGGTAGGCGATAAGGCGCACATCTACCTGACTGCTGCCGGTGGCATTGCACCCACCGTTTGCCGTTTGGCCACTGAGGGCATCATCATCGAACTGAATGCCTTCCACGAGCGTAGTGGAATGGGTATGCACGACGTGTATGAGATAGAAGACCACCCCTTCCGCAAGCCCGTTATGATCTGTCACCCAGGTGACCGCATTGGTAAGCCCTATATTGAGGTTGATGCCAGTCGAATCATTGGTGTAGTAGAAGGCAATGTACCTGATGAGGCTCGTTCGTTTAAGGATCCCGATCCCATCACCACGCAGATTGGTCAGAACGTGGCCGACTTCCTGGTGCAGAACATGCGCGAGGGGAAGATTCCTCCCACGTTCCTCAACCTGCAGAGCGGTGTGGGCAGTGGTGCAAACGCAGTATTGGGCGCACTGGGTCACTCAACTGAAGTTCCCAACTTCAACATCTACACCGAGGTGCTTCAGGATGCTCCTGTTCAGCTCATGCGTGAGGGTCGTGTGCT
This sequence comes from uncultured Bacteroidales bacterium, assembly GCA_902801325.1. Lineage (GTDB taxonomy): Bacteria > Bacteroidota > Bacteroidia > Bacteroidales > Bacteroidaceae > Physcousia. The sequence goes on along the minus strand of CADCHQ010000001.1, from coordinate 88,685 downwards.
TTCTGCATCTGCCTGCTCTCTGACCGTTACCAACGAGTGCATGAAGGGCATCTATCGCGATATGGACTTCTTCCGCGATAAGCTCGTACTTCGTCCCTCCGAGATTTCGAATAATCCCGAGGTCATCGCACGCATAGGCGTTTGCTCTCTGAATACCGCTATCGAGGTTGACCTCTATGGACACGTTAACTCCACGAAGATTTGCGGTACGAAGATGATGAACGGTATTGGTGGTAGCGCCGACTTCACCAACAATGCATACCTCTCCATCTTCACCTGCGGCTCTACCACCAAGGGCGGAGCAATCTCGAGCATCGTTCCTTTCGCCAGCCACATCGACCACACGAACCATTTCGTGGATGCTGTCATTACTGAGTATGGTGTAGCCGACCTGCGTCACAAGAGCGACATGCAGAAGTCGGAGGAACTCATCAAGGTGGCCCATCCCGACTACCAGCCCATGCTGCGCGACTATCTGAAGTACGCCCAGAAGAACGGCGGGCACACCCACCACTGCCTCTCGGCTGCCTTCGCCATGCACGACACCTTCCTGCGCAAGGGCGACATGCGCCTGACCGACTGGGCAGAATACTTGAAGCAGTGAGTGCAATGCCAAACTCGTTTGAGCATTGCCGAGTCGCGCCAAGTATCGACGAAGTCAATACATCAAGTAGCGAGGACAAAGTGATGCGTGCATCAACCGCCTTCAAACCATACCTTAGCAAATAACCTCTAAGGCTTTTCCTCGATGCTCCTAAGGCTTCGTCAAGAACCCCTTAGGAGCATCTTGCTTCGAACCTTTTTCTTCATCACGACACAAATAACCGTCAATAATCCTTCAAACTTTTGACGGAAACTTGATGGTTAGGTTGGGAAATTGTAAGTTGCTTGCGTTATCACTCGACACAAAAACAAATGAGTTTGTTTTGTCCTGTCCTCGCTAATTTGTATCTTTGTTCCCATCATGAAGAATATGGACAGAAGAACTTTTATCAAGCGAATGGCGGGAGTAGGGGCTCTCATTGCAACTTCGCGCTTGCCAATATTGGCCGAAGACAACCCTGCAGTATTCCCCAATCGAGGGCAATACGAACGATTGTCACTAAGTTATGCAACTGTGGAGATTGGATTGGAGAAGCCGTTCTCAGTGCTCCATCTCTCCGACACACACCTAACAGCAACTTACGACCACGAGAATGAGAAAAAGCAACAGTTGCGCGGTAGTCGAACAACTACCTTTGGCGGTCGGCAGGAAGAGGCATTGCGCGATGCGCTGGCATGGGCAAAGCAGCATGTGGACTATGTGGTTCATACGGGCGACCTCATCGACTGGCAGAGCGAGGCAAACTTTGACCTTGTGAAGAAGTTCTTTGGTGAGGGTGTTTTTGGTTCAATGGGCAATCATGAGTTCAGTACTGATATGTGGCTGAGTGAGCCTAAAGAGGAAAAGAACGAAAAATATAAGGATAATACACGTGGCATCCTTCAGAGCATATATCCCTTTGACGTTAGTTTCCAAAGTCAAGTGGCCAATGGCGTGAATTTCATTACATTGGACGATGTCTATGGTTATGTGACTGAAACTCAGGTTAATCTTTTCCTTAAGGAGGCGGAGAAGGGATTCCCCATAGTCTTGTGTATGCATGTTCCGTTCTTCACCGACAATCTCTGGCGTGCAACCGTCCGCTTTTGGCGTGATAAGGGAAAGCTGACCTATCATAATCTGCCTAAGCCTGACGGAGACTATCGTCGCCAGTGTGAGGACCTTGTTACGCGAGATTTCATTAACTATTTAAAGAGAGAACCCCTCCTGCGTTGTATTCTTGCGGGACATGAGCACATTACTGCCGAGGATCAGTTTTCGCCTAGTTGTCGCGAATACCTTGTGGCGGGGAACTTCCTCTTTCATGGTCGCGAAGTATTGTTCGTTTGATGTTCTCACACCTTTCAACATCTGCTTCAATTGATCTATTGGTCTTGTTTTGCTCTCTTAATCGTAGCTTTGAACTTCGTTCGAAAGTACTCTCGCTCGAAAATACTCAAAAATTTGACCTATCGGTCTTATTTTGTCGCGACTTAGCAAAAAAATGCTTGCATTTCTCTGCATTCACTGCTCCAAATTTGACCTATCGGTCTTATTTTGTCACGACTCAGCAAAAAAATGCTTGCATTTCTCTGCATTCGCTGCTCCAAAATTTGGCATTTTGCTCACTTAATCGTACCTTTGTCGAGAATTTAACCAATTAACACAAATAAAACCACTATGGACGACTATCCGGCGGAGAATGATAGACGCTTAGGGTAGGGTGGGAATCCGAGAAGGCCACCCTCCCTGTAACTTCATTTCTCTCTCTCAAAAAACACAAGGAGGAAAGGCCAATGCTTACATTCTGGAACACGAATCGTGGTCTGCGTACCATCGAACAATGGGAACCCAATTGCTGGGTTCAAGTGACTTGTCCCTCACAGGACGACATCAATTTCCTGCTAAACGACCTGCATGTGCCCGATTATTACATCTCGGACATTGCGGATACCGACGAGCGTGCCCGTTATGACATCGACGAAGGATGGATTCTTATCATCCTGCGTATTCCCTATGTCAAGGAAGTGAAGTCGCGCACGCCGTACACTACCATCCCTTTGGGTATTATCCTGAAAGGAGATGTGTGCATCACTTTGTGCAACTTCGAGACGAACATGATGATAGACTTTGTCACCTATCAGCAGAAACGCGGGTTGGGATTTACCGACTCGGTGGACATGGTGTTCCGCTTGTTCCTTTCGTCGGCAGTGTGGTATCTGAAGCGTCTGAAGCAAATCTCAGCTCGCATCGAAAAGGCAAAGCAGAACTTGGACAAGAATGTAGATAACGTAGATCTTGTTGCCCTTTCGCGATTGCAGGATAGCCTGACATATTTTGTTACTTCCATTCGTGGTAATGAGAACTTATTGTCGAAACTGAAATTCAAACTGCCTGTCGACGAACTGGATGCTGATATGATTGAGGACGTCAACATCGAGATGAGTCAGGCACGAGAGACCACGAACATATATTCCAACATTCTGGAATCTACGATGGAGACCTACGCCAACATTATTAATAATAATATGTCGAAGGTCATGAAGATGCTGACAAGCATCTCCATTATCCTGATGTTCCCCACATTGATAGCCAGTTTGTTTGGTATGAACCTTATCAACGGCATGGAGTCTTGGACACTGGGTTTCCCTATCGCTCTTGTGCTTTGTTTGGTCACCACGGTACTATTCTTCTGGTACTTCAAGCGTAAATCGTGGTTCTAAAAGCATTTTTATCGCGAAATATTAGGATATTACCCTTTTTTTGCATTAATTTGCACCTCGTATGTGAATTAATGTAACCCGAATCATTACCTAAAAACAAAAGAATGATGGACTCTCAAGAAAAGACCCAAGTGAATGAGGCTGAGGTGGAAATGACTGCCGCCGAGAATGCCGTGACTAACGGAAACGTAGAAAATGTGGAAACTCCCGAAGTGCAAGAAGTCGCTGTAGAGGAAACGCCTGAGGCCCCTGCTGAGGAAGCTGAGGTTGCGAAGGAAGAACCCGTAGAGGAGGCTCCTGTTGAAGAAGTTCCCGCAGTAGAAGAAGAGGTTCCTGCCGTAGAAGAACCTAAGGAAGGAGCTCAGCCCGAGGAGGAAGCCTCAGTTGTAGAAGAAGAGGCTCCTGCTGTAGAGGAAGAGCCTGAATCATCCGATAATTCAGAGGTTTCCGAAGAACCTGAGCAAACAGAGGCTTCCGAGGAATCGGAGGAATCTCAAATTCCTCTGATGAGAACCAAGGAGGAAGTGCTCGCTCGCGCTCAGGAGATTGCAGAGCAGAATGAGGGCGGAAGCAAGCAGGAACTGGAGTTATTGAAACAATTGTATTACAAATATCATCGTGCCGATATGGTGGCTGCCATGCAGGCATGGGTGGATAAAGGTGGAGCTGCAGAGGACTATCAGCCCGAACCCGATCCCACGGAAGAGCAGTTTAAGGCCACCATGCAGCGCATTCGCCAGCGTCGTGCAGAGATGCAAGCCGAACAGGAACAGCAGCGCACAGAGAACTTGGCGAAGAAGCAGGCCGTAATAGATAAGATCAAGCAACTTGCCACCACACCCGAAGAGGCAGGCAAGTCATATGATGCATTTAAGGAACTTCAGGCCGAATGGCGTGAGATTGGTCCCGTGCCAGCAGAAAATGTTTCGGAAATCTGGAAGAACTATCAGCTTTATGTAGAGCAGTTCTACGATATGCTGAAGCTGAATATCCAGTTCCGTGAATACGACTTCCGCAAGAACTTGGAAGCAAAGACGCTCTTGTGCGAACAAGCAGAGAAACTGGCTGACGAGAAGGATGTAGTTGCCGCAATCAACCGCTTGCAGACCTTGCATCAAGAGTGGAAAGAGATTGGTCCTGTTGCAAAGGAACTGAGAGAAGAGATTTGGAATCGATTCAAGGAAGCAAGCACAGTCATTCGCAAGCGCCATCAGGAGTTCTTTGAAGCCCGCAAGGCCAAGGAGGAGGAAAACCTGACGAAGAAGACTGAACTTTGTGAGAAGGTGGAAGCAGTATCGACAGAAGGCTTGAAGACCTTTGCCGACTGGGATGCCAAGACAAAGGAAATCATCGACTTGCAAGCCATTTGGAAGACCATCGGCTTTGCTCCTCAGAAGGTGAACACCCAGATCTTCGAGCGCTTCCGTGCAGCTTGCGACAAGTTCTTTGGCGAGAAGGCTGCTTATTTCAAGTCCGTGAAGGAAGAGCTGAACCAGAACTTGGCGAAGAAGCGTGCTTTGGTTGAACAGGCTGAGGCCTTGAAGGAAAGCACAGACTGGAAGCAGACGGGCGATGCCCTTATTGAACTGCAGAAGCAATGGAAGAGCATTGGCGCTGTTCCTCGCAAGGTGAGCGATGAATTGTGGAAGCGTTTTGTAGGTGCTTGTGACCATTTCTTCGAAGCCAAGAGTCAGGCAACTGCTGGTCAGCGCGAGGAGGAAAAGGAGAACCTTGCCAAGAAGAAGGACATCATCGAACGCCTGCGTGCTTTAGCAGAAGAAGGTGCTGAGGCTACAGCACAGAAGGTTCACGAATTGCAAGCAGAATGGGCCAACGTTGGTTTTGTTCCCATTCGCGATAAGGATAAGGTATACAAGCAGTATCGCGAGGTAGTAGACACGCTGTACAAGAAACTGAACCTGAGTCAGGCCGAACGCCGACTGAGCAGTTTCAGAACCACCTTGAAGGTGAGTGCAGAGGCAGGTGCAAATACTTTGGCACGCGAACGCGATCGTCTGGCTCGTGCTTACGAAATCATGAAGGGCGAGTTGCAAACCTATGAGAACAATATCGGTTTCCTCTCGGCAAGCAGTAAGAAGGGTAGCACCCTAGTGCAGGAGATAGAGAAGAAGGTGGAGAAACTGAAGGACGAACTCAACCTGCTGAAGGAGAAAATCAAAGCCGTTGAGGCAGAGATGAGAAATCAAGATAAAAAAGAAGAGTAATTCATAAAGAAAAAGGCATTGCAGATTTTTGTGAGGCCTTTCTTTTGCCCTTTTTGTTGTGAAGGCTTGTGTAGAATCCGTCATACGTTAACCTTCTACAAAAAAACTGAGAGCAACAGAACTTGCTGTTGCTCTCGGCTTTTTGAATGTTGGGCTACCCGGACTCGAACCAGGAAAGGCAGGACCAGAATCTGCAGTGTTACCATTACACCATAGCCCAATCAACGGGTGCTATCCTCCGATAGCGAGTGCAAAGGTAAGCACTTTTTATGAATCAACAAAACTTTTTAACTCATTTTTTAATTTTATTTATCGTAATTCGTAATTCGTAATTCGTATTTTATACCTATCTTTGTACTCAAATCGTATTAATAATAAATAATGAGTAGTACAGACTTACTGGTTGAGAAAATAGTAAAAGGAATGCAGGAAAAGAAGGCCCACGATATCACTATCGTTGACCTTAGTCCTATTGAAGATACCATTTGCCAGGCTTTTGTCATTTGCACGGGAAACTCTCCCAGCCATTTGCAGGCTTTGGTAGATAGCGTAGAAGAAGTAGCTCGCAAGGAGGCGCAAAGCAAGCCTACTGCAGTCGACGGATTGCGTCAATCGATGTGGGTGGCTATGGATTATGGTGATGTCATTGTCCACATGTTCTTGCCCGAGACGCGTCAGTTCTATGACTTGGAGCACTTGTGGGCAGATGCGATGATAACCGAAATAGAAGACTTGGATTAAGCATGGAAAAGAAGAATATAAACCCAAACAATAACGGCAAGAACAATAAGCAGAAGCGACCTCGTTTCAATTTGACTTGGTTCTATGTCATCATTGCGGTGGCACTCGGATGGCTGTTGTTCAACAGCGAAGGCTCAGGTGCAGGTGGAGGAATGTCGAAGCAGGGCACATACAGCGAATTTCGTCAGTATGTAGAGAAAGGTTATGCCTCTCGCGTAGAGGTTAATACCAGCCGCAACCAACTGAATATGTATGTTAAACCCGAACATATTCGCGACGTCTTTCACTCTGCCGAATCCGATAAATCGGGCAAGGAACCCTATGTCGTGGTGAAATATGGTTCCGTCGACAAGGTGGAGGAGTTCCTCGATCAGCAGCAAGGCGAAGGACATTTCAAAGGCCAGCTCACTTATCGTGAAGAGGATGGAATGTTCTATCACATACTTATTAACTTCGGCCCATTCCTGTTGCTCATCTTCTTTTGGTTTTTTATCATGAACCGCATGGGAGGCGGAGGCTCTGGTGGAGGCATGAACATCTTCAACGTTGGACGCAGTCGTGCCCAGCGCGTAGAGGTTGATGAAAAGTCGAAGATAACCTTTGCCGACGTTGCAGGTCAGGCTGGTGCCAAGCAGGAAGTTAAGGAGATAGTGGAATTCCTTAAGAATCCCAAGAAGTTTACGGACTTGGGAGGAAAGATACCCAAAGGTGCATTGCTCGTTGGACCTCCAGGAACGGGTAAGACCCTTCTTGCGAAAGCTGTCGCAGGCGAGGCCGCAGTGCCGTTCTTCACTATGTCCGGAAGCGACTTCGTGGAGATGTTCGTCGGCGTGGGAGCAAGTCGTGTTCGCGACCTATTCCGCCAGGCAAAGGAGAACAGCCCTTGTATCATTTTTATCGATGAAATCGACGCTGTTGGACGTGCCCGCAGTCGAAATGCCATCATGGGAGGCAATGATGAGCGCGAGAGTACGCTTAACCAGCTTCTAACGGAAATGGATGGTTTCGGAACCAATAGTGGCGTCATCATTTTGGCTGCAACCAACCGAGCCGACATCCTCGACAAAGCACTCTTGCGTGCTGGACGCTTCGACCGCCAGATTCATGTCGACCTGCCCGATGTCAATGAACGAAAAGCCATCTTCAAAGTACACTTGCGTCCATTGAAGACCGATAAAGACCTCGACATCGATTTCCTTGCACGCCAGACACCCGGATTCTCTGGTGCTGACATTGCCAACGTCTGCAACGAAGCCGCACTTATTGCTGCCCGTCACGATAAGAAGTCAGTGACGAAGGACGATTTCCTTTCGGCTGTCGACCGCATTATCGGAGGTCTTGAGAAAAAGACCAAGGTGCTCACAGTGGAAGAGAAGCGCACAATAGCCCTTCACGAGGCAGGTCACGCCACCATATCCTGGCACTTGCAGTATGCCAATCCGCTTGTCAAGGTCACGATTGTTCCTCGCGGAAGAGCCTTGGGTGCAGCATGGTATCTGCCCGAAGAGCGACAGATAACCACTCGCGAACAGATGCTCGACGAGATGTGTTCTCTCTTGGGAGGTCGTGCTGCAGAGGAATTGTTCACAGGTCACATTTCCAGTGGAGCTATGAACGACTTGGAGCGTGTCACCAAGCAAGCCTACGGCATGATTGCCTACATGGGCATGAGCGACCGTCTGCCTAACCTTTGCTACTATAACAACGAGGAATATCAGTTCCAGCGTCCTTATTCGGAAGAGACTGCACAGCTCATCGACCAAGAGGTGCAGAAGATGATAGCCGAGCAATACGAACGTGCGAAGACCCTCTTGCGCGAGAAAGCAGCAGGGCACGCGGAACTTGCTCAGTTGCTCGTCGATCGCGAAGTCATCTTTGCCGAAGACGTAGAACACATCTTTGGTCCCCGTCCTTGGACGAGTAGGGCAGAAGAGATAATAGAAGAAGCCGAGGAGGCTGAAGAAACCAAATCTGAAGAAAACCATGAGCCCGAAACAACGTAACCTTATTGTCCGCACTCTTACGGGCATCGTATTCCTGCTGGTCATGATAGGGGGCATCACCTTTAGCCCGCTGTCTATGGCTTGTCTGTTTACTGTCATCACGGCACTTGCAGTTCACGAGTTCTGTGAAATTGTGTCCGAACGCGATGATGTGGAGATCAACCCCATGATATGCTCCGTTTCGGGTGCCTATCTGTTTCTGGCCTTCTTTGGCTATTGCAGTGGTCTGACTCCCACTCCGGCTGTGTTCATTCCCTATCTGATAAGCGTCATCTACCTGCTCATTAGCGAACTCTATCTGCAACGAGAAAGTCCTATCAACAACTGGGCCTATACGATGATGAGCCAGATGTATGTGGCTCTGCCCTTCTCGATGATGCCTGTCCTGGGTTTCATGAACGATCCTGCCCATCCGCAATCCATTCACTACCGATGGATATTTCCGCTTGCTGTCTTCATCTTCCTTTGGACAAGCGACACGGGAGCCTATTGCTTCGGCAGTCTCTTTGGAAAGCACAGGCTCTTCGAGCGCATTTCGCCTAAGAAATCGTGGGAGGGAAGCATTGGCGGAACCTTTGTTTCCTTGCTTGCGGCATTAATCGTGTGGTATTTCGACCGCAGTCTCAACATTCCCCAGTGGCTTGGCTTTGCCCTTGTGGTTGTCATCTTCGGCACTTGGGGAGACCTTGTCGAAAGCCTGCTGAAACGCCAGCTCGGCATCAAGGACAGTGGTAATATCCTGCCAGGACACGGAGGCCTGCTCGACCGCTTCGATTCCTCCCTCCTTGCCCTCCCTGCTGTAGTCATCTATCTCTATACGTTGATGATCGTTTAAATTCTCATCCTATTTAGGAGAAGCCTCCAGTGGCAAGTCGCGAAAAAGACATATACAAGGTAACGCTCGTGGGCAGTGCAGGTAATGTGGCATTGCTCACGTTCAAGTTCATAGCGGGTATATTGGGTCACAGCTCGGCAATGATAGCCGATGCCGTGCATTCGCTTTCCGATTTTCTTACCGATGTGGTGGTTCTCGTCTTTGTCTACATCAGTGCGAAACCGCAGGACGAGTCGCACGACTATGGGCACGGGAAGTTTGAGACCATTGCCTCCTTCCTCATAGGACTAGCTCTGATGGGTGCGGCCACAGGCATTATCGTTGCAGGAGGCATTAAGCTGTCCGATTGGTTTGCTGGCGATCAGCTGGCGGCACCTGGCCGATTGGCGTTGTGGGCGGCTTTGCTGTCGATTGCTGTCAAGGAACTGCTCTATCAGTATACCGTTCGACGTGGTCGGAAACTCGATTCGCAGGTCGTTGTGGCCAATGCCTGGCATCATCGGAGCGATGCTCTCTCGTCGATAGGTGCGGCTATAGGTATCGGAGGCGCAATCCTGCTGGGCAACAGGTGGACGATGCTCGACCCTCTGGCTTCCATTCTCGTGGGTTTGCTCCTCATCAAAGTGGCTGCAGACCTACTGAAAACCAGCATAGGCGACCTCACGGAGTGTTCCTTGCCTGCGAATACGGAGGAGGAAATCCTGCAACTCATCCAGTTGTTCCCTGATGTACGGCAACCTCACAATCTTCGCACGCGTCGCATAGGCGACCACATCGCTATCGAAGCCCATGTTCGCATGGACGGAAGTCTCCCCTTGAGTGAAGTTCACGACCGGGCTTCTTCCATCGAACACAAACTCAAAGAGCGTTTTGGTCAGAAGACTCACGTCACGCTCCACATGGAACCCATGAAAGAACAACAGGTCGATTGACGTTGTTCTTAGCCCCTTTTCCATACGTTTTTTCGTCCTCCGAATTTGCACCTTAGGCCTTCGTTTCATCGAACCTAGGCTCGAGCCTCATCGAACATAGGTTCGAGGCGCATCGAATATAGGTTCAATCCTCATCAAGCCTAAGGCCTTCCGTCGGTGAATCTAAATAGGAGACCTCCACACTTAAATTCGAAAGTGCTTTTTCGCTGTTTCATAAAAAAGATGTATCTTTGTCGCAGAGAAACAATCATCGCCATGAAAAGAATCTGCTTCTTACTGCTTTCCTTGTGGACAATTGCCTTGCAAGCCAACGACTATCAGCCAGTCGTTTATCCCCAGCAACAAACGCAGGTGGGAATTGCGCAAGCCGATGTCAAGGATTCCGTTTTCACCCTGAGCAACAATCTGTTTTCGGCTTCGTTCGTATGTCGAGACGGCGTTGTGAAGTTTGGCGGATGCGAAGCGCTTGGACTCGTGGAGGGGAGTGAACTTTTCTACATCGTCTTGGGTAAGGACGGGCAGCTGACCAAACAATGCAGTGAGATGAGGCTCGACAGCATTCGCATCGAAGACCTCGAAGCCAATCCGTCGGCCATTCGAGGGGCTGAACATTTTGCAGGTAAGTCCATCGTCGCAGACTTTACGTACGGCACAGAGGCCATGAAGGTTACGTGGAGGGCAATCCTGCGCGATGGCAGTCACTACCTGCGTACCACGCTGACTTTCAAAGCGATAAAGAACATACGAATGCATCACATGGTTCCACTGCTCTATCGAGTGGACACTTCCGAATTTCCGCTTCCGAAGGTTTCAGGTAATACGCGAGGGTCAGTGCTCGCAAGCGAAAACTTGTTTGCCGGATTGGAAACGCCTATGGGGATTAATGCCGTTGACAAGCAAGGAAATATCACAGGCACCTGGAGTCGAAACGTGACGCTGGAGGCTGGCAAGGAGTGGGAAGTTGGAGCTGTGGTTGGAATGATGGGAGAGGGGCAGCAACGCCGTTCGTTCTTGGCTTACAGCGAGCGCGAACGAGCCGTTCCTTGGCGTCCAATGCCCGTCTACATCAGTTGGTACGAACTGAATATCGACCGCAACAACGATCCTGATTACACCACAAACATGAAGATTTCGCAATGCGTGGATGTCATGAGGCAGTGGAAAAAGCGGTTCTTCGACAGATACAAGACGGGTGTGAAGGCCTTCGTCTGGGACGATGGATGGGACCAGTATGGCACGTGGACGTTTAACAATAACTTCCCCAATGGTTTTGCCGAAGCCGACCAACTGGCGCGACAGATGGGCAGTGGCATTGGAGCTTGGCTTGGTCCTGTGGGAGGATACGGACAAAGTGGCAACTACAGGCGTAAGTACTGGACCGATCAAGGGCAATCGATGCAACTGTCTAATCCTCAGTACTATCAAGTCTTTTGGGATGCTTGCAAATACATGATTGATAATTACGACTTCCGCTTTTTCAAGTTTGATGGCATCAGTGCTCAGTTCTCGTCAGTCGGTCCTGACAGTGGAACCACAGGCGAGGAGAATGCCGAAGCAATTATCGATTTGGAACGCCAGATAAGGAAACAACTGCGTCCGGACATCTTCTTCAACACCACCGTAGGCACGTGGGCGAGTCCTTTCTGGTTTCAGTTTACTGATGCAGTATGGCGTCAAGAGCAGGACTACGGAACTGCGGGCAACAATAGCATTGATCGCGAGAATTGGATAACCTATCGTGACAGACTCGTGTATCAGAATTTCGTGCAGAACGCACCTTTATGCCCCATCAATACACTGATGACTCACGGATTTATCCTTTCCTCTCATGGAAACGTGAGCAAGAATACAACCTACCAAGCTGTCTTGCGTGAACTCCGCTGTGCCTTTGCTTGCGGCAGTGGGATGGTGGAACTCTACAACGATTACGACCTTATGAACAGCATCAACAATGGGAAGTTGTGGTCGGACTTGGCAGAGTGCGTCCAGTGGCAACAAGAGCAAGCTGACGTCCTGCCCGATATTCATTGGGTGGGAGGCAATCCCTGGGACGGACAGAAAGCTAACGTCTATGGCTGGGCGGCTTGGAACGGAGTGAAGTCAGTGTTGACGCTTCGAAACGGGGCAGGAAGCAAGCAGACCTTCAACATTACGTTGCGTGAGGCTCTCGATATTCCTGCCTCTGTCACAGGCAGTATCATCCTCACGAAAGCCTTCAAGGTTCAAAATGCCTTGACTGGGCTTACGGAGGGCGAACCTATTGACATCGACACCCCACTGTCCTTGGATATGCCTGCAAGCACCGTCTTCGTCTTCAATGGCATTGACAGTAATTACGATAGCATCGAGTCAATTTACGATTCACGATGGACAAATGACAATGAAGCGTTGAATGGTAAATCGTTAAGTGGTGGATATATTTATGACCTGAATGGTCGTAGTATTCCCCAATCTTCCTTCCTAAAATCTTCAAACAGGAGGGGCATATTCATCAGAAATAACACGAAATTTCTAAAGTAATCATATAGTTATATAGAAAGAATCGTAAATTTTTAATTTTTAATTTTTAATTTTTAATTTTTTGTTGTACCTTTGTCCCCGCAAAGCCCAGATGGCGGAATCGGTAGACGCGCTGGTCTCAAACACCAGTGGGGCAACCCGTGCCGGTTCGACCCCGGCTCTGGGTACGACAAATTATTTAGAAAGTGTTGTAAATCAAGCATTTACGACACTTTTTGTTTTTGTAACGAGCAAATAACGAGCAAAAAGCAACAATACACCCACTTTTTGACGTAAAAAATGGTGCAAGTGTATCACTACACCCACACCATAACCAAAAAATATAGTTTTGCTATTTGTATAGCCTCATTTGCTATTCTTATATAGGTTTCGCCAATAGGATTTCCATTTCATGCACGTTTCATAAGTAGTGCCGTAACACTCTGCCCAATGTCTTATTGATGCTTCATCGGCATCGAATCCAACAAGCCCCCATGTAGTGCCTGCACGGTGCTTCTGGTCTGTCTCTTCGTCAATGGTAAACTCGGAGTGCATTTTTGCTGTTAACTCATCTTTCATGATTCTGCATCAATCAAAGTTAAACTCTGGGATTGAACATGGTTTTGCAAAGGTAGTCATTTTATCCGATATAACAATGGAATGGCCGACACTTTAACGTATCGGCCAGACGCTTATTGTTGAGGCTTGGAACTTATCACAATCCCCATGTGTGTATTTCTAATCGCTATTTCCGGATTCAGTTTGTACAAGTTTATCCATGCTTCTATGTGTTGGCTTCGTGCTTCCAACTGTTGGTTTCGTGCTTCTGCTTGCTCTATTTCTGCATCCAGTTCCTTACACCATGCTTTCACATTCTCTTTGATAAACCGCCATCTGTCGGCATCTGTTGGCAGTTCCATGAATCGTTCTGAAAAGGTCTTTTGGGTTCTCATTGCTCTTAGTGTGTCTTCTTTGCCATATCCTTAATAAGTCTCATGTACTCTGCCATCACTACCAATGGCATGAAATCTTGTGCGCTGTATGCCTCCAGTTCCCAAATGTGATTGATTGTGGCACACATACCCTCACAGATAAAAGCCGCCTTTTCGTGATAGCCTTTTTCCGTCTGCACGGCTTGGGTAATCCGCTCCAGAATGTCAGTTGTGTTTGATACCATAATGATTGAATTTTAATGAATGTGCCGCAAAGGTAGGCAAAATAATCATGTGCATCTGCAAGTATCATGTTAAAAGATTTTTGCATCTATTTGAATGGCAAATAGGTTTAACATAAAGATTGTTAAGTTATTTGTCATTCAAATAATGCCGTTCACTATGTCTCTTGCATATTCCTTGCAATGTTTTCGTAATGGAACAATAACCATAAGGAAAAACATCTTATTATATTTCAATTTCAAATCTGGCACATCCCCCTTTCCATATAAATAATTCATCATTTGGGCTGCTTCAGTAAATGCGACATATCTTAAATCATCTTCTTTCCCCTCTTTTGTAAATATCTCCATCAGCATTGAAAAATCATCATCGGATATATTCGCCATATAACTTCCACGTAAACCATTCAAATATCCTGGTATATCCAAACATTGCACTTGTGACAAATACAATGATATAACAGCGCCAAACATGGTTACGGTGCGTGTCATTTTCAAATTCTCCATATTGTTTATTCCCGAAACAATCCGATTTAGTGTGTTGGCTCTTGTATTGTTAACACCATAGTTTTTAAGGAATTTGGAAAAATCTTCATCTATATTCCTAATTGGTTTGGCAAACGTACAAATTGGGGATGCCTCTTTGTCATTGACAAATTGCCGCATTATATCAAAAATGGTACAATCATTACATTTGGTTATAAAGTCTTGTGAAGTGCTTACAAAAACAATGTTGCACTGTCTTAACACTATCTCTACATCACTTTTTGAAATAACATCGTTATCGACATATTCTAATAGTATAAGGTCCGTATCATTTTCTTTGTACATATTTTCTGCATATCCCCCCCTATGTGAAATAAACATATCCATATCAACTGCAAATATGCCACTGCTATTGTCCGGGTATGTTCCACGAACACAATCACTTTCCGAAACACTTTTTGCAGACAAATCCCATGCTTTATAAAATTTCATTCCTCTTGAAAAAGTATAAGGCCCAATGGAAATGTTATCACTGGTTCTTTTATTAAATCGTACAGCAAAGCGTGAAAAACCTTTGCCAGTATTTATTATTTTATCGTGAAATTCTAACATTGTTTCATCGTATTTTTGTCATACCAACCATTATTCAAAAAGCCTCTGCCGATTTGAGTCATTAACTCATTGGCGTTAATATCCCTGTCATTGATGCTGCGTTCACCCATCAATCTTGCATCTGCATACAAATCATACTCCGTGTTCCTTTCCTCATTTAAGTGTGCATAATGACTTAATGCCATTTGAAGTTTCATCATTTGTTCAAATGAAAACCCTTTAAGATACTTATCCTTTACGGTGTTTATCAATTTGAATATATTAGAATCTGTTGCCCTTTTGAGGTCAAACAAACAAGTGAGCACCAAAAACCAATGCAATACCACCAAATCGCCTATTCCCAACCTTTTAACCATAGACACACCATAGTACATACATCGAAAAAATAATCTGGGGTCAACTTTAGCACACAAGATAAATGATTTTATGCTTTCGCCAACCTTTTCCGTTTCCCCTGCCATATTGCGTTTCTTCAAGTGCTTTTTTGTTTCTTTGAAATCATCCATGATATTATCAAGTGTTCCATCATTCATTTTCTCCTCAAACTCTTTCAATGGTGCTGAATAAAGGATGTTGCATTGTCTAATGCAAATTTCCTCTTCATTGAACATGATAACATCATCTTGGGTGTACTCCAGTAACATTGCGCCATGTTGTTCTTTCCAGTTGTCAACGAATCTACGATAATATGAATTGCCACTTTTGAAAATGTCGTATTCGACTGCAAAGATACCATCACACATTGTAACCATAACGGAATCACTTGATTTTATTTTTGCCATGCTTTTTGCTGTCAAATCCCATGCGTCATGTGTATAGTACGGACTAAACATATTTCCCTTATCATCCAGAAAATTGAAACGGATAGCAAACCTTGATTCCTTTCCATTGTTTATGTAGTCTTTATCAAAATGCAGCAAATGGGATCTATCAATAGTTCCCTCTCCTAATGATATACCCGTTAATCGGGTTGTGTTCATCAAGTCTTTGCACCCTGCATCAATGCAATTTTCAATATAAGTTCTTCCGGCATACTTTGCGCCCTGTTCTGTTGCCATGCGCTTAGGGTCTGGCATATTCCCAACCCTCGGCAAATCCAACCTGTCAGCATCGAAACAAGTATCTATCGTTATATCCCATGTTCGGTGCGTTGAGGTGTGCAACCTGCAGGCTTCTTTAAGTTTGCTTATCTGGGTGTCGCTCAATTCTTGCAGAAAGGCATTCCGAATGGTATCAACAAATCGTGCTGCATCTGGCCCATGATTGAAGTCAAATCCATCATCGGTTCTCTGGCTGTCGTGTAGGTAGGCAAACCAGATTATCACGTCTCTGTCTGCATCGGTTTTCTCTGCAAGCATCAACCCAAACTTTTCTACTCTCTGGGCATGGGATAAACCATGAATGCCGCCCCTATATTTTTTCACTTCAAGAAACGATTGCAAACGGCTTTCGTTCCTGTCATTGTTCCATTGTCTTTTCATACTCATAAATTCAAAAATATGTATTGTATTCGGCTGCTTCTTTCTCTTTTAAGAATCGGCTTATAATTTGGTCGTGTTCTAATTTCATCTTGAATAATCCTGCTCTTTCAAAATAAACGATATTGCATTGCCTTAAACAAATTTCCGAAAAAAAACCTCCAAATTTGACATCTTCATCCGTGTACTCCAGTAGGATATGCAAAATACCTGGTTCATTAGCAAACATATCAAATGCAAATGGAGCATCACCATAACACCGAAAATAAGTTTCCAAAGTTATGGCATAAATACCTGCACTTTCCACGCTATCAAGGGGAATGGAAACGCTCTTTGCGGACATATCCCATACCGTTGCATAAAATGGTGAAAGACATCCGACATTATATCTAACAGCAAATTTTGATTCTCCTTTACCAGTCTTTATAATCCGGTCGTGAAATAGCAATCTATTATCATATCGATATTGCCTATTGGTTTTCTTCATCTTCATCACCCATTTCTTTAAGGCAATCCAGAAAGGAATTGCCGCCCTCTATAATTGCGGTTATTCTTGGAATGCACAATGTGTCAAGTTCTCCACATTGAATCGCTTTCAGCAACTCAATCTTTTCTTCTCTTTCAAGTGTTATTCTCATCGTTGATGCTGTTTAATAGGTTTGATGCAAGCGTATTTATATCCCCATCGCTCATGCGCTCAAAGGATATTTCCGTTTTGTTACTTTCCGTCTTTGGAACAACATACGGCATAAGCCTTTCAAGGAACTGCAACCGCTCTTTAGGTTCAAGCCCTGCAATGTCGGCTTTTATCTGTTCCCTGTTATCATCAATCACATTGGCAATAAAATCTTTTATAGTGCCAGTAGTCTTATTTGCTTTGCCCTTGGGTCTGCCTTTGGGGTTTCCGCTTTGTCCTTTCTTGAATGCCATATACGTTGTTTTCCATTGTTGTTTTCAATAAAGGGGTGTTCCGAATAGCCAGAAAGACGAAACACCCCCGAAACTATTTAGAAAAGTTATACACCCTTTCGGTGCAAGTCACACCAAAATATATTCCTCCATTGTCGGTTCTTGGGGTCATATTCCCCTGCTGTCGTAATATGGGCAATGTTACCGCCCCATCGGAGTGTGATTGTTTTTTCTGTCTGGCTTTTAATGTCACTTGGCAGACACTCAACAATCACGATGTGGGTATCTTTAGGGTATGCCTTTTTGTCAAAGGCTGATTCCTTTATCACCGTCACCGATTCGGAAATGTTTTTGGCTTCAAAGTCAAAATCCTCTTCGCTGCTTATCGGCAAAATGCCGAAAACGGCTTTGCTATGTTGCGTCTCTACGCTGTCTATGATATAAAACTTTCTTGTTTTCATGTCTTTACTTTCCTTTAGCAAGTCTGATTACTTCCTCATCGCTCATTTCCTCTTCTCTGCGATAATGCTTTCTTCCTGGTGCTGCACCTGCCGGACGTGTTAGCGTGTCTAATCCACGGTTTGCGGATTCATGTAGATACTCTGCAACCTCTTCTTTGAGGTCTGCAAAGTAATCTTCCCATTCATCATCATTGCGGAATGAATGGCGGTCAAAGTCACGGAGATAATGTTTGCCCATACTTCCCAAATCCTCAACCAGTGCTTCAACTTTCGCCCTGCGCTTAATGCTGTTTTCGCTGCCTTGCTCCATCATCTTCAGCAATCGTTTTGCCCATCTGGGAGCCTCATCGAAATCATCATGGCTGTTGCGGTTCTTACGCTGCTTGTTGGTAGGTTCATCATCCAACTCATCATCTGCATCATCTTCCGGCTCATCGTCAAAGTCTGATGCGTTTCTGCGATTGTTGAGGCTGTTTATTCTGCGGTCTGATGCTGCCTGTGTGAACTGCAACAATGGCAGATACTCATCAATCTTCTGGTTGATGCTGCTTTCTTCGTCTGCCTCATCAATCTCTTCTGGGAGTGCTGCAATGATTACATCTGCAACCTTTGCCAGTTCCTTACGGCTAAATCCCAACATCTTAGTTTTGGGCTTCAGCAATTCCAATACTTTTCTTTTGTTCATTGTTTCTTGCTTTTTTTGATTGTTAAACAAATTGTTATTTATCTGATATGAAATACAGTCCTTTGAATGTTCGGTTTGGTCTGTTGCACCGTTGTATCTTACTAAGCGCACATTTTAATTGTCGTGCTGCCTCTCTTTGGCTTGGATAGTCAGCAACCCACCGCCCATCATCCTTTGAGTATGCCGATACCATCTTGCTTCTATAGGGGTTGTTTCTCAAACTCTTTGCCCTGCGTTCTGGCCCTGTTCCGTAATTGTTGTTTTCCTGTATCGTACACCATTCCAGATTTTCAACCCTGTTATCGGTCTTTATCTCGTTGAGGTGATTAACAACCAGACTTGAATCATTGCACGGAATGAATGCCGTTGCTACCAGTTTATGCACGTTAACGGTCATGGAACTGCCATCGCTACCGAAAAGCCTTACTTTCAAATATCCGTTTGTGGATTTGCTCTGCCTTATTATCTGGCCGACACTATGCCGCAATTTTGAATAATTGAAGATACACACATTTTCTCGCTTTCTGATGCGCCCGAAATTGCTTACCTGGTATCTTGTTTCATACCCTGCTATATTTCGCCACACTTCGCCCTCCATATCGTTGGGGTCTGTGACCATCCAGAATCCTTTTGTTTGTTCCATGCTGTTATTTCTTTGGGGTTATATGGAATCTTTCTTGCAGTTCTCGGATTTTTGCAGCTTTGGATTCCTTACGCTGCTTGACCATTCTTTGATACCTTTCTTTCCGAAGTTCCTTTTCTCTCATCCTCTTTTCCTCTGGTGATAATCCGGCCCTATGTTTTATCTTCAATGTCGATATATCGATGTTGAGGCTCTTAATGAAATCTTCGTACTGCTTTCGGTTCTCTGGTGACACCTCGCAAAGAAATCCATGTTGCGCCCTCGATTTCCAATACTGATATTTAGTACTCGCAAACTCTTTCCGTTGGCTGCAAGCCTCCATGATTGCATTACACAATGTGGATGCTGCATGGTATGCCAGTTCTATAACCGTTCCTTTCACGATGAAACGGATTCCATGCTTATGGGTCTCTATGTTGAATCTTAATGCCATCTGTTTATCTCATCATTTGTTTGTTTGCCCCTTGGGGGATGCCCCCTGATAAGGGGGTAGGGGGTATATTTATTATTATCATCTTTATTATTATCATCTTGTTTAAGGTTGCAGTCATGGTTGTAATACGGTTGCAGTCATGGTTAAAAACATGGTTGCAGCGTTTTGAGGATAATTTGAAAGCCTCATCTTTGCTTGTATCATAGTCCGTATATCTGCCATTATCAAACCTCCTATTATTTAAGGTTGCAGTCATGATTAAAGTCATGGTTAAAATCATGGTTGCAGTCATGGTTTAACGCTTCCAATGCTTTTTTCTTTGCTTCGTTGAACTTGCCAATAGCATCCGTTTTCGGTCTCTGTTTAACGGCTCTTATCAACTCTTCCATGCCCAATGTGAGTGAGAAATAGAACCCCCTTACACCATCGGAAAAGAAAGATACATGGTAATAATCGAATAATAGTGCTCTCAATCTCCTGCACCGATATAGGCTATTATATTTCTCGATTTCTTCGCTGTAAATGGTCTTTTTCTTATATGGTCTGCTTTTTATAGTGCTGCTTCCATCCATACGAGAAAGCCACAAGGCATTATTAGTCTTAATGTAGGGCTTATTTCCAATGATAGATTTTAAGGCTATCCATGCCAAAAACAATGCCTTTTCTTCTGTTGTGGGATTGTCGTTTACCATCCTCCAGTATTTTTCATTGTCTATGGAACAAAAAGCCTCACCCATGCCAGACGTATATAACAATTCCCCTCTCTCAATAGCATAATCATAACTTTTGCTGATGCTCTGGTCAGAACACTCCATGTTATAACAAGCCATCGAAAACCTTTTAGCCTCATCGGATTCCTTATCTTGCAGTCGCAAATATTCAACATAGACTGCATAATATAGCACATCGGCTAAAACTCTTTCGGTGTGCATATCACTTTTAAGGAAATCCCGGAAAAGGATGCAAGGAACATTATAATATATCCGTCTGCTCATAACTGCCATTGTGGAACTATATTATTTGCGCCCTGCCTTTTTCATGCAATAGGCTTGCGCCTGTTGGCTTAACTCATCGGCTGTTGCTACTCGGTTGCTCTGAATCCATTGTTCAAGTTCCAGACGATTGAAATAACACATCTTGCCCATCGGCTTGTAATGTGGTATCGCCTGCCTCATAGTCAATTTGTAGAGATAGGATTTGGATATACCCAAATATCGTGCTGCCTCATCGCTTGTTAGCACCTCTTTTGTGCAAAAGATTGTATTTGCCGTTATAAGGTCGGCCACCTGCTTTAATTCGTCTGCCATTGCTACTTTGATTAAAGTTTTACGATGCAAAGTAACAATGAAAAAACCATATCGGTTATATAGATGTATTTATCAATATATTGGCAAATACATTGGTAACAAAAAAGGCGGTTATCAAACCGCCTTGAAAATATCTTCTACTATGTTATATCCATTTGGAACGGATTTTGCTTGTGTCCGTGATTGTGAAGTGTTCTTAATTCTGAAAACTTCCTCAATGCAAGATTCGGGAAATAACATATCAACCCCTTTTTTCCACATTGGTTTTCCACCATTGAATTTACTATCAAAAGTACAATCCCCACAATACAACCGCCCAAACATAAAGCATAACAATACGTTGGACTTTTCCCAACTAAAGCCGTTATCGGATTTTGTAATAAGCCCTTTTTCAAATGCTTTACCGAAAACTTTATGTGCCCGTTCTGTGCGCAAATTTTCTGGCATTAGGTTCATTAGTTCTTTCAATTCTCTGGAGGTGCTGCTCTCTGTTGATTCAAGGTTGTTAGGTTGTTCATCCTGGTATTCACCAAACAAATCTACCCCATATTTACTTTCAATAAATCCAATGGCATTTAATAACCTGTCTTTCTCCAATTCCTGTTGAGGTGTCAAGTTCATAGATTTCACTTCATGATAAGATGGTCTATGTTCCTCTGAATAGGGGATTGCATCATAATCCCTAAAACTTTCCATGCTAATTGTGATTGGTTCCATCGGAATACTGCAAAACATCCGAAAGCAAAAATCATTCCTTTCGGCATCTGTACGGTCGTTTAGATAGTCTGCAATATCCGCAAATGATATATGTCCGGCCTTTATTTGCTCAATCATCACTTCGTTTGTAGTCATGCCTCTGTACTCACTTTCCATAATGCTTGCTCGTTTAAAAGTTAGTAGATAAATCCAATGTTGGCAGACTGTTGATTGCATCCTCTTTCAGCCTGTCTATTGCTCTGGTATATTTCTCTGTATGCTTCAATCCAGAATGCCCCAAAAGACTTGCAACCGTCTTAATGTTAGCCCCATTATTGAGGATGTTAACGGCAAATGAATGTCTGGCGCAATGCCAACTTATATGCTTGTTAATCCCTGCTCTCTTAACCCACCTTTTTAGGGCTTTGAGGCACATTTCATAACTTGGTAGGGGAAATATAAGGCTGTCTTTGTTCTGGCTCTCTGTCGGCTCTCCTATAAGCCTCAACAATCCATCGTTAAGGGGTATAATAACACCGCTGTTGGCAGAATGCCCCTTTGTCTTGTTCTGCTCAAACTTCAGCAACTTGTTTGAATAGTCCACGTTGGCAAATGTAAGGTCTTTCACATCGCAAAACCTCAAACCGCAATACAGACACATAATAAAAGCCCTCCTTATATTGGGGTTCTCTCCATCGTAATGCGTGTTAATTAGGGCCTGTTCCTCTTCCAGTGATAGCACATCTTTACGCAATATGTTTTCATCAATCTTGATAACAATACCTGTGCATGGGTTCTTTGTCATTACATCATGCTCTATGGCATACTTAATAACTTTCTTGAAACGCTGATAAATGCTTTTTGCGCCCTCTCCTACACTCCTACTTTGCAGATACTCCGTGAAAGCCAACATCATATCTTTGTTTAGTTGCTCTGGCTTGATGCTCTTTGCAAACTTTGTGTACTCTGGTGTTTCGTTCAAAAAGTCCTTAAACCTCTGTAGGGCAATTTGCACCATCCGAATATCCTTTTTGGTGTAATTGTCAATGTAAACTTGGAAATAGTCAAGGAAATTGATGTTACGGTCTTTCTTGAATTTATATCCCTCCTTATCCTCGATGAATTGCACACCACGCTCAAAACGAATCATTCTTGCAAGTTCAAGGGTTTCTTTGTTCTGCTGCCTTTCAATCGGTGTTCTGGGTGCAGTCCAAAGATAAAGGTTTAATTGCTCCTTTTGCCTGTCAACCTTAACGGATTCCTTTCCTGTCTTTTCGTTGAATACCTTTTTGTAACCTTTGTAATACTCCAGATAAAGGCTTTCCCTGCCATCCCTTAACACCCTTGCATAAAGTTTGGGGTTGTCGGTGCTGTCGGTGCTTATCATATAAGTTCCATCACATCTAAAGTTCTTTTTGTTTGCCATAATGCTATATTTTTTGGTTTCTTGTGCAAAGGTAATCATTATTATTGAGAAACGAGCAAAAAACGAGCAAAAAAGTGCAAAACATTTGGTGTTTTTTGAAATCAAGTGAAAACCACTACTAAAGAAAACCCCTGTAAATCAATGCTTTTTAATTCCTTTGTTTTCTCTTGTTTTCGGGGTTTTGTATCGGCTCTGGGTACTGAAAACGGAGGATTCAATCGAGTCCTCCGTTTTTCTTTTTATCGCCTCTTAGCTTATCGATTCATGCGTTTCCTGACACAAGCGTCAGGATAACAACAGACGAAGAGAGAGTGCTTAGCGCGATTCGTTATATGCCGTAGTACCACTTGTTGTAGTTACGTTCGATTTTAATGTGCCTTTGTTGAAAGTGAATGTTCCGTCGACCTTGATGCCTCGGCTCTTGCTGCCCGTATTCTCCACAATGATGTAACCATCATCGATGGTCAGGTTCTTGTCGATTTTCATTCCCATGCACCGATGTGGGTCGTCGGAATGCTCTTCGTTGCCACAACGAATGCCACTGGCCTCAATGACGATGCCGGGTCTTATCCCATCCTCTTCTTTGTTGATGGTTACACTTTCATTTGTCTGAATACCACGACTGCCCCTGCCTTTGGCATAGAGGTAAAGATCTCCACCTGAGATGGTGATGTCGCCTGCCGACTTGATGGCCTTGCAGTCCTCTTGTGTAATCTCGATGTTCACTCTACCTCCGCGAATGAAGGTTTGTCCGTTGAATTCGTCAGTTTCTGTCGAGGTACTGTCAACCTGAATGCCATCGCCCATCGTTGTGCTGGTGATGTTTACTGTGCCACCTCTCATCTCAAAGTATTGGTTGATGTTGATGGCGTCGCCCACTGCCTTCACAATGTTGATGGTGCCAGTGGACTTCTTCAGTTGCACGTATTCCTTGCTCTTTATGGCATGGGTCAGGTTGCCCGAAACGTTAAGCGTACCAGAGCCTTCCACTTCCAAGTGTCCCTTGCAATAGAGACAGCTCTTCTGCTCGCCTGCGGCATAGTCGGCCAGTGAGTTCGTGGTGCCGTCTTCCAGTACCAGGGCTATGCGCTTGCCGCACTGGATGTCGATGGCTCCACCTCTTTGGCTGGCAAGGTCCAAGCCGTTGAGGCAGATAGTGGCTTTGTACGAACCCACGTACGTGAACGAACCGTCGGACGATGTTCCGCTTAGGATGAACTCCACTTCGTTTGAGACATTGGTGTTGGTGATGGTCACGTGTGCGCCATCAGTTGCCACCGTGATATAGTCTTTAACCGAAGCGGGGATTTTGCTTACGGAAGCCGTCGACTCGTTGAAGGTGACAAACACCTGAGGAATCATGGTGATGCTGTCGATGTCTGCAGTCTGGTAGATAGTGCCGCCTATGTCTATAGTTGAGCCATTGCCTGAGAAGGCCATGCTCCTAGCGTCGACGAGTGTCACCTTCGTCGACTCGCCACCTTGCCAGATGCGCATTTGCTTTTGAGCGCCCACAGTCAATGTGAGCGAAAGCAAGGTCAAGAGTAACGCAAACTTTTTCATGACGATACTTGTTTACTTTATCAAAACCTTCTTCCCATTTACGATGTAGAGGCCCTTCTGAGGATTCACTACACGACGTCCGCTGAGGTCATAGATGACCTTCTCTTCCGATGTGGTTTCCGTTTCCACTTCCTTCACGGCTGTTGCTGTGTTAGAGAAGAACATCCTCTGCATCTGAGCAAGTTCGAAATTCTCATTGCCATTAGAAGTAGTTACCACCACCTGTCCGTTCTCGAAAGTTATCTTCTGGACGGTTTCCAGCACGATGCTCTTTTCCACGTTGTTGTAGCACATGGTCAGATACTGATAGTCATCGGCATAAGCCATTGTGCCAACAGCCAACATTGCAATTAAAAACAGCTTTTTCATAATCTTTTTCTAAACAAATAGTCAAAACTTAAAATTATATCCCACAGAGATGGCGTGAATGTTTTGGTCGCCATCGTCATCATTCTCATGGTTGAAGATGTAGCCGAGTCCCAGCTCGTGCTGTTTAGTGATTTTGTAGTCGACACCCACCTGCATACGCACTTTGTCGAGGTGCATCTTATCGCCCAGGTTGTTGTGAGCCTCCAAGCTTACGTAGGGTTCCCAATTCAGCCCTTTCTTGTCGAAGCTGAACTTCAGTCGAGAGCGCAGGATGTGGCGGTTCTTGGCCAACTTGTGGTCGATGGTGCTCTCTTCGTCTTCGTATTCTATCAGTTCGCCTTGTGGATTAAAGACAGGCTCGCGATATTTGATGCGATCTACGTCACGAGCGGCCTGATGGGTGAACTGATAGCGCTCACGAATGCCAATGCGCAGAACCTTGCGGAATTTCTTGCTTCCAGTGATGTCGAAAGCCACGCGATGGCGGTTTGCCCAGTTGGCAGCATCGTTATTGTAGCCCTTGAAATAGTAGGTGGCACCATCATCGCCAACCACCGACTGACCCTGATAGTCAGAGTAATCCAAGCTGCCGTACTTATATTTGTTTTCTTCCTGATAATGCTTCTGGATGAAGGTGTAGCTGACTCCCACCTTAAAGTATTTGCTGATTTTGTAGCTGAGTCCTGCACCGATGTTCCAACGGCTCGACCAGTCGAACCAGTCCAGTGTGCGATGTTCAAACGATGCATCGATGCTCAGGTTGTGGGGTAGCGACTTGCTTATGCCAACCTCCGTCCACACGGCACCCGTGTTGTCTGTCTCTCCCCATGCCGTTGAGAGAATGAGGAACTGAGATAGTGAGATAATGAGGAGAATTCGTCGTTTCATATTTACTTCATAATTTGCGGACCCTTATCAACCCTGCCCTCCGTCGCAAACTCCCCAACCGCTGACGCCTGACTTGCGATTGCCTTAAAGGGCAAGACTTTTGGGTTTATCACTTTTAACTTTAAATTTGCGGACCCTTACCAACCTTTCCCTTAAAGGGCAAGGCTTTTGGGTTTATCACTTTTCATTTTTAATTTCACTTGCTTTTATCTCGGCATCTTTGCCATTTCAGCGATGCTGCTACCGCGATCGGCATACTCGTCGTAGAAGATGCGAATGAGCACAGCATCCTTCAGGTAGTCGATCATGCCCACTTCTATGCGCTTGATCTTCAGTCCTGTACGCTTCTCCAAATCAGCCTTCAGTTCAGCGCGCTTGTCAGGAGCCACGAGAGCCACATTGTCGTATTTGATGTACTTCGAGCAGTTGTCGGCAAGGATCTTGCTTGATTCGAACAACCACGCCATCAGAACAAATACCGCGTTCACAAACACGATGGTCACTATGCCCACGCCATCCCAGTATTCTGCCTTCGGATGATAGTCGCCACGAGCCACAGCATTGATGACGCTCAGGGCGATGAGCATAAACAGGTAGGTCATCTCGCGAATGGGCACTGCCTCAGTGCGGAAACGCATGATGCCGAAGATGGCAAACAAGCCCATTGCTGCACCCAGTTCCATTCCTCCGCCTTCCATGAGGCTCACCAGCAGGAAGATGCTCATGGCCATCAGCAGGAAGATGAACATATAGTCGCGACGACGACTGCGAGGATAGTAGAAATAGCGGGCAATGATGTACACCACCACCAGGTTGATAAAGAAGCGGATTACCAGCGAAGTGAATTGCTGGGGGTCGAACAAGGTCACACCCAATAGGTTGCCAAGCTCGTTGTTAATCTGTGTGAAATCCATGATAGTATTTAATGTTTTGTTTTAACTCTTAATTCTTAATCCTTAATTCTTAATCCTTCACCCTTCATCTTTGATTATTAATCAAAGATGTTCTCCCCCACCAGTTTCCTTATGCGCACCATCTTTTGCTTAAACATGTTGTGCTTGAGGCCGCGGTTCGTCATCACCGACCCTATGCAGTATTTGCTGAAGCCAGAGGGTTTAATGCGTAGGACTCTAAGCATGTCGAGGATGGGACTATAGACATTTCCGTCGCGCTTCAGTTCTATAATCACCAGTTGTCCCGTCTCCTTCTTGCTGTTCGTCTCGAAGTTGTGGAACTCCACGTCGAAGTCTATGGTCAGGCGTTCCGTCTTGCCGTAGTTCACCAGCGTGATGCGGTGGAAGTGGTTCTGCACCGTAGGGTGGATGTCGTCGAGATGCTTATGCACCAAGCCCTCCAGGAATTCGTCGGCCTTCTCTCTCACCTCCGTCACCTCCTGACCAGGCACCTGTATGCGCTTCTTCTTCGTCCGTCCGTGGTTGTTCTTCGTCTTCACCTCCAGAAAGGTTAGGTCGCTTCCAATGTATGATCTCACGCGCACCTTCTGCCTCGGAGCCCTTCCGTTGTGGTGTTCCAGATAGTATTGATAGTTGTCCGTGTCCCAGTAGGTGGTCACGTATTCTGCTATGCGGCTCTCCCCAATCTGCTGGGAATAATACTGGCCTTGGGCCATCTCCAGCAACTGCACCAGTTTCTGTTTGTTAGTCACAAACTTCGTGTCCGTGCGGTTCATGAGTTTGATGCCCGACATCTCCTCCAGCGCGATAGGCTCCATTTGTTCAGCCAACTCCGCTATACGGCCGTTAATCAGTTCCCTATCAACCATATTCGTGCCAAAGATACAAATATTTTTTGAATTTAAACTTTTAAACGTTAAACTTTTAAACATTTATTCGTATCTTTGCCCCAAATAACATTAAAATGTAATACTATGTTAGACGTAAAACAAACCCTAAACGAGGCTGAAGAACGGTTCGAAGAGACCGTCATGTACCTCGAAGACGCTCTGGCGCGCATTCGTGCCGGAAAGGCCAACCTCAAGTTGCTCGACAACATCCGTGTCGACAGTTACGGCTCGATGGTTCCCCTCAACAACGTAGCAGCCGTCAACACCCCCGATGCACGCACCATCGCCATCAAACCTTGGGACAAATCCATGTTCAAGGTTATCGAGAAGGCCATCATCAACTCCGACCTCGGCATTATGCCTGAGAACAACGGCGAAATCATCCGCATCAACATCCCACCCCTCACCGAGGAGCGCCGTAAGCAACTCGTGAAGCAGTGTGGCAAGGAGGAAGAACAAGCCAAGGTGAGCGTCCGCAACGGTCGTCGCGAAATCATCGAACGCCTGAAGAAAGCCATCAAGGACGGACTCTCTGAGGACAACGAGAAAGACGCAGAAGAGAAACTGCAGAAGCTCCACGACAAGTACATCAAGAAGATCGAAGAACTCCTTGCTGCCAAGGAGAAGGAGATCATGACGGTGTAATGCAAAGCTTTTCGAGCTTTGCAAATGAAGGGTGAAGAATGAGGAGTGAAAAACTGACCCCTCTCCCATCCTCCCCCGAGGGGGAGGGGGAACCTAAGACACTTGAAACCCTAAAAGTCTCCCCTCGGGGAGATTTAGTGGGGGGCGCTCCCCTCGCTACAAGAGAGGGGCAGGGGGTGAGTCCTCCATTGGAGGGGGTCATCATAAAGAACACTGGAAGCTGGTACGTCGTCCGCACAGACGACGACCGGCTTTTCTCATGCAAGGTCCGAGGCAACTTCCGCCTGCGAGGCCTCCGCACCACCAACCCCGTGGCAGTGGGCGACAGAGTGAGTATTGTTCAGAGTTCAGAGTTCAGAGTTCAGAGTTCTTTCTCTGGTGTTGGTTTGATCACTGACATTCTCGACCGCCGCAACTACATCATCCGTCGCGCCTCCAACCTCTCCAAGCAAAGCCACATACTCGCCGCCAATGTCGACCAGGTGCTGCTCCTCGTCACCATTGCCCACCCCGTGGTCAGCACCACCTTCATCGACCGTTTCCTCGCCGTAGCCGAAGCCTATCGCGTGCCCGTCATCCTCCTCTTCAACAAGACCGACCTCTACTCCGAAGCCGAGAACGGGCAGATGCAGTCGCTCATCACCCTCTATCGGAGTCTCCACTACCAGTGCCTCCCCTGCTCAGTGCTCCGTGGCGAAGGCCTCGACGAACTGAAAGACATGCTCCGCGACCGCGTGACACTGCTCTCAGGCAACAGCGGGGTAGGGAAGAGCACCCTTCTCAACTACCTCATCCCAGGCCTCGACGTGCGCACCGAAGCCATCAGCGAGTCGCACGACAGCGGTCAGCACACCACCACCTTCAGCGAGATGTTCCGTCTGCCCACGGGAGGCGATGTCATCGACACCCCAGGCATCAAAGGATTCGGCACTTTCGACATCGAACGCGAGGAACTCTCCCACTATTTCCGCGAAATCTTCCAGATAGGTCAGGAATGCCGATTTCAGGACTGCACCCACACCCACGAACCTGGCTGTGCCGTCCGCCAAGCCCTCGACGAAGGGCGCATCTCACCCTCCCGCTTCACCTCCTACCTCAGCATGCTCGAGGATAAGGACGAGGACCGTTACCGCCAGGGATACTAAGGCCCCCTCTCATGCTGAGGCTTTCGCCTCGAGCCTGCTTTCGCTTAATCACAGCCTTCCCCTGAGGGGAAGAGTACCATTCTTTAATGTAATATTTTCTTTTCGAGTCTCTCTTGGGGGTTCCCTCTTTTGAGGCGATTGGGGTCTTTAGAGAAACTACTAAATGTGGCTTCGGCCTCACAAAGGGGAGCGAGTCCCCACTCGCGACGGAGGTTGGGTTAGGGAGAGTCTGCTTTCTTTGACGATTAATTCTTAATTCTTGCTCCGATGCTCTACGCAAGCGTCACTGCTTCGCAGATGCCGAGCGTTTCACTTTAATTTTTAATTTCCCCGCATGGGATTTGGGCCCTTGTCCGCGGTCGGTTGAACAATTATTCGGCGCGCTTCGAACGCTTGTTCGTTCCTCTCTTAGACAATACGATGCTCGCATCAGTTATCCAGAGCGGAAGCAGACTCGAGGTAAAGTCTCGAACGGAGTTCGTAGAGAATGTTGCCGGCTTCATTCTCGTCCGAGATACTCCGTATCTCAAACTTTACCTCAAAGTTACAAAAAAAAGTTCATCCGCGCAAGTTTTGGGCCCTCCTAGGGCGTTCCGAGCGAAAGATTCTTGAGAAATGATTTGTAATTACTTGATATACAATACTATAAGTGTATTTTTGCTTTTTAAAGGAGCTGTGTTTGGGGGGGGGGGGATTTAGCGCATTGCGCACAGAATTGTAAAATCGATATTCAGAAAAAGGTGTTGAGAATATGCTATATTATATATTATAATAAATTATAATATATAATATAAATAATATAATAATAGATTGTAATCATATTGTGCGCATAAAACGTCGTGCAGAAAATTGTGCGCAATGCGCAATGCGCAAATGCGCTATTCTGCAAAATTTGTCTGGTGTCCTATTGTGTGGTGCAGATTTCTTTGTATCTTTACGTTCACAAACTTAGCACAGAGTATACCATATTATGTCCTCGAAAAAGACCACAGAGGAATTTATCAAGAAGGCGCGACAAGTGCACGGGGGGAGAATAGTGTATAATGATTATAGATTATTATTATTTAGTATTATAATGATATAGTACTATATTATTAATTTTATAATATATAATAATCTTTAGGAAGCAACCTCCTTTCCCAAGAGGTCGAAATCCTTATTGCTGCGTTGTTGCGCTGCTGCATGCTGCAAATTAGTTTGTTAGGTTGTAATCGTGCCGGCTCCAACATCTAAGATAAATATATCTGGGTGATTGTGAGAATTGCAATTAATTCGTTTATTTGTGGGTGAAAACATTGAATGTGTTTTCTGGGGCAAAGAGGGTCGATTTAGAGTGATTTTTGATAAAAATATAAAATAATTGATAAAATATTTGGTGGATTATCAAATATATTATAATTTTGCATCAGAAACCTGATATTTGGAAGTTATGGACGCACGACAGATTCTTAAAATCCTCATCAAGGAGTATGGTGGAACGCAGAAAGTGTTTGCCTCGATAATCGGCACCACACAACCCGCAGTTGCCAACTGGATAGCCGCAAACCAGATTCCTGAAAGTGGCATTGCCAAGATATGCAAGGCACTGCCCGAAGTCAGTTTCGAGTGGCTCATCGGTAAGGTGGAGACGCCTCCCAGGGGCTATCAGGACACGAATTACATGGCTGCCACCTCGCCATTGCCCATGGGGAAGCCCTTCTACAGTCAGATGCCGACCAGTGCGGGTCAGCTTATCCAGGGTGACGAAGACATCACAACTGAACGTATCTACATTCCGAACCAGACAGCTGAATTCTATTTCCCTGTACATGGAAATTCAATGTTTCCCACGATAGATAATGGCGACGTCATAGGTGCGCGTGAACTGAAGTCGGCTAGTCTGATACGGCCAAACGACATTTACGTGATTGGTACGCGATCGGGCGAGCGTATGGTGAAGCGCATCAGGGGCATCAACGGAAACGATCCCAACCTGACGCTCTACAGCGACAATCCGGCGTTCGAACCTTTCAACGTAGAGAAGCAGATGATAGTGCATGTGTTCAAGGTGACGACGATAATAAAGAAACTAGAGTGAAGAACGGCCCCTCTCCCCGCTCTCCCCGTTGGGAGGAGGGCTTGAAGAAAGAGAATTGTCAAATCGTATCCTCTTGCCCCTTGCCTCTTTTCACTAAGTAAAACTAATGTAAAATTATCAAAAGATTGATATTATGGAAACACTTATAAGAATTATGGCGAACAATCGCACTTATCAGGAACAGACAGATTTGGTGGATCAAATACACGAT
Source organism: uncultured Bacteroidales bacterium (assembly GCA_902801325.1). Lineage (GTDB taxonomy): Bacteria > Bacteroidota > Bacteroidia > Bacteroidales > Bacteroidaceae > Physcousia. The sequence continues at coordinate 57,132 of CADCHQ010000001.1, read as the reverse complement.
CTGGGAGAGTTCATGGGTGTTGCCGTAGCTTGTCTCGTCGTGCTGGCGGCAATGATGCTTGCGTAGCTTCGCAATGTCTAATGTCAATATTGCTTTGCAATTATGCCCTTTGGCAAGAAATCTCGAATTCGCACCTGTAAACAAGTTTACGTGCGAAAAGAGTACTTTTCTCTCTTATTTCGTACTTTGGCTTCGCCGAGGATACTCTCACTCGGGAAAAACAAAATAGAGAAAAATATTACTTTGTAATCATGGCCAATGGCCGAGAGGTCGTCCCCTTCTACGCTTGTGTAAGTAAGCTTACAAGCGAATAAATACGCTTTTCAATCATTTTTCGTTCGATTTCGTATCTTTGACCTAATGGTCAATTACGTATCTCTGACCCACCTGCGGAGGGTCGAAAATACTCCCACTCGGAAAAAACAAAATAGAGAAAATATTGCTTTGCAATTATGGCCAATGGCCGAGAGGTCGTCCCCTTCTACGCTTGTGTAAGCAAGCTTACAAGCGAAAAGGGTACTTTTCTCTCTCATTTTTCTCTATTTTTTTGTTTTTCCACTCGCTTATTCGTATCTTTGTCCGCGCGAATTTTAATTATCAAAAAGATACATGGCAAAAGAATATCGATTTAGAGAGATTGAAAAGAAGTGGCACGAGCGCTGGAACCAGGAACAGACCTATCGCGTTGCAGAGGACGCCAACAAGCAGAAATACTATGTGCTGAACATGTTTCCCTACCCATCGGGAGCAGGACTGCACGTGGGACATCCCCTTGGTTACATAGCCAGTGACATCTATGCTCGATTCAAGCGTCAGCAGGGCTTCAACGTACTTAACCCCATGGGTTATGACTCCTATGGATTGCCCGCCGAACAATATGCAATACAGACGGGACAGCATCCCGAAAAGACTACTTTCCAGAACATCGACCGCTATCGTGAACAGTTGGACAAGATAGGTTTCTCGTTCGACTGGAGTCGTGAAGTGCGCACCTGTGACCCAGGTTACTACCATTGGACGCAGTGGGCTTTCCAGAAGATGTTTAATTACTATTACAACCTCACCCCCGTCCCCTCTCCGAAGGGCGAGGGGAGCATTCAGGCTGGTTGTGCCCGTCCTATCTCGGAACTTATAGCTCATTTCGAGAAGTGTGGTACAGAAGGATTGAACGTTGCCCAGAGCGAGGAACTCACCTTCACGGCTGAGGAGTGGAAGGCAATGGACGAGAAGAAGCAGAGCGACGTGCTGATGAACTACCGTCTGGCTTTCCTGGGCGAAACGATGGTGAACTGGTGTCCCGAACTGGGTACTGTGCTGGCCAACGATGAGGTGGTGGACGGCGTGAGCGTTCGTGGCGGTTTCCCTGTAGAACAGAAGAAGATGCGCCAGTGGTGCTTGCGCGTGAGTGCCTACAGTCAGCGTCTGCTCGACGGACTCGACACCATCCAGTGGAGCGAGAGCATCAAGGAGACACAGCGCAACTGGATAGGACGAAGCGAAGGTGCTGAAGTTCGTTTCCGCATTGCTGGAACTGACGAGGAGTTTACCATCTTTACCACTCGTGCCGATACCATGTTTGGTGTCACCTTCATGGTGCTGGCTCCTGAAAGCGAACTGGTGCAGAAAGTGACTACGCCTGAACAGAAAGCCGAAGTGGAGGCCTATCTGCAACAGGTGAAGGCTCGCACGGAACGTGAACGTATGATTGACAAGCGCGTGACGGGTGTCTTCTCGGGTTCCTATGCCGTGAACCCCCTTACTGGCGAGGATGTGCCCATCTGGATCAGTGACTATGTGCTGGCCGGATATGGTACGGGTGCCATCATGGCTGTGCCTGCTCACGACTCACGTGACTATGCTTTTGCCAAGCACTTCAACTTGCCCATCATCCCACTTATCGAGGGTGCTGACGTGAGTGAGGAGAGCTATGATGCAAAGGAAGGAACTGTTATTAATTCACCTAGAATTAATGAAATTAAAAATGAAAAATTAAAAATTAAAAATGACGCCTTGGTACTTAACGGCTTGTCTGTGAAGGAAGCCATAGAGGCTACGAAGAAATATGTGAGTGAGCACGGGTTGGGACGCGTGAAGGTAAACTACCGCTTGCGTGACGCCATCTTCAGTCGTCAGCGCTATTGGGGCGAACCCTTCCCTTTGTATTACAAGCAAGGCATCCCCACGATGATTCCTGAGGAATGTCTGCCTCTGGAGTTGCCCGAAGTGGAGAACTTCCTGCCCACCGCCACTGGCGAACCCCCATTGGGAAATGCCCAGATATGGGCTTGGGACGAACAACAGAAGAAGGTGGTGGACAAGGCACTCATCGACGAAAAGATGGTGTTCCCCATCGAACTCTTCACGATGCCTGGCTTTGCCGGCAGTTCGGCCTACTATCTGCGCTATATGGACCCCCACAATTCGGAAGCCCTTGTAAGCAAGAAAGCCGATGAATACTGGCAGAATGTGGATCTCTATGTAGGTGGTTCAGAGCACGCTACAGGTCACCTCATCTACAGCCGTTTCTGGAACAAGTTCCTCTTCGACCTGGGTATCAGCTGCAAGGAAGAACCCTTCCAGAAGCTCATCAATCAGGGTATGATACAGGGCCGTTCGAACTTCGTTTATCGTATCAAAGACACGAACACCTTCGTAAGTCTTGGCTTGAAAGACCAGTACGACACAACCCCCATCCACGTGGATGTGAATATTGTGAAGAACGACGTGCTCGACTTGGAAGCCTTCAAGGCTTGGCGTCCTGAATACGAGACGGCAGAGTTCGTCCTCGAAGATGGCAAGTACGTCTGCGGATGGGCCATCGAGAAGATGTCGAAGTCGATGTTCAACGTCGTCAATCCCGACCTCATCGTTGAGAACTATGGTGCCGACACCTTGCGTCTGTACGAAATGTTCCTGGGGCCTGTGGAGCAGTCGAAGCCTTGGGACACCAACGGTATCGATGGTTGCCACCGCTTCCTGAAGAAGTTCTGGATGCTCTTCTGGGACAAGGACGGACAGATGCTGGCCGACGACAGCGAACCTACGGCCGACAACCTGAAGTCGCTGCACAAACTCATCAAGAAGGTGACTGCCGACGTGGAGGAGTTCAGTTACAACACCTCTATCCCTGCCTTCATGGTATGCACGACAGAACTCACCAACCAGCATTGCCGCAGTCGTCGCATACTGGAGCCTCTGGTGGCATTGATAGCACCCTTCTGCCCCCATATCGCCGAAGAACTGTGGGAGGCTCTGGGACACACCACTACCGTGTGCGACGCCCAGTGGCCAGAGTTCGACGAGAAATATCTGGTGGAATCGACAGTGAAGATGCCTGTACAGTTCAACGGAAAGGTTCGCTTCACACTCGACTTGCCCGTCGATATGTCGAAAGAAGACATCGAGAAGACTGCCCTCTCAGCACCTGAGGCGGCCAAGTATCTCGAAGGAATGCAAGTGGTGAAGACCGTCGTTGTTCCTGGTCGCATCATTAACATCGTAATCAAACCGGCATAAAGAAAACATGACTATGTCACGAAATCCGAACAAAGCCCTCCGCAGGGCATGGGACTTCTCGAAGGACTTCCTATACCTGAACCTCGGAATGGCCATTTATATGACGGGATGGACCGTTTTCCTCCTGCCTTATCATATCCCTACGGGAGGATGGGTCGGAGTATGCTCCATCCTCTACTACGCCACGGGGTTCCCCATGAGTTTGGCCGTGCTGATAGGGAACGGCATTCTTCTTTCCTTTGCCTTATGGCAACTGGGATGGAAGTTCACGTTGAAGACGGGCTACGCCGTAGTGTCTATGGCCTTCTTCCTGGAAATAGGCCAACGGCTGATGACGGACGACAACGGACAACTCATCCAGATCCTGGGAGCAGGCGAGTCGACTATGGCTTGCGTGCTGGGTGCCCTCATCAATGGTGTGGGCGTGGGATTGTGTTTCCTCTCAGGCGGAGTCACAGGCGGATGGGACATCGTTGCCGCCATAGTCAACAAGTACAAGCCCATCTCGTTCGGACGTGTGTTGCTCTACCTCGACCTCTTGGTCATCGGCTCTTGTTGGTTCATCTTCCACGACTGGCGCATGGTGGTCTTCGGCTATGTCACCCTGTTCGTCTACACCTATGCCGCCGACATGATCATCAACTCGGCTAAGCAGGATGTACAACTCATTATTATGACGACGAAGGGCGATCTGCTGGCTCGCATCGTTCGTGAGCACACGGGACACACTATGACCCAGTTGAACGGTGAGGGTTGCTACAGTCATGCACCCATAAATGTGATGATTCTCCTGGTGCATCGCCACGAGCAGATAAGCGTTTTGCGACTGATACAGAATGTCGATCCCGCCGCCTTTGTATCGAGCAGTCGTGTTGAGGGAGTTTATGGTTTAGGATTCAATAGGATTAAATAGAACGAAAGATTGAGGATATTGTGATGAAGGGAAAGAAGAGTACCATTGTTGTTGAGATAGTCCTGACTTATCTGAAGATATTTCTGGGATTGACGATTTTTGCTGTTGCCTTCACCAGTTTCATGTTGCCCTACCAACTGATAACGGGAGGTGTGAGTGGTATCTCGGCGTTTATTTACTATATGACGGGTTTCCACGCTGGTTGGTCGTATTTCATCATCAATTTTGGTTTGATGTTGATAGGACTCTATTCCTTGGGATGGCGATTTTGCTTTCGCACCCTTATCGCAACAATTGCGGCCTCGTTCCTCATCGAATTCATCCAGCAAAACTATCTTACAGAGATAGGTCCTGACGGAAAGGAACACCTGATACGCATCATAGGCGACCAACGTTTCATGGCGGCTGTCATAGGCGGTATGCTCGAGGGATTGGGCTTGGCCATCGTCTTCTTGGCAGGCGGTTCGACGGGAGGCACAGACATCATTGTGCTTACCATCAACAAGTATCGCAACATGTCGCTTGGCCGCATCATGCTGTGCATCGACATCTTCATCGTCTCATCTTCGTGGTTCATCTATCACGACCTCGAGACTCTGGTAACCTGCTACATTGCCTTGTTCCTGAGCATCACGATGGTCGATTATGTGGTCAACGGTGCTCGGCAGAGTGTGCAGTTTATGATTATTTCTGACCAATATGCCGAGATAGCCCAAGCCATCAACGAAAAGGTGGAACGCGGAGTAACCGTGCTTCATGGCGAAGGTTGGTACAGCAAGGAACACCGCAAGGTTCTGCTCATTATGGCTCGCAAACAAGAAAGTCGTCACATCTTCCGTCTCATCCGCATCATCGACCCCAAGGCCTTTGTCACGATGAGTAATGTGGAAGGCGTGTTTGGCGAAGGATTTGATAAAATCAAGAAATAATGGAAAAGATAATCATGGCTACGAACAACGAGCACAAGTTGCGCGAAATCCGTCAAATTCTTGACGGGCGTTTCGAGGTGCTCGGCTTGCAAGATATCGGATGTCACGAGGACATTCCTGAGACCTCCGACACCATCGAGGGTAATGCCTTGCAAAAAGCCCGTTACGTCCACGACCATTATGGGATGGATTGCTTTGCCGACGACACGGGACTCGAGGTTGAGGCACTTGGTGGGCAACCAGGCATCTATACCGCAAGATTTGGTGAGATGAACGGTTACGGAGAGAGCCATGATTCCGAGGCCAATATCCGTTGTCTGCTCGACAAGTTGGCACTTGCCGACAATCGGCGTGCTCGTTTCCGCACAGCCATAGCATTGGTGAAGAATGGCGAAGAACATCTGTTCGAAGGCATTGTCGAAGGCGAAATCCTGCGCGAGAAGAAGGGAACTGACGGCTTTGGCTATGACCCCATCTTTGCTCCGCTTGAGAGTGGATGCAGTTTTGCTGAGATGGGACCACAGGAGAAGAACCGTATCAGTCATCGCGGACGTGCCACACAGAAGCTGGCCGCCTTCCTGCGACTGCTCCTATGCCTTCTGCTCTTAAGCCCTTTGTCTTTTGCGTTAAGCCCTCAGGCCTTATGGGCACAGGAAATAGGTCAGTGGCAGGTCTACCCCTCATACTGCATCTCGACGCATAGCCTTGGTGTTGGTTCGAAAGTCTATAGTTTGGCTAACGGTAATCTGTTGGCTTATGACACTGAGGACACTTCTGTCCGCACCTATAATTCTCTCGACGACCTGAACGATATCCACATCGCTCACATGGCTTACAGCCAGTCGGCCAAACGCTTGATTCTTGTCTATGAGAACTGCAACATCGACCTGTTGAGTCTCGACGATGAGGTTGTCAACATTGCCAGCCTGAAGTCGAGCACCCTGTCCAACAAGACGGTCAATCACGTCTTTGTCGATGGCAACACCGCTTATTTGGCCACAGGCTTTGGCTTTATTACTGTCGACATGCAGGAGTGTGTTATACGCGAAACCTATCAATTGGGTGTGGCCGTTCAGGCTATTGCTGTCAGGGAGGGTGTCATCTATATAGGCGCTTACGATGGTGTCTATTATTCCACGAACGAGAACAAGCACTTGCTCTCCAACTGGAAGAAGCAGTCGTCAGTTGGCAATGGTTACAAACAGATGCTCACCTTCGATGGTCAGGTCTATGCCTTATATCAAGACAAACTCTTCCGCATCAACGACAATGCGATGGGTATGACACAGTTGGCCACAGGAGTCAAGTTCATCTCTCTGGTCAACGGCAATCTGGCCTATGTCACTCCGTCGGAGGTTTGTCTCTTTTCGAGTACTTCACAATCCAAGCGCATTGCCTTTGACAACCAATGGCAGTCCCTTTCTTATGCAGGAGGACTGTATTGGGCAAGCGAAGGTATAGCTGGGCTCAAGGGTTATAAGTTGGGTGAGAGCTTTGCAGAAGCCGTAGGTTCCATCCGTCCCAACAGCCCCGTTCGTGACCTCTTCTATCGCATGCAATATGTTGGCGACCGTCTGCTCGTGGCAGGAGGTATCAATACTCCCTATGCCATCTATAACCCTGCCACTGCCATGTATTATGAGGACGGACAATGGACCAACTTCGATGAAAAGACACCTGCAGAGCAATATCCCGACTTGCACATTTGGAATATGACTCACCTTGTGCAAGATCCCAATGACGCTAACCATCACTTCGGAAGTGGCTATAGAACAGGCTTGTATGAGTATCGCGATGCCAAGTTTGTGAAACTCTATAACAGCGAGAACAGTCCTCTGTGTCAGATTGAGGTTGGTGGTCGCGAGCTGGGCTTGAACTATGTGGGATGCACAGGTTTGCAATATGACGAGGAAGGCAATCTCTGGATAATGAACCAGCAGACTGATACCATTGTTCGCATACTCGAACCTTCAGGTCGTTGGCGTTCGCTTTATTACAACGAGATTGCCGGTATAGAGACTCCTGATGACTATCTCTTCACCACCAGTGGCGTGAAGTTCCTCATCAGTAGGCGTGTCGATGGGCGTGGTTTCTTCGGATTCCATACGAACGGAACGCTTAACACCGTGCGAGACGATAAGCATCTGCTTCGCCAGACTATTGTGAATCAGGATGGTACGAGTTATTCGCCTGACCAGTTCTATTGTATGGCCGAAGACTTCGACGGTCGCATTTGGTGTGGCACACAGTTGGGACTTTTCGTCATCAATGACGCCACCACCTTCTTCAACAACGATTTCACCTTTGAGCAAATCAAGATATCGCGTAACGACGGAACCAACCTTGCCGACTATCTGCTTTCAGGTGTAGCCGTTACTTGCATTGTTGTTGATCCTGCCAATCGCAAGTGGATAGGTACAAACTCAAATGGTCTCTATCTGGTCAGTGCCGACGGACAGGAACTGTTGCAACACTTCCAAGCCGAAGACAGTCCTTTGCCGTCCAACAACATTCAGTGCTTGGCTGTTCATCCCACCTCAGGTATGCTAATGATTGGTACAGACGAGGGCTTGTGCAGTTACATCAGCGATGCCACAGAAACAGAAGAGAGCCTGAAGTCAGATAATATCGTTGCCTATCCCAATCCCGTGCGTCCTGAATATACAGGTCCTATTGTCGTACGTGGACTTACAATGGACAGTGAGGTGAAAATACTCTCGTCCACAGGTCAACTCGTGTGGAACGGAGTGAGCAATGGAGGTACATTCACGTGGAATGGTTGTAATAAACACGGCCGTAGGGTTTCAAGCGGAGTCTATCATGTGGTTGCAAACACGAGCGACGGCAAAAAAGCCGTTGTTTGTCGCATCATCGTCATTCACTAAATAATTTTTAATTTTCAAATTTTTAATTTTCAATTAATTTATCGTATCTTTGCCACGAGTAACTGAAATTATAGTACTATGAAAAGAATTCTTATCATGAATGGCCCAAACCTGAATTTATTGGGCAAACGCGAAACCGAGATTTACGGAGTGCATGACTTTAAAGGTTATCTGGAGAAGTTGCGCGAACGATATCCTAACGAGCGCATCGACTATTTCCAGAGCAATATGGAAGGCGCACTCATCGACAAACTGCATGAGGCAGGCTTTGGCAAGTTCGATGGTATCATCCTCGACGCTGGTGCCTACACGCACACAAGTTATGCCATTTACGATGCAATCAAGGCCATCAGTACGCCAGTCATAGAGGTCCATATCTCTAACGTCTATACCCGTGAGGAGTTCCGCCACACAAGCCGCATTTCTGCAGCATGCAAGGGTGTGGTAGTTGGTTTCGGACTCGACTCATACCGCCTGGCACTGGAGGGTTTCTTGGGATAATTGACCATTGGCGTTGAGCGTTGATAATTTAGACGATTACATCCGCAGTCACATCGACCCTGAGGGTGACTACTTGCATCGCTTGTATCGTGACACGCAACTGCGATTGTCCTACGGGCAGATGGCATGTGGCCACATTCAGGGCCGTTTGCTGAAGATGTTTACCCGCATGGTCCAACCTCGCCTAGTGGTGGAACTTGGGACTTTTAGCGGGTATTCGGCATTGTGCATAGCCGAAGGTTTGGAGGATGGTGCTGTGCTGCACACCTTCGAAATCTACGACGAACAAGAGGACTTTACCCGTCCGTGGATAGAGGGTTCGGCCTATGCCGACAAGATACAGTTGCACATTGGAGATGCCTTGCAGTTGATACCGCAAATGGACTTGAAGGATATCGACCTCGCCTTTGTGGATGCTGACAAACGTCACTATGTTGAGTTCTACGAGATGCTGTTGCCTCGTGTGCGACAGGGAGGTATCATCATTGCCGATAACACACTTTGGTATGGCCATGTTGTGGAAGAGCATACTCGCGAGAGCGACCTACAGACCTTGGGTATAAAGGCATTCAACGATTTGCTGGCGAACGACGACAGGGTGGAGAAGGTGATAGTGCCCGTCCGTGACGGTCTGACAATAATTAGAAAAAAGTGAAATAATGGACAGTACAAGACAAAATAAAGTTGCTCGTCTCATACAAAAAGAACTGAGCGAGATGTTTGTAGCACAGACGCGTCAGATGCGTGGGGTGTTGGTGTCAGTGAGCCAATGTCGCATTAGTCCTGACATGAGTGTTTGCCGCGTCTATCTAAGTGTGTTCCCAAGCGAGCGTGCTGAGGAGATTGTGGGCAATATCAATGCCAATCAGAAGCAGGTACGCTTTGAACTGGGCACTCGCATGCGTCATCAGTTGCGCATCGTTCCTGAACTGAAGTTCTTCATCGACGACTCACTCGACTATGCCGAGCATATCGATGAACTGCTGGGCGTGCGAAACGACGAAAATACAAGCGAAGAGGAAGGTGAGAATTAGCCATTAGCCTTTCGCCCTTAGCCATTAAATATAGTGAATTACAGATTCTTCATAGCCTGGCGTTATCTCTTCTCGAAGAAGAGTCATCATGCCATCAACATCATTTCAGGCATATCGGCCTGTGGTGTTGCCATTGCGTCGTTGGCTATGGTTTGTACGTTGAGTGTCTTTAATGGCTTTAGGGGGTTAGTGGCTGACTTGTTTACTGACTTCGACCCACAACTGAAGGTTACTTTGGCTGAAGGACGCACATTCTCCTTAAACGACCCTGCCATCACATCCCTTCGCCAGCATCCCGATGTGGCTGTACTCACTCCCTGCTTGCAGGACCAAGCCCTTGTGGTTCGCGAGGGTCAGCAAGTGGTAGTGACCATAAAGGGTATGGCTGATAATTTCACCAAGCAGATGGCTCTCGATCGTCTGCTTTATCCCGAGATGGAGGAAGGTGTGGTGCTGCATGCCGATGTGCTTGAGTTTGGCATTCCAGGCATTCAGTTGGCTATGCAATTAGGCCTTCGTCCTGACTTCGAAACACCCTTGCAAGTTTATGCTCCCAAGCGAGGTGAGCGAGTGAACATGGGTAATCCCATGAGCAGTTTTAATGGCGATGAACTGATGAGTTCGGGTTATGTGTTTCAGGTGAAACAGGCGAAGTATGATGCCAATTACATTCTTACTTCACTCGGCTTTGCTCAACACCTTTTCGACCAGCAAGGGCGCATCTCTCAAGTGGAATTGTCGTTGAAGGAAGGCGCAAATGTGCGAAAAGTCAAGCGCGATATCTCTCGCCAACTGGGTAACAAGTTTGTGGTGCAAGACCGCTATGAGCAGCAAGACGATGTCTTTCGCATCATGCGCATCGAAAAACTCATAGCCTACCTCTTCCTCACTTTCATTCTGTTGGTGGCCAGTTTCAACATCATAGGTTCGCTTTCCATGCTCATGATTGATAAGGAAAACGACATACAGATGCTGCGTAACTTAGGTGCAGCACCAGGCGATGTGCGACGCATCTTCATTCTGGAGGGCAACATGATCAGTTTGCTTGGTGCCTTGGTGGGTGTTGCCATTGGTGTGGCTTTGTGCTGGCTGCAGCAGCAATATGGCTTGATAGCCATGGGCAAGAGCGAAGGAGCCTTCATTGTGGAGAGTTATCCCGTGGTCGTTCGCGCTTGGGACATTGTGCTTGTGTTGCTCACTGTGGTGGTTGTTAGTGCACTTATCGTGTGGTATCCCGTTCATCGTCAGATAGAAAACTTATAACTTGTGTGCCATGAAAAAGATACTAGTCATCTTGTTGTTGTGCTCGGCAGTGGGGATGTGGGCACAATCCCTTGTCAATCTCACGCCTCGTCCCAAACAAATGGCAGAGGGGCAGGGGAGTTTCCTGTTACCTTCGCATTTGGTAGTGGCCTATGGTTCGCTTCCCGATAGCCTCAGTCGCGAAGCCGCTCGTTTCGTCAGCGACTTGAATGCAGCCACAGGGTTGCAAGCCTCTGCTCAAAGCAGTAGTGAAGGAGCTATCCGTATGCAACTAGTTACGGATTGTTCACCAGAAGGTTATCGACTTGCCGTAACGACTGAAGGTGTAAAGGTTGAGGCTTCCACCTCGGCAGGTTTCTTTTATGCCTTCCAATCCCTCAAGAAGATGCTTCCTGCCAATGTTATGGCTCGCAAGTATGATGCCCGTCGGAAGTATACCTTGCCAGTAGTCACTATTGCCGACGAACCCCGTTTCCGCTATCGTGGATTCATGCTCGATGTCAGTCGTCATTTCTTTGGCGTGGAGCAGCTCAAGCGCATGATAGACATCATGGCCGCATACAAGATGAACTATTTCCATTGGCATCTTACCGACGACCAAGGTTGGCGTGCTGAAATCAAGAAATATCCTCGTCTGACCACCGTTGGTGCTACAGCCCCCAATTGCCGGATTACTGACATGAAGCGAGGCACCTACTGGACCAATGAACCCTATGGTCCTTATTTCTATACGCGAGAGGAGATGCTCGAGGTGGTGGAATACTGTGCCCAGCGTCACATTACTGTGATACCTGAGGTGGACATGCCTGGCCACTTTGTGGCGGCTCTGGCGGCATATCCTGAGTATGGTTGCGACCCCTCACATCCTGTTACCGTTTGGACGACGGGAGGTGTGAGTCGAGATGTGCTGAATGTTGCCAACCCACGTGCCATACAGTTTGCCAAGGACGTCCTTGCCGAACTTTGCGACATCTTCCCAGGCCCTTATTTCCACATAGGAGGCGACGAGTGTCCTACCAATGCTTGGGAGACCAATGCCGATTGCCAACGTCTGTTGAAGGAGGAAGGCATGAAGAACTTCCGTGAGTTGCAGAGTCGATTCACTGAGGAGATGAGCGACTTCCTTGCCACTCGTGGTAAGCGTACTTTGCTTTGGAATGAGAGCATCACTGCTCAGGGCAGCGATTTGGCACGTGTAAAGAAGAACAATCCCCTCATCTTCTGCTGGTATCCATGTCAAAAAGCTGCTTTGATGGCTGCAGAGAACGGGTTCCAGAACATAGTTTCCGACATCCATTCGGCCACGGGTAGTTACTATATCAATCGCAAGCAAAGCGAAGATCCTGGTGAACCTGATGGGGCAGGGAAGGGCGACGATACGGTGGAACGTTGCTATAACTATGTGCCTGTGCCTGAAGATGTTCCTGCCCATCTACAACCCTTCTACACGGGCGTTCAAGCCACCTTCTGGTGCGAGTGGGTAGGCACCAACGACTATCTCGAATACCTTGCTCTTCCTCGCCTGATGGCTGTTGCTGAGGCAGGATGGACACCCCAGTCGGGAAAGGATTTCGAAGACTTCCGTAGGCGTATGTCACTTGATCGCGAGATGCTCGACCTTCGAGGTTATCAGTATGGCAAACACATCTTTCAGTAGACCCACTCTAACCGCCCTCCGTCGCAAGTTCCCCAATCGCTCGCTCGGCCTTCAGGACGCTTGCGTAGCGAAGAGGAGCAAGAACGCCTGACTCGTGATTGCCCTTAAAGGGCGAGTAATATTATAAAATGTGAATTATGGATAGTTCCATCTTCTCTCTCTCCCGTCCGCTCTACGTGATGCTCAAGCCCGTTGGGGCTCGTTGCAATCTGGCGTGCGAATACTGCTACTACCTCGAGAAGCAGCACCTCTACGACGACGAACCACGCCACGTGATGAGTGAGGAGTTGCTCGAACGATTCATAGAGGAATACATAGGTGCTCAGATGGCAGGCGAAGTGCTGTTTACCTGGCACGGTGGTGAGACCATGATGCGTCCATTGTCGTTCTACAAGCGAGCTATTGAACTACAGAAGAAATACGCCAACGGCAAGACCATCTCCAACAGCATACAAACCAACGGCACACTGATAACTGAGGAATGGGCACGATTCCTGCACGACGAAGGGTGGCTTGTGGGCGTCAGCATCGACGGACCTCAGGAGTTCCACGACGAATATCGTCGCACACGGCAGGGAATGCCAACTTGGGCAAAGGTGCGCAAGGGCATCGACATTCTCAACCGCTTTCAGGTGGAGTGGAATGCGATGGCCGTTGTCAACGACTACAACGCCGACTATCCCCTTGACTTTTATCGCTTCTTCCGCGACGATCTCCAATGTCGCTATCTTCAGTTTACACCCATTGTCGAGCGTATGCCCGACGGTACTCCTGCTCCCTTCAATGTAGGTCCGCGTCAGTGGGGTGAGTTCCTCTGTGCAGTCTTCGACGAGTGGGTCAGTCATGGCGATGTAGGCGAGATGTTTGTCCAACTCTTCGATGCCACCCTCTGCAACTGGTGTGGAGTGGTTCCTGGCGTATGCACTATGGCTCACTCGTGTGGTCATGCGGGTGTCATGGAATTCAATGGCGATGTCTACAGTTGCGACCATTTCGTCTTCCCTCAGTATAAGTTGGGCAACCTTCGCGACAAGCATTTGGTGGAGATGATGTACAGCCCTGAACAAGAGGCTTTTGGTCGAATGAAGTGCGATGCTCTCTCCCAGCAGTGTCGCGAGTGCGAATGGCTCTTTGCCTGCAATGGTGAGTGCCCACGAACGCGCATCCTGCCCGATGGTCGTTGCTATCTCTGTGAGGGCTATCGCATGTTCTTCAGTTATGTTGCCCCATGGATGGATGAGATGAAAAAGAAAATTCAGGCTGAAAATTCTTGTATTTCCTAATAAATACCTATATTTGCCACAGAAATAAAGTTTAGAATGAAGGCTGAAGAGTTGATAATTAGTATTGAATACCAAATATTTAAATAAATAGTAAATAAATTAAATCAAATATCATGGAACAGAACCAATTAAACACCATCGTATCGCAGTTTGCCATTAGCGGCACTGTTAGTGAAATCCGTCCTTTGGGCGAAGGTCTCATCAACGACACCTACAAGGTTGTCACTGCCGAAGCTTCGGAACCCGATTATGTTCTTCAGCGTGTCAACCACAATGTCTTTCCCGATGTCGATATGGTTATGCGTAACATCGAAGCAGTCACCAACCACATCCGCATGAAGCTGGAGCAGGCCGGCGAGGACGACATCGAGCGTAAGGTCTTGCGTTTCATTCCCGCCAAGGTCGATGGCAAGCTCTACATCGTGCAGGACGGCCAGTACTGGCGCATCATGGTCTTCATTCCCAACGCCATCACCAAGCAAGCCGTTGACCCCGCCTCCAGCCGTGATGCAGGTCGAGCCTTTGGACGCTTCCAGGCTATGCTTGCCGACATTCCCGTCGAACTGGGCGAAACCATCAAGGACTTCCACAACATGGAATTCCGTCTCCAGCAACTTCGCGAGGTAGTGGCCAAAGACCCCGTAGGTCGTGTTTCCGAACCTCAGGTACAGCGTTTGCTTCAGGAGATTGATGCCCGTGCTCATGAGATGACCAAGGCCGAGCGCATGGGACGCGAAGGCATACTGCCCAAGCGCGTGTGCCACTGTGACACGAAGGTCAACAACATGATGTTCAACGACCACGACGAAGTGCTCTGCGTTATCGACCTCGACACCGTTATGCCTAACTTCATCTTCTCAGATTACGGCGACTTCCTGCGCACTGCCGCTAACACCGTGGCAGAGGACTGTGCCGATATGACGGCCGTAAAGTTCCGTATGGACATCTTCAAGGCATTCACGGAAGGCTATCTGCAGTCGGCTCGCTCTTTCCTCCTGCCCGTCGAGATTGAGAACCTGCCCTATGCCACAGCTCTCTTCCCCTACATGCAGTGCGTGCGCTTCCTCTGGGACTATCTCTCTGGCGACAAGTATTGGAAGTGCCAGTATCCCGAACACAATTTCGTTCGTGCCAACAACCAATTCCACCTGCTGAAGAGCGTTGAGGACCATTATCCTCAGATGGAGGCCTTCATTCAGAAGTGTCTGGAGGCATAGAAAAATAGAAAGCAAATACAACACCAAATAGGGCGAGGACGGAAACAGCACATCCTCGCCCGTTTTGATTGGGTCGGATGCCCCTGAAAAAGAGTTTGAGAAAAAATCGATTTTCCACTTTACATTTTCTTCGTCTGAACTGTATTATAAGTGTATGACACGAAAAGATGTTGAAAGTCTGTTCAAGACGTACTACACGCAGATGTATCATTTGGCACTCACGCTGCTCTTCGACGAAGCTGAGAGCAAGGACGTGGTAAGCGAGGTGTTCGCCAGTCTGCTCAGTGGTAGCACAATCGTTAGAGCAGACAACGCAAAGGCGTTCCTCTTGGCGAGTGTGCGTTACCGGTGCCTGAATGTGTTGCAGCACAAGCAGGTGCAAGAACGCTTTGCACGCCTGCTTACCGATGGCACTGATACACTTATTAGCGGCAATACAGTGGAAGAGCAAATGCAGATGGAAGAACTGATGCACTACGTGAGGGAGAACCTGTCACCGATGGAGCAGAATGTCTTCCAATTGCGTTACTTACGAGAGATGACCTGCCAGGAGGTGGCGGAAGCGCTGAAAGTCAGCCGCCAGACCGTCCACAACCACCTGAAGCAGTCTGTGGAGAAAATAAGAAAGTATTTCAATTCAAACTCAAAAGCAATATGATGACTGAAAAGCAGCGTATAGAGTGGCTTCTGGAATTACAGGAACACCCTGAGCAACTGACCGAAGAACAATTGCAGCAGATACTCGCCGATGAAGAGATGCGCCAACTTGTAAAGCAACTTGGCTTCGCTAAGCGTGCCTTCAAACACGATGCACTTAAGAACGATACCCCCGATGTGGAGGGCGAATGGGAGAAGTTTGCAGCCAGCCATGCAAATGAACTGACGAACGCAACAAGGGCGGAGGGCAAGCTTGCTTGCACTATTCCTTGCAAGGAGGAAGAAGACGAAAGTCAATTGGATGCCCTTGACGAAGAAAAGCCAAAGTCTCATTTCCATATTTACCTCTTTAGCCACAAGATAGCCGCCTCTTTCATCGGTGTACTCCTGGCTTCGGGCATTGCTTTTGCCGCTATCCAAGTTGTGCGAAATATCAGCACGCCCAAACCGCAACAGCCCACAACAGAGCAAACGACCGACATTGATCCAGTCACTTCCCTGCCCGCAGATACGGTTAAAGCCGACACAATCCCCGTTGAGCCATACATTTTCAATAATGTACCACTTGACTCCATGCTCACAGCCATTGCTACAGCCCACGGGGTCGGCGTGGAGTTTGAGAATGAAGCGGTTCGCCAGCTCCGTTTCCACTTTGTATGGAAGCGTGAAGACAGTCTCTCGCGTGTAGTAGAAAAGTTGAATACCTTCGAGGCCGTGAACATCGGCATGGAAGACAAGACGCTGGTAGTAAGATGAGACGCATGCTATATACTTTAACGCTCATGGCCTGCATCCTTTGCATGTCTCTTGATACCTTTGCCCAGCGCATCACGCATACATATAATGATGTGTCGCTTAGCGAAGCCCTTCTCCAGTTGAACCGCGAGCAGACGGCCTACGTCATCAACTTCCTCTACAACGAACTGGAGGACTTTCGTATCACCACCACCGTCTCGCGTAAGACCGTGCCCGATGCCATCCAGCAGATGATAGGTTTCTATCCCGTCCACATGACCGTGAAACCCGACGACCATGAAATCTATGTGGAATGTACGCACAAGACCGACCGCCACCTGACGGGCACCATCATCGACGAACAAGGATTGCCGTTGGCATATGCAAACATTGCCATTCTTAATCCTGCCGACTCAACATTGCTAGGCGGTGGTGTATCGAATGAAAGTGGCTACTTCGCCATTCCATACGAACAAGATAAAGTCCTTGCACGCATTTCATACATTGGTTACAAAACAATATTCAAAATATGTGACCGTACAGAAGTAGGTACGATTCGCTTGCAACTGGACAACTACACTTTGAATGGCGTAATCGTGAAGGGCTACAAGCCAACGATGAAGATGACCGCTGGCGGCGTGGAAGTTGCAATTGAAAACACTATTCTTGCAAAAATGGGGACCGCATCTGATGTGCTTGGCCAACTGCCGCGTGTGTCAGTGAATAATGATGCCGTCACCGTATTTGGCAAGGGTGCACCGCTCATCTATATCAACAACAAGCGCATGACGAACAGCCAGGAACTGCGCGAATTGAAATCGGAAGACATTAAGTCAATAGAAGTCATCACTAACCCTGGAGCGGAATACGATGCCGAGGTGGAGGCTGTCATCCGTATTAAGACGAAGCGCCGTCAATCAAGCGGATTCAGCATCCGTAACGATGCATACGGTTCATACAACAAATGGATGTCGGGCTTCGACGAACTGACCATGAAATATCAGACAAAGAAGTTCGAGATCATCAACAGTACCTATGTCTGGATGGACAAAAGCGGTGAGGACAATCAACTTGATATAAATCTGTATACTGACGAGAACCAAATCCACATCAGCCAGAAATGTCCTATCGAGATGAGCAATACGTCGCTGTCAGAACACTTTGCCACCGATTATTATGTTAACGACAGCAACTCCGTTGGGGCTTCGTATCAGTATTACGGAAGCTTGCATGGCCGCTCCAAGGGCAGCAGTTATCAGACCATTCTACGGAATAGCCAGCCGGAAGGCATCGTGGATATGACGGAAGTTTTTGAGAGTGACTACCAGCGGCACACGGCCAATATCTACTATGTGGGAAAGATGGGCAAACTGGGGATTGATTTCAACGGTTCATATTTCAACTACCGCAGTGGAAGAGATGATGAAGCAGTTGAAACAAGTCTCGAACTGGGCAGTCGCAACGTTCACTCCGACAGCCGTCAGCATAGCCAGGTCTATGCAGCCAAACTGATGTTCGACTATCCGCTGCTGGGTGGTAAACTGTCATTTGGAACTGAAATGTCAAAAACCAAGTCTCATGGCTTGTTTCGTAATCTGGAGCAGTACGTACCCTCTTCTGAGACGGATATTCACGAGCGTAATTTATCCGGGTTTGCCCAGTACGCCCTGTCGCTGAAGCGTTGGAGCATAGGGGTAGGCATCCGCTACGAAAATGTCGTCCGAGATTATTTCTCAGAGGGTGTAAAACAGAACGATGTCAGCCGACGTTATAACAACGTATTTCCCAATCTCTCGCTTTCATGGCAACGGGGCGAGTGGAGCCTGCAACTTAATGCCACCGAAAAGATGCACCGCCCCAGCTACCGAAGCCTGAGCAACTATATGCAGTATGACAATCGTTACCTGTACGAAGGGGGCAACCCGTCGCTTCTGCCAGAGCGTGTCTATAGTACAGAGGCAAGCCTTATCTACAAGTGGGTGTACGCCTCGCTCGGACATAAGTATGTGAAGGACGCAATGGTGTGGACCAAGTCGCTGCTCGGACAACAGGAGATAGCCTTTACTACCAACAGAAATTTCGACCACCAGCAGATGCTCTATGCCTCCATCTCACTCTCACCCCGATTCGGCAAGTACCAGCCAATGGTGGAGGTGAACTACCAGCAGCAGTTCTTCGACACGCAAGGCTATGGTTCGCGCGAGTCCCTTAGCAAACCAGGCTTTGGCTTCAAGCTCAATAACCGCTACACATTCACTGAATCATTGATAGCCACCCTGTCTTTGCAAGGCGTTACTCGCCAGTACGGCGGTTTCCGTATGAAGCGTGAAGGGATTCGCGTCGACTTTACCCTGCGCAAATCATTTGCAAAAGACACGTGGGTAGTCTATCTTATGGCTTCTGACATCTTCAAGACTTGGCGTGAACGCTGGACGATGTATGGTCAGGGCGCAGAAAGCACAAAGGACTGCTACAACTATACGCGCAGCATTTCACTACAAGTAACTTACAACTTCAACGCAAAACGTAGCAAGTACCGTGGTACTGGTGCAGGTAATGATGAAAGGAACCGACTATAAATTCTCTTTCTCGTTTCGATGGTCAGCAGTCGGCCTCAGTGCCGACGCTGTTCCATTGTAATGAACATGTCAACTAACTCAGGAATGCCGTCAACTTTTCCAGTATAATGTCACCAAATCCACTAAAATGGCAACTAAAATATCAGGTAAAGAACAAAACGCAGTGAACCAAAAACGGGGAAAAATACACAAAAAACCCAATTTTGCCACATGCCACACGCCACATGCCACATTTAGTAGGTTTTTGAGGACAGAAAATTGGAGGAAGATGGTTAATATATTGATTATCAATATATTATAATAATAGTAAATTACATAGAGTATGTAATTCTACTCTCTTTCATGCATTTTTTGTCGTCTTTCCGCTCATTTTGCACTCGAAAGTATAATAATGTATCGTGTAGAAGCAGTTTGAAATTTCGCTCTTTTTGCCCTTTTCCCCTAGCCAAAGTATTGAAGGTGCTTAATGTGGCATGTGGCGAAGTGGCAAAAGTGGCAAAATGATGCGAGGCATGTCGAACATGCGTACGAAGAAGCGTGGACAAGGGTACGATTGCACTCTTGTCCACGCTTGACTTCAATCCATCCCTTAGATGCACAGCACCTGCACTAGGACATAGACGGGGAGAAGGATGATGAGGGAGAAGCGGAACATGTAGCCGAAGAAGGAGGGCATCTTGATGCCGCTCTCCTCGGCTATGCTCTTGACCATGAAGTTGGGGCCGTTGCCAATGTAGGTCATGGCTCCGAAGAAGACGGCACCCATGCAGATGGCCTTGAGATAGACCTCGCTGATGCCTGCCACTGCCGTTCCGACGATGGGAAGGGAGGTGGCGGTGGCGTGGAATACCATGGCCGTGGGGGCATTGTCGAGGAAGGCGGAGAGGGAACCTGTGGCATAGACGAACTCCCAGGGATGCTGGACGGGCAGGGGATGCTGCTCGAGGAACATGAGGGCGGGGGTCATGGTAGCAAAGATGCCGAGGAAGACGCAGGCTACCTCGAGGATGGGTGTCCAGGAGAAGTGGTTGTCGAGGCGCACTTGCTTCTTCGTGGTCAGTACGGAGAGGGCGATGATGAGGATGAAGGCCCACTCGCGCAGAAGGCGGAGATACCAGGGGGCATCCTCGGCGCCCATGGCGGGGATGTAGGTGGAGTTGATGAACATGGTGCTTGCCACGACGCACAGAATCCAGAAGATGTTGATGAGACCCGTGGCTGTGACCTTTACCTGCTCGCGATAGTCGGCTGAGATGAGGTGCCAGGGTTCCTTCTTATAATAATAGGTATCAATGCACCAGTATATGGCCAGGAGCAGGCCTCCCGTGAGGGCCCATTCGGGCAGCATGTGCATGAACCAGCCGAAGGGGGCTCCCTTCTGGAAGAGCAGGAAGAGTGGGGGATCGCCCAGAGGAGTGAGCAGACCGCCACAGTTGGCCACGATGGCGATGAAGAACATGACGGTGTGGGCCTTGTACTGGCGCTGGCTGATGGTCTGCAGGAGCAGGCGGATGAGCAACATGGCTGCTCCTGTGGTGCCCATGAACGAGGCAAGCACCCAACCGAGTCCTATGATGAGGGTGTTGGTGGTGGGGGTGGCTTGCATGTCGCCCTTGATGCAGATGCCTCCCGTGGTTGTGAACAGGGCCATGAGGAGGAGGATGAAGGGGACGTAGTCGTAGATCATCTGGTGTTCCAGCTCGTGCGACATCCCATGCAGGCAGAGCCATATGCCCACAGGAACGCCCAGCAGTAGGGAAACGAGCAGTTTGTGACGGTTTTCTTCCCACCATTCGCCCCACTTGGTCAGGGGCAGTATGGCGATAATCAGTAGTTGCGCGGCAAAGGGAATAAGCATCCACGCAGGTATCATATGTTCCATAGTCCAGTGTTATTTATGTTTAGTTTTGATTATTGGTTTTCATCTTTTCCAAGTATCGAGTTGACGAGGGCCGTGACGTCGGCGATGCTGATGCCTCCATCCGTATTCACGTCCGCAGCATCGTGGTCATACTGATAGGGCACAGTGCTGTCCTTGCCCAAGATGATGTTCACGAGAGCCGTGACGTCGGCAATGGAGACCTGTCCGTCGCGGTTCACGTCGCCCACCACAGAGGGAGTGGTCTGCTTCACCTTGCGGTAGATTTTGGGTTTCCCACCTACTGCAGATGTAGAGCTATAGCATGAGAAGAGATAGTTGGCGACACCATTTTGAACATCCGGATTGTACCGCATAACATTACGTGTGTTCGCGCCTTGGAAGACGATGGTAGCAGAGGCGCCGTCTATCGTTATAGTAGCTTTAGCGTTATCGTCGGCAGTAGTCTCTGTCTTCAAATAATTCTTAGTGCTACTTGCAGCATAGAGATAGCCATCGCCCACATTGAAGAGGAAGTTGTCGCCCTCCTTTTCTAAGGTGATAATCTGCACTTCCTCACCTGCTGTCAGAGTGCCATCGCCATTAAGCGTGACGTCACTGGTGGCTGCACGGTTGTTGTTGTTCTGCGTGGTGGAGAGAGCATAATAGGTCTCCTCCTCGGCATTGATGTATGCAATCACAATCTTGTCGCCAGCCGCTAGGGTAGAAGCGTCGCTAACAAGAGTATAGTGGTTGCTGTCGACGATGGGGTCGGGTGTTTCACCACTATCTGCTGTAAGAACTTTTATTTCATCCAAATAAGCTCGTTTGCTGGAAGTGGCCAATGTGATAGTTACAGCACCAGTGATATTTGTGAGGTTCACAGTGCAAAGTGTCCACTCACTGGAAGGAGTGAAGGAAGTTACATCGGCTGTTGCTCCTGTAACAGTGACATTTAGATTGCCTGTGTCCGTACCATATTTCTTTAGGTAAAAAGTCAAGGTTGCATTACCGTTCAAAGAGAGGTTGCTTGCAGTCATACTTCCTTTAGCGCTGCTGGTTCCTAACTTCAAGCATCCACCTTTGGTATAGGCATTTGATGTACCTCCGGCAAATACTTTAGTAAACGCAGTCCATTCGCTATAGTCGAGGTTATTACTATTCGTTTCTAGTGCTGTTGAACTATCGCTAGATGAATTATAACCACTCAAACTTTCATAAAGCAAAGGCTCACCCTCAATGGGTTCAACGGGCGTAGTAGCCTCGGTGGCTGTACCCGAGAGACTGACGGTAACGGGGTCGGCGCCTGCACTGGTGAGGGTGACGGTGGCCGTGAATGTGCCTACCTGAGTGGGCGCAAAGGTTACGCTGACGGTGGTTCCTTCTTCCGATGCGGTGCGAGAGATGGTGGCAGCACCGAGTGAGAAGACATTGTTGGCATCGGAAAGCGTAAGCGCGATGTCCTCCGTAAGCCCTTCGCTCAGCACTTCGAGTTCCAACGTCTGTGATGCTCCAACCTGAGCGATGAAGTTCAAAGCTTCGTTGGCCACAATGAGGGGATCGGGAATAGTAGGTGTAATGCCTTGTTGAGTCGTAATTTCGATTTCGTCCACATAAGCTCGTTTGCTGGAAGTAGCCAATGTGATAGTCACAGCTCCGTTAGCGTTTGTAAGGTTCACGGTGCAAAGCGTCCACTCACTAGAAGGAGTGAAAGAAGTTACATCGGCTGTTGCTCCTGTAACAGTGACATTCAGTTTACCTGTGTCCGAGCTATATTTCTTCAAATAAAAAGTCAAGGTTGCATTGCCACTTAAAGAGAGGTTGCTTGCGGTCATGCTTCCCGTACCCTTACTAGAACCTAGTTTAAAACATCCGCCTTCTGCATAGGCATTCGATACACTACCTGCGAAAACCTTCGTAAAGGATGTCCATCCGTCAAAGTCAAGACTTTCACTGTTTGTTCCTAGTTCAGAAGTTGAATCTTCTTCAGAATTATATCCACTTAAACTTTCATAAATAAGCGCATCGCCAATCGTGTACTTAGCCGTGGCTGTCGCACTATCTTCACCATCGCTGACGGCTATAGCCTTGACGGTTGTGGTCTCGCTGATGGTGAGGGGGGAAGTATAGACCGCGCTGGCGGTGGTGGGAGCCGAGCCGTCGAGTGTGTAATGGATGGTGGCGCCGGCAGTCGCGCAGGTGATGGTGACGGTCTGGGCCTCAGCATAGCGACCGCCACTGGGCGAAAAGACGGGGGTGGCCACGTTGCTCACGCCCACAAACTTGAAGGAGATGGTGCCATTCGAGTCCTGCGTGATTTCCTCTACGGAAGAGTCGAGATAGTAGGTGCCATCCGTGTTCTTGTTGTAGAGTTGGGCAGCGGGCGTGGTCGATTTGTTGAAGGCATTCACCGAACCATAGGGGAAGGGGTCGTTGGCTGCGCCTTCTGTTGTGTAATACTTTGTGCCCTGATAGGTAGTATATTGGTACTGATTATCGGCAGCAACCCATGTCATGCGCTGGTGGCTGGGGGTGTCATTGGGAGTGTTACTGCTCCATGCGCTGGCACTGTAATCGACGTGCAGGATGAGAAGACCAGCACCAGGAATGCTTGCATCCCAACCCGTCTTCTGACGGTTCTCCAAAAGGAAGTATTCGTTGCGGTTACCATTATTATATATAATGTAACTCGTAGCATTGTTTTCGGTCAAAGCTGGCATATTGTTGACCTGAGTGGTGGAAGTCAGTTCAACGGGTGTGCGCCATCCTGCCACCCAACGCTCATAGGAGGTGTAACCTGCAGGTCGGTAGCCATCGTCGTTGTAGGAGCCAGAGTCCATGAGGTCCCACTCGAACATACCCTGACCGCCGGAGTAGTCGGTGTCGTAGAAGTCGGGGTAGCCAAGGCAGTGGCTGAACTCGTGACACATGGTGCCGATGCCGGCAATGGAGCCAGTCTGTCCGTCCAACTCCCCGCCGCAGGCGTAGGTGTCAATCTTCACTCCGTCCAAGGTTTGGACACCCGAGCCATCGCCGTAGGAAGCAGCACTGGATAGTTGCCACTCGTGGGGCCAGATGGTTGTGGATGCACCTCCGTCGGCCTCACCCTTTCCTGCATAGACGACATAGACTTGATCCACCTCACCATCGCCGTCCCAGTCATAGTCGGCAAAGTTTACCTCTGAATCGGCTTTTTTCAAGGCTTCGATGACCATCGTGGCGGGATGTTTGTCACTGCCCTGACTATCATTGGAACCATAATAAGATTGCGTATTCGATACCGTAACCGGACCTACTACGTCGAAGGTCAGTTCGAACTGTCCATCGCTCTGGGCATAGAAGTAGTCGTACATCGAGCCCTTGAAGTTACCGTAAGAGAAATTCTTTTCATTGGCGATGCGTTGATAGAGCGCATTGTTGTTTTCGCTTTTGAAGGAAACATTACTGAAGTTCACTAGAATGATGATACCTTTCTTCTGTCCTATGTAGTTTCCTATTTCGCCAACCTTCTGAGGTGCAAGGCGTTTAGCACGTCGAGCATTGGCTTGACTGCGACGTGCCAAAGCACGAGTCTTCACGGCTTCAACATCAATTTGTTGTGCCTTGTCATCTGTCAGGGTATAGGCTTTGCCATCGTCTCCCAACCAATAGTGGGCGTGTTCGTCTCCCGTCAGTCGGGCAGTGATGGAAGTCCCGTCAGAGAGTTGAATCTTTCGGGTTAAGCCTGGTTTTGCAGGTATGGCTAGTGCTACAGCAGAAACCATCATCATCATGCACAATAGCGCATATCTTCTAAAAAAATTCATGTGTGTGTAGTGATTAATTGGATTGTTTAGTTGTTTTCAGTTCCTTCTCTATCGGGTCGTCATACTGTTTTTGAAGTTGACGCAGACGGCGGTGCATCTGCTTCTGAATCTTGCGGTATTTGGGGTCGCCATAGAGGTTGTGCATCTCAGTGGGGTCGGCCTTGAGGTCATAGAGTTCCCACTGGTCGATATCGCGATAGAAATGTATGAGTTTGTATTGTGAAGTGCGAACTCCATAGTGGCGTTTCACCATGTGTTCGGCAGGATATTCGTAGTAGTGATAGTATATGGCGTCACGCCAACCCTTGTTCGCGTTGTCTCGAACCTTTGTTCGATTGTCCTTGAGCAAGGGCACGAGTGACTGGCCTTGGATGTCTTCGGGAATGACAGCACCAGCCATCTCGAGGAAAGTGGGTGCATAGTCGATGTTTTGCACCATTTCATCGATATTTCCACGCCGTTCATAACCTTCGGGAAGTCGCATAATAAGGGGCGTGTTGAGGCTCTCCTCGTACATGAATCGCTTGTCGAACCACCCATGTTCGCCCATGTAGAAGCCTTGGTCGCTGGTATAGACGACGAGGGTGTTCTGGAGCAGGTCATTTTCTTCGAGATATTTCATCAGTCTGCCTACGTTTTCATCGAGGCTCTTCGTCACCTTGGCATAGTCACGCATATAGCGTTGGAACTTGAATTCGGTAAGTTCGCGTCCTGTGAGGGGATGGGCCTTGAAAGCACGAGAGAGTGAGTCGTGGAATTGGAAATAGGTCTTGCGACCTTGTGCGTCGAGACGATTGACGTAGTCGAGATAGAGTTGAGAAAGCCGGCTAGTATCGCCCGGAAGGTATATCTTATTATCGTAAATGAGGTCCATATCGTGACTGCTGCCTATCGCCATCTCTTGCTGTTTTGCAGCAGTGCGACCTTCGTAGTTATCCCAGAAGTTAACGGGCAGTGGGAAGGTTTGGTCTTCAAATGCACGAATGTCCTTGAGGTCGGGCAACCAATCGCGGTGGCAGGCTTTGTGGTGGACGAAGAGGATGAATGGTTGTTGCTTGTCTCTTTGTTCCATCCACTGAATGGCCTTGTCCGTGATGACGTCGGTACAATAGCCTTGTTCTATGGAACGCGTGCCGTCGTCGTGAATGAAGGTGGGGTTATAGTATTCGCCCTGTCCTTCGAGAATGTCGTAATGATTGAAGCCTGTGGGTGTGGAAACGAGATGCCATTTGCCAATGAGAGCAGTTTGGTAACCAGCCAGTTGCATCAGTTTTGGCATGGTTTGTTGTGAACCATCGAAGATGCCGTGTTCGTTGTTGGTGAACCCGTTCTTGTGGCTGTGTTTACCCGTAATCATGCAAGCACGACTTGGACCTGAAAGGGAGTTGGCCACAAAACTATTGCGAAAGAGCACGCCCTCGTTGGCAATGCGGTCGAGGTTGGGTGTCTGAATGGGACTGTTGCCATAGCACGACATCATTTGTGCCGTGTGGTCGTCCGTCATGATATAGACGATGTTTGGACGGGACTGAGCAGTCGCGCTTAAATTAAAAAATAAGATGGAAAAATTAAAAACGGATAAACTCTGTAGGTCGTATCTCATGGTTTGATAGTGTTAAAGCTTCTCTCTTAATTGTTAATTATCGCCAACGCCTTGTTTTCTGCTGCCTCCATGAGCTCGCGCTCGCCTGGACCTTTGTCGTTAAGGCCGCAAAGATGGAGTACACCGTGAATGATGACGCGATGCAGTTCTTGTTCGTATGGGACACCCAACTGAAGGGCATTGCTGCTGACGGTGTCGAGTGAGATATAGAGGTCGCCCGAAACAAAGCGTCCCTGCGTGTAGTCAAAAGTTATGATATCGGTGTAATAATCATGTTGAAGGAATTCGCGGTTGACTTCCAATATCCGTTCGTCATCGACGAAGACATAGTTTATCTCACCCACGCGATAATCATAGGAGGATACAACCTCACAGACCCATCGTTTGATGAGGCTTTGGTCGATGTTGGGCATAGAAACCGTGCCCTCGGTATTAAATGTAATATTCAATGGTCAATGTTCCAAAAGTTCCACCGCCTTCAGCACCATAGGATCGTCCTCGTATATGATGGAGAAGTACTCACTCATGTCCCAAAGGTCACGTGCAGTGAGGGCTTTAAGCATAAGCTTCAATTGCGGGATTGTCTTCTCGCGTTCTTCTTCGTCCTTAGGTGTGATTTTCTGCTTCTCTCCCTCCTTGAAGATTTGTTCTATCACGTCGTCGGGCGTTTCGTATTGTGCCTTAAACTGCGTGAAGTCGGGCCATTGCTTAGTTAGTCGCTTGCGATTCTTGTCCATATGTCGCAGGTTGGCATTGATGACCAGTCCCTTTGCCGAGAGTTCGCGATAGAATCGGGTATAACGTGTGGTGTCAAGCGGGATGAAGAAGTCGGGCATGATGCCACCACCGCCGTAGACGGTACGACCCAGCTTGCAGGTCTTGTATTTTAGGGAATCGGGGAAGTGAATGCTGTCGGCATGGGTCAGTTCTCCGTTGTTGTAGCGATTGATGAGGTCGTGTGAGTAGCTATCCTTG
Source organism: uncultured Bacteroidales bacterium (assembly GCA_902801325.1). Lineage (GTDB taxonomy): Bacteria > Bacteroidota > Bacteroidia > Bacteroidales > Bacteroidaceae > Physcousia. The sequence continues at coordinate 29,721 of CADCHQ010000001.1, read as the reverse complement.
TCTCCTTTGGTGTAAGGTTTCTGGATGCTTCGACCTGAAGGTGTGTAATAGCGTGCAACGGTTAGGCGAATCATGGAACCATCGGGCAACTCCACAGGTCGCTGTACCAAGCCCTTTCCAAAGGAACGTCGACCTATGACGATACCACGGTCATGGTCTTGGATGGCACCAGTGAGGATTTCTGCAGCCGAGGCCGAATATTCGTCGATGAGTACGGCAACTTTTCCTTCCTGCCATCCTTGTCCACCATTACTTATAAACACTTGTGGAGGCACGCTACGACCACGAGTGTAAACAATAGTGTCACCCTTGGGCAGGAACTGACTCGTAATGTCTGCTGCAGCACCCAATAGTCCTCCACCATTCTGCTGCAGGTCGACGATGAGTTTCTTCATTCCTTGCTCTTTCAGGCGGTTGAGAGCACCCATCACCTCGTCGAGGGTAGTCTGTCCGAAACTAGAGAAACGTATGAGTCCGATCTCGGGTGTGACCATATAGGCGGCATCGAGTGTGTTGACGGGTATCTTGTCACGCGTCACGGTAAAATAGGAGATGCCACGAACACCATCACGAACGATTCCCAGACGCACTTTTGTACCCTTAGGTCCACGCAAGCGACTCATGATTTCCTCACGACTCATCTTCACGCCTGCAATAGCGGTATCATTGACTGAGACGATACGGTCGCCTGCCAATATTCCCACCTTCTCCGATGGACCTTTCGAAACGGGTTGAATAACGATGAGCGTGTCCTCTAAGATGTTGAATTGTACACCAATACCCTCGAAAGAACCCTCCAAAGACTCGTTCATGCGCTTTGTGTCCTTGGCATTGGAGTACTGCGAATGAGGATCGAGTTTGCTGAGCATTCCATTGATGGCATCCTCAACCTGACGGTCGATGCTGACGGAATCTACATAATAAAGATTGGTAAGCACGGTGGCCATACTCAACTTACGCATGGCGTTGTCGATATGACTCATATCAACTTGCTGCTGGGCTAGGGAAGAGGGTGTGAAGAGATAAGAGAATGAGAAAACTAGACTCAGAATGAGTATTTGTAAAAAGCGTTTCATGCGTGATGGAATTTCAAATGTGATAAGTCAAGCCCTCGGGTAACCATTCCCGAATGTCACGCCCATAATGGGCCAACTCGCGAATGATGCTGCTCGAGACATTCGCCAAACCGGGTTGGGCAAACAGCACCACGGTCTCGATACCTGATAAGTCGTGGTTGATGTCGGCTATCTGCAGTTCGTATTCATAGTCGTTAATGGAGCGAATACCGCGTAAGATGAAATGGGCATCGATGCTACGGGCAAAGTCGACGGTTAGCGTATCATAGCTTTCTACTTGGACACGGGGCTCGTTCTTATAAAACTCACGAAGGGCACGAACGCGCTCTTCTATGGGAATCCAACCTCGCTTTTGCTCGTTATGTCCCACGGCGATCGTGATGCGGTCAAAAAGCTTCAGTCCACGTTCGACGATGTCGGCATGTCCGCGGGTAAAAGGGTCGAATGAGCCTGGGAAAAGGGCGATAGATCCATCGATTCCTCTCCCAACCTCCCCCGAGTGGGAGGAGTGGTTACTATTGCTGATGATGTCTTTTTCTATGTCCATAGATTATCTTTGTCAGTATATTTGCCCTCTTCTGGGGGCTAAGAAAGGGGGCTACTCGTCCTCCTCCGCCAAATCTTCCTCAATAACAAGATTGTTGATGATGAACTCCTGACGGTCCATGGTGTTCTTACCCATGTAATACTCCAGCAGTTCGGCCACTTGGTCGCTCTTGTGCAGACTTACTTGTTCTAGACGGATATCAGGACCAATGAAGGTTTTAAATTCATCGGGACTAATCTCACCCAGACCTTTGAATCGCGTGATTTCTGGGTCTGGTCCCATGTCTTCGATAGCTTGGAGGCGTTCCTCTTCAGTATAACAATATTGTGTGATGAAATCGGCGTTTTCTGATATCTGACGGCGTACTTTAGCCTCTTGGTCTTGTGCTGCGTCTTGCAGTTCCTTTACCTTTGTTTTACCCAACTTTGACTTGCGGGCACGAACACGGAAGAGTGGTGTCTGCAGGATATAGACATGACCTTTCTTGATGAGTTCTGGGAAGAACTGCAGGAAGAAGGTAATCATCAACAGCCGGATGTGCATTCCATCGACATCGGCATCGGTGGCTACAATCACCTTATTATAACGCAGCCCGTCCAATCCGTCTTCAATGTTCAGGGCGGCTTGTAACAGGTTGAACTCCTCGTTCTCATACACCACCTTCTTGGTCAGTCCAAAGCAGTTCAAGGGCTTACCACGAAGTGAGAATACTGCTTGCGTGTTTACGTCACGACTCTTCGTGATGCTTCCGCTGGCCGAATCTCCCTCAGTAATGAAAATGCAAGTATCCTCCTGTTGACCATCCTTCTTGGTATCTGTCAAGTGAGCACGGCAATCGCGCAATTTGCGATTGTGGAGGTTGGCCTTCTTGCTTCGTTCGCGAGCCAATTTGGCCACACCTGCCATTGCTTTACGCTCTCGTTCGCTTTCCTGCACTTTTTGGAGTATGACATTGGCCACATCGGTGTTTTTGTGCAGATAGTTGTCAACCTGTGCCTTCACGAAGTCGCCAATGAACTTATCAATTGAGATGCCTCCTTCGGGAATGGTGGTCAACGAACCTAATTTCACCTTTGTCTGGCTCTCGAACAACGGGTCTTGTATCTTGATACTGATGGCTCCTACAAGTCCGTTTCGGATGTCGGAATAGTCATAATTCTTGCCCGAGTAATCCTTGATGACCTCGGCAATGTATTTCTTAAAGGCTGCTTGGTGCGTGCCTCCGAGAGTAGTGTGCTGACCATTTACAAACGAATAGTATTCTTCACCATTTTGGTTACAATGGGTGAAGGCAATCTCTATGTCATCGCCTTTGAGATGAACGATCTCATAGAGCGGATTGTTGGTCATGCGGTCAGTAAGCAAGTCTGATAGACCGTTTCGCGAAAGGATTCTTCTTCCGTTAAAGATAATGGTCAGCCCCGTGTTCAGGTAAGTATAGTTCCTCAGCAGAACCTCAATAAACTCGGCCTGGAACTGGTAATGCTTAAACAATGTAGCATCGGGTTCAAAGAAGACATAAGTACCATTCTCTTCCTCGCTCTTGCCCGTTTCATCTCCAGTGAGCAATCCCTTTTCAAACGTGGCGCGACGCATCTCTCCATCGCGTACCGACCGAACTTCAAAGTAATTGCTCAAAGCATTCACAGCCTTTAGTCCCACACCATTCAGTCCGATACTTTTTTGGAAGGCCGAATCATCGTACTTACCACCCGTGTTCAGCATTGACACAGCATCAACCATAGCTCCTAAAGGAATACCACGTCCATAGTCGCGAACCGAAACACGCAGGTTGTCCTCCATGTCTACTTCGATGCGCTTTCCGGCACCCATATTGAATTCGTCGATACTGTTGTCAATAACCTCTTTCAGCAAGACATAAATTCCATCTTCTGCATGGCTTCCGTCACCCAAACGGCCAATATACATGCCTGGTCTGAGACGGATGTGCTCCATGTCAGACAAGTGTTTGATGGTGTCGTCGTCGTAGTTGTTAGGGGATAATTGTGATATATTATTTTCTTCTATCATAATGACTTTTTGAATGCACAACGGCGTTTATGTATCACGCAGTCGAGGTACTTCCACTGCGATTGGCTGGGAGTATTGTCTTCCAGTTGATGATGTGTCTCTGCCCACTCGTATCCATCCTTTATGGTTTGCGGGATGATGTCGGCAAAGAAGAGTGCATTGGCACCCTTGTCCTGATATTCGGGCAGAACGCCTACGAGCAGCATGTCGAGCACCTGAGGATGACGATTGAACCACAAGGCCTTTGCCATGTGCCACCAACCGAAGGGGAATAGTTTTGCTTTTGCCTTTTGGATGGCACGACTGAGACTGGTGATGCATATGCCCATGCCGATAACCTCACCTTCGGCAGTCTCCACAACGCTGAGATAGCGTTTGTCGAGATACTGCAAGTATTGTTTGGCGTAGGTTTCCATTTGTTCGGGGTCTAGCTCACAATAGCCGTAAAGGTTTGCGTAGGCCTTGTTTACTACGTTCAACACCTTCGGGATATAGCCTCCTTCGCGTATCTCTTTCTTACTCTTGAACTTACGCAGACGGAATCCATAACGCTTCTTCACCATCTCTGCCACCTTGAAATACTTTTGTGAACTGGCTTCGTGGTCACCCTTGGGCACCAATACCTTACGTTCTACCCAACCTACTTCCTTCTCATAACCCAACTGGCGCATGTGTTCGGGATAGTAGGGATAGTTGTAAATGGAGTTCATGGTTGAGAGTTGGTCATAGCCGTCTGTGAGCATTCCTTCAAGATCCATATCCGTGAAGCCAAGAGGACCAACAATGGTATCCATTCCTCGTTCGCGTCCCCATTGTTCTACGGTGTCGAGCAGGGCTTTGCTTACACTAAGGTCATCGATAAAGTCTATCCATCCAAAGCGCACATGACGCTCTTTCCAGTGCTCGTTGGCACGATGATTGATGATAGCTGCCACGCGGCCCACTATCTTCCCTTCGCGCCAAGCCAGAAAGCATTGTACGTCGCAAAACTTCAAAGCAGGATTTTTCTTCGGGTTGAAGGTGTCCAGCGTGTCTTCCAAAAAGTCGGGCACTGCATAGGGGCAATCCTTGTATAATTCCCAATTGAAACGAACGAACTGTTTCATTTCTTTGGCAGTGGCAACCGGCTTAATTACCACACTGGCTGTGTCAATTTCTTTCATAGGAAAAAGAGTTATTGATATTAAAGCACAAAGATACAAAAAAACATTGGAAATAAGCATATCCGGCGTCTCGTTTTTGGAAAATTTAATATTCTTTTCCGCATTTGTCGGCTAATTATTTGGTGATAAACAAAAAAGATGTTAATTTTGTCCAATAATAGTGTGAAAAAATTTTAATTTTATATCAAAATATCAAACTGTTATGAAGAAATTTCTTTTAATGGCTCTCCTGTTTATTAGTGCCGTACCTGTTTTGGCACAGGAGAGGGAAGAGACCGGACATCCCACAGCTCCTTACACATTTATTGGCTTGCAAGGCGGTGTTCAGAACACTTTCAACAACGAGTTTAACAATTGGAAGACTTTTACTCCGACTGCTAGTTTTAGCATTGGTCGTTGGTTTACTCCTGTTGTAGGTGCTCGTTTGCATCTCAATGGTGCATGGTCAAAGTCAGGCGTCAACTACCTGCTTGCCGATGACGGTCATTACAATTACAACTATCTGACTCCCACTGCTGATGTGCTGGTTAACCTGTGCACATTGTTTGGCAAGAAGGACTGGTATCCCGTGAATCTTATCTTCGTAGGTGGTCTGGGTGCTAATTATGCATTTGAGAACTACTATCGTAGCGAGGAGAAGGCTCTTGGTTCTACCATGCTTTATGCTGACAATGACAACCGTTGGGCTTTCAATGGTAAGGTCGGTTTGATGCTGGACATCCCCATCTGCAAGTGGTTGAGCTTCAACCTCGAGGGTGACCTGAATGCTCGTTATGTTGGCAAGAGCGCCGTCTTTAATGACGATATTCTTCAGTTCGTAGGCCAGGCTGGTCTGACCTTCAAGTTTGGTTACAAGAAGGCTAAGCCTGCTCCCGTTCCTGCTGTTGTTGAGGAAGTAGAGCCTGTTTATAGCACTCGCATAGACACCATCTGGTACGACGATGTTCAGTACAAAGACAAGTTCGATGGCCAGAAGACAGAGTGGAAAGTTTACTACGACCTTCGTGGTAGCGACTTCCCCGAGTCTGCTAAGGAGTTGAAGGAAGCTTGCGAATTTGCCAAGAAGTATGAAGGCGTTAAGATGAATGTTGTAGGTTATGCTGACAAGGGCACAGGTACTCCCAAGGTTAACATGGAGTATTCTAAGTTACGTGCTGAGAAGGCCGTTAAGGCTCTAAAGGATGCAGGTATCGATGGTAGCCTTATTACGATGGATTATAAGGGCGACACCGTTCAGCCTTTTGCCGACAACGACAAGAACCGTGTAGTCATCATCACTGCCCAGGGTACGGAGAAGACCAAGGAAAAGGTTGTTACCAAGAAGTTCCGCACCAAGGAAGTACGTGAGCGTGTAAACTAATCTGAATTTAACCTTATAGCCGTTAAACTTTTAATTAACAATACTATGAAGCAATTAAAATTATTCTTTGCTGTCGCTTTGATGGCTGTATCCATGTCAGCTAATGCACAAGAGACAACGGATGGCAAGGACTATAAGCCCTTCCCACACATGTTCATTGGTGTTCAAGGCGGTGGTCAAACCACCTTCACCAATTACGATCAGCTTAAGCTGATTACTCCCACTGCCAGTGTATACTTTGGCGGTTGGTTCACTCCTGTCGTAGGTGCTCGCCTACATGTCAATGGTATCTGGAACAAAGGTGGCTTCGAAGGCTTTGACGCTGATAAGAATGCGCTTGACTTTAAGTACGATTACAAGTATGTAACCACAGACGTTGACCTGTTGCTGAACCTCTGCACACTATTTGGTAAGAAGGATTATTATCCCGTTAATGTTTACCTGATTGGTGGTGTTGGCCTGAACTACTCTTGGGACAACGACGATGCTTATGCCCATCGTGATGTTATGCCTTTGGCTTGGAAGGACGATCGTCTGAACCACAATGGTCGCATCGGTGCTATGCTGGACATCAATTTGGCTAAGCATTGGAGCCTGAACCTTGAAGTTGATGCCAACAGTCTCAGCGACCGTTACAACAGCAAGATTGCTGACAAGGACGACTGGAGTGTTACTGCTCAGTTAGGTCTGACTTATAAGTTTGGTTTCAAGAAGGTTAAGAGAGAGCCAGTACAGGCTGTTGAGCCTGTTTATGCGACTCGCATCGACACCACTTGGTACGACGATGTAAACTATAAGGATGTAAGCGCTGACCGCGACATCAAGAAGGAAATCTTCTTCGCCATCCGCGAGTCCGATGTTAGCTCTGAGCAGGCTCAGATTGCTCAGGTTGCAGAGTTCCTGAAGGGTGTTAAGGATGCTGAGATCCGCATCACTGCTTATGCCGACAAGGGCACTGGTACTCCCGAACTGAACATGAAGTATTCGAAGGAGCGTGCCGAAAAGACAAAGCAGGCTCTCATCGACCACGGTGTTGATCCCAAGATCATCAAGTCTGTTGAGTGGAAGGGTGACACCGTTCAGCCCTACGCAGAGAACGACAAGAATCGTGTAGCCATCATCACTGGTCATGGTGTTTACACCGACAAGGAGAAAGTTACCACCAAGAAGTTCCGCACAAAGGAAGTTCGTTATCAGGTTGAATAATATCGTATCTGATTATCGACGATAGACAGAGCCGTCCCCGACGCTTGTTGGGGACGGCTTCATTTTAGGACACATTCCAGACATGCTCATGCTATGAAACCCCGCATACTTTTTCTTTTACGCACTTATATGGTGACGGTTGCGATATTCCTTGTGGCCAAGGTCGTTTTCATGTGTGCCAACCATGCCGACCACTTCTTCTCGGTAGGTGATTTGGCTGACGTGTTGCGTCATGGATTGACGCTCGACCTCTCCACGGCTTTTTATTTCTTCGTCCTGCCCCTGCTCTTGATGTTGGTATCACTATGGTGGTGGGGCAAGGGGCTGCGTCGCGTGTTGCGTGTCTATTTCCTTTTGGTGGCGTTTGCTTTTGCGCTTGCCTTCGTAGCCGATACCAGCCTCTATCCCTATTGGGGTTTCAAACTCGATGCCAGTTGCTTGCAGTATCTCTCTTCGCCTGAGACTGCTGCGGCCAGTGTTTCCACTGGTTACCTTCTGCTTCGACTTTTGGCTATAGCATTGCTTACGGGATTATTCTTCTTCCTTTATGTTTGGCGCATGCCGCATTTAAAGGCGATGAAACGCAAGTGGGCGTACGTCTTACTTACCATACTTGCTCTGCCCTTGGTGTTCATAGGCATTCGAGGAGGCATAGATGAATCCACCACCAACATTGGACAAGTCTACTATTCCCAGCAGGCATTTCTCAATCATTCGGCTGTCAATCCCGTCTTCAGTTTCTTGTCGTCGTTCGAGAACACGGGTCGCAGTGATGTTCGTTACGAATTCTTTTCCGATGAAGAGTGTGCAAGCATTCTTGACAGCGTCTTCGATACGCGTTCGCTTGATCCCGACTCCTTGCTTCGCACAAAGCGACCTCACATCGTGCTTATCATGCTGGAGAGTTGTGGCGGTCAGTTTACGATGATAAGCGGAAGGCAAGATGTTACGCCAAATCTCAATCGCTTGGCTTCGGAAGGTATCTATTTCTCGCAGTGCTATGCCAATTCATATAGAACCGACCGCGCTACTGTGTGCATTTGGAGTGGCTATCCTTCATTCCCAACCATGAGTTTGCAGAAGGTGCCTTCCAAGAATGCTCATCTTCCGGCTCTTTCCCGTACGCTTCGCGATGAAGGATACACCACGTCGTACTACTATGGAGGCGACATTAATTTCACGAAGAAGCGCAGTTATCTCGTTAATTGTGGCTTCGAGGAGTTGAGTTCGCAGGATAACTATCCCCGCTCTTTGCGTGTCAAGTCGAAATGGGGTGTCTGTGACGAGATCGTCTTAGATACCATTGCTTCTAACATTGAGAAGTGGGCTGTAGGACCTGACGAACCGCGCCACCTCATTGGCTATAATACCCTCTCGAGTCACGAACCTTGGGAGGTTCCTCATCAGGCTTTGGCCGATCCTGTGGATAATGCTTTCCACTATCTCGACTATTGCATTGGGCAGTTTGTCGAGCGCATGCGTCGCTCGCCTTTGTGGGACGACCTCCTCATCGTGATGCTTCCCGACCACGGAGTTAATCATGCGGGTTTGGACGAGACTTCGGAGTTGAAGATGCACATCCCCATGCTTTGGCTGGGAGGTGCTGTTCGTCAACCTCGTGTGGTGGATGCTTATTGCAATCAGACCGACCTTGCTGCCACGCTTCTTGGACAGTTGGGGATAGCACACGACGATTTCCTTTTCAGTCGTGACGTGTTGGGTCGCCAATACACCCGCCAGTTTGCCTTCCACACTTTCAATAATGGTTTCTCTGTAGTCGATTCCACAGGCTTCTTTGTCTATGATCTCACTAGCCAGCGTCCTATGGTGGGTGACGACAAGCAGATGGAGCGTCTGGGCAAGGCTATATTGCAGGAGACTACTCGCGATTTGTCGGAGCGGTAATAATCACTATTAGTTATAATAAGGAAACGCGCGTGCGAGGCTTAGGCTTTCTCGCATCGGATGAGTGCGTGCTGTCCGTCGTTCAGTGTGGTGGCAAAAAGATAAGTGTCGCCTCCCTCAGCCAGACGCAGTTGTCGCCTCAGTTTCTCGACGTTGGTTGGGAAGTTGCGAACAGTAAGATTTGCCTTGTCGAGGTCGCCAATTAGGGCTTTCAGGTTCTTTTTTGAGAAGTCGCTGACTCCTATAATGCGGAATCGGCGTCCTGGGAAATGGGCAATGAGTTGCTTGCTCACAAACAAGTTGCTCCTCGCATGCAGTTTCGCGATGGGGTATTTCTTGGTCAAAACATCACAGACGCCAGCTTTCAGGATAGAGGCATTAGGTTCGTAAAGAAAAGGTCTTAGGTTCGATTCGTTTGAGCCTAAGGCCTTATTCAATATGACCTTAGGTTCGATTGCCGATGAACATAGGTTCGATGCAGGGAGTGTAATTGTTATCTCGTCTTCGTCAGTGCCCAAGTTTACACAGTGCATGGTTACAGGTCCTTCCGCTCCTGCTTTCATCACCATCAGCAACTCCTTGCACTCGCCTTGCACACTCACTACATGCACCTCTCTGACGCCGTGCAGTTCACGCAATGCCTGTGTGATGTCGAGCATGGGCGAGAGTTTCACCATCACCCATTGTGCCCTTGCGAGTAGTTCGTCCTGCATTTCCAGCAGGTTAGGCGTACAGTCTTGAATGGAGACCGTCTTCCTTCCCACTCCATCGCGACGGGCTGGATCAATAAAAAAGAGTGAAGAGTGAAGCGTAAAGTAATCGGACGGCCGAAGGCCTACGCTTGGCTCGTCCAAAAATGAAGAACTATCAGTGCAAGTTGCATCTCTAATTCCCAGCAATGGGAAATTATGCTGAGCCAGCTCGATGAGCTGAGGCTGTACTTCCACATAGGTTGCTTCGCGGAACAGGGGAGCAAGTTGAGAGAAGTCCACTCCCAATCCGCCTGTCAGGTCCACCATCGACGTCCGCCCTTCGGGAATCAGTCTTTCCACGAGGCTTCCCTTGTATCGCGCCGTCTCCTCACTCGAGCATTGCTCCATCGACAGTTTAACGGGATACCATATGCCTTCTGTCGCGGCCCATGACGGCAGTTTCCGACGTGCTATCTGCCAGCCTTCTATCTGCTGCAGACACCATTTCAAGTCCACTCCCTCAGGGGCACGTGAAAATGCCAGTCGTCTGACATCCTCTTCCCGATGTAGGCTTATAAACTCCTCGTTCGTCATACCGAAGGCGAAGGTACAAATTATTCTTTAGAAATCAAATAGTGTTGCAGAAGAATCGAACCTTAGGTACAAATTCGGAAGGCCTAAGGCGCAAAACAATCGAACCTAAGGTGCAAAACAATCGAACCTAAGGTGCAAATTAATTGAACCTAAGGCACAAATCCAGAAGGCCTAAGGTTCATTGCAAGAAGATATATTAATGCTGCGAAATTTACTTGACAATCATCGTGCCTTGATTGCTAAGTAAATAATCGTTGGATAATAACCAAATATTCGTTGATTGGTAATCTGTTTTTCGATGAGCCGAAAAGGTGGTCGTCTTAAATCGCTTAATTCAGTTGTTTCCTTCCATTACTGACAACGAGGCCTTGGTAGCCTTTACCAACGGGACGACCGGAGAGATCATATTTTTTCCCTTTCGCATTTCCTCTCTTAATAGGAAGTATGCGTGTGGGTGTGAGGCCAAGTGTCTTGGAGAGTTCAGGATATCGGTCGACTGCTTCTTGGGCTGTGAGGAAATCGATATCATCGATATAGGCCGTGCCCGAAGTGCTGGAGGCAGTCAAGCCAAAGCACGTGATCATGGGTTTGCTGTTGGCAGAAATCAGGATATGGTCTTCTTCGTTAGCCGTCCAATAGTCGGCAAGCCCGCTGTTCGTTACGTCCCATAGAAAGTAATAGGGATTGGAGGAACCTGTAGCGTGATAGCTGTAGGTAGGAGCCACTTGTGAACCCTTGTTGCAACCATTGAACCACCAAAGATAACTGTAGCCACTACCTGTGCGCAATTGCGTGCCACGAACAAGGAGTAGGTTCTGGTCGGGACGCACATAAGAACTGTCGCTGTAGCGTGTATCGAGTTGCAGGGCGATGTTGTTGGAACCAGAAGCCCCATTGATCTGAATGCGTCCGTCGGCGGTGTATGCTACACTCTTGACGCGAGCGGCATCGGCACTTATCCATTGCTGGGGAACGAAAGTGTAGTGTTTCAGCTTCGAACCTTCGTACTCCTTCAGTAGGCGGATGTAGTATACGCCTGGTGTGGGAGAAGAGCCAGAGGCTGTGAAACGAACCGTGATGGTGTCCTTAACCGAACCATCTCCACGTGTCAAAAACTTCGATGAAATGGGGTATTCTACATTAAAGAAACCATTAGTTGTACCAGAAATGGTGACATCACGGAACTTTTCTCCATCGATGGAGATGGTGCATGTGCGACCCTTGTCGGCACCAGTGTAGCGAACCATCAGGGAGACTCTGTCCACTATGCCCTTTGTCTCCAGTTCGTACTGGAACCATCTGCCACTCTGGGCGTCGATGTAGTATTCGCCTTGATAGGAACCTGTGCCGAAGTTGCCTGTGCGTCCGTGTCCTGCATCGCTCTGCTGTTCGCCTGTGGAGATGGCATCAAGCGTGCGTTCTTCCAGTCGCATCTTAGCAGCCTCTTCGGCTTCCACCTCCTCACGAATCTTTTCCCATTCGGCTTCGGTCAGTTGCTGGAAGTAGGTCATATAGCGTGCCTCATGGACGGTGTAGAAAGGTTGCAGCACAAGGTTTGACCAGCGCTCGCTGTTGAGCAAGGCAGGTCGTATGCCAAACTTCAGATGCTCGGCGTCGATGGGGTAGATGTTGCCGATCACGTCAGCACGATTGCCGATGAGCATGGGTGCTGAGGTGAGGCTGATCTGAGCACCGAGTGAGGGGGCATGATCCATGCGTCCCTCGCCTGCAAACTGGCCAGTGAGGTTCTCCGTAGAAGTAATGGCACCAAGCAGAATGGGACCATAACGGAAGGCAATATAGTTGGAGAGATGGGGGCATTCCTCATAGCTGAGGCTCATGGGCAGGTCGATGGTCACTTGTTCGCCAACCTTCCAGTCCTTGCGTATATATTCATAGGTAGAGGCCTTGCCTGTTGCCCACTGAGGACGGCGGATAGCGAGACAATACTTTCCAGCCTTGGTGATGGTGAGCAAGGACTTCTGCTCGTAGGGGAAGTTTGTCTCCTGTCGGATGCCAAAGGTTTCGTTCTTCAGTTCACTATTGATGAATAGGTTGACAAAGAGGGTGTCGCCAATGTGGGCATAGATGAATTCGCCATACTTCGAGTGGTTCTCCATGCCTGTGCCTACGCAACACCACATGCCTTGGTTTACCTGACTGTACATGCGATAGTGCTGGGGACGCAAGGAGGTGAAATAGACGTATCCGCCTGTCGTTGGGTTCTGGGTGGAGAGTATGTGGTTGTAGGTGGCCTTCTCGTAGAAATCCGTTAAAGAGGCATTGCCCGGACGGTCGAGGAAGAGGTCTTCGGTCAGCTTCAACATATTATTGGTGTTGCACGACTCAGGACCATTGGGATTATTGATGTAGCGGTCGGTGTTCTGACTGGGCATAAAGTGTTCATCGACACTATTTCCGCCAATACAAGCCGTACGGTTCTGTACGACATCGCGCCAGAAGTTCCATGCGGCAGTCTTGTATGTGCGTGTTCCGTCCATTTGTCCGATGCGGTCGAAGCCTATGTATTTGGGCACTTGGGTATTGGCGTGACGATTGTCGAGGAATGTTGTGGAGAGCGACTGCATACCATCAACCATCGTCTTGTGACTGAAGCGCTTGGCGGCAGTGAGATACTTTTTGTCGCCGGAAAGCAGGTAGGCATCGGCTAGTGTTTCGTTGACACCTCCATGCTCGGTATCGAGTATGGATTGCATCTGTGATTCACTGAACTTTGCAACGACGTTTATAACCCAGTCGCACATCTTCAGGAACATCTCCTTGGCTCGTTCACTACCCCCATAGACATAGGCATCGCGCAGGCCTGCCAACACCTTGTGCTGCACATAGAAGGGAACGTGGCCTCGACATTGGTTGAAGGTGTCCATGTTGCCACTATAAAGCGTTGTCCACAGGGCATTGTTGGGATAGCCGCCAATGTAGCCGTAAAGGCCGGTCTTATCCGAATCGAACTTCTTTTGGCAACGCTCCATCACGTCGAGCATGTATTCCATGCGCTCTTTCAGACGTGTGTCGCCACTGGCGGCATAGCCCATAGCCAAAGCCGACAGATAGTGTCCGCCCACATGACCATCAAGACGGAAATTGCCGCTTCCCCAGTTTGGGAAGTTGGGATGCTTTGATTCCCATGTTGCATCAATGCCCGCCTGTCGAACGTAGGGCGTAAGCAGACGGTCCATATCATACTGCATCAGTACTTCGTTGTTCAAGAGCAATGCATTCTTGAACATTCCTTCACCAAGAGTTACCTCTGAAAGGTCGAAAAGATGCGGGTAAAGTTTACTCTGCGCCTGTGCGCCAAAATGGATGCACACCATTAATACCAAAAGTCCGAAAAGTCTCTTCATGACATCATTTATTAGAATTTGGTCGTAAAGTTAAGAAAAAAAGCAGACACGACAAAAAATGCATCTAAAAGATGCACGTATATGCTGACTAATCACCTTGCTGATGCTTATGTTATATTTTTTCATCCAGATGTTATATTAGTACAACGATATTTCAAATATATTCCGTAATTTTGTAGCACGAATGACATTATCCTATCATACAATGAGACAATTACTAACTGCACTTCTGGCTCTGATAGCCATAAACACGACAGCACAGACCCCCAACACGTCAGCTTCTCAGCAAGAGAGGTTAGACCGTGGTTTCGTGGCAATCAATACACTGGCGAGCTCAACGTTCCTAACATGGCGACTGCTTGGCAGTGACAACGAGCATACCTCGTTCTTGGTTCTCAAAGATGGAACAGTTGTTGGCGACACCATTCGCAATGCTACAAGCAAACGAGTAAGTTCAAACGCTACAACGGAGTTCCAATTGGTAACCCTGCAGAATGGAGTTCCCGCAGACACTATTGCTCCCGTATCATTCAACAAACGAGGGTATCATCTGTTACAACTCGACCGCCCTGCCGCTGCAAGTAATCAAAGTGGAGACTACACATATTCACCTAACGACTGTTCGGTGGGTGATGTGGATGGCGATGGGCAATATGAGCTCTTTGTGAAGTGGGATCCTAGTAATTCGAAGGACAATTCCCAGAATGGTTACACGGGTAATGTGTATATAGATTGCTATCGCCTGTTTACTGGCGAAAAACTGTGGCGTGTAGATTTGGGAGTGAATATTCGTGCCGGAGCACATTACACGCAGTTCCTTGTCTATGACTTTGATAAGGATGGAAAGGCAGAGTTGGTATGCAAGACCGCTCCTGGCTCTATGGATTCCGAGGGAACGTATGTCAATAAGGTTGCCGACCTGATCTCGATACGGAATGCAGACAATACGAAGGACTGGCGTAACTCAAACGGACGCATCGATGGTGGACAGGAATACCTGACGGTGTTCGAGGGGCTGTCAGGCAAGGCCATTCATACCATAGCCTATTATCCAAACCGCAATGCAACGGCATCGTTGAGCGAGGCTTCGGGTTCCTTTAACTGGGATGACCGAAGTGGCAAGAGCGATTATGCTGGCTACGGCAATCGTGGTGAGCGCTATTTGGCTTGTGTGGCTTATCTGGCAGGTCAGGACGAACGGCCTTCAGCGGTAATGTGTCGTGGCTACTACACCTTTGCCTATCTATGGGCAGTGGACTTCGATGGCGAGAAACTGAGGACTCGCTGGCTACATAGTTCAGACAAGAAGACAAGTTACAAGTTGCGGGATTCCAGCGGTAAGACTACAACCTATACGCCCGCTGCCAGTACAGCGGGAATGGGTCGAAATACCATGTACGCCAATGGTAATCACAACCTATCAGTTGCCGATGTGGATGGAGATGGTTGTGATGAGATAATCTGGGGCTCAGCAGCACTTGACAACGATGGTAAGATGCTTTATGCAGTAGGCTTCGGACATGGAGATGCCATTCATCTGGGAGACATGAACCCAGATCGTCCGGGTTTGGAACTCTTTGACATTCATGAGGAAAAAGGCGAATATGCTTGGGACTTACATGATGCTGCTACGGGAGAAATCTTATGGAAAGGTGGGCAAGAAGGAGCCGATAATGGTCGTGGATTAGCCGCAGACATCGTTACGAGTAATCGTGGTTATGAGTTTTGGTCGGCTTACGGTGGCTTTGACAAGGGAAGTCGCAATCAAAATCCCTTTAATGCCATCACAGGCAGAGAAGTGGGTTCACAGAAACCGTCTATGAACTTCCGCATATACTGGGATGGTGATGTGTATGATGAACTGCTCGATGGCACGACCATTACAAAGTGGTCTTCTAGTGGTGCTGCAACAGAGTTGGGTGTCTTTGCGACGGCTTCTAGTCAAAGGACATTTTCGGCATTGGGTATGACTCCCTCTTCATGCAACGGGACGAAGGCCACACCTTGCCTTCAGGCCGATCTCTTCGGCGACTGGCGTGAGGAAGTAGTATGGTGGAATAGCAATGACCCTTCGCAGTTATATATTGTCAGCAGTACTTCAACTACGAAGTTTAGAGTGCCGACACTGATGCACGACCATACTTATCGCATGGCTGTCGCGTGGCAGAATTGTGCCTACAACCAACCGCCTCACTTGGGTTATTATCTACCTGATTTTGCTTCTTCGTTCCAAGGTGTGGAGGATGATGTGACAGCCATTGCTGACTCGCGCCAAGACAAGAGAGTTGTTACTCGCACCTATTATAACTTGCAAGGACAACAAATGGATTCTCCTGTTAAATCATCACAAATATATATGGTAAAGGAGCGTCACGCTGATGGCTCAATCACAACAAAGAAATATCAAAACAGATAAAATCTCTTACAATGCAGGCGCATTCAAGGATTAAACAAATAACCTAATGGTTATATAAACATGATAAAGGAGTCACGAATTCTCGTAACTCCTTTGTTTTTATCGTGGACCAGCTAGGGCTTGAACCTAGGACCTCCAGATTATGAGTAAGACAGAATGATATTTTGTGATTTTTTAATATCAGAAGTTTGGTTGATTGCCAAATAGTTACTATTTTTGCAGCAGTTTATGATATCACATAAAACCCTGTATCAAAACGTCTCTGTTTTCCCATTGTTTTCCCGAAGAGCATTGGAAAACACGGGGTTTTGGGAGGAAATGAGAGACTTTGTTTTCCCATTGTTTTCCCGAAATAGAGAAAAGGGTGAAGTTGAGACCTCCAAACTATTGACTTAAAATGGCAAAGAAATTAGACACAACCTACAAGAGCGCACGATTTAGGAATTGCACCTATGCGCTCATCCTTGACAAACGTCATCCGAAGAAAGACAGGAGCACGTTTCCCGTCGCAATGCGCTATACCATAGACAGAAAGTCGTGGTACAACTTCGTAGCTGGCGAGTTCACGGGGGAAGATTTTGCGAAGGTCTGTAACCTCAGCGCCAAGGCTGTCCGCTCAGAACTCTACGAAAAGAAATTGGAATTTGATGCCATCTTTGAGGCGCAAGTGGAGCTAATTGAGCGTCTGGGAAATAGTCTGACGCTCGATAGAATAAAGACTGCCATCACTGGTGTTGACACCTCCAAGGAGGCTTCCTTTTTCAGCGTGTGGCAAGACAGGATCAATTTCTTCCGGACCAACAACAATGGAGAGCAATATACCACAGCCGAGTCATACGAGTGCGCCATGAAGTCTTTCCAAAAGATTCTTTGGGACAGACCGATTAGTGGTTTTAAGGTAGGGAAGGAAGATATTGAATACTGGAGTAACGGAATGCAAAATGGTGTGCTGAACGAGAATGGTGAGTTAATCGGTCAGATAAGAGAGGCAACAAGAGGCCTTTATCTCCGAAACTGTCGCGCAGTCTGGAATGAATGCGTGTCACGGGGCTATCTAACCAACCAAGAATATCCATTTTCGAATGTCAAGAAAAAGAAGCTCGTGGCGATACCTGTCGGCGACACAAGGAAGGACCACTACCTGAATGTCCAGCAGATGACAGAATTGTATCGGGTATTCATCGAGAAACGCTATCCTGACAAATGGAAGAAAGGCTATTCCGAAAAAGCCCATTACTCATTGGGATTATTCCTTGTCCAATACCTGTGTAACGGTTTCAATATGGCCGATGCAGCCGAACTTAAGTATTCGAAATTCTATTTCGACTCTGGTAGGAAAGCGTTCAAATTCAAACGAGTGAAGACCAGAAATCGCACAGAAGGTGGCGGTGAAGTAATAATCCCCATCATTGAACCATTACAGAGAATCTTTGATGAAATAGCGGCAGAACCCGTACTCAATGGCTTCGTGTTCCCAGATATTCTGCAAGGTGCAACACATAAGGCCGACAAACGCAAGCGTATCTCTCAGGAAAACTCAAATGTACAAGATCGTGTCATCAAAATCTGCGAGGATGTCTTGCATTGGGAAGTCCGTCCGTCGGGAACATGGTGCAGACATTCTTACGGAACGAACCTCACTCATGCCAAAGTGGAGGACAGGTATATCTCACAGAGTATGGGGCATGCGACCGACAAGACCATTACAGAAAGATACATCGCCCAATATCCGTTGGAAACCATGTTCGAGTACAACAACAAGTTGTTAGACTTACAGCCAAAGGTGACCGAGGAAGATGTCAAGAACATGACAGAGGAACAGAAGACAGAGATGCTTCTCAAACTATTGGCAAATAAGTAACACGTTATTGTATTATTCATAATCATACTTTTCAGATGAGACCCTTTGAAGATTTCCAAAAGCATGCCATGAGAGAGGCAATGGAAAGAGTATATTCATGGAACCAGGAGCATCCAGATGAATACTCACATTTTTTCGTGGAAATGATGAAGGTAGAGCGCAACGACTTCAGCAGTCTTGAACGTATATTCAAGATGGTAGTAAGCTTTGTGCCGACATACGTTCTTGTCGAATGCCGCAAATTGCTTGCACCCGATTCTGAAGAAGTGCTGTCTGCTGATGAAAGAGCAGTCGCAGCTAGTCGGGTCGTTGACGAACTGATGGGACTGAAGGGCTATCTGAGATTTGGTGTGTACACAGAAACTTTAGAGGAGAAAGATACCCCTGACCTATCAGAGCAGTTCCTGATACGGGAGTTTAGCTTATCAGACAAGGACCTGAGTGAGGAAGATGACGAACACATCTATGTTCCCTATGTGACCGCCCAGGAGTTTTGGGAGTCGCTACCGTCCTTTGTCCAGATGGCAGTATTCACTTTTGGAAAAGGACATTCCGCTGATGAACTTGCGACTCTGTCAAAGAGAATCATGTTGTCAGCCATACAAGCATTGCCGGAGATTTTCGTCAAAGTTCGTGACCAAATCCATGCTGGTAGCAATCCCTTGTTGATGTGTACATTGTACTATGTTTGCTATGACCACGGACTGCCAAAGAGCGCAATGGCGCTGAGCAAGGTCAGCCTAGGTGCCAAACAGATTTCCTATTTACGTGAAAGCGCTAAGGCTGTATTCGAGAAACTTGTGGAAACAAGTGTGGCAAATGCACTTGACAAGAAGACGGAGTGGACTAAGCCGATAAAGGAAGCTGAAGATGTTGAATTGACGCAAGCCGCGAAGAATGCTCTTACCAACACGAAAGGTAAGCACGGACGCAGAACCATTTTACAAGAAGAGTTGAGCATTGATGACATCCTTATTGCCGATGACAAACAAGCGTTGAAGACGGCAATTCTAACAGCTCTCAACAACATGGAACACGAATACGAAACTGCCTATATCAGGGCCGCGCTCATCCGTTCTCATCATCTTAATCCAGACATTCCTTTTGCTGTGTTCCTCCGTGCCATCTGTGTCTTCTCGGGAAGGGTATACAAGTATGACCCAGCTCAAAGGGTTGACTCATTTATCTTGTATGAGAAGAAAGAATTTGAGACATCCAAGAGCTCAAAATGGCAACGGGGAAAAAGAATTGTATTGTATCTAACAAGAGAATTTGGGACCATACTGTAAATTTAGGGGATTTCAGCAGTTGGCACAAAAGGGCTGCAACAAAGGAACTTGCATTGATTTCATCTTTTATGCTATTATCTAGAAATAGGTATCTTTTTGTCTCCTAAACGTACTAATGAGACATATAATCCACTTCGGCAAACATGAATTAACCGAAGGAGTTACCTGGCTCGTCAGGATTATTTATTTATTATTTTAAAGTCCCCCTGTTTGTATAACCCTAATACCAGCGCTTTTACAACCGTCTTGAATAGGCCACACCACAAATTCTCTTTTCTTCCCAGTTGTATTAGGTTTTACAGAAATGGTGAGGGATTTGCCATAGGGATAATTCCCTGTGACCCTCAGCCAATCAAATTCAACAGCCAGTCGGGCAGTGTCCTCTGGGTGTTCGTATCCATATCGGTCTGAGTACATTAAACAAATTCCCTTAGTAGGATGTGTTATTTCTATAGCCCCAAATTCATATCCTGTGTATACGCGTTCCTCGCCTTCTGGTCCAAAGACAATTTTGTCTGGAAACCCCTTCGGTTCCTTGAAACAGGAGGATATGATTGCAATACTGAATAATATGAAGAACAATACTTTTAGCTTCATAACTTAAAACGAATACCCGATGCCAATATAGGGATAATACCACTGGCGGTCGAGGCCATACTTGTCACCGAAGTTCCACGAAGGAGTGAGGCCGACGCGTAACATCAGTCCCTGCACGGGCTGATAGCGATAACCCACCTCGGCAAACATGAAGTAACCGAAGGAGTCGCCTGGCTCGTCATCACTGAAGGGGTCCCAGACATATTGCCAACTATCACCAGTTTGCTTGCTGTAGTATCCCAAACTTGCGCCGAGTCCTATTTCCAACTTGTGCTTCTTCTTCCCCAGCAGATAGTTGACGCCCAAGGGAAATGTAATAGCATGCAGATTACAATCGTTGGCTTTCACTAATGCTGTGTATTCCGACTGGCTGAAGCAATAGCCTACTCCGATACGGAAGCCGAATCCGTCATTTCCCTTGAACCTCGTGTCGTAAACCATTCCCACAGAGCCGCTGGCTCCCAATCCCTCTAATGAGAGGTTTTGAACTCGCTGTGCCCAACCCGTCAAGCTCAGGCACAACAATAATAATGTTGCTAATGTTTTTTTCATAATGTGTAAGTATGTATGTTTAGAAAAATCGTCCTCGTAACCGCATTTAAATATATATGATAATCTTTGCCATATTTCGCATGCAAAGTTCAGAAATATGGAATTATGCTCCAAATTTTAATTGTTAAAAAAATTGACAAAACTTGACTGGAGGCAAATTTGTGCTAAATAAGGCTGATATTGTGCCTGAAATCGGCAGCTGAACCGTCGAACCCGAACAAGCAGTAAGCAGTAGGGCGAATATGCAGCACAGGATGCAATACTTCTTCATGGTTTTCCTTGATATTTAATGCAAAGATACGAATTATTTTTTATTTTTTGAATCACCCCTAACCAATAACCCCTAACCAATAACCATTAACCATTACACATACACATCCTTACACTCGTTTTAACAAACCTCTCATGCGTACGCGGGAACTCACGGAACGGAGAAAAGTGTATCGGTTTCGTTCTTGGTTTCGGCAGTGGAGTCATGCGCCATGAGGTGACGGATCATGCGCATCTCTTCACCCGTGCGAAGCACCACGATGTAGCCGTGTGTGTTATGGTAGGTCCGGGTTTGTAGCCTTGCTCCACAAAGGCGCCCCATGCGGTTGGCGTCATGTCCCAAAAGTTCCGAAATACTGATACATCAATCATGTCATTTGCTGTTTTGATTCTTCACGGCAAAGTTACGAAATGCCAGCAACATATACCCCCAATATGGTGGGCACATATTGGGGGTATGTCGAAGGTGCTGGGTTAGGGCTATTTTCCTAATGGGAAAGCCACCCCGAAGCCTGTCAGTTGCTCTGTGGTATTTCCCTTTAGAAGGAATACCGCGTACGCAGTCCCATCACATCCTGTTCGCGGATGAGGAGGGACTCTTCGATGAATGCTCCCAGGGCCCAGTGGCGGGTGATGTTGAAGTCGTAGGCAATGCCTAAGGTCAGTTCAAAACCCCGGTCATTCCATTCCATACACTCTAATTTATGAAAGTCTTCCGACTTATAATCCCAGTTGCTCGATTCATGCATCACCGAGTAGCCCAACCCCACATAGGGGCGCAAGTGGTGGCGCCAGTTGCCGCGTATGAAACGCAAGGGGTCATAGCCAAGGTTCAAACGAAGGGTCGTGTACGACTTACTGCGCTTGTTGTTCATGTTATTTATAATAAAAACGTTGTCTCCCTGTTCCTCGTATGTCAGACCAGTGTAAGCGTCACGTCCCCAATGGTTCCCATAATAGTCAATTTGGGCGCTGATGTCCAATCCCTTATAGTTATAACCAGCTTGCATCGAGACATCTGCCCCGCGAAAGGCCTTGCTGGTTGCCTGTGTTCCAACACCTACGGAGACAAATACTCCGTTCTCCTGTGCCCATCCTGTCATACTCATGCCAAGCAGGCACAATGAAAGAATCATCTTTTTCATAATTCTTCAGTTTTTTTGTTTTAGATTTGTTGCAAAATTACGATATTGTGTGGTTTTTCACCAAATAAAAAGTGACGAAAAATGACACAATTTCATTTTCCCCCATCTCATCGGTGTTTTTCTTTTTTAAAATCCGACGGAAAGGACAACGTCTCACAAAGGAGTCAGCCCTTAAACGGAGCCTCAAAAGCCTCCTCCAGCCTGTACTACTTTAATATCCACAGGCTCGAAATTGGCTGGTACGCCAACATGGATGAATAGCGTACGATTCTTCGGTGACGTATTGGGCTCTGCAGTAATCGTGATTTTATTGTTTCGCAGTGACCCCGATGCCGTAAGCCAAAGGTAGGAGACCCGTATGGAATCTCGGAAGCTGTCGCCATAGATGGTATCCCATAATTCGTTCATTCCGTTCCCCTTTCCGTTATAATCCGTGATATTGAAGCTCACGGGCGTCTCGTCCCCTTCTACCACCCTTGTTCCGCCAGCCCCTCCGAACTGCACCTTTTTAGGGAATCCTGAGTTGTTGAGGTTACATGACGACAGTAGCGCTGTAATAAAAGATAGGAGTATTGCAATCTTTTTCATACAATGTGATTTATGTTGCTAATTCTGTGTGCCAATACAAAACTTAATCAGGCTTATTATATGTGATAATTCTTATATAGGTGTTATAATTGGTGTGGCTTTTTCCAACAATATTTGAGTTATCAAGTTCTACATCTTCCCCATTTAGTCTAAATATCCCCGAGGTGAAATATCCATTATACAATCCATATTGCCCTAAATCACAATGTACCATTTGACTTGTGTCGGGTTTGGCAATTTCTTCTTTTAGGACACCATTTATATATTTTTTTGTGATTATATTTCTTACTCTTGTTTCAAATCCATCAATATTCCACGCATGGCTTTTCCTGATTTGGGTGTTTGGCATAGCCCAAATAATTAGAGGACAGCCATTTTTTAATGAGGAAGTGATTCTTGAGTATGTATAATTATGTCGTTTAACATTATTGAAACCAATATTTCTCATGAAATTTATTGCACAAACTGGTAGTGTAAATGTTCCTTGGTAAAAATATATTGAGTGAGTCCCTTCGCTAATCCCTTTAAGTAGGGATGCGGCTGAATTCTTTTCGTCTATACTATAAGGAAAGTATGTATAATGCAGACTATTCCAGTCAATCGTATAATTATTGTAAGAAAAGAGATGAGGAAATTTGAAATGAGTCATTACCTTGGATATTGCTAACGGGAAACACCCTGCAGGTGCTTTTTGCTTTTTCCCTACAAGAACAAATTTTCTTCTTTTGGGGTATAAATCGTTAAAGGGAGCCCCCTGCCCCCATTTCTCATATCTCCATAGTATGGGAGTAACATAATCAATACAATTCCAATCAGAATATGTAGTTACAATTCTTGTGTTTGTACTACTACTGCCATGGTCATCAATTAATTGTGACTCAATATTGTCTATGGTATATTTATAAACTAATCCGACAATAAACTTCAATGTAGACTCTGTTGGGTTAAATGCTTCTCCTCCCTTGTCAATGATATTCCCTTTCCAGTCGATAATGGTGTCCTCCTCGTCAAGACCAAAATTTCCAACTAGAGTATCGTTTGCTTCCTCATCATATAAGTTGATTGTATTAGGATTTAGGAACATTTCGTTTTGTTCTGTTGAATCGCAATATAATCCAGGGCCTGTTAAAGGATAGTTTTTGTAGATGGGGCGTTCAAAATCTATTTGTGCTAGCGTTGGATCTTTTATAATACGGGGACGTAGCATCCCACTGTCAACGAGGGCAAGAACATCCTCCCCTATTCGGTCATCAGCTGCCAAAATGGCAAATCCCTGCTCATTTTCAAAATTAGCGACATAGACAAGATTCTCAACATCTGGGTTCAGGACATGTGACGAACGTGTCAGAATGTTCTGTTTGTATTCAACTGCATATACATCGCCAATACGGCGGTTGTCTCTGGCTGCACGTGTAATCCCGACAGACGGAGTTGCCATGAAATCTTGTAATGAGGCTAAAGCTTGTTCCATTGATATGGCATGAGGGTTCGCCGACGTCCTGGGTAAGTCCAAAGACTGGTTTGCTTCATCTTCACAAGAGCATAACGAGAGCAAAAGGCAAAAAATTGCCATGATTCGTGATAAATTTTTCATTTTCAATTTTTCTTCGTCTAATTATAGTTCAAATTTCCCCATGAAACGTTTGTAGTCTATAAATTGGGGCATGCCTTTTTTAGAGAGGTTGCCCCAATTTATAGACTATTTATTTGAATAATGGAATCAATAGTCTTTCAGATAACTGCCATAGTGCCCGAAATGGAAGGAGATGGAGGATATGCGGTCATTCCACGAATCACCACCTGTCAGGCAAGGAACGTGCTTCAGGTTGCGCCAGCCCATGGTCGGGTTGTTGTACGATGCCACGAAGCTCATTCGATGCTTGGTACGGTCATCATCATACCAATTATAATCCGTATCTTCCCATACTGTGAGTACGGCACAGATGGTGGAGTCATTTCCGTTGTACGCCACTGCCAGCGAGGTTACCTTGTCATTCAAACCAACATTTTTCATCCTTTCCTGGTCATAGTAGTCGGTGAGATTCATGAAGTTCAGGTGGATGTGCGTGTCCTTGTATCCCTTGTCATCAAACAAAGCGCAATAAGCCAGCGCATTTGCATTCATATAGCGATAGGGGTTGGCATCGCTTCGGGTGGCAAAGGAACACCATCTTGGTTCAATGGCGGAAAAATCATTTATTGGTTCCATCATGCGTTGTATAGCAGCAACCGCCTCCACATCGTCTTTGTCATAATAGTCGATGATTCCATTCTCACGTGCGATGGCCTCAATTCCGCCGCGTTGTGCCAGTTCCTTCATGAAGGCGGAAAAATCAGCATCTTCATATACGATATGTTCGTTTTCATCCAATGTGGCCATGGAACGATGGATTTGTCCTTTGTAGCGAACTTTCACTTCGAATGGTCCTTCTTTCTCCTCTTTTCCATTTTGCCAGATTTTAATTTCATGGCTGCAGTAGTGAGCATATAGTTTCTTAACTTTTGTATATACATAGAATCTTATTCCTCGTCTTTCACTGGTCTCGTTGGAATTCATGGTTACTTGAATAATACTTTTTCCATTTTTCTTCAATTTCTCCAATTTAATCCAACTGCAATCACCCGAATTGATAAGCCATTTGTCATCCTCTCCGGGTAATGACTCATCCCAAATTCCATTAATCAAGATATGTTCCCAATCCTGTATTTGGGCATCTTCCATTGGCGTAATTTCAATTGTAAACTGATGCTGGTCAGCAGAAAGAACTGTATCTGCTATTTCGGTATTAAATGTATACCAAGGGTCAGCAGGCCAAGGATAAATCTCCTCTTTGTTCTCACAACTCGTTATAACGAAAATGGATGTAATAATAGTAAAAAATAGATTTTTTTTCATGTGGAATCAATTTAAAGAGTTAATATAAATACTACTAAATGGGGCTGAATATGTAATGTAATCGGTTAATCCATTGGGATTCGGCCTCATAAAAGGATGTGAGATGGACCATCCGTCACTTTCACCATTATTACCCCAGTTGCAAAAGTAGTAGTCATAATTACCCTCTGTTTTTACACCAGTTATAAGCCATGCATAACTACTACTTGCAATGAAATGAGGTAAGTTATTAGTTATTTCTTGAACTATGCGGTTATGATTAACAGATGATTCTTCAGCGTAAGTGCAATTATATCCCAAATCACATAAATATCGATACACAGCTTTTGGGTGGGTCCTTGTTCCAGCACAATCAAATTGGGTCTGTGTACAAAGTGCAATCTCATGGAAGAATTGAGCTATCCTAACAACTGCAGTGTCGCTATTTGACTGATTTGCATAATATGATTTGTCTGGATATAGGGATGCAAAGTTAATATTTTTATTCCCATAATATGTTCCTGTAAATTTGCCACAGTGTGCAATCAATTGTGCTACAGCAACATTGGCATGACCAATGGGATTATGACCTTGGTATTTATTGTTGCTGCAAATATTACAATTACAGGCCTTAGCATATAGATTAAAAGGCCACTCCCATGACCATCTTGTCGAAACAATACTACCTTGTGGATAATTGCCAATTATTCCCCTTGTAACATTTTTAAGATATTGCTTTCCTATTTCTTGTCTGGCATAAAGTGGAACGCTGTCTATTATTTCTTTTAAGGGTGCAATTTCTGCAGTATCTACTAGTTGTCCGTTTTCTGTGAAATAATATACGGTTTTTAGTCTCTCATCGTCCGATACCACGGCATAGCCTTGCTGGTCGCCGGTGTGAAAAGTAATAGTTTGGATTTCAAATGCAAGAGAGTCGTCTATTGCCGCGCGGGTGACCTCAACGGGAAGCACCGTATCGCCTACGGCATGATATATCTGACGCTCAATGGCATCAACAACGAAGCCTTTGTTTGATGTACGAGTCTTGTCTGGATGCACAGATAGGAAGAAATCTTCTGCAAGTTGTGCTGCAGGGTCTTTTTGCATGCTCTCGTTGATAAGAGCTAAGTCTGAATCCTCGCTACATGCTGTCATTAACATGCCGAGGAGAAGGACATAAATGCTTTTCTTCATTTTTTTTGATTATAGTTTGTTTTTATTATAATTCAATGTAGCAATAGAAAGTTATGCTTCCACATATTATTTGAAGTTCATAAGTTCCAGAGAGGCTACTTGGGAATGTCAGATCCATCTGATTTTCTTCGATGGAATCGGTAAAAATAACGTTTTCATTAGCATCCAGTAGACGCACTTCGCAGCCCTCGATGGTGTTGTCGAAGGTAAGTGTGTCGCCATTTAGGTAGACTTCGGGAATCTGAATGGGGGATTTGGGGAAGGGGTCATGTTGCCCGCCAGTATTGATAACCTTAAATGGAATGGGAGAGTCATTTCCTCCGTTTCCAGTCTGGGCAAACATGAATGTAACTGTTAGCAAACACGCAATAAGACATAAACATTTTTTTCTTCATCTTGGTAAAAGCTATAAAAATTAAACATATATGAAATCTCAGCCACAAAATTAGGGCATTGCCGGCGATGATACCAAAAAAAAACGATGTGGATATTTCACATCGTTTTCACATTTTTCGTTGTAAATGTCTGTAACTTACGCGTTAGTAGAAATTTTCACATCATTTTCACATTCGATGCTGATAAGCCTTTTTCGAAGCTGTTTACCATTTCCTTCACCAAAGAGTTTTACGCTCGCGTCATTCTTGGCATTTGAGATTCGGGAAACGCTTGTTTCTAATAGCATGGCGATGTCACTTGAAGCAAATTCAAGGTGAGTGAGAATGCATGTGAATCGTTCCTGTCTTGATAGTTGGAAATTTCCCATACGTGCAGAGACAAGTGGCATGTATTGAGCATAAGTAGTAGTCAGGCAACGCCATTTGTCCTCTTTTGGTGCACTCCATTTAGGAGTGATTGTGGTCTTCCCAATAAAGTATGCAACTATTTCATTTTCTTTAAGTAACTTTTCCCTTTTTGCATACGACAGCGTCTTAAGATTAGATTGATAAGTCTTTATTTGCCCTTCTAAGTATTCTATTCTTTCTTGTTTCTTCTCTAGCAGCCTTATTGTATCAGACGAATTATTTGAGTAGTCATAATTATGCTTTAGAGTTTGAAACTCTTCCTTCAGTTGTTCATACTCATTTATGGCATTTGTATATTCCTTATACATCTGCTTTATCTTCGTTTCTTTTTCTTGAAGCCGTTTCCTGGCATATCCATAGAGGATTATCGCGCTAAGTAGGATAAATAGGCTTAAATATCCTGTTTGTTCTGCCTTCCGTGCATTTACTATCGCTGCATTACGGTTTCTTTCATACCGATACATGGCAGAAGACTGTATTATGGCTGTCCCCTGTTGATTGGCCATCCATTGTTCCAATGCCTGTTCGGTAAGTTCTATATATTTGGCTATGGAGTCGTTAATATTCCTTGATTCATAAACAGAAAGCAGCCCCTTATAGGCTTCGTACAAATATCCGCATGGAATGAGTTTTCGATAGCATATTTCAGCAGAGTCAATTTCTCCTTGACTCATAAAGTATAATCCTTTGCTGTAATAATATTGTTCACGTCCACTTTCTATGTTTCCCGCCTCATCAAATAGTCCGGACTCTTTTTCGAAGAAGTCCATGTATTGGCGTGCGCGTGCATAGTCCTTGTTTATCAAGCATACATATATTGCTGTTGGAAACGTTCGTGCTGCCTTTTGGGCGAATCCGAGTTTCAGATATTGCTGGCTCACGCTTTCTGTCAACCGAAGGACGTTTGCCGTGTCATCCATTTGGGAATATACAACCACTTTTCTTTCTTCTCCCATAATGCTGGTCAAAGTGTCGTGCGCCAGTGATGCGTATTTAGAGAGTTTGTTCAGAGTCTCTATTTCTTCTTTCGGCATATTCTGCTGTTCGTATATTAATGCCATCTGACCATATATACGAAAGAGGGTGGCATACGTAGCGCTATCGGCATGGATGGTATCAGCCTTTTCGGTAGCTATATGATAATAATGTATGGCAGCAGGGGCCTCGCCCTGGTCGCGGTAGGCACAGCCCAGCATGTAGTAGGCACGCATGCGGTGGTTTCGCGAGTGCCACCAGTGGTCGTAGTGGCGGACAAGGGGTTGTACGCTTTTTATCTCCACCATCGCAAGATAAGCAAAAGAATGTGATTATTATAAAGCAGAATTTGTAGGCGCTTGTGTGCTTCATTTTCAATGATTTCGTTTCCTACTGCAAAGTTATACTAAATCGGGAGTAATGCCAAGTATATTTGACAAATTCTTGCCCTATAAGTTATGCAAGCAGTAAAAACCAAACACCAAGTTAAAACAGTGTAAATGGAAAGGTGAGTGAATAATGGTTTTTAAGTATAATGGGTAACCTTGGTATTTGCAACTTCTTGTATATCAATCTATTTTATTCTAAACGATAGGAAAGTGGCGACGTGGATTCTGGAAAAAAACGGAAACGTTGAATATTTATCGTTTTAAACTTTTGTAAACGTGCTGCGAATTCAACAAGCAAGTGCAAACTAACAACAAGTAATTGAAAAACTCCTCAATTGGAGTTTAAATATAGATTTTCATTCTTGGTCTCATATTGATTATCGCTGTTATTTCATCTATATCTCCGTCCTTTAGTTGTTTCATTGCTGCATCATGCCACGCGCCCCTTCATAAGAGCAACTCTCAGCACCTACTTTCTGCGCTTCTTTCAGAGCTGTTTCTAAGTATGATTCTAAGAGATTGCATATTCCAAACATTACTTTGTCTTTGAACAAATTATTAATCAAAGCAGCCGCTGTCCAGTCACCCGCACCTGCAGTATCCACCACTTTTTCATTTGCAACAGGTTCCAAATGCTTCCAATCGCCACTCAAGCGATAGCTCAAACCCTTTGCCCCTTGCGTCTGGATAAACAGCTTATCCTTATAGCCTTTAAACTGGTTAATCTCTTTTATCCTCTGTTCCGAGAACTTGACTATATCAGACACCTCAACACATTTGTTGAACAGGCTGACATTACCTCCTCTGCTGGAAGGCTCAAAGAAT